>JBFWOG010000001.1:0-411214 GCA_050250645.1 Vicinamibacterales bacterium
TACCGGACGCGGCGGATGATGGTGGGACACGGCGGGCGGCGGTGGGGGTGCCGAGCCCGATGGCGGAGGAAATTCGGGCCTTGGCGCGCGATCCGGCCGGAAACCTGATCGAGGGGAGTGGCGTCCCTGACGGGATTCGAACCCGTGTTACCGCCTTGAAAGGGCGGCGTCCTAGGCCTCTGGACGACAGGGACGTCCGGGTGGGAAACATGGAATTGTAGCACGCCGCCGCCAGCGGGCCGGCGGGCACCGCGCGCCGGCACCGCCCGGATATACTGCCCGCCAGTGACCCCCGCGCCCGTCCTCGCCGCCCTGCTCGCGCTCGCCGGCCTTGCCGCGCTGCCGCCCGCCGCCGCGGCGCAGGAGCCGCCCGTGTTGCGCTGGGGCGGCGACGCCGAGGGCGGCGCGCCCTTCGTCGAGGCCAGTCCCGACAATCCCGATGCGCTTGCCGGCTTCGACGTCGAGATCGCGGAGCTCATCGCGCGGGAGATGGGCCGCCAGCCCGAGTTCGTCCAGGTGATGTTCAGCGTGCTCGACCAGTCCGCCATCCGGGGCGACTTCGACATCGGCCTGAGCGGCATCGAGGACACGCCGGCCCGCCGCGCGGCCGTCCAGGCCAGCGTCCCGTACTACGAGTTCCGCGAGGTCCTCACCGTGCGCGCGGAGGACCGGGACCGCTTCACCTCGCTCGAGGCGCTCAGGGGCCGCCGCGTCGCGACGCTCGGCGGCACCATCGCCTACGAGATCCTCCTGGCCGCCGAGTCCGCGCACGGCATCACCGCCGTCTCGTACGACGATGACGTCCACCCGTACACGGACCTGCAAATCGGGCGGGTGGACGCCGTGCTGCTCGACAACGTCCTCGCCGACCGCGCGATGCGGCGGCTGGACGGGCTGCACACGCAGCCGGATGCCGTCGAGGTCGGACACTACATCATCATCGCCGCGCCGGAGCGGGCGGACCTGATGGCCCGGGTGGACGACATCCTGCGGCAGGCGATGCGCGACGGCCGTCTCGAGGCCATCTTCCGCAAGTGGCGGGTCTGGAACGACGACCAGCCCCGGCTCTACGCGCGCGTGCTCGCCGCAGCCGACGGCTCGGGGCCGCCCGTGGGGCCCACGGCGGCACGCCGCTCGACCTTGGCGCTGACGGCCAGCTACCTGCCGTCGCTGCTCCAGGCCGCCGGCATGACGCTCGTGCTCTCGTGCCTCGCGATGGCCGTGGCCGTGGCGCTCGGGATCCTGATTGCGGTCGGACGGGTCTACGGCGGGCCGCTCACCCGGCTGGCGCTGACGGCGTACGTGGAGCTGATGCGCGGCACGCCCATCCTGCTCCAGCTCTTCGTCATCTACTACGGCGTGGCCGCCGTGGTCCGCCTGCCGGCCTTCGCCGCCGCGCTGCTCGGCCTCGCGCTCAACTACGCCGCGTTCGAGAGCGAGATCTACCGGAGCGCGCTGCAGGCGGTGCCGAAGGGACAGCTCGAGGCCGCACGGCTGCTCGGGCTGCGCGACTTCCAGGTGCTGCGGCTGGTGCGCGTGCCGCAGGCGCTCCGGCTCGCGCTGGCGCCGATGACCAACGACTTCGTCGCGCTCCTCAAGGACTCGTCGCTCGTCTCGGTACTCACCGTCGTCGAGCTCACCAAGCAGACACAGATCTTCGCGACCAACATCGGCAGCTGGGCGATTCCAGGCGCGATCTGCGCCCTGCTGTACCTGGCGATGTCGCTGCCGCTCGCGCACCTCGCCCGCCAGCTCGAGGCCCGGTGGCAGAGGCCGACGGCATGACGGCGGTGCTCGAGATCCGGGGGCTCGGCCTCGGCCGCGGCGGCCAGCGCGTGCTCGACGGCGTGGACCTGGCGGTCGACCGCGGCGAGGTCGTCGGCCTCATGGGACTGTCGGGGGCGGGGAAGTCCACGATCCTGCGGGCGATTGCCGGCCTCGAGACGTTCGACGCCGGCACGATCCGCGTGGACGAGGTCACCGTCGCCGCCGGCACGTCCACCGCCGACGCCCTGCGGCTCCTGCACCAGCGGGTCGGGATGGTCTTCCAGTTCCACTACCTGTTCGAGCACCTGACCGCCACGGAGAATGTCTGGCTCGCGCCGGTGCACGCGCGGGGTGTCGCGCGCGGCGCGGCGGAGGCCCGGGCGCGGGGGCTGCTGGCGGAACTCGGCGTGGGCCACCGGGCCGACGCCCTGCCGCGCGAGCTGTCGGGCGGCGAGGCGCAGCGGGTGGCGATCGCCCGCGCGCTGGCGGTGGACCCGCCCGTCCTGCTGCTCGACGAGCCCACCGCGTCGCTCGACCCGGCCCGCCGGGGCGAGCTGGCCGCCACGCTGCGCGCGCTCGCCGCCTCGGGGCGCACGCTCTTCGTCACGTCGCATGACGACGACTTCGTCAGGGACGTGGCCAGCCGTGTCCTCGTCCTCGCGGAGGGCGTCGTCGTCGAGTCCGGCCGCCCGGAGGACGTGCTCTCCAATCCCCGACACCCCGCGACGAAGCGCCTGCTCGCGGCCGGGCAGCGATGACGCGGCACGGATGCACAGGCCACAGATGCACAGGCCACAGATGCACAGGCCACAGATGCACAGATGAGCCACAGATGCACAGGCCACAGATGAGCCACAGATGCACAGATGAACCACAGGTGCGCAGATGGAACGCAGATGCGCAGATTGAGCGCAAGGTGCTGAAAAGGGTCCCGGGCTCGCAAAGACGGCGGCACGGGGACTGACGCCGTGCCTGCTGCTAGCGGTCCGCCGACGCCTTGAAGAACATCTTCCACGTGCCGTCCGGGAGCCGGACGACGTAGGGATCGGTGATCTGCGTGCCTTCCGGCGCCTCGAGGCGGACGCCGGGTTCCTCGACCCAGCTCAAGCCGTCGGTCGAGACGAAGCTCCGCACTTCCTTCTGGCCCTCCTGGTTGAACGCGTAGAGCCGCAGGCGGCCATCGTCGAGGTGGTACGGCGCGGTAGTGCCCCAGCGGTCGAGCGAGTGAAGGCCGAGGAACGAGAAGGTACGGCCGTCAGGGCTGTCGGCGACGATGGTCGCGCGCCGGACGTTGCTGAACACGGCCATCAGCCACCGTCCGCCCGCCTCGTACACGTCGGGGTCCACCAGTCCCTCCTCCGAGTAGGCCACGCCCTCGTCCACGAAGTGGACGCCGTCGTCGGCGAGCGCCGATCGCACGTAGTGCGTGTCGTGCGAGTCGGTGTTCTGTTCGGAGGCGTAGTAGTAGAGCCGCCAGCGTCCGTCGGGGAGCCGCACGATGGACGGGTCCACGGCCTTGAGGCCGCCGCGATTGGCGATGGTGCAGCCGAGCACCGTGAACGTCACGCCGCCGTCCCGGGACTCGGCGCAATTGGTGGTCTCGGGCCGCTGGGTGGCGTCGACGTAGTACAGGCGGATCGCGCCGTTGTCGGCGACGATCGCGGCCGGCACGGACGCGTGCTCGAGCAGCACGCGGCCGTCGTGCGTCCAGGTCAGGCCATCCGGGCTCGTGGCGCTCATGACCACGTGCGCCCAGGGGCCGCGGGTCGGCTGCGGGCCGCTGGGGGGAGGCGCCGGCTGTCCCGGCGGCACGAGGGGCGGCAGCTCGCCGCCGGTCCGGGCCGGCCCGGTGGGACCGGGCGCGGGCGACTGCGCCCCCGCCGCGCAGGCGAGGAGCAGGAGGGCGGCAGACGCGACGAGTGCGACATGGCGCATGGAGCCTCCGATGGGGGAGCCGTCGGAGTGTTGGACCGGAGGGGATGTCGGGAGGTTACGCCACGGATGGCACAGGCCACAGATGGCACAGGCCACAGATGGCACAGATGGCACAGATGCGGAGACGGCACAGATGGGCAGATGACGCTGGATGCGCAGATGGGGGTTGGGGGGGTGAGCGCCAAGCCACCGCGCGGCCGGGGCAGGAGAGGGGAGGCTTGGTGAGCCGGGTGGGGATCGAACCCACGACCACCTGATTAAAAGGCTCCCCGAAACGACGCGCGCGCACACTACTGCGCCGAGTGGCTCGTTTTTCTTGAGTAAAACGACCAGCCTTGAAGCACGGACGGTGATTGCTTAGGTCAGATGGTTACCCCGGGCTTACCCCGAAAAGCCCCGACTTGGCAGGCACCTGAGGGCGGTGAAAAAGGTCCCCACGATGGCTGACCTACTCCGGCGCCGGTGACCCACTATCCAGCGCGGTCGGTGACGGTGACGGTGCGGTGGTCTCGCCGGTTTCGACATCATCGAGATTCGCCTCGGCCGCATCCAACAGCGGTGTGTCGGACTCAGGAATCTCAAGATCCCACACTCCGATGAATTTCACCCCCATCGTCTCGCAGATCTTCCTGATGTCGTCATCCGTGGAAATAATCGCATCGACGCGTCGTGTCTTCGCGACAGCGACAATCTGACGGTCTGCCTTTAGGCATTGGCGAGGTGAACTGAACGTCTCCTGCTTGTTGCCGTCCATAAGAGCTCGGCGCTGATCGTGCGCAGCTTCTATCGCTGAGATCGAATCGAAGGGAACCACTTCGATTCCCGCCTTGTTGTGCAGCGCGTCGATGTAGTCCTGGACGGCTGTTTCGTCAGCGCAAACCAGGAACTCAGCCAACACGGTGGCCGGGACGACGATCCTTGCGCCCTTGGCCGACAGCGTCTTGATGGCGTGCTCGATCCTCGCCGTCGCGTGGGTGATCGGCCTCCCCGTTGCGGGGTCGTTGGGCGGAACGATGTCCGGCTTCAAGAAGAGAGTGAGCACGCTCGTGTCCAGCATGACCTCCACGGCTTAGTCCTCCTTCAGCCTACGGAGGTCGGCTAGCGGATCTGGGCTAGCGAGCCACGCTGAACGCACCTGTCGGAGATTTGAGATCAGGCTGGAGAGCGGCGCCGCGTCAAGGGGAACGAAATCGTTGATTCGGAAGTCCTCCATCTCCCACTCGCCTCTTGGGTTGCGGAACCAACGTCCATATCCCGACGCGCGGATGGGAGTGTCGAACAGCAGCGGAGCGAGCTTGCGGGCGACGTCTCGTCTGGCCTCACAGAGGTAGGTGCGTTCTCCGTCCTCAAGGTGCACGGGGACAGGGTCGTTCTTGCCGCCCACCATGATGACGACGCCGGTGAGTTCACCGTGCTGCCTGATCGGGCCGTACGTTGGACTGGCGGCTTCCTTGCCTCGGAACTCCAAGATTCGAGCACCGCCGACATGGATCAGCTCGGCGTCTTCGGCGTTGTCCTCGGCCAGCAGACGTTCGATCTTGGACTTGGCCCTCTTTGCGTCGGCCGGGCCGTTGCCCGAGCGCACCACATGAACCCTCTCGAGAACCTTGGGGCCAGCCTCGGGATCGATCCTGGCAACGGGAACGACGCTACCGTCTTCAAGGCGATCCAGATGCACGCTGCTGCGCTCGCCGAGGAGAATCGCGAGCTCGGCCAGATACTGTCCCAGGCGACCGAGGGGCATCGTGGCCTTGGTGTAGGCCCTGATATGAAATTTGAGCTCGACAGGCGTGACCATATGGGGCCTCTTGCCCTTTGAAAGTACCACGGAAAGGTGCCGTGGATACCTGAGCGCTTCGGCAGTCTAGTGCGGATTGGTTGGCCATCACAACGTATGACTGTTGTGGCGAGATCGCTCAATGATGGGGCGGGTGAGGGGAGCGTAGGGGGGCAGCCGACCGATGCCCTCGGCGTTCTCGCGGCTGTCACGGGGCGGCGGAATCTTGCTCCGGCACGCCGCTCTCGGTCCCGCGGTTCGCGGAGCCGCGATCAGCCTCGCGCATTGTGCGATCCATTTACGTCACGCACATGCCGCGTGGCCTGCACGGGTCACCGGCGAGAAGTCGTCTGATGCCCGGGGCGGCCACAGTTTCAGAAGGCGGACCCCGTCCGCGATCTGGCCTGCGCGTCACATTGGTGGGTCGGGTGGGGATCGAACCCACGACCGATCGGTTAAAAGCCGATTGCTCTACCACTGAGCTACCGACCCAGCTAGTCCTGCGCCGCGCTTACCCCGAGCTTACCCCGAGCCTCGGTGGACCCCATTTCCATTGTGAAAACGTCAATTGTCCACCTGACCAAAAGTCAGATGCTCTACCACTGAGCTACCGGCCCTCGTCTCCATTGTAGCGGCAACGTGGCGCGCGGCTGCCGGGGACCCGGCAGGGAACCGGCGCGGACGCCCGATGGCGGCGGTTCCGGGGCGAATTCCCTGCGCCCCGCTGGCAGTCCAATTGCACCCCTCGCCGGTAGTCCCCGCGCACCGATCGCCGAGGAGGCGTCGTCATCATGGGCGCGGTTGCATTCATCCTCTACGTATCCCTCTCACTCAGCGCACAACCCGCGTCTGCAGACGATCCCGCGACGATCCTGGAGACGTGCCTCGCCTGCCACGAGGACCCGTCGCTCTCGGTCACGCTGCCGAGCGGCGAGGTCCTGCCCCTGACCGTGGATCGCGCCGGCTTTGCCGGCTCGGTGCACGGCGCCCGCCATTCCTGCCTCGACTGCCATCACGGCATGCTCGAGATGCCGCACGCCCCGCTGGCGGCGCAGTCACGGCGCGCGTTCCGGGTGGCGTCCTACGAGACGTGCAAGCACTGCCACTTCGCGAACTACACGAAGACGCTCGACAGCGCGCACGCGCGGGCGCTGGCCCGCGGCGACCTCAACGCGCCGACCTGCGTGGACTGCCATGGGTCGCACGACATCCAGCCGCCCGCCACGCCGCGCACCCGCATCTCGGCGACCTGCGCGACGTGCCATGCCGGGGTGAACGCGGCCTACGCCTCGAGCGTGCACGGCGCCGCGCTGGCCCAGGACGACAACCCGGACGTGCCCGTGTGCACCGACTGCCACCAGTCGCACGCCATCGAGGGCGCCTCGACCGCCGGCTGGCGGGCGCGGACGCCGGAGCTCTGTGGCAACTGCCACGCCGACGAGGCGCGGATGAAGAAGTACGGGCTGTCGACGGCGGTCCTGACGACCTACCTGCAGGACTTCCACGGCGTCACCGCGTCGTTCGACGCGGGACACGGCGACGGCGCCACGATCGCGGCGCTCTGCACCGACTGCCACGGCGTGCACGACATCCAGAAGGCGACCGGCGCCGCGGCGGCGACGATGCGCAGCCACCTCGCCGAGCGCTGCCGGACGTGCCATGCCGGCGCGGCCGACGACTTCCCGGATGCGTGGCTCTCGCACTGGGAGCCGAGCTGGAGCCACGCGCCCCTCGTCTACGCGGTCCAGTGGCTGTACTGGATCCTCATCCCGTTCATCATCGGCGGGCTCGCGCTCCAGATCCTGCTGCATGTCTGGCGGGTCGTGGTGAACCGATGAGCGACATGGTGGTCCGTTTCTCGCGCGCGCAGCGGGCCGAGCACTTCGCCGTGATGATCGTCTTCACGGCGCTCTGCCTCACCGGGCTGCCGCAGAAGTACTTCCAGTCGGCGATCGCGGTCTGGCTCATCCAGGGGATGGGCGGCATCGAGGTCGTCCGCATGGTGCACCGCGCCATGGGCGTGCTCTTCACGCTCATGACGATCTTCCACGTGGCCAAGGTGGTCCGCGGGGCCCTGTCGGGCCGCATGCGGCTCACCCTGGTGGTCGACCGCCAGGACTTCGTCGACGCGATGACGACGCTCAAGTACTACCTCGGGCTGTCGAACGTGCAGGCGCGGTTCGGCCGGTTCGACTACCGCCAGAAGTTCGAGTACTGGGGGATGATCATGGGGAGCGTGATCGTCATCGTGACCGGGATCGTGCTGCTCTACCCGATCACCGTGGCGACGTGGCTGCCCGCGCAGCTGATCCCGGCCGCCAAGGCCGCGCACAGCGGCGAGGGGCTGCTCGCGTTCCTCACGATCATCGTCTGGCACATCTACAACGCGCACCTCAGCCCCGACGTGTTCCCGTTCGACCCGGCGATCTTCACCGGGACGATCAGCCGGCGCCGGATGCAGCACGAGCACCCGCTCGAGTACGAGGAGCGCTTCGGCACGCCGGCGGCGGGGAAGCCGCCCGCGCCGTAGCTGCCCGGAGGGGGACATGCCGGAGCGCCGGTGGGATCGGCACGGCATCCGCGCCCGCGTCCTGCTGCTGCAGGGCGCGGGGTGGATCGTGTCGCTCGTCCTGATCGGCGCCACCGGCTGGCTGTCGCTCCAGGAGGTCCGGCGGCAGGGACAGGAGGCGCGCGCCGCCACGGCGCGCGTCGTCGCGCACGCCATCGACCGGTTCGTCGCCGACGACCTGGCCGCCGTGCAGCAGCTGTCCGGCCTGCCGGACCTCCGCGCCACCGACGGCGACGTCGCGCCGGAGCGCGCGGCGCTGCGCCGCGCCTTCCTGCGCACCACGGTCATCGCCAGCGTCGCGCTCGCCGACGCCGACGGCGGCGTCGTGGCGCGCGAGCCGGCGGGCGGCGGCCAGCCGCCTCCCACGGCGACCGAGATCCGCGCGGCCCTGGCCGGCGGACGGCCGGTCGTGCGCGTCGAGCCGGGCGACCCGGCCCGGCGCCAGGTGACGCTGCTCGTGTCGCTGGTCGACCGGGCCGGCACGCCGGCCTACGTGGCGGCCATCGAGTTCCGCCGCGACGCGCGCCCGGTCACCGACCTGCTCGACTCGTCGGGGGCCCGCCTCGTCGAGCGCGGGACGGCCGGCGGGGCGCCGTCGGCCGACCTGGCGCTGCTGCCCTGGAGCGTCGCGATGCCCGGGCTCCCGAGCGGCGCGGCCGAGACGCCGGCGGCGATTCGCGCGCTGCTCTTCGGCCTCGCGCCCTTCCTGATCGCGCTCGGCGCCGTCTTCGCGTGGGGCACCGCCTGGAGCGTCAGGCGGCCCGTGCTGGCGCTCACCGCCGCCGCCGAGCGGATGGGCGCGGGCGATCTCGGCACCCCGCTGCCGGTGCTGCCGGACGACGAGATCGGCCGGCTCGGCGCCGCCCTCGAGCGGCTGCGCAGCTCGCTGCGGGTGTCGCTCGAGACGATCGCGAGCCACGCGCACGACCTCGAGCAGCGCGTCGCCGATCGCACCCGCGACCTCGAGCAGATGTGCCATCGGCTGCACGATCGCGACACGTGGCGCGCCGAGCTCCTGCGCAAGGTGATCTCGGCGCAGGAGGACGAGCGGCGCCGCCTCGCGCGCGACCTGCACGACGATGCGTGCCAGTCGCTCGCGGCCGTCGGGGTCAGCCTCGACCTCACGATGGCGGAGGGCACCGAGGCGACGCGGGCCCAGCTCGCGTCCGTCAAGGCGCTCGTCAACCGCGCGCTCGCCGACCTGCACCGCGTCATCTACGACCTGCGGCCGAGCGTCCTCGACGACCTCGGCCTCCTGCCCGCCATCCGCTGGCTCGCCGACCAGCACCTCGCCGCGCGCGGCATCTCGGTCCGGTGCGAGTTCTTCGGGCTCGACGGCCGGCTGGCGCCGGAAGTCGAGATCGCGCTCTTCCGCGTCGTCCAGGAGGCCATGGCGAACATCGAGCGGCACGCCGGCGCCGAGACGGTGCTGGTCCAGGTGTCGCTCGAGGACGGCCTCCTCACCGTCGAGGTCGAGGACGATGGGGTCGGCTTCGAGCCGGAGGCGGTGGCCGACCCGGCGGGCGGCGCGCGCGGCCTCGGCCTGCTGGGCATGCGCGAGCGCGTCGAGCTGCTCGGCGGGTCGTTCTTCGTCGACTCCGCGCCGGGACGGGGCACCCGCGTGGTGGCCACCGTGCCCGCCGTGGTGACGCGGGAGGCTCCATCATGACGCGCATCCGCGTGCTGCTGGCCGACGACCACGCCATCCTCCGGGAAGGGCTGCGCGCCCTGCTCGCCGCCGCGCCCGACATCGAGGTCGTCGGCGAGGCCGCGAGCGGGGAGGAGGCCATCCGCCGCGCCGCCGAGCTGCGGCCCGACGTGGTGGTGATGGACGTGGCGATGCCCGGCCTGGGCGGGCTCGAGGCGACGCTCACCATCCGGCGCGACCAGCCCGACACCCGGGTGCTCGTGCTGACGCAGCACGAGAACCCGGAGTACGTCCGCCGCTTCATGCGGGCGGGCGCGGCCGGCTACCTGCTCAAGCGCACCGCGGGGAGCGAGCTGGCCGGCGCCATCCGGGCCGCGCACCAGGGCGGGCTCGTCCTCGACCCGGCCATCGCGCGGTCGGCCCTCGTCGACCCGTCGCCGGGCGCGGAGGGCGCCGCGGCGACCTACGACCAGCTCACGTCCCGCGAGAAGCAGGTGCTGAAGCTCGTGGCCGAGGGCCTGAGCACGAAGGACGTCGCCGAGCGCCTCGACATCAGCGTCAAGACGGCGATGACGCACCGCGAGCACCTGATGCAGAAGCTGGATCTCCACTCGCGTGCCGCGCTGATCCGCTTCGCGCTCCGGGAGGGCGTGATCGACGTCAACGACGGATGACGGTTGCCATCCGCGCCCCGGAAAGGTATTGATCCTGCCGTGCCTCCCCTCCGTCCAGGCCCCCGGACCGGCCCGCGCCGGCTCCTCGGGCTGCTCCTCATCGCGTCCCTGGCCGCGGCCTGCTCGCCGGCCGACGACCCGTCACCGATCCGCACCGACGGCCGCTTCGAGGACTGGGACCAGGTGGCCGCCGTGCTCACCGACCCGGTCGACGCGCCCGGCGACGCGGCGATCGACCTCGGCGCGATCCGCCTCACGGACGACCCGTGGTGGCTGTTCTTCGACATCGAGCTCGGGCGGCCCGTCACCGTGCAGTCGATGCGCGGGGCGCTGCACGTGCTGCTCGACGCGGACGGCGACCCGGCGACCGGCGCCCGCCTGTTCGACATGTCGGGTGTCGACCTGGTGATCGAGCTGTCACGGCAGGACGAGGCCCGGCCGAACGGCTACGGCGGCGGCAACGGCCTCCGGCCCGTGTCCGCCGCCGGCCCCGGCGCGATCGTCTCCGGATACGACCTGGGCCTGCTGGTCGCGCCGACCTACGCCGCGGCGCGCGTCGAGATGCGGGTGGGCCGCCGCGCCGGCGGCGGACTGCCGCCGGTGGCGCGGGGCGCGCGGGTGCGGGTGAAGCTCGTGTTCGAGGGCCCCGACGGCGTGGCCGACCAGACCGACGTCGGGGAGTACGCGCTCGCGCACGCGGCGGCCGAGACCCCGGAGCCGCGCTTCGATGGCGACATCGCGAAGGCCGACGGCACCTTCCGCGTCGTCCAGTGGAACGTCTCGGGGCAGAACATGTGGGACGAAGGCGACAAGGTGCGCCGCGTGCTCGCCGCGCTCGACCCGGACGTGCTCGTGCTGGACGAGGCGACCGCCGCGTCCACGCCGGCCTCGGTGCGCCGCTTCCTCGGCGAGGGACCGCTCGGGGGGAAGGGCGAATGGCAGGTGGTGGTGGGGCTGGGCGGCGGACGCCAGCACGGGGTGGTCGCCTCGCGGCAGCCCATGCGCGCGTCGCCGGAGCTGCTCACCGTGGCCTACGCCTCGAGCACGCTCGACGAACTGGCCGGGCGCATGGGCGCGGCGGCGGCCGCGACGCTGGTTCCCGTCGAGCGCGCCAGCGGCCTGGCGACGGCCGGCGCCTGGGTGGAGGTCGGGGGGCGCGAGATCCTGTTCGTCCCGGTGGACTTCCAGAGCGGCGGCTATGCCGGCTCGCCCGAGGACCAGCTGCGCGCCGTCCAGGCCACGGCGATCCGCGACCGCGTCGACGAGGCGCTGCGCTCGGTCGAGAACCCCGCGGTCGTCATCGCGGGCGACCTGAACCTCGTTGGCACCGCGGAGCCGCTGTCACGGCTCCGCTCGGGACTCGGCCGCGGGGGGACGCCGCTGGCGGTGTCCCCGGCCTACCGGCTGGCCGACCGCTCCCAGGCGACGTGGCGGAGCACCCGCTATCCCGCGTTCACGCCGGGCCGCCTGGACTTCATGCTCTACTCGGGCGCCGTGCTCGCCGTGGATCGGGCGTTCCCGTTCGATCCCGAGGGCGTGACGCCCGCGCGGCTCGCCGCGCTCGGCCTGGAGGAGGGCGACGCGCGGGCGGTCTCGGACCACCTGCCGGTCGTCACCGACTTCCGCGTCCGCGGCGCGGGGCAGTAGCCGCGCTCACTTGCGCGCCGCGTGGCGGGCCGCCTCGGTGGGCGGGTGCTCGCGGAGCTCGGTCGCGACGAGACCCGCCTTCTCGAGCAGCGCGCGGGTCGCCAGCGCGAGGCCGATGAACGGCAGGAAGATGACGAACGCCAGGCTGAGGACCGGCGCGGCGACGAGCATCGCCACGGTGGGCAGCGCGATGTAACGCGTGTCCGGGTTGCCCGGCAGGACCTCGCCCTCGGCGGGCGCGACCCGCATCGTCCAGTCCTCGCGGTTCAGGTAGAAGCCACCCTTGACGGTGTTGCCGGCTGTGTAGGTTCTCATGACGCCCTCCCGTGTTGTTCCATGACCACTTTGCGCCTGGAGGGCCGCACCGGCAATCGGGCGCATGCCCTGCCGGACCGGGTTTGAGCACGGGGATCGGGGGCCGCGCGCACCCGAGGCGCCGCGGGGCGGACACCCGAGACGCCCTCGGGTAAACGCCGTATGATGCCCGTATGCACCCCATCGTCATCGAGACGGGCGCGCTGCTGGACGCGGCCACCCTCGACGTGTCCGCCGACGCCGGGGCCCGGCGGAGCGTGCCGGGAAAGTGGACGATTGCCGAGATCGTGGAGCACCTGGCGCTCGCGTACGCGGGCACGGCCAAGGGGCTGACCCGGGTCGTCGCGGCGGGCGCCCCGATGGCGTCGCCGGTGACCTGGCGCAGCCGCGCCGGCCGCCTGCTCATCGTGTCACTGGGATACTTTCCGGAAGGGCGACAGGCGCCCGCGCACGTGACGCCGAGCGGCATCGGGCTGGCAGAAGCGCTCGAACGCGCCCACGCGGGCCTGGCGGCCGTGGACGCGATGTACGACGAGGCGGCGGCGCGCTTCGGCGCCCGCCGCCCCATCCTGGATCACCCGATCATCGGCGCGTTCTCGGTGGACGACTGGCGCCGGTTCCACCGGGTTCACACGCGGCATCACGTGAAGCAGATCAGGACTCGCCTGGGATCAGGGGCTCGCTAGGACCGCGCTCTCGCGCTCGCTGGGACTCGGCCCTGCGGGCCTCGCTGGGACTCGCGCTTCGCGCTCGCTGGGATCTCCGGCCCAGCGAGCGCAGCGAGTCCTAGCGACCGCAGGGAGTCCTAGCGAGCGCAGCGAGTCCCAGCGAGCCGAAGGCGAGTCCCAGCGCCCGCAGTGAGTCCCAACGCGCGCGAAGCGCGCGGCCTTACATCACCGTGAACGGGATCGTCATCTTCGTGGTGTCCCACGTCATGACGATCTCGCCGCCCTGGGGCGTGTCGTGGATCTCGATGGTGAACTGCTCGACCATCGGCGAGACCTCGCCGACCTGCATCGGGACGCGGCCGAGGTCCTGGGCGGCGTCGTAGTCGGTGCCCCACTGGCCGGTCTGCTTGCTGATCACGAGGTGCCAGGGGCCGTTCTCGGCGGCGGCGGTGAAGAGGGTGACGTCGCCGGGCCCGACGTGGAGCGAGCCGAACATCAGCGCCTTGTCCGACGTCAGCGTGGTGGCCTCGTCTGCGCCCGTCCGCCACACGCCGGTGAACGGAATCAGGCCGCCGGCCACCTGCCGGCCCTTCTTGTACGGCCGGCCGTAGGTCACGCTGATCTTCGCGCCGTCGACGGTGGCGGTCACGGTTTCGTGCGGGCTGGCGCGCTGCGCGTCGACGGGCCGGGGGTGCGCCACACCGGCCGCGAGGACGAGGGCGGCCGCCGCGATGACAGGACGATAGCGCTTCATCGATTCTCACCTCTCGAGAAATTGTTGTGGAAGTCCCTTCGTGGCGCCTCACGGCAGGCCGTGCGCCAAAGGAACTTCCGTTAGGACGCCAGAATCCGGAATTTGGCCGGGGGCTGGATGACGATGGGCGACGGGGCGACTATAATCACGGCGTGGTACGCGAGACGCCTCCCGTGGTGCTGGTCGTCGAGGACGATACGGCGGTGCGCCAGCCGCTCGTGAAGTTCCTCCAGATGCGGCAGTACACCGTCGTGACGGCCGAGACCGCGGACGAGGGCCTCGAGGCCATCCGCCAGCACAACCCGCAGGCGGCCATCGTGGACCTCAGGCTGCGCCGCGGCTCGGGGCGCGACGTCGTCCAGTCGATGCCGGCCGGCGTGCCGGTCATCATCTTCTCGGGGCTCCGGTCGGAGTCCAGCGACCTCGAGACCGTGCGGCCGCTCACGCGGATGGTGGAGAAGCCGTACTCCCTGGTCATGCTGATGGACACCCTCGAGGACATGCTCGAGGAAGCCGGCGCGCGGTAGCCTCGCGGCCGCCCGTTTCCCCTACAGGATCGACTTGCCCATCGCCGACAGCGCCAGCTCGGTGCCGAGCGTGGCTGTCTGGTTGCGGACGTCGAGCGTCGGGTTCACCTCGACGAGGTCGAGGGAGGTGAGCCGGCCGGACTCGGCCATCATCTCCATGACCACGTGCGCCTCGCGGTAGTCGAGCCCGCCCTTCACGGGGGTGCCGACCCCCGGCGCGATCGTCGGATCGCAGACATCGAGGTCGAACGAGACGTGGATGCCCCCGGTGTCCGCGCCGGCGAGGGCGATGGCCCGCTCCATGACCTCGGCGATGCCGAGCCGGTCGACGTCCTTCATGGTGAAGACGTGGACGTTCGACGCGCGCACGATCTGCTTCTCGCGATCGTCGAGGTTGCGGATGCCGACGAGCACCGTGTGCTCCGGCCGGACGGCCGGCGCGGCGCCGGCAAAGCCGCCGAGCTCCTCCGGCCCCGTGCCGAGCAGCGCCGCGAGCGGCATGCCGTGGACGTTGCCCGACTCGCTCGACGCGGGGGAGTTCATGTCCGCGTGCGCGTCCACCCAGATGATGCCGAGGGGCTTGCGCGCCGCGCGGAGCCACGCCGCCGCCGCCGAGGCCGAGCCCGCCCCGATGCTGTGATCGCCGCCGAGGACGATGGGGATGGCGCCGGCCTGGAGCGAGGCGAGCGCCGACTCGCAGAGCGTCCCGCAGACCTCCGCGATCTCGCGGACGTAGCGCTTGCTGGCGTCGCCCGGGCCGCGGCCCTCGGGAATGGGCGACGCGACGTCCCCCTTGTCGATCACCTCGCGCCCGAGGCCGAGCAGCGCGTCGGTGATGCCGGCGATGCGGAACGCCGACGGCCCCATGTCGGTGCCGCGCCGGTTGCCGCCGAGGTCGAGTGGAACGCCGATCAGGTGGATGGGTTTCATGAGAACCAGGGTGCCAAAGGTGCCAGGGGTGCCTAGGGTGCCACGGGTGCGCCGTCAGGGTGCCAAGGGTGCCAAAGGTGCCAGGGGTGCCACGGGTGCGCCGTCAGGGTGCCAGACGTGCCAAAGGTGCCACGGGTGCCAAGGGTGCGCCGTCAGGGTGCCAAGGGTGCCCAGAGTGCGTTGTCAGGGTGCCAGACGTGCCGACTGTGTGTTCTCGACGTGACGCGGCATTCGCGGCGGCCATCAGGCTAACTCACGGAACCTTCGCGCGCACCTCTGGCACCCCTGGCACCTTTGGCACCCTTGGCACTTTGGCGGCGCACCCCTGGCACTTTGGGCACTCTTGGCACCCTGGCGTCGCACCCTAGGCACCCTGGCTTTGCTCCATCACCCCCGCCCCCGTCGCGCGTCCGTCGCTGACGCAGTCGGGGATGCCGGAGCCGCGGAAGCCGCTGCCGGTCACGAAGAGGCCGGGGTGCGCGGCCAGCCTGGCGTCGATCGCGGCCATGCGGGCGTGGTGGCCGACCTCGTGCTGGGCGCTGGCCCGGGGCCAGCGGTAGACGCGGGTCAGGACCGGCTCGCCCGTGATGCCGAGCAGCGCCGACAGCTCGTCGAAGGCCAGGCGCGTCAGCGTCTGGTCGTTCTGCTGGAGGACCTCGGGGTCGTAGGCGCCGCCCAGGAAGCCGCGGAGCAGCACCATGCCCTCCGGCGCGCGGTGGGCCCACTTCGACGACACCCAGGAGGCGGCCATCAAGGCCTTGCGCTCGGCCCGGGGGACGACGAAGCCCGACCCGCTCAGCGGGTGCCGCACCTGCTCGCGCTTCAGGCCGAAGGCGACGGTCGCCGACGACACGTAGGGGATCTCGCGGCAGCGCGCGGCGAGCTCGCGGTCGAGCGGCTCCAGCATGGGCGCGGCCGCCCAGGCCGGCACGGCGACCACGACGGTCCGCGCCTCGAGCGTCTCGCCGGACGTGAGCGTCACCCGGTACGGGCCCGCGCCCTCCACCGTCGCGACACCCGCGCCCGTCCGGACCGTGCCCGGCGGCAGCTTCGCGACCAGCGTGTCGGCGAACTCGCCGATGCCGCCCGGCAGCGAGAGGAACGCGCCCTTCGGGGAGGGCGGCATCTTCATCGCGCGCAGCGAGCGGATGACCGAGCCCCGCGCCTGCTCGGCGTCGAGCAGCCGCGGGAAGAGGGCGCGCATCGACAGGCGCTCGACGTCGCCGGCGTGGATGCCCGCCAGCAGCGGCTCGGCGAGGTACGTCACGGCCTCCTGGCCGAACCGGCGGCGCATGAAGCTGCCGATGGACTCGTCGGCCCCGGCGTCCCGCTTGCGCGGGATCACGACCTCGAGGCCCATCCGGAGCTTGCCGGGCCACGAGAAGAGCCGCGTCGTGACGAACGGCGCGATGCGGATCGGGATCCCGAGGAACGAGGCCTCCGGGAGCGGCACGAGCCGGCCCTTCCGCAGGACGAACGCCGTGCGCGGCATCGTGGTGGGGAAGAGCCGGTCGCCCAGCCCGAGTTCCTGGCAGAGCGCGACGGCCGCCGGCTTCTGGATGAGCAGCGCGTCCGGGCCCCCGTCGATGACGAAGCCGTCGATGTGCTCGGTGAGGATGACGCCGCCGGCGCGCGGGCCCTGCTCGAGCACGAGCGGGCGCCCGCCACGCCTGGCGATTTCCCAGGCGGCGGACAGGCCGGCGATGCCGCCGCCGATGACGATGGTGTCGGACATGGGTCTCGGGCCGGGATCCGGGTCAGACCGCGGAGCGGTCGTGGACGTGCTCGGCCAGCGCCTGCACGTGCTCGAGCGGCGTCATCGGCAGGATGCCGTGCCCGAGGTTGAAGATGTGGCCCGGCCGCCCGCCGGCCCGTGCCAGCACGTCGTCGGCCCCGGCGAAGAGGCGCTCGCGCGGCCCGAGCAGGAGTGTCGGGTCCAGGTTCCCCTGGATCCCGCGATCGTGCCCGATCCGGTCCCAGGCCTCGTCGAGCGGGATGCGCCAGTCGGCGCCGACGACGTCGCCGCCCGCCTCGCGCATCTCGCGGAGGATGGACCCCGTGGCGGTGCCGAAGTGGATGGTGGGGACGCCCGCGCCGGCGATCTTCTCGAAGATCCGGCGGGTGTGGGGCAGCGCGAATTCGCGATAGTCGGCCGCGTTGAGCGCCCCGACCCACGAGTCGAACACCTGGACCGCGTCGACGCCCGCCTCGACCTGCGCGACGAGGTAGTCGCCCACGACCTCCGCCAGCAGGCCCGCGAAGCGATGCCAGGCCGACGGGTTGCCGTACATGAGGGCCTTGGTCAGGGCGAAGTTGTTCGAGTGGCCGCCCTCGATGGCGTACGAGGCGAGGGTGAACGGGGCGCCCGCGAAGCCGATGAGCGGCACGCGGCCGTCGAGCGCCTGCGTGATCTGCCGGATGGCCTCGAAGGTGAAGCCGAGGGCCTCGCGGGGCTCGAAGGCGTGGATGGCCGCGATGTCGGCCTCGGTCCGGATGGGCCGCTCGATCGAGGGCCCCTCGCCCTTGACGAAGTCGAAGGGGATGCCCATGGGCTCGAGCGGGATGAGCAGATCCGAGAAAAGTATGGCGGCGTCCAGATCGATCCGGTTGATTGGCTGTAGAGTGACCTCGGTCGCCAGGTCGGGGGTCCGGCAGAGTTGCAGAAGCGTGTAGTTCTGCCTCAGGGCACGGTATTCGGCCATGTAGCGGCCCGCCTGGCGCATGAACCAGACCGGCGTGCGGTCCACGGGTTCCCGGCGGCAGGCTTTGAGGAAACGGCTGTCGGTGAGCTTCGGCCTCGTCGTTGTCATCGCATGCTATATTATCGAGTTTGTTTTCGATCCCGGAGGTCCAGTGAGCCCGATCCTCACCCGCCCGGTCCGCGAGCAGTTCGAACACGACCGCGTCATTCGACTCCTCGAGGGCCGCTACCGGCGGAAGCACGAGGTCGCCATCAACCCCGGAGGCGAACAGAACCAGTCGGTGATGTCCGGCGAGCTCGCCGTCTATCCGGACCTGGTCCTCTTCGGCGCCGAGAAGACCACCCGACTCGAGGGGACCGTCGAGGTCGAGACCGGTGAGTCGGTCAACTACCTCGAGGCGCTCGCCGAGTGGGGGCCGTTCGGCCGCCTGCACGTGCCGTTCTACCTCTACGTGCCGCCCCAGGCGCTCGAGAGCGCCCGGCGCCTCTGCGCGGAGCACCATATCCCCGTCGCGGAGATCTGGACCTACCACCTCGCGTTCGACCAGGTCCGCTTCACCATGGTCCATCGCGACGAGGCGGCCGCCAAGATGAGGCCGGCCCCGAAGGCGGCCGCCCGCACGGTCGCCGCCAGGCCCCCTGCCGCCCCGAAGGCGCCCGCGGTCTCGGCCGCGAAGCTGGCGAAGCTGGCGAAGGCCTCCAAGGCCGCCCGGGCCGCGAAGGCGGCGGCGCCGAAGCCGGCCAAGGCCGCGAAGCCCGTGAAGCCGGCCAAGGTCGCGAAGGTGGCGAAGGCGGCAAAGGTGGTCAAGACGGCCAGGCCCGCCAAGGCGACAAAGGCCGCCAAGGCAGCGAAGCCGGCGCGGACCGCCAAGGCCCCCGCGGCGAAGAAGCCGGCCCGCGCCGCCGCGGCGCGGCCCGCGCGGACCGCCAAGTCGGCGAAGACCGCGAAGGCCGCTGCCAAGGCGAAGCCGGCGCGCGGCGCCCGGCGCCGTTGAGGGGGGCCGCGGTGCCCTTCCTCCGGTTCACGCGCGATCGCTACGGCTACGAGAACACCGTGCTGCTCCATGCCGAGCAGCCGGGCGCCCGGCCGCGCGTGCTCTACTGGTACCGTTCGGCGCCCGCCGTGCGCGTGGGCCGGGCCGCCCTGGACGAGGACGCGATCCGCACCATCGAGGTGCAGCACCCCGACATCGACTTCGACTGGCCCCACATCCTCGAGGTGGGCCCCCCGCCGCCACCCCCGCCCGATTTCGACCGCCGGTCGTCGAAGCCCCGCAGGAAGGCGAAGCGCCCTGGGGGCGGAGCCGCGCCTGCCGCGCCATCCGAGCCGGCCGCGTCGGCGCCCCTGGTCGCCGCCCCGGCGGCCCCCGACGCCGTCACCGAGGAAGAGGCCGAGGTCGTGGCCCAGCTGGCCGCCGACGATGGCGGGGACGATGGCGCGGGGGAGGAGGCCGAGGAGGCCGCCGTGGCCCCGGTGCACGACGTGCTCGAGCAACTGGTCGGCCGGGAGATCGCGACCCGCCTGCGGGCCCGCTATGCGGAGATCTGCGCCCGGATCGACGAGCAGCCCTTCGACGAGGCGACCCGCGAAGCCTGGCGCGCGCGCGCGGCGGGCCTCGACCCCGACGCCTGGGTGACGCCGCAGGAAGTGGTCCACGGCGTCGAGCGCGCCGACGCCGTCTTCGACGGCCTCCGGCGGGAGCTGCTGGGCCGCTGAGGCCGAGGGCGGTCAGGGGAGGCGACCGTCCTCCCGGGTGCCGTCAGTCCCTGTCGACCGCCTCGTCCACGGCCTTCCGCGCCAGCCTGGTCACCACCACGGTCACGGCCACGGTCGCCGCCAGCCCGACGGCCAGCAGGGCGTAGTAGGCGGCGCCGCGGGCGGGACCCACGCCGCTGGCGGCGCTCGCCAGGTCCCCGGCGACCTTCCCCGTATAGACGTAGAGGACGACGGCCGGCAGCATGCCGACCGAGGCCAGCACGTAGTCGCCGATCCGGACGCGGCTCAGGCCGAGGGCGTAGTTGAGCAGGCTGTAGGGCACGGCGGGCGAGAGGCGCAGGAGGAGGACGAGCCGGAAGCCCTCGCGGCCGACGGCCCGGTCGACGGCCGCGAGCCGCGGATTGCCGGCCAGGAGCCGCTCGACGAAGGCGCGCGCGAGGTAGCGGCCGCTCAGGAAGGCGAGCGTGGCGCCGAGTGTCGCCCCGGCCATCACGTAGAGGGTGCCCGGGACCAGGCCGAAGACGGCGCCGGCCGCCAGTGTCAGCAGCGAGCCCGGCACCAGGGCGACGGCCGCCGCGCCGTAGCCGAGGATGAACACCACGGGGCCCCAGGCGCCGAGGCCCGCGACCGCGGCCGCGAAGCGCGGCACGAGCGCCGCGGCCTCGCGGCCGGCGACGGCCACGACGAGGACGGCGGCCAGCCCGGCGGCGGCCAGCAGCAGGCGGCGAGCCAGCGTCAGGCCCCGCGGCCGTACCGCGACTCGAGGTCGTGGACCTTGGCCAGCCGGCGCAGGTGGCGGTCCTCGCCCGAGAAGGTGGCGGCGACGAAGGCCTCGACGAGGGTGCGCGCCAGCGCGGGGCCGATGACGCGGGCGCCCAGGCAGAGCACGTTCAGGTCGTCGTGCTCCACGGCCTGGCGCGCCGAGTAGCCGTCGTGGCAGACCGCGGCGCGGATGCCGGGGATCTTGCTCGCGGCGACCGAGATTCCGGCGCCGGAGCCGCACACGAGGATGCCACGGTCGGCCTGGCCGTTCCTGAGGGCCAGGGCGACGGCCTCGGCGATGTCGGGGTAGTCGACCGGGGCCTCGGAGTGGGTCCCGAGGTCGAGGACCTCGTGGCCCTGCTGGGCGAGGACCCCGGCCAGGGTCCGCTTGAGCTCGAATCCGGCGTGGTCGGCACCAATGGCGACGCGCATGGGCTGCCATGGTACCGCAGAGCCCCGGCCGCCGGGACCCTCCAACCGTCATATACTTACGACATGGAGACCAGCAGGATCCGTCTCGGACTCGTGGCGCTGGCCTGCGGGCTGGCCCTGGTGGCCGGACCCGACGCCGCACGGCTCCGGGCCCAGGCTCCGCAGCCCCCGCAGACCCCGCAGGCCGGCGGTGACCAGCAGAGCCAGCCGACCTTTCGCGTCGCCATCGACCTGGTGACGACCGACGTCATCGTCCGCAACGACAGCGACCAGTTCGTGGCGGACCTGACGAAGGACGACTTCGAGGTCTACGAGGACGGCGTCAAGCAGGACATCGCGTCCCTGACGCTGGTCCACGGCGGCCGCGTTCACAACCTCCAGGCGCCGCCCCCGCCCCCGACGACCGAGGGGATCATCCTGCCGCCGCAGCGGCCCCGGAACGACACGGCCGGCCGCATCTTCCTGATCATGGTGGACGACCTCCACCTGGACTTCCGGAACACGGGGCGGATCCGCGACCTCTTCAAGCGCATCGCGCGCAACCTGGTGCACGAGGGCGACATGTTCGCCATCGTCTCGACCGGGCCGAGTTCGCTCGCCATCGACATGACCTACGACCGGAAGGTCCTGGACGAGGCGATCAAGAAGATCACGGGCAACGGCCTGCGCGCCGCGGACATCATCCAGGGGTCGGAAGGCCCGGACGGCCCGCAGGAGGTGCGGTACCGCGCCCACGTGGCGTTCTCGACCGCCTACGACTTCCTGCGGCAGCTCGAGCGGGTGAACAACCGCCGCAAGGCGGTCATCTGGGTGAGCAACGGCTACGACTTCGACCCCTTCGCCAACGCCCGGCTCGGCGAGAGCGACACGTTCGACGGCCGGTACGGCCAGACCGTGGACGAGGGGAAGGCCTTCAACGACCAGTTCAACCGCGGCCAGGTGTTCGCGGACGCGGACCTCGCGCGCGAGCTCGCTGAGCTGACGCGCACGGCCAACCGCGCCAACGCCACCCTGTACACGATCGACCCGCGCGGCCTCGTGGCGGGCTCGGACATGGACGAGCAGATCGACCCGGCGGAGTACGGCGAGCACGTCCGCAAGACCCAGGACAGCCTGCGGGTCCTCGCCGACGAGACCGGCGGCATCGCGGTCGTCAACCAGAACGACTTCGACAAGGCGCTCAAGCGGATCGACGCCGAGACGAGCGACTACTACATGGTCGGCTACTACTCGTCGAACCCCGACCCGCTCAAGCGGACGCGCAAGATCGAGGTGAAGGTGACCAAGCCCGACCTGAACGTCTGGTCGCGCACGTCCTACTCACTGCGCCAGCCGCCGACGATACAGAAATAGGTGCCAGGGGTGCCAGAGGTGCCAGGGGTGCCAAGGGTGCGCAGACGAACCCGACGAACCTGTCGAACCCGTCGAACCTGACGAACCTGACGAACCCCGGTACATGACAACGGCGCGGCTCCCCGAGGGGCCGCGCCTTTGTCGTGTACCGGGCCTGGAACTAGTGCTTGATGGGGCCGGGGCGCGCGGCCGGCTGGCGGGACGAGATGCTCTCGCGGATCCGCTGGCGCAGCCACTCGACGGGCTGCGGCTGGGCCTCGATGAAGGCCTTCCAGTCCTCGTCGCTCAGGACGACCGAAATGACGTGCTCACGGTCCATGGGCGTGCCTCGCTGCTGATGATGACAGGAGCGATCCTACCCGAGCCGTTGCCAGCCAAAAAATAGAATGATCGCATCCGACCGATGCGCGTGTCTCATGCCGGCGCGAGGCGCAGCTTCGGCCGCACGCGCTCGAAGGCGCGGATGACCTCCTGGACCGATCGCGGCGTGCGGCTCATCTTCGGGTAGACCCAGCCGGTCTCCCGGACGAGCGAGCGGCCCTCGATCCGCGCGCAGAAGAGGTGGCCGCTGGCGACCTCCCGCGCCGCCGCCTGGTAGGGGATGATGCTGATCCCGATGCCGTTCCTGACCATCGCCTTGATGATCTCGACGTTCTCGGTCTCCATCACGATGTTCGGTTCGATGCGCGCGGTCATGAAGAACTCGTCGATCACGCGCCGCGAGTTCGACCCCGACTCGAAGAGCACGAACGGCTGGCGCACCAGGTCCTGCGGCAGGATCTTGCGCTTGCGGGAGAGCGGGTGCCGGGCCGCGGTCACCAGCTGCAGTTCCTCCTGCATCACCGGCACGGTCACCAGGTCCGGCTGCTCGATGGGCAGCGTCAGGAACGCGAGGTCGCCGGTGCCGGCGCGCAGGCTCGTGAGGCAGCGCTCGGAGCTGCCGGCCACCAGCTTCAGGTCGACATCGGGGTGGTGCCGCCGCAGCTCGGTGAGGAGCGGCGGGAACACGTAGAGGCAGACCGTCATCCCGCCGAGCAGGCGAATCTGGCCCCTGAGGGATTCCTGGCTGTCGGTGATCCCCGCGATCGTGTCCTTGAGGTCCTGGAAGACCCGGTGGCTGAGCTGGAGCAGCGCCTCGCCGGCCGGCGTGATCCGGATGCGCCGGCCCACGCGCAGGAACACCGGCTCCTTCAGCTCCTCCTCGAGCAGCAGGATCTGCCGGCTGATGGCCGACTGCGAGACGTGCAGTTTCTGCCCCGCGGCCGTGAACGATCCCGTCTCCGCGATCGCGCGGATGATTTCCAGTTGTCGCAGGTCCAAGCTCGCATCTCCCAATGTGCTGGAAATCATACATTTCAGCGGGAGATGGATTCAAGTGCGAGAAGCTGAAATCGTGATGGCAGTCAGGCGCGCGGCCGCCGGCGGGCCCGGCGCGCCGGCGCGAAGGGCGGCGGGCCGGTGTCGGGCGCCTCGGCCGCCGCCAGCGCCGCCTCGGTCCGCGCGATGGCCTCCCGCAGGTAGTGCTCGTCCATCTCGACGCCGATGAAGCTGACCCCGAGCCGCGCGGCGGCGACCGCCGTGCTCCCGAGGCCGAGGAACGGGTCCGCCACGAGCTTCAGGCGCCCGAGGCCATGTACCTTCAGGCAGTACTCCGGCAGCCGGGGCGGGAAAGTCGCCGGGTGCGGCCGATCCCGGTCGCGGCGCTGGATGGTCTCGTACGGCACGAACCAGGTGTTCCCGCGGCACCGCCGGCCGCTGCCCGCGCCCTGCCACCGGGTGACGTTCGACGGGTCCTGGTACTTGACGCCGAGCGCCAGCCGGTCGAGCGGCGTGTGGCCGTGCGGCGTGAAGTGGAAGACGAACTCGTGGCAGTCGTGGAGGAAGCGGTCCGAGTTGATGGGCTTGTAGTGCCCGACCGCGAGGTCGTCGGCGAGGCCCGCGCGGGCGCCCGCCGCATCCTTCTCGATCGCAATCGACTTGATCCAGTGGACGATGTTCTGCAGGCGCAGGTGGGGGCGCACGGCCTGCGCGACGTCGAGGGCGGTCCACGGGTCGGTCGGCTTGGCCCCGACGTTCAGGAAGAGCGAGCCCTTCGCCTTGAGGACCCGCGCCACCGTCTGCACCCACACGCCGCTCCACGCCAGGTACTCCTCCCGCGGCCGGCCATCGTCGTACGACCGGTACCGGATGCCGAGGTTGTAGGGCGGGGACGTGACGACGGCGTCCACCGAGTGCGGCCGGAGCGTGCCCAGCAGGTCCACCGAGTCACCGAGGTAGAACCGGAGGGTCTGCTTGCCGCGGGTGAACTGCTTGTACGGTCTGGGAAGTCGGGAGGCCAAGGCGAAGGATTGTACCGCGTCGGCGGCGCGGAGTACAGGGGGACGTGCGTACACGCCACGACGGACCCCGGGGACGGGGTCCACGGGAGGAACGATCAGGACGCCTGGGCGGCCGGGAGGACGGCGAGCGGCGCGCGGGCGGCGAACCGCTCGCGCTGGGCGGTCACGGTGTGATTCCGCCGGTGCGCGTGGCTCTCACACCCCGCGCCCTTCTCTTCGACGTACACCAGTTCCCGCGTGCTGCCCACGTCCCGGTAGCGGCCCACGACGCATCCGCACGGGAGCGTCGAGAAACCGAGGAGTCTTACCACGCTGCTCATACCAGCCTCCGCCTTCGAAAGGCGATAAAGCAAGTTCCATACCGAACGCGGTCGTCAGAGTTTGGCCGGGAAGTGCGCCGTACGCCCGCGGGCGGGCATGCGCACTTTCGGTCAAATTTGCACGTACGTGTAATCGGCCGATTGACGCCCGGAGATGAGGGGCCGCTTCGGACGGCCGGTTGGCCGACCGGGTGTCGGCTGTATTGGATCCAGTACTTCGTGAGATTGGATGTCTGGCGTGGTCAGCGCGGACCGAGCGCCTGGGCGAGGCCGGCGCGGGCGGGTGCCGAGGTGGGGTCGACGGTCAGGGCTTCCGCGAAGTACTCCGCGGCGCGCCCGGGGTTGCCGGCCTGCAGTTCCAGGGTGCCGAGGTTGGTGTAGGTCGCCGGGTCCCGCCCCTCGACGGCGAGCGAGGCCTCGAAGGCGGTCCGCGCCTCGTCGGGACGGCCGAGGCTGGCGAGGCACGCGCCGGCGAGGTTCTGGGCCCTGGCGTGGCGCGGGTTCATCCGCGTCACCGCCTGGGCCTCGCCGAGGGCGAGGTCGATCCGGCCCTGCATGAAGAGGAGCGACGCCGAGTAGTAGCGGGCCGCTTCGCTCCCGGGGGCCACCTGGCGCAGCCGCGCGACCACGGGCGCGAGGCGGTCGGCATCCCCGAGATCGGCGAAGATCGAGGCGAGCTGCTCGAGCGCGGCCGTGTTGTCCGGGTCGGCCTGGGCCTGCGCCAGCGGGATCCGGACCGCCTGGTCGTAGGCGCCGTCCGCGGCCAGCAGCCGCGACAGCGCGAGGCCGGCCGCCTGGTGGGCGGGGTCGGCGGCCAGCGTCGTGAGGAGCGCCCGCGTCTCGGCGTCGCGTCGCGCCGGCGCCGAGGCCCGGATGAGGCCGTCGAGGGTGCCCGCGTCCAGCGGGTCGGCCCCGGCCGCGCGGACCAGGTCCGCGTAGGCGGGGCGGACGGCATCGGCGCGCAGGAGCATCAGCCCGCGGTCGCGCCAGTCCGCGGCCGTGGCGCTCTGGCGGGCTTCGCGGACGGCCGGCGGGGGCTCCTGCCCGCGGGCGAGCGCCCGCAGCGCCTCGGCGTTGTCGTCCCGCGCGCTGCCGAACACCGACTGCGGCCCCGAGAACTCCAGGCCCGACCGGTCGTCGGTCTGGATCGGGGCGCCACCGGCCCACGCGGCCAGCGGGGCGCCCTGGGCGATGAACAGCGACAGCACCGCGAAGGGGGACCGGGCGCCGACCGACGCGAGGTCCTCGGCCACGCCCGGCCGCTGCCACGCCGTCGCCACCTCCGCCAGCCGGGGGCCGATGGGCCCGTCCGACCCGACGAGCAGGACGTCGCCGTCGCCGACAAGCCAGAGCGTGCCGTCGGGGAACACCGAGAGGAACGTGGCGACGATCGACCGGAGGTCGTCGCCGCTGATGTCGTAGGTGTGGGCCCACTGGCACAGGACGCCGCCGGGGGCGAGCCGCGCGCGGGCGGCGGTGAAGAACTGCCGCGTGAAGAGCGACGCGATGCCGGCCATCCACGGGTTCGACGGCTCCGAGACGATGACGTCGTAGCGCTCGTCGGTGAGCTGCAGGTGGGTCCGGCCGTCGCCGACCACGAGCCTGGTCCGCGGGTCCGCGAGGGCGCCGTGGTTCTCGGCCTCGAAGAAGCGGGACGCCTCGACGACTTCCGGCGAGATCTCGAGGACGACGGCCTGCTCGATCGGGTGGGTCAGGGCGGAGCCGAGCGTCACGCCGCTGCCGAGGCCCAGGATGGCCACCCGCTTCGGATCGGGATGGAGCAGCAGGGGGACGTGCGCCAGCATCCGCTGCGTCAGCATGTCGCCGGCGTTGGAGGCGTCGACCTTGCCGTCGATGGCGAGCGACCGTGTGCCCGCCAGGTCGCGCACCGCCACGGTCGCGGTGGCCCCCTCGCGGTAGTAGAGCAGCCGGCCGGCGGTGAGCGCGGTCTGCAGGTCGCGCCCGGTGAGCGCGGGCGCGTACTTGTACGCGCCGCTCGAGAGCAGCAGCGGGTTCCAGCCTGGCAGCCACACCCCCGCACCGAGCGCCAGGGCCGCGGCCGCCACGGCCACCACCCGACCGCGCCCCCCCGCCGCGCCGGCCAGCGCCAGCGCCCCCGCGGCCACGGTCGCCGTCACGACGACCACGCGGATCGTGTCGTGGAGGCCGAGCCACGGTACCAGCACGAACCCCGAGAGCAGGGCGCCGGCGATCGCGCCGAGGGTGTTCACCGAGTAGATCAGCCCGAGGTCGGACACGACGGTCTCGTCGGTCCGCGACGCGACCGCCACGGCGAAGGGGAACGCCGCGCCGAAGGCGACCGTCATCGGCACCAGCAGCGCCCCGACGATGAGCACCTGCTCGGTGAGGACGGACCCGAACTCGGCGCCGGGCCGCGCCACCGCCTGCGCCATCGACAGCAGGCTCCAGTCGACGAGCGCCGCCGCGGCGACCGCGAGGCCGACCGAGGCCGAGAGGCAGACCGACAGGCCGGCGAGGGGCTGCCGCGCGCGGGCCGCCAGCCGCGACCCGAGCGCGGAGCCGAGCGCGAGCCCGGCGATGAACACGGCGACGATCGTGGAGAACGCGTAGGTGGTCGGCCCGAGGATCAGCGCGAGCAGGCGCGTCCAGACGACCTGCAGCGTGAGCGAGGTGAAGCCCGTGACGCCGAGGGCGACCGCGGCCAGGCCCGGCCGGCCCCCGCGCGCGCCTGGCGGCGCCGCTGGCGCGGCGCGCCTTCGGCCCGCTGGCGGCGCGGCAGGCGGCGCCGCGCCGGCGTCCCCGGCGGCCGGCAGGTGGGCGCGCACCCAGAGCGCGCCACCGGCGGCGACGAGGTTGAGGGCGACGCCCACCCACGTCGCGCCCGTCAGGCCGAGGGAGGGGAGCAGCACGAAGCCCGCCGCCACCGCGCCGAGCGCGGCGCCCACGGTGTTGGCGGCATAGAGGGCGCCCGCGTCGCCGGCCGCCTGGTGCGCATGGCGCACCATCCAGCGCGAGGCGATCGGGAACGTCGCGCCCATCGCGGCCGCGGGCACGGCGAGCAGCGCGAGGCTCGAGCCGAGGCGCAGGAGGCCGAACAGCGCGCCGCCATGCCCGTCGGCGTACGCCGCCACGAGCAGGGGACGCGTCGCCGCGAGGCCGAGCGGCAGCAGGAGGGCGATGGCCGCGATCGCGGCCTCGAGGCCCGCGTAGGTGGCGAGGGCGCGGGCCGGCGACAGCCGTCCCCCGATGCGCCCCCCGGCCGCGGCGCCGGCGGCGAGGCCGCCCATGAACGCGGCCAGCACGGTGCTGGCCGCCGCGACGCCGTGTCCCATCTGCAACGTGAGGAGCCGGGTCCACGTGACTTCGTAGACGAGGGCCGCCGCCCCGGACACCGCGAAGAGCGCAAGGAAGACGCCGCGCAGCATGAACCGCCAGATTACCAGAACCGCGAGCGCGTCCGGCTCCGGGAAAAAAGCCGGGCCGATCCCCGGAGGAGGATCGGCCCGGACGAGGGCGCCGGGCGGGACCCGGCGCAGGGTGATGTCAGGACGAACGGCCGCTAGAAGTCGACGCGGAAGCCGAACCGCACGATGCGCGGATCGAGGATCGCGAGGACCTGCTTGAACGTCGACCCGGTGGTGATGCGGAAGTTGGTCACCGTGCCCGAGTTGAGCGCGTTGAACACGTCGACCATCGCCGTCACCTTGGCGCTGCGGCCGAAGGAGAACGACTTGTCGGCGCGCAGGTCGAGGATCGAGACGGTCGGCGCCCGGTTGGCCGTGACCTCCTCGACCCGGACGGTCTCGGTGCCGGCGCCCGGGAGCCGGACGCTGATGCTGCGGCCCCACTGGTTGCCGCTCTGGACCTTGAGCGAACCCGAGAAGCCGATCTCGTAGGGCATCGTGTAGCGGCCGATGACCTTGTAGTTCCAGATCGTCGACATCTCCTTGCCCTGGTCGCCGAAGAGGCGCTGGTTGGGGAGCCAGTTGTACGTGCGGCTCAGGCCCACGGCGCCGGTCGCGCTCGTCGACGAGGTGACGCCCGTGAACTGGTCGAGCCACGAGTAGCCCGCCGAGGTGAGCAGCATCCAGCGGCCGCGGAACCGGCGGTTGAGGGCGACCTCCACGGTGTAGAAGTCGCTGTCGAAGGCCGGCGAGGTCGGCGTCGTGAAGAGCCGCTGGCTCGGCGTGCTCGCCGCGCGGTCCATCAGCTGGATCGTGCGGTCGTCGCCGGTGCCGGTGACGCCGTCCGCGCCCGGATCGGTGGCGGTGAACGGGATGGTGTAGGCGGCGATGCGCGCGACGTCCACTTCGGCCCACTCGTTGCGGACGTTCTTGTAGACGACCGAGACGCGCCCCGACAGGCCCTCGGTGAGCTCGCGCTCGATGTGGCCCGAGAACTCCTGCGAGTAGGGCCGCTTGATCGCGCGATCGACCGGCAGCGAGCCCGCGTTGCCGCTGACGCTCAGCAGGCGGCCGAGCTCGGACGGCCCGTCGAGGAGGCGGTTGCCGTTGGCGTCGAGGAACTGGTAGCGCTGGATCGCCACGCCCACCGGGTTCTCGCCGTCGGCCAGCGTGTCGGCCGAGTTGAAGTAGAAGCGGCCGAAGTAGCCCTTCAGCACGGTCCGGTTGTCACCGGTCAGGTCGTAGGCGAAGCCCGCCCGCGGCGACACGGTCGTCGAGGTGGCCACGGTGGTGGCGTCGACGCTCAGCGGCGAGACGAACGCGCGGTAGACCGGGTCGGTCCAGCCCGCGAGCACCGGGTGGCCGTTCGGATTGACGCTCTGCGACGGGAAGCCGTCCCGGTAGTACTCGACGCGGGCGCCGAGGTTGAGCGTCAGCCGGTTGTTGACCTTCCACGAGTCCGACGCGAACCCGGCGTGGTAGACGACGTCGTTGATCGACTCGCTGGGCGTGTTGTAGAGCTCGACCTCGTTGGTCCGGCCGTTCAGGTCGCGGTAGTAGATGTCGCCGCCGGGCTGGTCACGGAAGAACTTGCGGCGGTCGCGCTTCCAGTCGTAGCCGAACTTGAAGTCGTGGCTGCCCATCCAGCCGTCCTGGTAGACGGACATCGACACGTAGAACTGCGGCTTGTAGCGCTTCTGGTCCTGGTAGGAGTTGTTGTAGCCGGTGCGCTGGTTGTTCCCGGTGTCGATGCGCGCCGGGCCGACGTTGCTGGCGAAGCCGTACTCGTCGGTCGGCCGGAGCGGGAAGAAGTTGTACCACTCGCCGGCCAGCACGTCGAGGAACGCGCGGCTCCCGAGCACGCTGGTCCACTCGACCTTCATCGGGTAGTTGCGCGACGCCTGGTAGCGCGCCGACTCGATCGGCGTCGTCGGGCCCAGGTCGCGGAGCTCCTGGAGCTTGTTCCGCTTGTTCATGAACCCGATGATCTGGTTGTTCCGGTTCAGCTGGAACGTGCCCTTCAGCGTGTACGGGTTGGTCAGCTTGGAGCGGGCCAGCGTGTCGATGCCGAGCACCGTCTTGTACTGGTCGTTGAGGCGGTAGCTGAAGAAGAACCACGCCTTGCCCTTGTAGAGCGGGCCGCCGCCGTTGAAGTTGATGTCGTACTGGCGGTCGATCGGGTTGCCGCGCGTGAGCGCCGAGCGGCTGAAGTAGCCGTTGTCGTCGCGCTGGTTCGCCGTCTTGAAGGCCTCCGGCACGTTGTCGCTGATCGTGGCGTCGCCCTCCCAGTCGCTGTACCAGTTGCCGCTGAAGCGATCGCCGCCCGACTTGACGGTGATGCTCATGTTGGCGCCGCCGCCGAAGCTGTCGGCGCCGCTGCCGGCGCCGCCGACCTGGAATTCCTCGAAGCTGCCGAAGTCGAAGTAGCCCGCGTTGGCGCTCGTGCCCTCGGTCGTGTCGATGCCCTCGAGCTTCGTCTGGTTCTGGTCGCCGAAGCCGTAGGCGAGGAAGCCGGTCTGCGAGCCGGTGCGCGACCCGCCGACGTCGTAGGAGGTCATTTGCAGGCCGGGCGCCTGCGCCATGGCCGCCCAGATGTCCCGCGCGTTCGGGATCTCGGTCAGCAGCTCTTTCGTGAAGTTCGTCCCGATCTGCGTGGTCGACGTGTCGACGACCGGGGACTCGCCGGTCACCGTGACCGTCTCCTGCAGCGTCGCCACCTGCATCTGCATGTCGACCGAGAGGGTCTGGTTGATGACGACGCGGATGCCCTCGCGCTTGACGGTCTGGAACCCGGGGAGCTCGAAGGTGAGCTCGTACACGCCCGGGGGCAGGGCGATGAACCGGTAGTCGCCCTCGGCGCCGGTGACCTGCACCTGCGCCTGGATGAGGGCCGGACTGATGGCGGTGACGGTGACCCCGGGCAGGACGGCGCCGGTGTTGTCGGTGACCGCGCCGTTGATCCGGCCACGGAAATCCTGCGCGCTGGTGGGTGCTGCCACGGCGACGAGCAGCATCAGGCACAGGCAGAACAAGCGGTTCAGCCTCATATACGCAACCTCCGAAGCAGACGGGTTCCGAACGTGCAAACGGGACGGGTCGTGCAAGGACAACGAAGAGAGCGGCCGGCGGCCGGGAGTTATACGGCTGAGCTTCTAGCTCGGGCATAGATACTAGGGGTGCAACCTCAGCCATTGCAAGAGGCCATCGCGGGCGGGAGGGTCCCGGGGCCGGATCGTGGGGACGGGTAGCCGCGGACCGGGATGGGCGGGGGCGGAACGGGCCGGAAACGGCGCCGCGGCGGGGGGCGGGCGGGGGCGGCCGGGAGACCGGGGCCGGGCCTCGCGGGAGACCCGGCCCCGGTGGCGTGCCGTGTGGCTAGAAGTCGAACCGGAAGCCGAAGCGCACGATCCGCGGGTCGAGAATCGCGGTGACCTCGCGGTAGTTCACCGTCGTCCGGCGGAGGCCGGTGACGGCGTTCGCGTTGAGCGCGTTGAAGACGTCCACCATCCCGGTGAGCCGGCCGAAGCGGCCGAACTTGATCGACTTGTCGAACCGGAAGTCGAGGATCGAGATGGTCGGATAGCGGTTCGCGGTGATCGGCTCGACGCGCACCGTCTGCGTGCCGTCCCCGGGGAAGCGGACGCTGATCGTGCGGCCGTAGTTCTGCCCGCTCTGCACCTTCCACGAGCCCGACAGGCCGATGTCGAAGGGCAGGGTGTAGCGGCCGACGATCTTGTAGTTCCAGGTCGTCGAGGTCTCGCGGCCGAACTCGTCGCCGAAGAGGCGGCGGGCCGGGCGGAACGAGTAGAAGCGGGTATAGCCGTCCTCGTTGTGGAGCATCTTCGACCAGGTGTAGCCGAAGGAACTGAGGAGCATCCAGCGGTCGGCGAAGCGCCGGTTCACGGCGAGCTCCACCGTGTGGAAGTCGGCCGTGTTGCCGTCGGGGTTGGTGAAGACCCGGTCCTGCGCGATGCCGGCGGGCCTGTCGAACGTCTGGAAGGTCTGCTCGTCACCGGTGCCGAGGACGTTGTCCGGGCCGGGATCGGTGATGGTGAAGGGCACCGTGAACGCGGGGGCGCGAATCGGGTCGTATTCGTTCCACTCGTTCCGGATGTTCTTGTAGACGTAGCTGACGCGAGCCGAGAGTCCCTGCCGGAGCTCACGCTCGACGTTGGTCGAGAACTCGTTGCCGTGCGGGCGCTGGATGTCGCGGTCGATGCGGACGAAGCCGGCGCCGCCGACGGTGGTGATGAGGCGGCCGAGCTCCTGCGGGCCGTCGAGGAGGCGGTTGCCGTTGAGGTCGTTGAACGCGTAGCGGAGCTGCGCGCGGCCGACGGGGTTCTCGAGGTCCGCCAGCGTGTCGGCGGAGTTGAAGTTGAACCGGCCCCAGAAGACCTTGAGCACGGTCCGGTTGTCGCCCGACAGGTCGTAGGCGAGGCCGGCGCGCGGCGCGAAGTTGAGGGTGGTGGAGACGTCCTCCGGCGTGACGGTGCGCGGCGAGACGAACGCGCGGTAGGTCGGGTCGTCCCAGCCGGCGAGCACGGCGTGGCCGTTCGGCGTGAAGTCCTGCTCCGGCCAGCCGTCGCGGTAGTGCTCGACGCGGCCGCCGAGGTTCAGCGTGAGGCGGTCGTTGAAGCGCCAGGTGTCGCTGAAGTAGACGGCGTTGTACTCGACGTCGTTGATGCCCTCGACCGGCGTGTTGTACAGGTCGAGTTCGCTCGTCGCGCCGTTGCGGTCGCGATAGAAGATGTCGAACGGCTGGTCGCGGAAGAGCTTCCGCCGGTCGCGCTTCCAGTCGTAGCCCACCTTCATGTCGTGGCTGCCGTGCCACCCGTCCTGGAAGAAGGCGAGGCTGGCGTAGAACTGCGGCTTGAAGCGCTTCTGGTCCTGGTAGCTCGAGTTGGCGCCGCCGTCGAAGAAGTTGCCGGTGGCGAGGTCGGTGCGGCCGGGGCCCCACGGGCCGGAGTAGAGGTCGGCCTCGATCGTCGGGCGCAGCGGGAAGAAGTTGTACCACTGGCCGGCGAGCACGTCGAGGAAGGCGCGGCTGCCGATCACGCTCGTCCACTCGACCTTCATCGGGTAGTTGCGCGAGGCCTGGTACTGCGCCGCCGAGAGCGGCGTCGTCGGCCCGATGCCGCGCTTGTCCTGCAGCTTCTCGCGCTTGTTCATGAAGCCGATGATCTGGTTGTTCTGCGAGACCTGGAACGTGCCCTTCAGGGTGTAGGGGTTGGTCAGCTTGGAGCGGGCGAGCTCGTCGAACCCGAAGATGGTCTTGTACTGGTCGTTCAGGCGGTAGCTCGTGAAGAACCACGCCTTGCCCTTCCAGAGCGGGCCGCCGACGTTCGCGTTGATGTCGTACTGGCGGTCGATCGGGTTGCCGCGGCGCAGCGGGGTGCGGACGAAGAAGCCGTCGGCGTCCGGCGTCCGGGAGGTCTTGAGGTTCTCCGGCACGTTGTCGGTGATCGTCGCGTCGCCTTCCCAGTCGGTGTACCACATGCCGCTGAAGCGGTCGCCGCCCGACTTCACGCTGATGCTGAGCGAGGCGCCGCCGGCGAAGCTGTCGGCGCTGTTGCCGGCGCCGCCGACCTGGAACTCCTCGAAGCTGCCGAAGTCGAAGTAGCCGGCGTTGGCGCTCGTCCCCTCGGTCGTGTCGATGCCCTCGAGCTTCGTCTGGTTCTGCTCGTCGAAGCCGTAGGCGCGAAACCCGGTCTGCGAGCCCGTGCGCGAGCCGCCGACGTCGTAGGAGGTCATCTGGAGGCCGGGCGCCTGCGACATCGCCGCCCAGATGTCCCGCGCGTTGGGGATCTCGGTGAGCAGTTCCTTCGTGAAGTTCGTCCCCATGGTCGTCGTGGACGTGTCCACGACCGGCGACTCGCCCGTGACGGTGACGGTCTCCTGGAGGGTCGCGACCTGCAGTTGCGCGTTGACGGTCAGCGTCTGGTTGATGACGACGCGGATGCCCTCGCGCCGGACGGTCTGGAAGCCGGGCAGCTCGAAGGTGATGTCGTAGAGCCCCGGGGGCAGCGCGAGGAACCGGTAGTCGCCCTCGCCGCCGCTCACCTGCACCTGCGGCTGGATGAGCGCGGGACTCGTGGCCGTGACGGTGGCGCCGGGCAGGACGGCGCCGGTGTTGTCAGTGACCGTGCCGTTGATGCGGCCACGGAAGTCCTGGGCCGCGGCGGGATGCGCCAGCGCCACGGCGAGAAGGCACACGAAGAGACACGTCGAGCGGAACCTCTCCATTCAACAACCTCCGGGGAAGCCGGGCCGTGTGCCGTCCCGGAGGAACGGGCGCGACAGGCGACCTGGTCCGACAACGAGCAACAACAAGGGCCGCGGGTCGGGGGCCGCCGCGGCAACGGCCGAGCCATTGACTGTCCGGCTTGGCGCGCATCTTAAGCACAACCGTTTCCGGACGCAACCTCATCAATACAAAGAACTTAAGGATGAGCTTCTAGCTCGGCTTTATGGCGCGGCTTATACTGGCGCGCATGTGGAAGACGCTGGCACTGAGTGCGGCCATCGCCGCGGGCGTGGCGCTCCCCGCGACCGCGCAGCAGAACGCCGCCGGCATCGGCGAGCGGCTGCTGCAGGACGCGGCGATCACGGCGGCGCTTGACGCCATCCGGGCCGACGAGGCGCGGACGATCGAGGACCAGGTCCGCTTCTGCGAGATCGAGGCACCCCCGTTCGGCGAGGCAAAGCGCGCCGAGGCGTACGCGCAGGCCTTCCGTGCGATCGGGCTCGCCAACGTGCGCATCGACCGCGAAGGCAACGTGCTCGGCGAGTGGCCCGGCCTGCAGGCGCGGCCCCACCTCGTGTTCTCCGCGCACCTCGACACGGTGTTCCCCGAGGGCACGCCCGTCGCCGTCGAGCGCGAGGGCTCGATCCTCAAGGGGCCCGGCATCGGCGACGACTGCCGCGGGCTCGCGGTCGTCCTCGCCGTCGCCCGCACGATGACGTCGCGGAACCTGCGGCTGCCCGGGTCGATCACCTTCGTGGCGACGGTGGGGGAGGAGGGCCTCGGGGACCTGCGCGGCGTGAAGTTCCTCTTCGGCGAGGGCCTCAAGGGCCAGGTGGACCGGTTCGTCTCGATCGACGGGACGGGACTGGGCATGACGAACATCGCCGTCGGCAGCCTGCGCTACCGGACGACGTTCACGGGCCCGGGCGGCCACAGCTATGGCGCCTTCGGCATGGTGAACCCGATCCACGCGCTCGGGCGCGCCGCCGCGCGCATCGCGGACTTCGCGGTGCCGATCGAGCCCAAGACGACGTTCAACATCGGCCGGATCGGCGGCGGCACGTCGGTGAACTCGATCCCGTACGAGGCGTGGATGGAGGTCGACATGCGCTCCGCCAACCCCGCGTCGCTCCAGTCGCTCGACGCCAAGTTCCACCGCGCGGTGGACGACGCGGTCGCCGACGAGAACGCGCGGTGGGGCCGCCGCGAGCTGACCGTCGACAAGAAGCTGGTCGGCAACCGGCCGGCCGGCCGCAGCGCCGCCGACTCCCCGATCGTTATCGCGGCCGGGTCGGTGACGCGCGCGCTCGGCCTGCCGGTCGAGTTCGGCGAGGGCTCCACCGACTCGAACATCCCGATGAGCCTGGGCATCCCGGCGATCACGATCGACGGCGGCGGCCGCGGCAGCCGCGCCCACTCCCTCGACGAGCAGTTCGACTCCACCAACAGCTGGCAGGGCTCGATCCGCGCGCTGCTGCTCGCCATCGCGCTCGCGCAGCCCTGATCGCCGCGGGGCGGCGTCCGCGGATGGACGCGGAACGACGCGGATGGCCCTCAGGCACCGTTGCTGTGAATCCCGGGCCGCCGCCGCCTCGTTGGGGCCACGCCGGCACCCGTCACGCGGCACCGTCCCGATCTCCGGACGTCCGGCCGCCGGTCCGACACCTCGCGGTTCGCCGGCGTCCAGACGGCGGCACCGTCTTGCAGGCATATCCGCGCAGATCCGCGTCATCCGCGGACGGGCCGCAGGCCCGCCTTGCGCGGCAGGCTACTTGCTTTGCTTCAGTTCCTGGAACCGCGCGAGCTCGGTGGCGCGCTGACGGCGGGCCGCGCGATCCGCGACCAGCATCCACGCCACGAAGGCCGCGTGCGGCACGGCCAGCGCGGCCAGCTCGATCGGCAGGGGGCCGGGCAGGAGGACGGCGAGGTAGTTGGCGGCCGTGGCCACGAGGAGCACGGGAACGAACAGGGGGTGTCCGCCCGCGCCAGGGAGCGAGGGACCGAAGGCCATGGCCGTCCGTTCCCACGCGGGAGGCGCGGCCGCCGGGCCGGCCGGCTCGTGGAAGACCTGGAGATAGCGGCCGATGCGCTCGACGCCCGCATGGAGCCCGCGCATGGCCTCGAACGTCGCAACGAGGAGGACGAGGGGGATGGCCGAGGCCACGGGGTTGGGCACCCAGGCCAGGACGAGGACGAGCACCACCGCCCAGGCGGCGACCCCGGCCACGAGGAGGGTGACCCGCAGGCTGCCGCGGGCGGCGATGGTCTCCCTGAGGACCCGGTACTCGTCGGCGGCCAGCCCGTCCATCGCCAAAAAGTTTATCTCATTACCCCTAAACCCCCTTGCACGTTAAAGATACTCTGCTACAATGCCGAACTAATTTGCACGGGGAGCCGTCCCCACAGGGTCTTTCACACCCCCAGCGAGGTTTGATGGAGAAGCACGGACGCTTCCCGATGGTGACGCGGGCGCTCGGCGTGCTGGTGGCGATGGTGACGCTCGGCGTCCCCGTCCTCCCGCTGCCGGCCCCGGTTGCCTACGCTGCCACGGCCGCCCAGAAGGCCACCGCCAAGAAAAAGACGTCGTCGGCCTCGGCCGCGCGCGCCAGGCGCGCCCGCGCGGCCGCCGCGGCCCGCGCGCGCGAGCTGCGCGAGGCGCAGACGCCGCGCTTCCGGGTGGACGAGAACGGGCGCGAGGTGCCCGACGTCCGGGCGGCGGCGGCGATCATCTACAACCCCGAGACCAACGAGGTGCTCTGGGAGTCGAACGCGACCGACCAGCGTTCCATCGCGAGCATCACCAAGGTGATGACGGCGCTCGTCATCCTCGAGAGCGGCGCCGATCTCTCGGAGACGCACACGGTCGTCCGCAGTGACGTGTCGCGGGCCTCCACCACCCACCTCCGCTCGGGGTACAAGGTGACGGGCGAGGGCCTGCTGCACCTGATGCTGATCGGCTCCGACAACGCCGCGGCCCGCGCGATCGCGCGGACCTCGCCGTACGGCGCCGACGGGTTCATCGACCGGATGAACGCCAAGGCCGCCGAGCTCGGGCTCGAGACCACGCACTACGCCGACCCGTCGGGCCTGCTCGCCGACAACGTCTCGTCGGCCTTCGACATGGCGCGCCTCATCGCCTACGCGGCGGCGGACGACCGCATCGGCCGCATCATGCGCACGCCCTCGGAGTCGGTGAACGTCGGCCGGACCTCGGTCACGGTGCGCAGCACCAACCAGCTCGTGCGCAACGGCGACCTGGACGTGGTGGGGGGCAAGACGGGCTTCATCAACCGCGCCGGCTACTGCCTGGCGACGTTGCTCCGGATCCCCGAGACGGGCCAGAAGCTGGCTGTCGTGGTGCTCGGCGCCCGCTCGAACACCGGGCGCTTCTGGGAAGTCCGGCACCTGTTCAACTGGATGTCCGCGCGCTCGCAGGCGATCTTCGCGGGCGCCCAGAACGGGCAGCAGCAACAGCAGGATCAACAGTAATCAAGAATCAAGAATCAAGAATTTAGAATCTGGAACGAGGAGCGCACGCCAGGGCCTGCGCTCCTCGTTCTCTGTACGCCCGGCGGCCCGGTAGGCGGTGCTGGGTGCTGAATTCTTGATTCTTGGTTCTGAATTCTTGATTCTTGATTTCGGGTGAGGCGCGCCGAAGGGCCGGCCTCACCCGATGGTCACCGCCGTGCCGCTGGCGCTCACCATCAGCATCGAGCCGCCCTGGCCGACCGTCTCGTAGTCGAGGTCGATGCCGATGACCGCGTTCGCGCCGAGGGCCTCGGCCTGCGCCGTCATTTCCCGGAGGGCGATGTCCTTCGCCTTCCTCAGCTCGGCCTCGTACGACGCCGAGCGTCCGCCGACGATGTCCCGGATGCCGGCGAAGAGATCCTTGAACAGGTTCGCGCCCAGGATGGCCTCGCCCGTGACGATGCCGTGGTAGGCCGAGACCGCGCGGCCCTCGACGAGTGCGGTGGTGGTCAGCAGCATGTGCGTCCTCGTGTCCTGATTCCTGATTCCAATTCTTGATTCTTAATTCTTGATTCTTGATTCTTGATTCTTGATTCTTGATTACTCATCGACAGCATTACTGAACCCCCGCTGCATGACGACGGCGTCGAGCGGGAGGGTGGCGATGGTGTCGAGGTTCGGGAGGGCGGGGCGGCCGGCGTGCCGGCTGTCGACCGTCTTGACGTAGCGATGGCAGGTCTGGCACGCGGCGACGCGGTAGACGCCGTCGGGCGTCGCGAGGCTGGTAATCCGGTCGCGATCGGCCTCGCCGCAGTAGGGGCAGGCGATCGGGTCCGAGGCCCAGCTGGTGCGGCACCGCTCGCAGATCAAGCGCCGCTGGCCCTGGACGGTGATCTGCGCGAGGTCCGGCGCGCCGCCGCAGACCGGGCAGGTGCCGCGATTCCAGGCGTCGAGGTCGACGCGCTGCTGGAGCACCTCGGCGGCGCGCGCGAGGAACGGGCGCAAGGCCCACGCCAGCACCTCGCCGAGCATGCCGGCGCCCGGCTCGTCGGCCAGGGTGCCCTGGTACCACTGCGCGGCGCGATCGGCGAGGTCGGCGCCGCGGCCGATGTCGTGGAGGCGGGTGGCCTCGTCGGCGTCCACCACGTCGTGCCGGCGGAGGACGTCGGTCACCTGGCGGACGACGAGCCGCGCCTCGGTCCAGTCGATGGGCAGCTGCGCGAAGTCGACCAGGGGCTGTCCGGCGGCGAGGCGTGCCTGGAGCTCGGCCTCGGGCCTGTCGATCCACGTGGTCTGGAGCCGGCCATGGAGCTTGCGCTCGACGGTGACGAGGTCGGCCTGCAGGGCGGCGGCGGCCGCCAGCTGGGGGTCGCGCTCGGCGAGGGCGTGGAGCTCGGCGACGTCGCGGGGCAGGGGGCGCGAACTCTTGGGCGGGGTTGCCATCGCGGCGATTGTACACAACGCGGGCCCCGCGGCCGGGTGGCCGCGGGGCCCGCGTGCGGTGGACGTGCGCGGCGACCGGCTAGAACCGGTAGACCGCGCCGATGCGCCAGCGCCGCGGGTTGACGATGCCGCGGGGGACGCCGTAGGAGCTGCCGGACCGCGTCGTGACCGACGTGATCGCGGCGTTGTTGGTGACGTTGAAGCCCTCGAAGGTCAGCCCGAGCCGGCCCGTGTCGTGAAGGCGGAACTGCTTCTCGAGCTTGACGTTGAGCTGGGGCTGCGCGTCGTACCGCTGGCTGCCGCGTGGCTCGATGAAGAGGTCCTTGCGGCCCTGCGGCAGCGACACGCGCACGGTGCGCGTGTAGGTGTTGCCGGTCGTGTAGAAGAACGAGCCGGACAGCTGGACCTCCCACGGCAGGGTGTAGGCCGCGAGGATCTTCACGAGGTGGGTGTTGTCGCGCCCCAGCGTGCCGTCGCGGAACGGCTGGAAGCGGGGGTCCTGGTTCGGGTCGTCGAACTCGGTCGTGTTCCCGAAGCTGCCGGTGTTGTCGATGTTGCCCTTGATCTTCGAGATGACCCAGGACAGGTCGAACAGCCACCGGTTGGCGTAGCGGCGCTTCAGGTTGATGTCGACGCCCTTGTACTCGCGGTAGGCGATGCTCGGATTGGTGATGAGCGACCGGTTGTCGAGCGCGTCGTTCACCTGCCGGTAGGTGGTGATCGTCGTGCCGGTCTCGTCGCCGGTGCCGTCCACGCCGTCGGGCCCCGGGTCGGAGACGACGCGCTCGGTGAACTCGCCGTTCTGCAGCACGTCGTCGATGAACTGGTCGTTCTTGCGGTAGATGCCCGTGACCCCCACCGACCAGCCCGGGAAGATCTCGTGGTCGATGCCCGCGATGAACTGGCGCATGCGCGGGTGCTTCAGCGTGCTGTCGATCGTGGCGTTCGCCCCCGCGCGGGTGACGTACGGCTCGTACAGCGGCTGGAGGGTGACCGGGTCGATGTCCGCGTAGTAGACCGGCGCGATGTTCGGGCCGATCGGGTCGTAGTAGGTGGACTTGGCGCCGTCGTAGTACAGCCCGTAGTGCGCCTTGAGCACCGTCTTGCCCTCGCCGGTCAGGTCGAAGGCGAAGCCGATGCGCGGGGCGACCGGGTTGGTCTTGAAGACGGTCTCGTTCAGGTCCTGGTTGTGGCCGCGGTGCATGTCGACGCGGACGCCCGGGTTGATCGTGAGCCGGCGGTTGACCTGCCACGAGTCCTGGGCGTAGACCGCCGTCCGCGTGTTGACGTTGTCCTTGAGGTACCCCTCGTAGAAGTAGGCGCCGTAGGGCACGCCCGCATCCGCGAAGATGTACATGTCGCCCGGGTAGCCGAACTCGCTCTTGACGTAGCTGCGCTCGAACTCCACCCCGAACTTGAAGTTGTGGTCGCCGGCGAAGCCCGAGGCGTAGTGCGTCACCGCGGCGTTGGCCTGCGACCGCCGCCGGTCGGCCTTGTAGTAGTAGTACGAGTTGACCGAGTAGAAGTCCTCGCTCACGTCGTACCAGCCCGGGGTGTTGTCACCGCCGTACGGGCTCAGGTAGTAGTAGCCCCAGAAGCCCGAGTACTTCACGTCGAACACCGTCGTCGACGACAGGATCTTCGTGTAGTTGATGTTCCACGAGACCTCGGGCGAGTCCTGGTGCACCGTCGCGATGGGCGCGACCGTGCCGCCGGCGCCGCGGCCGTCGACCGTGTAGCTGTCCACCTCGAAGAAGCCCGTCAGCTTGTCGCTCGTGCCGAGCTGCACGGTGGGCTTGAACAGGAAGCGCGGCGAGCTCTCGAGGCGCGCGTTCGGCGCCCCGGACGACTCCGACCCCGGCCGCGGGAAGCCCGACGGCGCGGTCTTCGGCCGGTAGTACTGGAAGCTCGTGAAGAACCACGCCTTGTCACGCTTGAGCGGCCCGCCAATCTGGAAGGTCGAGTCCGTGATGTAGTCGGTGCTGCCAGGCGTCAGGTCCGGGTTCTGGTCGAGCAGCTCCGGCGTCGTGTTGTCGCCGGTCAGCGCGTTGTTCTCGTAGATCGTCTCGAAGAGCCCCGAGAACACGTTGCTGCCCGAGCGGAACAGGCTGTTCGACGCGACGCCCGTGAAGCCGCCGTACTCGGCGTCGGCGCCGAGCCCGATGACCTGCACCTCCTGGATCCAGTTGTGGTTCGCGAAGACCCAGATCGTGCCGCCCTCGGGATCGCTCACGTCGACGCCGTCGATCATGTACGCGTTCGACGAGGAGCCGCCGCTCCCGTAGGCCGTGTAGTTGGTCGGGTTCACGCCCGGCGCCAGCAGCATCGCGCCAGGGCCGAACCGGTTCGTGAACGGCACCATCTCCATGACTTCCTTGGAGAGGTTCTTCTGGGCCGCCGACGACGAGGTGTCGACGATCGGCGCTTCGCCGGTCACGGTCACGCTTTCCTGCAGCGCCCCCACGTCGAGCACCGCGTTCAGCGTGATCGTCTGGCCGAGTTCCAGGCGGACGTTCTCGCGCAGGAACGTCTTGAAGCCCTGCAGCTCCACCTGGATCCGGTAGACACCCGGCGCCAGCGCCGGGAAGCGATAGGCGCCGTCGGTCCCGGAGACCACGACGCGGGGGCCCCCGATGAGCGCGGGGCTCGTGACGGTGACCGTCGCGCCGGGCACGGCTCCGCCACTCGTGTCGGTCACGATGCCGGCCAGCACCGCCGTCTGCCCGAGCTGGGCCCACGACAACGACGGGATGGTGACGAGCATCGCCGCGACCAGAAGGCACAACCTTCTTCGCATGTGCAGCGTTCCTCCTCCTCAAAAAAGCAACGGGCAGGACAGGCCTCGAGGTGGAAGCCCCCTGCGGAAAACAGAACAAACGTACGGCAGGGCTGCATTCTAAGGCAGGTCGCCGCCGGCCCGTCGTCGTTTCTGCGCGGAATTTCGAATTCGCTGGGGCCGCCGTGGTACGCCCGGCGGCCGGCCGGGGACGTAGAATGAGGCGATGCGCTTCCCTCGGTCCCGCGTCCCTGCCTGGGCCTTCGCGGCAGCTACGCTGTGGTTCGGGCCTCTGACCTACGGCGCCGAGCGGCCCAATGTCCTCCTCGTCACCATCGACACGCTGAGGTCCGATCGCGTCGGGGCCTACGGTGACCGCGACGCCGTGACCCCGACCCTGGACGCCCTTGCCGCCCGCGGCGTCCGGTTCGCCGACGCGGTCGCCCACGTCCCGCTGACCTACCCCTCGCATGTCTCGGTGCTCACGGGACGCTACCCGTCGGCCTTCGGCATCCGCCTCAACGGCGCCCCGGTCCTGCCGGCCGGCACCGCCACCCTGGCGGCGCGCCTCAAGGCGTCGGGCTACCGGACCGGCGCCTTCGTCGGCGCCGCCATCCTGGACGCCGGCTACGGGCTCGACCAGGGATTCGATGCCTACGATGACGACTTCGCGGTGCCGTCAGGGGACCAGGTGGCGATGGCCGAACTGCAGCGCCCGGCCGGCGCCGTCGTCGAGCCCGCGATCGCCTGGATCGCGGACGGCCGGGGGCCCTGGTTCGCGTGGGTGCACCTCTACGACCCGCACCTGCCGTACGACGCGCCCGCCGAGTACGCGGCGAAGACGCCAGGGCGGCCGTACGACGCCGAGGTGGCGTACGCCGATGCCATGGTGGGCCGCCTGCTGGCGGCCGTCGACCCGGCCACGACGGTGGTCCTCGTGACGAGCGACCACGGCGAGTCGCTCGGGGACCACGGGGAGCCCGACCACGGCTACTTCATCTACGACAGCACCCTCAAGGTGCCGATGATTGCCGCCGGTCCCGGCCTGGCGCCCCGGGTCGTCGACGAACAGGTCAGGCTGGTCGACGTGACGCCGACGCTGCTGGCGCTGGCCGGCGCCGAGCCGCTGCCGGGTGCGGACGGGGAGAGCCTCACCGGGCTGGCGGCCGGCCGCCCGCGCCGCGACGTCCCGCCCTCGCTCGCCGAGAGCTGGTATCCGCGGCTCCATTTCGGCTGGAGTGAGCTGAGGGGGGTGCGGGTCGGCGAGTTCATGTACATCGCCGCCCCCACGCCCGAGCTGTACGACCTGCGCGTGGACCCCGGGCAGGCCACCAACATCGTCGCCCGCCGCGGCACCGTGGCGTCGCGGCTGGCCGCCGAGCTCGCGGGGCTGAGCCGGGCCGCTGCCCCCGGCGCGTCCAGCGCGCCCGCGCCGGCGCCCGACCCCGAGACGGTCCGCCGGCTCCAGGCGCTCGGCTACGTCGGGACGCTCGCGCCGGTGACCGGCACGCCGGGGGAGGACCCGAAGGACCACCTGGAGGACTACCAGGCGTACCGCGACCTGCTCAACCGCGGGCTCGGACAGATGGCCCGCGGCCGCCCCGCCGCCGCGATCCCGCTGCTGCAGAAGCTCGTGGGGCTCAACGTCCGGGCCTTCGAGGCACACCTCTATCTCGGCAATGCCTATGCGGCCACCGGGCGCACGGACGAGGCGCTCGGCGAGTACGCGGCGGCCCTGCAGCTCAACCCCGACGTCGCGATGCCCCGCTACGAGGCCGCGAAGGTGCATGCGGAGCGCGGCGAGGTGGACGCGGCCGTCGCGGCCGCGCGCGAGGGCCTGGCGCGGGAGCCACGGTCGTACTACGGGTGGTACACGCTCGGCGTGATCTACCAGCGGGCCGGCAGGCTCGCCGACGCGGTGACCGCCCTGGAGCGGGCCGTGGACGCCAACCCGCGCGAGCCCCGGGCACGCGCCAACCTCGCCGACGCGGCGCTCAAGTCGGGGCAGCTGCCGATCGCGCGCCGGCAGTTCGAGGCGATGGTCGCCCTGGGCTACCGGGTGGCGCCGGCGCACTTCAACCTGGGCGTGATGGACCTCCGTGCCGGCGACCGCGCCGCCGCCGCGGCCCACTTCCGCGCCGCGCTCGCGGCGGACCCGGCGTTCCGCCCTGCGGCCGAGGCCCTGGCCCGCCTGGGCGGGGGACGGTAGACGGCGATGCTGACGGCGCGGCGAGTCCTGGTGGCGGCGGCCGCCGTGGCGGTGCTGGGGGCGGGCGGCTGGTGGCTGGCCCGGCCCGCGTCCGACACGGGCGGCGGCGGGGCGCTCGGCGGCCTGCCGCGCGGCGCGGCGCCCGCCGACCTCAACGTGCTCGTGCTGACGATGGACACGACGCGCGCGGACAGGCTGGGCGCGTACGGCGACACGTCGGGCGCGACGCCCGCCCTCGACCGCCTCGCCGGCGAGGGGGTCGTCTTCGAGCACCTGGTCGCGCCGGCGCCGCTCACGCTCCCCGCGCACTCGACGCTCTTCACCGGGGAGGACCCGCCGTTCCACGGCGTGCGGGACAACGGCGGCTACATCCTGGATCCGTCGCGCCAGACGCTGGCCGAGACGCTCGGCGCCGGCGGCTGGGCGACCGGCGGCTTCATCGGCGCGTTCGTGCTCGACCGGAAGTTCGGCCTCGATCAGGGCTTCGACGAGTACTACGACCAGTTCGACATCAACCAGCGTCCCGGCGAGGGGTTCGCCCTCGGCGACATCGCGCGCCCGGCCTCCGAGGTCGTGGACCACGCGCTGCCGTGGCTCGAGGCGCACGCGGCGGGCCGGTTCTTCGCGTGGCTCCACTTCTACGACCCGCACTCGCCGTACGACCCGCCCGAGCCGTTCAAGACGCGCTTCCAGTCGCGGCCGTACCTGGGCGAGATCGCCTACGTCGACTCGCAGATCGCCCGCGTGCTGGCGTGGCTCGACGAGAAGGGGCTGCGCGACCGGACGCTGGTCGTCGTCCTCGGCGACCACGGCGAGGCGCTCGGGGAGCACGGCGAGGGGACGCACGGCCTGTTCGTGTACGAGAGCACCCTGCACGTGCCGCTCATCGTCCGCGCGCCGTACGCCGGGCTGGCCGGGCGCCGGGTGCCGGCCGTCGTGCGGACCGAGGACCTGATGCCGACGATCCTCGAGCTGGCGGGCCAGCCGGTCCCGGCGTCGGTCCGGGGCACGTCGCTCGTGCCCCTGCTCACCGGCCAGGCGACGGACCTGGAACTCGACGCGTACAGCGAGTCGCTGTACGCGCGCAACCACTTCGGCTGGTCGGACCTGCGATCGTTCCGCGAGGGGCGCTTCAAGCTGATCGAGGCGCCGCGGCCCGAGCTGTACGACCTGGAGCTCGACCCCGGCGAGACGACCAACATCTTCGAGGAGCGGCGGCAGCTCGGCGACCGCCTCCGGCTGGAGATCCGGCGCATCGAGCGCGACGCGGAGAGCGGCCCGGCCCGCGCGCCGGCGGCCATCGACCCCGAGACGCGCGAGCGGCTCGCCGCGCTCGGCTACGTGGGCTCGTTCACCGACGTGGCGATCCCGGAGGGCGAGACGCGGGCGGACCCGAAGGACAAGATCGACGTCTTCAACCGCATGCTCCAGGCCCGCGAGGGCTCGGCCGGCGACCCCATCGCGATCCTCGAGGCGATCGTCGCCGACGCCCCGCAGATCATCGACGCCTGGACCATGATCGGCAACGAGTACTTCCGGAAGCACGACTACCGGGCGGCCATCCCGTACTACAAGAAGGCGCTGGAGCTGAGCCCCGGCTACGACCTCGCCACGATCAACCTCGCGAACGCCTACCGGCGCATGGGGGACGAGCAGGCGGCGATGGTCGGCTACCAGCAGTACCTCGAGCGCGACCCCCGCAACGCGTACGTGCGGTACCAGCTCGGCGAGATCCAGTCCGACCTCGGCCGGCTCGGCGAGGCCGAGCAGAGCTTCCAGACGGCGCTCGACGCCGACCCGTCGCTCGCCTCGGCGCTGAACGCGCTGGGCGCCGTGCGGTTCAAGCAGGGCCGGCTCGCCGAGGCCCGCGCCGACATCGAGCAGGCCCTGCGCCTGAAGCCGGAGGTCCGGCTGGCGTACTACAACCTGGCGGTGATCGCCGAGGCGGAGGGCCGGCCGGGGGAGGCGCGCGACCTCTACGCCCGCGAGATCCGCCTGCATCCCGACAACTACCGCGCGCACTTCAACCTCGGGCGCCTGTTCGAGCGCGCGGGCGATCGCGCCGCGCAGATCGAGGCATGGCGGGCGGCCATCCGGGTCAACGACGAGTTCGCCGAGGGCCACATCCTGCTCGCGAAGGCGTACCTCGACATGGACCGCGACCTCGACGATGCGCTGCGGCTGGCCCGGCGCGGGTGCGAGCTGGCGCCCGGCGGGCCGCTCGCGGCGCTCGGGCACTACGTCGCGGCGGACGTCCTCAGCCGGCAGGGCCGCCCCGCCGAGGCGGCGGCCGAGGCGGCGAAGGGTCGCGCAATCGAGACACGGCAACGATAGGCTGGGTATATGAGCAAGACAGGGAAGACTCGGCCGAAGGGCGAGACGCGTACGCCGACGAAGGCGAAGAAGGCGGAGAAGGCGGGGAAGATGCCTGAGGTTCCACTGGCGCAGGACGGGCCTCCGCCCGCGCCACCCGCGCCACCCGCGACGCCCGCGCCACGCGCGCCACGCGCGCGCAAGGCCGCGGCGGCGGGCGCCAGGCGGCCGGCGGCGGCCGCGCCGGCCCGGGGCCGCCAGGCGGCCGCTGGCGGGGCGCCGGCCCGGGCCCGGGGGGCGCTCGACATCCTGATGATCGCGTCCGAGATGCAGCCGTTCTCGAAGACCGGCGGCCTCGCCGACGTGATCGGCGCGCTGCCGCTGGCGCTGGGCCGGCTGGGGCATGCGGTCACGGTCGTCACGCCCCGGTACCGCGGGGTCGAGGCGGGGCAGCCCGTGGGGGCCGTCGCCGTCGAACGGGCGGGATACCGCTTCGACGTCGAGTTCTCGGAGGTGCGGCTGGGCGAAGGCGCCCGCGCGCTGCTGGCCGACTGCCCGCCGCTCTTCGACCGGGCCGGGCTCTACAACGAGGGGAATGTCGACTACGCCGACAACCCGCTGCGTTACGCGGTGCTCGCGCAGGCGGCGCTGGCGTGGGCGTCGGCCCAGCCGTCGCCGCCCTCGGTGGTGCACGCGCACGACTGGCAGGGCGGGCTGGTGCCGGCCTACCTGCGGGCCCTGCCCGCGGACGCGCCGCTCGCCGGCCTGCCGACGGTGTTCACGGTGCACAACATCGCCTACCAGGGCGTCGTCGACAAGGAGTGGGTGCCGCGGCTGGGCCTCGACTGGTCCGGCTTCCGCGCCGCGGACGGCTTCGAGTTCTGGGACCGGCTGAGCCTGCTCAAGGCCGGCGTCAACATGGCCGACATGGTCACGACCGTGAGCCCGACCTACGCGCTCGAGGTGCAGCGGCCGGAGTATGGCTACGGCTTCGACGGCGTGATGCGCGCGAGGGCCGAGGCGCTCGTGGGCATCCTGAACGGCATCGACACCCGGGTCTGGGATCCGGCGGCGGATCCACACCTGCCGGCGCCGTACGACGCGGAGGATCTCTCCGGGAAGGCGGCGGCGAAGCGGGCGCTCCTCGAGCGGTTCGGCCTGCCGGCGGACGAGGCGGCGATGGCGCGGCCGATCGTCGGGGTCGTCTCCCGCCTGGTCGAGCAGAAGGGGTTCGACCTCGTGGAGGCCGCGGCCGGGCGCCTGCTGGACTTCGACGCGACCTACGTGGTCGTGGGGGCCGGGGAGCCGCGCTACGAGGCGCTGTGGCGGCGGATGGCGGGGCACCGCCCGGATCGGGTCGGCGTGTTCATCGGCTTCGACGAGGCGCGCGCGCACCTCGTGGAGGGCGGCGCCGACCTGTTCCTGATGCCGTCACGCTACGAGCCGTGCGGGCTGAACCAGATGTACAGCCTGCGCTACGGGACCGTCCCGGTCGTCCGGGCGGTCGGGGGCCTCGTGGACTCGGTCCGGCCGTACAACCCGCGGAACGGGCAGGGCACGGGCTTCCTGTTCAGCGAGTACCATCCGGAGGCACTCGTCGACGCCCTGGGACGGGCGCTCGCGGCCTGGGGGAACCCGAAGGCGCGGGCCCGGCTGCAGCGGAACGGGATGTCGAAGGATTTCTCGTGGGACCGCTCGGCGGCCGAGTACGTCACAGTGTATAAAAGAGTGATCGGCCTCCGGCGGCAACGCCCGGCGAAGGGCTGAAACCGCCGGCGGGCGCCGGCATCCAACCGGTTCGAGGGCATTCATGGCTGCTGACAACATCAAGATCCTGACCGACGCCGATTTCGGCGACTCCGTGAAGAACGGCGTCGTCCTCGTGGACTTCTGGGCCGAGTGGTGCGCGCCGTGCCGCCGCCTCGCCCCGACCGTCGACCAGCTCGCGACCGAGTACGAGGGCCGCGTGACGGTGGCGAAGGTGAACATCGACGAGAACCCCGCGACGCCGAGCCAGTTCATGATCCGGGGCATCCCGACGCTGCTCCTGTTCAAGGACGGCGAGGTCAAGGAGACGATCGTGGGGCTCGCCGCGAAGGACGACCTCGCGCAGATGCTCGACAAGCACCTCTCGTAACCGGCGGCGGCGCCGCGCCGCCGCCGCGACCCTGTCACACGGGCGGAGATCCATGGACACCGAACGTCAGGTCATCATCATCGGGTCGGGCCCCGCGGGCCTGACCGCCGCGCTCTACGCCGCGCGCGCCAACCTCTCGCCCCTGGTCATCGAGGGCGTCGAGGCCGGCGGGCAGCTCATGCTGACGACCATGGTCGAGAACTGGCCGGGGTACCGCGACGGCATCATGGGCCCCGACCTGATGGCGGAGCTGCGGGCGCAGGCGGAGCGCTTCGGCGCGGAGATCATCCAGGGCGACGTCAGCCACGTCGAGCTCGGCCAGCGGCCATTCGTGCTGACCGTCGGCAAGGCGCGCTACACCGCGCAGGCGCTCATCGTCGCGACCGGGGCGTCGGCCAAGTGGCTCGACCTCGGCGTGGACAAGACCCTGTCGGGGCGCGGCGTGTCGACCTGCGCGACGTGCGACGGCTACTTCTTCAAGGGACGCCCGATCGCCGTCGTCGGCGGCGGGGACACCGCGATGGAGGAGGCGATCTACCTCGCGAAGCTCGCCACGCACGTCACGGTGATCCATCGCCGCGACGAGCTGCGCGCCTCGAAGGTGATGCAGGACAAGGCGATGGCCATGCCCAACGTCTCGTTCATCTGGAACACCGAGGTGGTGGACATCAAGGACCCCGACGCCGGGGCGGTCACGAGCCTCGTGCTGAAGAACCGGATCACGGGCGACCAGAGCGAGCTGCCCGTGGACGGCGTCTTCATCGCCATCGGCCACGTGCCGAACACGCGCCTCTTCGAGGGCAAGCTCGCGCTCGACGAGAGCGGCTACATCAAGACCCACGATGGCTCGCGGACCAGCCTGCCCGGCGTCTTCGCCGCCGGCGACGTCCAGGACCACGTGTACCGCCAGGCGGTCACCGCCGCCGGCTCCGGGTGCATGGCCGCCATCGACGCGGAGCGCTTCCTCGCGGGCACCGCGCACGACTCGCACCCCGCCGCGACCCACGCCTGAGGCCCCGCGCCTCCCGGAACGACAACGGGCGCCCCTGCCACCGCAGCGGGCGCCCGTCCCGTCCAGCCCCGCCGTTCGTGAGCCTGAATTCCCAACTCTTGTTTCTGGTTTCTTGTTTCTTGTTTCTTAATTCTTGATTCTTGATTACTCAAGGATCACTCGATCCACCCCCCCCCCACGACCTCGTCGCCGTCGTAGAAGACGACCGCCTGTCCGGGGCTGATGGCGGTCTGTGGCACGTCGAACACCAGCTCGGCGCGCGAGGGGGCGAGGGCGCGGACCCGTGCCGGCGCAGCGCGGTGGCGGTGGCGGACCTGCGCGGTGACCGGCCGCCAGCCGGCGGCGGGCGCGCCGGCAATCCAGTTGACGCCGGACGCGGTCAGCGTGTCGCGGTCGAGGGCGTCCCGCGGGCCGACCACGACCGCCTGGTCCTCCGGCCGCACCTCGAGGACGTAGAGCGGCACCGTCGACGAGAGTCCCAGGCCCTTGCGCTGGCCGACGGTGAAGCGGTGGACGCCGCCGTGCGTGCCCAGCACGGCGCCCGCGCGATCCAGGACGACGCCGGGCGCGGGCCTGACGCCGGCCTGGGCCTCCACGAAGGCGGCGTAGTCGCCGTCGGGCACGAAGCAGATTTCCTGGCTGTCGGGCTTGCCGGCGACGGCGAGGCCCAGGCGGCGGGCCTCGGCCCGCACGGCGTCCTTGTCGAGGGCGCCGACGGGGAAGGCGGCGCGCTCGAGCTGCGCCTGGGTGAGCGAGAAGAGGAAGTAGGACTGGTCCTTGGCGGGGTCGGCCCCGCGGCGCAGGGCGACCCGCCCGCCGGCCTCGCGCGTGACGCGCGCGTAGTGGCCGGTCGCGAGGCACGCCGCGCCGAATCCCTCGGCGCGCTGCAGCAGCGTCTGGAACTTCACCTCGCTGTTGCAGTGCGCGCACGGGATGGGCGTGCGGCCGTTGACGTACTCGTCGACGAAGTTGCGGACGACGTGCTGGTGGAACGGCGACTCGAAGTCGAGGATGTAGTGGGGGATGCCGATCTGGCCCGCGACGCGCCGCGCGTCGTGGAGGTCGTCGATCGTGCAGCAGGACCCGAAGCGGGCGGCGCCGTCGTCGTCCGCGGGCGACTGGTCGTAGAGCTGCATCGACACGCCAATCACCTCGTGGCCCTGCTCGGCGAGCAGGGCCGCGGCGACCGACGAGTCGACGCCGCCGGACATCGCGACGACTACGCGCATGCGGTCACCGGCGGCCGCCAGCGGTCGCCAGGCTCCGCAGCTTCTCCACGAGCCGGGGCATGACGTCGACGACCCGGTCGATCTCGGCCTCGGTCGTGCCGGTGCCGAGGCTGAAGCGCAGCGAGCCGAGCGTCCGGGCGTGGGGCAGGCCCATCGCCTTCAGGACGTGGGAGGGCTCGAGCGTGCCCGACGAGCACGCGGAGCCGGACGACACGGCGATCCCCTCGAGGTCGAGGCCGATGAGGAGCGACTCGGACTCGACGCGGTCGAAGCTGAGGTTCGCCGTGTTGGGCACCCGCGGGTGCGCGGCGCCGTTCCGCGTCGCGCCGGGGACGCGGGCGAGGAGGCCGGCCTCGAGCCGGTCGCGGAGCGCCGCCTGGCGCGACGCCTCGCCGGCCATCTTCTCGCGCGCGAGCGCCGCGGCCGCGCCGAGACCGGCGATCGCCGGGACGTTCTCGGTGCCCGCGCGGCGGTTGCGCTCCTGCCGGCCGCCGGTGAGGTAGGGCACGAGCCGGACGCCGCGGCGGACCCACAGGGCGCCCACGCCCTTCGGCCCGTAGAACTTGTGCGCGGAGATGGACAGGAGGTCGACGCCGAGCGCGCGGACGTCGACGGGAATCTTGCCGGCCGACTGCACCGCGTCGGTGTGCACGAGGGCGCCGCGGGCGCGGGCGATCGCCGCGATCTCGGCGATCGGCTGGATGGTGCCGATCTCGTTGTTGGCGTGCATGACGGACACGAGGGCCGTGTCGTCGGTGATCGCCTCGGCGACCGCGCCGGGCGACACGAGGCCGGAGTCGTCGACCGGCACGAGCGTGACGCGCCAGCCGCGGCGGGCGAGCGCGCGGAGCGTGTTCAGCACGGCCTCGTGCTCGATCGCCGACGCGACGAGGTGGCGGCGGCCGGCCGGCTCGAGGGCCTCGGCGGCACCGCGGATGGCGAGGTTGTCGCCTTCGGTGCCGCCGCCGGTGAAGACGATCTCCGCGGGCTCGGCGTGCAGCAGCGCCGCGACCTCGGCCCGCGCGTCGTCGAGCACCGCCTTGGCCTGCTGGCCGAAGTGGTGGACGCTCGAGGCGTTGCCCCAGACCCGTCCGAGCACCTCGGCCATGCGGGCGAGGGCGTCCGGGGCGACGGGGGTGGTGGCGTTATGGTCGAGGTAGATGCGGGTCACAGGATCGTCCGTCCCTGATCGTAGCACTGCCCCTAACCTACAGCAATAAAAGGACTAGACAACCGTCGCCCCGCGTCCATATACTGGCCTCGCTTCAGGCGCGAAGCCCTACTTCCCCGGGTTTCTTAACGGCACCCTCAGCGGTTTTCCTGCGGAGGGGGAGGATTCAAGCGATGTGGAAGCGTGACGAGTCGGTCAAACCGGCGGGCGCGCCGCAGGCGCCAGCGGCTGCGGCCGCGCAGGCACCTGCCGGTCAGGCCAGGGGCGATGCCCAGCAGATTGGGAGCGACAAGGTGAACATTGGCAAGTCGGTTGTCATCAAGGGCGAGCTGAGCGGCAGCGAGGATCTGACGATCGAAGGCCACGTCGAGGGGCGCATCGAGCTCCGCGACAACGTGCTCACCATCGGTCCGAACGGCAAGATCAAGGCGGAGGTGTTCGCCAAGGCGGTGGTCGTCCTCGGCGAGGTCATCGGCAACGTGAGCGCGTCGGAGAAGGTCGACATCCGCGACAACGGCTCGGTCGACGGCGACATCGCGTCACCGCGCGTGGCCATTGCCGAGGGCGCGCTCTTCCGCGGCAGCGTCGACATGCAGCGCAGCGGCCAGAAGGCCCAGGCGCCGGCCGCCGGCGCCACGCCGGCGCAGCAGCAGAAGCCGGGTGGCGCACCCGGGCAGCAGCCCGCGCAGGGCCAGAAGGTCGGGGCGTAGTCCAGCCCCGGGAGTTCCAGGCACGCGGCGGGCCGGCCCGGCCCGCCGCGTGACACGAACCGCATGTCCGGCGTTTCCCGCTCCCTGAGCGATTTCTTCTCGTTCCTCGGCGGCCGGCGCTCGCCCGAGCCCGAGCCGACCCGGACGGCGGCCCCGTCGCCGGAGGACGACCCGACCCATCCCACCAAGGCGCTCGCCAAGTTCCTCAAGGTCCTCCAGAGCTGCGACCGTCCCGCGCTCATCGACCTCGGCCCCGTCGTCGGCAGCAACGTCGCGTTCTTCGGCGAGCAGCTCGGCTGCAAGATCCGCGTCGAGGACATCGCCAGCGAGGTCGAGCGGCACCTGAAGGCCGGCACGCTCGAGGCCCTGCCCGAGGCGCTCGCGGCGCGGTTTCCCGAGGACGCCGAGCAGGTCGACGGCGTGCTCTGCTGGGACGTGCTCGACTACCTCGAGCGTCCCGCCGCCCAGGCGCTGTCGACCGCGCTCGTGCGGCTGCTGCGGCCCGGAGGCGTCCTCATGGGGCTCTTCAGCACCACGGATTCCGGCGACCAGTCCTACACGAAGTACGTGGTGGTGGACGAGCAGACGCTGCGGCACCGGCCGTATCCCGCCTCGCGGCCCCGCCAGCGCAGCCTGCTCATCCGGGACGTCACCAAGCTCTTCGACGGCCTCAGCGTGTCGGACTCCTTCCTGATGAAGAACAACGTCCGCGAGATGCTGTTCCGCAAGGCGGAGTAGGCCTCGCGGCGCGCGGGTGGCCGGGCCTGTTACCATGGCCCATGGCCCGCCCGATCGTTGCCCTCCTGTCCGATTTCGGCCTCCGCGACCACTACGCCGGCACCATGAAGGGCGTGGTGCTCGGGGTCTGTCCCGAGGCCACGCTCGTCGACATCAGCCACGACGTGCCGCCGCATGACGTGCCCGCGGGCGCGCTCGAACTCGCCGCCTGCTACAAGTACTTCCCGGCCGGCACGATCTTCCTGGTCGTCGTGGACCCGGGCGTCGGCTCGGCCCGCCGCGGGCTGGCGGCGGAAGCGGGAGACTATCGCTTCGTGGCGCCGGACAACGGCGTGCTCTCCGCGGTGTTCCGCGAGACGCCGCCGAAGCTGGTGGTCGAGCTCAGCGAGCGGAAGTACGCGCGCGCCAGCGTGAGCCGGACGTTCGAGGGGCGCGACCGCTTCGCGCCGGCCGCCGGGCACCTCGCGGCGGGCATCGGCCTGACGCGCCTCGGCCGCCGGGTGAGCGACCCGGTGACGGTCGCGCTGCCGGAGGCGGTCGCGACCGGGAACCGGGTGACGGGCGAGGTCGTCCGCGTGGACGGCTTCGGGAACCTGATCACCAACGTGGACCGCGCGACCTTCGAGCGCTTCGCCGCGGACGGCGGGCTCTCGCTGACGGTGGCGGGCCACGAGGTCCCCCGGGTGGTGAACGCGTATGCCGAGGCGCCGGCGGGGGAGCTCTGCGCGCTCGTCGGCAGCTCCGATCACCTCGAGGTGGCGGTGAACACCGGGCGGGCGAGCGAGGCGCTCGGCACCGGCCGCGGGGCCCCCGTGGAGCTGCTGCGGCGCTGAAGCTTTCGTGCTACCATTCGCTGTTTTCGTCCCCGGCACCAGGCTATCGCCTTCATTCACTTTTACTTACCGGAACCGCGCGGTCGACGTCACCGTGCACGGCCGGCAATGCCCGGCCGGCTGACGACGCGGGCCGCGCCCAGCAGCAGATCTGCCACCAGACGGGACCCGCATGGCGAAGACTCAGGGACAGAAGACGATGGAATCGGATCTCTCGCTGGAGTTCCTGCGCGTGGTGGAGCAGGCGGCGATCGCCTGCGCGCACACCATGGGCCAGGGCGAGCGGCACGTCTCGGATCAGGCCGCGGTCGAGGCGATGCGCAAGGAGCTCGACACGGTCCCGATCGACGGCACCATCGTCATCGGCGAGGGCGAGCGCGACGAGGCGCCGATGCTGTACATCGGCGAGAAGGTCGGCATGGCGATCCACCGCAAGGAGCGTTCCTTCGACGAGGTGGACATCGCGGTGGACCCGCTCGAGGGGACCAACCTCTGCGCGACCGGCGCGCCGAACGCGATTGCCGTGCTCGCCGCGTCCGAGAAGGGCGGCCTGCTGCACGCGCCCGACATCTACATGGACAAGCTCGTGGTCGGGCCGACCTCGAAGCACCTCGTCGACTTCGACGCGCCGGTCCGCGAGAACCTGCGGGCCGTGGCGCGCAGCCTCGGGCGGCAGGTGGACGAGCTGAGCGTCGTCGTGCTGGATCGCCCGCGGCACGAGAAGCTGATCCAGGACATCCGCGCGACGGGCGCGCGGATCCGGCTGATAGGCGACGGCGACCTGTCGGCGGCGATCGCGGCGGCCGTGGCCGGCAGCGGGGTCCACGCGGTGATGGGGGTCGGGGGCGCCCCGGAGGGCGTGCTGACGGCGGCGGCGATGCGCTGCCTGAACGGCGAGATCTTCGCGCGGCTCGTCATCACGAAGCCGGAGGACGAGGAGCGCTGCCGGGCGATGGGCATCACCGACCTGCGCAAGGTCTACCGGTCGGAGGACCTCGCGTCGGGCAAGAGCCTGGTGTTCGCGGCGACGGGCGTGACCGACGGGACCCTCCTCAAGGGCTGCCGCTTCTTCGGCGACGGCATCCGCACGAGCTCGATCGTGATGCAGACCAACCCCCACCGCATCCGGTTCATCGACAGCATCCAGGTGTACCCGGGCCCCGGGGTGAAGATCCGGTTCTAGGCCGGCCGGGCGGGGCGCTTGTTCGCGTCCCGCCGGGCCGCCGGGTTCCTCGCGGGCCCTCCGCGCTCCGACTCACGGCGTGAGCACTCCCACCACCACCCTCACCGAGCAGCAGGCGCGTCGCAACGTGGTCGTCTGCGCGGCGACCAGCTGCATCGGGTTCACCGGCTTCACGCTCGTGATGCCGTTCCTGCCGCTCTACATCAGCCAGCTCGGGGTCACCGACGTCGGGCAGATCGCGATGTGGACCGGGCTGACGCTGGGCGCGACCCCCGCGGTCACCGCGGTCAGCGCCCCGCTCTGGGGGCGGGTGGGCGACCGGTACGGCAGCAAGCTGCTCGTCATCCGATCCCTGGGCGCCTTCGTCCTGACGAAGGCGGCCATGGCCTTCGTCACCGCGCCGTGGCAGCTCTTCGCGCTGCGGGCGCTGCTGGGGCTCTTCGCCGGCTACGGCGCCCTGACGGTCTCGATGGCCGCCGAGTCGGTGCCGCGCGACCGGATGCCGTGGGCCATCGGCTTCGTCCAGACGGGCCAGCGCTTCGGGCCGGCGATCGGCCCGGTGCTCGGCGGGCTCCTCGCGCCGGTGCTCGGGATCCGGCGGGCCTTCCTGGCGGCGTCGGCGTTCTACCTGCTGGCGGTCGCGATCGTCTGGTTCCTCTACCGGGAGCCGCGGGCGCGGGGCCGCGCGGCGGCCGCGGGCCGCGGCACGCGCGCCGTCTTCGTCGAGCTGGTCCGGGCCCCGGGCTTCGTGCTGCTGCTCGCCGTCATCCTCGCGCTGCAGGTCGTGGACCGCAGCTTCGCGCCCGTGCTGCCGCTCTATGTCGCGGAACTGGGGGTCCCCGTGGGGCGCGTGGCGACGGTGGCGGGCCTGCTGTTCTCGCTCGGGGCGATCGCGGCGGCCTTCGGGCACCACCTGGCGGGACGCCTGCTGCGCGTCCACGCGGCGCGCACGGTGATCGCCGCCGCGGCGGTGGCCGGCAGCGCGGCCATGGCGGTGGTCGCGCTGGCGCCGCCGGTGTGGGTGGTGGGCGCGGCGATTGCCGCCAGCGGCGTCACGATCGGCGTCGGGATGACCGCCGCGTACGCGGCGGCCGGCGCCCTGCTGCCCGCCGACGCCCACGCGACGGGCTTCGGCTTCATGACCACCGCCTCGCTCGTGGGCCTCGCCGTGAGCCCGGTGCTGGCCGGCTTCGTGGGCGCCGCGAGCCTGCGGGTCGTCTTCGTGCTCGACGTCGTGCTGCTGCTGGCGCTGGCGGCGGTCGTGTCGCGCCGGCCGGCGCGCGACGCGCCGTGACGGGCGCCGTGCGTCCGGATGCTAGAATGCCGCGTAGGCAATCCACTTCCTTCCATGACTGATCGGCGTCCCGTTCCCGTCGAGCGGGCCGCGCTCGTCGGCCTCATCACGGCTTCGGCCCGCAGGGTCGACGAGGAGCACTCGCTCGAGGAACTCGCCGGGCTGGCCGACGCGGCTGGCGCGCACGTCGTCCTCCGGGTGCTCCAGGAGCGGCCCAAGCCCGATCCCGCGACGTTCCTCGGGAGCGGCAAGGTCGCGCTGCTCGCCGAGGCCGCCGCCGAGGCGGGCGTGGACGTCGTGGTGTTCGACAACGAGCTGTCGCCGGCGCAGCTCAGGGAGCTCACCAGGCGCCTGTCGTGCCGCGTCATCGACCGCACGCAGCTCATCCTCGACATCTTCGCGCGGCGCGCGCGGACGCGCGAGGGGAAGCTGCAGGTCGAACTCGCGCAGCTCAAGTACCTGTTGCCCCGCCTGGTGGGCGCCGGGGGCGAGCTGTCACGGCTCGGGGGCGGCATCGGCACCCGCGGGCCGGGCGAGACGAAGCTCGAGACCGACCGCCGCAAGATTCGCGTCCGTATCCACACGATCCAGGGCGAGATCAACGAGGTGCGCCGCCGCCGGACCGAGCTCCGGGACCGCCGCCAGAAGGCGGCCGTGCCGACCGTCGCGCTCGTCGGGTACACCAACGCCGGGAAGACGACGCTCTTCAACCGGTTGACGGCGTCGGACGCCGTGGCCTCGGACGCGCTGTTCGTGACGCTCGACCCGCTGGTGCGCCGCGTGCGCCTGCCGGACCGGCGCGAGCTGCTGGTGTCGGACACGGTCGGCTTCATCGACCGGCTGCCGCACGCGCTGGTGGCGGCGTTCCGCGCGACGCTCGAGGAGACGGCCGCGGCGGACCTGGTGCTCCACGTGATCGACGCCGCCAACCCGGAGCGGGAGCGGCACGTCGCGGCCGTCACGCGGGTGCTGGCGGAGGTGGGCGCCACCGAGGTGCCCCGCATCGAGGTGTTCAACAAGTGCGACATGATCTCGCCGGATGAACGGCGCCGGATCCAGGAGGCGGACCCGGGAGCGGCGCTGATCTCGGCGGCGACCGGGGAGGGTTGTGACACCCTGATCGAGACGGTGACCGCGCGGCTGTCGCTCGACCAGCAGCTCGTGCGCGTCGAGCTCGACCTGTCGCGGCCGGACGACGGCGCGCGGCTGGCGTGGGTCTACCGGCACGGCCGCGTGGTCACGCACGCATCGATGGGCGACCGGGTGGTGCTCGAGGCCGAGCTGCCGCGACGGCTCGTGGGACGGTTACGGGATGCCGCGCCGGTGGCGCGGCGCACGGGAGGGGCGCGTGGGTGAGGCGGGGAGCCGGATCGGGACGGGCAGGGGGCCGGTGAGCGGCCGGGGCGCGAGGCGCGGGCTGGCCGCGGTGATGGCCGCGCTCGCGGTGGTGCTGGGCGCCTGCGCCACGCGCACGATACCGCCGGTGCCGACCGCGCCCGCATTCCCTGAGTTCCTGTACCCGAGCGTGCCGGACGGCACGGACGTGGAGCTGGCCTCGCGCATCGAGGTCGGCTGGCGCTACCTGCAACTGCGCAACTTCCGCAACGCCGACCGCGAGTTCCAGGCCGCGCTCAGCCGCCAGGCGGCCTTTGCGCCGGCCGAGGCCGGGCTGGGCTGGGTGGCGCTGGCGAGCCGTGACCCGGAAGGGGCCGCCGGGCGCTTCGAGCGGGCGCTGGCCGCGACGCCGGCCTACGTGCCGGCGCTCGTCGGCCGGGGGCGTGCGCTGCTCGAGCTCGGGCGTGACGACGACGCGCTGGCGAGCTTCGAGGCGGCGCTCGCCGCCGACCCGTCGCTGGCCGAGGTGAAGAGCCGGGTGGAGGTGCTGCGGTTCCGCGCGACCCAGGAGAACCTCGCGCGGGCGCAGGCGGCCCGGCAGGCCGGCCGCCTGGACGAGGCCCGCGCCGCCTACGAGCGCGCGCTGGCCGGGTCGCCGGAGTCGGCGTTCCTCTACCGGGAGCTGGCCGGCGTCGAGCGGCAGGCGGGCGACCGCGAGGCGGCGCTCGGGCACTACCGCCGCGCGGTCGCGCTCGACCCGATGGACGCCGCGGCGTTCGCCGGGCTCGGCGCGGTGCTCGAGGAGCAGGGCGACGCGGCCGGCGCCGTCACGGCGTACGAGCAGGCGCGGGCCCTCGACGAGGCGGCGGTGAGCGACGAGGCGCTCGCGCGCGCGCGCGCCGCGGCGGAACTGGCGCGGCTGCCCGCCGAGTACCGCGCGATCGAGTCGGCGCCGGCCATCACGCGCGGGCAGCTCGCGGCGCTGATTGGCGTCCGGCTCGAGGCGCTGCTGGCGTCGGTGCCCGCGCGCCAGGTCGTCATCACGGACATCCGCGGGCACTGGGCGCAGGCGTGGATCCTGGCGGCGGTGCGCGCCGGCGTGATGCGCTCGCTCCCGAACTACCAGTTCCAGCCCCAGGGGGCGGTCCGGCACGGCGACCTGGCCGAGATCGTGTCGCGGGCGCTGGCGCTCATCGCGACCCGCCACCCCGCGCGCGCGGAGCGCTGGCGCGGCGCGCGCCTGCAGATTGCCGACGTGCCACCGGGCCACCTCAGTTACCCCGCGGTGTCGCAGGCGGTGGCGTCCGGCGCGATGACCCTCGGCGACGGCGGGACGTTCGGCCTGCTGCGCCCGGTCAGCGGCGCCGAGGCGCTCGCGGTGGTCGGGCGGCTGGAGGAGCTGGCACGCCCATGACCCCGCCGATCTTCACTGTCGCGAACCAGCTCACGCTGCTCCGGATGCTCCTCATCCCGGCGTTCGTGATCCTGGTCGTGTACGGGCGGTTCGGCTGGGCGCTGCTGACGTTCATGACCGCCGGCCTGACCGACGCGCTCGACGGGTTCTTCGCGCGGCTGGAGGGGCAGAAGACGACGCTCGGGCAGTGGCTGGACCCGGCGGCCGACAAGCTGCTGCTCGTGACCACCTTCATCGTGCTGACGCTGCCCGACATCGGGCTCGTCAACCGCATCCCGATCTGGCTCACGGTCCTCGTCATCAGCCGCGACGTCGGCATCGTCCTCACGGTGGCCATCGTGAACCTGGCGGTGGGGCCGCGGACGTTCCGGCCGTCGCAGCTCGGGAAGGCCGCGACGGCGCTCTTCATCTTCACGTGCGTCGTGGTGATGTACTACAACTACCTGGGCCGGCCGTCGGTCGTCGTCGACGCGTTCATCTGGGCGTCGGCGGCGATCACGCTGGTCTCGGGGATCGACTACGTCTGGCGCGTCGCGCGCATCATCAACCAGCACGCCCCGCCGGCCGACCCCGGCGCCTGACGCCCGGGTCCCGCCCGCCGGCTAGCCGGCCGCCAGCTTGGCCCTGAAGTACTCGATCGTGTGGCCGAGGCCTTCCTCGAGGCCCACCGTCGGCTCCCAGCCGAGGAGGGTCCGGGCCCGGGTGATGTCCGGCTGGCGGACCTTGGGGTCGTCGGTCGGCAGGGGCTTGTGGACGATCCGGCTCTTCGAGCCGGTGAGCCGGATGATCGTCTCGGCCATCTCCAGCACGGACATCTCGTGCGGGTTGCCGATGTTCACCGGGTCGTTCTCGCCGGAGCGCATCAGGGCGATGATGCCGCGGACCAGGTCGCTGATGTAGCAGAAGCTCCGGGTCTGGCTGCCGTCGCCGAACACCTCAAGGTCCTCGTTCCGGAGCGCGGCCGCCATGAAGGCGGGGACCGCGCGGCCGTCGCGCAGGCGCATGCGGGGGCCGTAGGTGTTGAAGATGCGGACGATCTTGGTGTCGAGCCCGTGGAAGCGGTGGTAGGCGACGGTCATCGCCTCCGCGAAGCGCTTGGCCTCGTCGTACACGCCGCGCGGCCCGACCGGGTTGACGTTGCCCCAGTACGTCTCCTTCTGCGGATGCTCGAGGGGGTCGCCGTACACCTCGGAGGTGGAGGCGATGACGAAGGTGGCGCCCTTGGCCTTGGCGAGCCCGAGCGCCTTGTGCGTGCCGAGCGCGCCCACCTTGAGGGTGGGGATGGGCAGCTCGAGGTAGTCGATCGGGCTCGCCGGACTCGCCCAGTGCAGCACGTAGCGCACCGGGCCGTCCAGGTAGATGTAGTTGGTGACGTCGTGCTTGATGAACTCGAAGTCGCGGTTGCGGAGGTGCGCGATGTTGGCGATGTCGCCGGTCAGCAGGTTGTCGATGCCGACGACGGCGTAGCCCATGTCGAGCAGCGCCTCGGCCAGATGCGACCCGATGAAGCCGGCAGCGCCGGTGATGACCACTCGTTCCCTAGGCACGGATTTCACCGATTTCTCAAAGAGGGCCACAGATGGCACAGATGGCACGGATGGCAACCAGGCCAGGAGAGCCCCCGGCGCGCGAGCCTGCCAGCGCACCCTGACGGCGCACCCCTGGCACCCCTGGCACCTTTGGCACCGTTGGCACCCGTGGCACCCTGGCTCTTCACACCTGCCTCACGAACAGCCCGCGCACGAGCGTGAGCCACATGATCTTGAGGTCGAGCGACACCGACCAGTTCTCGATGTAGTACAGGTCGTACTCGATGCGTTTCTCGAGCGAGGTGTTGCCGCGCCACCCGTTCACCTGCGCCCAGCCGGTGATGCCGGCCTTCACCTTGTGCCGCAGCATGTACTGCGGGATGCGGTGCTTGAACTGCTCGACGAAGAACGGGCGCTCCGGGCGCGGGCCGACGATGGACATCTCGCCCTTGAGGACGTTCCAGAACTGCGGCCACTCGTCGACGTCGTGCTGGCGGAGCCACCGGCCGATGCTCGTCGCGCGCGGGTCGTCCCAGTCGCCCCACACCGGCCCGGTCTGCGACTCGGCGTCGACCGGCATCGTGCGGAACTTGTAGACGACGAACTGCTTGCCGTCGAGCCCCATCCGCTCCTGCTCGTAGAAGACCGGCCCGGGCGACTCGCGCTTGATGCGCCACGCGATGATCAGCCCCGGCACGATCACCACGGCCAGCGCCGCGGCGGAGATGGCGATGTCGATGGCGCGCTTCACGAACGCGTTGAAGCCCTGGAGGGGGACGTCGTTCAGGTTGATGACCGGGACGCCGTCGAGGTCCTCGAGCCTGGCCCGGAGCGCGATGAACTGCAGGAGGTCCGGCACCACCTTGACGTCCACGCCCTCGCGGCTGGTCGACTCGACCAGGTCGAGCAGCTTCATGTGCTCCTCGAGCGGCAGCGCGACGTACAGGTGGTCCACCTTCTCGCGCGTCACGATCTCGGCGGCCTCCGCGAGCCGGCCGAGCAGGGGCAGCCCCCGGTAGCCGAGCCGGTCGCCGCCGGCCTTGTCGTCGACGAAGCCGACGATCTGGTAGCCGAGCTCCCGGTGCTCCAGGATCTTGTCGGCCACCATGCGGCCCAGCTCGCCCGCGCCCGCGATCAGGATGCGCCGCAGGCCGACGCCGGCGCTCCAGCGGCGCTCGAGGGCCTCGCGCACGTACTTGCGCGAGGCGTAGGCCAGCACGATGTTGAGGACCAGGAACAGGCCCCAGACCGCCTGCGAGACCTCGTAGGCGCCGCGGTCCTTCAGCTCGTCCGGCACGTAGTAGGCCTGGAAGTACAGCGTGCCCACCACGCCCAGCACCACAGCGATGATGCTGCCGACCAGGACGTTGAAGAAGTCGTCGATCCGCGACCGCCCGCGGCGGAGCCGGTAGAGCCCCTGCAGGTGGAACGCCAGCGGCACGATGACCGCGATGAACGGCAGGACGTCCAGGTACTGCCCGAAGGGCGGCTGGCCCTTGGGCGCCGGGATGAGGCCGGCGTCGAACCGGATGAGGTACGCGAGCAGGAACGCCGCCATCCCCAGCACGGCGTCCGTGCAGACGTGGAAGAGCACGAGCAGGCGGTTGTGGCGCCTTACCATCGGTGCTCCACGGGGGCGGCGAGCGTGTCCTCGACCACCGTCAGCATCTCGCGGCGGAAGCGCTCGCGGCTGAACCGCTCCGCGTGCGCCCGGATGCGGCCGCTGTCCCAGGGGGTGGTCGCGGCCCGCCGCAGCCCCTCGGCGAACGCCGCCTCGGTCGGCTCGTCCACGAGGACGCCCGTCTCGCCGTCGGTCACCGTGTCGAGGGCGCCGCCGCGGCCGAGGGCGACGACCGGGCGCCCGCAGGCCTGCGCCTCGACGGGGACGATGCCGAAGTCCTCTTCGCCGGGGAGCAGCGTGGCGATCGTGCTGCGGTAGAGGTCGCGGATTTCGTGGTTCTCGATCCAGCCGAGGAAGGTCGCCGAGCCGCCGGCCATCGCCTCGAGGCGCTCGCGCTCCGGTCCATCGCCGACGATGGTCAGCGGGACGCCGGCCCGGCGGGCCGCGGCGATGGCAAGGTCCACGCGTTTGTAGGGCACCAGGGCGGACACGACGAGAAACGACGGGCCGGGCCCGGCGGCGCCCGCCTGGTCCGGACTCCGCGGCGGCTCGTAGAACGAGGTCTCGACAGGCGGAAACACGATGGTCGATCGTCGATTATAGTAGAGCGCGATCCTCCGCGCAACATATTGCGAAATCGAGAGATAGCGGTGCACGCGCCCCGCCGTCGCGCGGTCCCACCTCGCCATGCCCGCCAGGACCGGCCGCAGGAGCCGGCTCGGCAGCGCCCCCACCCGGTCGGGACCGAAGTACGCGTCGTACTGATCCCACGCGTAGCGCATCGGGGTGAGGCAGTAGCAGAGGTGCCGCGCCCGCCCCGTCACCACCACCGACTTGGCCGCGCAGTGGCTCGTGCTCACGACGAGGTCGTACCCGTCGAGGTCGAACTGCTCGATCGCGGCCGGGAAGAGGGGCAGGTACTGGCGGTAGAGGCGGCCCGCGAAGGGCAGCCACTGGATCGGCGACGTGTAGACCTGGCGCCGCTCGATGAACGCCGAGGTCGACTCCGGCACGTGCAGCAGGGTGAACAGGTCGGCGTCGGGGAACAGCTCGCAGATGGCCTCGAGGGCCTTCTCGCCGCCGCGCATCCCGGTCAGCCAGTCGTGGATGAGCGCGACCTTCACCGCTCGTGCACCTGGCGATAGATCGCGTGCACCTGGCGGGCCGCGGTCTCCCACGAGAAGTCCCGCGCCCGCGCGAGGCCCCGGGCGATGAGGTCCGCCCGCAGCGCCTCGTCGGTCGCCGCGCGCACGATCGCGCGGGCGATGGCCTCCGGGTCGTTCGGGTCGACCAGCAGCGCGGCGCCCCCGGCAATCTCGGGCAGCGACGAGACGTTCGACGTCACCACCGGGACCCCCGACGCCATGGCCTCGAGGGGCGGGAGGCCGAAGCCCTCGTAGAGCGACGGGAACACGAACACCCGCGCCAGCCGGTAGAAGGCCGCCAGGGTCTCGAAGGGCTGGAAGCCCAGGAAGCGGACGTGCTTGCCGAGGCGGTGCCGGTGCACGGCCTGCCGGAGCGCCGGGTACTTCGAGAGCTCGTCGCCGATGATGACCAGCTGCAGCTCGTCGAGGCCCTCGGCCCGGGCGCGGCTGAACGCGTCGATGAGGCGGTCGACGTTCTTGTGCGGCTTGATGTTGCCGACGTAGAGCACGAACGGGTGATCGAGCTGGTAGCGCTGCCGGATCCGGTCCATGCGCTCCTCGTCCGGCGGCTCGAGGAACCGCCGGTCGATGGCGTTGTAGATCACCTCGATCTTCTCGGGCGGCACGTCGAAGAAGCGCAGGATGTCGCGCTTGGACGCCTCCGACACCGTGAGGATCCGGTCCGCCTGCCGCGTCGCCGTCCACATCGACGCCCGCGCGTACAGGTGCGCGGAGCGGAAGGGCAGGTACTGCGGGAACATCAGGTGGATGCAGTCGTGGATCGTGACCACCGACCGGCACCGCGTCGCCGGCGGCAGCACGTAGTGCGGCTCGTGCAGCAGGTGCACCCGTTCCCGGGCCAGGCTGATCGGGATGCGGACCTGCTCGGCCAGCGAGTACGGCCGCGCCGTCTCGGCGACTGCCCGGAAGTTGGGGCCGAGCGTGGACGCCGCCTCGACGTCGGCCGGCTTGCAGAGGACGACGTACTCGGTCGCCTGGTCGAACCGGGCGAGCTCGACGAGGACGTTCCGGATGTAGGTCCCGATCCCGAAGTCGCGCAGCTTCCGCGCGTCGATGGCGACCCTCATCGCGCCCGGCCTCCCCGGCCGGCTGGCGGCCCGGCCGCCACCACGGCCCGCGACCCGGCCGCGCCCGACACCCGACTGGCAGTCACGTCACGCCTGCGCATCCGCGTAACAGGGTACATGGAAATCGGCGTTTTCGGGGGCGGATGGCGGGGTGGGGAGCCCGTGTTCAGCCGGTGGGCCGGCCCGTCAGGCGCAGGTAGAGCCGCAGGAGCGGCGTCCACGCCGGATGGTGCTTCTCGTAGTAGGCCACCTGGCTCTGGCGGCGCCGCCGCTCGACAGCGGGCGAGCGCCGGGCCGTGGCGCCGCGCAGGTGCAGGATCTCGGCCTGGGGCACGAAGATGACCGCGCGGCCCCGCCGGCGGAGCGACACGCAGAGGTCCACGTCCTCCGTGTACATGAAGAAGCGCTCGTCGAGCAGGCCCACGGCCTCGAGATCCGCCCGGCGCAGCGCCATGCACGCGCCGCTGACCCACTCGCGCGGGCCGGCCGTGCGCGCCCAGCGGTCGATCCACCGGACCACCGCGCGCACCCGCCGGGCGTAGAGCGCGCCGGTGATCTTCTGCCGCAGCTCGCCGATCGGACCGATCGCCCAGCCGAACGAGATCTCGGGATACCCGGCCGGGTCGACGATGCGCGGCCCGGCGGCGGCCGCTTCCGGGTGGGTGGCGAGGCCCCGGACGAGCGCCGGCACGGCGCCCGGCGGCACGATGGTGTCCGGGTTCAGCAGCAGCACGTACTCGCCGGTGGTCGCGCGGATGCCGATGTTGTTCGCGCGCGCGAAGCCCAGGTTGCCCCCGGCCTCGATGACCCGCACCTGCGGCCACCGCTCGCGCACCATGGCCGGGGTACCGTCGGTCGACGCGTTGTCCACCACCGTGATCGTGGACGGGAACGGATCGGTGTGGCCGACGACCGACTCGAGGCAGTGGGCCAGTTCCTCGCGGCAGTTGTAGGACACGATCACGACGGCGAGCGACGGTCCCTCAGCCACCGGCGGCCTCCTCGATCGCGTCGAGCGTGCGGGCCGCCGCCATGTCCCAGCGGTAGCGCCCGAGCACCTCGCCCGCGGCCGCCAGCAGGCGGGCCCGCGCGTCATCGTCGGTCAGCAGCTCGACGAGCGCCGCGGCGACCGCCTCGGCGCTGCCCGGGCCGTACTCGACGTAGCGGGCCGCCGGGCCGTAGACCTCCCGCGCCACGGGCGTGTCGAGGACGACCGGCGGCACGCCGGCCGCCATCGCCTCGAGCGGCGTGAGGCCGAAGCCCTCGTAGGCGCTCAGGAACGCGAACACCGACGCGCGCGCGTACAGGCCGGCCAGGGTGGCCTCGTCCACGTACGACCGGAAGGCCACCGGCGCCGGACCGCCGCCGGCCTCGCGTGCCGCGCGGTCGAGGTCGCCCGGGCGCGGCAGCCGGTTCTCGCCGACCACCTCGAGCCGGGCGCCCGGCACGCGGGGCCACACGCCGCGCGCGAAGGCTCCCACGAGCAGGTCGACGTGACGCCGCGGCAGGATCGAGCCGACGTAGAGCACCACCGGCTCCCGCGGCGGCGCCTGGGGGGGCGGCGGCGTAAGCCTGAGCCCGAGCGGCACCGCGCGGATCCGCGCCGGCGGGATGCCGAGGCGGCGGACGATCTCCTGCCGCGAGAAGGCCGAGTCGGTCAGGACCACCCGCGCGCGCCTGGCACTCCAGCGGGTGACCGCGCGGCGCCGGACGCCCTCGCGGAAGCGGAACTCGTCCGGCAGGGCGTAGAACGACACGTCGTGGACCGTCAGCGCCACCGGGCAGGGCGCCGTGAGCGGCGCGGTGTAGGCCGGGGCGAAGAGCACGTCGGGGCGGTCGGCCGCCAGCCGGCGGGCGAAGTCCCACTGCTCCCACCGCGTGCCGCCGGCGCCCGGCACCACCCGGACCCGGTCGGCCCACGGCGCGGGCACCGCGGGCGCCGCGTGCGCGTAGAGCACCCACTCGTGGCGCGAGGCCTCGGGCGAGGCCGCCCACTCGGTGAGCAACTCACCCAGGTAGCGGCCCACGCCCGTCGGCCGGTGACAGAGCTCGCGCGCGTCCACCGCGATCCTCATGACCGCGCCTCCCGGGCGTCGAGGGCCAGGCGGTAGGCCTCGCGCGCGGCTGCCGCGGCGGTCGTCCAGCTGTAGCGCGCCGCCTCGGCGGCGCCGCGCCGGGAGGCGTCGGCGGCCGCGTCGTCGTCCAGCAGCGCCGCCATGGCGGCGGCCAGGGCCTCGTGGTCGTCCGGGTCCACCGGGCGGGCCGCCGCGCCGGCCACCTCGGGCAGCGCGCCGCGGTCGCTGACGACGACCGGCACGCCGCAGGCCATGGCCTCGAGGACGGGCAGGCCGAAGCCTTCCTCGAACGACGGCAGGACGAGCATCCGCGCATCGCGGTACAGCGCCGGGCGCTGGTCGGGCAGCACGTATCCGGTGACGCGGACCCGGCCGTTGAAGGGCGGCTGCCCGACCCGTTCCAGCCAGGGCATCGCGGCCGCGCCGGCCCGGCCGGCGAGGCAGAGCGGCGGGGCGTCGGGGCGCCGGGCGACCAGCGCCTCGTAGGCGTCGAGCAGGCCGCCGACGTTCTTGCGCGGCTCGAGCGTCCCGACGAACAGCACGCAGCCGCCGGGCGCCTGGCGCGCGGCGCGCTCGGCGGCGACCGCGGCGGTCCAGGCGGGCGGCCCGGCGGAGCACACGCTGATCTTCGCCGGGGGCACGCCGAGCCGCGCGGTCACCTGCCGCGCCGTGTAGGCCGAGACGGCGATGACCCGGTCGGCGCGGTGCGCGTGGTCACGGGCCAGGCGCGGGTAGTCGCGGCGCATCTCGCCGGTCGCGCGCTCGGGGTGGTCCAGGAAGTCGAGGTCGTGGACGGTGACGACCCGCGCGGCCCGGCGGGCCGGCAGCAGGAGCGGGGTCGGGGAGTGCGCGACATCGGCGGCGCCGGCGAGGGCGTCGGCCGGTGGCCACCCGAGATGGTGCCACGCCCACGTCAGGATGGAGACGGGAACGCGCCAGTCGGTGATGCGGGCGCCCACCAGCTCGGCCGTGAGGCCGGGGGCCGGGCGATCGCGCCACGAGCTTGTGAACAGCATCAGCGAGTCGCCGGCAGGGCTGGTGGCCGCGAGCGCGCGCGCCAGCTCGTGCACGTACTCGCCCACCCCCGTCCGTTCCCGGAGCGCGGGGCGGTAGTCGAGCAGGATCCGCACGGAGACAAGAGGCTACCACAAAACAACAAGTCCTTGTGGTTCAGTATGTTGACAGCCCAATCTGGTGGGTGATAGCCTCGATGGGTTGCGCCGTTCGGCTGGCTCGGCACCGGAGGTCCGGTCCGCGGCCGTCGGTGGGTCTGCGGGGCGCCGCCCCGCGTCGAGGGCACGCTGGCGATGAAGATTGCGGTGGTGGGCACGGGGTATGTCGGGCTCGTGGCGGGCGCGGGCTTTGCCGAGACGGGCAACGACGTCATCTGCGTGGACAAGGACGACGCGAAGATCCGGATGCTGCGGCGCGGCAAGATCCCGATCTTCGAGCCGGGGCTCGAAGAGCTGGTCCGGCGGAACAAGGCGGAAGGCCGCCTGAGCTTCACGACGCAGCTGGCCAAGGCGGTGAAGCAGTCGCAGATCGTGTTCATCGCCGTCGGCACGCCCCAGGGCGAGGACGGCTCGGCCGACCTGCAGCACGTGCTCGACGTGGCGCGCAGCGTCGCGCGGGCGATGGACGGCTACCGGGTCATCGTCAACAAGAGCACGGTGCCGGTCGGCACGGCCATCAAGGTGCGCGAGATCGTCCGCCGCGAGACGACGCATCCGTTCAGCGTCGTGAGCAACCCCGAGTTCCTCAAGCAGGGCGCGGCGGTGGACGACTTCATGAAGCCGGACCGCGTGGTCATCGGCGCGGAGGACCCGCGCGGGGCCGACCTGATGGTCGCGCTGCACAAGCCGTTCACGCGGACGGGCGCGCCGATCATGGTGATGGACTGCGCGAGCGCGGAGCTGAGCAAGTACGCGTCGAACGCGCTGCTCGCGACCAAGATCTCGTTCATGAACGAGGTGGCCAACATCTGCGAGATCTTCGGCGCCGACGTCGACCACGTGCGCCAGGCGGTGGGGGCCGACCGGCGCATCGGGCCGTCGTTCCTGTTCCCGGGCGTCGGCTACGGCGGCAGCTGCTTCCCGAAGGACGTGAAGGCGCTCGTCCGCTTCTCGGCGGACAAGAAGTACGACTTCAAGATCCTGAAGGCGGTCGAGGCGGTCAACGACCTCCAGAAGAAGGTCCTCGTGCGGAAGCTCGAGGCGCACTTCGGCACGCTGAAGGGCCGGACGGTCGCCGTGTGGGGGCTCGCCTTCAAGCCGCGGACCGACGACATGCGCGAGGCGCCGGCGATCCCGATCATCCGGGGCCTGCTCGAGCGCGGCGCGAAGGTGCAGGCCTACGACCCGGAGGCGATGAAGATCGCCAAGGGGATCTTCGGGTCGAAGATCACCTACAGCGCGAAGAACTACGACGCCCTCAAGGGCGCCGACGCCCTGGCCGTCGTCACCGAGTGGCACGAGTTCCGGGAGCCGGACTTCGCGCGGATGCGGAAGCTGATGCGCGCGCCCGTCATCTTCGACGGCCGCAACATCTACCAGCCGGAGCAGATGGCCGCTCACGGCTTCACCTACTTCTCGATCGGGCGATAGCGTGGCGCGGGTCCTCGTCACAGGCGGCGCCGGCTACATCGGGAGCCACGCCGTGAAGGCCCTCCGCGCGGCGGGCCACGCGGTCGTCGTGCTCGACGACCTGTCGGCCGGCCACGCGGCGGCCGTCCCGGACGACGTGCCGCTGGTGCGGGCGTCGATCCACGACCGCGAGGGGGTGGAGCACGCGCTGCGGACGCACGGGATCGACGCGGTGATGCACTTCGCGGCGTGGCTCTCGGTCGCCGACTCGGTGCGCGATCCGCTCGGCTACTACCAGAACAACGTGGTGGGGTCGCTGCGGCTGCTCGACGCCATGGCGGCGGCCGGCGTGACGCGGATGGTCTTCTCGTCGACGTGCGCCGTGTACGGGGAGCCGGCGGAGGTGCCGATTGCCGAGTCGGCCCCGACCGCCCCGATCAACGCCTACGGCGAGACGAAGCTCGCCGTGGAACGGATGCTGGCGCACGCGGGCCGGGCGACCGGCCTCCGGGCGATCGCGCTCCGGTATTTCAACGCCGCGGGCGCCGACCCCGAGGGGGAGATCGGCGAGGACCACGACCCGGAGATTCACCTGATTCCGCTCGCCATCCGCGCGGCGACGGGCGGGGCCCCGCTCCGGATCTACGGCGAGGACTACCCGACGCCGGACGGGACGTGCCAGCGCGACTACGTGCACGTGAGCGACCTGGCGACGGCGCACGTGCTGGCGCTCGACGCGCTCGGCGCGGGGGCGCCCTCGGCGACCTACAACGTGGGCACGGGCCGGCCGCACTCGGTGCGCGAGGTCATCGAGGCCGTGGGCCGCGTGGTGGGCGCCCCGGTGCAGTGGACCGGCGCGCCGCGGCGCCCGGGCGATCCGGCGCGGCTCTTCGCGGCGGGCGGTCGGCTGGCGCGCGAGCTGGGGTGGGCGCCGGCGCGGGCCGATATCGACACGATCGTGGCCGATGCCTGGCGCTGGCACCGGGCCCACCCGGAGGGATTCGGCCGGGGGCCTGTCCAGGCGTCGATCGGCCGATAATCCAGCAGGGGACGGCATGATCCGAAACCGCGCGCGCCGCCGGGCGTGTCCGCCAGCCAGTCCCGCCGACAGGTCCGCATGAACGCATTCCTGCGCCTCCTGCGCTACGCCCGCGGCGACCGCGCCCTCATCGTGGGCGCGGTGCTGGCGATGGCGCTGTACGGCGCGGGATCGGCGGCGCAGGCCTACCTCATCAAGCCCATCATCGACGAGGTCCTGCCGAACCACGGCGCGTTGACGGCGGTGGCGTGGGCCATCGTCGCGGCGTCGTTCGTCAAGGGCCTCGGCGCGTACTTCTCGAGCTACCTGATGGACGACCTGGGGCACCGGGTCGTGATGCGGGTGCGCACGGAGCTCTACGGGCACCTGCTGGACCAGTCGGCCGCGTTCTTCGCGCGGCGGACGACGGGGCAGCTGCTGTCGCGGATCAACAACGACGTCGGCCAGGTGCAGCGAGCCGTGGCGGAGACGGTGGGCGACCTCGCCCGCGAGACGCTCGCGCTCATCGGCTTCGCGGGCCTGCTCTTCTACTTCGACGCCGGGCTGGCCCTGCTGTGCATGACGGGCGCGCCGCTGGTGGTGTACCCGCTGGTGCGGATGGGCAAGCGCCTGCGGACGGTCACGCGGTGGAGCCAGGAGCGGCTCGAGCACCTGTCGCACGTGGCGGGCGAGGCCTTCGCGGGGCACCGGATCGTCAAGGCGTTCGGCGCCGAGGGGCGCGAGACGCACAAATTCGCCGAGGCGTCGCGCGAGCTGTACCGGACGAACCTGAAGGTGACGGGGGTGCTGTCGGCGCTGCCGCCGCTGATGGAGGTGCTCGGCGGGGTGGCGATCGCGGGCGCGCTCTGGTACGGGAGCCGGGAGATCGCGGGCGGGCGGCTGACGGCGGGCGAGTTCACGTCGTTCGTCGGCGCGCTGCTGATGATGTACGGCCCGGTGAAGAAGCTGAGCCGCGTGAACGCGAACCTGCAGCAGGCGGTGGCGGCGGCCGAGCGCATCTACGAGATGCTCGACACGCACACGGAGGTGGTCGACCGGTCCGACGCGCGGCCGCTGCCGCCGTTCCACGACCGGATCGCCTTCGAGGACGTCGTCTTCGGCTACGAGGACGGGGCGGGCCGCCACGCGCTGCGCGGCGTGTCGTTCACGGTGCGGGCCGGGGAGATGGTCGCGATCGTGGGCCGGAGCGGGGCGGGCAAGACGTCGCTCGTCAACCTGCTGCCGCGGTTCTTCGACGTGACGCGGGGGCGGATCACCATCGACGGCGTGGACACGCGGGACGTCACGGTGGCGTCGCTGCGCGCCCAGATCGGGATGGTCACGCAGGAGACCGTGCTGTTCGACGACACGATCGCCGCGAACATCGCCTACGGCGTGCCGGACGCGCCGGCCGAGGCAATCGAGGCGGCGGCGCGCGCGGCGCACGCGCACGAGTTCATCGCCGCGATGCCGGAGGGCTACCGGACGCGGATCGGCGAGCGGGGGCAGCGCCTGTCGGGCGGGCAGCGGCAGCGGCTGGCGATCGCCCGCGCGCTGCTCAAGAACTCGCCGATCCTGATCCTCGACGAGGCGACCTCGGCGCTCGACGCCGAGTCCGAGCGGCTGGTCCAGGAGGCGCTCCAGACGCTGATGCTGAACCGGACGTCGTTCGTGATCGCGCACCGGCTCTCGACCGTGCGGCGCGCGGATGCGATCATCGTGCTGGAGCGGGGCCGGATCGTCGAGGTGGGCCGCCACGACGAACTGGTCGCGCGGCCGCACGGCCACTACGCGCGCCTGCACAGGACCGAGCTGGTCGGCGCGGACCCGCGGCCCGCGGTCCGGGCCGAGAGCTAGAGACGGAGACGATGATCAAGAGCATGACGGGCTTCGCGTCCCTGACGCGCGACGAGGAGCGGGGCGCGATCGGCCTGACGATCCGCGCCGTGAACCACCGCTTCCTCGACCTGCAGGTGCGGCTGCCCTCGTCGCTGGCCGACCTCGAGCCGCGCGTGCGCGGGCTGCTGCAGAAGCGCCTGGCGCGCGGCCGGGTCGAGGTCGCCGTCTCGCTACAGACGCGGCAGGCGCCGGCGCCGGACGTGTCGCTGAATGCCGAGTTCGTCGCGGCGCTCGCCGCCGCGATGGAGCTGGCGCGCGAGCGGGGCCTCGTCCAGGGCGCGCTCACGCCGGGCGACCTGCTCCGCCTGCCGCAGGCCCTGACGATCCGGGAGCGGGCGACCGAGACGGAGACGCTCGGGCAGGTGCTCGGCGACGCGGTCGAGGCGGCGCTCGACGAGGCCATCGACCAGCTGGAGGCGATGCGGGTCCGGGAGGGCGCGCACCTGGCGGCCGACTTCGAGCAGCGCAAGGCCCTCCTGGCGCGGCTCGTCGACGAGCTGGCCGAGGGCGCCGAGGCCGGCCGGCGCGATCTCGAGGCGCGGCTCACCGAGCGCGCCCGCGAGCTGATGGCCATCGCCCCCGCCGACCCGGCCGCCGTCGCGCAGGAGATCGTCCGCGTGGCCCAGCGGTCGGACATCAGCGAGGAGGTCACGCGCTTCCGGGGCCACCTCGCGCACTGGGACGCGCTGGCGGCGAGCCCGGAGCCGTGCGGCCGCAAGCTCGACTTCCTGCTGCAGGAGATGAACCGCGAGGTGAACACGATCGGGTCCAAGGCCGACGGCGCCCAGGTCCCCGAGCGCATCATCCAGGCCAAGGCCGAACTCGAGCGGCTGCGGGAGCAGGTCCAGAATGTCGAGTAGGCGGGGACGAGGCCTGCTGTTCATCGTGTCGGCGCCGTCGGGCACCGGCAAGACGACGCTCGTCGAGCGCCTCGTGCAGATCCTGCCGAACCTGCGGCTCTCCCGGTCCTACACGTCGCGCCCGGCGCGCGAGGGCGAGCGCGACGGCGTCGACTATACTTTCATCAGCCGCGAGGAGTTCCTCGACATGGCGGGCCGCCACGAGTTCCTCGAGTGGGCGGACGTGTTCGGCAACTGCTACGGCACGGCGCGGGCCGACGTCGAGCGCATGCTCGCCGCGGGCCAGGACGTCGTGCTCGTCATCGACGTCCAGGGGGCGCGGCAGGTGCGGGCGCACGGCGTCGACCACACGGCCATCTTCGTGATGCCGCCGTCCTTCGCGGTGCTCGAGGCGCGGCTGCGGGGCCGCAGCAAGGACACCGAGGAGCAGATGCAGCGGCGGCTCCGGACGGCGCGCGCCGAGGTGTCGGCGTACGACGAGTACGACTACGTGGTCATCAACGACGCGCTCGAGGCCACCGTGGTCCGGCTGCAGGAGATCATCGCGGCCGAGCGGTCGCGGACGCACCGGATGCGCGGCGCGGTGAACGAGATCATCCGGACCTTCGAGGACTGACCATGGCCCTCATCGCGCTCGGCGTGACCGGCGGCATCGGCGCCTACAAGGCGGTGGAGGTCGCGCGCGGCCTCCAGAAGCGGGGGCACGAGGTCGTCGCGGTGATGACCGAGGCCGCCACGCGCTTCGTGGGGCCCCTGACCTTCGAGGCGATCACCCGCCGCCCGGTGATCACGGACCAGTGGGCGCCCGGGGCCAACGCGGACATCGAGCACATCGCCATCGCCGACGGCATCGACCTGCTGCTCGTCGCCCCGGCCACGGCGAACACGATCGGCAAGCTGGCCAACGGGATCGCCGACGACTTCCTGACCGCCCTGTACCTGGCGACGCGCGCCCCGGTGCTGATCGCGCCCGCGATGAACTCGAACATGTTCCAGAACCCCGCCGTCGTCCGGAACCTCGAGACGCTCGCGGCGCGCGGCGTGCGGTTCGTCGAGCCGGGGGAGGGGTACCTGGCCTGCGGCTGGATCGGGAAGGGCCGGCTCGCCGAGCCGGCCGGGATCGTCGACGCGGCCGAGGCGCTGCTCGGCCCGCCGCCGTCGGGGGCGCTCGCCGGCCGGCGCGTGCTCGTCACCGCCGGGCCGACCTTCGAGGACCTCGACCCGGTGCGGTTCCTCGGCAACCGGTCGAGCGGCCGCATGGGCTTCGCCATTGCCGGGGAGGCGGCGCGCCGCGGCGCGCGCGTGACCCTGGTGGCGGGACCGACGGCCCTGGCGCCGCCCGCCGTCGACACCGTCGTGCGCGTGAGGAGCGCCGCGGAGATGCACCAGGCCGTGATGGCCCGCGCCGCCGACCTGGACGTGGCGGTGATGGCCGCCGCCGTCGCCGACTACACCCCGGCCGAGGTCGGCGCGCAGAAGCTGGCCAAGCAGGAGGGGCCGCTGACGGTCACGTTCGTGCGGACGCCGGACATCCTCGCCGAGCTCGGCGCGCTGCCGGCGCGCGCGGCCGGGGGCGGCCCGGTGCTCGTCGGCTTCGCGGCCGAGACCGACAGGGTGGTGGAGAAGGCGCGCGCGAAGCGCGAGCGGAAGCGCGTGGACCTGATCGTCGCCAACGACGTCTCGCGGACGGACGCGGGCTTCGAGGCCGAGACCAACGCGGTCACGCTGGTCGACGCCCACGGCGAGGAAGACGTGCCGCTGCAGTCCAAGGCCGCGGTCGCCGCGCGCATCCTCGACCGCGTCGAGGCGCTCCTGGGCCACAGATGACACAGGCCCCCGACGCGCGGAACACAGGTGCACAGGACACAGATGCGCAGATAACGCAGATGCACAGATGGTTTCTCGTGTTCGGCACTCACCGGACCTCCGCAGCGCACCGTCGTGGCGCACGGTCGGGGCGCACGCCCGTGGAGCACCGTCGTGTCCGATGACGTGCGCGAGCACCTCCGGTACTTCGGCGAGCTCGGCGTCGCCGGCGTGAGCCGGGATGCGGCGTGGCGCACGCGCGCGGTGGACCCGGACCGTGACGAGCGGGCGGCGGCGTCCGGGCCCGCGCCCGTGGAGGCGCCGGCTGATGCCCCGGCCGATCCGGCGGCGGCGCTCGAGGCGCTCCGGGCCGAGATCGGCCCGGACTGCTCGCGGTGCAAGCTCCACACGCTCGGGCGGCGGCATGTCGTGTACGGCGTCGGCCACCCGAAGGCGAACCTGATGTTCGTGGGGGAGGCGCCCGGGGAGGACGAGGACCGGCAGGGCGAGCCCTTCGTCGGGCGGGCCGGGCAGCTGCTCACGAAGATCATCGAGGCCATCGGCCTCACCCGCGAGCAGGTCTACATTGCCAACATCATCAAGTGCCGCCCCCCGGGCAACCGCAATCCCGAGCCGGACGAGGTCGCGACCTGCGCGCCCTTCCTGTTCCGCCAGGTCGACATCGTGCGGCCGCTCGTCGTGGTGGCGCTGGGCAAGTTCGCGGCGCAGACGCTGCTCGGGACGACCGAGCCCATCACGCGGCTCCGCGGCCGCTTCCACGAGTACCGTGGCGCGCAGCTCATGCCGACGTTCCATCCCGCGTACCTGCTGCGCAACCCGCCCGCGAAGCGCGAGGTGTGGGAGGACATGAAGCGGGTCCGGGCCGTCCTCCAGGGCGGCGAGTAGGCGCCGGTGGCCGCCCGGCTCCTGGCGGTCGCGGTGCCCGTGCCCGCGCTCGACCTGCTCACCTACCGGCTGCCCGACGGGCTCCCCACGCCCGTGCCCGGCGCGCGCGTGGTCGTGCCCCTCGGCCGCCGGACGCTCACCGGCATCGTCATCGGCGAGGCGGACGCACCCGGCGCGTCCGGCGAGGGCGCGGCCTTCGAGCTGCGCGACGTGCTCGAGGTCCTCGACGAGCGGCCGTTCATCCCGCCCGACGTGCTCGACCTCACGCAGTGGGTGGCCGACTACTACCTGTCGGGGCCGGGCGCGGCGCTGGCGGCGGCGATGCCGCCCCATGCGCTCACCGCGCGGGTGGACCGCTTCAAGACCGTGCGCGTGGCGGCGCTCACCGCGGAGGGACTGGACCTGGCCGGCCGGATCGCGATGAGCCCCCGGTGCGCGGGCGACGGCACCAACGCGCTGCCGGCCCTGGGCACGCGCCAGCGCGAGGCGCTGGCCCTGCTGCAGGGCGCGCCCCACGGGCTGCCGGCGCCCGACCTGGCCGAGCGGGGCGTCTCGTCAGCCGTGCTGAGCCGGCTGAAGGCGATGGGGCTCGTCGCCATCAGGAACGACCGCGTCGACCGCGACCCCTTCGAGGCGGCGGCCCCCCACACCTTCGGCGCGCCGGACCCGAGGGATCGCGAGCGCCCGCTGACGGCGGAGCAACAGGCGGCCGTCGACCGGCTCGAGGGCTACGCGGCCGAGCGGCGCTTCCGGGTGGCGCTGCTCCACGGCGTCACGGGGAGCGGCAAGACCGAGGTGTACCTCCGGCTGGCGGAGCGGGTGCGGGCGGCGGGGCAGGGCGTGCTGATGCTGGTCCCGGAGATCGCGCTGACGCCCGCGGTGGCCGCGGTCTTCCGCGCGCGGTTCGGCGGGAAGGTCGCCGTGCAGCACAGCGGCCTCAGCGACGGCGAGCGCCACGACCAGTGGCACCGCATCCGGCGGGGCGACGTCGACGTCGTCGTGGGCACGCGGTCGGCGGTGTTCGCGCCGCTGGCGCGGCCGGGCCTGGTCGTCGTGGACGAGGAGCACGACACGTCCTACAAGCAGGACGAGACGCCTCGGTATCACGGGCGCGACGTGGCGGTGATGCGCGCGAAGTACGCCGGCGCGCTGGTGGTGCTCGGGTCGGCGACGCCGTCGATGGAGTCGTACGCGAACGCGGCGAGCGGGCGCTACGAGCTCGTGACGCTCGAGCGGCGCGTGCTCGATCGCCCGATGGCCGCGGTGACGGTCGTCAACATGCGCGAGGTCCTGGCGGACGAGGGCCCCGACGTGATCCTGAGCGCGCCGCTCCGCGAGCGGGTCACGGCGCGGCTGGCCGAGGGCGAGCAGGTGCTGATCCTGCTCAACCGGCGCGGCTACGCGACGTCGGTCGTCTGCCGCCAGTGCGGCAGCACCATCGAGTGCCCGAACTGCAGCGTCTCGCTGACCGTGCACACGGCGCGAGGCGACTGGCGGGCCCGGTGCCACTACTGCAACTACGCGCGGATCGTGCCGAAGCAGTGCCTGGCCTGCGCCGCGCCCTACCTGGTGCACGTCGGCTTCGGCACCGAGCGGGTGGAGTCCGAGGTGACGCGCCTCTGGCCGGGCGCCCGCGTCGGGCGCGTCGACCGCGACACGGTCCGCCGCCGGGGCAGCCTCGCGGCCCTGCTCGGGCGCTTCCACCGGCGGGAACTGGACGTGCTCGTCGGCACCCAGATGATCGCGAAGGGCCACGACTTCCCGCAGGTGACGCTGGTGGGGGTGATCTCGGCGGACGTCGGGCTGGGGCTGGCGGACTTCCGGGCCGCGGAGCGGACCTTCCAGCTGCTGACGCAGGTGGCCGGGCGCGCGGGGCGCGGTGAGCGGGCCGGGGAGGCGGTGATCCAGACGCTGTTCCCGACGCACTACAGCATCCGGCTGGCGACCGACCAGGACTACCGCGCCTTCTACGCGAAGGAGGTGGAGTTCCGGCACGCCATGCGCTACCCGCCGGCGGTCACCATGGTGAACGTCGTCGTGCGGGGCAAGACCTTCGAGGCGGCGATGGCGGGGGCGGCCGACCTGGCGTCGCGGACCGTGGACGCCTCGGGCGCGGCGCCCGGGGCGCGCGGCTTCGTCGTGCTCGGCCCCGCGCCGGCGCCGCTCACGCGCCTGCGCGGCGAGCACCGGGCCCAGTTCTTCCTGAAGGGCACGTCCCGCGGCGCGATGCGCGCCGCCCTCCGCCGGGCCCTCGCCGCGATGCCCGACATCGCGCGCCGCGCCTCGGTCGACGTCGACCCCCTCAGCGTGCTCTAGCCCTCAATCTGCAATCGTCAATCTCCAATCAGCAATTCCCTAGCCCCCCATTGCCGACGACGGCGTCCAGGACGGCGGGTCGCTGGCCGGGAAGGATGCGTCGAGCGTCTCGTCGAGCGTCTCGTCGAGCGTCTCGTCCCGGGGGCCCGGCGGCGGGGCCGGCGGCCGTCGGACGGCCAGCGCGCCGCCGAGGGCGGCGAGGCCCAGGCCGACGGCGATCCACAAGCGGGTGCGGTTGGACATGGTGGTCCTCCTGAACGGCGCGTCGCGCTAGCGCTGGGGGCTGGCGGTCGGCGGCGAGGCGCCCGACCCCGGCGCCCGCGCGGGCTCGCCGGCCATGAAGCGGTTGCAGCCGCCGTCGCCGGCGATCAGCACGCGGTAGGGTTGCAGGTCCTCGTCGATGCACAGGCCGAGCGTCCGCGACTCGACCGGCGCGTCCGGCTCGATCTGCCACCACTTGCACTGCTTGCACACGCCCCAGCTGCTCATGTCGGTCCTCCTTGCACGAGGAGGGTGCAAGCACGGTACCGGCGCGTGGACAGCGGGGAGGGCGCGTGGGGCGCCGCGCGTGGCGAGGGGACTGCCACTTCTCGGCAACCGGTCACCCATCGGTGCGCACCCATCGGTGCGCGACCACGCGCGCCCGCGCCGGCGCCGGCGCGGCTGGCCTCAGAGCCCGCCGGTGACGAACGGCTCGATCGGGGCCGGCGTGAAGCAGAGAATCAGCATCACCAGTGCGACGAGCGCGAGCAGGCGTCGCGTCCGATCGAGCGGGTCGTTCTCGTCGAGCGTGGGCGGGTGCTGGGGGCCCATCACGACGAGCATCGCGATGAGGAGCAGCGTCCACACGAGCCATGACGTGGAGACGAACGCCGTCAGGCCGACGGCGACGAGCAGCATGACGATGGTGAGGAGCGTCGAACGCCGGCCGAGCACGGCATACGCCACGTGACCGCCGTCGAGCTGCCCGATCGGGAAGAGGTTGAGGGCGGTCGCCAGCAGGCCGAACCAGGCGGCGAACGCCATGGGATGCATGTTGACCGAGTAGCCGTCCGGCACCGCGCCGAGCACCAGGCGCGACGCGAGGCGGAAGAGCAGCGGCTCGCCCAGCTCGTAGCCCTCGAAGCCCACGGGCAGGGCGACGACGCGCGACAGCCAGAGCCCGATGACGAGGGCCGGCACCGCCACGACGAACCCCGCAATCGGGCCGGCGATGCCGATGTCGAACAGCGCCACCTTCGACGGGATGCGCGAGCGGATGCGGATGAAGGCGCCGAGCGTGCCCGTCAGGGGCAGGGGCGCTGGCAGGAAGTACGGCGGCGAGGCGTCGACCCGGTAGTAGAGGCAGGCGATGTAGTGGCCCATCTCGTGGCAGCCGAGGATGGCCAGCACCGTCAGGGAGTACCACAGGCCGTGGGCGTAGAACGTCCAGCTGCCGAGGTCGAGGGCCGCCTCGCCCGTGAAGTCGGCGGCGAAGGACGCGTAGTGGAGCGCGCCGACGAACGTCGTGGTGACGAGCGTCAGCGCCAGCAGGAGGGCGTGGAGCCAGCGGCGCTCCCGCTGCCGGGGGGGCAGGGGTGGCGCATAGTACGTCCCGTCTTCCGCCGGCCACGGCGGAGCCGGGATTTGGTCGAGTGCCCGCACCCGTTACCCGATATTCTGGAGTTCCTTGCCCGGCTTGAAACGGATGGTCCGTCCCGGAGGAATCCTGACTTCTTTGCCCGTACGGGGATTCCGGCCGATGCCGCGCTTCCGGGGCTTGACCTGGAAGACGCCAAAGCCCCTGAGCTCAATGCGTTCCCCGCGCTGCATCGAGTGCCGCATGGCCTCGAACACCGCGTCCACCGCCAGCTCGGCCTTCACCTTCGTAATCTCGGCGACGCGTGAGACCTCGTTGACGATGTCGACCTTGATCATGCCAGAGGGGCTCCTAAAGCAGTGTCAGGATTGTAGTTAGGGCGAGCCATGCCTGTCAAACCGCAAGTGCCTCTGCCGTAGACGTTTATCGGCGCGGCCGCGCGGCGCCTGTAGGGCGCGCGCCGGCAACCCCTTCAATTCCTGTAAGATAGAAGCACCACAGTGACCGTCAAGCGCCTGCCCCAGGTCGTGCTCGTCGGACGCCCCAACGTGGGGAAGTCCACCCTTTTCAACCGGTTGACCCACACCAGGCGGGCGATCGTGACCGCCGTCCCCGGGACCACGCGGGACGTCATCTCGCACCCGGTCGTGTGGCGCGACCTGGGACTCGAACTCACCGACACCGGGGGCATGTTCGGCGCCAGCCAGGACCCGCTGCACGAGCTGGTCTTCGCGCGCGGCCGGCGGGCGATCGAGGACGCCGATCTCGTCGTCTTCGTGGTGGACGGCCGCGACGGCCTGACCCCGGGCGACGAGGAGATCGCCGATCACCTCCGGTCGTCCGGCAAGCCCGTAATGCTGGCGATCAACAAGATGGACGACCGGCGCGGCCAGGCCGGCGCGCTCGAGCTCTATCGCCTCGGCTTCGACCCCGTGGTCGAGGTGAGCGCCGAACACGGCACCGGCGTCGGCGACCTGCTCGACGACATCGTCGCGCGGCTGCCGCGCGCGGTGCGGGTGAAGGCCGTCTCGGACGATGACGCCGACGAGGAGGATGCCCGCGCGGGCCGGGTGACCCCGGCCGACGGCGTGCCCGCGCCGGCGGGCGAGATCGCCGTGGCGATCGTCGGGCGGCCGAACGCGGGGAAGTCGTCGCTCGTCAACCGCCTGCTGAACGCCGAGCGGATGATCGTGTCCGAGGTGCCGGGGACGACGCGCGACGCGGTGGACACCGTGCTCACCTGGCACCGCCGGCAGTTCCGCATCGTCGACACCGCCGGCATCCGGCGCCCCGGGCGGGTCGCCAAGTCGGGACAGGTGGAGACGGTGAGCGTCCTGCTGGCCAAGCGCGCGATCGAGCGCGCGGACGTCGTCGTGCTGGTCATCGACGCGACGGCCGGCCCGACCGACCAGGACGGCGCCATCGCCGGCGCGGCGCACGAGGCCGGGTGCGGCGTCGTGATCGTCGCCAACAAGTGGGACCTGATGAAGGGGCACGGGCAGGACGGCTCGAAGGTGTTCGACGAGCTCGTGCGCTACAACCTGAAGTTCCTGGACTACGCGCCGATCCTCCACATCTCGGCGATGACAGGCGAGCGGGCGCCGAAGGTGCTCGAGACGATCGACCGGGTGGCCGAGGCGCGGCGGACGCGGGTGCCGACCGGGGAGCTGAACCGGTTCATCGAGCAGCTCACCGCGTCCCACCCGCCGGTCAGCGCGGGGCGCCGGCGTGTCCGGGTGCTCTACGCGGCGCAGACCAGCGTGGCGCCGCCTACCTTCGTCCTGTTCACGAACGTCGCCACCGAGTTCCACTTCTCCTACCAGCGGTTCCTGGTCAACCAGCTCCGGGAGCGCTACGGCTTCCAGGGGTCGCCGATCCGGATCATGGTCCGGCGGCGGGCGCGGGAGCGTGGCGAGGGGCGAAAGCGCTGAGAATGCCCGTGCTATACTCGACGACGCCCTTCGAGGGGCTGAACGCGAGCTCCTGGATGGGACCGAGCTGATGGCTGTGCCGAAGCGCGAGCTCTTCAAGGCCGCAGAGGTCTGCGAGATGGCCGGGATCCAGCCCTACGTGCTGCGCACGTGGGAGGCGGAGTTCCCGGCGCTCGGCGACACGGGCTCGGCGACCGGCGCGCGCGCCTATCGCCAGCCGGACGTCGAGCTGGTGCTGAAGATCAAGCAGCTGGTCTTCGGCGAGGGACTGACCCTGGCCGGGGCGCGGCGCCGGCTCGAAGAGGACGGTGACGGCGGCGACTGGCCCCCCGAGGTCCAGGCCGCGCCGGCGCCGTCGGGCGACACCGGCGTCGGCGACGAGGCGCGGGTGCGGCTGCGCGAGATACGGAGCGGGCTCCAGGGCATCCTGGACCTGCTCGATGGGGCGGCGCCCCCCGAGCTGCAGCTGGTCGCCCCGGAGGCGCCGCGGGCGAAGACGGCGCCGGCGAAGGGCCGCAAGGCGTCCCGCGCCCAGGGGTCGGCCGGCGTGTCCGGTGAGGCACGGCAGTAGTTCGGCAACGGTGTTCGGTCGGGCAAGTTCGTCTTCGGGATGTAGCGCAGCCTGGTAGCGCGCCTGCTTGGGGTGCAGGAGGTCGTGGGTTCGAGTCCCGCCATCCCGACCAACTTTTTCCAGCTCGACATGGGCCCGGACGAGTGATCGTCCGGGCCGTGTCGCGTTCAGGGCCATGAACAAGAACGGCGTCATTGCGGTCGTCATCGTCATCGGAGCGGTCGTCCTCATCGGCCTGTGGGTCATGCGCAGCGGGCAGAACCGCCAGGCGGCGCGGCAGTTCGACTGCGTCGAGGCGCCGTCGGCGCCGGGCGACCTGCAGTCGGCCGTCGAGGGCGGCGTCGTCCACCTCTCGTGGACCGCGCCCTCCGGCGAGACGCCGACCTCCTACGTGATCGAGGCGGGCAGCGCGCCCGGCGAGGCGAACCAGGGCACGTTCGTGACCGCGGGCACGTCCACCTCGTTCGAACGCGAAGCGCCGGCGGGTACCTACTACGTGCGCGTCTTTGCCAGGAACGCCTGTGGCACGAGCCCGTCGGGCGGCGACGTCACGGTCACGGTCCCGTAGCGCCCGCCTCGGGCTGTGGCAGGCCGCGGCCGTCGCGCTCGCGGCCGCCGCGGCGCTCGTGCCGGTGCCGGGCGCCCTCGTCGAGCGCGCCTACGCGGTCGCGCTCTACCCGCGCCTGCAGGCCCTGCTGACCCCGCTCGCCAACCTCGTTCCCATCCCGGTCTTCGACGTGGTCGTCCTGGGCCTGGTTGCCGGCCTGCTCGGCCTCGCGTTCGTGCGGGTGCGCGCCTGGCGGCGCACCGGCGCATGGACGCCCCTCGGCCGCCTGCTGGCGGCCACGGCGACGACGGTGGCGGTGGGCTACCTCTGGTTCCTCGGGGTGTGGGGCCTCAACTACGCGCGGCCGCCCCTCGAGGTCCGGCTCGGCGTGCGGCCGGCAGCCGTGACGGCGGAGCGGGTGCTGGCGCTGGCACGCCGGTCGGTCGCCGAGGTGAACTCGCGCTACGCCGGGGCGCACGCGCACGGGTTCCAGCCGCCCGGTGAGCGGCCGGCCGCCCTGGTCGCGGCGCTGCACGAGATCGAGGCCCGGCTCGGGCGCCCGCGCCCGACCGTGCCGTCCATCCCCAAGGTGACGGTGTTCACGCCGTTCTTCCGCTGGTCCGGAACCGACGGGATGCTCGCGCCCGTCGCGCTCGAGACCCTCGTCAACCCGGATCTCACCGGGCCGGAACGGGCCATGCTCCTGGCGCACGAGTGGGGCCACCTGGCGGGATTCGCTCCCGAGGCCGATGCCAGCTTCGTCGGCGTGCTCGCGACCCGCCGCGCGGACGCGGCGTCCCGGTACCGCGGCTGGCTGTTCCTCGTCGGGGAAACGTCCCGGCTGGTGCCACGTGCCGAGGCGGCGGAGGACTTCGGCGCCCTCGAGGCGGGGCCGCGCGCGGACCTCGAGGCGATCCGGGCGCGGCTGGCCAGCCGCGTCGACGTGGTCGAACAAGTCAGCTGGCGCGCGTACGACCAGTACCTGAAGGCCCAGGGCGTCGCCGAGGGGGTCCGGAGCTACAGCCGCGTCGTCGAGCTGCTGCTCGGCACCGGAACGGCCGCCGGGCTCTTCCCGCCCTCGCCGGCGCCGTGAGCGGGTCTCCCGGGCACGTACAATGGCCCGGCATGCCGCCGCTCGACACCCGCGTCCTCGTCGTCGATCCCCTGGACCCGGCGCCGGCGGCGGTCGCCGAGGCGGCCGCCGTGCTCCGGCGCGGCGGCCTCGTCGTGTTCCCGACCGAGACCGTGTACGGCCTGGGCGCGAACGCGCTCGACCGGACGGCCGTGGCGGGCATCTTCCGTGCGAAGGAGCGGCCGGCGAGCGACCCGCTCATCGTGCACGTCCCGGACGCCGGCGGGATGGCGGCTGTCGCCACGCACATCACGGCGCAGGCGTGGGCCCTCGCGGCGCGGTTCTGGCCGGGGCCGCTGACCCTGATCCTCCCGCGCCGCCCGGAGGTGCCCGACGAGGTCACGGCGGGACTCGGGACCGTGGGGGTGCGGGTGCCGGCGCACCCCGTGGCGCGCGCGCTCCTGGTCGCGGCAGGGGTGCCCGTGGCGGCGCCGAGCGCGAACCGCTTCTCGCGGCCGAGTCCCACGCGGGCGGCGCACGTCCTGGCGGACCTCGACGGGCGCGTGGACGTCGTCCTGGACGCGGGGCCCACCGAGGTGGGCGTGGAGTCCACGGTGCTCGACCTGACGACCACGCCGCCGCTGGTGCGCCGGCCTGGAGGCATCGCGGTCGAGGCCATCCGCGCGATCGTGCCCGACGTCGAGGTGCGGGCGGGCGTGAGCGGCGTGGAGGAGCGCCAGGCCTCGCCCGGCCAGCTGCTGCGCCATTACGCGCCGGCCTCGCCGATGACCCTCTACGTGGGGGATCCGGATCGCGCCGTCGACCGGCTGGCGGCCGACGCGCGGCAGCTGGTGGGGGCGGGCCTGCGCGTGGGCGTGCTGGCGCCGGGTGAGGATCTCGCGCGGCTGGCGCCGCTCATCGCCGCGCAGGCCGCGGCCGGGCGCATCGTGACGCGGCCCGTCGGGACGCGGCGCGACCCGGCGGGGGCCGCGAGCGCGCTCTACGAGGCGATCCGCGCGATCGACGGGGCGGGCGTGGACCGGATCCTGGCGACGGCGCCGGCGGCCGAGGGCATCGGGCTGGCGATCCGGGACCGGCTGACGCGCGCGGCCGAGGGCCGCGTCGTCAGCGCTTGAGCTCGCCGCGACGGAGCTGCCGGTACATCTCGAGCGCGTCGCGGATGATCCGCACGGCGTCCTCGGTGCCCAGGAAGTCCTCGACCACGACCTGCTTGTTCTCGAGGAGCTTGTAGTCCTCGAAGAAGCGCTTGATCTCCTTCAGCTGGTAGGCCGGCAGCTGCTGGTGATTCGCGTAGTCGGTGACCGCCGGGTCCTTCGTGCTGACGGCGATGATCTTGTCGTCGATCCCCTTCTCGTCGCGCATCCGCATCACGCCGATGGCCCGGGCCTCGACGATCGTCAGCGGGTCCACGGGCTCCTGGCCGAGCACGAGGGCGTCGAGCGGGTCCCAGTCGTCGCAGTAGGTGCGGGGGATGAAGCCGTAGTTGGCCGGGTAGTGGACGGCGCTGTGCAGCACGCGATCGAGCCGCAGGAAGCCGGTTTCCTTGTCCAGCTCGTACTTGTTCTTGCTCCCCATGGGCACCTCGATGACCACGGGGAAGTTCGATTCGATCAGATGGTCGTCAACGTAGACGTCGTGCCACGCGTGCATAGCCTTCGATCATAGCAGGAGCCGGGCCGGGCGGGGACCCCCGGCGCCGCCTCACCGCGCCAGCGCCCGGAACGCGTGCGGCGAGATGCCGTGGGTGACGAGCAGCCCCTGGGTGCGCAGGATGTACTCCTCGAGCCTCCCGGCCCCAGCCTACCGCTCGCGCGGGACCGCGTCCACCTCTCAGATGGGCAGCGTGAGGGTCGCGCGGCACCCCGGCGCGTCGTCGCGGTTGGCGAGGCGCAGCGAGCCGTCATGGGCCTCGGCGATCTGCCGGCACAGCACGAGCCCGATGCCCGACCCGCCGGGCTTGGTGGTGAAGAACGGCACGAAGAGGTTGGCGGTGTTGGCGAGGCCCGGCCCATCGTCGTCCACCCAGATGTCGACGCCGTGGCGCGTGCGGCGCCAGCCGAGGGTCACGCCGCCGTGGCCGGTCTCGAGCACGGCGTCGGCGCCGTTGCGGATCAGGTTGATGAGGAGCTGCTCGAGCTGGTCGGGATCGGCCGAGACGGTGATGTCCGGCCCCGGGCGGACGTCGACGGGGACGCGGGTCTCGAGCCCGGCGAGCCGGGCGAGGAGCGGCTTGAGGACGACCGGCCGGAGCTGCGGCAGCGGCAGCCGCGCGAGCCGTGCGTAGGCGGCGGTGAACCGGCTCAGCGAGTCGGTGCGCGAGCCGATCACCTGGAGGCCGCGGGCCATGTCGTCGCGCCAGTCCTCGGGGGGCGGCTGGCGCTGGAGGAGTGTCTCCAGGCTGCCGGCGATCGACTTGATCGGCCCCAGCGAATTGCCCAGCTCGTGGCCGATGACGCGGATCAGGCGCTGCCAGGCCTGGCGCTCCTGCTCGCGCAGCGGGCGGCTGACGTCGGACAGGATCAGCAGGTCGTGGGGCAGGCCGCCGAGGCGGAAGGTCGCGCGCCGCACCTCCCACCGGCCGGCGGCGCCGCCGAGCGAGAGGTCCACGACCCGCGGCGCGTCGCCGAACCAGTCGTCGATGGCGAGTTGCTCGGCGGTCCGGCCGAGCAGCTGCTCCATGTTGCGGCCCATGAGGCGCTCGCCGGTGCGGTTGACGATGCGCAGGCGGCGCTCGGGGTCGAAGGCGAACACCGCGACGTCGATCTGCTCCATCACCTTCTGGAGGAGCGCCGTCGCCTCCACCGCCCCGAGCCGCTGTTCGTGGAGCGTCGCGGCGAGCTCGTTGACCTCGACGAGGACGGCCCCGAGCGGGTCGTCGGGGTCGGCCGTGCGGCCGCGGATCGAGAAGTCGTCCTCGCGCATCGCCGCCAGCAGGTTGGCGAGGGTCTGGAGGGGCAGCACCACGCGGTGCCGGAGCGTCGCGGCGAAGCCGGCGAGGCACCCGACGATCAGCACCGTCAGCGTCCACTGGACCTTCGGGGTGTAGTCGCCGGACCAGAGGATGACGAGCGCGGTCACGGCGCCGGGCAGGCCGGCGAGCAGCGTGAGGACGAGCACCTGCCGGTCGTGGGTGAGGCGGCGGAGCACGGGACTGATTCTATGCGGCCCTGCCGCGGGCCGGCGCGGGGCCTACAGCTTGTACCGCTCGAGGCGCCGGTACAGGGCGCTGCGCGACAGGCCCAGCGCCCGGGCGGCCTGGCTGACGTTGCCGTAGCGCGCCATCGCCTTGCGGATCAGGAACGCCTCGACCTCCTCGAGGCTCATGTCCTCGAGGCGCGCGGCGCTGCCCCCCTCGACGCGCAGGCCGAGGTCCGACGCGCGGATGGCGGGGCCGCCCGCCATGAGGATCGCGCGCTCGACGGCGTGGTCGAGCTCGCGCACGTTGCCGGGCCAGCGGTGGTCGAGCAGCACCTGCATCGCGGCCGGGTCGAAGCCCGTGATGGACTTGCGGTAGCGCTGGGCGTGCTGGCGCAGGAAGTGGCGGGCGAGCAGCGGGATGTCCTCGCGCCGGTCGCGCAGCGGCGGCAGGTGGATCTCGATGGTGTTCAGGCGGAAGAGCAGGTCCTGGCGGAAGCGGCCGGCCTCGACCTCGGCGTTGAGGTCCGCGTTGGTCGCGGAGACCAGCCGGACGCCGACCTTGCGCGTCTTCGACGACCCGAGGCGCTCGAACTCCCCGGTCTCGATGACGCGCAGCAGCTTCTGCTGCTGGCTGAGGGGCACGTTGGCGATCTCGTCGAGGAAGAGCGTGCTGCCGTCGGCCAGCTCGAAGCGGCCGACACGGTCGGCCTTCGCGTCGGTGAAGGCGCCCTTGACGTGGCCGAAGAGCTCGGACTCGAAGACGCCCTCGGCCATGCCGCCGGCGTTGACGGTCACGATCGGCCGGGACGCCCGCGGCGAGACCGCGTGGAGCGCCTGGGCGACGAGGCTCTTGCCGGTGCCGTTCTCGCCGGTGATGAGCACGTTCGCGTCGGAGGGGCCGACGCGCGCGATGATCTCGAGGACGGGCCGCATCGCGGCCGACTCGGCCAGCAGCGGCGAGTGGCCGTCGGCCATGAGCGCCTGGCTGGCGGCCTCGAGCTGGCGGCCGCGGCGAAGCGCGCGCCCGAGCTCGGTCTGCGTGCGCAGGATCGACAGCAGCCGGTCGTTGTCCCACGGCTTCTGGATGAAGTCGCGGGCGCCGCGCCGCATCGCCTCGACCGCGACGTCGACCGAGCCCCAGGCCGTCATCACCACGATCGGCAGCGACTCGTCGGCCGTGTGGACGCGGGTCAGCAGGTCGAGCCCCTCCTCGCCGGACGTCGTGTCGCGCGCGTAGTTGAGGTCCATCAGCACGACGTCGTAGTCGCGCGCCTCGAGGGCCCGCAGGATCTGCGCCGGCGAGGCCGCCGTGTCGATCGCGTACCCGTCCGGCTTGAGCAGCAGCCGGAGGGCCTCGAGCACGTCGGCCTGGTCGTCGGCGATCAGGATGCGGGGCGGCGGCTCAGTCCTCATCGACGACCCAGCCGTCCTTCAGCTTGATGATGCGGCGGCCGTACGCGGCGTTGGCCTCGGAGTGCGTCACCTGCACGATGGTGGTCCCGCCCTCGTTCAGGCGGCGGAACAGCTCCATGATCTCGCGGCCCTGGTCCGAGTGCAGGTTGCCGGTCGGCTCGTCGGCCAGGATCAGGTTCGGCTTCGCCACCACCGCGCGCGCGATCGCCACGAGCTGCTGCTGGCCGCCCGACAGCTGGTTCGGGTAGAGGTCCTTCTTGCCGACGATGTTGAACCGGTCGAGGATGTCGGCGACCATCCCCTGGCGCTCCGTCTTCTTGACGTCGCGGTAGGAGAGCGGCAGGTCGATGTTCTCGTAGACCGTCAGGTTGTCGAGCAGGTGATAGCTCTGGAAGACGAAGCCGACGTGCTGCTTCTGCAGCCGCATCCGCTCCTTGGCCGAGAGCTGGTGGATCGGGTCCTCGCCCAGCCAGAACTCGCCGGTCCACGCGCTGTCGTGCATCCCGAGGATGTGGAGCAGCGTGCTCTTGCCCGCGCCGGACGGGCCCATGATGGACACGAACTCGCCCGCCTGGATGTCCGCCGTGATGCGCCGCAGCACGAACGTCTGGCTGAGGCCGTGCCGGTAGCTCTTCTCGATGTTCCGGAGTTTGATCATCGCCTGACTATTCTGCGCGAAGCGCGACCATCGGGTCGACCTTCATTGCGCGGCGGGCCGGGCCGGCCGCGGCGACCGCGGTCACGCCGAGGAGGAGGAACGCGAGGCCGGCGTAGACCGCCGGGTCCGTGGCACTGACCCCGTAGAGCAGGGTCGCCACGAAGCGCGAGCCCGCATACGCCCCGGCCAGGCCCACCGCCACGCCCATGGCCGTCAGGCCCAGGGCCTGCCCGAGCACCAGCCGGCCGACGTCGGCCGGCCGCGCCCCGAGCGCCAGCCGCACGCCCAGTTCCGGCACCCGCTGCGCCACGGTGTAGCTGACGAGCCCGTAGAGCCCGACCGCGGCCAGCAGGAGGGCCGTCAGCGCGAAGGCGCCGACCAGGTACGCGCGGAAGCGCGGCTGGCCCGTGGACGCCGCGATGAGCTGCCGCACGGTGCTCGACTCGTCCACCGGCAGCAGCGGGTCGATCTCGTGGACGGCCGCCCGCACGGCCGACGCCGCCGCGGCCTCCCCAGCGTCGGTCCGGAGGACGACCCCCATGAAGGGCATCGTGAACTGGCCGTACGGGATGTAGACCGCCGGCCCCTGGGCATCCGCCAGGTTGGCGCGCCGGTGGTCGGCGATGACGCCGACGACGGTGAACCAGTCGCTGTCGTCGTCGGGGCTGCCGCCGAGCGAGATGCGCTTGCCGAGCGGATCCTCGTCGGGCCACTCCCGGCTCGCCAGCGTCTGGTTGACCAGGACCACCGGCGCCGCGTCCGGGCCGTCGCGCTCGGTGAACTCACGGCCGCGCAGGAGCGGCACGCCGGTCGCGGCGAGGTAGCCGGGCGAAATCGAGTTGAGTTCGGCGACCGGCTGGTCCACGCGGTCGGGTTGCGGCCGGCCCTCCACCGTGTAGCCGCCGTCGGCGCCGAAGCCGCCGAAGGGCGTGGGGAAGGCCACGGCCGCGCGCGCCGTCGCCGGGTTCGCGCGGAGCCGCTCGAGCAGCGACCCGTAGAAGCGCAACTGCTGCTTTGCGTCGTAGCGGGCCTGCGGGAGCGGCACGCCGACGACGACCATGTCGTCCACGGACAGTCCGGTGTCCACGTCGCCCAGGCGCTGGAGGCTGGCGAGCATCAGCCCGGCGCCCACGAGCAGCATGAGCGCCAGCGCGACCTCGGCGACGACGAGCGTGCTCCGGAGCCGGCTGCGGGCCGTGCCGGTCCGGCCGCCGTCCTTGAGCGCGTCGGTCACCTGCAGGCGCGAGGCCGACACGGCGGGCGCGAGACCGAAGAGCGTCCCGACGCCGATCGACGCGAGCATCGTGAAGACGAGCGCCCGGCCGTTGATGGCGACCTCGGCCAGCCGCGGCGTGTCCTCGGGGGCGAGGCTGACGAGCGCGGCGGTGCCCCAGGCCGCGACGAGCAGGCCGAGCGCGCCGCCCGCGGCGGCAAGCACGACGCTCTCGACGAGCAGCTGCCGCACGAGCCGGCCGCGGCCCGCGCCGAGCGCGGCGCGCACGCTCAGCTCGCGCCGCCGGCCGGCGCCGCGCGCCAGCAGCAGGCTCGCCACGTTGGCGCATGCGATGAGGAGCACGAAGGCGACCGACCCGAGGAGGACCACGAGCGCCGCCTTCACGTCGCCGACGATCGACTCGCGCAGCGGAATCGCGGTGGCCGACTCGCCCCTGTTGGTCGAGGGATAGTCGGCGGCCAGCCGCTTGCCGATCGTGTCGAGCTCGGCCCGCGCCTCGTCGAGCGTGACGCCGGGGGCCAGCCGGCCCACGGCCGAGATGTAGGAGAGATCCCGATGGGTCTCGATGTCGTCGTCGACTTCGAGCGGCGAGGGCGGCACCGCGCCTGGCGCGAGCATCCACACCTCGGCGTCGGCGGGGAAGGCAAAGGCCCGGGGGACGACGCCGACGATCGTCGTGGCGGCGCCGTTCAGGCGCACCGACGAGCCGACCACGTCGGGCGCGCTCCCGAACTGCCGGCGCCACAGCGCCTCGCTGATGACCGCCATCGCCGGTCCCGCCTGGCCATCGACAGACGCGCTGTAGGTGCGCCCGGCCAGGGCCGGCATCCCGAAGGCGTCGAAGAAGCCGGCGGTCGTGTGGACGCCGACGAGGCGGACCGGCTCGCCGTCGCCCGTCATGTCGACCACGTCCTGGCGGTAGCCCGCGAGCGTCTGCAGCGACCGGGCGTCACGCTGGTAGTCGAGGAAGTCTGCCGGCGCCCAGTTCGTGCCGCCGTTGGCGATCACCTTGTCCACCGCGACGAGGCTGTCGCCGGCGGGATAGGGCAGCGGGCGGAGCAGGATGGCGTCGACGACGGAGAAGATGGCCGTCGTGCCGCCGATGCCGAGCGCGAGGGTCAGCAGGGCGACGGCGGTGAAGCCGGGCGCCCGGCGCAGCGTGCGGAAGCCGTAACGAAGATCCTGGAGCACGGACACACTCCCGGCCGGACGTGGCCCCGGCCACGGATGGCACGGACCACGGATGACCGCGATGGCACGGATGGGAAGGTGACGGGCCGGGCAGCCGCGCTCGCGCGCGAACCGCCCGGTCGACCGGACAGAGATCAGGGACCAGCCGGGCGCCGGGCCATCGCACCACTGGCACTCGTGGCACCCTGACGGCGCACCCCTGGCACCCCTGGCACCCTTGGTACCCTTGGCACCGTGGTTGTTACACGACCGCGGCGCTTTCCTCGACGACGCGGCCGTCGAAGAGGTGGATGGAGCGGTCGGCGTGCGCGGCGTAGCGGGGGTCGTGGGTGACCATGCAGATCGTGGCGCCCTGCCGGTGCAGCTCGCGGAGCAGGTCCATCACGGCCTCGCCGTTCTTCGAGTCGAGGTTGCCCGTCGGCTCGTCGGCGAGCAGGATGGAGGGCTGGCCGGCCACGGCGCGGGCCACGGCCACGCGCTGCTGCTGGCCGCCGGAGAGCTGCGACGGCAGGTGCTTGGCGCGGTGCGCCATGCCGACCCGCTCGAGCGCGGCGTTGGCCCGCTCGCGGCGCTCGGCCGCCTTCATGCCGCGGTAGATGAGCGGGAGCTCGACGTTCTCGAAGACCGTGAGGTCGCCGATCAGGTTGAAGCTCTGGAAGATGAACCCGATCTCGCGGTTGCGGACGCGCGCCCGCTCCGAGAGGGAGAGGTTCGCGACCTGCTGGCCGTTGAGCAGGTAGGTGCCCTCGCTCGGGGTGTCGAGCAGCCCGAGGATGGCCAGCAGGGTGGACTTGCCGCAACCCGAGGGGCCGGCGATGGCCAGGTACTCGCCCTGCCGGAGTTCCAGGTGGATGCCGGCCAGGGCGTGAGTCTCGACCTCGTCCGTGTAGAAGACCTTCTTGATCCCCTCGAGGCGAATGAGCGGCTGCGCTGAAGCGTTCATCGTCGGGTCCCTCCCCTTGTGGTCCCTGCTATCTCAGGCGAATGCGGTCGAACGCGTCCCAGGCGGACATGTCGGACAGGATGACCTGGTCACCCTCGTTGAGGCCGGCGAGCACCTCGATGGTGTTCACCGAGCTCCGGCCGAGCTGCACTTGCACCCGGCTGGCCTCGCCCGTCTCGGGCGAGACACGGAACAGGCCAACCGTGCTCTGCTCCTGACCGAACGCCGGCCGCCCGGTGTATAGGACGTTTTCCAGGCGTTCGAGTTCGATGGTGCCGTCCACGCTCAGGTCCGGCCGGGCGCCGCGGGGCAGCTCGCCCTCGAGGCCGATGTCCACGGTGACGGTGCCGTTCTGCGCGGCGGGGTCGATCCGGATGACCTTGCCGGGGATGATGCCGTTGCGGGTGTCGACGGCGGCCACCTGCCCGATCGTCAGGTCGCGGGCCTGCGTCTCGGCGATCCGCAGCTCGGCCTTGAGCCGGCTCGGGTCGGCGACGCGCACGAGGTTGGTGCCGGGGGCGACCTGCTGGCCGACCTCGACCGGCACCTGCTCGAGCACGCCGGTCATGCCGGCCCGGACCTGGAGGTTCCGGACCTGCTGCTTCCGCAGCTCGAAGAGCGACCGGAGCTGGTCGATGCGCGCCTGCTGCGCGAGCAGCTGCTGCTTGACGTTCTCTTCCGCGACCTGCAGCCGTTCCTTCTCGAGCTTCTGTCGCGTGGCGAGCGACTCGGCGCGGACGACCGACTGCTTGAGGACGAGGTTCGAGACGAGGCCGTCCTTGGCGAGGTCGGTGTTGACCTCGCGCTCGAGCTGGGCCTGCTCGTAGTCCGCGTCGACCGTCGCCGCAATCGACTTCTGGTTGAGGCGCTCGGTCTCGAGGCGCGCGTCGAGGCTCGCGTAATCGGCCTCGGCCGCCCGCAGCTGCTGCTCGGCGTCGTCGAGGGCCTGCTGGGCCTGCGGGTCGCTGAGCTCGAGGATGACGGTGTCGGGGGTCACCTGGGCGCCGGGCCGCAGGATGATGCGCTCCACGCGCCCCTGGGTGGAGGCCGGGACCCAGCGCCGGGCCTCGTCGACCGGCACCAGCGTGCCGAGGCCCCGCACCTGCCGGAGCATGGAGCCGCGCTTGACGGTCTCGACCCAGACCGTGGCCCGATCGACCGTCGGCGCCGCCGGCTGAAGCCGCGCGAGCACCACCGACACGAGGCCGATGACGATCACGGCCGCGGCGGCCAGGCCGATGCGGCGGAGCTTCTTCTTGCGGGCGACGGAGGCGGGTCTCTGGATGTCCATTGCCATGAGCAGTCTTCCGTTAGACGAGTGATGTCAGCCGAAAAGATGGCGTGTTCCCGAAAATCTTAGTCAAAGGCCATGCCATCGCGTATCGGGCGGTCAACATACTGATAGAACGAGAGTTAGGCCTGAGTTGTTCCCTGCGGGGACGACGGGGGTGTTCGATACCGGGACGCCGGGCGTCCCGCGTGGGACGTCCGCGGGTAGGCTGTTTGCCCAAGCGTAACCGCCCCTTCACCCCGCCGTCACCCCCGTTGCCTATCCTGCGGGCAGTGCGAGTCGCGATCGTTTCGGACACCCATTTCGGCGACGACCTGTGCACGCTGGTCACCGAGCCGGTGGACGGCGGCCCGGCGCGCCTCGGCCCGGGGTATCCCGCGTTCCGCCGCGCCGTCGGCCGCGTCGACTACCTGATCCTGCTCGGCGACGTGCTCGACTTCTCGGTGGCGTCCTACGAGAAGGCGTACCGCCACGCCAAGGTGTTCTTCACCGCTCTCCAGCAGGACCAGGTCGCCGGGCAGCTCATCTACATTCCCGGCAACCACGACTTCGACATCTGGCACATCGTCGAGCACCAGGTGAACGTCATCAACCAGCTCAAGCAGGGAGAGCTGCCGCGCGCGTTCAAGCGGTCGGTGCCCGGCGTCCTCGACGACCGGCGCACCGATCCGGCCGAGAAGTTCCGGCTGCCAGACGTGACCCCGAAGCCCGAGTGGCACGACAACCGCGCGAAGTACGGGAACCTCTTCCTCGACAACATCACGCGCCGCCCCGGCGCGTCGCGCGGCGTGCGCGCCGAGGGCCGCAAGCTCACCTTCAACTTCGCTTATCCGAACCTGTACCTGGTGGGCGATGACGGGGAGTCGGTGCTCGTGACGCACGGGCACTACTTCGAGGCGTACTGGGCGATGGCCTCCGACTGGCTGATGCACTTCGCCGCCGACCACGTGCCCCTCGAGACGCCGGGCGAGCCGAACCTGCAGGAACTGGTCGGGATGAACCTGCCGCTCAACCAGCTCGCCTGCACCGGCATCGGCCAGGCGCAGCCACTCACGTGGCTCATCCGGGCGGTGCAGCGCGAGGTCGACGCGGGCCGCGTCGGGGTGCTCGCCGGCTGTCTCGACCGGCTCGAGGCGCGGATCCTCGACGAGCGCCGCCACCTGTCGCGGGTGCGCCGCGCCGCCGAGCGCTACGTCCTCGGCTGGCTGAAGCGGTGGGTGCTGACGACGATCGCGACGGCCGAGGGCGCCCGTTACAGCCGGCAGTTCCTCCAGCGCCAGCAGGTGCGCGAGCGGTTCCGGCGCTACTTCCGCTACAGCCTGAACGAGATCCGCCAGCTGTCACGGGAGCACGGGATCGACGTGCCCACGCCGAGCCACGTCGTCTTCGGCCATACCCACCAGCCCATCGCCTGGGGCGCCGACGAGCTCGTCGACACGATCGACGGCCGCGAGGTGCGCTTCTGCAACACCGGAGGATGGCTCCTGCGCGAGGAGGCCGACGGCCGCACGGCCTTCGTCGGCGCCGAGGTGGTGCTGTACGAGAGCGGGCGCGGCTTCTCGTCGGTGACCGTCGGCGGCGAGGACCTGTCGGCGGAATTCTCCGAGCCCCGCGAGCAGCTCTCCCTGGCGCTGTAAGCTGGACGGGTCGTGCGACCCGAGGACCTGCCGCTCAAGTACAAGCTGCTCCTGGCGGCCTACCGCTGGCGCGTGCCCGACGCCCCGGTGCCCGCCACGCTGGGAGGGCCGGTTGCGCGCGCCCGGGTGGCGCTCGTGACGACGGCCGGACTCGTGGCGCCCTGCCAGGCGCCGTTCGACCCGGCCGTCCGCGGCGGCGACAGCTCGTTCCGCGTGCTGACCGCCGACGTGGACCTCGCCGCCCTCGAGGAACACCACCGGAGCGACGCCTTCGACCATGGCCCGATCGCGCGTGACCGGAACGTCGCGTTCCCGCTCGCGCGCCTCCACGAGCTGGCGGCGGCCGGCGAGATCGGCGGTGTCGCGCCGCGTCACCTCTCGTTCATGGGCTCGATCACCGCGCCGGGCCGGCTGGTCGACGACACGGCGCCTGCCGCGGCCGGCATCCTCGCCGCCGACCAGGTGCAGGTGGCCCTGCTCGCGCCCGTTTGACCGTTCTGCCACCAGACCGTGAGTCTGGTCCAGCGCGCGCTCGAAGCCCGGGGCATCGTGACGGTGTCGGTGACGCTCATGCCGGAGATCACCCGGCGGCTCGCGCCGGCCCGCGTGCTCGCGACAGGGTTCGGCCTCGGGATGCCCTTCGGGGACGCCGGCGACGCGGAGGGGCAGCGCGACGTGCTCCGCCGGATGCTGGCCCTCGCGGAGGCGTCCACGGGCGTGGACTAGCGTCGCGGCGCGCCGGAGGCCGCCCGGACGGGGGCGTCAGCCGAGGAGGGCGTCCCAGATGGCCGGGTCCGTCACGCCCTCGGTGACCAGCACCGCGACGCGCGAGCCCGGACCGAGGCCCAGGCGGGCCTTGACCTCGGCCATCTCCGGGTCGTGCAGTGCCGCGAGGAGCCCGCCGAGGGCGGCCGCGCCGGACGCGCCGGCCTCGATGGCACGGTCGCCGCCCGACGGCCGCGCCAGGCGGCGCAGGCCCTCGACGGCCCAGTCGTCGTCGATCGCCATGTAGGCGTCCACGATTGGACGGAGCGCCGAGAAGGCGAGGGGCGACACGTCCCCGCAGCGGAGCCCCGCCATGACCGTCGTCAGCGGCCCGTGGACGTGGACGGGGGCGCCGGCGCGGGCCGACTCGAGCAGGCAGGCGGCCGACGAGGGCTCCACCGACACAATCGCGGGGCGCGCCTGGCCGTACCGCCAGGCCGTCCAGCTGGCCACGGCTGCCAGCAACCCGCCGACGCCGCCCTGGACGAAGATGGTGTCCGGGCCGGGGCCCCACGCGTCGGCGGCCTCGTCCATCAGGCGGGTGTAGCCGAGCATGATCCGCCGGGGGATGTCCTCGTAGCCGGGCCACGACGTGTCGGACACGACCGTCCAGCCGTGGGCGCGGGCCTCGTGGGCGGCCTGGCCCACGGCATCGTCGTAGGTGCCCTGGACGCGGACGACCGTCGCGCCTTCGTCCTCGATGGCCGCGACGCGGGCCGCCGCGGCGGTGGCGGCCATGTAGACGCGGCAGGCGCAGCCCGCCTCGCGCGCCGCCCGGGCCACGGCGCGGCCGTGATTGCCCTCGCTCGCGCAGGCCAGGGTCGCCCCCGGCGCGATGGCGCCCTCCTCGAGCAGGGTCTCGACGGCGAAGCGGGCGCCGGCCGCCTTGAAGGCAGTGAGGCCGAAGCGGCCGGTCTCGTCCTTGGCCCAGATCGCCCGCAGGCCGAGCAGCCGGGCGAGGCCCGGCAGCCGGCGCAGGGGTGTCGGGCGCAGGTCGGGCCGCGCGTCGAAGAACGCGCGCTGTCGCGCGTAGTCGGCGTCGGAGAAGAGGCCCGGAGAGGGCCCGCGGGACGGGGCGGCGACGTAGAGATCTGACACGGTGGCCTGCGGACGATTGCAGCGATTATAGTGGCCGGCATGCGCCTCGGTGTGTTCGCTGTCGTGGCCGTCGCGGGATGGCTCGCCGCCTGCCAGCCCGGACCGCCGCCGTTCGACGTCCTGGTACGGGGCGGTCAGGTCATCGACGGGACGGGCGCCCCGCCCGAGGCGGCCGACGTGGGCATCCTCGGCGACCGCATTGTCGCGGTCGGCCGGCTCGGGGATCGCCGGGCGGGGCAGGTGATCGACGCGACCGGGCTCGTCGTGGCCCCGGGCTTCATCGACGTCCAGGGGCAGTCCGGCGTCACGCTGCTCGCGGACGGGAACGGCGAGAGCCACCTGCGGCAGGGCATCACGACCGAGATCATCGGCGAGGCCGACTCGCCGGCGTTCTGGACGCCGGAGACGGCCCGGCCCGGGCTGCTGCAGGCCTTTGGCATCCCCGCGGACTGGACGGGCCTCGACGGCTACTTCGAGACGCTCTCCCGGCGCGGGATCGCGATCAACCTGGGCACGCTGGTGCCGGCGACCGAGGTGCGGCGGCAGGTGGTGGGCCTCGCCAACCGCGCGCCGAGCGCGGCGGAACTCGCGCGCATGGAGGCGCTCGTCGACCAGGCGATGCGCGCCGGCGCCTTCGGGCTCTCGAGCGCGCTCATCTACCCGCCGGGGTCCTTCGCGTCCACGGACGAACTGATCGCCCTGGCGCGTGTGGCGGCCAGGCACGACGGCATCTACGTCTCGCACATCCGCGGCGAGAGCTTCAACCTGTTCCCGGCCCTCGACGAGGCGATCGCGATCGGCCGCGAGGCCGGGCTGCCGGTGGTCGTCTACCACCTCAAGGTCGGCGCGAAGGCGAACTGGGGGCGGATGGACGAGGTCATCAGCACGCTCACGGCGGCGCTCGCCTCGGGCATCACCATCTCGGCGACCATGTATCCCTACACCGCGGGCGGCACGAGCCTCGCGGCCTCGCTGCCGCTCTGGGTGCAGGAAGGGGGGACGGCGCCGATGCTCGCGCGGCTGGCCGACCCCGAGGTCCGGGCCCGCGCGCGGCGCGAGATCGAGACGAGCATCGACGGCTGGGAGAACCTCGTGCGCGCGGCGACGTTCGACGGCATCCAGATCGCGTCGGTGCCGGACGGCTACGACCCGTCGGTGGTCGGCCAGCGCATCACGGCGATCGCCGAGGCGCGCGGCGTGGACCCGTGGGACGCCTACTTCGACCTGCTGCGCGGGACCGGGGGCCGTGCCTCCGCTCTCTACTACATGATGAGCGAGGAGGACGTGAAGACCGCGCTCCGCTGGGGCAGCACGACGATCGGCACCGACTCGGCGGCCATTCGCGCCGAGGGCCGGCTGGCGCAGGGCTCGCCGCACCCGCGGGCCTACGGCACGTTCCCCCGCGTGCTCGGGAAGTACGTCCGCGAGGAGCACGTGCTGTCGCTGCCCGAGGCCATCCGGCGCATGACGTCGCTGGCCGCGGCGCAGTTCCGGATCGACGGGCGCGGCATCGTGCGGGAGGGCCTCTTCGCCGACCTGGTGGTGTTCGACCCGGCGACCATCACCGACCGCGCGACCTTCGCCGAGCCTCACCAGTACCCGGACGGCATCCGCTACGTGATCGTGAACGGCGTGCCGGTCCTGACGCCGCAGGGCCTGACGGGCTCGCGTCCCGGCCAGCCCCTGCGGGGCCGCGGCCGCGCCCAGCCCTAGCGCGCGGCGCCGCGCGCCGCCGGCCGGTCAGCGGATGCGGCGTCCGGCGATCCAGACCGACTCGATCGCCCGCGTGTTGCGGATGTCGTCGAGCGGGTTGGCGGAGAGCACGAGGAGGTCCGCCGCCCGGCCGGGCGCGATCGTCCCGAACCGGTCGCCCTGGCCGTGGCACCGGGCCGCCGCGCCCGTGGCGGCGACGAGCGCCTGCATCGGCGTGAGGCCGGCGTCGACCATCATCTCCAGCTCCAGGTGCTCGAAGTAGCCCTGGAAGCGCCCGGGCGGCCCCGAGTCGGTGCCCATGGCAATCGTGACGCCCTGGGCGGCCAGCGCCTCGAGGTTCCGTGACGCCACGGCCAGCGCGGCCTTGTAGCGGAGGCCGAGGCGGTAGGCACCGCTCGCGCGGACGGCGGCCTGGCGCTCGGGGTCGCGGAGGGCCGCCACGATCGCCGGCGTCACGCCTGCCTGGAAGAACGGGTCGTCGACGAAGTCGGGTGTCCCGCCGTAGACGTAGGTCGACAGCTCGCGCGTGAGCGTCGGGCTGTAGCAGACGCCGCGGGTCGTGAGCGCCTCGGCGAAGGCGCGATCGACGGGGACGTCCCGGACCGAGTGCGCGACGAACGCGGCGCCCGCGTCGACCAGTGCCCGGGCATCGGCGAGGTAGAAGACGTGGACCGCGAGCGGCAGGTGGTGGGCCGCGGCGCGCGCGAGGACGGCCCGCCACGCGGCCTCGGGCATCTTCGGGCTCGTGCCCAGGTTGTCGTCCACCCGGATCTTCAGCAGGTCGGGGTGCATCGCGGCGACCTGGTCCGCCATCGCCGCGGCTTCCGCGGCCGTGGCGCCGGTGATGACCGGGCCCGCCACGAAGAGCCGCGCCCGCGCGGGCGTGCCGGCGCGCTGCTCGTCGCGCACGGCGAAGCCCGCCGCCTGGTCGTCGCCGAGGCTGAACACCGTCGTCACCCCGTAGCGCGCGTAGGTGTCGAGCTGCCGGAGGAGGTTCTCGCGGGTGTAGCCGTCGCGCGGCGCCTCGAGGCCGACGGTCGAGCCGACGTGGCCGTGCGCGTTGACGATGCCGGGCATGAGCGTGCGCCCGGTGAGGTCGACGCGGGTGGCCCCGGCGGGGACGGGAACGTCCGGGCCGACGGCCTCGATCTGGCCGTCGCGCACCACCACGGTGGCGCGTTCGAGGACCCGGCCGGTGCCGTCGATGACGCGGGCGCCCACGAACGCCGTCGTCTGGGCCGCCGCCGGCAGGGGCGCGCACGCGATCAGGAGGAGCAGGAGGAGTCGACGCACGCCCCGAGGGTAATGGAATGAGGAATCAAGAAACAAGAATCAAGAAACAAGAAGCCAAGACCAAGAACCAAGCAGGCTCGTGATTTCTTGATTCTTGATTCTTGATTTCCCCCGAAGGGGGACTAAGCGAGGATCGAGCGGGCGATCTCGAACAGGGCAGGGGCGCGCTGGTCGACGTCGCAGAGCCACGCCTCGTCGAGGCCCAGCTCGCGCGCGAACGGCTCGTCGAGCAGCGGGGGGTCGGTCACGGCGGCGCAGCCGAACCCGTAGCGGTGGCTGAGGCGGTTGGCGAGGTAGGCCACCCGGGCGGTCGGCTCGGGCGCCTCGGCGGGCGCGTGGTGCCACTCGACGGGGGTGCAGAGCTCCTCGGGCAGCTGCCACCGCCGCAGCGCGGCGCCGCCGGCGTGGGCGTGCAGGTCGGCCATCACCGCGTCGAGCTCGTCGGGGGGCACGGCCGGCTGGCCCTGCCGGACGAGGTCGTGGGCGGTCTTGAGGACCACGAGCTTGCCGATGTCGTGGAGCAACCCGTAGAGGAAGGCCGCGTCGGTGCCCTGCCCGGCCCGCTCGGCGACGAGCCGGGCGAGGTAGGCGGTGCCGAGGCCGTGGTCGATGAAGTCGCGTCCGCGGCTGCCGTACACCTTCGGGTCGTGGAGGCGGGACGTGAAGCAGACGGTGACGACGAGGTTGCGGACCGCCGCGGTGCCCAGCCGGACGATGGCCTCGGAGACCGTGCCGACCGGCTGCAGGGGCGAGCAGTACGCGGTGTTGGCGAGCCCCAGCAGGCGCGCGGCGAGCACCTGGTCCTTCGAGACGATTCCCGCGATGCGCCAGACCGGCGTGTCGGGCGCGCTGGCGAGTGCGATGACCTGCTGGGCCAGCGCGGGCAGCACGGGCACGCTGGCGCTCGGGCTCTGGAGCCGCTCCACCAGGGCGCGGGTCGCCAGCGACGGCGGCCGGTCGGCGAGGGCGGGCTCCACGGTAATCGATCCTCCCGGAAGGCTATTTCTTGACGAGTATCAGCTCGACGTACACCGGGCTGTCGTCCAGCTTGAACGGCATGAGCACGCGGTCCGCGTCGAAGACGTACTTGGTGTAGAAGTCGGACCCGACCGTGACCGTCGGGACCGAGATGGCCCACGCATCGCCGTGCTCGGCCATGCGGGTGCGGAAGGCGCCGGCGATCATGTTGGTGACCTCCCCGATGGCGTCCGGCATCTCGCCGTTGACCTCGCCCGGCTCGATGCCCAGCATGGAGCCCGCGATCAGGTTGGCGGCGTCGAGGGTGCTGTAGAACGCCACGAGGCCCCGCTCCGACCCCGTGAAGCCGACCGTGCCCACGACGTTGGACTTGGGCCGCAGCGCGTCGCCGACGATCGGGGCCTCCTCGCTGAGCTCCCGGGCGACCATCGACCGGAACACGTCGTGCGTGGCGCCCACCAGCGTGGCGACCATCAAGTCTCGCATCTGTACCTCCGCCCGTTCGGGGAACGTCTCGGTCGTCATTTCGGGATCGCGGCCTCGATCTTCTCCCGGAAGGTCTCGGGAGTGAACGGCTTGACGATGTAGTTGTTGACCCCCGCCCTGAGCGCCTCGACGATGTCGTCCTTCGCAGCGTTCGTGGTGACCATCAGGACCGGGAGGTCCTTCATCTTGTCCATCCCGCGCATCGCCCGGATGAACTCGATGCCGGTCATCTCGGGCATGTTCCAGTCCGTGATCACCATGTCGACCGCTCCGGCCGTCAGGCGGTCCATGCCCTCGCGGCCGTTCGAGGCTTCGAGCACCTCCTGGTGCCCCAGCTTGTTGAGCGTGTTGATGATGATCCGCCGCATCGTTGACGAGTCGTCGACGACGAGAAACCTCATGTTGGCTGCTCCGTCTCGCAGGTGTGATACTGTCGCGCCAGGGAAGGCGCGGCCTGTCCTGCGGGGGTAATCGGCCCCCTCGCGGGAAAACTTGAGCAGCCCGGGGCCGCCTTCCGTCCCGGCCCGGTTGATCATCCATGCCAGACAGCGTCTCGCCTCCATCCAGCCTCCCGTCCCCGGCGCCGGGCGACATCGACCAGCTGCTCATCACCCTGAACCGCCTCGCGCTCTCGGGCGCCTTCGTCTCCGGGCTGGCGCACGAGCTGAACAACCCGCTCCAGGTCGTCAACGGGACGGTCGAACTCCTGCTCGCCCGGTCCGACATCGCGCCCGACGTGCGCACCAAGCTCGAGCGGGTCGCCAACCAGGTGCACCGGGCCAGCGGCACCATCCTCGACGTCCTCGGGTTCGTGCGCGACCGCACGGCCGTGCCCGTGCGGGTCGACATCCGGACGGTCATCGACCAGGTCATGACGCTCCGCCGCTACCCGCTGACGCGCGCCGGCATCACGGCCACGGTCGAGCCCCCCGCGGCCGGGGCGGCGATCCTCATGGCCAAGCCGGTCGACGTCGCGCAGGTGCTGCTGAACCTCCTGATGAACGCGGAGGCCGCGCTCGCCGGCGGGACCGGCGGCGAGATCGGGCTGACGAGCGAGGTGGGGGAGGGCGTCGTCCGGGTGCGGGTCCAGGACAACGGGCCGGGCATCGCCGCCGACCAGGAGGCGGGGCTCTTCGAGCCGTTCCAGACGAGCCACGGGCTCGAGAACGCGGCCGGCCTCGGGCTGGCCGCGGCCGCCGCCCTCACGCGGCGCCTCGGCGGGCGGATCTGGCGCGATCCGGTGCCCACGGGCACCGCCTTCGTCGTCGAGCTGCCGCTCAAGGCCGGGTAGCCCGGCGCGCCGGACGCCCGCGCGGGCGCCCGGCCGGGTGGGTCAGTTGGCCGCCAGCTGCGGCACCTGTTCGTCGAGATCCAGCCGGTGGATCTTGTCGATGAGGGTCGTCCGGCTGAGGCCGAGCAGCCGCGCCGCCTGGCGCTTGTTGCCCCGGCTCTTCTCCAGGCCCTTCAGGATCAGGTCGCGCTCGAGCTGCGAGACGACGGACGTGAAGCTGATCCCCTCGTCGGGGATGCTGAGCGTCGGCATCATCATCGACCGCGCCGGCTCGACGACGTCCTCGGGCAGGGCCGCCACGCCGATCTCGGTCTCGCGCCCGGTCATGCAGACCGCGTGCTCGACGGCGTTCTCGAGTTGCCGGATGTTGCCCGGCCACTCGTAGTTCATCAGGCAGCGCAGCGCCTCCTGCGACAGCGTCTTGTTCTGGAGCCCGTTGTTCTTGCAGGACTTCTGGACGAAGTGGCGGGCCAGCAGCGGGATGTCCTCGCGCCGCTCGCGCAGCGTGGGGAGCGTCATGGGGATGACGTTCAGGCGGTAGTAGAGGTCCTCGCGGAACCGGCCCTCGGCCACCATCTTCTTGAGGTCGCAGTTGGAGGCCGCGATCACGCGCGTGTCGAACTTGATCGGCCGCGAGCCGCCCACGCGCTCGACCTCGCGCTCCTGCAGCGCCCGCAGCAGCTTCGACTGCAGCGACAGCGGCATGAGGGCGACCTCGTCGATGAAGAGCGTCCCGCGGTGCGCCTGCTCGAAGCGCCCCGCCCGGTCGGCCACCGCCCCCGTGAAGGCGCCCTTCGCGTGGCCGAACATCTCGGCCTCGGCCAGCGTCTCGGGGATCGCCGCCGCGTTGAACGCCACGAACCGCTCGCTGCCCCGCGTGCTGTTGTGGTGAATCGTCCGGGCGATCAGTTCCTTGCCCGTGCCCGTGTCGCCCTGGATCAGCACCGTGCTGTTCATCGGGGCCACCAGCTCCAGCGTCTGGAAGATCTGCCGCATCGGCGCGCTGTGGCCGACGATGTTGTCGAAGCGGTAGCGCTCGCGGAGCTGGGCGCGGAGCTCGGCGTTCTCCTCGCGCAGCCGCGGCTCGTTGACGAAGGCGTTCAGCTCGGCGGTGAGCGCCGACAGCTGGAAGGGCTTCAGCAGGAAGTTCTTGGCCCCCCGGCGGATCGCCTGCACGGCCTCCTGGACCCCCCCGAACCCCGTGATCACGACCGACGCGATCTGCGGGTAGCGCTCGAGGGCGGAGTCGAGCACCTCCATGCCGTCGCCGTCGGGCAGCCGCAGGTCGATGACGAGCGCGTCATACGCAAAGCCCTTGAGCCGCTCATGCGCCTCGGCCGCGGTCGGGGCCTGGGCGACGGCGAAGCCGCCCGCGTCGAGCGACTCGGCGATGAGCTCGCGGAGATCATCTTCGTCCTCGACGACGAGGACGCACGGCTGGCTGCGGCGCACGGTCATCGTGCGCGACGGCGAAGGGCCCGAGCCCGACGGCTCGGCGGCTGGGGGCACATAAGCCATAATCACACCCGCTGGGAGACAGGGTTCGACGAAACGGACAATTCAACAATTCACGGTCGCGCGCGCCCTGCCGATTCTTACGATCGAAGAGCGCCGAGCGGCCGCCACTACGTCAAGCAACCGACATGCCATCGCCAGCCACCGACACCCGCGCGCCCTTCGAGGTGCTCGTCATCGACGACGAGCCCGACATCCGGGACCTGCTCGGCGAGTACTTCCGCGAGCGCCATTACGAGGTCTCCCTCGCGGGTGACGGCCGCGCCGCGATCGCGGCAATCGAGCGAAACCCGTCAAGATTCGGCTTGATCCTGACCGATCTCAACCTGCCTGGCGCCGACGGCCTGGCGGTCCTGAGCGCGGCGCGGGCGGTCAACCCCGGGGCGTACGTCGTCATCATCACCGGCTTTGCCTCGCTCGACTCCGCCATCCAGGCGGTCCGGCTCGGAGCCTACGACTACCTGACCAAGCCCTTCTCGCTGGGCCAGATCGAGGTCGTCATGCGTCGGATTCTCGACCGCCTGGCCCTCGACGCTGAGAACCGTCAGCTCGCCCGGCAGGTCGGCGCGCGCGGCGCGGCCGACCCGAGCGGCGTGCTGGCCACCCGCCTCGACGCGATCGAGGCCCGCCTGGAGCGGATCGAATCGTCGATTCGGGAGATCGCGGGCCGCCGGGCGCCTGGATTGTAGGCCCGGTGCCGGAGGCCTGACAAGATCCGTCTCACTGTGTCGGAATAACGTCACGGTTTGTCCGCCGACCACCCCTGACGCGCCACCGACCCCTCCCGCCCGGTCCGCCGCCTCGCTTCGGCCCGAAAGTCACGGAAATTCCCGCCTCTGCCGCCGGTCCGCCGGTGGGGCACCGATCTTGCTCACCCGGGGAGACGGAACGACCCGTCACGGTGATCGGCACGAGCCGGCCGCGACGTGAACCGGGGAGAGACGGACCATGACCGAGATCAGCGACGCCACCCTCATCGCCGCCCTGCGCCGTCACCTGACGGGCGCCGTGGCCCGGCAGACGGTGTCGGCGGGCAACCTCGCCAATCTGGACACCCCTGGATACCGGACGCGCGAGGCGCAGTTCGGCGACGCCCTGCAGGAGCAGATCATGGCGGGCGCCCGGATGAAGGCGACCGACGCGCGGCACCTGCAGGGGGCCGACACGACGACGACCCCGACCCGGGAGGTCGAGGGCCTCGCGATCCGGCGGGACGGCAACAACGTCCAGCTCGATCGGGAGCTGCTCGAGATGACGCAGGCCTCGGGCGAGTTCCAGCGCGCGCAGACCGCGCTCGCGGCCAAGTTCCGCCTCGTCAAGTACGCGATCAGCGAGGGCCGGTAGCGATGTCGAACCTGAACGCCGCCATCGCCGCGTCGGCCAGCGCCCTCGACGCCGAGAAGATCCGGATCGAGGCGGCCGTCTCCAACATCGCGAACGCGGAGTCCACGCGCGGCCCGGACGGCAAGCCGTACCGGCGCCGCGACGTCGTGCTCGCGGAGAACCCGTCGGTCTCGTTCGAGTCGGCCCTCGGCCGCGCGACGGTGAGCGGCGTGAAGGTCGTCGGCGTGGTCGAGGACCAGGCGGCGCCCCAGCGGCGCTACGAGCCGTCGCACCCCGACGCCGACGCGGAGGGCTACGTCGCGCTGCCCAACGTGGACTCGTCGCAGGAAATGGTGGACATGCTCGGCGCGGCGCGGGCCTACCAGGCCAACCTCACCGCCATCGGGCTCATCCGCGACGTGCTGACGCGGGCGCTCGAGCTCGGACGCTAGGGACGGGGACGGACGCGCAGGGGACACGGTCTCGTAGGGAAGCGACATCATGGCGATCGAGGGCATCGGACAACTCGGCAAGGTCGCGGAGACGGCCGTCACGGGGGCGCCGGCGAGCGAGGCCGCGGGCGGCTTCGAGGCGTCGCTCCGCAAGCTGGTCGGCTCGGTGGAGCAGAGCGGCGCGGACGCCAACGCCGCGGTCTCGGACATGCTGTCCGGCACCGGCGAGGTGCACGACGCGATGATCGCCCTGCAGCGCGCCGAGATGTCGCTGCAGCTCACCGTCCAGGTGCGCAACAAGCTGGTGAGCGCGTACCAGGAAATCATGCGGATGCCCATCTAGCCGGCGGGCGGATCGACGGACGACTTTCCAGGCGCTAGAACGCGATGAACCCCGAACAGATGCTCGCCCGCATCAAGACCGGCCTCGGCGGCCTCACGACGACGCAGCTCACGACGCTCGCGGCCGCGTTCGCCGCGGTGGTCGGCCTCGTGATCGGCTCGGCGTACTTCCTCAACCGCCCGACCTACGCGCTGCTGTTCTCGGACATGGACCCGGAGGCGGCCTCGCAGGTGGTCGAGCGGCTCCAGGCCGACAAGGTGCAGTACCAGCTCGACGGCGGCGGCCGCGCCATCCGGGTGCCCGCCACCAAGGTCGACGAGCTCCGCCTGCAGTTCGCCTCGCAGGGCCTCCCGAGCTCCGGCCGGATCGGCTTCGAGATCTTCGACCGCACCCAGTTCGGCCAGACCGAGTTCCTCGAGCAGGTGAACTACCGCCGGGCCCTCGAGGGCGAGATCGCACGGACCATCTCGACGATCCGCGAGGTCGAGAACGCCCGCGTCCACATCGCGCTCGGCAAGGACTCGCTCTTCACCGAGCGGGCCGAGCCGGCCAAGGCGTCGGTGATCCTCAAGCTGCGGTCGGCGCGCCAGCCCGCGGCGGCCACCGTGACCGGGATCGCCAACCTGGTGGCGGCCAGCGTCGAGGGGCTCAGGCCCGAGGCGGTGGTGATCGTCGACACCAACGGGCGGCCCCTCCAGCGGCCGGTGGACGATGCGGACGAGCCGCTCGGCGGCGCGCAGGTCGAGCGGCAGCAGCGCCTCGAGAAGGACCTCTCCCAGAAGGTCGTCGCGCTGCTCGAGCCGGTGGTCGGCGGCGATCACGTGCGGGTGAACGTGGCGCTGCAGCTCCGGTCGGCCAGCGAGGAGCAGACGCAGGAACTCTGGGACCCCACGACCGCGGTCGTGCGCAGCCGCCAGACGACGAGCGACCAGGGGGCGGGCTCGTCCGCCGGCGGCGTCGCCGGCGCGCGCGGCAACATGCCGCAGCAGGCCCAGGCCGGCGCCACGGCCGACTCGGGGCCCGTCGTGCCCCAGCAGACGATCGGCGCCGCGCAGGCCGGTCCCGGGGGGCAGGTGGCCGCCGCGTCGGTCGGCGGGGCCTCGCGCTCGGCCGAGACCACCAACTACGAGATCAGCAAGACCGTGACCCACACCGTGCGGCCGCGCGGCGACATCGCGCGGATGACGGTGGCCGTGATCCTCGACAACGAGCAGGTGCGCGAGACGGCCGAGGACGGCACGGTGACGGTGACGGGCAAGCCGCGCGACCCGGCGGAGCTCACGAAGATCCAGGGCCTGGTGGCGTCCGCCGTCGGCCTCGACGAGTCGCGGGGCGACCGCCTGACCGTCGAGAACGTGTCGTTCACGACGCCGTTCGTCGAGGCGCCGGAGCCCACGCCGGTCCTCGAGGAGTACGGCCCGACGCTCGTCGAGGGCGGGCGGGTGCTGGGCATCCTGCTGCTGGTGCTGACGGTCCTCTTCGGCGTCATCAAGCCGATGGTCAACCGCGTCTTCACGGTCGTCCCGGCCGCCGAGATGCCGCTGCCGACGGTCACGGCGGCGACCAAGACCGTCGAGCAGCTGGAGCGCGAGCTCGAGCAGCAGATGATCGACGCCGCCAACGAGGCGGTGTCGGACAAGCGCCGCGTGCCGGTCCTGACGAAGCGGCTGGCGAGCGAGACCCAGAAGGATCCGCAGGGCGCGGCCCGGCTCGTCCGGAGCTGGCTCCTCGAGGATCGCAGGTAGACCATGGCGACGATTACGACCCAGGTGCCGCTGACCGGCGTCCGCAAGGCCGCCGTCCTCGCGCTGATGCTCGGCGAGGAGGCCTCCACCGAGATCTTCAAGCACCTCCGCGAGGACGAGATCGAGCACATCGCGTCCGAGATGGCGGGGATGGGCGTGGTCAACCCGGAGCTCAGCGAGCAGGTGCTCGACGAGTTCCACCAGATGGCGCTCGCCCGCAACTACATGGCGACGGGCGGGGTGGACCTCGCGAAGAACCTGCTCACCAAGTCGCTCAGCCCCGACGCCGCGCGGCGCATCATCGAGCGGGTGACCCGGTCGTTCGAGTCGACCCTGGGCTTCACCGCCCTCGAGAAGAGCGACCCGCAGCAGCTCTCCAAGTTCATCCTCTCCGAGCACCCGCAGACGATCGCGCTCATCCTGGCCCACCTCCAGTCCCAGAACGGCGCGGAGCTCATCACGCTCCTGCCCGACGGCCTGCGGGCGGAGGTGCTGCAGCGGATGGCCAGCCTCGACGAGATCTCGCCCGACGTCATCCTGCGCATCTCGTCGGTCATCGAGCAGCGCCTCAAGTCGCTCGGCGGCGGCCACCACGAGTCGTACGGCGGCGTCCGCGCGGTCGCCGAGCTGCTCAACCGCCTCGAGCGGACCATCAGCCAGCCGGTGCTCGACACCATCGAGTCGGACCAGCCCGACCTCGCGGTGTCCATCCGCAACCTGATGTTCGTCTTCGACGACCTCGCCGCGGTCGACGACAACGGCCTCCGCGAGATCATCCAGCGCGCCGACAAGAAGGCGCTCACCATCGCCCTCAAGGGCGCCACCGAGCAGATCCGCGCCCGGTTCTTCCAGAACATGTCCAAGCGCGCCGGCGACATGCTCCGCGAGGAGATGGAAGTGATGGGGGCGGTCCGCCTCCGCGAGGTGGAGAAGGCGCAGCAGGAAGTCGTGGCCATCGCCCGCAAGCTCGAGGAAGAAGGCGTCATCGTGACGGGCGCGGCCGCCGGAGAGGCCTATGTCGTCTAGGGCGCTCAGGATCCGCGCGGGCCAGGTCGTCCAGCGCTTCGGCTGGGACGGCGGGGACGGCCCCGGCGTCGACACCGGGCCGCTGCCCGACCTGCTGACGATGAGCCCGTCGCGGCCGGCCCTCGCGGCCACCGAGGCGCCGTCGGCGCCGGCGGCGCCGGTCGACGGCGCCGAGCAGCAGGCCCGGCTCGCCTCGCTCGAGCGCGAGGCCTTCGCCAAGGGCTACGCCCAGGGCGAGAAGGCCGGCTACGAGGCCGGGGCGAAGCGCGCCGAGGCGATGCTGCGCCGGCTGGCGGGCACCCTCGACGAGCTGGCCCACCTGCGCACCGCCATGATCCAGCAGACCGAGCGGCAGATGGTGCAGCTCGCCCTCGCCGTCGCCCGCCGCATCCTGCGCCGCGAGGTGACGCTCGACGGCGACTTCGTCGTCGCCATGGCCAGGGTGGCGCTCGACAGGCTGGGGGAGCAGACCCGGGCGACCGTGCGGCTGCACCCCGACGACCTCGCCACGACCGGCACCGAGCCGGGGCAGTTCGCCGGCACGCATGTCTCGGTGGTGGCGGACCCCTCGCTCAGCCGCGGCCAGTGCCAGGTGGAGTCGGAATACGGCTTCATCGACGTCGGCGTCGAGGCCCAGTTCGAGCAGATCTCCCAGGCGCTGATCGGCGACGCCGAAGCGGTGCCCGTCGCGGCCGGGGCGTCCGATGCCCGCTGAGGCGACCCCGGCCGACCGGTCCGGGTTCTCGCTCGACCGCTACCTCGCGCGGGTGAACCGCGCCGAGCCCCTGCCCGTCATGGGCCGCGTCGTCCGGACCGTCGGCCTGGTGGTCGAATCCCAGGGCCCCCGCGCCCGGGTGGGCGAGCTCTGCGAGCTGGTCGGCCACGGCCGCGACGGCGAGTCGCTGACGCTCGAGGTCGTGGGGTTCCGTGACGGCCACCTGCTGACGGTGCCGCTCGGCACCACCGCCGGCATCCGGCCCGGTGACCGGCTCGTGGCCCGTGGGTCCGTGGCGACCGTGCCGGTCGGCCAGGGCCTGCTCGGGCGGGTCGTCGACGGCCTCGGCCGGCCGATCGACGGCCGTGGGCCGCTCGAGACGAGCGACGACTACCCGCTCCATCCGCCGCCGATGAACCCGCTGGCGCGCCAGCCGATCACCGCGCCGCTCGGGACGGGCGTGCGGGCGATCGACGGGCTGCTGACGGTCGGGCGGGGCCAGCGCATGGGCCTCTTCGGCGGCAGCGGTGTCGGCAAGAGCACGCTGCTCGGCATGATGGCGAAGTCCACGGGCGCGGACGTCTCGGTGATCGCGCTCGTCGGCGAGCGCGGCCGCGAGGTGCGGGCGTTCATCGAGCACGACCTCGGCGCCGCGGGCCTGGAGCGGTCCGTGGTGATCGTGTCGACGTCCGACAACCCGGCGCTGATGCGCATCCGCGCGGCGTACACCGCGACGGCGGTGGCGGAGTACTTCCGCGACCGCGGCCTGAACGTCCTGCTGATGATGGACTCGGTCACGCGCTTCGCGATGGCGCAGCGCGAGGTGGGGCTCGCGGCCGGGGAGCCGCCAACCGCGAAGGGCTACCCGCCGTCCGTGTTCGCGCTGCTGCCGAGCCTGCTGGAGCGGGCGGGCAACGTCGAGGGCCGGGGCAGCATCACCGCGCTCTACACCGTCCTCGTCGAGGGCGACGATCACACGGAGCCGATCGCCGACACGGTGCGGTCGATCCTCGACGGCCACATCTACCTGAACCGCGAGCTCGCGGCGCGCAACCACTATCCCGCGATCGACATCCTGGCGAGCGTCAGCCGGACCATGCCCGACGTGACGGAGGTGGAGCACCGGCTGAAGGCCGGGAAGGTGCGCGACTGGATGGCCACCATCCGGGACAGCGAGGACCTCGTCAGCGTCGGCGCCTACGTGAAGGGCAGCAACCCGCGGATCGACGAGGCGCGGGATCACCGCGACGCGATCGACGGGTTCCTCAAGCAGGCCGCCGACCAGCCGGCGTCGCTCGCCGACTCGATCGCGGACCTCAAGGCGGTCTGATGCCCCCGTTCCGGTTCCGCGCGCAGGCGGCCCTCGACCTGCGGCGCGAGCGCGAGGAGGCGGCGGAGCGCGCCCTCGCGGTCGCGCAGGCGGCCGTGCGCGCCGCGGAGGCCGAGGTGCAGGCGGCCCGCGACGCGCTCGACACGGCGCTCCGCGACGGCGCCGCCAACGCGGCCACCGCCACCGGGGCCCACGAGCTGACCTGGTACCAGAATTGGATTCTTCGCCGGCGGCAGGCGGTCGCCGCACGCCGCCAGGTGGAGCAGGAGCGGCGCGCGGACGCGCACCGGGCGGCCCAGGCCGCCATGCTGGCGCGCCGCGAGCGGATGGCGCTCGACAAGCTCCGCGACCGCGCCTACCGGGCGTTTCAGCTCGCCGAGCGGCGGTCGGAACAGAAGGAACTCGATCTCATGGGCGCGCTCACGCACGGGTCGCGCCGGCAGTCCGCAGGAGGAGAACCGTGACAACCAACCCGACCGGCGGCGTCGGCCAGACGACAACCGGCGCCACCGCGCTCGCGGCCGCGACGCCGGAACTGGACAAGAACGCGTTCCTGACCCTGTTGGTCACGCAGTTGCAGAACCAGGATCCGACGAACCCCATGGACAACGCGGAGTTCATCAACCAGCTCGCGACGTTCAGCTCCCTCGAGAAGCTCACCGAGATCTCGCAGGGCATCTCGAACATCGAGACCCTGTTCACCGGCGCGGCGGAACCGACGCCGACCGGTGCCGCCACGGACACGACGACCGGGTCGTCGAACGGAGGAAAGTAGATGTCATTCGCAGCCGGCCTGTCGGGATTGAGTGCCAACGCCACCTACCTGAGCACAATCGGCAACAATCTCGCGAACATCAACACCATCGGCTTCAAGTCGAGCACGGTGACCTTCATGGATCTGGTCAGCCAGACCCAGGGCGGCACCTCCGCGAACCCCATGCAGGTCGGCCTCGGCGTGACCACCGGGTCCATCTCGCCGGTCTTCAGCCAGGGCGCGATCGAGAACACCCGCGAGGCGACCAACGTCGCCATCCAGGGCCAGGGCTTCTTCGTCGTCGGCAACCCCTCCGGCGCCGGCAACGGCTACACCCGGGCGGGCAACTTCAGCTTCGACAACAACGGCCGCCTGGTGACGCCGGACGGCTGGCGCGTGCAGGGCTGGACCGCGCCCAATCCCGACGGCACCATCAACTCCACCGGCACCCCGGGCGACATCACGATCCCGCCCGGCGTCCTCCGGGAGCCCACCGCCACGGCGTCGTTCAGCACCAACACGAACCTCGACTCCAACGCGGCCCTCGGCGACACCTTCACCACCTCGGTGCAGATCTACGACTCGCTGGGGCAGTCGCACGTCGCGACGCTGACCTACACCAAGCAGGCCGCCGCCGGCACCTGGAACTGGCAGGCGACCGTCCCCGGCGCCGAGATCACCGGCGGCGTCGCCGGCACGCCGTTCGCCATCGCCGACGGCACGGCCGTGTTCGACGCGCAGGGCGCGCTGGCCACCTTCACCATCGCGGCCCCCAACGTCGGCGGCGGCACGCCGCCGGCCGATGCCACCATCACCACCCCGACGTGGGTCGACGGCGCCGCGGCCAGCGTCCTGACGTGGGATGTCGTCAACGCGGACGGCATCGCGTCGCTGACCGGCTTCGCCTCGCCCTCGAGCACCTCGTCGATCTCGCAGGACGGCGCGGCCGCCGGCATGATCGACAACATCACGATCAAGAGCGACGGCTCCATCGTCGCGGCCTTCGGCGCCGGCCAGACCGTCACCGTCGGCCAGCTCGCCCTCGCCAGCTTCAACAACCCGAAGGGCCTCGTGAAGCTCGGCTCCAACCGCTACGGCGAGAGCCAGGCCGCCGGCATCGCCAACGTCGGCACCGCCGGCACGGGCGGGCGCGGCTCGCTCATCGGCAGCGCCCTCGAGCAGTCCAACGTGGACATCGCCCAGGAGTTCACGCGCATGATCTTCGCGCAGCGCGGCTACCAGGCGAACTCGAAGACCATCACCACGGCCGACGAGATGCTGCTCGAGACCCTGCAGATCAAGCGGTAGGAGCTGACGCGTGGACCTTGCCACTGTCTTCGGCGCGCCGGCCAGCGGGCCGGCGCCCGTCATCCTTCCCGCGGCTGGCGCCGCGGGCGCGGCCCCGGCGGATGCCGGGTTCGGCGACAGGCTCGACGGCCTCGTCCAGTCGGCGGACGAGGCGGCGACGCCTGCCGTTTCGAGCGGCGACCAGCCCGCACCGGCGAAGGCCGGCGCGGCGCGGGCGGCCGTCGCCCCGGCGCCCTTCGCCAACTGGGTCCTGCCGGAGGCGGCCGCCGCGACCCCCGACGCCTCGGCGCTGGTGGCCGACCCACAAGGCACGGGCCGGCAGAGCCAGGCCGCCGGTGACGGCGACACGGCCGCGCCGCCCGCTGCCGGCGAGAAGAAGAAGGACGCGGCCCCCAGCGTGACCGCCGAGCCGGCCGCCGGCGCGCAGCCGGCGCCTCCGGTCCCGGCCGCTGTGCTCGTCCCCTCGGCCGCGGCGCCGCTTCCGGCGCCTGAACCCGCGGCGGAGCCCGTTCCGCCAACGGCGCACGCGCCCGCCGGCGTTCCCGCCCGCGGGGCCGGCGTGGTGGCGGCCCCGACGGCCGCCAGCGACGCCGCGCCCGCGTTGCCAGCACTGCCAGCGGCCCAGGCGACCCCGGCGTCCGCGCCGCCCGCCGCGCCCCTGGCTGGCGCGCCCGCGGCGCCGGCACCCGCCGCGCCGCCGCCCGCCGCGCCCCTGGCTGGCGCGCCCGCGGCGCCGGCTCCTGGAGTGATGGACTCGCCGTCGGGGCAGGCCGCCCTGCGCGTGGCGGCGGGCGAAAGGGCCGAGGCGTTGCCTCCACCCCAGGCCCCCCCGGCGTCCGGGATGGCGGCCAGGGCCGCGCATCCCACGAACGTGACCGTGCCGGTCGCCAGTGAGGTCCCAGGGTCGCAGCCGGCGGAGCCGGGGCGCGCTGCCGGGCCTCAGGCGACCCCCGCCGGCGCGCAACCGGTCGCGGCGGAGTCGCGGCCGGTCCCGTTGACATCCGAGCCGGCACCCGTGGCCCGGCCCGGCGTCCCCGCGGCGCCCGCCCGGCAGGAGGCGGCCCGGCAGATCCAGCAGGCCCTCGGCCAACCGCCGGCCAACGCCGCCGGAGGGAACGCGGCGCCAGCTCCGGCGTCGCCGGTGGCCCCGCCGCCGGCGGCCGTCCACGCGGCGGCACCGGCCGCCATGCCGATGCCACCGGCCTCGGCGCCGCCGGTCCCGCACGATGCGCTCGGGCCGCAGGCCGATCCGTCCGCCGCGGCGCTCGGCGCGGCACTCGAGACGTTCAGCCGCCTCGAGGCGGCCGGGCAGGGCCGCGGTGGCCCGGGCAACGGGGACGGGCACGGGGAGTCGGCAGGCCGACAGCCCCTGGGCCGCGCCCTGACGGGTGACGCCAGCGGGACGGCCACGGCCGCCCCGGTGGCCCCCTTCACGGTCCCGGCCGATGGCCCGGCGGCCGCGAGTGGCGAGGTCGCGACGGCGCGGCCGGCCACACCGGACCTCGGCCCGCAGATCGTCAAGCAGATCCACCTGCAGTGGAAGGACGGCATCGGTGCGGCGCACCTGCGGCTGAATCCCGAGCATCTCGGGGAGCTGACGGTCGACATCGAGGTCACGCCCGACGGCGTGCGGGCGCACCTGTCGTCCGACTCGCCGATCGTGCGGGGCTGGATGGAGACCCACGAGCGCGACCTGCGGCAGGGGCTGGAGCAGCAGGGGCTGCACCTGCGCGAGCTGACCGTCGGCGACGAGTCCGAGGGGCAGCAGCGGCGGCAGCGCCAGCAGCAGGAGTCGCGCGAGCAGGCTCGCGGGCAGGGACAGGCGCCTGCCGGAGTCGAGGCGCCGGTCTTCGAGTTGTCGGTCTAGCGACACCCGTCCGGGGGGCCGGCCCGCATTCCGGGCCGGCCCCCGTATTTCCCCGTAAATTCCCACCCTCGCCCCGCCGGCCCACCCGGCATTGGCCTTGCTCTGCCTGAGGGCATGAGCGAACAGGACAAGCCCAAGGGCGGCTTCATGAAGACGGCAATCCTGCTGGTGGTCGTGCTCCTCCTCGTGGGCGGGGCGGGCGCCGGCGGCTACTGGTGGTCGCAGCAGGGCGCGGCCGCCGCGCCGGCGAGCGGCGAGCACGCCACCGAGGCGCCGGCCGACAGCGGCCACGACGCGGGCGGCGGGGACGAGGCGGCGGCCGGCGGCGGCCTCGTGTCGTTCGAGCCGTTCCTGGTGAACCTGGCCGACCCTGGCCGCTACCTGCGGACCAACGTGAAGCTCGTGGTCGGCAGCGAGGCCCGCGCGAAGGAGATCGGGGAGAACGAGGTCGCGCTCATGCGCCTGCGCTCCGCGATGCTCGAGCTGCTGGCCGAGCAGCACGCCGACGCGCTGGTCACGGCGGACGGCAAGACGGCACTCAAGAACGCCATCAAGGAGCGGGCCGGCGAAATCGCCGATGCCCACATCGTCGATGTCCTCTTCTCAGATTTCGTCGTCCAGTTCTAGCCCGGTCGAGGTCACGCAGTCCTTCGAGGGGCTGCTGGACGTCCTGGTGCCGCTCGAGATCGTGCTCGGGACGGGGTACCTGACCGTGCGCGAGTGCCTGGCGCTCAGACGCAACAGCGTGGTGCGCGTGTCGCAGTCGGCGGGGTCGGACCTGCAGGTGTGCGCGGCGGGCATCATCCTGGCGCGGGGCGAGGTCGTGATCGTCGAGGACAGCACCGCGATCCGGATCACCGAGATCGAAGGCCCGGCCGGCCAGGACGGGATGTGATGCTGCTCGCGCTCCAGGCGGCCCAGGCGGCGGCGGAGCCGTGGCCCGGCGAGGGCGTCGGGACGGCGATCCGCGGCCTGCTGGCCGTCATCTTCGTGCTCGGCCTGCTGGGACTGCTGTCGTGGCTCGTCCGCCGCGGGCACCTGCCGCTCGGCCGCACCGCGCGGGGCGGCGCCATCGTCGTCGAGAGCACGGTGCCGCTCGGCGAGCGGCGGTCGCTGGCCATCGTGTCGGTGGAGGGCCGGCGCCTGCTGATTGGCATGACGCCGGCGCAGGTCGGGCTGGTCGCCGAGCTGGCGCCGGTGGCCGACGCCGGGAGCTTCGGGCAGGCGCTCGGGGCCGCCGAGCACCGGGCCGTGACGCCGGGCTTCGGCGCCGGGCGGGAGCCGGGCCGGTGATTCGCCGGGTCTGGTGGACGCTCGTCGTCCTCGTGCTCGTCGCGCAGCCGGCGGCCGCCCAGCAGGCGGACCGGCTCCAGGTGCAGATCGACGGCGTGGGGGCCGTCTCGGCGCCGCTGCAGATCGTCCTGCTGCTGACGCTGCTGACGTTCCTGCCGGCGATGCTCATCACGATGACGTCGTTCACGCGCATCGTGATCGTGTTCCACTTCCTGCGGCAGGCGCTCGGCACGCAGGAGCAGCCCTCGAACCAGATCCTGGTCGGGCTGTCGCTCTTCCTGACGCTCTTCATCATGGCGCCGGTGGTCGACCGCATCAACGAGGCGGCCGTGCAGCCGGCGCTGGCGGGGCAGGTGGACGTCTCGGACGCGGTCGCGCTCGGGACGCCGCCGCTGCGCGAGTTCATGCTCAAGCAGACGCGCGAGCAGGACCTGGCGCTCTTCGTCGAGCTGAGCGGCCTGGCCCGGCCGTCGACGCCGGGCGACCTGCCGATCCGCGTCGTCATCCCGGCGTTCGTCATCTCGGAGCTGAAGACCGGCTTCCAGATGGGCTTCTTCCTCTTCGTCCCGTTCCTCCTCATCGATCTCGTCGTGGCCACGACCCTGCTGTCGATGGGCATGATGCAGTTGCCGCCCGCGATGGTCTCCCTGCCGTTCAAGCTGCTGCTCTTCGTGATGATCGACGGCTGGAACCTGCTCGTGGGCTCGCTGGTCCGGAGTTTCATCGTATGAACGAAGCCCTTGCGGTCGGCACCCTCCGCCAGGCGATCGAGCTGGCCATGATCGTCTCGCTGCCGATGCTGATGGCCGGCCTCGTCGCCGGCGTGCTGACGAGCGCCTTCCAGACGGTCACCTCGATCCACGACAACGTGCTCGGGTTCATCCCGCGCGCGGTCGCGATCTTCGGGGTGTTCGCCCTGACGTTCCCGTGGATGCTGCGGCTGATGACGGGCTTCTCGGCGCAGATCTTCAGGCGCCTGCCGGAGTTCATCCGCTGATGGAGCTGACGTTCCTCATCGGTCTCGGGCTGCTCATGACGCGCGTGGGCGCCGTCGTGCTGGCGGCGCCGGTGTTCGGGGGGACGTACGCGCCGCAGATCACGAAGATCGGCCTGGCGCTGCTGCTGGCCTTCGCGCTGCTGCCGGTGGTGCCGGTGCCGTCCGGGCTGACGCTCGGCGGCCTCGGCGGGGTGGTGGCGCGCGAGGTGCTGATCGGGCTCGCCATCGCGCTCGCGGTGCGGATCCTGATGGGCGCGGCCGAGCTCGGGGGGCACGTCGCCGGCTTCCAGCTCGGGCTGGGCTACGCCGCGACGATCGACCCGACGAGCGGCGTGCGCAGCAACACGGTGGCGACCCTCTACAGCAACCTCACGCTGCTGACGTTCTTCGGGCTGAACGGGCACCACCTGGTGCTCAAGGCGCTCGTCGCGTCGTACGACCGGCTGCCGGTCGGCAGCGGCAGCTTCGCGCCGTCCATCGTCCAGTCGGTGACGGGCATCCTCGGCACGGTGTTCGTCGTCGGCGCGCAGCTGGCGGCGCCGGTGGTCGTCGTGATGCTGCTCGTCGAGCTGTCGCTCGGCCTGGTCGAGCGGGCGGCGGCGGGCGCCGACGTGTTCATGTTCGCGCCGCCGACCCGCGTGCTGGTGGGGATGGTGGCGCTCTCCGCGGCGGTCGCCGCGGTGCCCGAGGCCGCCCAGCGCTTCCTGACGCGCGCCTTCGAGCTGTCGATGAGCCTCGCGCTCGGTCTGCGGTGACGCCATGGCGACGCAGAACAAGGACGACAAAACCGAAAAACCCACAGGCAGGCGGCTCGAGGACGCCCGCAAGAAGGGGCAGATCGCGCGCAGCATGCGCGCGCCGCGCGCCGCGTCGCTCGCCGTCGCGGTCGCGATCTTCAGCCTGATGGGGGAGGCGATCGTGCAGCGGCTCGGCGCCGCGCTCGGGAGCGCCCTCCAGACCATGGGCAGCCACCCCTTCGAGACGCCCACCGAGGGGGAACTGGTCGCGCTCCTCCTGCGGAACGCCGCCACCCTCGTGCTGGCCGCCGGGCCCATCGCGGTGGCGACGGTGCTGGCGGTGTTCGCGGTGCAGGTCGCGCAGGGCGGCTGGAACTTCTCGACCGAGGCGATCCAGTTCGACCTCAACAAGCTGAACCCCTCGTCGGGCTTCTCCCGGCTGGCCGGGCAGGGCCCCATCGACCTGCTGATGCTGGTCTTCCCGATCGGGATCATCAGCTGGGTCGCCTGGCAGCAGGTCGGCGGCCTGGTCGCGGGGGGCGTCATCCTGGCGCGGATCCCGCCGCTCGAGGCGGCGCGGGCGGGCTGGGAGGTCGCGTACGGCCTGTTCGTGCGCGTGACGGTCGCCATGACGGTGCTGGCCGGCGCGGACTACGGCCTCCAGCTCTGGCGCCACATGAAGTCCCTCAAGATGACCAAGCAGGAGGTCAAGGACGACAACAAGATGCAGGAGGGCAACCCGCAGATCAAGGGGCGGGTCCGCAGCCTGCAGCGCCAGGCCGCGATGCGCCGCATGCTCGGCGACGTCGCCAAGGCCACGGTCGTCATCACCAACCCCACGCACTTCGCGGTCGCGCTCGAGTACCAGCGCCAGTCGATGGCGGCGCCGCGCGTGCTCGCGAAGGGCCGCGACAAGCTCGCCCTCCGCATCAAGGACATCGCGCGCGAGCACGGCGTCCCGATGGTCGAGAACCGGCCGCTCGCCCAGGCCCTGTACTGGGGCGCCGAGGTGGGCGGGTTCATCCCGGCGCCGCTGTTCGAGGCGGTCGCCGAGGTCCTGGCGTACCTCATCCGCCTGAAGCAGCTCGCGCTCTAGTTCGAGGACCGACCCATGGACGGCAAGACTCCCATCAGCCACCTCATCGCGCCCATGGCCCTCGTGGCCGTGGTCGGCCTGATGATCGTGCCGCTGCCGCCGATCGTCATCGACCTGCTCCTCTCGGTGGACATCGGCCTGGCGGTCGTCCTCATGCTCACGTCCATCTACGTGAAGGAGGCCATCCAGTTCTCGGTCTTCCCGTCCCTCCTCCTGCTGCTGACCCTGATGCGCCTGTCGCTGAACGTCGCGTCCACCCGGCTCGTGCTGCTGCACGGGCAGGAGGGCGTCGATGCCGCCGGGCACGTCATCATGGCCTTCGGCCAGTTCGTCGTCGGCGGCAACTTCGTCGTCGGCATCGTCGTCTTCCTGGTCCTCATCGCCATCCAGTACGTCGTCATCAACCACGGCGCGGTGCGCATCTCCGAGGTGACGGCCCGGTTCACCCTCGACGCCCTGCCCGGCAAGCAGATGGCGATCGACGCCGACCTGAACGCCGGGATCATCGACGATGTCGAGGCGCGCGAGCGCCGCGAGCGGATCCGGCGCGAGGCGGACTTCTACGGCGCGATGGACGGCGCGATCCGCTTCACCCAGCGCGACTCGATCGCGGCCCTCCTCATCACGGGCATCAACATCGTCGGCGGCCTGCTGATCGGCGTGCTCCAGCACGGCCTCGACCTCGCGACCGCGGCCGAGACCTACACCATCCTGACCATCGGCGAGGGCCTGGTCACCGCCATCCCGGCCCTGCTCGTCTCGATCTCCGGCGCGCTCATCACGACCCGCGCCGCCAGCACCACCAACCTCGGCGCCGAGGTCGCGGGGCAGCTGTTCACCGGCGTCCGGCCCATGGCCTTCGGGGCGGGCGCGCTGCTCGCCATGGCCCTCGTGCCCGGCCTGCCGAAGACCCCGTTCTTCGTCGTCGGCCTGGTGCTGGCCGGCGCCGCCTGGATGAACCGGCAGCGCGAGGCGACCGAGGCGGAGGAGGGCACGGCCGAGGAGGCGCCGGCGCCGGTCGACCCGCTCGACCAGGCGGTCACCGTCGACCCGCTGTCGGTCGAGGTGGGCTACGCGCTCATCTCGCTCGTGGACGAGCGGCAGGGCGGGACGCTGCTGACGCGCGTCCGCTCGATCCGCCGCCAGATCGCGACCGACACCGGCCTGGTGGTGCCGTCGGTCCACATCGCGGACAACCTCCAGCTCGGGCCGCGCACCTACACGATCCTCGTCAAGGGCGTCGAGGTGGCGCGCGGCGAGCTCTTCCCGGACCGCCTGCTCGCCATCAATCCCGGCCTCGGCGGCACGCCGATCGACGGCACGCCGACGAAGGAGCCGGCGTTCGGGCTGCCGGCGTGGTGGATCGGGCAGGACCAGCGCGAGCGCGCCACCGCGGCGGGCTACACGGTCGTGGATCCCACCACGGCGCTCTCGACGCACCTGTCGGAGACCATCCGGACCTACCTGCCGGAGCTGCTCACGCGGCAGCAGACCAAGGAGATGGTCGACCGCGTCGGGCAGACCTCACCGAAGCTGGTCGAGGACCTGGTGCCCAAGGTGCTCCAGCTCGGCGAGATCCAGCGCGTGCTGCGCAACCTGCTGCGCGAGCGGGTGCCCGTCAAGGACCTCACGTCCATCCTCGAGGCCATGGCGGACCAAGCGACCACGACGAAGGACCCGGAGCACATCACCGAGGCCGTCCGCGGGGCGCTCGGCCGGGCGATCTGCCGCCAGTACCAGACCGACAAGGGCGAGCTGCCGTCCATCTCGCTGGCGCCGGCGTTGGAGGAGCGACTCCTGGCGTCGGTGGTCCGGACGGATCACGGCATCGTCCTGGCCCTGGAGCCCTCGGACGCCCAATCTTTGGCCACTCGCATCGCGCGCGCGCTCGAGGGCGCGGTGGCACAACCCGTGCTTCTGTGTTCACCAGCGTTGCGGCCACACCTGTTCCGGCTCTTCTCACGGGTGCTTCCGCATCTTGGCGTGCTGTCGCACAACGAAGTGCCACCGCACGTGCGAATAGCCAGCGTCGCGGTGCTCGACTGACATGCAACTGAAACGCGTTTGCCGATCCAGCGTGAAAGACGCCCTCGCGGCCGTTCGGGCCGAACTGGGGCCTGACGCGCTCGTCCTGTCCACCCGCTTCGTGCCGGCCTCGGGCCTCCGCGGCCTCATGGGCCAGCGCGATGTCGAGGTCACGGCCGCCGCGGACCCGACCCTCGCCGAGGTCCGCCAGCGCCAGTCGGCCAGCCGGCCGGCCGCCGCCGACGAGCCCGTGGCCCGGTCGGCGGGCCGACACCGCACGCGGCACTGGTCCGACGAGCCGGACGAGGGCCCGGGCGGCGACACGTATGCGCCGGCGCGCGGCGCGCGGTCGCGGCCCGAGGCCGAGCGGCCGGCGACCGACGAGGCGCTCGTGGCCCGCCTGATGGCGACCGGCCTCGACCGCGCCCTGGCGCTCGAGGTGGTCGACGCGCTCCCGAAGAAGGCCCGGCGCACGGCGTCGCTCGAGGCGCTGCGCAAGGCCCTCTCGTCGCGCCTCGGCGGCATGGCGTCGGGCGCGGAGCGCTACGCGGCCATCGAGGTGTTCGTGGGGCCGCCCGGGGCGGGCAAGACCACCACGATCGCGAAGATCGCGGCCCAGGAGCGGGCGCGCCGCGGCGCCCGGCTGAGCCTGCTCGCCGCCGACGGCTTCCGGGTGGGCGCCGTCGAGCAACTGCGGCTCTACGCGGAGATCATCGGCGCGCCCTTCTCGGTCGCGCGCAGCGCCGGCGACGTGGACCTCGCGGTCACCGAGCTGTCGAGGCCGGTGCTCGTGGACACCGCCGGCCGGTCGCCGTCCGACCGCGGCCTCGCCGAGATGTACTCGGTGCTGGCGGGCCGCAAGGGCGTGCGCACCCACCTGGTGCTCCCGGCGACCAGCTCGGTCCGGTCCGCCGAGCGCATCCTCGACGCCTACCAGGCCGCGCGCCCGGACCGGGTCGTGCTGACCCGCGTGGACGAGGCCGACGCCTGGTCGCCGCTGCTGCCGATGCTGCGCGACCGCGGGCTGTCGCTGTCGTACCTCGGCACCGGGCAGGCCGTGCCGGACGATCTCGAGCGGGTGACCCCCGCGCTCATCGCGTCCTCGCTCCTCGGCGACGCGGCGGGGGTGGCGGCATGAGCGCCATGGCGGTGGACTTCACGCCCGGCGACTGCTCGACGGTCATCGGGATCACGAGCGGCAAGGGCGGCGTCGGCAAGACGGTGACCGCCATCAACCTCGCGATCGCGCTGGCCCGCCGCGGCCACCGCGTCGGGCTGGTGGACGCGGACTTCGCGCTCGGCAAGATCGACGTGATGCTCGGGCTGACGCCGAAGGCGCACCTCGGGCACGTCCTCGGCGGCGAGCGGGCCTTCGAGGACGCCATCGTGAGCGGGCCGGCCGGCATCCGCGTGGTGCCCGCGGGCACGGGCATCCGCGAGCTCTCGGCGCTCGAGCCCGAGCACTGGCTGCGGCTCGCCGACGGCCTCGACCGCTTCCGCGAGGACCTCGACTTCCTGCTCATCGACACGGCGGCCGGGGTCTCCGACAACGTCGTGGACCTGATGGCGGCCTGCCAGCGCGTGCTGGTCGTGACCACGCCCGACCCGACGGCGCTCGTCGACGGCTACGCCGTCGTGAAGCTGGTGGCGGGGGAGGCGCCGGCCGCGGACCTCGGCATGCTCGTCAACCAGGCGCGGACCCCCGAGGAGGCGACCCTGGTGTTCCGCCAGCTCGAGGCGGCGGCGCGCCGGTTCCTCGGGCGGCGGCTGTCCTTCTACGGCTCGGTGCCGCATGACCCGGCGCTCGGCGAGGCGGTCCGCTCGCAGCAGGCCCTCGTCGACCGGCTGCCGCAGGCGCCGGCCAGCCGATCGTTCCGGCTGCTCGCCTCGCGGATGGCCGGCCTGGGCCCCGTGCCCAGCCAGGCGCTGCGACTGCCCGCGCGCACGCTCGCGCTGGCCTACTCCCGCACGCAGGAGGTGTCCCGGTGCGCATGACGGCCGCTGCGGCGGAAATCGACGACCACACCGAGCGCGACCAGCTCGTCATGGAGCACGTGCCGCTCGTCAAGACGCTGGCGCAGCGGCTGGCCCAGCGCCTGCCGTCCCAGGTGGAGATGAACGACCTCGTCAGCGTCGGCGTGATGGGGCTCATCGACGCGGCGAGCCGGTACCGGGCCTCGTCGGGCGTGCCCTTCGAGGCGTTCGCCCGGCGGCGGGTCCAGGGCGCCATGCTCGACGCGCTGCGCGACCTCGACTGGGCGCCGCGATCGCTCCGCAAGCTCCGGCGCACGCTCGACTCGGCCATCGCGCAGCTCCGGCACGAGCTCGGCAAGGAGCCGTCGGAGGCGCAGATCGCCGAGGCCATGCACATGTCGGCCGAGGAGTACGACCGCGCCCTCGAGCAGGTGCGGAGCCTCGAGGTCGGGGCGCTCCGGCAGCTCGACGCGACGACCCCCGACGGGGGCTCGCTGCTCGAGCTCTGCGTCGACCCGGACGAGGGGCCCGAAGCGCACCTGCAGCGGTCCGAGCTCAAGCGGCACCTCGCCGAGGCGATTGGCCTGCTGCCCGAGCGCGAGCGCCAGGTGCTGGCCCTCTACTACCAGGAAGAGCTGACGATGTCGGAGATCGGCGCCGTGATCGGCGTCTGCGAGTCCCGGGTGTCGCAGCTGCGGTCCCTCGCCATCTCGCGGCTGCGCGCCTCGCTCCGCGAGCAGCTCGGGCTGGCCGCGCGGTGACGCGGGGCCGGGACTGATCGACGGGACGCGCCATGGGCAAGATACTCTCCCAGGAAGAAATCGACGCGCTGCTCAACTCGGCAGGGCAGATCCAGACCGACACCGCGCCGGCCGCGGAGATCCCGGCGCAGGCCGGGGCGATCACCTACAACTTCCGCCGGCCCGACCGCGTCTCCAAGGAGCAGATCCGCTCCCTCCACTTCCTCCACGACCGCTTCGCGCGCAACGTCGCGACGTCGCTGTCGGCGTTCCTGCGCGCGGTGAGCGACGTCACGATCGTCTCGGTGGAGCAGTTCGCCTACTCCGAGTTCCTGATGTCGCTGCCGGACCCCACGGCGTTCTACGCGATCCACGCCGAGCCGCAGGACCTGATCGGCGCCCTCGAGATCAACCCGGGCGTCGCCTTCACGATGGTGGACCGGCTGCTCGGCGGCAGCGGCCACGGTGCCGCGTCGATCAACCGCGCGCTGACCGAGATCGAGCAGAACGTCGTCGACTCGGTCGTCAAGCTCGTCCTCGACAACCTGAACGAGGCCTGGCGCGCCGTCGTCGAGATCGAGTTCAGCATCCAGGGCCGCGAGACGCGGCCGCAGATGCTGTCGGTCGCCGCGCCGAACGAGGTCGTCGTGCTCGTGGTCTTCGACGTCCGCGTCGGGGACGCGCGCGGCATGATGAACCTCTGCATCCCGGCGGCCCTCATCGAGTCGGCGGGCAACAGCTTCGTCCAGGGGTGGCACCGCACCCGCAAGGAACCCACCGCTGTCGACCGCCACCGCCTCCGCGACAGCCTCCAGCAGGTGCACCTGCCGGTGACGGCCCGGCTCGAGACGCGGATGCAGGCGCGCGAGCTGCTCGAACTGCAGCCCGGCGACATCATCTCGCTCGGCCGCCCCCTGCGGGAACCCGTGGACATCTGGGTGGCGAGCACGCCGAAGCTCACGGGCCGGCTGGTCCGGCACGAACAGGGCGCCGCGGTCTCCGTGACCGAGGGCGTGTGGACGCCCCCGGGGCCCCATCAGGAGTCAGAGTCCGATGTCGCCAACACCTCGCTCGTCTGAGCTCATCACGGCCCTCGCGCGGGAGTTCGCCTCCGCGGTCGGCGCCATGGCCGGCGGCAGCGGCGCGCTCGAGCCCGCCGCCGCCCCCACCGAGCCGGAACGCTGGCTCATCGTCGTGACCGTGGCCGGCGCCGACGCCGGCAGGCTCGTGGTCGGCCTGGCCGACGGACCCGCGAAGGAGCTGACGCGGCGGATCATGGGCCTCGACGAGGAGCCCCACGACGGCGTCGTGGCCGACACCCTGCAGGAATTCGGGGGTCAGGCAGTCGGCGCCCTGGGTCAGGAAACCGTCGCTGCCGGGCTCACCCTGTCGGTATCGCTCGAGGACGCGTCCGGGCCGGCGCCCGACGAGGCGCTTGGCTTCGGCATCCCGCTCGGCGAGGGCGCCACGGCGGACTTCGCGGTGTGGGGCGAGGTCGAGTCGGTGGGGGGGACGCTCGCCGCCGCCCCGCCTGACGAGCCGATAATTGACTCATCCCAAAGGACTTCCGAGCCGATTCCGATGCCGGCACGGGCCCCCCAGAACCTCGACGTCATCCTCGATATCGACCTGCCCATCACGGTCCGGTTCGGCACCACCGACCTCTCGCTGCAGTCGCTGACGCGGCTCGGCCCCGGCTCGATCATCGACCTCGCCCGCTCGCCGGACGACCCGGTCGACCTCCTGGTGAGCGGCAAGGTTGTTGCGAGAGGGGAGGTCGTGGTGGTCTCCGGCAACTACGGGGTGCGGATCCTCGAGGTCGTGAGCACCGCCGATCGAATTCGCAGCATGGGAGCCTGACCGATGGAAATGACGACCTGGGCCCTGAGTGGCCTGATGCTGGTGTGCCTCATCCAGGGCGCGTTGCTCTGGCGCGTGCTGCGCCTGCTCGGGGCCATGGAGCGCGCCGAGGACCGGCTCTCGCAGTTCAGCGGCGCGCTGGCGCTGCTGACCGAGACGACCGAGTCCGGGTTCCGCGCGCTGGCGCTGGAACTGGGCCGGCTCGGCAAGACGGGGGCCGCGGCGGCGTCGAGCCGCTCGACCAACGGGCGCGTGTCCCGCGCCGCGAAGCGCGGCCGGACGATCAGCGAGATCGCCTCGGCCGAGGACGTGTCCGAGGGGGAGGTGCGCCTGCGCCTCAGCCTCGCCGAGCGTGGCGCGCGGGCGCCCAAGGAGTCAGACTATGCCTCGCTGCGCGCGCGCTGAGTGCGGCCGCTGGCGCCCGGACCTGCTGGTCCGCAACGTGCGGGTCGGCCTGCACCTCGACAACCGGTGGTACTGCTCGCCGGGCTGCGTGGAGACCGCCACCCGCCGGCGCCTGAGCGCGCCGCGACCGCTGTCGCTGCGCCCGCCGGCCATCCCGCCCCTCCGGCTGGGGACGCTGCTGATCCACCTCGGCGCCGCGACGCCCGCGCTCCTGCGCCAGGCCGCCGATGCCCAGCGCCGGAGCGGCCTGCGCATCGGCGCGCAGCTGCGGGCGATGGGCGTTGTCTCGGCCACCGACGTGCTGCGGGGGCTGTCCGCCCAGGCCGGTGTCGGATACCTGACACACCTTGATCCGTCCTGCGTGCGCGAGGCGCCGGGCCGCCTGTCGGCCGACGCCGTGCGCGCGCTCGGCGTGGTGCCCGTCGAGGCCGACGCCCACGTGCAGCGGCTGCGGGTCGCCTGCGTGGCGCCGGTGCCGCGGGTGGCGATCGCCGCGCTCTACGAGCTGACGCGGTGGGCCATCGAGCCGTTCCTCGTGAGCGACGAGCACCTCGAGCCGCTCATGACGGCCTACGCGGAGGCGGCCGGCAACCGGACACCCGCGATCGCGGCGCACACCGTGCGCCGGGTGGACGAGGCGGCCAAGTGGGTCGCCCGCGCGGCGGCCGCCGGGCCGGGCGTCAGGATGACCGAGGCGCGCTTCGACCCCTACCAGTGGGTGCGCCTCGAGAGCGAGGCGCGCGTCGAGGACGTGCTGATCTCGGGAGAGGCCGCGGGAGGATAGCCATGCCAGGTGGAGCCTACCTCGCCCTGTCGGGCGTCAAGACCCGGGTCGCCCAGCTCGACCGCATCGCCGCCGATCTCGCCAACGCGACGACCGCCGGCTACAAGGGCGAGCGGACGTCCACGGTGTCGGCGCCCCGCGACGGCGACCTCTTCGGCCGGGCGCTCGATGCGGCCATCGACGTGACCGACGGGCCGGTGAAGGTGGACTTCCGCCCCGGGCCCCTGACCGCCACGGGCCGCGACCTCGACGTCGCGGTCGACGGCGACGGCTTCTTCGAGATCGAGACGCCCAACGGGCCGCGCTACACGAGGAACGGCCACTTCACCCGCTCGCCCGAGGGCATGCTCGCGACGATCGACGGCAGCCCCGTCGCCGGCGAGGGCGGCCCGATCGAGCTGCCGCCGAACGAGACGGTCATCTTCGACACCGACGGCACCGTGCACGTGGGCGCCAAGATCGTCGGGCAGATCAAGCTGGTCGACTTCGCCGACAAGAGCCGGCTGACCCGCGAGGGCGGCTCGATGTTCGTGGCGCCGGACGACCTGGAGCCGACCCCGCTCGACGAGCCGGTCCTCCGCGGCGGCGCCCTCGAGGGCTCGAACGTCTCGGTGGTCGAGAGCATGGTCCGCCTCGTCGAGGTGTCGCGGACGTTCGACACCCTCCAGAAGGGCATCGGCACCGTGATGAACGACCTCGACCAGCGGGCGATCACGGAGTACGGACGGAAATAGCGCCCGACCACGCGGCTCGGGCCGCGAGAGAGAGAACGACATGATTCGCGCCCTGTACACCGCGGCCAGCGGCATGAACGCCCAGCAGGCCAACATCGACACGACCGCGAACAACCTGGCGAACGTGAACACGATCGGGTTCAAGAAGAGCCGGGCGGAGTTCGAGGACCTCGTCTACCAGCAGATCAAGGCCGCCGGCGCCCCGGTCTCGCCGTCCGGCGACGCGCCGGTCGGGCTCGAGATCGGCCTGGGCACCCGGCCCGTCGCGACGGCCCGCGACTTCCGGCCCGGCAACCTGCGCGCGACCACGGGCCCCCTCGACCTCGCGGTCGAGGGCCGCGGCTTCTTCCAGGTCAGCCTCCCGAGCGGCGAGACCGGCTACACGCGGGCCGGCGCCCTGCACCTGAGCGGCGACGGCGCGCTCGTGACCTCGGAGGGCTATCCCATCGAGCCGCAGATCGCGGTGCCCGCCGAGGCGACCAACGTCACGATCTCGAAGGAAGGCATCGTCTCGGTGACGCTCGCCGGCCAGAGCGCGTCGCAGCAGCTCGGCACGATCGAGCTCGCCGGCTTCCAGAACCCGGCCGGCCTGCAGGCGCAGGGCGGCAACATCTACACGGCCACCTCCGCCTCGGGCGACCCCCAGACGGGCGTGCCCGGCGCCAACGGCCTCGGCACCATCGCGCAGGGCTTCCTGGAGGAGTCGAACGTCTCGGTCGTCGAGGAGATGGTCAACATGATCCTCGGCCAGCGGGCCTACGAGGCCAACTCCAAGGTCGTGAAGGCATCCGATGAAATGCTCGCCCAGGTCAACAACCTCGTTCGCTGACGCGCTCCGGCTGGTCGCGGGCCTCGTGGTGCTCCTCGTGGGCGTCTCGGCCCGCGCCTCCGACGAGCCCGTGCCGCCCGCCGTCACCGCCGCGATCGCCGAGGCGGTGGCCGGCCGCGTGGGGCCCGGCTTCAGCGTCGAGGTCGTCGAGGTCACCGCGCGGCTGGTCGAGGAGGCGACGGCGATCGTCGCCGTGCCCGAGCCCGGCGCGCGGCTGGAGACGCCGACGCGGTTCCGGCTCGTCGAGCCGGGCACCGGCCGCCTCGCGGCCGACACGCGGGTGGGCGACGCGGTGGCGACCGTGCGCGTCTCGGGCCCGATGGTCCGGGCGGGCCGCCGGCTCCCGCGCGGTGTCGTGCTCGAGGCGTCGGACCTCGCCGTGTCGGAGTCGGATGCCGGCGACGCGCCCCTCGGCCCGCTCCCGGCGGCGGCCGACCTGGTCGGGGCGAAGACGGTCCGTCCCATCGCCGAGGGCGAGCTGCTGACGGCCTCGCTGGTGCGGGTGCCGCCGCTCGTGTCGAGCGGGCAGCTCGTGACGACGATCGCGCGGCTCGGCCGCGTCCGGGTCGAAGGGAAGGCCGTGGCGGCCCAGCAGGGCGCGCTCGGCCAGGTGATCCGGCTGGTGAACCCCGACAGCCGCAAGACGCTGCACGGCACGGTGGTCGGTCCCGGCCGGGTGGAGGTGCTCCGTGAACGCTAACCCTGTCGCGGCCGTCGTCCTGCTGGCGCTCGTGGGCGCCGGGCCGGCGGCGGCCCAGTCGGCCGCCAAGGCCGACGCCCCGCCGAAGGCCGTCGACAACTACGACGAGCTGTACTACCGCTACCTCGTGGCGGCCCGCGAGACCGGCGTCACGCCGGCGCCCGCGCCGCCGCGCATGGACTGGATGACGGACCTCACGGGCGACTTCCGGGCGCGCCACGTCAACGACCTGCTCACCGTCCATGTCGTCGAGAGCATCGCGGCGTCCGGCACGGCCGGCACGACGCTCGACAAGTCGAGCAGCGGCACCACGGGGATCAGCGGCCTCTTCGGCCTCGAGGGGAAGCTCCCGTCGTTCATCGACCCGACGAACCTGCTCGGGTCCGACACGTCGAGCGACTTCAAGGGCGGCGGCGCCACGAACCGCACCGGGCAGCTCTCCGCGACGATGACCGTGCGGGTGGCCGAGGTGCTGCCGAACGGCGACCTGGTGCTCGAGGGCGCCCGGGAGATCGACATCAACGGCGACCGCCAGATCGTCGTCCTGACGGGCGTCGTCCGGCCGTCCGACGTGCCGCCGACCAACGTCGTGTCCTCGATGGTCGTCGGGCAGCTGCGCATCCGCTACTTCGGCCGCGGGCTCATCAAGGACAACCTGAAGCCCGGCTGGCTCATCCGGATTCTCAACAAGATTTTCTGACACCGGGAACGGACGACCATGCGTACCTCTCCATCACGTCAATCGGCACCCCGGGCGCGGCGCGTGAGCGCGGTCGTGGCCGTCCTCCTGCTCGGTGTGGCCGGCGCGCCGGCGGCGGCGCAGGTCGCGCCCGCGCCGGCGCCGGCGGCGCCCGAGGCGGCCCCCACGGCGCCCGGCGTCGTGCCGGCCGCGCCTGACGCGCTGCCGGCGACGCCGGAGCCCGCGCCGGCCCCGCCGGTCGAGCAGGTGAGCTCGTCGGCGCTCCGCATCAAGGACGTCGCGTCGCTGCAGGGCCTGCAGCCCGTGCCGCTCGTCGGCTACGGCCTCGTGATCGGCCTGAGCAAGACCGGTGACCGGCGGCAGACGCTCTTCTCGGCGCAGTCGCTGGCCAACGTCCTCGAGCGGTTCGGCGTCAGCGTGCCCGCCGCGGAGATGAAGATCGAGAACATCGCGGCGGTCCTCGTCACGGCCGAGCTCTCGCCCTACTCGCGGTCGGGCGCCCGCATCGACGTGACGGCCTCGAGCATCGGCGACGCCCGCAGCCTCCAGGGCGGGACGCTGCTCGCGACCCCGCTGCGGGGGCCGGACGGGACCGTGCACGCGCTCGCGCAGGGGCCGCTGACGCTCGGCGGCTTCGGCGGCGGCGCCGGCGGCAACAGCGTGCAGGTCAACCACTTGACCGTGGGCCGCGTGCCCGGCGGGGCGCTGGTGCAGGTCGGGCAGCGCGCGGTGCTGCCCGCGGGCGACGAGCTGCTGCTCTCGCTGGCCTCGCCCGACTTCGTCACGGCGCACCGGCTGGCCGAGAGCGTGTCGGCCGAACTCGGCCCCGACAGCGCCCGGGCCCTGGATGCGGCGACCGTCGCGGTCCACGTGCCGGCCGTCTACCGCGGGGACACCGCGAACCTGATGGCGCGCCTCGAGCTGCTGCCCGTCGAGCTCGACCGCATCGCCCGCATCGTGATCAACGAGCGCACGGGCACGGTCGTCGTCGGCGGCGGCGTCAAGCTCGGCCCGGCCGCCGTGGCCCACGGGAGCCTGTCGGTCCGCATCGCGACGAGCACCGGCGTCTCGCAGCCGCAGCCCTTCTCGACCGGCGGCCAGACGACGGTCGTCCAGGACCAGCAGGTGGACGTCCAGGAGGGCCAGGCCCAGCTCATCGAGCTCGAGCCGGGCACCACCCTCGACGCGGTCGTGCGCGCGCTGAACGCGCTCGGCGCCACCCCGCGCGACGTCATGGCGATCCTGCAGGCCCTGAAGGCGGCCGGCGCCATCACGGCGGAGATCGTCGTCATCTAGGAACCAGGAACCCCAGGAACCAGGAACCCCAGACCCCAGGACCCCAAGGAACCAGGAACCCAAGGAACCGGACCATGCAGGACCCCCGCATCGCCTCGATGATGGACATCGCCCGCCAGGCCACCGCCAAGGCCCCGGCGCCGGATGCCGCGTCGGATCGGGCGAAGGCGGCCCAGCTGGCCGAGGAGTTCGAGTCGATGCTGCTGCTGCAGATGCTGCGGCAGATGCGGTCGTCGATGCTGGGCGACGAGGACAAGGAGGACAACGGTCTCGGCCTCGACACTTACACCGACACCTTCGACGGCGAGCTGGCGCGGACCCTGAGCAAGGCCGGTGGACTGGGGATCAAGGAGTTCGTCATGCAGGGCTTCGAGCGGGCCGGCCTGGCCCCCGAGGCCCCGGCGCCCGCCGGCGCGGACGGCCTCGGCACGGTGGCCGTGCCGGCCGCGGTCGCTGGCGCGGCGGCGCCCGTGGTGGCGGCGCCTGGCGCGCCGGCCGCCACCGATGTCGGAATCTCGACTCCCGCGGTGACCGGCGTGCCCGGAAACCCCGGGATTTCGTCCGCGCCAGGCGGCGGCACGCCACATGCACTGGAGAGGGGCAGTGAACAGCTCGTGGACGGCAAGGTGACCTCGGCCTTCGGGATGCGCCGGGACCCCTTCCACGGGCAGACGACGTTCCACACCGGGGTTGACCTGCGGGCCGCGTATGGCCAGCAGGTACCCGCGGTCAGCGAGGGCCGCGTGGCCTTCGCCGGCGAGCAGGGGGGATATGGCCTCACGGTGGTCGTGGACCACGGTGGGGGCCTGCAGACACGATACGCGCACCTGTCGGCCATCGACGTGACGGCGGGCCAGACGCTGGCCGCCGGACAGGTGCTGGGCCGAGTGGGGCAGACGGGGCGGGCGACCGCGCCGCACCTGCACTTCGAGGTCTCCCAGGGGGGCCAGAAGGTCGACCCGGAGCGGGCCGCCGAGCGCTTCGCCGCCGCCGGATTAAAGCTCGTGGCCCTCGATGTCGATTAGTCAGATGCGAGACCCCCAGCTCGTCCAGTGTGGGAGCAGAACATGAAGATTCAGGGCCAGAGCCCAAGCCAGGAAACGTCGGCGGCGCAACGACTTGAGGGTAACCAGCCCGGCCGGAACGGCCGGAGCGCGCGGGCGGGGCAGCCGGGTGGCGACCGCGTCCGGGTGTCGCCGGAAGGGGAGCTCGTCGCGAGCGCCCTCAAGGCGGCTGGCGAGTCCCCCGACATCCGCCAGGACGTGGTGGACCGGGCGCGCCAGAAGCTGGCGGCCGGCGAAATCGGCCAGGACGCGGGACGTCTCGCCGACACGCTGATCGACCATCTGCTGAGCCGGTAAGCCGGCTCAGCGGGCGCCGCGGCACGCCTGTCCCGTCGGGCAGGGATAGAAGGTTATGTCGAACACCTCGGATGCCGCGGTGGTGGCCGCGGCGCGCCTCAGGGGCGCGCTCGAACACCTTGGGGACGCGCTCGTCCAGTCCGACCTCAACGGGTTGCTGGTGGCCGAAGCGGGCCTGTCGGCGGCGGTCGCCGCCTTCCGGACGCCCTTCGACCCGCCGGCGGATCCCGGCCTGCTCCGCTCGGAGATCGAGTTGCTGGGCAGGGCCCTCGGCCGCTGCCAGCGGCTCGGGGCCAACTTCGAGGACTTCCTCCGCGCCTCGGCGGGCGTGCTGACGCCTGCCTCCGCCTACGACCGCGCCGGCCGCGAACGCGAGCCCGCCCAGACGCGTGTGCTGGAGGCGCGGTACTGATGTCGCTCTTCGGCTCGCTCACGAGCGCCGCCCGCTCCCTCGAGGCGCAGCAGTACGGCCTCGACGTCACCGGCCAGAACATCGCCAACCTCAGCACGCCCGGCTACTCGCGCCGCACGGCGCTCCTGGCGTCGATCGGCGCGGCCGACAGCCTGAGCGCGGGCGGCGGCGTGGAGATCCAGGGTCTCTACGCCGCGCGCGACGCCATGGTCGACCGCCGCCTGCTGCAGGAGATGCCCGACGAGGCCCGGGAGCGCTCGCTCTCCGAGGCGCTGGCGCTCGTCGAGACCGCGCTCGGCGCGCCGGGCAAGTCGCTCGACGACCAGCTCACCGCGTACTTCGACGCGTTCTCGAAGCTGTCCGAGGACCCGCTGTCGGCGACGGCCCGCCAGGAGGCCGTCCTCAGCGGGCAGAAGCTCGCGGCGTCCTTCCACGACCTGTCGGCCCGGCTGCAGCTCTCGGCCCGCGACGCCAACCTGCGCGTCAAGGCGGGGGTGGACGACCTGAACGCGTCCATCAGCCGCATCGCCGCGCTGAACCGCGCCATCGCCGGCGCCGGGTCCAACCCGGCGCAGGTCGAGACGCTCAAGGACCAGCAGAGCGTCGAGGTCCAGAAGCTCGCCGGGCTCGTCGGCGTCGAGGCGATCCAGCGCGCCGACGGCGGCGTCGACCTGTCGTTCGCCGGCGGGCACGCGCTCGTCATCGGCGACCAGAGCTACGCCGTCTCGGCCGTGGCGACGGGCCTCTCGGGCTACTACGACATCCAGGCGGGCGGCGTCTCGGTCACGGCCCAGGTCACCTCGGGAACCCTCGGCGGGCAGCTCTACGCCCGCGACACGGCCATCCCCGACTACCTCGCCGACCTCGACCAGCTCGCGTTCACGCTCGTGGGGGAGGTCAACACCCTGCACGATGCCGGCTACGACAGGAGCGGCGTGGACGCGCCCGTGTTCTTCGACGCGCTCGGCGGCGTGTCGGGCGCCGCTGCGGCCATCAGCGTGAACGCCGCCGTGGTCGCCGACCCGAACCTCGTGGCGGCGGGCGGCGCCGCCGGCGCGCCTGGCGACAACCAGCAGGCGCGCGCCATCGCGAACCTGCGTGACGCGCGCGTCCTGTCCGGCAGCACCGCGACGTTCAGCGACGCGTGGGGCAACCTCCTCTACAAGGTGGGCACCGACGCCCAGGCGTCGCGCTTCGAGCAGGGCACCCGCGCGGAGATCGTGCGGCAGGTGCAGAACCTCCGCGACAGCGTCTCGGGCGTGTCGCTCGACGAGGAAGCGATGCTGATGCTGAAGTTCCAGCGGGCCTACGAGGCGAACGCCAGGTTCTTCAGCGCCGTGGACGACTCGATCCAGGTGCTGCTCTCCCTCAAGCGATAACGGTTTCGGGAAGTCAGAAGTCAGAAGTCAGAAGTTAGAAGTCAGAAGTCAGAAAGCCGGACACGAGCCATGCGCATCACCGAATCCACCGCGTTCCGCCAGGCGTCGGCCGACATCCAGAAGGTCGCCGAGGAGCTCGCGAAGCGCCAGCGCGAGGTGACGTCGGGCAAGCGCGTCCACGCGCCGAGCGACGACCCGTCCGCGGCCCTGGGCATGGTGTCCGAGCACGCGGAGATCGGGACCCTCGACCAGTACGTGCGCACGGCCGACTCGGCGGCCGCGCGCCTGTCGATCGTCGACTCGGTCATGTCGGACATGGTGGTCAAGCTCGAGCAGGCGAGCGCCACGCTGACGACCGCGCAGGGGTCCACGATCAGCCAGACGCAGCGCGACGCGCTCGTCGCGGAGCTCACGGGCATCCGCGACTCGATCTACACGAGCATGACCACCCAGTTCCGGGGCGCGTACCTCTTCTCGGGCACCAACACCACGGCCTCGCCGTACACCAGGACCGGCTCGACGATTGGCGCCTACGCGGGCAACGCGCAGACGGCGTCGATGGACATCGACAGGCAGAACACGGTCCAGGTGACGTGGGACGGCGACGCCGTGATGAAGGGCGGGGCGGCCAACGACCTCTTCACGACCTTCGCGAACATGCTCACCGCGGTCGCGGCGGGCGACAGCACGGGGATGCAGGCGGCGGCCGACGAGTTGAAGGAGGCCCACACGCGCGTGACGCGCGTCCAGAGCCTGGTCGGCACGGATCTCGCATCGATCGAGGACAAGCGCGCGGTACTGAGCACCGCCCGGCTCGCCGCCGAGTCGCGGCTCTCCGCCACCGAAGACACGAACATGGTCGATGCGATCACCAAGATGACCCAGGCCGAGTCCGCCTACCAGGCGGCGCTCACGTCCACGGCCCGAATCGGGCGGCTCTCGCTGCTCGACTACCTGAAGTAGCTCACATGGAACCTCAGCCCAAACTGGGTCCCGAGACCCGCACACAGATCCAGACCCGCTTCGGCCCGTTCGAGGTCGACTCGAAGGACCTCGTCGGCTTCCCCGAGGGGCTTCCCGGGTTCGAGCAGTGTCGGAGCTTCGTCGTCGTGGCGTCGGAGGCCCTGGCACCGCTGCAGTGCCTGCACGCGACCGACGGCCCCGCCGCCTCGTTCCTCGCGATCGACCCGCGGCTCGTGCTGCCCGGCTACCGGTGCCGGCTCTCGCCCCACGACCGGCACCGCCTCGGCGCGACCGACGATGCGGTGCTGCTGTGGCTGGCGATCGTGACCGTCACCGAGGCGGGCGAGGCCTTCGCCAACCTGCGCGCGCCCGTCGTCATCAATCCCGAGCGGATGACGGGCTTCCAGGTGATGCCGCTCGACACGCTCTATCCACTGCGACAGCCGTTGACCGACGGCGAGTGAGGCGGCATCATGCTGGTGTTCACCCGACGTCGCGACGAAGCCATCATGATTGGCGACGGCATCGAGATCCGCGTGCTGCGGGTCGGCCGTGAGGGCGTGCGGCTCGGCGTGAGCGCGCCGCCGACCGTCGCCGTGCACCGCCGCGAGATCTACGAGCAGATCCGCGACGAGAACCGTACCGCGGCCGGTCTCGCGCCCCCGCTCGGCCTGGTCCTCGATCGCGTCCGCAACCGGATGATATGACCCTCCACGACTGGCGGGATCGCCCGGCGGCGCAGGTGGCGCCACTCTACGCGGCCGAGCGCGCGCGCTGGCAGCGCGACCTCAGCTGGGACACGGCCGCGACGTGGGCCGTGGTGGAGGAGGCCCGTACCGCGGGCCGCCTGCCCGGCTACCTGGTCGAGGAGCGCGGCCGGATCACCGGCTGGACCTTCTTCCTGCTCCACGACGACACCCTGCAGATCGGCGCCCTGGCCGCGGACGAGGCGCGGGGCGTCCGGCACCTGCTCGAGCGCGTGATGGCGGCGCCCGAGGGCCAGCAGGCCCGCACGGTCTCGCTCTTCCTGCTGCCCGGGTCGCCCGCCCTGGGGGCCGCGCTGACGCGCCGCCGCTTCACGCAGCGCGTCCATCACTACCTGTCGCTCGACCTGGCCGGGGCTGCGGGCGCCGCGACCACCGGCGCGGCCGTGCGCCCGTGGCGCGGTGGCGACGAGACGGCCGCCGTCCGGCTGATGGCCGACGCGTATCGCGGCCAGCCGTCGGCGGTCTGCTACGCGCCGCACGGGCGGCTCGACGAGTGGGCCTGGTACGTCCGGCAGCTCCTGCGGACGCCGTCGTGCGGCCTGCTTCGTCCGGACCTCACGTTCGTCGCCGCCGGCACGGCGGGCGCACCGGCCGGAGTGGTGCTGACGACGGCGATCGACCGGCGGACCGCGCACATCGCGCAGGTGGCGGTGGCGCCAGGGACCCAGGGCCGCGGCGTCGGGCGCGCGCTCGTGACCGCGGCGATTGCCCGCGCCCGCGAGCTCGGCTACGAGCGCCTCACGCTGATGGTGGCCGAGGACAACGCCCGCGCCCGCCATCTCTACGACACGCTCGGCTTCACGCCCGGCCCCGCCTTCCTCTACGCGGCGCGCCCGCTGCCGTCCCGCCTCGCGCGCGCGTCCTGACGTCTCACGGGGCCGCGCCCTGCGGGCGCGTTGGGACTCGTCGCTCCGCGACTCGCCAGGCCTCGCGCTTCGCGCTCGTTGGGCCTCGCCGCCTCTCCGGCGGCTCGTTGGGTCTCGGGCTTCCGGTTTCTGACTTCTGACTTCCTCAGCGTCCCGTGTCTTCGTTTTCTTGATTCTAGATTCTCGATTCTTGATTACTCATCGAAGCCCCTGTAACACCTGAGCCCCCCGCAGGTATTACCTTCCAGGCGCAGGCATGCTGGACTTCGACACCCTGTACCGGGACTACGCGACGGCGATCTACCGGTTTGCCCTCGGGCTCTCGGGTGACCGCGCGGTGGCCGAGGACATCACGGCGGAGACGTTCGTCCGCGTGTGGACGGCCCGCGAGCGCGTGCGGCACGACACGGTGCGGGCGTTCCTGTTCGCCATCGCGCGGAACCTCTTCCTGACCGGCGCGCGCGCGTCGTGGCGGCAGCGGCCGCTCGTCGAGTCCGACGCCGCGACGGGGCCGCTGCCCGACGCCGAGGCGATCCACCGGATCGACCTCGCCCGGGCGCTGGAGCGGCTGCGCGCGCTCGACCCGGAGGACCGCGCGGCGCTGCTGATGCGGGCGGATGGCGAGATGTCGTACGAGGAGATTGGCCAGGCGCTCGGCGTCAGCGCCGGGGCGGCGCGGGTGCGGGTGCACCGGGCGCGGCGCCGGCTGCAGGCGGCGATCGCCGGGGGAGACCGATGATGGACGTGACACGCGACGTGATCCTGGACCTGTTGCCGCTGTACCAGGCGGGCGAGGCCAGTCCCGACACGCGGCGCCTGGTCGAGGCGTTCCTGGCGGGCGACGCGCAGCTCGCCCGGCTCGCGCGCCAGCCCGCGGCGGTGCTGCCGGGCGGGGTCGGCTTCGAGGCCGGCGAGACGGTGCGCCGGCAGTCGCTCGAGCGCACGCGCCAGCTGATCGCGCGCCGCCAGACCTTCCTGGCCGGCGCGATCCTGCTGACGCTCTTTCCCCTGGCCTTCACGTTCGTCGGTGGGGAGGTGATCTGGGCGATGTGGCGTGACGAGCCCGCGATGGCGGTCGGTGCCGCCGGCGGCGCGCTCGCGTGCTGGATGAACTTCTTCCGGCTCAGGGCGAAGCTGCGGGTCGGGGGGCTCTAAGCGGCGCGGGGGCCGCCAAGGGTGCCTGGGGTGCCCAGGGTGCCAGACGTGCCAGGGGTGCGCCGCCAGGGTGCCCGGGTGCCAGAGGTGCCAGACGTGCCCAGGGTGCGTCGCGGGTGTGTCAGTCGCAGCGGAGCGTGAGCGCGGGGTCGATGCGCGTGGCACGGCGGGCCGGGAGCCAGGCGGCTCCGGTGGCGACGGCCAGGAAGAGCAGGGCCGCGCCGGCGAAGGCCGCAGGGTCGATGGGGTCGATGCCGAAGAGCAGGCTCCGCACCAGGGGCGTCGCTGCGGCCGCGCCCGCCAGGCCGACGAGGATGCCGACGCCCGTGAGTCCCACGCTGCGGCCGACGAACAGGCGCACCACGTCCACCCGGGTCGCCCCGACGGCCATCCGCACGCCGATTTCGTGGCGGCGGCTGGCCACGCCGTACGCGGTGAGGCCGTACACCCCGACCGCTCCGAGCAGCAGCGCGAGCGCCGCGAATGCACCTGACAGGAGGGCGAGTGCCCGCTCGTTGGTCACCAGTTCGTCCAGCTGGCTGTCGATTGGGGCAAAGGTGAAGCTCACGCGCGGATCCGTGGCTGTCAGGGCGGCCGACACGGACCTGGCGATCGCCGTGGCGGTCCTGGTCCTGCCGCGTGCACTCAACTGGAATCCCTGCGGCAAGGGGAAGAAGTGTTCGATCTGGGCGATGGGCATGTAGACGAGCGGGGTGGCGGCCGCCCGCAGCGGCCGGTAGATGACATCGGCGCTCACGCCCACGATCCGCCGCACCCCCATCGTCACGGCATCGCCGAGACCAACCCGGAGCTCGAGCGTCTCCCCGACAGGATTGCGGTCCGGAAAATACCGCCGGACGAACGCCTCGTTGACGATGGCGACCCCGAGCGAGTCCGCGCGATCGGAGGCGTCGAAGTCGCGGCCCGCCCGCAAGGGAACGCCGTAGGTCTCGAACCACCCGGGACCGGTCACTGTCCAGCCCGCCCGCAGGTCGGACCTGCCGCCGCCGGCGGCCGGCAGGAGCAGGTGCGCGTCGCCGACGCCGGAGGTCGTCGTGCCGATCGAGGCGCTCGCCGCGACGATGTCCGGCCTCTCGACGACCGCCGCCGTCAGGCGTTCGAACAGCTGGTACCGCGCCGTGTCCGGCACGGGCACGTGGGTGATGTCCACCTGTGTCGTCAGGACCGGATCCGGGTCGTAGCCGAGCGGCTGGCCGGCCAGCCGGACGAAGCTGACGATGAGGAGCGCGGCGACGACCACGAGTACCAGTGACACCGCCACCTGGAACACCGCGAGCAGTCCGGGGAGCCTGCCGGCCGGGGCGCTGGCAGGCGCCCGGAGGCCGAGCGGTGCCCGGGTCCGCGAGACGCGCCAGGCCGGCGCGGTGCCGAACAGCAGGGTCGTCAGGATGGTGGCTCCAGCCGTGAACCCGACCACGCGCAGGTCGAGCGAGAGGTCCAGCGACATCGGCGTCCTCGTCGTCCGGAGGAGGCCGGTCAGGCCGCGGCTGGCCCACGTGCCGACGAGGAGCCCGGCGCTGCCGCCGGCCACCGAGATGAACAGGCTCTCCGCGGCCCACTGCCGCGCCACGCGCCAGTGCGACGCGCCGAGGGCCAGGCGCAGGCGCACGTCGCCCATGCGGGTGCCGGCCCGGGCGAGCTGAAGGTTCGCCACGTTGGCGCAGGCGACGAGCAGGACGAAGCCGACGAGCGCGAGGAGGATGAGCAGAGGCTGCTGGTACTGCTCGCGCAGCCGGGACACGCCGGTGCGCGCGGGCACGACCTCGAATGGGTCGGACATGAACAGCGCCTGCGCGTCCGGAAATCCCTCGAAGATGGCGGCGGCGCGAATCCGCGGTTGGGCGGCCCGGAGTGCGGCCTGGAGCGCCTCTGGCGACTGCCCGGGCCCGAGGCGGACGAGCACGCGCAGCCAGGAGGCTTGCCGGCCGTCGAGGATCGGGTCCTCGGTGTGGAGGAGCGGCTCGCTGGTCAGCGGGACGGCAGCGTCGAACCGCCGGCCGATGTCGATCCCGAGAAACCGGGGAGGGGCGATGCCGATGATGGTGAACGCCGCGCCGTCGATCTCCAGGCGGCGCCCGATGACGTCCCCGGCGCCGCCGTAGCGACGTTGCCAGAACTCGTACCCCAGGACCACGACCGCGCCATCGGGACCACCGCCGCGGACGTCATCCGCTGGCGCAATCATGCGTCCGCGCACCGCCGGAATGCCGAGGGCCTCGAAGAACGAGCCGCTCACGTGCGCGATCTCGATCGGAACCCGCTCGCCGCTGGAGGTCAGGCTGTAGGTCAGCTGGGCGATGGCAGCCGGTGTGCCAAAGGGCGCGGCCTGGGCGGCGATGTCGTTCCAGGCGAACGTGTTGAAGCCCCGCTCGCCGGACGTCACCATCACCAGCCGGTCCGGCTCCGGCACGGGCAGCGTCCGCAGCATCACGGCGTTGATCACCGTGAAGATGGCGGTGTTGGCGCCGATGCCCAAGGCGAGGGTGAGGACCGACGCGGTGACGAAGGCGGGCGAGCGCCGCAGGGTGCGCGCGGCGTACCGCAGGTCCTGGACCCAGGCGTCGGCGCGTGTCTCCCAGCCGACGTCGCGGACGTGATCCTTGACCGCCTCGACGCTGCCGAGTTCGAGGCGGGCCGCGCGCTCGGCCGCGGCCCGGTCGAGTCCGCGGGCCATGCCCGCCTCGATGGCCGCCTCGAGGTAGGCGCGGAGCTCCTCGTCCAGCTCGCGCTCGGCGCGGGCAGGGGAGAGCAGGGCGCGGAGCCCGGCGGCGACGCGGTGCAGCCGCGCCCTCATGTCTCGCTCGGCCGGGCCCGCAGGATCCGGGCGACGGCGCCGGCCTGCGCCTCCCACGCCGTCTGCTCGCGCGCGAGCGCCGCCCGGCCCGCGCGGGTCAGCGTGTAGTACTTCGCGCGCCTGTTGTTCTCGGAGGTCCGCCAGTCGGGGCTGATGAGCCCGCTGCGCTCCAGCCGGCGGAAGGCGGGGAAGAGCGACCCCGGATTGACCCGGAAAACCCCCCGGCTCATCTCGGTGATGCGCGTGCTGATGCCGTAGCCGTGCATCGGCTCGAGCGCCAGCGTCTTGAGGATCAGCATGTCGAGCGTGCCCTGCAGCAGGGCCCCGCCCGGGGTGGTCGGGTCACTCATCTCGATAATCGAGAGGAGTCTAGCGTCTTCCTCTCGATTGTCAAGATGAACGCCACACGGACTGTGCAATCACTGGCCGACGCACCCCTGGCACCCTTCGCACCCTTGGCACCTGTGGCACCCTTGGCGGCGCACCCCTGGCACCCTTGGCACCCCTGGCACCCCTGGCACCCTGGTGTGGTCCCTAGCTCCTCGCGTCGATCAGCGAGCTCGTCCTGTTCGGCGAGATGACGCGGCGGTAGGCGGAGAGGGTCTGCTCGCTGGTCTCGAGCACCTGCGCGGCGGCGCGGCGGGCGGCCTCGGCGTCGCGGAGCGCGGCGACCGTGGCCTCGTCGGTGGCGAGCGTCTCGTCGATGATCACGCGCGCCGCGCGGTGTCGCTCGACGAGGGTCGCGTAGATGGGGAGGCGGCTCGTCTCCTGCTGGCGCGCGCCGAGCCGGGCGCGCATGGGCGCGAGATCGGCCTCGAGGGTCACGAGGGCCGCGGTGACCTCGTCGCGCTCGTCGGCAACCTGCTTGAACCGCGCGAAGTCGCGCGCCTCCGACGCGGCGTGCTGCGCCCCGGCGAGACGGCGCAGGCGGCCCAGCAGCTCGAGCACGGCGTCGAGCCCGGCCGCGTAGGTCGTCAGGTCGTCGGCGAGCGGCGCCATGGCCTAGCGCCCGGTGCCGGTCTGGAGGTCGGAGCGCGTCGCGATCTCGCCCCACGCCTCGCGCAGCGTGGAGAAGATGCGCGCGACTTCCTCGAGGCGGTCGCCGTCGTTCTGCATGTTCGCCTCGAGCAGCTTGGAATTGGCGTACGCGTAGAGCCCGTCCAGGGAGCGGGCGATGTCGCCCCCGCGCTCCATGTCGAGCGTGTTCTGCAGCTCGGAGACGATGGCCAGGGCCCGCGAGATCGCGTCCCGCTTGCCGGCGAGGTCCTTCCGGCCGAGCGCCGCCTGGGCTTCGCCCACGAATCGGAGCGCGCCGTCATACAGCATCACGACGAGCTCGAGCGGTGAACGGGACTGCACGTGCGTCTGCTGGTACGCGTTTGCAGCCCGGGCGAGGGCTCCCTGCATGGTCTCGGTCTCCTACTCTTCCTCTGCCGCGCGCCCGGCCCCGGCGGTGCCGGGCCGTCGCGGGCGGCCAATCGCCGGTGGCCTCGTCAGAAGCCGCTCGACAGCGCCGACAGCGCGGAGCGCTGGTTGTTGAGCTGCGACATCGCCAGGTCGGCGGCGATGAACTCGCGCTGCAACGAATCCTTCCGGACGAGGAGGCGCGCCTCGAGCGCGTCGAGTCGCGACGCCAGGTTGTCGATCTGCGAGCTCAGCCGGTCCTTGGCGCCGGGGATGAGCCCGTCGGCGGCGGTGTACTCCGCGACCGCGGTCTCGATCGCCCCGAAGGCCCCGGCCCCGCCGCTCACGCCCTGGAACAGGGTCTTCACGTCGTCGAGCGAGCTCGCGACGCGTTCGCGGAACAGGGTCTTGTCGAACTCCAGCGTGCCGGTCGTGGTGAAGCCGATGCCCACCTCGGACAGGTGGGTCAGGGTGCCCGCGCCGTGCGCCTTGGTGAGCAGGTCGCGCAGCGTCGTGCGCAGCCCGCGCAGCAGCCCGTCGCGGCCGATGTTGGTCTGGCCGCCGGCGCGCGCCGCGCTCGCCTGGTTGTCGGCGAAGTCGACCAGGTCGTTGTAGGCGCTGACGAACGTGTCGATGTAGCTCTCGGTCGTCGAGTCGTCGCGGCCGATCGTCAGCGTGACGGTCTTGGCGGCGTCCTTCTGGAGCACCGTCAGGCTCGAGCCCGGGATCGCGTTCTCGATGACGTTGGTGCTGCTCTCGACGGCGATGCCGTTGACCGTGGCGCTCGCGTTGGTGGCGTTGACCGCGTTGTCCGCGGCGCTGTCGCCGATCGTCCCGTCGAGATCGGTGTCCGTGAAGCCGACGCCGGTCCCGCCCGTGAGCGCGTTCGTGATCGTGAAGGCGTTGGCGGTGCCCGTGTCCTTCCCGGTGAACACCAGCTGGTAGTTCCCGCCGGTCGTCTGGACGATGTTGGCGGTCACGCCGATGCCCGACGTCGCGTTGACCGCGTCGGCCAGGCCCTGGAGCGTCGTGTCGCCCGTCAGGGTGACGTCCACGCCGCCGATCGTCAGCGTCCCGCCGCTGGCGACCACGGTCGTGGTCTTGTCCGCCCAGGTGCTGCTCGTCGCGGTGACCTGCGCGCGGGCCAGCTCCGTGACCACGACGTCGTAGGTGCCGACGACGCTGGCGCTCGACGTGGTGAGCTGCACCGCGGTCGAGTCGGTGTTGGTGGACGTGCGGCCGCCGAAGCCGGAGGCCGTCGTCAGCGCGTTGGCGGCGTCCTCGAGCGTCGACACCTTGGTCGCGAGCTGCGTGAAGGCGTTCGACTGGAGCTCCAGGTTCTTCTTCTGGGTCTCCAGCGCCGTCACGGGCGCCCGCTCCTGGGTCATGATCGAGTTCAGGATGACCGTGAAGTCGATCTGATTGAAGCCGCTGAACGTGATGCCGCTGCTCATATGTGCCCAGGCGCCGGGGCGAGCCCCTGCGCCGACTGCTCGGGATCCACGAACCGTGCCTGCCCGATTCCGGCCGTTTCGGGGCGGAGGCCGCCCGCTGGCGTCGGTCGGCCGACACCAGCGGACGGAACTTCAACTCCCTAATCGGCCAGGGACGGCCGGGCTTGAGGCGTCAGCGCTAGCCCCGCAGCAGCTGGAGGACCGACGAGCTCGTCTGGTTCGCCTGCGCCAGGGCGGCCACGCCGCTCTGCGTGAGGATGTTGTAGCGCGTCATGTTCGCCGACTCCTCGGCGATGTTGGCGTCGCGGATGCGGCTCTCGGCGGCCCGGTTGTTGACCACCTGCGACTGCGCCAGGCTGATGGCGAAGTTCAGGCGGTTCTGCAGGGTGCCGATGGTGCCCTGCGCCTTGCCGAGCACCGTCACGGCCGAGGCGACCGCGACGACCGCCGACTCCGCGAGCGCCTGCGACGTGATCACGTGGCCGTTCAGGGCCAGCGTCGTGGTCGTGACCGCGGAAATCGTGCCGGAGATCTTGCCGTCCGCCGCCGTCGTGGTGTTCTGGATGAACACCGAGAAGCCCTGGTTGCTGATGACGTTGGCGACCGACGCCTCGCGCTGGATCTCGGCCAGGATGTCCTGGAATTCCTGGTTCAGCGTGACGCGGCTCTCGTCGCTCGTCTGGCCCGAGGCGGCCTGGGTCGCCAGCGTCGCCAGGCGGTCGAGCAGGGTCGAGATGTTGTTGGCGGCGCCGTCGTAAATCTGGAGCGTCGACAGCCCGTCGTTGGCGTTCCTGACGCCCTGGTTGAGGATCGTGATGTCGCGGCGGTAGGCGTTGGCCACGGCCAGGCCGGCCGCGTCGTCGCCGGAGAAGTTGATGCGGAAGCCGCTCGACAGGCGCGTGAGCGCCCGGTTGAGGTTCGCGTTGGTGTCCTGCAGGTGGGCCTGCGCGTTGGCCGAGGAGATGTTGCTGACGACTGAGAACGAAGCCATTGGAGTTCCTCCCTGAACGTTTCACCGGCGGTGCCGGCCAGGTGTCGTGTGCGTCCCTGCACACCCCTGTGTTCGAGGAGGTAATCGGAATGGCCGCGCGGAACTTGAGCGCCCGCGTGCGATTTCGCCCAGGCCCTCCGCAAGTGGCTGACCTGACGGTGGTTGGCGGCCCGGCCCCTGTGCGGGGCCATGGGCGCGGGGCCCTGGCGCCGGGGCGGCGCGGGCCGGAAACGATGGCCATCCGGGCCGCGGGGGAGGCCCGCGACCCGGATGGCGCCTGGACTACCGGAGGAGCGACAGCACCGACTGGCTCGACTGGTTCGCCTGCGCGAGCGACGCGATGCCGCTCTGCGTGAGGATGTTGTAGCGGGTGAGGTTCGCCGACTCCTCCGCGATGTTCGCGTCGCGGATGCGGCTCTCGGCGGCCTTGTTGTTGACGACCTGGGTCTGCGCCAGGCTGATCGCGAAGGAGAGGCGGTTCTGCAGGGTCCCGAGGGTGCCCTGGACCTTGCCGAGGACCGACACCGCCGACGCGACCGCGACGACCGCGGACTCGGCGAGGGCCTGCGAGGTGATCACGTGGCCGTTCAGCGTCAGGGTCGTCGTGGTGACGGCCGACACCGTGCCCGAGACCTTGCCGTTGGCGGCGGTCGTCTCGTTGCTGATGAACACCGAGAAGCCCGCGTTGGTCGTCAGCGAGGCGACCGTCGACTCACGCTGGATTTCACCGAGGACGTCCTGGAACTCCTGGTTCAGCGTGACCCGGCTGGCGTCGTCCGTGCTGCCCGACGCCGCCTGGGTCGCCAGCGTGGCGAGCCGGTCGACGAGCGTCGAGATGTTGCTGGTCGCGCCGTCCTTGATCTGGAGGGCGGACAGTCCGTCATTGGCGTTGCGGATGCCCTGGTTCACGATCGCGATGTTGCTGCGGTAGGTGTTGGCAACCGCGAGGCCGGCCGCGTCGTCACCGGACTGGTTGATCCGGAAGCCGCTCGACAGGCGCGACAGCGTGACGTTCAAGCTGCGCTGGGTGTTGGAGAGGTTCGCGGCGGAGTTGGCCGACGCGATGTTGCTGACGACTGAGAACGAAGCCATTGCTGAGTCTCCTCCTTGAACTCGACGTCCGGCATCCTTGCCGGACGCTGGCGGTCCCTACCGCCTTGAGTCAGGCAGGTAATCGACGGCTCCATGAGGTTCTTTAGTCCGTAAAGCATTGCAATAGCGATGTTTATGCGTGTGCGGCGTGTGCGGTAGCGCACACGGCGTGCGCGGGCGCACACGGCTGGCAGCCCTCTTGCTCCCTGCCCTGGCGACGTGGTGTCCGAACTCTTCGTCCGCAACCTCGCCGCGCTGGAGGCGCGCTCGCCGAAGGCCGCCGCTATCATCAGGCTGGTCAGTGACTTGCCGTCGCCGCACGTGACGGCGACCGTGGCCGCGACCGGCGACCCCGTGCTCGAGAGCGGGGGTCGGGCGCTCGACAGCCGCCGCGATCCGCGGGCCGCGGCCCGGCGGACGCTGGGCGGGCTGCCGGAGGGCCCGGTCGTGCTCGCCGGGTTCGGCACGGGATACGTGGCCGAGGCGATGGTCGAGGCGGGGGTGCCCCTGGCGGCGGTCGTCGAGCCGGACCCGGCGGTCCTGGCGGCGGCGATGCGGGCCCGCGACCTCACCACGGTCTTCGCCGGGCCCGTCGTCTGGTGCCTCGAGTCGCTGCTCGACCGGGTGGAGCTCCTGTCGGTGCGGGCGGTGGCCCCGTCGATGGTGCCGCACGGGCCGAGCGTCCAGGGCAGCCCGGAACTGCGCCGGCTCCTCGCCGAGTGGCCCGGCCTGCCGGTGGCCAGGCGGGCGCCGCGCGTGCTCGTGGCCGGACCTATCTATGGGGGCTCGCTCGAGGTCGCCCGCGCGACGGCCCGGGCCGTCTCCCTGACGAGCGCCGAGACGCGGCTCTTCGACTTCTCGGTCTTTGCCGGCGGGCACCACGAACTGGGCGCGCTCGGCATCCCCCAGGGGCCCCGCGCGGCGCTGCAGGCGGAGTTCGCGGACGTGCTCGGCCGGGCCCTCGTCGAGATCGCCCGGGAGTGGCGCGCCGACCTGGTCATCGCGCTCGCCCAGGCGCCGCTCGGCGAGGATGCACTGGGCCGGCTGCGCGCGCTCGGGATCCCGAGCGCGTTCTGGTTCGTCGAGAACCACCGGGTGCTGGGCTACTGGACGCACGTCGCCCGCCACTACGACTGGTTCTACGGCATCCAGCCGGGCCGCTTCCTCGAGCAGCTCGCCGCGGCGGGCGCGCCGCGACCGGGCTACCTGCCGATGGCCTGCGACCCCGGCGTGCACGCGCCGGTCGCCCTCAGCGAGGCGGATCGGCGCACCTATGGCAGCGACGTGAGCTTCGCCGGCGCGCCGTACCTGAACCGCCGGCGCATGCTGGTCGGGCTGGCGGACCTCGACTTCCGGATCTGGGGCGACGGCTGGAACGAGCCGGCCCTGGCGCACCTCGTCGCGGGCGGCGGCCGGCGCTTCGACGTCGCCGAGATGGTGAAGATCTTCGGGGCGAGCGCGATCAACCTGAACCTCCACTCGGCCAATCACGTGTCCGGGCTCGACCCCGAGCCGGACTTCGTCAACCCGCGCACGTTCGAGATTGCGGCCTGCGGGGCGTTCCAGCTCGTCGACCGGCGCGACCCGCTGCCCGCGCTCTTCGCCGCCGACGAGATGGTCGCGTTCGGGAGCATGGCGGAGCTGAGGGCGCAGATTGCGCGCTACCTGGCCGACCCGGCCGAACGGCAGGCGGTGGCCGGGCGCGCCCGCGCGCGCGTGCTGGCCGAGCACACCTACGAGCACCGCGTGCGCCGCATCCTGCGCGACGCGCTGCCGTCGCACCTGGCGGCCGCCGCCCTCACGGGCATCGAGACCGAGACGCTGGACACGGCGCTCCTCGCGCGCGAGCGCTCCGGCCAGCCCATGGACGAGGACGAGGCGCTCATGCGGATCGTGTTCGAGGTGGAGAAGAACTGGGGGATGCGGTGAAGCGGATCCTCGTCCTGCAGATGTGCCGTCTCGGCGACATCCTCCAGACGACGCCGATGCTGCGCGGCATCCGCCGGCAGTGGCCCGAGGCCGAGATCACCCTGGTGCTGCACGACGTCTTTCGTGACGTGCCCGTGCCGGCGCACCTGTACGACCGGCTGGTGCCGTTCCCGTACGGGCAGGTGGCGGCGACCATCTCCGCGCGCCGCGAGGAGTGGCGCAGCGAGATGGAGCGCCTCCGTGCATGGGTGCGTGACGTCACCCCGGAGCCGGTCGACCTGCTGCTCAACCTGACCCACTCGGACCTCGCCGGCTTCCTCTGCGCCCTGATCCCGCACAAGACCCTCGGTGGCGGCCTGATCGCCCCGGATCGCACGCGGGTGGTGAGCGGCACCTGGATGACCTACTTCTGGGCCAGCCAGGCGGCCCGGTCGCTCGGCGCGTTCAACCTCGTCGACGTCCACAACTTCGCGGCCGGTGTCGCCTCCGACGGGAAGGGGCTCGAGATGGCCGTGCCGGACCGCGCGCATGCGCGGGTCGGGGAGTGGCTGTCGGCGCGGGGGCTGGGCGAGCGTCCCCTCCTCGCGGTCCAGCTCGGGGCCAGCGAGGAGCGGAAGCGGTGGCCCGCCGAGAAGGTCGCCGCCGCGCTCAACCAGATTCCCGAGGCGTCCGGCGACGTCGTGCTGGTCGGCGCGCGCGACGAGATGGCGCTGGCCGACCGGGCGCTCGCCGGGCTGACGCGCCCCGTCCACGTGGCGCTCGGTGAGACCAGCATCACCGAGCTCGCGGCGCTCCTCGCCCGGGCCCGGCTGCTCCTGACCAACGACACCGGCACGATGCACGTGGCCTCGGCCATGGGCACCCGCATCGTGGACCTGTCGACGGGGAACGTCTTCGTCCACGAGACGGCGCCCTACGGCGAGGGACACTTCGTGCTCGAGCCGCGCACCGCCTGCTTCCCCTGCACCGCGGGCGCCACGTGCCACCACTTCCAGTGCCGCGAGGCGTTCACGCCCGCCGACGTGGCCGCCCTCGTCAGGCACGCCCTCGGGGAGGGGCCGCTGCCGAGGCCGGCCGATGCCACGATTCTCCAGGGACGCTTCGTCCGCGGGGGACGGGTCCAGTACCGGCCGCTGTGGCCCGACGCGGCGCGTGGCGCCGAGCGGCGGCGCCAGGCGCTCGGCATGATGTGGGCCGAGACCCTGCCCGCGCCCTCGGACCCGGCCGTGGCCGCCGCCGTCGACCCGTACCCGGACCGCGACGTCTGCCCGGAGTCTCCCGAAGTCGGGGAGGCGCTCGGCGAGTTCGCCGCGCGCGCGCGCCAGGCGGCGCACATGGCCGCGGCCCTGTCACGCGCCGATGCCGGACGCCAGCAGGCCATGGGAGCCGAGATCGAGGAGACGCTGAGGCACCTGCAGCGCATCGGCCAGGTCGAGCCCCTCGTCCAGCCTGTCGCGGCCTATCTCAAGATCCGGCTCGACTCCACCTTTGCCCGGGACGTTGCGGCGGTGGCCGCGACCTACGCCAGGGAGACGGCCGCAGCGGCGGTCCGGGCCGAGCGCCTGGCGAGCCTGCTCGGCGCCGGTCCCGCCCGCTCCCTCCGCAAGACCGGCTAGCGGCAGCCCCGCGTCCTTCCATGGCGGGCCGCGTGGGGACTGTTCCCGGCGCGAGCACTCCGGGACAGTCGGGCGGCAGGGGGCGGGTCAGGCCACGCGGCGGACCGAGCGGCCGGCCACCTCGGCGAGCAGCTCCGCCCACGCCTCGTGGAAGGCCGAGACGCGCGCCCGCCCGAGCACGGTCGCCCGGGCCGCGGACCCCAGCCTGAGCGCCAGGGCCTGGTCCAACAGCAGCTGCCCGACGCGCGCCGCGAGTTGCTCGGGATCGTCGGCGGCGAACCCGTTCACGCCATCGACGACCGGCGTGTCCGGATGGGCGAGCGTGATGACGGGGAGTCCGGACGCCATGGCCTCGAGCATCGCGGACGGCGCAGCCGTCTCGAACGCGGGGCTGGAGAGGTTGAGATAGGCCCTCGCGTGCGCGAAGGCGCGGCGCCGGAACGGCCGGGCGGCGGTGTCCTGCTCGATGCCGAGTCCGGGGTTGAGGCCCAGCACGGTGACGGGCACGCGCGCGAGCACCTGCGCCAGCAGGTACGCCGTGTCGAAGGCGGCCCGCTCGACGGCAAAGGGCGTCACGGTCACCGCCTCGGGCGACGCCAGGTCGCCGAGCGGCCAGTCGCCCGCGTCGACGACCAGCGGAATCGTCGGGCCATCGACGGCCCACGAGCGTGCCGCCTCGGGCGAGCTGTAGACCATGCGGGCCTGGCCGACCGCGGCGCGGGTCTGGGGGTCCCAGTCCGCGATCGCGTCGCCGAAGGCCTCGGCCAGCTCGCGCCGCTCGTGCACCACCAGGACGACGGGCGCGGCGCCACCGAGCGCGAGCGCCTCGGACGGGGAGTGCGCGATGACGGCGTCGTAGACCCCGCGCGCCAGGCGCTCGGATGCCTGGGCCGGACGAATCGCGCGCACCGACTCGGGCAGTTCCCGGAGGCGGGCCCACCACGCGTCGAGGCCGTCGCCGTCGGCGACGAGCACGTCGAACCGCGCGTCGAGGGCGGCCAGGCCGCGGAGGTACGCCGGAGCACGATCGGTGGTCAGGAGCCTGAGGGGTCGGGGCATGGCACCGATCTCGCTAGCAACGATCGTTCCGGAGGGATAGATGGCAAAGATTCTCGTGAACGACGTGGAGCAGAGCGGCGTTCTCAGCCCGGCGACGTGGGGAGAACTGCTCGATCAGCTCGACTGCGAACTCGCCCCGCGCGGCGAGGTGGTGACGGTGGCCCGATTCGATGGGGTCGAGGAACCGTCATTCCGCCATGGCGACCTGATCGCGCGCTCGCTCGACGCGTGGAAGACCGTCGAGGTCCGTAGCGAGTCGCCACGGGCGCTGCTCGCCAGCTGCCTGAACGACGCCGAGGATGGTGTCGTGCAGATGGGCAGGGCGGTCGGCCGCCTCGGCGAGCTGTTCCGGGGCCAGGACCTCGCCGTCGCCAACCAGGGGCTGGCGCACGTCGCCGAGGACCTGCGGGCGCTGGTGGGGCTGACCGAGGCTCTCGGCGGTCCGCTCGGGATCGAGCTGAACAGCCTGCAGACCGGCCAGGGCTCCGTCCAGGAGCAGCTGCTCGCCCTTGGCAGCATGCTCGAGTCGCTCGTGGACGCCCAGCAGGCCGCCGACTGGCTGACGGTCGCCGACATCCTCGAGTTCGACCTGGTGCCTGCCCTCGATGGCTGGCAGGAGATCTTCTCGGGACTCCGCTCGCACCTGCCCGAGGCGGACGCCGATGAGGTCGAGGCCGCGCGGTGAGCCTGCCCCAGCTGCGGGTCGTACCCGCGAGCGCGCCGGTCACCTTTGCCCGGCCATCGATAGGTCCGGGGGAGATCGACGGCGTGCTCGAGGTCCTGCAGTCGGGATGGCTGACCACCGGCCCTCGGGTCCACGAGTTCGAGCGGCTGTTCGCCGCCTATACCGGCGCCTCGCACGCCGTGGCCGTCAATTCGTGCACGGCGGCCCTCCACCTCTCCCTCCTCGCCGCCGGCGTCGGCCCGGGCGACGAGGTGGTGACGACGCCGCTGACGTTCTGCGCGACGGCCAATGCCGTGCTCCACGCGGGCGCGCGCCCCGTCTTCGCGGACGTGGACCTCGACACCATGAACCTCGACCCGGCCCGCGCCGCCGAGGCCGTCACCCCGCGGACGCGCGCCGTCCTGCCGGTACATTTCGCCGGCCGGCCCGTCGACGTCGAGGCCTTCCAGGGCCTGCGGCGCGCGCACGGGCTGGTCCTCGTCGAGGACGCGGCGCACGCCGTCGAGTCGGCGTCGCCCGCCGGCAAGGTGGGGGTTACGGCCGACTTCACCTGCTTCAGCTTCTACGCGACGAAGAACCTCACGACCGGCGAGGGCGGCATGATCACGACGCCGTCGCCCGACCACGCGGCGTGGCTCAGGACCGCGGCCCTCCACGGCATGAGCCGCGACGCCTGGAGGCGCTATGCCCCCGGCGGCCGCGCCGACTACGACGTCGTCATGGCGGGGTTCAAGTACAACATGACCGACCTGGCCGCCGCGATCGGCCTGCGCCAGCTCGCGCGGCTCTCCGACATGGCGGCCCGCCGCGCCGCGATCTGGCAGGCCTACGACGAGGCTCTCGCCGGGCTGCCGCTCATCCGGCCCGCCCCGCCGGCGCCCGGCACGGTCCACGCGCGGCATCTCTATCCCGTGCTGGTGGACCCCGCCCTCTCGGGGTGGACGCGGGACGCGCTGCAGGAGGCGCTCGCCGGCCGCGGCATCTCCACGAGCGTGCACTTCCGCGCCCTGCACCTGCACCCGTTCTACCAGCAGCGCCTGGGCGTCCGGCCGGGCATGTTCCCGAACGCGGAGTACCTCTCCGCGCGCACGCTCTCGCTGCCCCTGTCGGCGGCGTTGACCGACGACGAACTCGAGCGCACCATCGCCGCGCTCGTCGACCTGATGCGATGACCGTCCTCTTCCGGGTCGCGGCCGGGCCGCGCACCGGCTTCGGCCACCTGAGGCGCGCGGGGACGATTGCCGGCGCGCTCGGCGTGCCGCTGCGGGTGTCGCTGCGCGGCGGCGTGGCGTCGGCGCGGGCCGCCAGGCGGCTCGGGGCGCGCCTCGAAGGCGGGGGGGCCGGGGCGGTCCTCGACCGCGTGCGGCCCGATGTGCTCGTGATCGACGACCCCGTGGCGGCCGCGGCGCGGCCCTGGCTGGCCGCCGCGCGGAGGCGCGGCGTCCCGGTCGCCAGCGTGCACGACCTCGGTCTCGCCTGGATCGACTCCGACCTGGTCATCGACGGCGCCTTCACGCACCGCCGCGACGACGGCCCCGACCGCCTGCTCGGTCCCCGCTACGTCGCCTGCGCCACCGGAACGCCGCCGAACCTGACGAACCCGACGAACCTGACGAACCCGACGAACCCGACGAACGTGACGATCCTCCTGGCCCTGGGCGGTGGTCCGCGGCGGGCCGTGGCCGCGCGCGTGGCGCGGGCCATCCGCCGCCGCGTTCCGGGCGCCTCGGTGCGGATTGCGGGGGGCTTCCTGCCCGGCGGGCGTCCCGAGGCCGGCATCACCTGGCTGCCCGCCCTGCCGACGCTGGCCGGCGAGTTCCGTGGGGCGACCGCCGCAGTCACTGCCGGGGGCGTGAGCCTCTACGAGTCCTGCGCGCTCGGCGTGCCGACGGTTGGGGTGGCGGTGACGGCCCTGTCGGCGCAACGACACGCCGTCCGGGCCGGCGCCGCTCTCGGGGCGGTGCTCGACGGCGGCGCGCTGACCGATCGCGGGGCTCCGGGCCGCGTCGCGGGACTGGTCGCCAGGCTCCTGGAACAGCGAAACCTGCGGCAATCCCTCGTGTCGACGGCCCGGCGGACGGTGGACGGGCGGGGCGCGTCGCGCATCGGGTCGCACCTCCGGAGGCTGGCACGAAAGCGGCAATAGGGGGCTCCGGAGCGATTCCTGTGAGCGGCCGCGCAATCATCTTCGACCTCGACAACACGCTGTATCCCGAGCGCCGGTTCGCGCTGAGCGGCTTTGCCGCCGTGGCGCGGGATGTCGAGGCGCGCGACGGGGTGCCCGCGACCGAGGCCTTCCGGCTGCTCCTCCGCGCGTACAAGCAGGGGCACCGCGCGAGCGCGTTCCAGCGCCTGGCGGACCGTTTCGACCTGCCGGCCGGTCGTGTGTCCGAGTGGGTGGCCATCGTCCGCGGCCACACCCCGCGCCTGCGCCTGTCGCGCCGGACGCGGCGGCTGCTGGCCGACCTGCGGTCGCGGTGGAAGCTCGGGCTGCTGACCAATGGCCTGCCCGACGTCCAGCGCCGCAAGGTGGAAGCCCTCGGGCTCCAGCCGTTCTTCGACCACGTCGGGACGCCGGGGCTGCCCGGTGACGGGGGCAAGCCCGCGCCGGAGGGGTTCCTCGAGGCGTGCCGCGCGCTCGGCGCGCTGCCGCGGCGCGCTGTCTTCGTCGGCGACGACTACCTGATCGACGTGCTCGGCGCGAGGAACGCCGGGCTCCGGACGATCCACTACGCACCCGGCGCGCTCCCCGCGCGGCCGGCGGGGACGGCCGACGCCGTCATCGCCCGGCTCGACGAGGTGCCGCGGGCTGTCGAGGCGCTGCTTCAAGATGCCTGAGCCGATGCCGATTGTTCGTCGGGAAGGACCCTCGCCGTCCGGCGTCGCTGGCGCCCCGCGAGGCCGCTCGCCGATGCGCATGCAGATTGGCCGTCACCAGGTCGGGCCGGACCAGCCGCTGTTCGTGATCGCGGAGATCGGGCTCAATCACGGCGGGTCGCTCGAGCAGGCGCTGGCGATGGTGGACGCCGCCGCCGCGGCGGGCGCCTCGGCGGTGAAGCTCCAGACGATCGACGCCGACCGGCTCGTCGCGCCGACCGCGCCGGCGCCGCAGCACGTCGCGGCGACGTCGCTCCGCGGCTTCTTCCGGCAGTTCGAGCTCGACGACGCGGCGCACCTCGCCGTGGCGCGGCGCGCGCACGGCCTGGGGCTCGCGTTCATCTCGACGCCGTTCCACGAGGACGCCGTCCGGATGCTCGTCGGCGCGGGCGTCGACGCCCTCAAGATCGCCAGCGGCGACCTGACGCACCACCGGCTCATCGAGACGGCCGCGCGCACCGGCCGCCCCCTCATCCTGTCGACGGGCATGAGCAACCTGACGGAGATCGCCGAGGCCGTCGGCTGCGCGCGGATGGCCGGCGCGACCTCGCTGGCGCTGCTGCACTGCGTGTCGAGCTACCCGGTGCCCCAGGGCCACGAGAACCTGCGGGCCATCCGCACGCTCGCCGAGACCTTCCACGTCCCGGTCGGCCTGTCCGACCACGGCACCGATCCGCTTGCCTCCGCGCTCACGGTCACGCTTGGCGGCTCGATCTTCGAGAAGCACTTCGTGCTGGGCGACGGCGGGGACGAGATCGACGCCGCCGTCTCGGTGGCGCCCGACGGGCTGGCCGCGCTCATCCGGATCGCGGAGCGGGCCTGGCTGTCGCTCGGCGACGGCCGCAAGGTCTGCCTCAGCGTCGAGGCCGGCAACGCCGGGCCGAGCCGCCGGAGCCTCTTCGCGGCGCGTGACCTCAGGCCGGGTGACACGGTCCAGGCGGGCGACATCGTGGCGCTGCGCCCCGGGACGGGCCTCGATGCCCGCCGCTGGCGCGAGCTCGTCGGGCAGCGGGTCGCGCGGCCCATCGGGGCCGGGGGCGCCTTCGTGGAAGCCGACGTCGACGGTCGCGCGGACGAGGCGGGCGGGCGTGAGCGGGAGGAGTGGCGTGGCGTCGCGTAACGTCCTCGTGACGGCGGCGTCGCGGCGCGTGGCGCTGGTCCAGGCGTTCCGCCGGGCCGTGCGCGCCCTGGATCCCGCCGCCCGCGTCGTCGTGACCGACGTGAACACGCTGTCGCCGGCGGTGCACGTCGGCGACCGCGCGTACGAGGTGCCGCTCGCGGGGGAGCCGGGCTACGTCGACGCGCTGATCGACGTCTGCGTGGCCGAGGACGTGACGCTGGTGGTGCCCACCATCGACGACGAGCTGCCGGTGCTCGCGACGGCGCGGCCGCGGTTCGAGGCCCTGGGCATCCGCGTCGCGGTGTCGCCGCGCGAGACCACCGAGATCTGCAACGACAAGCTCGCCACGTGCGAGCACCTGCGCCGGCACGGCGTGGCCGCGGCGCGCTCGTGGCTCCCGGAGGAGCTGACGGCGGACACGCCGCTGCCACTCTTCGTGAAGCCGCGCTTCGGCCGCGGCAGCATCGGGGCCTTCCAGGCGCGCACGGCCCGCGAGCGGGACTTCTTCGCCACCTACGTCGAGCAACCGGTCCTGCAGGAGTTCCTGCCGGGGCGCGAGTTCACGATCGACCTCTTCTGCGACTTCGGCGGCCGGCCGCTGTCGGTCGTGCCGCGCGAGCGCGTCGTCATCCGCGCCGGGGTCATCGACCGGGGGCGCACGGTGGCGGACCCGGCGCTCATCGACCTGGCGCTCGCCTGCGCCCGGGCGCTGCCGTTCCACGGCGCGGTCAACCTCCAGTGCCGGATCACGGACGGGCGCCCGGTGATCTTCGAGATCAACCCGCGCTTCTCGGGGGGCATCCCCCTCACCATCGCGGCGGGCGCGAACTTCCCGGCGATGCTCGTGGCGCTGGCCGACGGCCGCGAGGTCGCCCCGGCGATCGGGCGGTTCATCGACGACCTCTGGATGACCAACTACGAGTCGTCCATCTTCCTCGATGCGGAGACCGCGGCGGCGGCCCTGGCCCCCGTGCCGACCGGCGCGGCGGCGGCCCGGATCGGAGCGGTGGCATGACCCGGCCCACGGGGACGCTCATCGTGCTCCAGGCGCGCATGGGGTCGCGGCGCCTGCCCGGCAAGGCGCTCTCGCGGATCGGCGACCGCTCGGTGCTGGCCCACTGCCTGGCCCGCCTCCGCGCGGGCGGCGTGGCGCCGGTGATGGTCGCCACCACCACCGAGCCCGAGGACGATGCGATCGTCGCCGAGGCGGCGGCCTGCGGGGTCGAGAGCTTCCGCGGGTCGCGCGACGACGTCCTGGACCGCTTCGTGCGGCTCGCCCGGCTGGCGGGCGCCGCCCGCGTCGTGCGGGCGACGGCCGACAACCCGGCCGTCGACATCGACGCCCCGGCCCGGGTGCTCGCGGGCCTCGAGGCGTCGGGCGCGGACCACGTGGTGGACGAGGGCCTGCCGTGCGGGGCGGCGGTCGAGGCCGTGATGGTCCCGGCGCTGGAAGCGGCGCTCGCCTCGAGCCACGACGCCTACGACCACGAACACGTGACGCCGTTCGTCATCCGGGAGTCGGCGCGGTTCCGCGCCGTGCGCCTGCCCGCGCCCGCCGCCGTGCGGCGGCCCGACCTGCGCTTCACCGTCGACACGCGCGAGGACCTGATCTACATGCGCGACGTGTTCGCCGTGGCGGGCGCCAGCGCGTCGGTCGCGCCGCTCGCCGCGTTGATCGCGGCGGCCGATCGGGCCCGCGCGCTGACCTGGCTGGGGGCCGCATGATTCCCCTCACCCGGCTCGATGGCACGGCGATCATCCTCAACGCCGATCACATCGAGCGCATCGAGCAGACGCCGGACACGCTGGTCGCGCTGGCCAACGGCGAGACGCTGATCGTCCAGGAGTCCCCGGACGAGATCGTCGCGAGGGTCGTCGCCTACAAGCGGGACATTCACCACGGAGACCCGGCCAGGCGGTGGCGCGTGGCGGGCGGAGCCGGCTCATGACTCACGGACCTCGTCGCCCAGACCTGACGTCGATCGCCGGCATCCCGATCGCGCTCGGGCTGATCCTGGTGGGGCAGTACCTGGAGGGCGGGCACGTCCAGTCGCTCGTGCAGCTCACCGCGGCGCTCATCGTGTTCGGCGGCACGTTCGGCGCCGTGCTCCTGAGCTTCTCGCCGGCCGAGATGCAGCAGGCGGCCGGGGGCGTCCGCGACGTCTTCACCGAGCCGGTCGACTCGGCGGAGGCCGACATCGACAAGCTCGTCGGCTACGCGGTGCGGGCCCGCAAGCAGGGCATCATGACGATCGAGGACGAGCTCGACAACGAGCCCGACCGGTTCCTCCGCAAGGGGCTGGCCCTGGCCGTCGACGGGACCAACCCGCACGTCGTGCGGGACATGCTCACGCTCGAGAGCGAGAGCCTCGAGGACGAGGAGGAGGTCCCGGCGCGGGTCTTCGAGTCGGCCGGGGGCTACGCGCCGACCGTGGGCATCCTCGGCGCGGTCCTCGGGCTCATCCACGTGATGGAGAACCTGAACGACCCGACGAAGCTCGGCAGCGGCATCGCCGTGGCGTTCGTGGCGACGGTCTACGGCGTCGGCGCGGCCAACCTGCTGTTCCTGCCGATGGCCACCAAGCTGCGCCAGCGCGCGCGGCGCGCGGCGGCGCATCGCATGCTCGTGCTCGAGGGGATTCTCGCGATCCAGGAAGGGTTGAACATCCGCCTGATCGAGGAGAAGCTGCGGGGGCTGGCGGCCCTGCCGCCGGTCGCCAAGAAGGGCGGGCGGTCCTCCGCCGCCCGGGCGGCCTGACGTGGAGCAGCTCGCCCACCTCCCGCCGCGCCGCCGCCGGCGCCGTGCCGAGCCGCACGTCAGCCACGAGCGCTGGCTCGTCTCGTACGCCGACTTCATCACGCTGCTCTTCGCGTTCTTCACGATGATGTACGCGATGTCCACGGTGGACGCGCAGAAGTTCAAGCAGGTCGTGCAGGCCATGCAGGTCGCGTTCGACAACGGCCAGGCGCGGCCGACCGGCCTCAACGCCATCCTGCCGGCGGACAAGGGCGTGGGGGAGGGCGGCGAGCTGGACGGCATGGAGCTGCTCCAGGCGCAGATCACCCAGCGCCTCCAGGGCGCCATCGACAACGAGCTCGTCGAGGTCGAGCGCGACGCCCGCGGCATCGTCATCTCCATCCGCGAGGCGGGCAGCTTCACGACGGGCAGCGCCGACCTCTCGGTCGCGGCCCACACGGTGCTCGACCAGGTGGCCGACATCGTGGGCACGACGCCGAACGCGGTGCGCATCGAGGGCCACACCGACGACGTGCCGATCAACACGGCGCGGTTCAAGTCGAACTGGGAGCTGTCGACGGCGCGGGCGACCAACGTCATCGAGTACCTGGCCCGGTCCGGGGAGGTCGACGCCAGCCGGCTGTCGGCGGCCGGGTACGCGGAGTTCCATCCCCGGGTGCCGAACGACTCGGCGGCCAGCCGCGCGCGGAACCGCCGCGTGGACATCATCATTCTCAACGCCGCGATCGCCCAGGCCGAGGAGCCGCGGGCGGAGGGAGACGGCCGGTGATTCCGAAACTGGATGCGGCGACGCTCGAGCGGATCCTCGGGCGCCCGGAGTGCGAGGTCCTGACCGAGCGCGACCGTGAGGCCTTCCGCGGCGAACGGGTCATCATCACCGGCGGCGGCGGGTCGGTCGGCAGCGAGCTCGCGCGGCAGGTCGCGCAGTGCGGCCCCGAGGCGCTCGTGCTGGTGGACCACTCCGAGTACAACCTCTTCAAGGCCGAGCAGGAACTCCGGACGCGCATGCCCGGCCTGCCGCTCGAGATCGTCCTCGGCGACGTGAGCCGGCCGCGCATCATGCGGCAGGCCTGCCAGATCGCCAACCCGACGGTCGTCTACCACGCGGCGGCGTACAAGCACGTCACGATGGCGGAGCGGGCGATCGACCCCGCCATCGAGACCAACGTGTTCGGCACGCTGCAGGTCGCGCGGGCCGCGCGCGAGGCCGGCGCGCGCTTCGTCCTGGTGTCGTCCGACAAGGCCGCGCAGCCGGCGAGCGTCATGGGGGCCACCAAGCGCCTGGCCGAGCTGGTCACGATGTCCCTCGAGGACCGCGACTTCAGGCCCCTCGCCGTACGCTTCGGCAACATCCTGGGCAGCAGCGGGAGCCTCCTCGAGATCGTCCTCGAGTGCATCCGCGACGGCCGCCCCATCCCGCTGACCGACCCGAAGGCGACCCGCTACTTCATGACGGCGCGCGAGGCGGTGTCGCTCGTGCTGAAGGCCGACCGCATCGGCTTCGGCGGGGAGATCTACTGGCTCGACATGGGCCAGCCCGTGACCATCGTCGACGTCATCGACCGCATCCGGCACTTCGCCCTCGAGGCCGGCCTGCGGCCCGTCCCGATCAAGATCGTCGGGCTCCGGCCGGGCGAGAAGCTGCGCGAGGAGATCACCTCGCAGGGGCTGGAACTCTGCCGCACGACGCACCGCCGTATCTGGAAGGCCCGGCAGCCCGACGTGGACCGGCCGCGGATCCGGCGGATCGTGCGCGCCCTGCGGGCCGACCTGCGCGCCGGCGACCTGCTCGCGGCGCTCCAGGACCTGTCGGCCGCGGTGCCCGAGTACACGGCCAGCCGCAGCGCCTGGCAGCGCGCGGCCGGCACCTCTATCGAGCCGGTCGCGCCCATGAGCGCGCCGGACGCGGTGACCATGCGCGTCGCCTGAGGACGCCCCGATGCGGATCCTGACCTTCAACTGGCACGAGGCCTACGTCTCCACGCTCGCCCGCACCGGGCACACGTTCGACGTCGTCGAGCGGGACAAGGGCGGCAGCCGGGCCTGGTTCTACGAGACACGGCCCGTGCCGCCGAACGTCCGGATCGTCCGGGAGGCCACTGCCCGGGACCGCGTCCGGGCGGGCGGCTACGACGTCGTGATCTGCCACAACGTGCCGGACCTGATCTGGCTGCGCGACGACCGCGTGCCGCGGGTCGTCGTGCTCCACAACCGGCTGACCACCGAGCTCGCCCTCGGCGGCAACACCGTGCCCCGGCGGCAGCACCTCGCCGACGTCGCGCGGGTGATGGCCGAGGCCCGGGGACCCGTGCAGGTGGTCTGCATCTCCGAGACGAAGAAGGCCGACTGGGGGTTCGAGGACGCGGCGGTGATTCCGCCCGGGATCGACCTGCGGGACTACGACGGCTACGTCGGGGACGTGCGGCGGATCCTCCGGGTCGGCAACTTCATGAAGGCCCGGGACGTGATGCTCGGCTACGCCGACCAGCTCGCCATTGTCGGGGGACGGCCGTCGACGCTGCTGGGGCTGAACGAGCCCGAGCCGGGCGCCGAGGTGCGGTTCACCCGGAGCTGGGACGACCTGAAGGCGGCGTTCCGGGGGCACCGCGTGTTCCTCAACACGACGGTGGACGGCTTCGAGGACGGGTACAACCTGGCCATGCTCGAGGCGATGGCCACGGGGATGCCGGTCGTGAGCACGCCGAACGAGACCTCGCCGCTCACCGACGGGGTGGACGGGTTCGTGTCGGCGGATCGGGTGCGCCTGGCGGCGTGCGTCGGCGAGCTGCTGGCCGACCACGACCTGGCGCGCCGCCTGGGCGCCGCGGCGCGCGCGACGGTCGCGCGGACGTTCCCGATGGACGCTTTCGTGGCCCGGTGGAACCGCGTGCTCGAGACGGCGGCCGCGCGCGCCGGCGAGCGGCCGATGATCTCGCTCGCGGGCCCCGCGGGGCCGCGGCCGGGCGTGCCCGCGCCTCGCCGGCGGGTCCTCCTTTCGTATGTGTCCTACCCGGCCACGACCGCGCGGTACTTCGAGGACGCCCTGCGGCGGTCGCACGAGGTCGTGACGGTGGGACCGGCGATGACGCCGGCGCTCAGGGAAGCATGGAACCTCCAGAACATGAAGGAGGCGATCCACCCGCACGACATCCACACGGGCAACGAGACCGACCTGCTGCCGATCGTGGAGAAGCTCAGCCGCACCTGGACGCCGGACCTGTTCCTCTGGGTGGAGTCGGTCTACGGCCACTTCCCGCGGGGCATCCGCGAACTCGGGGTGCCCACGGCCTGCTACCTGATCGACTCCCACATGAACCTGTCGTGGCACCTCGAGTGGGCCCGGCAGTTCGACCACGTCTTTCTCGCGCAGCGCGAGTACATCCCGCAGTTCCAGGCGGCAGGCGTGGCGCGGGTGTCGTGGCTGCCGCTCGGCTGCGATCCGGCGGTGCACGGGCCCGTGCCGGGTCCCAAGCGGCACGACGTCGGCTTCGTCGGCAGCCTCACGCCGCATCACCAGAGACGACAGGTGCTGATCGGCCGGCTCCGCGAGCGCTTCGACGTGCACGTCGAGCGCGCGTTCCTGCGCGAGATGGCGGCCGTGTTCTCGGCCTCCCGCATCGTGTTCAATGACGCGGTCCGGCGCGACCTGAACATGCGCGTGTTCGAGGCGCTCTGCTCGGGATCGTTCCTGCTGACCGACCGCGCGGAGCCGAGCGGCCTCGACGAGCTCTTCATCGACCGGGAGCACCTGGCCATCTACGAGGACGACACGATCGAGGACCTGGTCGCGTACTACCTCGCCCACGAGGACGAGCGCGAGGCAATCGCCGCGCGCGGCCGCGCCGAGGTCATGGCGCATCACACGTACGACCACCGCGTGGCGCACCTCCTGCGGTCGGTGCTCGAGCCGCGGACGCCGGCCAGCCTCCGGGCGGCGGATCGCCGCTTCGTGAACGACCCCCTCATCCTGGAGGCCGGCGCGCTCATGGGGGCCGGCAAGCCCGAGGAGGCCCTGGCCAGGCTCGCGTGGATCGACGGGCAGCGCGAGCTGTCGTCCTGGGAGCGGTTCACGGCCGCACAGCTCGCCGCCGACGCCCACGGCGCCTGCGGGCGCCTCGACCGCGCCCGCGCCGGGCACGCCGCGGCCCTCGCCGAGCTCTCGCCGGCCGAACAGGACTCGATTCGCGGGGCGAGTCTCTAGGGCGGGTTCGTCGGGTTCGTCGGGTTCGACGGGTTCGACGGGTTCGTCAGGTTCGACAGGTTCGACAGGTTCGACAGGTTCGACAGGTTCGACAGGTTCGACAGGTTCGTCGGGTTCGACGGGTTCGTCGGTTCCCGTTGCGTGCGGTCAGGCGGCGGCGGCCAGTTCGTCGTAGAGGCGGGCGTAGCCGGCCAGCATCCGGTCCACAGTGAAGCGCTCGCGGAACTCGGCTTCGGCGCGGTCGAGGATGGCGTTGCGCGCGGGCGCATCCGCGCCCAGGGCCTCGAGCGCCGCGCGCGCGAGGTCTGCCGGCTCGTCCGCGTCGAACCGCCAGCCGGTCTCCCCGGGCCGGACCAGCTCGGCGAGCGCCGGGATGGCGCTCGCGGCGACCGGCACGCGCGCGCGGAAGGCTTCGATCACGGCCATGCCGAAGCTCTCGGTGCGCGAGGGCTGCACCAGCAGGTCCGCCAGCGGCAGCACCGCCGTGGCATCGGGCAGGTAGCCCGTGAACCACACGCGGTCGCCGACGCCGAGCGCCACGGCCCGGGCGCCGAGCGCGGCCGTTTCCGGCCCCTCGCCCACGAGCAGCGCCACGACCTCGCGCGCCCGCGCGATCGCCGGCAGGGCCTCGATCAGGACCTGCTGGTTCTTCTGCGAGGTCAGGCTCCCGATCGTCAGCAGCACGCGCGCGCTCATGTCCCGTCGGGCGGCCAGCGGCGCGAGCATCGCCGGCACCACGGGGCGCGCGGCGACCGCGGGGATGCCGGCCGGCACCACCCGCGTCGCGCGGAACCGCCCGCCGAGCCTGGCGAGGTCCGCCGCGGAGGCGGCCGACGGAAAGACGACGACGTCCACGTCGCGCATGCTCGCGAGGTCCTGCCTGGCATGGTCGGGACGCTTCGCGGCATTCCACCCGTGCATCGTCTGCACGACGGGCGGGCGCGGCATGCCGAGCCGGGCGCCGACGCGGAGGCCAATCGCGGCGGGCACCGCCGCGTGGGCGTGAATCACCCGCGGCGCCTCGCCGGCGAGCGCGGCGACGGCGGCGTCCTCCGCCGCCCGGTTGAGGGCGGGCGCCCGGGCGAACAGGGAGTCGACCAGGACCGTCTCGACGCCGGCGCGTTCGAGCGCGCGCAGGTACGCGGGGTAGTGCTCGTAACCTGGCGCCGCCGTCCGGCTGGTCACGACGATGACGCGGCCGCCGGCGTCCCGCGCGGCCAGTGCCAGGTCGGTCACGGTCCGGCCGGCGCCTCCCTGCAGGAAGGGCGTGAGGTGGAGCACCGGCGCGGGTGTCACGCAGCGGTCTCCCGCGCGTTCCTGGCCACGAGGAAGTTGCCCACGCGGGTCAGCGCCGCGCCCGGGCGCGCCGCGGCGGCGGAGGCGAGCGCGTCGTCCAGCGTCCCGAAGTCGGTCCCGATCGCCACGTCCCAGTCGTCCGACGGGCCGGCTTCCACGAAACCCCGGGCCGCGAGCGCCTCGCGGTAGAGGCCGGCGCCCCGGCCGTCGCCCAGGAGGCGGACCGTCGCGGGGCTCGGCAGGCGCACGGTCCGCCGCAGGTGGGCGAGCTTGATATCGAGGACATCGAGGATGCGGGCGCCCGGGTCGTCGCGGGTGACCTGGTCCGCGTGGAGGCGGTGCGTGTACAGCGCGTCCGGCAGCCGCGCGAAGCAGGTGCCGGGCAACAGGCGCAGCCACAGGTCGTAGTCCTCGGCGAGGCGTGTCTCGTCGTAGCCGCCCGCGACCTGCAGCGTCGACCGGCGGGCCATGACACTCCCGTGGACGATGCAGCACGTCACGGGCATCAGGCGCGCGATTTGCTCGGGGGTGCGGGCCGCCTCCCAGCCATCCCTGACGGCGCGGGCCCAGTCCGTGCCGGCCGGGCGCCCGGCGGCGTCGACGATCGAGACGCGGCTGGTGGCGACGGCGATCTCCGGGTTCGCGTCGAGGAAGTCGGCGAGCCGCGCGAGCCGGGTGGGCGCCGAGAGGTCGTCGGCGTCCTGCCGGGCGACATAGGGCGCGCGGGCCGCCCGCAGGGCGAGGTTCAGGGCGTGCGCCACGCCGAGGCCGCGGCCGTCGAGGACGCGCACCCGCGGGTCCCCCGTGCCGAGGACGACGAGGCGCGACCCATCGGTGCTGTCATCGTCGACCACGATCACCTCGAGGTCGGTGAGGGTCTGCGTGAGGATGCTGTCCAGCGCCATGCGCAGGTAGGGCAGCCCGTTCCTGACGGGCAGCAGCACCGACACGCGCGGGGTCGGGGTGACGAGGTTCATGCCGACAACCGATCCTCGCGCTGGGCCAGGCGCGCGTCAGCCAGCCGGCCCTGCGCGACGAGCTCGCTCGTCAACAGCAGGACGGGCCGCCACAGGGGGCCGCGAACCGTCTCGGGCGCCTCGCGCCACGCGCGGGCCAGCAGGCCGGCGCCGAGGCCGTCCTGCACGGCGAGCCGCAGCTCGCGCTGGCGGCGCCAGGCCATGAGCTGCCGCCACGCGTCCTCGAGCCGCGCGTCGCCGCGGCTGTCGCGGTGCCGCCGCGCCTCGAGCGCCGCGCTCCGGAAGACCGCGGCGGTCCTCAGCACGTCGCCGGCCGTCCGGAGGTGCTCGGCGAGCCGGGCCCGGCGCTGCTCCTGGCTGGCGTCGACGGTGCGGGTCATCTCGACGGCGGGGAATCCCCTCGGGCCCGGCGTGTCGCGCAGGCGCGCCTGCAGCCAGCCCTCGGGCGGGGTGGCGACGTCGGCCGCGATGAACGGGATGTCGGCGGTGCGCGCGATGACCCCGAGCACCGCGTCGAGCGCCCGTCCGCCGGCGGTGGCGAGGTCGAGGCCCGCGAGCACCACGGCACTGGCGCCCGCGCTCACCGCGAGCGACGTGAGCGTGGCCGGCCAGAGTCCCCACCCACGGGCGGCGTTGATGCCGGCGAGCCGGGCATCGGGCACGCCAGCCAGCAGGGCCCCGGGCAGGCGCGGATCGGCGACGACCACGGGCACGCCGCCGAGCACGTTGTAGCCGTTGCGGTCGCGCACGTGCCGAACGTGCGCGGCACTCTCGAGGTCGGTGCGATGCTGCGCGATGACCAGGTCGGCCGCGAGGCCCCGGCCCGCCAGCGCTTCGGCCCCGGCGGCCGACGACCAGACCGAGACATGGCGCCGGACGTACGTGAGGTCGCGGCAGAACGCCGGGGTGACCGCGGCGTGGCCCGCGATGACCACCGTGGTCCCCGGGGTGACCCGTGGGTGCCCCTGGAAGCGGATCGGGCTGTCCAGGCCCCAGAACTGCGGGTCGAGGCGGCTGCCGGTGAAGGCGCGGAAGTGCGCCCGATAGGTGTCCCACACCGCTGCCGGCGCCGGACGGTCGTGGATGCCAGCCACCTCGCCGGGGGTGAGGTAGTGGTCGGTGCCGATCTCGGCGACGTATTCCGGTGTCATCGTCCGTCTCCGACGGAGGCGAGCAGCGCGGCCAGCCGCGCAGCCGTTGTCTCGAGCGAGTACCGCGCCGCGCGCCGGCGGCCGGCGCGGCCCATGGTGGCGGCGAGCGCGTGGTTCGTGAGCAGGGTGGTCAGGCGCGCGGCGAGCCCCTCGATGTCCCCGGTGGGCACCAGGAATCCCTCGACCCCGTCGTCGATGACCGTCGTGGCGTGGCCGGGATCGGTGGTGACGACCGGCCGGCCGGCCGCGAGCGACTCGACCAGCGGCACCGGGGAGCCCGGCGCGCCTGGCGGCGCCGCGACGATCCGCGCGTGCGCGAGCTCCTCGGCAATGGCGGCGTCCCCGCCCGCGACGGCGCATGCCCCGGCCAGGCCGGCCTCGTCGGCCGCGTGCGCCAGGCGGGACGCATCGTCCCCGTCGCCGGGGCCGAAGACCCGGACGGTCGCGTCGGGCACGGCGCGGCGCACGATCGCGAGGGCGGCCACCAGGTCGCGGACGTGCCGCCGCGACGCGGTGCCGCCGAGCGCCAGCACGCAGTTGGTGTCGGTGGCCGCCGGCGGCCGGAGCGCGACGAACGGCGCGATGTCCGCGGCGAGGCCGATCACGGTGGCGGCGGCCCCGGCGGGCAGGTCGTAGAGGCTGGCGAGCTCGTAGGTGGCAAACGCCACGTGGTCGGACGAGGCGAGCAGCGCATCGTCGGTGCTGGAGGCGTAGCTGCCACCCAGGCGGAGCCGCGCGCTCTCGTCGTACGACTTCCAGTAGACGGCCCGCGTGGGAAGCGAGGTCGACACGATCGGCACGACGAGGCTCGCGGTCTGGTAGGAAGTCACGCAGGTGATGCCGTACCCGCCGTCCCGGAGGAGGGTCGAGAGCGCCTCGGCCGTGGGCGCCGCGACGACGCGCTGGCGGCCGGCGGACGGCGGCGCGGCGCCGAGCACGGCGACGTCGTGCGTGTCCGTCGCGGGCAGGTGGCGGAGCATGTCGGCGTACGCCCCGGCTTCACCGGCAGGGTCGAGGGCATCGAGCACGTGGAGGACGCGCACGGTCAGTCTCCCGCGAGGGGGGCGCGGCATGCGCGCGCCAGCCGCAGCATGGCCGCGGGCACGTACAGGGCCGCGGCGAGGAAGGCGGCCAGCCCCACCGACCACGCCGCGCGCGTCAGCTCGCGGGCGGCCAGGCGCGACACCCGCTGGGGATGGCGGGCGCCGTCGGGGGTGATGGCCTCGAAGCCGGACGGGGCGAGGGCGAGGGCGGCCCGGTTGACGTTGGCGTGCCCCGCGCCGTCCGGGACGCTCCAGAGCACCGCGACGCGGTCGTAGCCGCGCCGGCGCGCGGCCCGCCACAGTCCGCCCCGCACGACGGGCCACGCGTCGAACGTCGGCCTCGTCGCGTACACCAGGCACGCCGCCGGGTCGACACCGGCCTCGACGACCGCGCGCTCGCCCCCGGCGGTGGCGACCACGGTGACCTCGCAGCCGGGACTCGACGCGGCCAGCGCGTCGAGGGCGACGCGGAGGTGACGCCCCGACCGCAGGAGGAGGACGCGCTCAGGCCGCGACGGCATCGGTGACCTCCTGACGCGCGTCGAGCACGGCCGACGCCCAGCCCTCGAACACGAACAGCGTCCAGAGCTGGCGCCACGCCCCGTCGTCGCCGGCGTAGAAGCGGCGGACGACGCGGTCCACGGCCACCGGGTCGAAGACGCCGCGGCGCCCGACGCGCGCGGCCGAGAGCAGGTCGCGCACCATCGGCTCGAGCGACCGCCGCATCCAGGTGTTGTAGGGCAGGCCGAAGCCCATCTTGCGACGGAAGAGGATCTCGTCCGGCAGGCGGTCGCGCAGGGCCTGCTTCAGGATCCACTTCCCGGTGCCGTCCCGGTGCTTCATCTCCCACGGGATGCGCGCGACCGCCTCGGTGTAGCGGGGATCGAGCAGCGGCACCCGCACCTCGAGGGAATGCGTCATGGACATGGCGTCGATGTCGCGGAGCAGCACGTACGAGAGGTAGGCGCGCTGCTCGAGCCTCGAGATCCAGTCGCCGGGACGGTCGATGTCGGCGGGCACGTCGGCCCGGACGTAGGCGGCGGGACTGGCGAAGCGCGGGTGGGCGGCGCGCAGGCCGGCCGAGAGCAGGGCGTCACGCTCGGCCTCGTCGTAGATGCCCATCGTCCGGGGGCTGACGAATTCCCGGTCGAGCAGCGCGGCCGTCCGCGCGGCGTCGCGCAGGCGCCGGACGGGCGCCCAGAGCGCGGCCGACGGCACCCGCTCGGCGAGCTCGGCGACGCGGCGGAGGTAGGCGCCCGGCAGCGCGGCGAGCGAGCGGCCGAGCGACGCCTGCTCGAGGAGGCGCTGGTCCCGGTCGTAGCCGAGGAACAGCTCGTCGCCGCCGGTGCCGCTGAGCGCGACGGTGACGTGCTGGGCGGCCGCGTGGGCCACCCAGTACGAATTGATCGCGTCCGACGTCGGCTGGTCCATCGACCAGAGCGCGTGCGGCAGCGCCTCGCGGAACATCGACTCGGTGAGCACCACCTCGTGGTGCTCGGTGCCGTAGCGCTCCGCGACCATCCGCGCCCACGGCCACTCACTGAGGACCTGCTCGTCCTTGCCGACGAAGCCGACGGAGAAGGTCTTGAGCGGGTGGTCGACCTCGCCCGCCGCGATGGCGACGAGTGCCGAGGAGTCCACGCCCCCGGAGAGGAAGACGCCCAGGGGCCGCTCGGACATCATCTGCCGGCGGACGGCGCCGACCAGGCCGTCGATGGTGATCGCACGCGCTTCCTCCACGGACGTGACCGGCGTGTCCGCCTGCCGCGGCGGCGTCCAGTAGGAACGGATCACCGCGCTGTTGCCGTCGTGGACGAGCACGCGGCCCGGCCCGAGCTGCTGCACGCCTCGGACCGCCGACAGGGGCGGGGGCACCACCTGGTACAGGAGGTACTGGCCGACCGCCTCGGCGTCGAGCTCCCGGCTGACCAGGCCGCTCGCGAGCATTGCCTTCAGCTCGGACGCGAACAGCACCCGGCCGGCCTGCTCGGCCCAGTAGAGGGGCTTGACGCCGTGGTGGTCACGGGCGAGGACGAGGCGGCGCGTGGTCCGGTCCCAGAGCGCGAACGCGAAGATGCCGTTCAGGTCGTTGACGAAGTCGATGCCCTGCTCCTCGTACAGGTGCAGGATGACCTCGCCGTCACTGTGCGTCGCGAAGCGGTGGCCGCGCGCCTCGAGCTGGTCCCGGAGTTCGAGGTGGTTGTAGATCTCGCCGTTGAAGACCAGCCGCAGGGTGCCGTCCTCGTTGGCGAGCGGCTGGTGGCCGCCCGCGACGTCGATGATCGCCAGCCGCCGGAATCCGAGCACGACGTCGTCGTCCGCGTAGAAGCCGTCGTCGTCGGGGCCCCGATGCGCCATGGCGGCCGCCATCCGGCGGACGGCCTGGGTGTCTGGGTGTCCGAACATGCCCGAGATGCCGCACATACGAGTCCTTCGATCCTCCGGCGGAGACCGTCGGCGTGCCGACCGCGGCGTCGGCCCGTCGGTCTGGCCGGCCGCGGCGCCGGGTGGAAGTCCCGGAAATCAGGCCGTTTCCGGCCTCCGGGGGGGCCACCGGACCTCCGCTGCCCAGCAGAGGGGCAAGAAGGGGGCCAGCTTCAGGCGGCGCGACCGGGGGCGACCACCCGGGGAGCCGCCAGGCCGAGGGCGGCCTCGACCTGGCTGGCCGCCGCGGACGGGGTCAGGTGGGATTCGACGTACGCCCGGCCGAGGCGGCCGGCCCGTTCGCGCTCGGCGGGGTCCGCGAGGCGCGCGAGCTGGCGCGCGACCTCGTCCGGCGTCCGGGCCTGGGCCACGGGCATCGGGGCGCCGAGCGCCGCGTCCAGGACCTCCGGACGGTAGTTCGCGATGACGGGCCGCGCCGACGCCATCGCCTCGACGCCCGCCATGCCGAGCAGGTGCGTCCCGAACTGCTCGGTGACGATGTCAGCGGCGGCGTACTGCGCGAAGACGTCGGCCTGGGTGAGCTGCGGGTGCCAGGTGACGAAGGGGGCGAGGCCCTCGGCATCGAGCAGCTCGCGGGTGGCGGCGACGTCCTGGCCCTTCTCGACGAAGTGCAGATCCAGCGCGAGGCCGGACTCGCGCACGAACCGCCCGAGGCCGCGGACGAGGACGTCGGTGCCCTTGTTCTCCCAGGGGCCGACCATCGGGGGAAACGGGGGCTGCCAGTCGAGTCGTGTCGCGTGGAAGATCCGCAGGCGGGCGTTCCGCGCCGGCGGCGCCGGCCGGACCCAGTGGCTGTCGGCCATCATGAGGAACAGGCGCCCGGCGCCCGGTCCCCGCACCTCGTCGAGGATGCGGTCGGCAACGGGGACACCCCCGCGTGGAAACGCGGCCACGGCGGTGGCCGCCGCGAGGCCCGCGCGCTGCCGGCGGACGAAGCGCCGGAAGACCCGCGCGCGCCAGACGTGGTAGGCGGGCGCCGGCAGCCGGTTCGCGACGTCGAGGAGTGCCGGAAGGCCCGCCGTCGTCAACGCCATGGCCGCGCGCGCCCAGCCGCGGGGTCGGGGCCGCATGTCCGCGTTGCGCGCGTAGCGGCCCTCGGCGCGCGGGTTCGCGTAGAGGTCGAGGTCCGACCCGGTCGTGAGCGCGAGCGAGGGGCAGGGCAACTCGGCGGCCGCCGCGTGCATCCAGGAGTTCAGTACCACGGCGTCGCACCCGGCGAGCGCGTCGACCACGCGGCGCCAGCGCGGGGTCCGGAACGCGACGTCGTCGATCTCGACCGTGTCCACTTCGACGATCCAGGCGGGATACGGGTGACGGACGTCGTCGTAGCGGAATTCCGGACGGTTGAGCGGCTCGTCGCGGTCGATGACGGCGACCACGTCGTGCCCGCGCCGCCGGAACTCGCGCGCCAGCAGGAAGGGATAGTTGTTCTGGTTGCCGGCGAAGCCGATTCGCATCAGAGCGTCCCCGGGGCCGACCGGCCGGCCAGGCGGGCGCGCCGCCACCGGAGCCGTGAGACGGCCCACGGCACGACGGCCACGATGGCGGCCGCCGCGAGGGCGGCCACCAGCAGCGCATTCCGCGCGAGGCGCAACGCGGCGACGAACGGGTAGCCCAGCCAGGCCGCGCCCGGCAACGGGGTGACCTGCCCATCGGGGGACACGATTACGACGCGCCCGCGCGAGGCGAGCAGTGCCGTGACGCCGAGGGCCCACCCGCCCTCGGGGCGCGCCGCCGGCAGCTGGATGACGGCGAGCGACGGCCGGAAGTCACGCAGGCGGGCGGCGGCGCCGGAAGCCAGCCAGCGCCACGGCGTGAACCGCCCGCCCGTGAACTCGAGGCACGCGGCTGCGCCTGGCGCCTCGCCCCCGGTGCCGGGCTGGCAGACGGCGACGATGGCGGCGCCCGGCCAGCGCCGCCGCGTGGCGTCCAGCGCGAGTGGCAGGTAGCGGCTCGATCGGAACACGACGACCCGCGCAGGAGCTGGCGTCATCGCGGTCACGCGCTCCGCCTGTGGTCCACGTGGCGATCGTGCCAGCGGTCGTAGTCGGCGGTGACGGCCAGCAGGTCCTCGAACACCAGCGTCGCCGTCCGGACCGTCGCGGTCCGCTGGTCGCGCGCGGCCGGCAGGCCGTCCCCGATCGCCCAGACGGCGGGGAGGAACGTCGGCTGCAGGAGCCCGAGCGCGTGCCGGATGTCGGGCGCGGCCTTCCACCCGATGGCCTCGCGCACCAGATCGGCGAGCCGCGCGACGGCGGCCTCGTCGCGCGTGCCGCCGAGGCGCGCGAAGAGCCGCCGCGCCTCGTGCGCCCGCCCGCGGACGTGCGCCACGGCCCCGCTCACGTCGAGCAGGCGCTGCTCGACGCCCGCTCGCACGGCCGCCGCGGCCGCGTTGGCGCCGGGCACCGGCACGGGGCCGGTCGCGGTGTCGGCGGGGTCGGCGTCGAGGAAATCGTCGACCCGAGCGGCGCGGAACCCGGGCTTCCGGATGCCCGTGACGCCGAGGTCGGTGAGGCGCGCCGGGCCGCGGGCGAGCAGCCCGAGGAGGTCGAGCTGCGGCCCGAGCAGGCGATCGAGCGCGACACGGGCGCCCTGCCAGGTCGTCCGCCGCGGCCCGTCCGCCGCGGTCAGGTCCACCCCGATGATGCCGACCGACGGCGCGCCGAGCGCGATGGCCAGCGACACCGCGGGCACGATCGAGTAGCCCCAGAACGGCAGGTTGAGGTCGGCGGGCAGCGCGCCCAGGCCCGTGTCGAACACCGCCACCGCCGCGAACGCCTCGCGGAGGGCGGCCGGCGCGAAGGGCTCGACGAGCAGCGTCGCGGCCCCGAGCGCGCGCCGGATGTCGGCCGGCTGCTCCGCCCACTGGGCCAGCGTCAGCTGGTAGGGGAGCGTCCCGCGATCCGCCGCGATGACGACGTCGGCGACGATCCCCTCGCGCGCGAGGTAGATGGCGGAGCGCAGTGGCGCCACCAGCCAGTAGCGATCCCGCCTGGCGCGCAGGGCGGGGACCGCCGCGCGGGTGGACGGGCCGTGAGCCGCGACGAGGGCGTGCCGGCCGCGCGGCCGCGCGATCGCGGCGAGCGTGCCGAGCGGACCCGCGTGTTCGAGTTCGTCGAGGCGTGTCAGCGCGTCCGCGAGGGACACGCCGTGCCCGAGCCACGCCGCCCGCCGCTGCACCTCGGCGGCGCGGCGCGCGAAGGCTGGCGGCGCCGTCGACGCCGGTCGCGGCGCCTGGAAGCCCAGGGGATCGCGGGCGAGCAGCTCGTCGCGGACGACCGGCCACGGCAGGTGGCGCGGCGCGCGGCTAGGCGACGGCGGCGTAGAGGTGTTCATAGGCCAGTACCATGTGGGCGAGCGGGAAGCGGTCGACGACGCCGCGGGCCGCGCGGCCCAGGCGCGCGGCGAGCGCGCGGTCGGTCGCGAGGCGCGCCACGGCGGCGCCCAGCGCCGGCACATCGTCCGGCGGCACGAGCAGCGCGTCGCGCTCCGGGTGGAAGATGTACCGGTTCTCGGGGATGTCGGTGGTGACGATCGGCACGCCGGCGGCGGCCGCCTCGACGAGGGTGTTGCACATGCCCTCGTACCGCGTGGGCAGCGCGAAGACGTCACCGTGGACCGCCGCGTCGATCCAGGCGGGCGAGAAGCCGGCAAGGGTGACGCGGTGCGACACGCCCGCCGCGGCCGCCGCCGCCTCGACCTCGGACGAGAGCGGGCCGTCGCCGAACACCTGCAGGCGCCAGTCGATCGAGGCGTCGAGCGTCGCCAGCGCGTGGACGAGCAGCGACGGCCGTTTCTGGGCCACGAGCCGGCCGGCGAAGACGACGCGGAACGGGCCCGGGGCCCGGTGCGGGTGCCACTGGCACGGGGAGCCCTCGGCGGCGTTCGGGATGACGGTCACGTCGCCGACGCCGTACACGCGGCGGGTGCCGTCCACGAGCGCGGGCGAGGGCAGCACCACGCGCGCCGCCTGGCGGAAGGCGAGCCCGAGTGGGCTCGTGTCGCGGCCATGCGCCCCCACGGTCTCGGCGCGCTCGCGCTCGATGTTGGTCGGCTGCCGCAGCACCAGGGGCGCGCCGATCGCGGCCGCATAGGTCGCCGCCACCAGCGAGGCAGAGGACACCCAGCCGTGGACGACGTCCACGCCGGTCACCTGGCCGGCGATTCGCGCGACGTGGCCGGAGAGCGGGGCCGCCAGCCCGGGGCCGGCGATCACGCGGACGGAGGGCGGCAGCGGGCCGTAGCCAGGCCCGGCGCCGTCGAGGACGTAGATCGTCTGGCGGACGCCGGGCAGGCCGGTCCGGGCGAGGCGCGTCAGCGTGCGATCCGCGCCTCCGTCGCCGAGCTTGTGCACGACGTGGAGCACGTGCCGGCCTGGCCGCCTATGGCGTCGCACCGACCGCCTCCTTGTGGCGCGCGTAGAGCGCCGCGAAGCCCTCGACCATGCGGTCCGCCGTGAACCGGGCGGCCGTGTCCCGGGCGGCGGCTCCGGCCGCCGCGCGCGCCGCGGGCGACCGCAGCAGGCCGACCAGGGCCCCGGCGAGCGGGCCGGCGTCCCCGGGTGGGACCAGGGCGGCGCCGGCGGTGCCCGCGAGGACCTCGCGGCGGAACACGGGCAGGTCGGACGCGACAACGGGCAGGCCCGCGCGCATCGCCTCGACGAGCGCGTTGCCGAAGCCCTCGTAGAGCGAGGGCATCGCGAACACGTCGGCGGTCTCGAGGAGCGGGCCAATCGGATCGTGGAAGCCGACGAGCGACACCGTGCCGGCGAGGGCAAGGGCGTCGATCTGCTGGCGGAGCTCGGCCTCGAGGGGACCCACCCCGGCGATCCAGCACCGGGCCCCGGGCACGTCGGTCACGACGCGCGCCATCGCGTCGACGAGGACGCGGTGGCCCTTCTCGCGCGAGAGGCGCCCGGCGGCCAGCACGACGGGGCCCGGACCCGCCCGGCGAGGCCGGGGACCCGCCGGCGCCGTTTCCCGGGCGGCCAGCGGATAGCCGTTGTGCACCACCGACGGCCTGGGCACGCCGAAGTACGCGGCGGTGTCGTCGGCGGCGGTCTCGCTGAGCGCGACGATTTCCGCGCAGGCGCGCAACGCCTGGCCGAGGCGCCGCACGTGCACGTCGCCCCGCGGGTGGACGCGGTACTGGGCGGACGGAATGTGCGGGATCCGGTGGATGAGCGGGATGGCCAGCATCGCAGCCACCGGCGCGGCGGCGATGGCCGCATCGTCCACCCAGGTCTGGATGACGTCCGGCCGCGTCCGGCGCACCAGGCCGGCGAGCGCGTGGTCGGTCGTGAGGCGCGTGACGGGGACGCCGGGCGGCAGGAGATCGAGCAGGGGACCCCGGTCGTACAGCAGGCCGAGGGCCTGCCGGAAGCCACGCCGCGCCAGGCCGGCCACGACGGTGGCCAGCACCCGCTCGGCGCCACCGCCGTGCATCGAGTCGATGAGGTGCAGTACGCGCATGCCCATCGGGCCCGTGGACTGCAAAGCAAGTGCCCGCCCGGTGGGCGGGAGAGCCCCGGAACCGGCGCCATCGACGCGCGAGGGGCGTCGGCAGGCCGACACGTGGACTGCCACCCGGACGGCCGCCGCGGCGCGGGCTATGTCCCGCTCGGCGGGGTCCAGCCCGGCTTCCGCCGGTATGCCCCCTGTTGGGGGACGCGGTCCCCGGTGCTCTCCGGGGTCTTCGTCAGGAAGCTGAGCGTGAAATAGAGGCCGGAGCCCAGCCCCCCATACGAGACGGCGTCGAAGGACCCGGGCTCGTACTCCGTGTAGAAGAACGGCTCGGTTTCCTGGCGCGGGGACATCGAGACCACGTACATGTTGTCGATGTCCCAGCGGTTCGCCGAGTAGAAGTCGTGGAAGAACGTGGGCGAGAACATGTAGAAGCCGTGGTCGACGAGATTCGAGGTTGGCGAGCTGTGAACCAGCCGGCCGCCGACCTTGAGCATCGTGAACAGGGCGCGCAGGGCATTGGGCACGTGGAAGACGTGCTCGAGGGTGCCGTGATCGATGATCAGGTCGAAGCGCCCGTGCAGGTCCGCTGGCACCGATTCGCTGTTCAGGTCGTGGATGATCCCGGCGCCCTCGAAGGCGCTGACGTCCAGCACCTCGATCGACTCGAAGCCGAGGCTGCCGAGCAGGGTCCGCCCGTCGATGTAGTTCGTGCCCTGGAAGTCGGGCCGCGGCGACGGCACGACCGGCACCGTCAGGTCGAGTGTCGCGCCGACCGTGGCCGCCATTCCCAGCAGCGACTGCCACGTGAAGTAGACGTCCGGCGCGCCGAGGCAGAGCACCGGGCCGGCAAAGGGCTTCCGCTTGTGCTCCTTGAGCAGTGGAATGGTGTTGGCGCGGACGAATCCCATGCGTGACTCCAGGCAGGCTGCGATCAGCGGAGGGCCGGCAGCCGCCGCAGTTCGTAGCGGCGACCGTTGGTGTTCGGGTCGGAGTTGTCACTGGCGGACATGTACAAGTCGCGTCCCCAGTGCGAGAAGCGCCCGGCTCCGTCGAACCGGATGCTCGTGTGCGGCGCGTGCGGCGCGCCGAGGGGCCTGCCGTCCTCGGTCAGGTACAGCCGCGAGCGCCGTGGCGCGGCCATCGTGTCACCCTCCTCGACGCTGCCGTCCAGGCGGACGCGGTAGCCGTGCCCGCCGTCGTGGATGAAGGGGCCCTCGAGTTGACCCACGACGGGCGCGGCGGCGAGTCGCTCGGGAGTGGGCGAGGCCGTCTCGAGGTGCTCGTAGAACGCGTCCTCGATCCGTGGGTCGTAGAAATCCAGGGCGGTCCGGAAGGCCGCGTCGCCGTCCTCCCGGCTCGATGGTGCCACCGTCATGAAGCCGTTCTGGCGGCCGGGCAGGGTGGGCGCCGCCCGCAGCGCGGCGGCAACGCCGTGGGCCGCCACCTGGGGGCGCGCGATGCCCGCGGCGCCGGCGGCGCCGGCCAGCGCCTCCCACTCCGGCGCCGACAGGCGGTGGACCATGAAGAAGATCTCGTCACAGTCGATCGCGTCGTCATAGGCGAGTGGCGACGACGCGAGCGGGACGACCGCGCAACCCGCGGCGCCGAGCGCCTCGCAGAAGGTGTCCAGGTCGAAGAGCGTGACGCGGTTGCCCAGCAGCTCGACGGTGCGCTCCTGGCCGGTCCGCGCGAAGAACGCGCCCTGGAGGCTGAAGGAGGCGCGCGAGACCCAGCGCGCGAAGGCGGCGGTATCCGCGAATGCATAGCTCGAGGCCTGGTAGCGCTTGCTGACCAGCCGGACGCCTGGGGCCACCTCGTCGCCCGCGAGCACCTCGCGCGCGTGCCGCACCCGGTACCCCGGGTGCAGGCGCTCGGCGAGCCACGTCATCGTCGGCATCACCTCGATGCCGCGGTATTCGATGGCCGCCGGATCCAGGCGCAAGCCGAGGGCGGTCGCAAGCTTCGCGACCTTGTCGATGGTGGCGAACAGGGTGGAGCCGACCTCTTCGAGAACCAGCGGGCCGGAGCCAGCCAGCACGTCGAGGGCCAGCGCGAGGTACGGGACGCCCGGTGTCCAGCAGAGGTATTCCGTCTGGTCGACCCGCCGCAGCTCGTCGAGGTAGAACGGCACCTGGTAGTGCTCGTACGCGGACGGTCCCCAGGTGGGCGGAAAGAGCTTGGGCGGCCGGCCTGGCTCCACGTGCGCGTAGAGCAGCATTCCTGTCTTCATCGTGGGCTCCCTGGCGTGGCCGGCATGCCCGGCGCGCCCTCGGCGCCTGGCCGCGCGGCTTCGGCGGCCGCGACGTGCGGCGGCACCACCAGCTCGTACCGGCGGCCGTTGGTCCGCGGGTCGGAGCCGTCGGATGCCTTGACGGAGATGGCGTCGCGACTCCGGACCCACCCCCCGTCGGGCGTGCCGTCGAGGTCGGCGGCCGAGTCCCGCTGCCGGAGCGGGCGGCCGTCCTCGAGGACGTGCACGGGCGCCATGGCGTCGCACAGGTACCAGCGCGCGGCGTCGGACCGGAAGTGGAAGACCCGCACGCGGCTGTTGCCAGATGCCAGTCGCGCCGCCGGGACCGTCCAGGTCGTGGCGCCGGCGACAGGGGCGACCCGGTCGAGGCAGCGGATTGCCCACCAGATGCCCTGGACCCACCCGTCGTAGGCGCGCGCGGCACCCTCGAGGGCCAGCGCACGCAACGCCGGGTCCTGCGCCTGCTCCGGGCTGAATCGCCGGCGGAACACCAGGGCGCCCTCGAACACGCTGCGCGGCGGTCCCCAGCGATGCTCGAAGGCCTGCCGCAGCGAGTCGTCCGCGACGTACCCGTGAGTCCAGAACTTGGCCGCCCAGTAGGGCATCGGGCGGTCGTGTGGCCCGTGCCCCGGAAAACCCGGCATCCGGGACGAGAAGACGACGGTGTCCGCGAGGCGCGTGCAGCCGGCGATCAGGCCGTCCTGGAGATCCGGCGCGAGCTCCTGGGCGACCTCCAGGCACAGGCAGACATCGTAGGCGCGGCCGAGATCGGGGAGCGCCTGCAGGGGGGCGCGCACCACCCCTGGGAAACCGGTGCCGCCGTCGATCCGCGGCGTGACACCGGCGACGGTGCCGACGCCGAGGCGGGCCAGGGCGTCCACCCAGTAGCCGGCACCGCAACCCACGTCGACCACGCTCGCCGGCGCGAGTTCGGCGGCGATGACCGGGGCCAGGGCCTCGGCCACATCCCGGTGGTCCGGCGCCCATTTCGCGCGGTCCGCGTCCGGCGCCGGGCGCGACCGCGCCCTGGCGTCGCCCCGCAGGACGACCAGGCGCGACGTGCGGTCGACGAACCGCCGGTCCTCGAGCCAGATATCGTTGTCTTCGCAGAGCAGCTGGTCGACCGCCCGGCGCACCTGGCTGCCGCACGACCCCGGAACGGTGTCGATGACGACGATGGAGGTCCCCGCGGGGATGTCCCGCGCCAGCGCGCGCAACTCGGCGAGCAGGTCCTGCGAGGCATCGGCGAGCGTCAGCACGCGGCGCCGCTCCGGCGGGGCGACGGCGGCGAGGTAGTCCGCATCGCGGGCAGACAGGCCCATGGCATCGGCGGGTGGCTCTGGTCTCGCCGCAGGGAGGCTCGATGGCGCAGCGGGACGAGTGGCCTCGATGATGGCGCCGGTGCTCGCGCCCGTGGCCGCGGACCACGCGCGGACCGTGTCGTCGCCGGGTGGCGGCAGCTCGAAGGTCCCCGACTGAGGTCCGGCGGGACGGCAGGCGGCGCGCAGCGCGTTGCCGAGGGCCGCGTCGAGCCGCGCGGCCTGGTCGAGGAGGGCGGGAAGCGTCGTCTGCCGGATCGCGGGCCCTACGAGGATGCCGGCGCCTGAGGCGTTGGCGATCAGCCGGTCCGTGGCCCGCTCTGCTTCCGTGGCGAGCCAGTCCCTGAACGACCGGAGGTGGGGGGCTGTCCGGACGGGGGCGCCGTCCACGCCGGCCTCGACGACCTCCGCCCAGCTCGCGACCGCCGCGGACCAGGTCGCGGCCAGTGGCTGGCCCCACGCGGCATCGCGCTGCCAGTCTTCCTCGAAGGTCGTGCCCCGCGCGTAGGGCCTCCCGTCGGTGAAGGCGAGGTCGGCCCCGGCGAACACGATCGGGTCGCATCCCATGGCCAGCGCCAGGTCGAACGCCGCCGTGAGGACGGAACCCCAGGCGCGCAGGGGCCCGCGGTCGACACCCTGGCCGCGCAGCCACGGCCACGGGTGGTGATCCGCGACGGAGAAGAACGCGGTCCGCCCGCGGAACGCCACGAGGCCTTCGGGGTCGAGGCTCCCCTCGGCCACGAGGCACGTGGCCGGGCAGGCGGGCAGCTCGACCAGGTGCCGGGCATTCGCCTCCGTCGGGTCGAGGGCGACGGCGATGTCGGGGGCGGCGCCGGCCGCCGCCAGCGGGCGGACGGCCGTGTCGACGGCGATGACCAGGGCGCGGTCGCGATAGCGGGCGATGTCGTCCAGGTTGCGATCGAGCGACGGGCCGGCCCCGACGACGATGGCCGGGACGCCACGACCGAGACCCCCGAGTGCGCGCACGTCGCCGCCCCCCACGATCGCGCGCGCGTTGCGCAGCGTGTTCAGCAGGTACCGCCCCGCGTTGTCGCGGCGGGCGCTGTCGTTCGCGACGTGCTCGAACCAGGCGCGGTCGACGTGGGCGCGCGCGGCAGCCACGCGGCCCGGCACGACGCGCGCGAGCACCGGGTTGACCAGGGGATCCGGCGGGCTGGCGAGTCCATCGAGCGCGCGCCACAGCGAGGCCGGCGGCCGCCCATCCGACACGACGGCGAGCGTCAGCCGGCTGCTCCAGGGGCTCCAGTCGCGGCGGTTCCAGAACAGGGGCACGAGCGCCGGTTCGGGCTCGACCGCGACCACTCGCCCGGGCCATCCCCGCTCGTCGAGGGCGTCGAGCAGGTACCCGAGCCCGAGGCCGATCACCACGACGACCGGCAGGTCGTCCGGGATGCCAGCTGCCCAGCGCCGCGCCTCGGCCAGGGGGTCGCGCCGGCTGTGGACCGTGACCCACGCCGTGCCCGTCGCCACGAGCGCGCACGGCAGCGGCGCGGATTCGTCCAGCCGGGCGCGGGACGCGTCCGGTGGGCAGGCGGCGACGATGGCGTCGAGCGTGGGCATGGTGCGGTATCGGGCCGCCGACACGCGTGGCCGGTCCTCCGGTCGCGTCGGCCGCTGGATCGCCCGAAAACCTGCGTGTTTCCGCGCGATCGCCCACTCCAGGGGGCAAGGGACATGCCACCGGCGCTGGAACAGGCCTTGCGACGGCGGGACGTCATGGACCCCTCCGAGCGTCATGAACCGGAACGGCGGCAACGCGAGGCGATCGAGGCCATCCTCGACGCGACGGACGTGCCCCCCTTCGAGCGGTTCCGCGCGTTCCCCGTGTTCACGCCGCGCGTCTCGATGGCCCGCTTCCTGGCGCACTACGAGCTGTTCAAGCACGTGATCGACGTGCCCGGGGCGATCGTGGACCTCGGGGTGTACCGCGGCGCCTCGACGTTCACGTGGGCCAAGCTGTGCGAGATCTTCTGCCCGACGGACGTGCGCAAGGTGGTCTACGGCTTCGACACGTTCGAGGGGTTTCCGGGCCTGGCGCCCGAGGACGGGCCGGTGGACGCGGCGCAGGACGTGCGGCCCGGCGGTTACCACGGCGGCGCCGGGGTGGAGGGGGACCTCCGGGCAGCGGCGGCGGCGATGGACCACGACCGCCACCTGCGGCATCGCCCCCGCATCGAGTTCGTGAAGGGTGACGCGACGGCGACGATCCCGGCGTTCGCCGCGGCGAAGGGACACGGCCTCCGGGTGGCGCTGCTCAATCTGGACGTCGACCTCTACGAACCCACGCGCGTCGCGCTCGAGACCTTCGTGCCGCTGATGTCGCCCGGCGGCGTCATCGTCCTCGACGAGTACGCCGTGGACACGTTCGGCGGTGAGTCGAAGGCGGTCGACGACTACTTCGTCGGCCGTTTCGGCCGCCGTCCCCGTATCAGGAAGTTCGCCTGGCACAGCAACCCGTCCGGCTACATCGAGGTCGACTGGTAGCGCCGGCCCGGGGCGCGCGCCGCCCGGTGGCGGGTCTCGCCCCTGCCTACGATGCGCGACGCAGCGCCGCGTCCTGGCGCCATCCCCAGATGTAATAGGCCGCGTCGGGTCCCTCGTTGAAGAGGAGATCGAGGATGGTCACGTCGTGGGCGAACGGCGGGTGCGCCTGGCGGTACACGGGATAGCCCGCGTAGCTCCACCAGACGACCTCGATGCCGGCCTGCTGGAACGCGCTTTCGTCCATGTAGTCGCGGGCCGCGGGGCCCGTGACGTACTGGGTCGCGCCGGCCAGCTGCATCATCTCCAGCACGCGCGCGCTCTTGGCCTTCGTCAGGGGATAGTCGCTCGCATTGGCGAAGGCGGTCGTCATGCCCAGCTCCCGGCAGATCGCGATGGTGACCGCCTGGTTGAACTCCGACAGCCGTTCCCAGCGGCGCCCGAAATAGAGGTCGCGCAGGAACGGCGCCCACTGGCGGAAGTAGGGCGCCCGCCCGTAGTACGCCTCGAGCCGGCGCCAGTGCCGCAGCGCCCAGTCGTCGGCTGGCAGGGGCACCTCCTCGATGAGGCGGTGTTCGTCGGTGCCCACGGGGATGGTCAGCCACTGGGGACCCGCGGGCGTCTTGATCCGGTTGCGGTTGCGCCAGTCGCCCTTCGTGTACTGGAGGCTGTCGTGGAAGATGAACACGTCGACGTCGTTGATGATGTCGAAATACCCCTTCCACGGGATGTAGTTGGACTGGATGAGGCCTACGCGCATCGCGCCTCCAGTCCGGGCACGGCCGGCAGCACGAGTCGCGCGGCGCCCGACACGCGCGCGGTCTCGCCGCTCGTCAGGGCCGGGTAGAGCGGGAGCGAGACGGTGGTGTCGAAGAGCTCGCGGGCCACGGGGAACGCCCGGTCGTCGAGGCCGAGCAGGCGGTGCACGAGCTGGTCGACACCGCGGCGCACCGTGACGCCCGCCTCCGCGAACGCCGCGCCGCACGCCGCCAGGCCGCCTGGCACCGAGATGGGGAAGCGGAACCACATCGTCCGCGAGGGAGCCTGGCGCGCCAGCGCCTGCGGCGCGACGCCGCCGATGGCCGCGCGGTAGTCGCCCGCGATGGCATGCCGCCGGGTGAGGGCCTTCGGGTACCGCCCGAGCTGCGCGAGGCCGAGGGCGGCGGCGAGGTCGCTGAGCGGCGCGATCACGCGCGCCTGCCGCCGGTCCGGCGCGCCGTCCCGGACGCGCAGGAGGCGTTCGGCGAGCCCCGGATCGCGGGCGATGGCCATGCCGCCCTCACCCGTCGTCAGGCACTTGGTGGGGTGGAACGAGAAGACGGCCAGGTCGCCGGCGATGGGGTGCGCCCCTTCGGCATCGAGCGCCTGCGCGCGGTCCTCGATGACCGGCACGCCCAGGCCCCGGATGGCTTCGACCTCGGCGCGGATGCCGTACACGTGGGGCACGACGATGGCGCGCGTGTGGCGGGTCACGTGCGGCGCGACGGCCGCCGCCTCGACCACCCAGCCCGGGCCCACGTCGCAGACGACCGGCTCGGCGCCGACGGCGACGACCGCGTCGAGGACGCTCGGGCAGACGTAGGTCGGCAGGATGACCTCGTCGCCCGTGCCCGCGCCCAGCGCGGCGAGCGCCAGGACGAGCGCGGCGCTGCCGCTGGCGACGGCGGCGCCTGGCCGCGGGGCGCCCACCCAGTCGGCGAGGCGCGTCTCGAAGGCGCGACACCGGGTGCCGGATGCGAGCCACTCCGACTCCAGCAGGCAGGCCACCGCCTGGTGGTCGCCCGGCGTCAGCCAGGGGCGCGAGTGCGCGATCGGCGGCAGGCTCACGCGGGTCTCCGTCCTCCGGACTTCTGCGCCACGAACAGCTTTCGCGTGAGCTGGCGTCCGTTGGTGAACGCGGGACTTGCCAGCACCTCCTCGGCGATGGCCCGGTCCACGCCCTCGTACCCCGAGTGCGCATCATCGAAACAGAGCCAGCCGCCGGGGACGAGGAGCGGCGCCAGGGCCCGGATGTCGCGGCGGACCGCCTCGTAGCCGTGGTCGCCGTCGATGAACGCCAGCCGGCACCGGAAGCCGTCGGGCACCCCGCGGCTGAACGTCTCGGAGGTCCCCCGGTGCACGGAGACCGCCGGGCCCAGCCCGCGCTCCGCGAGCACGCGCGAGAAGATCTCGAAGGTGTTGCCGCACGTCTCGTACAGGGGGCGGAGGATCCCGTCGAAGGCCTCCGGCCACACCGTCTGCTGGGCGTAGCCGTCGAAGGGGACGCCGTCGACGAGCGTGCGGAAGGAGAAGGTGCCGTCGGCATTCGGGTGCCAGTCGGCCCGGTCCGGGAACAGGTCCACCGCGTGCACCCGCGCGCCGCCGGCGTCCGCGGCCGCCTGGGCCAGGACGACGGTCGAGCGGCCGCACCACGAGCCGATCTCCACGATGTCGCCCGGCAGCCCGGCGGTCGCGTGCACCAGGGTGGCCAGCGCGAACAGCTCGTCCACCGGGCTGAAGCCGGGAACCCCCTCGACGAGGGCCTCGATGCCGGTGGCGAGCGGGGTCATCACGGCTGCGCCCGACGCCATCATGCGGTCTCCTTGAGGTCCTCGATCATCTGGGCGTAGGCGCGGCCTTCCGAGGGCCAGCGTGTCGCCTGCCAGTCCGGGCACCGCCCGCAGAAGGCGTGCGAGCCGAAGTCGTTGCCGAGGTGCGCCGCGCGAAGGGCCTGGTACTGGCGCCCGCCCCAGACCTCGCGGATGGAGTGGTCGCGGAAGTCGACCAGGCTGGATTCGTGGGTCCAGTCCGCCGGGCAGAACGCCAGGGTGCCCCGGGGGGTGAGCACGATGCGCTCCCACGGGTACACGCAGGGCCGCCGGGTCGCCGCGGACGGGCGGCCGCGCATCAGATCGGCCACGCTCACCATCGCGCCGGCGGCGGAGTGGAGCGGCCGGACGACGACGTCGTCAGCGCCCCGGTCGCGCCAGAACCGCACGAAGTCGTCGCGTTCCGCCAGGTTGCCCGGCTGTTCGATGAACGAGACCACCACGCGCGTGGCCAGGCGCGCCTGCGTCCTCAGGTCGAGGAGACGCTCGACGTTGGCGCGGGTCACGGCGAGGTCGCCCCGCACGCGAATGGCGGCGTAGGTCTCCGGGCGGTGGGCGTCGATGCTGATGTCGACCAGGCCCACGCCCGTCGCCAGCAGGCGCTCGGCCCTGGCGCCGTCGAGCAGTGTCCCGTTGCTCGTCATCGAAACGAACGTGCCGGAGCCCGCCACCGCCTCCGTGAGCATGTCGAACATCCGCGGATGGAGCAGTGGCTCCCCCTCGGAGGAGTAGCGGAGGTGTTTGACGGCGCCCCGGCCGTCGGTCGCCAGTTCGGCGACGAGCTTGGAGTTGAGCGCCGGGTCGAGGGTCCGCCCCGCGTAGTAGGCAGACCGCTTGAAGGACGGATGCGGGCAGTGCACGCACGAGAGGTTGCAGAGTTCGGTGGGGTCGACATTGACCTGCGACGGGAACGCCGCCGTCAACCGCCCGCCGAAGCCGTATGTCTCCACCGTCCAGCACTCCTTCGGCCGGACCGGCGACACGCCGGTCGGCATTCCGGACGTCCGCGCGGTCCCGGCCCGGGAATCCTTGGGGATTCCGGGCGGCGCCCGCGTGGGCGCGTCCCATGCCCCTGGCAGGGGCAAGGGACATGCCGGGGTGGCAACGGCGACGTCGGGGGCGAAGGGCGTCGGCCCACGTGGGGAGGGACGCGCGGCCGGAGGGGGCGCTGCCAAAAAAGAAGCCCGTCCCACCGGGCACGTGGCCGGCGGCGGGACGGGCGCACTCTGGAGAACGGTGGAGGCTCAGGCGGCCATCGGCATCGACATCGCGTACTCGGGCGGCGCGTCGAAGACGACGGCCAGGTAGTCGGGCTGCCGGCTCCACGGACCGAACGTCCCGGGCGCGACCGAGGCCAGGGGCATCTGGGTCTTGCACGCCTCGGCCAGCACCCGCGCGGCGTCGCCGGCCTTGGTCGTGGCCGGCAGCACGAAGAGGACGCGCCGGCAGGCGAGCTGGTGGGCGAGGCGGGCCGCGGCCTTGGCCTCGGCCGCCGTCAACTCGGCCGACACGGTGACCACGCCGAGGTCGGCGAAGCGGTCCCCGTCGGTCTGGCCGCCCTGGGCCCTGACCCGCATGCCGGGCACGCACCCGGTCGGGCCCAGCCGGCCGCCGGTCCGCGACGCCAGCCGGAACAGGTCATCGCCCCCGGGCAGGTGCACGTAGACCACGTCGAGCGCCCCACCCTCGGGGGAGGCCAGGCCCGCGCAGGCGCCCAGGACCTCGACGACGTGCGGCGCGCGTCCCTCAGTGGGACGGGCCGACGACACGTGGAGTCGCGTGGCGGGCGTCCGCGGCCATACGGCGTGCAGCTTCGAGCTCATTCTGTAACCCCCGAATCATTTCCGTGCTGACTTCCTGCAGCCCGCGCTGCCGCTGGTGCAGGGCGTCCAGGTGCTCCCGCCGCTGCGCGGCGAGGGCGACCCTGGCCTTGAACTCCTCCATGCGGAACGGCTTCAGCATCAGGTCGGAGGCGCCCGCGGCGAGCACCTGGTCCACCGGATACCGCGCCCCGTAGCCGGTGATCACGACCGCCATCAGGCGGGGGTCGTGTTCGCGGCCACGCCGGACGAGCTCGAGGCCGTCCGGAGCCGGCATGGAGATGTCGGTGACGAGCAGGTCGACCGCCTGCTGCTCGAGGAGGGGCAGCGCGTCCATCGATCGGGTGCTGGTCACGACCTCGTGCCCCTCCTGCTCGCAGACGCCCGCGAGCAGCTCAACGATGTCTGGCTCGTCGTCGACGATGAGGATTCGCATCGGTCTCCTAATCGGCGGGGTCCCGGGGAACTTGAGCGGTGGGGAGGGAAGAGGGGCCATGGGCCGCGCGAAGCGTCGGAAATCCGGACACCTGAGCTGCCGGGGGGTGTGCGCCGGTGTGCAGCTGTGCGACACCGCACAGGTGTTCGTGTGCGCACATCCCGCACATAGTAAACGACTTAGCGGAAATGCAGCCGTTCAAGTCCGCGGCGCGGCTGCCGATGATTCCTGTGAGCAAGAACAGGCACGGCGACCCGACAGCCCCCAGATGTTCGGTCACGCTGCTTCAGACCCGCTCCAATCTGTCGACCCGGGCACCCTGGTGGCCGGACGTCCGAAAGCGGTGAGAGACGATGAGCGCGAACATTCTCGTAGTCGATGACGAGGCAGCCGTTCGCAACATGTTGAGCGAATGGCTGCGCGGTGAGGGATATCAGTGCGATCTGGCGGGGGCGGCGGACGAGGCGCTGGACCTGGTGGAGCGGCGGCCGCCGCTCGACGTGGCCCTGCTCGACCTGGCGATGCCGGGTGAGGACGGCGTGTGGCTGGCCAAGCGCCTGCGGGAGCGGCAGCAGGACGTGGCCGTCATCATGTGCACGGGCTGGCAGAGCTTCGATGCGGCCGTGGAGGGCATGCGGATCGGCGTGAACGACTACCTCCTCAAGCCGTTCTCGCGGCTGGAACTCCTCGAGGCGGTGCAGCGGGCGATCCGCTGGCGGACGGAGGCGCGCCGGGCCCAGGAGGAGACGGCGGCGATCGTCGCCGGTGTCGAGTCGCGGGTCGAGGACCTGACCGTGTCGCTCAGCCAGCTCGACGTCTTCACGGCGGAGCGGCTCGAGGCGTGGTACGACGGCGCGTCGCACGCCATGCCGGATGCGTCGGCCCACGCGGCGCGGGTGGCGCGGATGGCCCTGGCCCTGGCGGCGCAGATGGGACGCCCGCCGCAGGAGGTGGTGGACATCCAGCGCGGCGCGCTCCTGCACGACGTGGGCAAGCTCGCCCTGCCCGAAGCGCTGCTGACCAAGGCGGGGCCGTTCACCGACGAGGAGATTGCGTCGGTGCGGCGCCATCCGGAACTCGGGTTCGCCATCCTGTCGGCGGTACCGGAACTCGCGGCCGTCGCCGCCATGGTGCGCTCGTCGCACGAGGCGTGGGACGGCTCGGGGTATCCGGAGAGCCTGTCGCGCGACGCGATCCCGCTCGGCGCGCGGATCATCGCGGTGGCGGACACCTACGATGCCCTGACCTGGTCGCCCGCGCTCCGCGAGCCGGTGACCGCGTCACGGGCCGCCGCCGAGCTGGTGCGGGCCGCGGGCACCCAGTTCGACCCCAGCGTGGTCCGGGCCTGGCTGGCCGTCCTCGACGGTGCGCCGGCGCGGGTCCACTGACGGGAGGACGACGTGGACGTTCGGACGCTCATCCATGACCTGAACAACGCCTTGACGACGGTGCTCGGGCACGCCGAGTGGCTGCTGAGCGACGAGGCCGAGCCCGACACGCTGCGGCGCGACCTCGACGCCATCCGGCAGTCGGCCCGCCACGCCGCGATGCTGACGCGCGACCTCCGCGAGTGGGTCCGCGAGACGGGGCTCGCCGGTCCGCCGGCGGGCGCCGGCGCGCCACTGCCGTTCCGCCCGGCGCCGCTGCGCATCGTGGAGCCGCCCAGCCTGCCGCGCGCGGCCCGGCGCATCCTGCTCGTCGACGACCAGGAAGAGGTGCGCCAGAGCGTCAGCGACATGCTGTCGGCGCTCGGGCACGAGGTGACGTCGGTGTCCACCGGCCAGGAGGCGCTCGCGCGCCTGGCCGAGGGGCAGGTGGACCTCGTGTTCACGGACTTCAGCATGCCGGACATGGACGGACTGGCGCTGGCCGCGGCGGCCGGCCGCGTCTGCCCCGGCGTGCCTGTCGTCCTGCTGACGGGCTGGGGCACCGACCTCGACGAGGCCAACGACCAGGTGCGCATGGTCATCGCCAAGCCCGTGTCCCTGGGCGCGCTCCGTGACGCCGTCGACCAGATTGCCGCTTAGATCTCGTGATCTTGTGATCTTGTGATCTTGTGATCTTGTGATCTTGTGATCTTGTGATCTTGTGATCTTGTGATCTTGTGATCTTGTGATTTTGTGAGGGTGGGGTCCGCGTGTCCCCGCGGGTGCGGCACACCCGCAGGGGCAGTCCCTGCCGTCTCAGCACCCTGGCACTTCAGCACGCTGGCACTTCAGCACCCTGGCACTTCAGCACTCCGGCACTTCAGCACCCCGGCACTTCAGCACCCCGGCACCAAGTCACAAGTCACAAGATCACAAGATCACAAGATCACAAGATCAGCAGATCTTGAGATGGCCAACCCTCTGTGCGCCCTGGTTCAAGTGGCGCACACCACGGCCGATTAGGAACACGAACGTTCTTCGTGGAGCGCAACCGGCATGTTTCTAATCATCGGATCGCTTGTCGTCCTCGGGTCGGTCATCGGGGGCTACCTGATGCACCACGGCGAACTCGCCGTGCTGATCCAGCCGAACGAGCTGCTGATCATCGGTGGCGCGGCCCTCGGCTCCCTGGTCATCGCGACGCCCCCGACCGTGCTGAAGCACATGGTCGGGCAGATCGGCGGCCTCTTCGGGTCGGGGATAGGCAAGGCCGACTACCTGGAACTGCTGGGCATGCAGTACCAGCTCTTCAAGACCGTGCAGCAGGCGGGCGTGATGGCGCTCGAGACGCACTTCGACGACCCCGAGAAGAGCTCGATCCTCCAGAAGTACCCCAAGTTCCTGAAGCGCCACCACGCGCTCGAGTTCCTCGCCGACTCCGTCAAGGTCATCATCATCGGGGGCATCTCGGCGCACGACCTCGAGAGCCTCATGGACGAGGACATCGAGATCCACCACCACGAGGAGCTGCGGCCGTCGGGCGCGCTGCGGACGATGAGCGACGCGTTCCCCGGCCTGGGCATCGTGGCGGCCGTGCTCGGCATCATCATCACGATGGGCGCCATCGACGGGCCGCCGGCGGAGATCGGCGAGAAGGTCGCGGCCGCGCTCGTCGGCACGTTCCTCGGCATCCTCCTGTGCTATGGGTTCACGGGGCCGGCGGCCAGCGCCATGGAGGCGCGGGTCAACGACGACGGCCGCTATACCGTGTGCATCAAGACCGGGCTGCTGGCCGTGTACAAGGGCTTCCCGCCGGCCATCGCGGTGGAGTTCGCGCGCCGGGTGCTGCCGGCCGACGTCCGGCCGACCTTCGACGAGACCGAACTCTACTGCAAGGGCCTCGGCAAGGGCGGTGAGGCCGGCGGCGAGGCCGCGGCCGCCTAGGGGCGGGCATTCCCATGGCGAAGACCGACCCCGTCATCATCATCAAGAAGAAGGGCAAGGGCCACCACGCGCACCACGGCGGCGCGTGGAAGGTGGCCTATGCCGACTTTGTCACCGCCATGATGGCGTTCTTCCTCGTCATGTGGATCCTGGGGCAGAGCCAGGAGACGAAGGCGGCCATCGGCGGCTACTTCCGCGACCCGGGCATCTTCGAGCAGATGTCGTCCAACGGGCCGATCGCCGGCGGGGCGGCCGGCGTCGACCCGGGCGGGCCGCCCTCGATCGTCCCCGAGTCGCCCGAGGCCCTCAAGCGGATCCTCGAGCAGACCGCGCAGCACATCCGCGACGCGCTGGCGGCGCGGCCGGCCCTCAAGGCCCTGGCCGACCAGATCGAGATCCAGATCACGTCCGAGGGCATGCGCATCGAGCTCGTCGAGTCGTCGAAGATCAACTTCTTCGACTCCGGCAGCGCCGAGCTGCGCCACGAGAGCGAGCAGATTCTCGCGGTGATCGCGGAAGAGCTGGGCAAGCTGGACAAGCCGGTGATCCTCGAGGGGCACACCGACAACCGGCGGTACCAGAACCGCACCAACTACACCAACTGGGAGTTGTCGTCCGACCGCGCGAACTCGGCGCGCCGGGTCATGCTGGCGCACGGCCTGAAGGCGAGCCAGCTCGATGGGGTCCGGGGGTACGCCGACACCCGCCCGCGCATGAAGGACCCCGGCGACCCCAAGAACCGGCGGGTCTCGATCATCGTCCGGACCTTCGACGAGGGGGATCTCGCCGCCCTCGCCGCGGCAGACGCACCGGTCCAGAGGTAAGCTAGGAGGGTGAGCATGCAGGGGGTGCGCGTGCTGGTGGCCGACGACGAGCCCGTCTCGCGCACCGTCGTCGCGGCCATGCTGCGGCGCGAAGGGTACGACGTGGTGGTCGCCGCGGACGGCGCCGAGGCCCTGGCCATCCTGAGCGAACCGGGCGCCCCGCCCATTGCCGTGCTCGACTGGATGATGCCGGGGCTCGACGGCACCGAGGTCCTCCGGCGGCTCCGGTCCGGCGAGACGTCCACGCCCACCTGGGTGGTGCTGCTGACCAGCCGCGACTCGCGCGAGGACATCGTGGCGGGCCTCGGGGCCGGCGCCGACGACTACGTCACCAAGCCGCCCGACGAGGCCGAACTGGCCGCGCGGCTCCGCGTGGGCGTCCGCGTGGTCCAGCTCCAGCAGGCTCTCGCCGACCGGGTCGCGCACCTGCAGGACGCGCTGTCGCACGTCAAGCAACTGCACGGCCTCCTCCCGATCTGCTCCTACTGCAAGCGGATTCGGGACGACGGCAACTACTGGCGGCAGGTCGAGTCGTACATCGCCGAGCACGCCGACGTGCAGTTCTCCCACAGCTACTGCCCGGACTGCTACGCGCAGCACGTCGAGCCGCAGCTGCGCGACTACGTCTCCGGCATGAAGGACGAGGAGCCATGACGTCCGATGTGCTCGACGCCGGCACGCTGCAGATGCTGCGAGCCCTCAACCAGGAGGGCGAGCCGGACGTGCTCGCCGAGGTGCTCGAGCTGTTCCTGGAGGACGCGCCCGCCCGCGTGGCCGCGATCGAGGCCGCCGCGGCCGCCGGCGACACGCGGGGACTCGAGCGGGCCGCCCACGGCCTGAAAGGCAGCGCCGGCAACATCGGCGCGCTGGGCCTGCAGGCCATCTGCAAGACCCTGGAGGCCTGCGGCCGGGAGGGCGACGCCGGTCCCGTCCCGGCGCTGATCGCCGACATGGGCGCGGAGTTCGGCCGGGTCCGCGCGGCGGCCCTGGAGGTCCTGGCTGGCTAGGCTCGCCCCGGCCGCCGTTCAAGAGTCGGGCGCCCGCGCCGATTCTCCCATCGAGGTGGTTCCGTGAAGGTACTCGTGGTGGACGACGACCCGGTCACACGCCGGATCCTGAAGCAGACGGTCGTGAAGGAGCTTCAGGCCGAGGTGGTCGAGGCGGCGAACGGGATGGTGGCACTCGACGCGGTGACCCGCGAACAGCCCGACGTGGTGATTCTCGACCTGCAGATGCCCGGCCTCGACGGCCTCGAGGCGCTGCAGACCATCCGCGCCTGGCGCCACACCAAGGACCTGCCGGTGATCGTCCTCACCTCGTCCACCGACGAGCGGGTCGTGCGGCGTTGCCTGTCGCTCAAGGTGACCGCCTACCTCGCCAAGCCGCTCGACCCTGCGACCGTCGTCGATCGCATCCGCCGGGTGCTCGAGCCGGTGCCGCAGCAGCGCACCGCCTGATCCCGCGATCCGGGGGGCGCCGCCCCCTCGACCTGTCCGCCCGCCCGTCCCCCCCTCAAGCCGGTTACCCCAACGCCGATTACCTCTTCGAGCTGCCCGTGGAGGGCACTCGAGCGATTCATACCGCTCTGGCTTCGATGTCCTGTTCGACGGCGGCAGGTGCGTCCCCAGCCTTCCCGGCTCGCGCGGATTGGAGAAATGCACATGGGTTCCTGGTCACTCGGACGGAAGCTGTACCTGGGCGTGGGCGCCCTCGTCGCGCTGATCCTCCTCCTCGGGGGGCTGGCGCTCGTCAGTGAAGGCAACATCAAGGAGGAGCTCGACGTCGCGTCGAAGCAGACGGCGCGCAAGCTCGACCTCTCGCTGCGCATCCGGCAGAACGCGGTGGCGCTCCGGGGCGAGCAGCGGCGGGTGCTCCTCGCCGGGTTCGGCAACGACCGGGCGCTCCTCGCCGAGAGCCAGAAGGCGATTGCCGACGTGATTGCGCTCAACCAGACGCGCCTCGACGAGATCAAGACGCTGCTCGTGACCGAGGAAGGCAAGAAGCTGGTCGCGGACATCGAGCAGGCGGTCGAGACCTGGCACGCCTCCAACGCCGAGGTCGAGCGCCTGGTGGCCGAGGGGCGGATCCAGGACGCGTGGGTGGTCGCCCGCGACAGGTCGAACCCGCTGGTCGACAAGGTGGACGAGGCCTCGGACCGCCTCATCCAGCAGCAGGACGACTTCCTGAAGGCCTCGATTGCGTCGAGTGACGCGGGCTACAAGACCACCTGGATCGCGACGGTGGCCATCCTGCTGGTCGGGCTGGCTGTGGGCGGGATCGTCGTGTGGTTCGTCATCGGCGTCGTGCGCATCCTGCGCGCCACGACCTCCGAGCTGTCGCAGGGCGCCGAGCAGGTGACGAGCGCCGCCGGGCAGGTGTCCACGGGCGCCCAGTCCCTCTCGCAGGGCACCACCGAGCAGGCGGCGTCGCTCGAGGAGACGTCGGCGTCGATGGAGGAGATGGCGTCGATGACGCGCCAGAACGCGCAGAACGCGACCCGGGCGGCCGAGCTCGTCGCCGGTTCCGCGCAGGAGTTCACGGCGTGCGACGGCGCGCTCCGGGAGATGGTCACCTCCATGGGCCAGATCTCCGACTCGAGCCAGAAGATCTCGAAGATCATCAAGACCATCGACGAGATCGCCTTCCAGACGAACATCCTCGCGCTGAACGCCGCGGTCGAGGCCGCGCGGGCCGGCGAGGCGGGCATGGGCTTCGCCGTGGTGGCCGACGAGGTGCGGAGCCTTGCGCAGCGCTCGGCGCAGGCGGCGAAGGACACCGCCGGCCTCATCGAGGAGGCCGTCACGAGCGCGTCCGAGGGCGACGGCCGCCTCAAGTCGCTCGCCGGCTCGATCGACCGGATCGGCGCGCAGCAGAGCGAGATCAAGGCGCTCGTGGACGAGATCAGCTCGGCCAGCGCGCAGCAGACGCAGGGCATCGACCAGGTCACCCAGGCCGTCCAGCAGATGGAGAAGGTGACCCAGACCACCGCCGCGACCGCCGAGGAGAGCGCGGCGGCCAGCGAGGAGCTGAGCGCCCAGGCGCAGATGACCCTCTCCGCGGTCGCCGCCCTCGCCAGGCTCGTCGACGGGACCGGTGCCCGTCCGGCGGCCGCCGTCGCCCCGGCCGCGCGGCGGCAGGGCGGCCGGGGCAGCAATGTCGTCCAGATGCCCCGGCAGGCGCCCACGAACCCGGAGGCGGTGATTCCCCTCGACGGGGACGGCACCTTCGGCCCCTACTGAGACCCGGTCCTCGCCGGCCCGCGTCGACGCTCCACCAGCGGCGCCGTCCCGCCCCCCCGGGGGACGGCGCCGGTCTCACTCGACCTGGTCGCGCTCCGGAGGCGCGCGTGGTCCGGGCACCGGGGGGTGATCCTGCTCGACCGTCCGGCGGCGGCGGCACCTACGGGGGCCCCGCCGCCGGCCGCATGTACGGGGCCGGCGCCCGCAAGTCCATCGAATCACTCAAGTTGGTTACCGCAAGGCCGATTGGATCCCTAGCCGGATACGGATGCCAACTGCCATGGAACAACTGATTCAGGACATCGATGCCCGCCTCGCGCGCGCCGCGTGCGACGTCGTCGTGGAGAGCGGGCCCGAGGCGCTCGCCAACCTCCGCCGCACGCTCGAGCAGTGCGCGGTCGACCTCGCCGCGACGGGCGCCCCTGGCCTCGTCGAGCTGGCGGAGGTGATTCGCCGCGCCGCGTCGATCGCCACCGCCGCCGACATGCTCACGACGGTGCAGATCGCCGACGCGGCCTGGACCCAGTGGAAGGCGTCGCACGAGGCCGAGGAGGGCAGCGAGCTGGCCGCGCCCACGGTCGCGGCCATCGTGGCCCCACCGGCCGGCCAGGAGCGCGCGGCGGCCCCGTCCGCGCCGGCCGAGGCCCCCGAGCCGCCCGCGTCGCGCCCGACCGTCGAGGCCGACGTCGAGGCCCTTGCCATGGACCCGGAGCTGTCGGCGATGTTCATCGCCGAGGCGATCGACCACCTCGGCACGATCGAGGCGACGGTCCTCGAGCTCGAGACCGCGCCGACCGACAACAAGCTGCTGAACGACGTGTTCCGGCCGTTCCACACCGTGAAGGGCAACTCCGGCGCGCTCGGCGTGCAGACCGTGCAGGAACTCGCGCACCGTGTCGAGAACCTGCTCGACCTGTGCCGATCGGGCCGCCACGAGGTCGGGGCCGTCGAGATCGACGTGATCCTCAAGGCCGTCGACCTGCTCACGACGATGATCACCGACCTCGGCCACCGCCTCGCCGGCCAGCCTGGGGTGGACGTGGAGGCCGAGCGCCAGGCGCTCATGGTGACGGTCCAGCAGGTGATCGACGGCGGCGGGGCGCCCGCGGCCGCGCCGGCCGCCGTGCCCGTGGCCGCCGCGGCCGCGCCGGCCGAGCCCGAGCCCGAGATGACGTTCGACGTGCCGGCCCCCGCGCCGCCCGTGGCCGCCGCGCCGGTGGCGCCAATGCCGGCTGCGCCCGCGCCCGCGGCGGCGCGGCGCGCGGCCGAGGACGCGGGGGCGTCGGTCAAGGTGGACACCCGCAAGCTCGACAACCTGGTCGACATGGTCGGCGAGCTGGTCATCGTCCAGTCGATCATCCACGAGGACCCGAGCCTGCAGGCGGCGGCCGACGAGCGGCTGACGCGCAACCTGGCGCAGCTGCGCCGGATCACGAGCGAGCTGCAGCGCAATGCGATGGCGATGCGCATGGTGCCCATCCGGCAGACCTTCCAGAAGATGGCGCGCCTCGTGCGCGACCTCGGGAAGATGTCGGGCAAGTCCGTGGACTTCGTGATGGCGGGCGAGGACACCGAGCTCGACCGCAAGGTGGTCGAGGACATCAACGACCCGCTGATGCACATGATCCGCAACAGCATGGATCACGGCATCGAGGACCCGGCGGTCCGGGAGGCGAACGGCAAGCGCGCCCAGGGGCGGCTCGAGCTGAAGGCCTACCACCAGGGCGGCAACATCGTGATCGAGATTGCCGACGATGGCGGCGGGTTGAACACCGAGAAGATCCTGCAGAAGGCCGTCGCGCAGGGCCTCGTCGCGCCCGACGCGGCCCTGCCGGCCAGCGAGATCCACCAGCTGATCTTCAAGCCCGGCTTCTCGACGGCGGACCAGGTGACCGAGATCTCGGGCCGCGGCGTGGGCATGGACGTCGTGCGCCGGAACATCGAGGCGCTGCGGGGCCGGATCGAGATCCAGTCCGCGCCCGGCGTGGGCACCACGTTCCAGATCAAGCTGCCGCTCACGCTGGCCATCGTCGACGGCCTGCTGTTGCGGCTGGGGACCGAGCGCTACGTCCTGCCGACCTCGGCGGTCCGCGAGTCGCTCCGGCCGCAGCCGGCCCACGTGCACTCCGTGCAGGGCCAGCAGTGCATGGTGCAGGTGCGCGAACAGCTCATCCCCCTCGCGCCGCTCGGCTCGATTCTCGGGGTGGGCGCGGGCGACGTGACCGACCCGTCGGAGGGCACGGTCGTGGTCATCGAGGACGACGGGCGCCAGGTGGCGCTGCTCGTCGACGAGCTGGTCGGGAAGCAGGAAGTCGTAATCAAGGCGCTGGGCGAGTCGTTCAAGGGCGTGCGCGGTGTGGCGGGCGGCGCGATTCTCGGGGACGGCCGGATCGGGCTCATTCTCGATGGGAACTCCATCGTGAAGCTGATGCAGGGCGCTTCCGCGAGGGCCGCCGCGTAGTTCTCAGGGAGACGAACATGTCGATCGCTGGAAAATACCTTACCTTCGCGCTCGGGGACGAGGAGTACGGGCTGCCCGTGCTCAAGGTGCGCGAGATCATCAAGATCCTGGACATCACGGCGGTGCCGCAGGTGCCGATGCACGTCAAGGGCGTGATCAACCTGCGCGGCAAGGTGATCCCCGTGGTCGACCTGCGGCTGAAGTTCGGCTTCAACGCGCAGGAATACACGGAGCGCACCTGCATCATCGTCGTCGAGGTGGCGCTGGTCTCCGGCAAGATGATGATGGGCATCGTCGTGGACGCCGTGTCCGAGGTGCTCAACATCGGCGAGGCCGAGATCGAGGCGACCCCGGAGTTCGGCGACCGGGTGACCACCGACTTCATCCAGGGGATGGCGAAGGTCAAGGGGCGCGTGAAGATCCTCCTCGATCTCGACCGCGTGCTCGGCGCGGACGGCGCCGTGGCGATCCGGGCGGCCTAGGGCGATGGCGATCGTCGACGCGGCCCCGACGTTGAGCGACCGGGAGCTCGGGGCTGTCATCCGGCTGGTGTACGAGCGGAGCGGCATCACGCTCCACGACGGCAAGCGCGCCCTGGTGGTGTCGCGGCTGCAGAAGCGGCTGCGGGCCGGCGGCTTCCGCTCGTTCACCGACTACCTGCGGTTCGTCGAGGCCGACCGCAGCGGGCAGGAGCTCGTCGCCCTGCTGGATGCGATCGCGACCAACCACACCAGCTTCTTCCGGGAACCGCAGCACTTCGAGTTCCTCGTCCAGCGCTTCCTGCCCGCGTGGCAGCCGCGCCGCGGCGCCGCGCCGCTCGAGATCTGGAGCGCGGCGTGCTCGACCGGCGAGGAGCCCTACACCCTGGGGATGGTCCTCGTGGACCACCTCCCCGAGCTCGGCGACCCTGCGCGGTGCCGCATCCTCGCGTCGGACATGTCGACGAAGGCCCTGGCACGGGCCACCTCGGCGGTCTATCCGGCGGAGAAGGTGCAGGACCTGCCGCGGGACCTGCTGAAGCGGCACTTCGAGCGGGGGATGGGCGCGCAGGAGGGCCTGGTCCGCGTGGCCAAGGCCATCCGCCGCCTCGTCACGTTCGAGCAGCGCAACCTGCTCGAGATCGGCGACCTGGGCCGCCGGTTCGACGTCATCTTCTGCCGCAACGTCATGATCTACTTCGACAAGGCGGTGCAGCAGCGCGTCGTGTCGATGCTCGAGCGGCACCTTGCCCCGGAGGGGATCCTCGTGATCTCCCACTCCGAGAGCCTCAACGGTCTCACGCACGGCCTGAAGTGGGTCGCGCCCGCGGTATATGCGAGGAGGCACGGGTGAGCACACCACTCCGGGTGGCGCGTCCGGGCGCGGCGGTGGCCGCGGCCGTGGCGCCCCGGGCGCCGACGGGCGCCGCGGCCCCGGGTCGCCGGCTCGTCGTCGGCATCGGGGAGTTCGCGGTGTCGAACGGCCCCGAGGACCTGATCGTCACCCACGCGCTCGGCAGCTGCGTGTCGGTGACCGTGGCCGACCCGGTCGTCGGCGTGGCCGGGCTCATCCACGTGCTGCTGCCGGACTCGAAGATCAACCCGCAGCGGGCGGCGGAGCAGCCCGCGGCGTTCGCCGACACCGGGCTGCCGATCTTCGTCCAGCAGGCGGTCGACCGGGGCCTGGTGAAGAAGCGGGCGGTCGTGACGCTCGCCGGCGGCGCGGAGATCGCCAACGCGGGCGGCGCCGGCACGTTCAACATCGGGAAGCGGAACATCCTGGCGGTGAAGAACCTGTTGTGGAAGCTCGGCCTGCTCATCAAGGCCGAGTCGGTCGGGGGCACCGCCGTGCGCACCGTGCACCTCTCGGTCGGGACGGGGCGCGTAAAGGTGACATCGGGGACGCTCGGCGTCCTGGAGCTCTAGGGCCTGGGGGACGGAGAGGGACATGGGAGAGAGCGCGAGCGACCCGGGCGTCCGGGCCATCAACATCCTCATCGTCGACGACTCGGCGATGATGCGCACGATGATCAAGCGCGTGGCCGCGCTCGCCGACGTGCCGATCGGCGAGGTGTACGAGGCGGCCAACGGCGCCGAGGCGATCCGCGTGCTCGAGTCCCACGTGATCGACGCGATGTTCACCGATATCAACATGCCGGTCATGACCGGCAAGGAACTGCTCCAGGAAATCGAGCGGCATCCCGAGTGGCAGCACCTCGTGCGGGTGATCATCTCGACCGACGGGTCGAACGCCCGGCGCGAGGAGATGAGCCACCTGAACGTCCGCTGCTACGTGGAGAAGCCGTTCCGACCGGAGGTGATGCGTGATGTCCTCAGTGACGTCGCCGGCAGCGAGCACGCCGGCTGAGTCCCGGGCGGGGCTGATGGCGGCCCTCGCCGAGGTCGGCGAACTCAGCTTCTTCGGCTTCGTCGATCCCGTCGAGCCGGCCGCCTTCGCGGCGCTGGCGGCCGCGGCCGGTCCATGGCTGTGCGCGGAGATCGACTATCGCGGCCAGGATGACGGGGTCATCCGCGTGGCGGTGCCCGTGGCCCTCGCCCGGGAACTCGTGCAGGCCTTCATCGGCGAGCCCGAGGCCGAGGAGGCCGGCGACGGGATCGACGACCTGCTGGGCGAGTTCGCCAACATGATCTGTGGCCTCTGGCTGACCCGGACGCGCCCGGACCAGGTGTTCGCGCTCGGGCGTCCCGGCGTGAGCCGCATGCCGGAGGGCTGGATGCCCCCGGCGGACGGAGACGGCGTGGCGGCCACCTTCAACGACCAGCCAATGGCCGTCTGGATCGCGAGGGCGTGATGCCGGACCGGCGGGGGCCGACCCGCGTGCTGATTGTCGACGACTCCGCGATCGTGCGGAAGCTCCTGGGCGACGCGCTCCGGGGAGAGCCGGACATCGAGGTCATCGGCGGCGCGGCGGACCCCTATATCGCGCGCGACATGATCGTGCAGCACCGGCCCGACCTGGTGACGCTCGACATCGAGATGCCGCGGATGGACGGCCTCACGTTCCTCCGCAAGCTGATGCAGCACCACCCGATGCCGGTCATCATCATCAGCTCGGTGACGAAGTCGGGGTCGGCCGCGAGCATCGAGGCGCTCCGGGCCGGCGCGGTCGACGTGATCCCGAAGCCGGGCGGCCCGACGAGCGTCGGCCAGGTCACCGACCGCCTGAAGGAGCGCATCCGGACGCTGCGCGCCAGCGCGGGCGGGCTGCGCCTCGGGCCGCAGGCGCCGGTGGCGGCCGCCGCCGCGCCGGCCGCGGTTCCCGCCGTGACCACCCTGCCGGTCCTGGCGGGCCGCAAGGCGTCGCGGTTGCTCCTGATCGGCGCCTCCACCGGCGGGCCGCAGGCCATCGAGTCGCTCCTGTCGCGGCTCCCGGCGGACGTGCCGCCCACGCTCATCGTCCAGCACATGCCGGCGACGTTCACCGCGGCGTTCGCGGGGCGGCTGAACACGGTGTGCCCGATGCGGGTGCTGGAGGCGGCGGGCGGGGAGGTGCTGGAGCGGGGGACGGTCTACCTCGCGCCCGGCGACCGGCACTTGCTGGTCGAGCGCGTCGGCGTGCAGCTGCGGACCGTGCTCAAGAACGGCCCCCCGGTCCACCACCAGCGCCCGGCCGTGGACGTGCTGTTCCACGCGGCGGCGCGGCTGACCGGCGTCCCGATGGTCGCGGTGCTGCTGACGGGCATGGGCGCCGACGGGGCCGATGGCATGGTCGCCCTGCGCACTGCCGGCGCCGAGACGATTGCGGAAGACGAGCACTCGTGCGTCGTCTTCGGGATGCCGCGCGAAGCCATCGCCCGCGGCGGCGCGGGCCACGTCGCCACCCTGCTGCGGATGCCGACGCTCATCTACGAGTGCTTCGACGCCCTCGGCAAGCGCGCGGCCTGAACGGAATCAAGAATCAAGAATCGCCACTGCTTCTTGATTCTTAATTCTTGATTCTTGGTTACTCATCGTCAGAACCGCTGGTCGAGCCACTGCCAGGCGGGGTTCGCGCCGCCGGCGCCGCGGATCACGTCGATCCACGCCGACTGGCCGGCGTCGTCGAGCACCTGGATCTTGTCCTTGTCCACGCCGAGCACCGTGACACCCTGGGCCTGGAGCTCGGGGACCATCTGGTTCAGGAGCGACTCGGCCGAGCTCATGTCGGTGACCGAGGAGAGACCGTAGTTCTGCGCCACGCGCGCGAACTTGTACTTCACGGTCGTCACGCCCGGGTCCCCGATCTTGCCCATGTCGAACCCTTCCATCTGGCCGCGGCCGATGCCGCCGCCGGCGCCCGTCGCGCCCGTGCCGGTCCCGGTGCCCGTGTAGCCGCCGGTCCCGAGGGTGCCCATGAAGGTCGTCAGGAACGTGGTGAACTCCTGGGTGGTCAGCGAGCCGTCACCGTTGGTGTCGAACTTCTGGACGAGCTGCTGTGCGAGATCCTGCAGCGGGTTGGCGGTTTCGATGCTGTTCATTGCGCCACTTCTCCTGGTGCGTGCGTGTCTGGCCGGGGTGAGAGCAAGGCTGGTGCCAGCAGGGAGCGCACCAGCTCGATGAGCGCCGACGGCCCGTACGGCTTCTGGATGAAGTCGACGCGCCCCTGTTCGCGCATGCCCGCGATCGTGTCCTCCTCGCCGAAGCCGGTGCTGAGGATGACCGGCAGGTCCTGGCGCACGCGCCGGATCTGGGTGAGCACGCCGGCGCCGTTCAGCCGCGGCATGGTCATGTCGAGCAGCACGAGGTCGATGCCCCGGGGGTCGGCGAGGAAGGCCTCGACGCCCTCCTGGCCGTCGGCGGCGACCCGGACGGTGAGGCCGACCCGCTCGAGGACGCTGCGCGCCACGTCGCGCACACCCTCCTCGTCGTCGATCACGAGGACGGTGCCCCGGCCCTGCCAGGCGGGCAGCGCCGCCCCCGGCACCGGCGGGTTGCCGACGAGCGCGGGCATCGTGGCGGCCGGGAAGTAGACCTGGAAGGTCGTGCCGGCGTCCGGCGTGCTGTCGATCCGCATCGCGCCACGGTGGCCGCGGACGATGCCGAGCACGGCCGCGAGCCCGAGGCCGCGGCCCGTGAACTTGGTGGTGAAGAACGGATCGAAGATCCGGGAAAGTGTGTCCTGGGTCATGCCGCACCCCGTGTCACTGACCTCGACGAAGACGTAGTCGCCTGGCCGGAGGTCCTCGCTCAGATAGGTATGCCGGAAGAAGTCGCGCTCGGCGTGGACGAGGCCGGTCCGGATCCGGATCGTGCCCGCGCCCTCCGCCAGCGCGTCCGACGCGTTGGTCATCAGGTTCATCACGACCTGCCGGAGCTGGCTGGGATCGCCCTGGATCGGTGGCAGGCCGCGCGCGCAGTCGAAGGAGAGGGTAGCGTTCTTGGAGATGGCCGTGTGGAGGAGGTGCCCCATCTCCTCCACGAGCCGCGACAGGTCCAGCGGCTGGACGACGAAGCGGCCGCGGCCCGAGTAGGCGAGCATCTGGTTGGTCAGCTCCGAGGCCCGCTGCGCCGCCGTCTCGATGTGGCGGATACGGGCGACCGCCGGCGAGTCGGACGGCAGGTCCATCAGCGCCAGGCCCGCGTGGCCCATGATGCCGACCAGGAGGTTGTTGAAGTCGTGCGCGATGCCGCCGGCCAGCACGCCGAGGCTCTCGAGCTTCTGGACGTGCGTCATCTGCGCCTCGAGCCGGCGCTGCTCGTCGGCGGCCCGCCGCCGGTCGATCGACTCGCCAATCACGTTGGCCACGGCCTGCAGGAAGTGCACGTCGTCGCGGCTGAACTCCCGCAGCTCGGTCGCGTAGGCGGCCAGCATGCCGAACGGGTGCCGCGCGCCGTGCACCACCACCGCGACCAGGCTCGTGACGCCGTGCTCCACCAGCAGGGCGTCGGTCCCGACCCGCGCGTCCTGCTGCAGGTTCTCCACGAGCAGCGGCCGGCCGGACAGCAACAGCAGGCCCGCATGCGACCCGCGGCTCGCCGACAGGCGGGCGGTCCCCGCGACGCCTTCCGGCCAGCCGGCGCCCGTCCGGAGCGTCAGCACGTCGGCCTCGGCATCGAGCTCGAAGAGGGCGGCGAGCGGGGTGTCCAGCGTGTGCGAGACGAGGGCGACCGCCTGGTCCAGGACGAGGGAGAGGTCGATGCCGGCCAGCGCCCGCTGCCCGAGCGCCGCCACGGCGGCCTGCTGCCGCGCCCGGCTCCGGAGCTCGTGCTCCACCCGCTTCTGCGGCCCGATGTCCCGCGAGATCACGACCAGGCCCCGCGCATGGCCCGCGGCGTCCTGGAGCGTGCTGATCGTCGAGGTGATGTGGACCGACTGGCCGCCGGGCAGGCGGACCTTGAACTCGGCCTCGTGCGGGAGCCCCTGCAGGCGCCGCTGCTCGGCGAGCTGCTGGATCTCGGGGTGCACGTAGGTGTACGGCAGGATCTCCTCGAACCGGCGGCCGTGGGCGTCGGCCGCGGAAACCTCGAACAGGCGCTCCGCGCCCCGGTTCCATCCCGAGATGCGCTGGTCCTCGTCGAAGGTCATGATGGCTTCGTGCGCCTGCTCGATGACCGACGCCTGGAGCGCGATCCGGTCCTCGGCGGCCTTGCGGTCCGTGATGTCCAGCATCACGCCGTAGGCGGCCAGGCGCCCCCCCTCGTCGACGACCTGCAGGACGTCGCGGACCCAGACCCAGCGCCCATCCGATGCCTGGAACCGGTATTCGAGCGCAACCGGGTCCCCGCTCGACGCACTGCGGTATTCGAGGGTCGCGCGCTCCCGGTCGTCCGGGTGCAGATGGGCCGACCAGAAGCCGGATTCGGAGACCCAGTCCTTGGGCGGATGACCGAACAGCGTCTCCGCTTCGCCACTCACGAAGCTGTAGGCGTGCGTTTCCGGATGCCCCCGCCAGACCACGGCGTGCACCGACTGGACGATGCGGCCGTAGTGCCGTTCCGCGTCCTCCAGCGCGCGCGCCTGCGCCGCCGCCCGGCGCACCAGGGTCCGTGAGTGGATCAAGGTGAGCGCGAGCAGCCCGACGAGCCCGAAGGCGGCGACGAGCGGCCAGGTCTCGGGAGAAGGCACAGTGAGCCACCGGGCCCGTCGCAAAGTCGATGCCCGGACCCGCAGGCCGCAAACGGGTGCTCCGGCGCGGGAATCCGCGCCTGCGCGTGTCGGTCAGCCGGTCGCGCGTGTCGGCGAGGCGGCATCAGGAGCGCCGGGCGAGCTGGTCGAGGAGCGCGGCGAGCCACGGGAGGTGCCCGCCGCGTCGAGGGCGGCGACGTGGTGCCCGCCCGTGGCCAGGAACGCCGCGACCTCCATCGCGAGTTCGTCACCGAGCGGCGCGACCGCAACCGCGAGACGGGGCATGGCCGCGTGCCGCGCGTGACACGCCACGTCGTGCCGCGTGCGCGCGTGCCGGAACGCGAACATCCTGGCCAGCAGCCGCGAGACGAGGGGCGCCGCGGCCCAGCCGATCAGGCGCTCGCCAGGCACTTCCCACGCGACCTCGTCGACGAGGCGGCTCACGTCGGGGCCCTCCGGCTCGGTCCGGTGGGTATGCCGCCAGGTCCGGAACGGCCCCGCCTCCTGGACGTCCCGGAACTGCCGTCCGGGCACGAGTGCCTCGTGCCGGGCGCGCCAGTGGATGCGGAGGGAACCCTTCACGACCTCGAACGCCAGCCGGTCGCCGTCGTGAATCGTCCCCACCCGCTCGACCACCCGAAGCGTCTCCCAGGGGGGCGCGAGCCGCTCGAAGGCGCCCGGACGGGCGTGCCAGTCGAAGAGCGCCTGGGCGCCGACCGGCATCCCGCTCTCGAACCGGGCCGTCCTCACAGGTCCGGCAGCCCCGGCTGGCCGCCGTAGCGCTCGATGAAGCGCTTGACGCGGACCTTCCTCGCCGTGTTCTCGGACGACATGTAGCGGATCACGCCGAACACGGGCCGACGGGGCGCCCAGGGCCTGTCGTAGCGCCCGAGCGTCCAGAAGATGCCGCTGTACGAGTTGGGGTTCCGTCCGTCCAGGGCGTACTTGTTGTTGAGCTCGATCATGATCTCGAGGGCGGCGCGCGGGGACGCGCTCCACTGGAGGATCTTCTTGCCCCACAGCATGCGCAGGTAGTTGTGCATGCGGCCCTCGGTGGCGAGCTGCCGCTGGGCGGCGTTCCAGAGCGGGTCGTGCGTGTCGGCGGCCTCGAACCGGGCGAGGTCGTAGAGCGGGTCCCGCTCGTCGGCCGCGTGGGCGTCGAGGCTGCGGCGGGCCCAGTCGGGGAGCGAGTCGTACTCGTCGTAGTCGTCGCGCTGGCTGCACATGTTGAAGCCGACCTCGCGCCACGTCACCAGCTCGTCGAGGAAGGCCTCCGCCGGCGCGCTCATGCCCCACCAGCCCTCGCGCGAGCCCGTGGCCCGGGCCGGCAGGTCGCCGAGCCAGCCTTCCTGCGCCGCGAGCGCGGCCAGGATCTGGTGGGACGACACGTGTCCCCAGTGGAGGTAGGGAGACAGGCCGCTGGCGACCTCTTCCTCGGGCTGGTTCCGGCGGTCCGCGTAGCGGGGCAGTCCCTCGCGGAGGAACCACGCCAGCCGGGCCGCCGCCGCGTCGGCCCCGCCCCGCATCGGGGCCGGCCCCACCGACTGGTCAATCGGGAGGCCGTCCAGGCGGCCGCCCTGCGCCTGCCAGGTCCACACGTCGGGCCACCGCCGGGCGATCCCGGCGTCGAGGGGCGCGGCCGGCGCCAGGCCGGCGGCCAGGGGATCGGCGCTCGGCGGTTCGGCCAGGTGCGCGGCGAGCCGCTGCTGGAGGGCCCGGCGGAAGGCATGGGCCGTCGGGTAGGCCGTCTCCACGGCCCGCAGGGGCAGCAGGCCGTTGGCGTCGACGCTCTCGAGGCGGACGGGGAGGCGGCGCGCCGCCGCGGCCGTCATCCGTGGGAGGAAGAAGCAGGGGAAGTCGTCGGTGACGACGAGCGCCGCCGTGGCGGCGAGCGCCTCGAGCAGGCCGGCGCCGGCCCCGGGCGCGGGCTCGAAGTAGGCGTGGTACGTGACACCGCGGGCGGCGAACGCGCGGCGGTTGTCGGCCATGCCGTCGAGGACGAACTGGTGGAAGCGCCGCGACGCCCACCGGTGCCCGGCGCGCAGGGCTTCGAGCACGATGAGCGGCCGGCCGAGGGCCCTGGCCTGGTCCGCGGCCCGCTCGAGGGCGAAGTTCCACCCCGCGCGCCGGTTGGCGATCATCCAGTAGAGGACATGGGAGGCATCCGGCCGGATGGGGGCGTCGTTCAGGGCCCGGATGCGGATTGCGGGAACCATTGGTATGATCGACTCCAGAACGCCGGCCCGGGATTCAGCCCTGGCGCCGGCCGGCCGCCGGGCACGCCTGCCCCGGCCACCCACAGGTTTCCAAGGAGAGTTCCCCGTGATTGCCCAGCGCTACCCAGAGCCTTTCATCGCCCCGATGCGGGATGAGCTCGCGCGGCTCGGTTTCGAGGCGCTGCAGACGCCCGAAGCGGTCGACGAAGCCGCCGCCCGGCCCGGCACCACGCTCATCGTGGTCAACTCGGTGTGCGGCTGCGCGGCCGGCAAGGCCCGTCCCGGCATCGCCCTGTCGCTGCGGGCCGGCGCCCGTCCGGAACACCTCGGCACCGTGTTCGCCGGCGGCGACCTCGAGGCCACGCAGCGGGCGCGCGAGCTGTTCGCGCCGTACCCGCCGTCGTCGCCGTCGATTGCGCTCCTCAAGGACGGCAAGCTGGTTTACATGATGGAGCGCCGCGAGATCGAGAACCAGGCGGCCGACGCCATCGCGGCGCGGCTCCAGCAGGCGTACGCGGAGCACTGCTGAGGTCATCGGGGTGCCCTGACCGAGGGGCACCCCGGCGCACCCTGACGGGGGCCGCGCGCGGCCCTCGTCCTTCGTCCTGCCCCGGACCGGCGCCCGCTGGTTCCGGCGCCGTCCGGCGCCACACGGTCAGCCGCCCCGCGTGTGCATTTCCAGGTGGGGATTGCGCTTGAGTGCCTGCGCCGGGATGAGCGGCGTGCGATCCGGCATTGCCAGCCGCTGCTCGGCGCCGCGGTCGGCCCGGCCCTGCCAGGTCTCGCGGATGATTGCCGCCAGCTCGTCGGGTGAGGCCCCCGCGCGCACGGGCCCGCGCAGGTCCACGCCCGACGCGGCGTAGAGGCACAGGTACCACATCCCGTCCGCGGTCAGCCGGCTGCGGTCGCAGTCCCGGCAGAACGGCGCCGTCGTCGAGGCAATCACCCCCACGACCGTCCCGTCGCCGAGGCGGTAGCGATCGGCGGGGGCGGAGCCCGTGTCAGCGAGGGGGATGGCCGGGCCGAACGCGCGGGACAACACCTCGAGAATCTCGGTCCGGGACACGACGGCGCCCGCGCTCCAGTTGGTCGCGCCGCCGACGTCCATGTACTCGATGAACCGGATCTCCGCCCCGCGTGCGGCCGCGAACCGCGTCAGGGGCACCAGCTCGTCGTCGTTCACCCCGCGGATCACCACCGTATCCAGCTTCAGCCCGCCGAAGACCTCGGCGGCCCTGTCGATGCCCGCCAGCACCCGTGGCAGCTCGTCGGCGCGAGTCAGCCGTTCGAAGCGTTCCCGCACGAGGGTGTCGAGGCTCACGGTCACGCGGTGCAGCCCCGCGCGCCGGAGCGGCTCGGCCAGCGGCGCGAGCAGCACGCCGTTGGTCGTCATGGCGAAGTCGGCCAGGCCCGGCTTGCCTGCCAGGCGCGCGACGAGGGCCGCCGCGTCCTTGCGCAGCAGCGGCTCACCGCCCGTCAGGCGGATGTGGTCCACGCCGAGGCCGAGGAACACGTCGGCGAGCCGCTCGATCTCCTCGAAGTGCAGGACGTCCTCTCGCGGCAGCCAGACGTAGTCGTCCTCCGGCATGCAGTACTGGCAACGCAGGTTGCAGCGGTCGGTGACCGACAGCCGCAGGTTCCTGAGCGGCCGGTCGAAGCGGTCCTGAATCATCGGTGTCCCGATTATGGCACGCGGCTCCGACCGTCGGTTCCGGCGCCGCCCCGGCCGGCCGACAGCCCCTTGTCCGTGCACCTGCACCCGCGCGGCGGGAGAGGCCCGCGTGATCGCCCTCGCGCCGGGCGTCGACACCGCGAGCGCCGCCGAGGTCCCACGGCTGGCGGCGCTCGGCTGGCGCAAGCCGTACTGTGCCTCCTAGCGCGGCCGCATGCGCTCGAGCAGCTCGCCGAGCCGCTTGATCTGCTCGCCGTACGTCGCCCAGTCGCCGGCGCGCTGCGCGTCGATCGCGCGCTGGTAGGCCTGGCGGGCCTCCTCCGCCATGGCCGCGGCGTCGGGTCCGGCCGCGGGCGCGGCCGGCGCGGCTCCGGGCGCCTCCGCCGCCGCGGGGCCGGCCGCGGCGGGCGGCCCCGCCGCTGGCTGGGTGGCGCCGCCGAAGAGGCGCGAGAGCCCCTCCTCGAGCGTCCGCTCCATGACGATGCGGTTCTGGTACGCGACGATCACGCGCGTGAGCTCGGGGATGCGCCCTGACTGGGCCCGGAGGTACAGGGGCCGGATGTAGAGGAGCGACTCCTCGATCGGCACGACCATCAGCGTGCCCTGGATCACCTCGGAGCCCTGCTGGTTCCACAGCGTGAGCTGCGGCGAGATCACCTGGTCCTGGTTGATGCGCGCGACGACCTGGCGCGGGCCGAAGACGAGCTTCTGCTTCGGGAACTGGAAGACCACGAGCTCGCCGTAGTGGTCGCCGTCGCTCCGGGCGACCAGCCAGGATGCCAGGTTGTCGCGCCGCCGGGGCGTGAACGGCAGCATCTGGATGAACTCGGCCTCCGCCTCGCCCGGGAGCTTCATGATGGTGTAGTACGGCTCCATCCGCACCGTCTCGGCCCCGCGGTCGATGGCCGGCACCTCCCACTGGTCTTCCTTGTTGTAGAAGACCGCCGGGTTCGACATGTGGTACGTCGAGTAGACGTTCGACTGCAGGCGGAAGATGCCCTCGGGATACCGGACGTGCTGGCGCAGGCCCGCCGGCATCTCGTCCATGGGGCGCAGCAGGGAGGGGAAGACCGCCGCCAGGGTGCGCGCGATGGGGTCGTCCGGCGCCGCCAGGTAGAAGGTCGTGGTGCCCTGGTAGGCGTCGATGACGATCTTCACGGAGTTGCGGATGTAGTTGATGCCGGGCGCCGCGGCCGTCGAGTACGGGTAGTTGCCGGACGTCGTGTACGCGTCCTGGATCCAGAAGAGCCGGCCGTCGTCGACGACGAGGTACGGGTCGTCGTCGTAGACGAGGAAGGGCGCGATCTTGCTCACGCGCCGGCGGATCTGCCGGTCGAAGATGATCCGGCTCTCGTCGGTGATGTCGTCGCTCAGGACGATCTGGTACGCCTTCAGGTGCGCGGCGAACAGGAGCTTCTTCCAGAGCGAGTCGAGCGGGATGCCCCCCCGGCCGTCGTACTCCGTGTAGACGTTGTCGTCGCCCTTGGGGTAGTGGAACTCGCGCGCCCGCGTGCGGACGATGACGTACTCGTTCGAGAGCTCGCCGAAGTAGATGGAGGGCTGCGTCACGGCGAGGCCGACCGTGGACACGGGCGGCAGGTCGCGGATGAAGAGCACCGGCAGGCCCTCGGCCGTCACCTGGTTGACGGGCCCGAGCGTGAGGCCGTGGCCGTGCGTGAAGACGAGCCGCTCGTTGATCCACGTCCGGTTCGGCAGGGCCGTGGGGTTGAGCTCGCGGGCCGAGAGCATCACCTGCCGGTACTTGCCGTCGAGGGTGTAGCGGTCGTTGTCGACCGCGATGAAGTCGTAGTAGGTCCGGATCTCCTGGATCTGCCCGAACGTCTCGAGCAGCGGCTGGTGATCCCACAGGCGGACGTTGTCGAGCGTCGCCCGGTTGTTCTCGATGTCGGCGCGCGTGAGCTCCGCGTCGCCGGTGACCTCGCGCTCCTCGACCGCGTCGAGGGCGAAGCCTGCCCGCGTCGCCGCGATGTTGTGGACGATGTACGGCGCCTCGCGCGCCTGCTCGTTCGGCGACACCACGAAGCGCTGGACGAACCCGGCGTACAGCTGGCCGCCGGCCGCGGCGACCACGTAGAGGGCGACGGCCGCCGGGAGCGGCCACCGCGCGGTGCCGCGCGCGTGCCAGAGCGCGAGCAGCAGCCCGACGGCCGCGGCGGCCATCAGGACGGCGGCCGCGGGGAGCCGCGCGTGGACGTCCGCGTAGCGCGCGCCCTGGATGATGCCCGACGGGCTCAGCATCAGCGTCGGCCGGTCGAGCCAGGCGCCGAAGGCCAGGACCGCGAAGAGGGCCGCCGCCAGCAGCGCGCCGTGCCGCACGACCCGCGGCGAGATCTTGAGGCCGAAGGGCGTCAGGCCCAGCTCGCCGGCCATGACGTAGAGCGCGCCGGAACCGGCCGCGGCCAGCAGCACGAGCGCCATCGCCAGGTTGCGCGCCGTCTCGAGCACCGGCAGCGTGAAGACGTAGAACCCCGCGTCCAGGCCGAGGATGGGATCGGCGTGCCCGAAGGGCACCGCGTTCCACCAGCTCAGGATCGGCAGCCACTGGCCCGCGACGTACAGCGCCACGAGGAGCGACGCCCCGAGCGCGGCGACGGTGGCGAGCGGGCGGATCTGGGCCTCGGTCGGGAGGGCGATCGTCAGCCCCTCGCGCGTCGTGAAGGTCGCCGGCGCGCCTGACAGCGACCGGAGCGCCATGCGGAGGTGCACCACCATCCACCCGGCGGACACGGCGAACGCCACGCCGCCGAGGATCAGCTCCGACTGGAGCCCCGTCAGGAAGACGTCCCGGTAGCCCAGCGCGCCGAACCACAGCCAGTCGACGGCGAAGTCACTGGCCGACGGGAGCACGAAGAACGCCACCGCGGCGGCGAGCAGCAGGCCGATGCGCAGTCTCGGGGGATTGGCCATGGGGATGGCCCGATCATGACAGAACGGGTGCCGGCACGCCACCGCTACCGGCCGGGCCCGGCGGCGCCGCCGGCGGCCGCCCCCCTAGTGGACCGTATCGACGGATTCAGTACTACGGACGGCGGTGTCGACCCGCGGATCGACGGCCGCGGCAACGGAGCGGCCGGCAGTGATCCGGGGCGTACACGCCACTAGTCCCCGTCGCCGCGCTTGGTGCGCAGGATGGCCCGCCGCGCGCGCCGGTCGGGCCGGGTCGACGGTGTGAGCATCGCGCGGAAGATGCGGTCCTGCCGCCGGATGGCCAGCTCCTCGGCCGAGGGCGGGGGCGTGTGGTCCTCGTAGAGGCGCCGGGCGTCGGCGCGCGCGATGTGCCGGTCGGCGAGGGCGGCGACCGTCACGGTCTGGCGGCGGCCGAGCGGGCGGTTGATGACCAGCTCGTCGCCGACGCGGATGTCGCGGTGCGGCTTGGCGGCGGCGCCGTTGACCGCCACCTTGCCGAGCTTGCAGGCCTTCTGCGCCTCGGACCGGGTCTTGAACAGGCAGGCGACGTCGAGCCAGACGTCGAGGCGGAGGCTGGTGGGCGGCGTGTCGGGCATGGGCGTACGGCGGGCGTGCACGGAGGCGCCCGCCGTATCGAGCCTAGCACGCGGCGTCAGTCGTCGACGACGAACTCACGCTCCGGATGGTGCACGGTCAGGACGGGGCAGGCGGCCTTGCGGACGACGCGCTCGGCGACGCTGCCCATCACGACGTGACCGAGCGGCCCGCGGCCGTGCGTGCCCATCACGATCAGGTCGATCTTCTGCTCCTCGGCGTAGCGGAGGATCTCGACGACCGGGTGGCCGAGGATGGTGGCGACGGTCGCGTGAAGGGCGGGACGCTCCGCGGCGGGCAGCGCCTCGTCGAGGCGGCGCGCCGCGTCCTGCTGCCACTGCTCCTGCAGGGAGGCGAGGGAGAAGCCGTACGCCTCCACCGCCCACGGCTGGGAGAAGGGCTCCTGGACGATGTGGACGAGGTGCAGGGCGGCGTCGAACTTCTCGGCCAGCGCCTTGCCGTAGCGAAGGGCGACTTCGGACGTGTCGCTGAAGTCGGTCGGGACGAGGACCGTCTTGAGGGTGATCATCGCAGCCTCCGTGACGAGGTGATTGCAAACGGCGGGCCGGGCGCCAGGCAGGCGCGTGCGGCGCGATGTCCGGGCCTTGTTGCCGCCACCCCGCGTCTTGCCTTGCGGAAACCCGGCACTTGCGGGGAGGCCCCGGCTCCGCCGCCGGCGCCGGGGCGGATTGCCTGCCAATTGAACGTTCGGTCGATGGCATCCATGTTGCTCACTCGGCGGGCAATACGGAGGGCCGTCCATGGCGTGGTCTACCCGAGTCTATCCGATTCCGTCCTCGCGACCGCCGCTCGCCGGTGTCAACCGCCGCGACTTCCTGAGGGTCTGCACGCTGGCGGCTGCCGCGGTGGGGCTGTCGAACTCGGCGGCGGCGCAGATCGCGGACGCCGTCGCGTCCGGCGCGCGCCCGTCCGTCATCTGGCTCCACTTCCAGGAGTGCACGGGGTGCACGGAGTCGCTGCTCCGGACCTCGCACCCGGATGTCGCGGAGGTCATCCTCGACCTCATCTCGCTCGACTATCACGAGACGCTCATGGCGGCCGCCGGCCACCAGGCCGAGAAGTCGCTCCGCGACGCGATGGCGGCCAACGCCGGCAAGTACGTGCTGGTGGTCGAGGGCGCGATCCCGACGAAGGAGCAGGGCATCTACTGCAAGATCGGCGGCCGCACCGCGGTCGAGATCCTGGAGGAGACCGCGGCGAACGCGGGCGCCATCATCGCCATCGGGTCGTGCGCGTCGTGGGGCGGCATCCCGTCGGCCGACCCGAACCCGACCGGCGCCGAGGGGGCCCCGGCCATCCTGGGCGGCAAGACGGTCGTCACCATTCCCGGGTGCCCGGCCAACCCCTACAACTTTCTCGGCGTCGTCCTCCAGTACGCGACGTTCGGGACGCTGCCCGCGCTCGACGCGCTCGGCCGGCCCGAGTTCGCCTACGGCAAGACGATCCACGAGCACTGCCCGCGGCGCGCGCACTTCGACGCGGGCCGCTTCGCCGAGCAGTTCGGCGACGAGGGCCACCGCCAGGGCTGGTGCCTCTACAAGCTGGGGTGCAAGGGGCCGCAGACGCACGCGAACTGCTCGGTCCTGCACTTCTGCGAGGTGGTGGACGCGTGGCCGATCGGCCTCGGCGCGCCGTGCTTCGGCTGCACGGAGCAGAAGCTGGCGTTCCGGGTCCCGGCGTTCCAGACCGCCGAGATCGAGCGGCCGACGCCGCCCGACACGTATCCGCCGGTCCATGCGGACCAGGGGCGGGTGAGCCCGGTGGCCACGGGCGTGGCCGGGGTGATCGGCGGCGCGGTGCTCGGCGCCGGGTACGCGTGGTCGAAGAAGCTCGGGGACACCGCGGAGCCGCCCGAGTCCTCGTCGAAGGAGTGAGTCCATGGCCATCACCAGACGAGCCGCGCTCAAGGCGATGGTTGCGGCCACCGGCACGACGGCGGCGGCCGCGGCGACGAGCGTGACGGCGTCGGCGGAGGAGCCCCGCACGGCGCCGCCCGACGCGGTCGGCATGCTCTACGACACCACGCGGTGCATCGGCTGCAAGGCCTGCGTCGTGGCGTGCGCGGACGCGAACGACCGCATCCGCGACACGGCGTGGTCGGAGGGGAAGTGGCAGGCGCCGCTCGACCTCAACCAGAACACGAAGAACATCATCAAGCTGTACGAGGAAGGGCCGTACCGGTCCTACGTCAAGCAGCAGTGCATGCACTGCGTGGACCCGGCCTGTGCCAACGCCTGCATGCTGGGGTCGCTCAAGAAGCGCGAGTACGGCATCGTCACCTACGACCCGTCGCTCTGCGTCGGGTGCCGTTACTGCCAGATGGCCTGCCCGTTCAACATCCCGAAGTTCGAGTGGACGAAGGCCTTCGACCCGAAGATCGTCAAGTGCGAGCTGTGCAACCACCGGCTGGCCGAGGGCAAGGAGCCGGCGTGCTGCGAGGTCTGCCCGCGCGAGGCGGTCATCTTCGGCAAGCGCGAGGACCTGCTCCGGGAGGCGCACCGCCGCCTGGAGGAGTTCCCGGACCGCTACATCCCGCGGGTCTACGGCGAGACCGAGGCGGGGGGCACGCAGGTGCTGTACCTGTCGCACGTGCCCTTCGACAAGATCGGCCTGCCCGACTACGGGCCGGAGTCGGTCCCCTCGACGCAGCGCACGCTGCAGCACACGCTCTACCAGGGATTCGCCGCGCCCGTGGCGCTCTACGGGGTGCTCGCGGCGGTGATGATGCGCAACCGGAAGTCGGGTGAGGCGGCCGAGGCCGGGGAGGACGAGCGATGAGCCCGCACGCGCATACGCGCTCGGAGCACGCGGAGCCCGTCGGCGGGCCGTTCTTCACCCCGGGCGTGCGCGCGGTCGCCCTCGTCGCCGCTGTCGGCAGCCTCGCCATCCTGTGGCGGCTGGCCTTCGGCCTCGGGGCGACGACCGCGCTCAACGACGGGTACCCGTGGGGCCTGTGGATCGCGTTCGACGTCGTGACGGGCACCGCCCTCGCGTGCGGCGGGTACGCCATGGCCCTGCTGGTCTACATCGCGAACAAGGGCGAGTACCACCCCCTGGTGCGGCCCGCGCTGCTCACGAGCGCGTTCGGCTACACGATGGCGGGCCTCTCGGTCTTCCTCGACGTCGGGCGGTACTACCTCCTGTGGCGCGTGCCGATCTACTTCTGGCACTGGAACCTCAACTCGGTGCTCCTCGAGGTCGCGCTCTGCATCATGGCCTACATGGTCGTGCTGTGGCTCGAGCTCAGCCCGGCGTTCCTCGAGCGGGGCCGCACGGCGCGGACCCCGTGGGTGCGGCGGATGAGCGAGGCGTGGCTGCCCGTCATGAAGAAGGCGCTCATCTGGATCATCGCGCTCGGCATGCTGCTGCCGACGATGCACCAGTCGTCGCTCGGGTCGCTGCTCCTGCTGAGCGGGCCGCGGCTCCACCCGCTGTGGAACACCCCGTTCCTCCCGCTCCTGTTCCTCGTCTCGTGCATCGGGATGGGGTACGCGGCGGTGGTGCTCGAGGGCGCGCTGTCGGCCGGGGCCTTTGGCCGCCGGCCCGACCGCGACATGCTCGCGGGCATCGGGCGGTACGTGGCCCTCATCGGCGTGTTCTACCTGGTGCTCCGCGTGGGCGACCTCGCCTGGCGCGGCCAGCTGGGGGCGCTGCTGGCGTTCGACCGCGCCTCGGTGATGTCGCTCATCGAGCTGGCGCTGTTCGTCGCCGGGCCGCTGATGCTGGCCACCGACGCCCAGCGCCGCGACTACGGCAACCTCGTCCGGGCGGCGATGGTGCTGGTGCTCGCGGGAGGCCTCTACCGGTTCGACGTGTTCCTCGTGGCCTTCAACCCGGGGGCGCACTGGTCGTACTTCCCGAGCGTGGGGGAGACGCTGGTCACGTCGGGCTTGATTGCCCTGGAGATCCTCGGCTACATCTACATCGTCAAGAACTTCCCGATCCTCGCGGGACGACCGGGGGCCGCGGGCCGCATGGCGGCCGCGCGCTAGCAGTGGACCGCACCATGGCCTAGGGGAGGCCTGCGGCGAGATCCGTCCGTGACCCATCGGCCGCGCGTTCGCACGGCCGCCGCCGCAGACGGGCGCGCACGCGTTACGAAAGGGAGCACAGCATGGCGACGACGGTCACCATCGACCCGGTCACCCGCATCGAGGGGCACCTCCGCATCGACGTGGAGGTCGACGGCGGGCGCGTGACGCGGGCGTGGTCCTCAGGGCAGATGTTCCGCGGGATCGAGCGCATCCTGCTCGGGCGCGACCCGCGCGAGGCCTGGCTCTTCACGCAGCGGTTCTGCGGCGTGTGCACCACCGTGCACGCGATCGCCTCGGTCCGGGCGGTCGAGAACGCGCTCAAGCTCGAGATTCCGCCCAACGCGCAGTACATCCGGAACCTCATCCTGATCGCGCACGGCCTGCACGACCACATCGTGCACTTCTACCACCTGTCGGCCCTCGACTTCGTGGACGTGGTCTCCGCCCTCAAGGCCGACCCCGCCAAGACCGCGGCCCTCGCCGAGTCGCTCTCGCCGTGGCCCCACAACGGGGTCAAGGACCTCGAGGCCGTCAAGGCCCGGCTCGGCGGCTTCGTCGGCCGCGGGCAGCTCGGCATCTTCGCCAACGGCTACTGGGGGCACCCCGCGATGCGGCTGTCGCCCGAGGTGAACCTGCTGGCCGTCGCGCACTACCTCCAGGCGCTCGAGATCCAGCGGAAGGCGAACCAGATCGTCGCCATCCTCGGCAGCAAGACGCCCAACATCCAGAACCTCGCGGTGGGCGGTGTCGCCAACGCCATCAACCTCGACAACGACTCCACGCTGAACATGAACAAGCTGTTCATGATCCGCGACCTCTTCGCCGAGGTGAAGGCGTTCGTCGAGCAGGTCTACTTCCCGGACGTCTGCGCCATCGGCGCGATGTACCCCGACTGGTTCGGGTTCGGCAAGGGCGTGACGAACTACCTGGCCGTGCCCGACCTGCCGACCGACGGCAAGGCGACGAGTTTCGACCTGCCGGGCGGCGTCATCATGAACGGCGACCTCGGCACGGTGAAGCCCTTCGCCGGCTGGACCGACGAGGCGTTCGAGACGGGCGTCACCGAGAACGTGACGCATGCCTACTACGAGGGCGGCGACACGCTGCACCCGTGGCAGGGCGAGACGAACCCGGCCTACAACGAGTTCGACGGCCGCAAGAAGTACTCCTGGATCAAGGCGCCGCGCTACAACGGCGAGGTCATGCAGGTCGGGCCCCTGGCGCAGGTGCTCGTCGGCCTGGCCACCGGCGACGCCCTCACCGTGAAGTGGGCGACCAAGACGCTCGAGACGGCCTCGGCCGTCGCCGGCACCAAGCTGACGCCGGCGATCCTCCACTCGACGATGGGGCGCCACGCGGCCCGCATGATCCGCACGTGCATGCTGAACGAGCTCGCGATGAAGCACTGGGAGCTGCTCGCCAACAACATCGGGTCGGGCGACACGGCGATCTTCAACAAGCCCGAGTTCCCGTCCGGCGAGGTCCGCGGCTTCGGCGTGCACGAGGCCCCGCGCGGGACGCTCTCGCACTGGGTCGTCATCGACAGCGGCAAGATCGCCAACTACCAGGCGGTCGTGCCCTCGACCTGGAACGCCGGCCCGCGCGACGAGAAGGACCAGGCCGGCCCCTACGAGGCGAGCCTCGTGGGCAACCCCATCGCCGATGCCGAGCGCCCGCTCGAGGCGCTCAGGACCGTCCATTCCTTCGACCCGTGCATCGCCTGCGCGATTCACACCCTGGATGTCGAAGGCAAGGAACAGGCGCGCGTGCGCGTGCTCGGCTCGGCACCCGAGGGGGAATCCTGTTGAACGACCCAGGACCTTCTTGATTCTTGATTCTCGATTCTTGATTACTCACGAGTCTCCAATGAGAGTGTCCATCCTCGGCCTCGGCAACGTCCTGATGGGCGACGACGGGTTCGGGCCGTACGTCATCGAGCACCTGCGCGCGCGGTACGAGTTCCCGGCCGGGGTCGAGCTCGAGGACCTGGGCACGCCGGGCCTCGACCTGGTCCCGTTCCTGGCGGACACCGACAGGGTCGTGCTCGTGGACACGGTGACGAGCGACGCCGCCCCGGGCACCATGCGGCTCTATCGCCACGCCGACATCGTGCGGCACGAGCCGGGGCCGCGGACCGGCCCGCACGAACCCGGCGTCAAGGCCACGCTGATCACGCTCGACATCGCCGGGCGCGCCCCGAACGACCTGTTGCTCGTCGGGGTCGTGCCGGCGCGGATCGCGATGACCGCCGGGCTCACGCCGGAGCTCCAGGCGGCCGTCCCCGGCGCCGTGGCCGCCGTCGTCGCCGAGCTCGAGCGGCTGGGGTGCGCCCCCCGGGTCCGCGAGACGCCGCTCGCCAGCGAGCCGTGGTGGGAGCGGACGGCCGTCGCCGAGGCCTGACCGGCGAGGAAGGCGGGAACCGGCCCGATGGTGCGCCCCTGCGATGGCGAACCCCCGCGGATGACGCGGCGCGCGGCCCTGGGCGGCATGGCCGCGGGGCTGGCGTCGGCCGTGGCGTGTGACGGTCGCCGGCCGCCACCCGCCGCCAGCGTGCCGCTCGCGGACCTGAGCGGCGGCCGGCGGGTCGTCGTCCAGGTCGGACCCGCCGCCGTGGAGGTCCGGCAGGAGGGCGGCGAGGTGGCCGCCCGCTACCTCGTGTGCTCCCACATGGGATGCCGGGTGTCACCCGATCCCGCCTCGGGCGGGTATCGGTGCGCCTGCCACGACGGCCGCTACGATGCGGCCGGTCGCCCGTCCGGCGGACCGCCGACCGGGCCGCTGCCCGACGCGCCGTTCGCGATCGAGGACGGGGCCGTCGTCTTCCGCCTGGAGTGACCGACCGCCGGGAACCCGGCAGCAAACTGGCCCGTCACCGGAGGCCCGGTCGCCCGCATGCCGGAGGCCTCGAAAGTGCGCCAAGTTTCGTCCCCGGGGCTGGCATTCCCTTTGCCCTGCAATCGCGCATAATCGCAAGCGAGGCGAGGCGCGATGGTGCAGGGCCGCCGTATCGACATTCACGGGACCGTCCAGGGTGTGGGCTTCAGGCCCTGGGTGTACCGGCTCGCGCACGCCGAGGGCGTGCGGGGCCAGGTGCGCAACGGCGCCCAGGGGGTGACGATCGAGGCCTTCGGCACCGCGCGGTCGCTCGACCGCTTCGTGCGCCGGCTCCGCGAGGCCCCGCCGCCCGCCGCCCGCATCGTCTCGTTCGAGCAGGCGGAGATCCCGATGCAGCCGGCGCACGGCTTCGCCATCGTCCAGAGCGACGACGCGGCGGAGCGTGAGCTCTCCATCCCGCCCGACCTGGCCACGTGCCCCGCCTGCGAGGCGGAGGTCGCGGACCCCGCCGACCGGCGCTTCCGCTACCCGTTCACGAACTGCACGAACTGCGGGCCGCGCTTCACGATCGCCATCGACGTGCCCTACGACCGCGCCGTGACCACGATGGCGCCCTTCGTGATGTGCCCGTCGTGCCAGCGCGAGTACGACGCCGTGGCCGACCGGCGGTTCCACGCGCAGCCGAATGCCTGTCCCGTCTGCGGCCCGCGCCTGAGCGCCGTGGCGCCTGACGGGCGTGTCCTCGATGTCCCGGATGCCGTGGCCCACGCGGCGGCAATCCTGCGGGCGGGCGGCATCGTCGCCGTCAAGGGCCTGGGCGGCTTCCACCTGGCGTGCGACGCCACGGACCCCGCGGCGGTGGCCGGCCTGCGCCAGCGGAAGCACCGCGACGAGAAGGCGTTCGCGGTCATGGTGCGGACGGTGGAGGAGGCCGAGGCGCTCGCCGTCGTGTCACCGGAGGAGCGGCTGCTGCTGACCGGGCCCGAGCGGCCCATCGTGCTGCTGACACGGCGCGAGCCGTCGCCGCTGGCGGCGGCGGTGGCCCCGGGGAACCCGCTCATCGGCCTCATCGTGGCCTACAGCCCCCTGCACCAGCTGCTGACCGCCGATGCCGGGCGGCCGCTGGTGATGACGTCGGGCAACGTCAGCGACGAGCCGATCGCCTTCGAGAACGGGGAGGCGCTGGCGCGGCTGGGCGGCATGGCCGACCTGTTCCTGCTCCACGACCGCGCGATCGTCACGCGCTGCGACGACTCGGTGGCGCGCGTCATCGCGGGCGCCCCGGCGGTGCTCCGGCGCTCGCGTGGCTACGTCCCGCGGCCGGTGGCCATCGCGCGTCACCTCGAGCGGCCCGTGCTGGCGTGCGGCGCCCTCCTGAAGAACACCTTCTGCCTGGCCGCGCGCGGCGACGCCTATCTCGGCCCGCACGTCGGCGACCTCGACTCGCTGCAGACCTACCGGGCCTACGAGGCGTCGATCGAGCGGCTGGAGCGCTTCCTCGGCATCGTGCCGGAGGTCGTCGCCTACGACCTGCACCCCGAGTACCCGTCGACGGCCTACGCGCTGGCGCGGCCGGAGGCGCTCAAGGTCGGCGTCCAGCACCACCACGCCCATGTCGCGAGCCTGATGGCCGAGCACGGGCTCGAGGGCCCGGTGATCGGCGTCGCCTACGACGGCACGGGCTACGGGCTGGACGGCAGCGCGTGGGGTGGCGAGGTGCTGCTGGCCGACTACGCCGGCTTCACCCGCGCCGCCACGTTCCGGCCGGTGGCCCTGGCGGGCGGCGACCAGGCGATCCGGCAGCCGTGGCGGATCGCGCTGGCGCTGCTGCTCGACGCGTTCGGCCCGGACGCGCCGATCGAGGCCCTCGAGCTCTTCGGCGCGGTGCCGGCCGTCGACCGGCGCGCCGTCGGCCGCCTGCTCGAGACCGGCCTGCAGGTCGCGAGCGCCCACGGGGTGGGGCGCTACTTCGACGCGGTGGGGGCGCTCGTCCTCGGCCGCGCGCGCGCGACCTACGAGGGCCAGGTGGCCCTCGAACTGAACGCCGCCGCCGACCCGGCCGAGACCGGCACGTATCCGTTCGAGCTGTCGGAGCGGGACGGGCTGATCGAGATCGACCTCCGGCGCGGGGTGCGGGCGCTCGTCGCCGACCTGCTCGCCCATGTGGCGCCGGCGCGGCTCGCCGCTCGCTTCCACCGGACGCTCGGGGCGGCCACCGCGGCCGTCGTGGCCGAGGTGACGCGGCGCCACGGGCACATGCCGGTGGCGTTGACGGGCGGCTGTTTCCAGAACACCCTGCTCGTCGACGACGTGATCGCGCGCGTCTCCCGGGGGTGGGTCTACACGCACCAGCAGGTGCCGCCGGGCGACGGCGGGCTGGCGCTCGGACAGGTGATGGTTGCCGACGCGACGCTCCGTGCGCGGGCCGGCATGGCAGCGCGGTAGAGAAGCAGAGGGGTCCCCGCCATGTGTCTTGGAGTTCCCGGCCGCATCGTCTCCATCGACGGCATGACCGCCGTCGTGGACTTCTGGGGCGTCCGCCGCCAGGTGGCGCTCGATCTCGTCGACGAGCCCGTGCAGGCGGGCGACTACATCCTCAACCACGTCGGCTACGCCATTCGCCGCATCCCGGCGGAGGACATCTCGGGCACGCTGGCGCTCTACGAGGAGTTGCTGGCCGAGACCGCGCCCGCCGAGGGCGAGGACCTGATGGCGGCCGACGTCCGCGGCGAGATCGCCGCCTTGCCCGGGGGCGACGATGAGCGCCGGTAGCCTGCCGCGCGGGGTGGACCAGCTGAAGTTCCGCGACCCCGCGCGGGCCCGGGACCTCGTCGGGGCGCTCGAGCGCTCGGTCGCCGAGGCCGGCCGGAAGATCAACGTGATGCACGTCTGCGGCAGCCACGAGCAGGCCATGGCGAAGTACGGCCTGCGCGCGGTCTTCCCGAAGAACCTGAACATGATCATGGGGCCGGGATGCCCGGTCTGCATCACCGACCAGCCGGAGGTCGACGAGGCCGTGGCCCTCGCCCTTCAGGGCCTCGTGGTCGCGACGTACGGCGACATGCTGCGCGTGCCGGGGACGTCCAAGTCGCTGGCCGACGCGCAGTCGGCGGGTGGCCGGGTCGAGGTGGTCTACAGCATCAACCAGGCGGTGGACCTGGCCCGGGCGACCAGCGACCCGGTCGTCTTCTTCGCCACGGGGTTCGAGACGACGGCGGTCACGACCGCGACGGTGCTCTGCCGCGACGACCTGCCGCCGAACTTCACCGTGCTCTCGGCCCACAAATTCGTCCCGCCCGCGATGAACGTCGTCGCGGAGATGGAGGAGTCGACGGTCGAGGGCTTCCTCGCTGCCGGCCACGCCGCGACGATCACCGGCTGGGGCATCTTCGAGGAGTTCGTCGAAAAGTACCGGATGCCGGTCGTGGTCGCGGGCTTCGAGCCGCTCGACATCCTGGCCGGGATGGTCGCGCTCGTGGATCTGGTCCGCCTCGGCACGCCGCGCGTCGTCAACGCGTACCCCCGCTGCGTGTCGAAGGCGGGCAACCTCCGGGCGCAGGAGCAGCTCTGGCGGGTCTTCAAGATGCAGTCCGGGCACTGGCGCGGCATCGCGGACATCCCGGCGGGCAACCTCGAGCTGCGCGACGAGTACGCGCACCGCGACGCGCGCCGCGTCTACCGGGTCGACCGCGCCCTCGCGGCGGGTGACGGCCCGAGCGAGCTGGCGAAACAGTGCGTGTGCGGCACCATCATGGCGGGGCTCGAGACGCCGCACGGCTGCCCGCTCTTCGGCAAGGAGTGCGTCCCGGAGAACCCGGTCGGCGCGTGCATGGTGAGCAGCGAGGGCACCTGCAAGATCTGGTGGCAGTACGGCGGCCGCCCGGACGTCGCCGCGATGATCGGGGGTGCCCAGTGACGCTGCGGACGCTGCCCAAGGACGACCGCGTCGCGATGAAGCACGGGGCCGGCGGGCGCGCCATGCGCGCGCTCATCGAGCAGGTGTTCCTCCGCGGCCTCGACCCCGACCCGCGGCCCGGCATCGTCGGGCTCGCCGCGCTCGACGATGGCGCGGCGTTCCCGGTGGGCGACCAGTGGGTCGTGGTGACCACCGACTCGCACGTCATCCAGCCGCGGTTCTTCCCGGGCGGCGACATCGGCCGCCTGTCGGTGTCCGGCACGGTCAATGACCTGGCGATGATGGGCGTGACGGAGCCCCTCGGCCTCACGTGCGCCGTGATCATCGAGGAGGGCTTCCCCCGCGAGGAGCTCGAGCGCATCCAGGCGTCCATCGCGGCCACGTGCCGCGAGGCGTCGGCGCCCATCGTGACCGGTGACACCAAGGTGATGGGCCGCGGCGAGATCGACGGCCTCGTCATCAACACGACGGGCGTCGGCCTGACGCGCCGCCTCGTGCGCGACAGCGGGCTCCGGGCGGGTGACGTGATCATCGTGACCGGCACCATCGGCGACCACGGCATGGCCGTCATGGTGAACCGGCACGGGCTCGAGCTCGAGGGGGACCTCGTGTCCGACGTGGCGCCGATCAACGGGCTGGTCGCCGTGGCGCTCGACGCGGCCGGCGGCGGCATCGCGGCGATGAAGGACCCGACGCGCGGCGGGGTGGCGAGCGCGCTCCACGAGATGGCCGCCAAGGGCGGCGTCGGCATCCTGGTCGACGAGCCGGCGCTGCCGGTCAGGGACGAGGTCCGGGCCGCCGCCGAGCTGCTGGGCATCGAGCCCCTGCACGTGGCCAACGAGGGGAAGGCCGTGATCGCGGTGCGCCCCGAGGCCGCCGCGGCCGTGCTGGCCGCCATCCGGCGCCATCCCCTCGGGGCGGACGCGGCCATCGTCGGCCGGGCCATCGCCGAGTCCTCGGGCATGCTGATCCTCGACACCGGCTTCGGGCACCGCCTGCTGGCCGAGCCCGAGGGCGAGCCGCTCCCACGGATCTGTTGAGGGGGACGACGTGCACGAGTACTCGATCGTGTCGGCCCTCTACGACCGCATCGCCGCCGAGGCGGGGCAGCGCGGGGCGACGGCCGTGACGGCGGTGCGGGTGAGGATCGGCGAGCTCTCGGGGGTGGAAGTAGGCCTGCTGCGGACGGCGTACGACACCTTCCGGGAGGGGACGCTGTGCGCGGGGGCGCCCCTGGACGTGGAGGCGGTCCCCGCCCTGTGGGCGTGCCGCGCGTGCGGCGCGTCCCCCGAGCGCGGCGCCCGTCTGGTGTGCCCCGACTGCGGCGAGCCGGTGCGGCTCGTGCAGGGGGACGAGATCGTGCTCGAGCGGATCGAGCTGGAGGTGCCGTGATGTGTGACGTCTGTGGCTGTGGGGACAAGTCCGTGCCGGTCGACGTGCACGACCGCATCCTGTCGGAGAACGAGCGGCAGGCGGAGCACAACCGCCAGCACTTCCGCGTCGCGGGCGTGCTGGCGATCAACGTGATGGGGTCGCCGGGCGCGGGGAAGACGGCGCTGCTCGAGGCGACCGCCCGGCACTTCGGCAAGGGCCGGCTCGGCGCCCTCGCGGGGGACCTGGCGACGGAGAACGACGCCAACCGCCTCGAGGCGGCCGGGATTCCCGCGCGGTCCATCACGACGGGGTCCGCCTGTCACCTCGATTCGGCGATGGTCCACGAGGCGCTCCATCACTTCCCGTGGATGGACCTGGACTACCTGTTCGTCGAGAACGTGGGCAACCTGGTCTGCCCGGCGGTCTACGACCTCGGCCAGGCCGCGAACGTCGTCCTGCTGGCCGCGCACGAGGGCGAGGACAAGCCGCTCAAGTACCCGGTGATGTTCCACAAGGCCGACCTCGTGCTGATCACGAAGATCGACCTGGTGCCGTACCTGGAGATCCACCTCGACCTCATCGAGCGGAACATCGGGACGGTGATGCCGGCGCCGAAGGTCTTCCGCGTGTCGGCCAAGACCGGCGAGGGCATCGACCAGTGGGTGCGGTGGCTCGACGAGCGCCGGCCGGCCGCGGTGCCGGCGGGTGGTGCCCATCATCACCACCACCACCATCACCACGAGCACCCGGGGCACCCCGACGCCTGACCGCGGGATCGGCCCGCCGCGATCGGCACGAACGACAGGCGCGCCGGCCACCCGCGAGAGTGACCGGCGCGCCCGCCTGGCGTCAATGCAGGTCGTTGGTGAGTCTCCCGACGCGCCCTCCCTCCTGCCGCCCGCGAACCCCGGCGGCGCAATCAGAACATCCAGCTGAGGCCGGCCGACACCGTGACGAACCGGCCCGTCGTGTCGAGCAGGTACGGAGTCTGGTCGGTGTACCTGTTGTAGCGAACCGTCCCGTTCAGGATGACCTGGTTCGACACGCGGACGCGCAGGCCCGCGTCCTGGGCGAAGAGCCGGATGCCGAGGTCCGAGAACCCGGAGAAGGCCGCCGCCATGACCGGGTAGTCGAGCCCCGTGAGCTGCGGCGCGTATTCACTCACGCCGTACGAGAAGTCCGTGATCGTCGCGGCGGCGCGGGTGAACTGCGTGTTCGCGTAGACCTGGACGCGCGGGGAGGCGGCGAACTGGAGGCCCGCCCATGCGTTGTGCAGGTCCTGGCTGTAGCCGGCCTGGTCGGTGAGGGAGCCGAACTGGCCCCCGGTAATCCCGCCCGCTCAACCATTGAAGGCGAGCGTGGAGAAGAGCGTCTCCGTTCGCTCGCGCTGGTAGATGTACCCGGCGTGCACCATGGCCCTGTCGGTCGGCGCGAACCACACCTGCGCCCCTGGGGCGTGCATGGTCTGGCTCCAGGCGCCGAACTCCAGCGTGTCGTTCTGCGCGTCCCGGAACCGGTACAAGCCGGTCACCGACAGCCGGGGCGTCGGCGACCACGTCGCCGCCCCTTCGATGCGGGCCCGGCGCGTCGGCGCCGACGTGAGGTCGGCCTGCCGGGCCTCGTACATCTCGAAGTACTGCAGCCCGGTGAACGGCACGTTGCCGGGGCTCATGTAGGGCTGGAGGATCGCAGGAATCGCGCCCCGGTGGTTGGCGAACGGATCGGTGATCCAATCCACGGTGGCCTTGGCCTGCCAGCTGAGACGTTTGGCCGGCATGCCCCGGCCAGAGAGCGCCAGGGTGTTGGTGGTGGTGCGCTCGATCTCGAAGTAGTCCCGGGTGATGCCCTCGAAGGCATACCCCGCGCGCACGGTCGTGCGCTTGTAGGGGCGGTAGATCAGCTCGACGTCGGCGTAGGTGGGCGTCCGGTTCAACGAGGAGTTCCGGACGAAGTCCACCGGCGCCAGGGCGGGGAAGAACTCGGCGTATGTCTTGCCCGCCGACGGCCCGCCCGGGGCCACGGGCTCGGCGACGTCCACGAAGACGCTGTCGGTCTCGATGTCGTAACGGCGGAAGCTGCCGCGCACGGTCGCCTTCGGCGTCAGCGGAATCGTGAGCCGGCTGCTGAGCCCCCGGTAGACCGTCCCGAGCTCGGTCTCGAGGTTGCGGGCCGTGCTCGCGGTCCAGGTGCCGGACAGGCTCGCGTCGCGCGCAATCCCGAGCCGGGCCTTGAGCACGTGGCTGGTCTTCTCGAGACCCGGCACCGAGTCGATGGGCAGCAGGCCGTCCCGCTCGTCGTAGCTGACGCGGTTGTAGAACACCTCGCTCCGGGCGGCGGGGTGGATCGCCCGATCGTAGAGGGTGGTCACGCCGGCGGCGTCCTCGGTGAAGCGCCGGTTCTGGAAGGTGTAGTCCACCGTCAGCCGGCCTGCCTGCAGCCGGGTGCCCGCGAAGAGGTCGCGCGTGGACTGGTCGAGTTCGCGCGAATACGACTGCGTGTGGCACGCCTCGCAGTGGCTCGTCGTGAGCACCTGGTGCACGCCGTCACGCCACTCCTGCCGGTGGCCGACGAAGAGCTGGAGCGTGGCCCCGGCCGGGAGCGGCGCCGTGTAGGCGACACGGGAGGCGAGCACCGAGCGGGTCAACGCGTAGGCGGCGCCCGGGTCGTTGTCGGTCGCATAGACGGCGAACGGGCCGCCGCCGATGTTCGAGGCCGCGCTCATCCACGTCAACGGGTCGTGGTCGAGGCGGTGCGGCAGCCGGTCGTAGCTGACCGTCGCGGTCAGGCGGCGATTGAGGTTCACGTCCGCCTGGTAGCTCTGTCGGCGCGCGTCGCCGCTGTGGGTGAGCGACAGGTCGAAGCGGCTCGTGCCTTGCTCGCCCCAGAGCATGACCCCGACGTTGGCCAGCGCATCGTCGAGAACCTCGTACTCGCCGACACGGATGAGCGAACCGGTGGTGTCGGCGGCGGTGCCCCCGACGGTGACCACGCCTTCGACCGGACGCCCGGCGGCCGGGGTCGCCTGCTGCGCCCAGACCCCGAGCGGCATCAGGAGGAAGGCGGCGACGAGCGGGACTGTGTGTTTCATGACGCCCCCTCCCTTACCGCGTAAGCGCCTTGCCGCGGCCCGAGACACCTTGCGAAGGCAGGTCGGAGCCGTGGATGCGCGAGTGACAGGCCGAGCAGCGCGTGTTGTAGCCCTCCTGGAAGCTCGTGAGGTTCCAGTTGTTGATGGTCGCGACGGACGGAAGGGCGAACGGCGACGCGGGCACGATGCGGGCGCTGTGGAAGTGCATCTCGTGACACTGGAGGCAGAGGAACGGCTCGCCCTGCTTCAACAGGTGGTTGGCCACGGTTCCGTGCGGGTCGTGGCAGGTCAGGCAGCTCTCCTCGACCGGCGCGTGTTCGAAGACGAACGGGCCCTGCTTCGACTGGTGGCACGTGTAGCACAGGTCGTTCACCCGCTCGGCCGTCTTGAGCATCGCCTGGCCGGGCTGACCGCCATGCGGGTCGTGACACGAGCTGCAGGACATGCTGCCTTCCTGGATTGGGTGCCGCGACGGCAGCATCAGCTTGGCGCGCTGGTCGGGGTGGCAGCTCAGGCAGGTATCCGTCTCCTGCCGCGTGAGCGAGCCCTTCGACGCAGGTGCCGTCGCGTGAATGGGCTGGAGGCCGTCGGCCTGCTGCAGGGCGGCGGACACGGCATGGCGGGTCTGGTGGACCGTGTGGCAGCTGGTGCACGCGACCTCGGAGCCGGCATGGGCGCTCGACGCCCACTCCATCGCCGCGTCCTGCCGGTGGCAGTTGAGGCAGGCGCGGGACGCATCGACGGCGTCGGCATCGCGAAACACCCGGATGTCGGCTGGGTCACCCGTCTCGACGTGGCGGGAGCCCAGGCCGTGGCAGGCCTCGCACTGCGAGGGCTGGCCGCGCAGCTCGAAGCCGGCGAGCTGTCCGTGTTCGGAGCGGCTGAACGCGTCGCCTACCGTGTCGTGGCACGTCAGGCAGGTCTCCCCGCCGACCGCCGTCAGCGGCGCCTGTTCAGGGACGGGACTGGCGGCCTGGTCGGCCCGCGCTGTCGCGCCCCCGAGGAGGAGCATCGCAAGAACCGCGGGCAAGGCGTGTCCAATCGGCATCGTGGCTCACTCCCTGGAGCAGGAGCGAGTCCGTGATGGACGACGCCCCACGTGCGTATCCGCAAGCGCGATGCCAGTGGTGTGGTGGAGGAGTGGACCGGAAATGCCGGTTCGGCTGAAGGGCGGGCGGCTGCTTGAAACAGGATGCTGCAACGATCTGTTGCAGGTGTTTCACGGCGCCGTCAGGCGAGGCCGTGCTCGCGGAGCCGCCGCCAGAGCGTGACGCGGCTGATACCGAGCGCGCGGGCGGCGCTCGACCGGTTCCACCGATGAGCCTCGAGAACCCTCCGGAGCCGGCTGGCGTCGAGCGGGAGGTGATCCTCTCCCTCGGGCGCGCCGCGTGGGGCCCGTGAGGCGGGTGCGCCGGTCACGAGGCTGTCGGGCAGGTTCGCGGGCATCACCGTCTGCCCTTTGGTGACGGCGACGGCGTACTCGAGTGCGTTCTCGAGCTCCCGCACGTTGCCGGGCCAGTGGTGCCGGGCGAGCAGCTCGAGGGCGTCGGGCGAGAAGCGGAGCTCCCGGCCGCGGGCGGCGCCGACGCGGGTGAGGAGGTAGTGGGCCAGCGGCTCGATGTCCTCCCGCCGGTCACGCAGCGGCGGCAGCTCGATGGGCACGACGCGGAGCCGGTAGTACAGATCTTCGCGGAACCGGCCGTCGGCGACCGCCTTGGGCAGGTCCACGTTGGTCGCCGCGATGATGCGCACGTCAGCGGTCTGCGAACGGCTCTCGCCGACCCGCTCGAACGAACGATCCTGGAGGACCCGCAGCAGTTTCACCTGCAGGTGCAGGGGCACGTCGCCGATCTCGTCCAGGAACAGCGTCCCGCCGCGCGCCAGTTCGAACCGGCCCTCCCGGTCGCGCACCGCGCCCGTGAAGGCGCCGCGGACGTGGCCGAACAACTCGCTCTCGAGCAGCTCGCCGTGGAGGGCGGCGCAGTTGACGGCCACGAACGGCCCGCTCCAGCGAGGCGACCGCGCGTGGATGGCGCGCGCCAGGACTTCCTTGCCCGTGCCGCTCTCGCCCGTCAGGAGCACCGTGGGCTCGACGCCAGCCAGGTCGTCCACGAGTCCGAAGATCCGCCGCATCGACGCCGAACGCGCCACGAGCGTCCCGAACATCGCCGGCGCGCCGGCCCGTCCGGCGCCGTCATCGTCCTGTTCGGCCGGCCGCAGCACGACGATGAACGCCACGCGCGGATCGCAGGCGGGGCCCGGCGGAGGCGTGAACGGAGCCGCGGTCACGGCCACCGGGTGGCCGCGTCCGTCGCGGTCGGCCAGGACCGCACGCCAGCCCTCACGCCGATCGCCGCGCGCCAGGGCGATCCGGATGGCGCCGGCCTCACCGAAGAGCTCGTCGCCAAGCAGCGCCGCGGCCGGGCGACCGGCGGCGAGGGCGGCGGAGCCGTCTCCGAGCACGTCGTCGATCCCAAGGGACGCATGGATGACCTGAAACCCGCTGTCCAGGCACACGAAGACCCGGCCGAGCGACGCGAACACGGCGCTCACGGCCCGCCATGCTGCGGTGGCGTCCGCCGGGGCGTCGGGGCGGAGCGTGCGGGACGTCATGACCGGCATTCTGCAACGCGGATGCCATGGCTGGGACGACGCGGCGGCCCCTAAGCGCCTCCGATTGAACACGTTGCGTGGCCAGGCCAGCGGGAGGCGGTACGGGGCTCGCGGGGGTGCCGGGATTCCGGAGGCTTGCCCCGGCGCCGCGGGACCACGTAGGCTTGCGGCGGCGCGCCATCTTCGACGGCGCGGAGGCGCGCCGCCGACGTCCACCTGCCGCTGAACCGGATGCCCATGGCCCGCAGACCGACCACCCGCACCGCCAAGCCCCGCACGCCCGCCACCACGCCCCCGCGTCCGCACTCGGCCCTCGTCGTCGACGGCCCGTCCCGGGCACCGGGGCGCGCGATGCTCCACGCCGTCGGCTTCACGCGCGACGACTTCCGGAAGCCCCAGGTCGGCGTCTGCTCCACGTGGAGCCAGGTCACGCCCTGCAACGTCCACATCGACGAGCTCGCGCGGCACGCCGCGGGCGGCGTCGACGCGGCCGGCGGCAAGGCGGTGATCTTCAACACCATCACCGTGTCCGACGGCATCTCCATGGGGACGGAGGGGATGAAGTACTCCCTCGTCTCACGGGAGGTCATCGCGGACTCGATCGAGACGGTGGTCGGTGGGGAAGGCCTCGACGCGCTGGTGGCCATCGGCGGGTGCGACAAGAACATGCCCGCCTGCGTGATGGCGATGGCGCGCCTGAACCGCCCGTCGGTGTTCGTCTACGGCGGCACGATCCTGCCGGGGCGGTGGCGCGACCGGCCGGTCGACATCGTCTCGGTGTTCGAGGCGGTCGGGCAGCACGCGGCCGGGAAGCTGAGCGACGCGGACCTGGCCGACCTCGAGCAGCACGCCTGCCCCGGGCCCGGCTCGTGCGGCGGGATGTACACCGCCAACACGATGGCCTCGGCCATCGAGGCGCTCGGCCTGAGCCTGCCGAACAGCTCGGCGCAGGCCGCCATCTCGCCGGACAAGCGCGACGACTGCCGGCGGGCCGGTGAGGCCGCGGTGCGGCTGCTGGAACTGGGGATCCGCCCGCGCGACATCCTGACGCGGCGGGCCTTCGAGAACGCCATCACCACGGTCATCGCCCTCGGCGGGTCGACCAACGCGGTCCTTCACCTGGTGGCGATCGCGCACAGTGCCGGCGTGCGCCTGTCGATCGACGACTTCACGCGGCTCGGGAAGCGCACCCCCGTGCTGGCGGATCTCAAGCCGAGCGGCCGCTACGAGATGGCCGAGCTCGTCCGCATCGGCGGCCTGACGCCGCTCCTGCGGATGCTCCTCGACGCCGGCCTGCTGCACGGCGACGCCCTCACGGTGACCGGGCGGACGCTGGCCGAGAACCTCGAGGACGCCGGCGCCTATCCGGCGGACCAGGACGTCGTGCGGGCCATCGACAACCCCGTCAAGCGGGACAGCCACCTGGTCGTCCTCTACGGCAACCTCGCCGCGGGCGGCGCGGTCGCCAAGATCAGCGGCAAGGAGGGGGAGCGCTTCAGCGGCAAGGCGCTCGTCTTCGATCGCGAGGAGAAGGCGCTCGAGGCGATCCTCCGCGGGCGGGTCAGGAAGGGCCACGTCGTGGTGATCCGCTACGAGGGCCCACGGGGCGGACCCGGCATGCGCGAGATGCTCGCCCCGACCAGCGCCATCATGGGCCGGGGCCTCGGCGCGGAGGTCGCCCTCATCACGGACGGCCGGTTCAGCGGCGGCACGCACGGGTTCGTCGTCGGCCACATCACGCCGGAGGCGTGGGACGGCGGTCCCCTGGCGCTCGTGAAGAACGGCGACCGCATCACCATCGACGCCCGCGCCCGCGCCATCACGCTGGACGTCCCGGCGCGGGAGCTGGCGGCGCGCCGCAAGGCCTGGCGGCAGCCGAAGCCGCGCTACACGCGCGGGGTGCTGGCGAAGTACGCCCGCCTGGTGTCGCCGGCGAGCGACGGGGCCGTCACGGACAAGTAGGGAAGGGTGTGACGAGGGGGCGGGACGCCCCCCCGTCGCCGGTGTCAGATCGCGAGCTTCGTGTTCTTGACCGGGAGGTCGCGCACCCGCGTGCCCGTCGCCGCGAAGATGGCGTTGCAGATGGCCGGGGCCATCGGCGGCACGCCCGGCTCGCCCACGCCGGCCGGCGCGCCGTCGCTGTCGACGATGTGGACGTGCGTGATCCGCGGCGCCTGGTGGATGCGCGCGACCTGGTAGGTGTTGAAGTTGCCCTGCTCGATCGCACCGCCCCTGGCGGTGAGCTCGCCGAGCATGGCGATGCTCGTCCCGAACGTGGCGGCGCCCTCGAACTGCGCCTTCACGCGGTCCGGCGTGACGATGCGGCCGCAGTCGACCGCGATGTCCACGCGCGGGATCTCGACCTCGCCGCGCTCGTTCACCCGCACCTCCACCACCGTGGCGATGTAGCTGAAGAAGCTGCGGTGGGCCGCGAAGCCCCAGCCGTGGCCCTTCGAGGGCTTGCGGCCGGCCCAGCCCGACTGGTCGCGCGCGACCTCGATCACCTTCCGGAGCCGGGCGATGTCCGGCACGAACTGCGGCCGGCCCGCCAGGCCCCGCAGCTCGGCGCCCTGGGCCTTCATCTCGGCCTCGAGCGTGCGATCGGGGCCGAGCGCCGCGAGGTAGAACTCGATCGGGTCGCGGCCGGCGGCGTGCGCGACCTCGTCGATGAACGAGCCGATGCCGAAGGCGTGGTGCACGTTGGCGACCGAGCGGAGCCAGCCGATGCGCACGTGCGCCCGCGTGGGGCCATTCTCCGCCCGGAGGTTCGGGATCGCGAACGGCACGTCGGTGAAGCCCATCCCGAGCTGGCCCCCGCCGTACTGCTCGTCGGCGTTGAAGATGGACCCGATCGGCGGGAAGGTCGTGCGCTGCAGCCACGCGGTGATCGTGCCCGACCCGTCGAGGCCGGCCTTGAATGCCAGCGCCGACTCGCCGTGGTAGAAGTCCGACCGGATGTCGTCCTCGCGGGACCACACGACCTTCACGGGCTTGCCGGCCTGGCGGGCCAGCAGGGCCGCCTCGGCGCAGTAGTCCGGGAAGGACTTGCGGCCGAAGCCGCCGCCGAGCAGCGTCACGTGGCACGTGACCGACTCCGGCGGGATGCCGAGCGCGGCGCCGACGACGTCCTGGACGGCCTGCGGATTCTGCGTCGGCGCCCAGACCTCCGCCGTGTCGCCCGTCACCCGGGCGACCGCCACCGGCGGCTCCATGGGCGCGTGCGACAGCATGGGCGTGTAGTACTGCGCCTCGACCACCTTCGCGGCCGACTGCAGGGCCGCGTCCACGTCGCCGGCCTGGCGCGCGACCTTCTGCGGCTTCGAGACGACGTCGAGCATCGCCGCGCGGGCGGCGGCCGACTCGTAGGCCTGGTTCGGGCCGAGGTCCCACTCGACCTTGAGCGCCTTGCGCCCCTCGAAGGCCGCCCACGTGTTGCTGGCGAAGACCGCGACGCCGCCGAGCGGCTTCATGCCGACCGGGTAGGTGAGCCCGTCGAGCACCGCCGTCCCCGACACCCCGGCGACCTTGAGGGCCGCGGTGTCGTCGTGGCTCTTCAGGGTCGCGCCGAGGACGGGCGGCCGCACGATGGCGGCGTAGACCATGCCGTCCACCCGGGCGTCCATGCCGAAGACGCCGGTGCCGTTCACGTAGCCCTCGAGGTCGACGACCGGCACGGTCTTGCCGACGTAGCGGTACTCGGCGGGCGACTTGTAGCGCAGCTCGCCGGCGTCCGGGACCGGCAGCCCGCGGGCGGCGGCGACGAGGTCCCCGAAGGGGAGCCGGCGGCCGCTGCCCTGGTGGACGACCTCGTGGTTCTCCGCGCGGCACTCGCCGGCCGGCACGCCCCAGCGGGCGGCCGCGGCGCGCTCGAGCATGAGCCGGGCGGTCGCGCCGGCCTGGCGCATCGGCTCGTAGAAGTCGCGGATCGAGCACGATCCGTCGGTGTTCTGCGACCCGTACTTCTTGTCGCCGAGCGCCTGGACGATCTCCACGCGCCCCCAGTCGGCTCCGAGCTCCTCGGCCACCACCGTCGGCAGGGCCGTGCGAATGCCCGTCCCCATCTCGGAGCGGTGGGCGATGACCAGGGCCCGGCCGTCGGGCTCGAGGGCCAGGTAGACGTTGGGCTGCCAGGCGTCGAGCGGCACCTGGCCGCCCGTCAGGGCCTCGAGGGGCAGCACCCGCGTGCCGAGCACGAAGGCGCCCGCCGAGGCGAGGGTCCCGAGGAAGCCGCGGCGCGTGACCAGGATGACGCTCATCCCCGCACCCCCGCCGCCTGCTTGATGGCCGCCCGGATCCGCTGGTAGGTGCCGCACCGGCAGATGTTGCCGCGCATCGCGGTGTCGATCTCGTCGTCGGTGGGCGCGGGCGTCGACTGCAGGAACGCCGCGGCCGCCATGATCTGGCCGGTCTGGCAGTAGCCGCACTGGGGAACGTTGACGGCCTGCCACGCGGCCTTCACCGGGTGGTCGAGCGCCTCGATCGTCACGACCGCCTTGCCGGCGGCGGTGGCCATCGTCGTCGTGCAGCTGCGCACCGCGCGGCCGTCCAGGTGGACCGTGCAGGCGCCGCACAGACCCGCGCCGCAGCCGAACTTCGCGCCGGTCAGGCCGAGCAGGTCGCGTAGATACCAGAGCAGGGGCATTGCCGGGTCGCCGTCGTAGTCACGGCTGACCCCGTTCACGGTCAGTTGCAGCATGCCGGAAAGCCTATCGCACGCCCCTGCCGGCTTCAAGAACAGCCTCGTTCCGAGGTTCCTGGTTCCTCCGTTCCTCAGTGGTTCTCCGAGAAGCGGCGGGAACCTGAGGAACCTGAGGAACCTGAGGAACCGTTCCTAGCGGCGTGGCAGCCGCTCGTCGCGCATCGCGGCGTGGTAGAGGATCGACGCCATCACGACCGACGCCTGGCGGAGCGCCGCCGGGTCGACCCGCTCGGGCGTGTCCATGTTGGTGTGGTGCGTGTGCGTGTCGTAGTCCTGGTAGTCCTGCACCGCCTGGAAGCCCGGGATGCCCACCGCGAGGAACGACATGTGGTCCGTGGAACCGATGTGCGCGGTCGTCGACACCGTGGCGCCGAGGTCGGCGAACGGCCGCAGCCACGCCGCCATGATGCGCTGCACGCCCTCGTTGCCTTCGAGGTAGAAGCCCGAGATCGGCGGGTAGCCGTTGTCGAGGTTGAAGTAGACGGAGTACTTGTCGCGTTCGGCCTGCTTGTCGGGCCCGGTCAGGTGCGCGGCCACGTAGGCGCGCGATCCGAGCAGGCCCTGCTCCTCGCCGCCCCACAGGGCCAGGCGGATCGTGCGGCGCGGCTGCACGCCGAGGGCCTTCAGGATGCGGAACGCCTCCATGACCGTCGCCACGCCGTCGGCGTTGTCGGTCGCCCCGGCCGCCGAGTGCCACGAGTCGAGGTGCGCCCCGACCATCACGATCTCGTCGCCGATCCGCGGGTCGGTCCCGGGGATCTCCGCGATCACGTTGTAGGCCTTCGGGTCGTCGGCGTTGAACGTCGCCTTGACGTCCACCGCGAGCCGCACGTCCTCGCCCGCCTCCAGCAGCCGGGCCACGAGGTTGTAGTGCTCGGCCGCGAGCACCACCGATGGCGTCACATCGTCGCCTGCGTCCCGGCCGGTGACGAAGACGGTGCCGAGCTTGCCGTAGTTGGGCTCGAGGGTGACGGCGGCGCCGGCCTTGAACAGCGACTCGGCGAGGGCCTGCTGCCCGGCCCGGGCCAGCCGGCCGCGGGCCGCCGCGGGCGGCGAGAAATCGCCGCCCGCGACCGCCCGGTCCTCGTCGACGAGGAACGTCTGGACGGGACCGGTCATGACGATGCGTCCGGCCAGGTCCGCGGCCGGGCGGCCGAGCGCGTCGCCGGTCGCGGCCGGCAGCCACACCGGCGCGCCCTCGATGCGGCCCGTCGTCGACGGCGACCACGCCTTCGGGTAGCCGATGAGGGGGAGATAGCGCGGCGAGAGCATCTCGACCGAGAAGCGGTCCAGCGTCCAGCCGCGGCCGAAGTCCCAGGCCTCCGTGTGCACGTTCGAGAGCCCGTAGCGGCGGAGCGTGTCCTGGGTCCAGTCGATCGCGCGGCGATGGGCGGGGGAGGCCGTCAACCGGGGACCGATGACGGTGGTGAGCTGTCGGAAGGTCTCCTCGACCTGCGAGCGGTCGAGCCCCTCGGCGCGGATCCGCTGGACGACGGCTGCGTCCACCGGTTCCTGGGCGAGGACCGGGGCCGCGAAGAGGACCGTGAGGGCCAGGCCGGCAAGGTAGCGTCTCATGCGGCGGATTCTACCCCCGCCGGCGCCGGCGGGCGCGCTATTCCGGGGGCAGGGCCGAGACGTGGGGCGTCCACGGGCCGCACCCGTCCCCGAGGCAGCCCGGATGCGCGTCGGCGTCGGCCGCCGACTGGGCCTCGTCGATGGTGTCGAGGTAGGGCCAGTCCCCAGGCGGCGCGGAGACGTCGGGGGAGGTGCCGGGCCGGTACCCCGCGCCCTCCGTCTCCCCGAACACCTGGGCGACGATGCCGGTGGAGTGGCGGCGTTCGAGGATGAGGCGCTCCATCCCCGAAGCGTACCACCGGCGCGTGCCCCCTTGTCCGTCACGCCCGGCCGTGAGATGGTTCCCGGCATGCCGAAGCCCGGAGCCGCCGCCGCCCTCGCCGCCGCCCTGCTCGTCGTGGTGCTCGCGCCGCACGGGGCCGCGCGGGAGCAGGCGTCCACCTGGGACGTCGTCGTCGAGCGCGACATCATGGTCGCGATGCGGGACGGCGTCCGGATGGCGCTCGACCTCTACCGCCCGGCGCGCGACGGCGTCGCGGTGGGCGACCGGCTGCCGGTGCTGCTGCTGCGGACGCCCTACAACAAGGGGATCGACACGCTCGTGGGCGAGGCGCGGGCGTTCGCGAGCCATGGCTACGTGGTCGCGGTGCAGGACATCCGGGGGCGCTACAAGTCGGAGGGGGCGTTCACGAAGTACGCCGACCTCGACTCGCCGGACGGCTACGACACGATCGAGTGGCTGGCGGCGCAGCCCTTCAGCGACGGCCAGGTCGGCATGTGGGGCAACTCCTACGAGGCGCACACGCAGGCCGACGCCGCCAAGCTGGCCCCGCCGCACCTGAAGACGATCGTGCTCAACATGGGCGGCATGGCGAACGCGTGGGACCACGCGGTCCGGCACGGCGGCGCGTTCGAGCTGGGGCGGGAGCTGACGTGGGCGTTCCAGGAGGCGCGGCGCGACAGCGACGACCCGGTCGTCCGCAAGCACCTCGAGGTGGAGACGGTGGAGCCGTGGTACAGCGCGCTGCCGTTCCGGCCGGGCCTCTCCCCCCTGGCGGCGGCGCCCGCCTTCGAGCAGTACATCCTCGACGAGATGACGCGCTCGGACTACGACGCCTTCTGGCAGCGGCCGGCGCTCAACTGGAAGGCGCACTACGCCGAGACGTCCGACATCCCGATGCTGCACATCGGCGGGTGGTACGACATCTTCCTGCGCGGGACCGTCGAGAACTACGTCGCGCTCAGCGACCTCAAGACCTCGCCGGTGCGGCTGCTCATCGGGCCCTGGGTGCACTCGGGGAACGAGCGCTCGTACGCGGGGGACGTGGAGTTCGGCCCCGACGCGGCGATGCGCGATTACCTCCCGGGCTTCCACCTGCGGTGGTTCGACCACTTCCTGAAGGGGCGCGCCACGGGCGTGGAGCGGGACAAGCCGGTCCGGATCTTCGTGATGGGCACGGGGGACGGGCACAAGGACGCGAAGGGACGCCTGTTCCACGGCGGCGCCTGGCGCGACAGCGACAGCTGGCCCCTGCCCGGCACGACCTACGCGTCGTACTACTTCCAGGCCGACGGCGGGCTGACCACGGAGGCCCCGCCGGCCGTGGGCCGGACGTCGGCGACGACCTACACCTTCGACCCGGCGCGCCCGGTGCCGACGCTCGGCGGCAGCGTCTCGAACCGCGTCAAGGACGGCGCGTACGACCAGCGCGAGCGCGCCGACTTCGTGGGCTCGCGGCCGCCCTACCTGCCGCTCAGGTCACGCAACGACGTCGTCGTCTTCCAGACGCCGCCGCTGGCCGAGGACGTGCAGGTGATCGGCCCGATCGAGGTGAAGGTGTTCGTGTCGTCGACGGCCGTGGACACCGACTTCGCGGCGAAGCTCGTGGACGTGTATCCGCCGAGCGCGGACTTCCCGTCGGGCTTCGACATGAACCTGACCGACGCCCTCGTCCGCGCCAGCTACCGGGACGACAGGACGACGCGCGCGCTCATCACGCCGGGGCAGGTCTACGAGCTGACGATCCGCCCGTTCCCCACCGCCAACGTGTTCAAGAAGGGCCACCGCATCCGCGTGGACATCTCGAGCAGCAGCTTCCCGCGGTGGGACGTCAACCCGAACACCGGCGAGCCGCTGGGGAAGAACCGCCGCGCCGTGCCTGCGGACAACACGATCTACCACGACGCCGCGCGCCCCTCCCACATCGTGCTGCCGATCGTGCCGCGGTAGCCCGGGCCTCCGGCCCGGTCCGCGGAGGCACGCGGAGCGACGCGGATGTCGTGCCGGCGCCGGCGGTGCGCCTGCACGTCACCTGAGCCACGGCGGCTGCACTCGTGAGTGCAGCCTGGGAACGGCACGCGGCCGGGATCTCGAGACGCCGGCCGCCCGTGGGCGTTTCGAGATCCCGGCCGCGTGCCGTTCCCGGTCGCGCCGCCGCGCGGCGCGACCGCCGTGGCCGCAGCGTGACGCCTCCGCGTTCATCCGCGTCCATCCGCGGACCCGGCGGCAGCCGGGATCGGGTATCCGCGCTGCTGCACCGCAGGCGGCGTCAACAAGAGCCGTTCAGCGTGAGTGCCGGGAGCGGGGGGAAGTAAAGGAGGGAAGTGGTGGCCAGGGACGGAGTCGAACCGCCGACACTGCGATTTTCAGTCGCATGCTCTACCAACTGAGCTACCTGGCCCCGAAAGAGCCTGACAACTATAGCACAGCCGGATTCACGGAATCACCGTGATGCCCGCCTCTCGCGGCGCGCGCGCGTCCATCGTCGCGGGATGGCGGCCGCCGAGCGCGAAGTAGCCGACCAGGAGGCCGACGAGCGCGCCGGCCACGACGTCGAAGGGGTAGTGCACGCCGACGTACACCCGCGACACGGCGATGAGGACGGCGAGCCCCCACCATACCGGCGCGGCGGCCGGCCAGATGCGGGACACGGCGAGGGCGCCGGCGACGGCCGACGCGGCGTGGCCCGAGGGGAACGAGCTCGTCACCGGCCGCGTGTCGATCACCCGCACGCCGTCGAGCGCGTCGAACGGCCGGTCGCGCCAGACGAGCGGCTTCATGACGCCGTCCACGACGAGCAACGTCAGCCCGACCGCCAGCACCGTCCGCCAGGCGCTCGCGCGGTGCCGCGGATAGACGGCCGCAATCGCGGCGGCCACCAGCCACACGAAGCCGCCGCCGCCAATGGCGCTGGCGGTGATCATGACCGTGTCGAGCCACTCACTCCGGAGCGCCGCGAGGCGGAGGAAGAGGGACGTGTCGAGGTGAGTCAGCAAGAGGGTTACCTGTCAGCCAGCGGAGCAGACGAGCGGGCGCCACGGAGATGCATCCCGCACCGCCGTGGCGCACAATCGTGGCGTACCTGCGTGGAGCACTCGCGTGGAGCACCCCCGGTTGCTACACCGCCGCAGCTTCCGCCTCGGGCTCCTTGATGAGGCCGAGATCGCGCCGCACCTTGGCCTCGATGTCGGCGCGCATCTCGGGATGCTCCTTGAGGAAGTTCTTCACGTTCTCGCGGCCCTGGCCGAGGCGCTCGCCGTCGTAGGAGAACCACGCGCCGCTCTTCTCGACGATCTTCCGCTCGACGGCGAGGTCGAGCAGGTCGCCCTCGCGCGAGATGCCCTCGCCGTACATGATGTCGAACTCGGCCTCGCGGAAGGGCGGGGCCATCTTGTTCTTGACCACCTTGACGCGGGTGCGGCCGCCGACCATCGTGTCGCCGTCCTTGATGGCCGCAATCCGGCGGATGTCGATGCGGATCGAGGAGTAGAACTTGAGCGCGCGGCCGCCGGTCGTCGTCTCGGGGTTGCCGAACATGACGCCGATCTTCTCGCGCAGCTGGTTGATGAAGATGAGGACGGTCTTCGACTTGGAGACCGCGCCGGTCAGCTTGCGCAGCGCCTGCGACATGAGGCGCGCCTGCAGGCCCATCTGCGATTCGCCCATCTCGCCCTCGATCTCGGCCCGGGGCACGAGCGCCGCCACCGAGTCGACGACGACGACGTCGACGGAGTTGGAGCGGACGAGGACCTCGACGATCTCGAGCGCCTGCTCGCCGTTGTCCGGCTGCGAGACCAGCAGGTCTTCCGTCACCACGCCCAGCTTGCCGGCGTAGGTGGCGTCGAGCGCGTGCTCCGCGTCGACGAAGGCCGCCATGCCGCCCAGCTTCTGCGCCTCGGCCACGACCTGCAGCGCCAGGGTCGTCTTGCCCGACGATTCCGGCCCGTAAATCTCGATCACGCGGCCGCGCGGCAGGCCCCCGATGCCCAGGGCATAGTCGATGCTGATGGAACCGGTCGAGATGGCCGGGGCCGGGGCAATGGCGCCGCGCTGTCCCAGGCGCATGATGGAGCCCTTGCCGAACTGCTTCTCGATCTGGCCGACCGCCAGTTCGATGGCCTTCAGCTTTTCCTTGTTCTCGTCCGCTGCCATGTCCGTCCTTTCGATCCTGGTTGGCGGGAATGCCCCCGGCCGGTCTCTGATCCTAGAAACGCGCCAAGCGAAAGTCAAGGGAAATGATGTGCACCGCGAGGTGGATTCGCGCGTATTTTCAATGACTTAGGCCGCTGCAGCACTTTCGCCCTTCGGGGAAGGGGTGGCAGCCGCTGCCGGGCCCGGGTTTGACGGGTCCGGCAGTTTCTCCGTACCGTGGGGGTCCAGCCAATGCCCAGCCCGCTCGGTCATGGCCTGGGCGGTCTCATCACCGGCCAGGTGGTCACCCCACGCCAGCTCGTCCTGCCAGCGCTCCTGGCCATGGCGCCGGACCTCGACTTCCTCTGGGGCCGCCACAGCATGGAGTCCCACAGCCTCGGCGCCGCCGCGCTGGTGGGGCTGGTGGTGCTCGCCGCCACCCGCGGCCGCGACCCGCGCCTCGCCCTGGCCTGCGCCCTGGCCTGGGCGACGCACGTGGCCTTCGACTGGCTCGGCTCGGACGACTCGCCCCCGCTTGGCGTCATGGCCCTCTGGCCGTTCACCAGCGATTTCTACTTCGCCCACGCCTACGTCTTCGACGCCATCTCGCGCCGCTACTGGCAGCCCGGGTTCGTGACGCACAACCTGCTGGCGGTCGTGAAGGAGGTGCTGATGCTCGGCCCCCTCGCGCTGGCGCTGTGGTGGCGCACCCGAAGAACCCAAGGCACCTGAGGAAGCTGAGGAACTCGGAATCTCGTGATCTCGTGATCTTGTGATCTTGTGATCTTGTGATTTTGGTCGCGGCCGTCAGAGCGCGAAGAGGTAGTTCAGCTTCACCGACAGCGACCGGTTGCGCGGGAGCCATGCGCCGCGCGTGTCGTCGGTCTCGTTGTAGACGATGAAGAAGTCGGTGCCTGGTTTGGGGATCCAGTTGAACCGGACGTTGCTGGCGAACTGCCGGGTGTCGCGGTTGTACTGCACGAGCGTGAGCAGGGCGAGGCTGTTGCTGAAGGCCGTCTGCAGGCGGGTCGAGACCAGGTGGGTCGTGAACGCGCCGAGCGGCAGGTCGACCCAGTTCACCGTGTAGGTCGTGACGATGCCGAGGTGGGCCGAGGCGCGCCAGTTGAAGTTGACCCGGACGGATTCCCGCGACCCGTCCCAGAAGCCGCCGGCCGTCGCCGTCACGTCCATCTGCAGGTGCCGCCGCCGGAACGAGTCGAACGTCGCCTCGACCTCGCTGAAGGTATAGGTGCCGGGCGCCAGCGTGATGTCGCGCCGCAGGTCGAAGGGCGCCTGCAGGTTCTCCATCGTGTTGGTCGCCTTGAAGACCACCGCGTCGCCGGTCTCGAAATCCGCCTTGAACTGGGCCGAACGCTCCCGGGTCTCCGGGGTGCCGGCGGTGTCGGTGATGTAGCTGAGCTCGCCCGTCAGGTGGAACTGTCGGAACAGGTCCGACTGGGGCCGGGGGCTCCAGCGCGCGATCGCGTCGTGCTGCCGCGTCGCCGGCCGCTGGACGAACCCCACCCCCGGCTCGAAGCCGTCGGCGAGCCCGAGGAAGGTATAGGAGAGGCCCCGGCGGTCCGTCTCGTACGCGGCGCGCCCGTAGCCGGCGTTCCCCCCGGGCCTGCCGCCCGACTGGTCCACCCGCGCGACCCACCCGTCGAAGAACCACACCCGGTTGACGTACAGGTTGGCGTCGGCCCCGACGACGCGGTTGTAGGCGCCGCCGCCCTGGACGTTCGTGAAGACGGCGCCGACGCTCGACCGGGCGAGCACGTCGCGCTTCACCCGGAGCACCGTGAAGTTCTGGCCCGGCGTGTCGCCGTGGGCGTCCACCTGCAGGCTCATGGCGCCGACCGTGTTCCGGCCCTGCCGGCCCGAGAGCCGGGCGCCGCCGAGCAGCCGCACCGGCGTGCCGGTCTCGGAGAGGCCGATGCGCCGGGTGAAGATGATGTCGGCCTGCCGCGGGACCCCGAAGCGGAACGCCTGCTGGCCCTCGAGGAAGAACTGGCGCTTCTCGGGGAAGAAGAGGGAGAAGCGCGTCAGGTTCACCTGCTGGACGTCGGCCTCCTCCTGGGCGAAGTCGGTGTTCACCGTGAAGTCCGCCGTGATACCGGTCGTCACGCCCCACTTGGCGTCGAGGCCGGCTTCCCGCTTGTAGGTGGTCGCCGCGCCGTCCCCGAAGGTGCGCCCGGCGCCGCCGAGCACGTAGGGGCGGAACTCGAGGTTGCGCCCCGGGCGGACGGCGCTCAGGCCGTGGAGGTGGCCGAGTTCCGCCGGCCGGTACCACGTCGAGTCGTTCGGCACGAAGGGCCAGTAGACCTCCTCGTTCTTGCGCGGGATGTTGCGCTTGAAGCCGATACCGAACACGACCGGCTCGCCGTCGGCCGGGGGCTCGAACCGCATCGACTTGAACGGGATGGCGATCTCGACCTCGTAGCCATCCGGCAGCATGCGGCCCTTCGAGTTCCAGACGGCGTCCCAGTCGTGGTTGCGCGTGCTGGTCGACTCGCCGGTCTGCAGCAGGTCCTCGACCAGGCCGCTGGCATTGGTCACGAGCTGGATCGCGTTCCGGTGGCCGTGGTACGCGTCGATCATCAGCGACACGGCATCGTCGGCCCCGGCGCTCTCGTCCCGGAAGATGCCGCGGGCCTTCACCTTGCCGGGCTCGTCGTCCCAGGCGCGGAAGCCGATGTAGAGCTGCTGGCTGTCGTAGACGACGCGGACCGACGTCTTCTCGGTCGCGGGCAGGCCCTCGTTGCGCTGCCCCTGGTAGAAGTCCTCGATGGGCGTCGCCCGGGCCCAGTCGGCCTCGTCGAGGCGCCCGTCGAGCACCATCGATCCCTCGGCGCGCACGGCGGTGACGTCCCAGGACCGCTGACGGAGGCGGGCGACGCGCTCGGCGCGGGGCAGGGCGGCGAGGTCCGCCTGGGTGGTCGCCTGCGCCGCCGCGGACGACGGCAGCGCGAGGGCCAGGGGCAGGAGCAACAGGGCGGGCGGCAGTCGGCGCATCGCGGGCGCGGACAGTCTAGCGGATCACGGACGGTTCCTCAGTTCCCCGGTTCCTCAGGTTCTTCAGTTCCCGCGCGGACCTGGGAACGGAGGAACCTGAGGTGGGAACCGAGGAACCTGAGGAACGTGAGGAACCCGAGGAACTAGAGGAGCTCGACCGCCAGCGCGACGCCGTTGCCGCCGCCGAGGCAGAGCGTGGCGACGCCCTTCTTCTTGCCCCGGTCCTTGAGGGCGTAGAGCAGGGTGGTGAGCACGCGGGCGCCGGACGAGCCGATCGCGTGGCCGAGCGCGACGGCGCCGCCGTTGACGTTCACGCGGGCCGGGTCGACGCCGAGCTCGCGCATCACGGCGATGGCCTGGACGGCGAACGCCTCGTTCAGCTCGATGAGGTCGATGTCGTCGATCGCCCAGCCCGCCTTCGTCGCGACCTTGCGCGTCGCCTCGACCGGCGTCATGAGCAGCATCTTCGGCTCGAGGCCGCTCGTCGCCTGCGCGACGATGCGGGCAATCGGGGTGAGGCCCAGGGCGGCGGCGCGGTCGGCCGACATCACGACGAGCGCCGCGGCGCCGTCGTTGACCGGCGGCGCGTTGCCGGCCGTCACCGTCCCGTCCTTGCGGAAGGCGGGCTTGAGGCGGCGGAGCACTTCGGCGGTCGTGTCCTCGCGCACCGACTCGTCCCGGTCGAACGCGATCGGGTCGCCCTTGCGCTGCGGGATGCTCACCGGGAGGATCTCGGCGGCGAACTTGCCGGCCTTGTGGGCCGCGGCGGCCTTCTGGTGGCTCTCGACGGAGTACTGGTCCTGCTCGTCCCGGCTCACCGTGAACGTCTCGGCCACGGTCTCGCCGGCGTTGCCCATGTGCCAGTTCTCGAACGGGCACCAGAGCCCGTCGTTGATCATCGAGTCGATGACCTGCCCGTTGCCCATGCGCAGGCCCTCGCGGACGCGGGGCAGCAGGTACGGACAGTTGCTCATCGACTCCATGCCGCCGGCGACCGCGATCTCGATGTCGCCGAGCTGGATCCCCTGGTGGGCGAGCATCACGGCCTTCAGGCCCGACCCGCAGACCTTGTTGATCGTGAGGGCGGCGACGTGGTTGCCGAGCCCGCCCTTGAGGGCGGCCTGGCGCGCCGGCGCCTGGCCGGTGCCGGCGGACACGACGTTGCCCATGATGCATTCGTCGACCGAGGCGGGGTCGATGCCGGCCCGGGCCACGGCCTCGCGGACGACCATGGCGCCGAGGGCCGGGGCGGTGAAGTCCTTGAGGGTCCCGAGAAACTTCCCGGTCGGCAGGCGGACGGCGCTGACGATGACGGCTTCGCGCATGTATGACTCCTGAGGGAGAGGGCGATGATGACAAGGGGCCCGGGGGCCCATCCTGATTCTACGGCACCGGGACGCCCGGGCGCGCGCCGGCTAGGGGCGGCGCTTCGGTGGACGGCGGCGCCCCTCGGGGGGCGGCGGCGTCTGGAGCCGGCGCACGGTGCCGTCGCCGAGGAACGCCGCGAGCCGTGGCACGATGAGGGTGCGGGCGCGCCGCACCTCGGCCGCCCAGTGCGGGTCGGCCTGCACCTGCAGCACGCCATCGTCGCCGAGCCGGACCGTGGTGGACCGGGCGATCTCCGGCCCCACCGCCATCCGCCACGCGAAGGCCACCTTCTCGGGCGTCAGGGGCGCCTTGCGGATCATCGGGGCCAGCATCCCGGGTATCGCGCGCGACAGGGTGTCCATGGGAAATCAGATTGCAGATTGCAAATTGCAGATTGCGACCAGCCGCGGAGGCCTAATCACGGTCAGAATAGATCACATCCATGGATGCCGAGATCCTGCGAGCACCAGCTCAGATCACGAGCTCAAATCACGCAATCACCAGATCAAGTCACCAGATCACGAGATCACAAGATCACGAGATGATTGTACTGGCCAGCCAATCCCCGCGCCGCGCCGCGCTGCTGACCGCCGCGGGCTACGCCTTCGAGATGCTGCCGTCGGACGTCGACGAGACGGTGCTGCCGGGGGAGACGCCGGAGGCGCATGTCGCGCGCCTGGCCGAGACCAAGGCCCGCGCGGGCCTGGCCCGGCGCCCGGACGCCGTCGTCCTGGGTGCCGACACGGTCGTGGTGCTCGACGGCCGGATCCTGGGCAAGCCGGCCGATGACGACGAGGCGCGGGGAGTCCTGGCGGCGCTGTCGGGCCGCGCGCACGAGGTGCTGACGGGGGTAGCGGTGGCCGATGGCGCCGGCGTCCGCGGCGCGGTCGCGCGCACCCAGGTGTGGTTCGCCACGCTCAGCCCCGCCGAGGTCGCCGCCTACGTGGCGAGCGGGGAACACCGCGACAAGGCGGGCGCCTACGGCATCCAGGGGCGCGCCTCGTGCTTCGTCGAGCGCATCGACGGGTCGTATTCCAACGTGGTCGGGCTGCCCGTGGCCCTCGTGTACCGGCTGCTGGGCCCCCCGGGGGGCCGGGACGGGGACGAGACAACCTGAGACAACATGAGGACAGGGGCGTCCGATAATGGATTCCATGCGGCGGCCTTCTGCCGGGAATCCGGCGGCCAACTCGGCGGCCGGGCTGGCAGGGGCCGCGAAACGGGCGGAATGACACGTGGCCGGAATCGCCCGGGCGGGTCCAGTTCTTGCTATGGCACTGGTTGACCCCCGTACACCGGGACGGTATTCTGGCTCGAGGTTCCTTTTCACCGGAAGTCGTTGACCATGAAGCACAAAGCGGTAAAGGTCGGCCTGACAAGCGTGGTGCTCGTCGTGGCATTCGGCGGGTTGATGTACTCCACGCTCAGCGAGGGCACCGAGTACTACAAGCACGTCGACGAGGTGATGGGGCAGCCGGCCGAGTGGTACGGCAAGAAGCTCCAGCTCCACGGCTACATCGTGCCCAACTCGATCCTGGTGAAGAAGAGCACCCTCGAGTATCGCTTCCAGGTCCAGAGCAACGGGCAGATCGTCAACGCCCGCTACAAGGGCATCGTGCCCGACACCTTCAAGGACGACGCCGAGGTCGTGCTGAAGGGCTCGCTGTCGCCGGACGGCTTCTCGGTGACGCCGAACGGCGTCATGGCGAAGTGCCCGTCGAAGTACGAGCCGAAATCGGGCGGGCCGTCGGCCGGCACCTACTGACCGCCACGCGGCGGGGCAGCACCGGGACCCGGATTTCCCGTCACTTCCGCTGGCTGTCCCCGCCTGTGCGGATGGGGAATCTCGGTCCCGTTTTCGTTGAGGGGTTATGGCGTCACTGGGAGCGTTCCTTCTTCTCCTGAGCTTCGTGACTGCGGCGTACGCGGCCGCGGCCTCGGTGGCCGGCGCGCGGCGGGGCAACAACCGCCTCGTCGAGAGCGGCATCGGGGCGTTCTATCTCGTCGCCGCGCTCATGACCGTCGCGTCGGGCATCATCGTCTACGCGTTCGTCGTGGGCGACTATTCGATCCGGTACGTCCAGCGGTACTCGGACAGCGTCCAGCCGTTCTTCTACAAGATCACGTCGTACTGGGGCGGGCTCGACGGCTCGGTCATGTTCTGGGTCTTCCTGCTGTCGCTCTTCGGCTCGCTCGCCGTCAAGGTGAACCGGGAGCGCCACCGGGAGCTGATCCCCTACGTGGTGGCGGTGACGGCCGTCGTGGAGATGTTCTTCCTCTTCCTGATGGTCATCCACAACAACCCGTTCTCGACCTACCTCACCGAGACGCACGCCGACGGCCGCGGGCTCAACCCGCTGCTCCAGAACTTCTACATGGCCATCCACCCCCCGACGATGTACCTGGGGTTCGTGGGGCTGACGATCCCGTTCGCCTTCGGCATGGCGGCGCTCATCACGGGGCACCTCGACGACTCCTGGCTGCGCGCCGTGCGCCGCTGGACGATGTTCTCGTGGTTCTTCCTCTCGCTCGGGCTCACGCTCGGGATGATCTGGGCCTACGAGGAGCTCGGCTGGGGCGGCTACTGGGGCTGGGACCCGGTGGAGAACGCCGGGCTGCTCCCGTGGTTCACGGCGACGGCCTTCCTCCACTCGGTGATGGTCCAGGAGCGGCGCGGCATGCTGCGGGTCTGGAACGTCACGCTGGTCATCGTCACGTTCCTCCTGACGATCTTCGGGACGTTCATGACCCGGTCGGGCATCGTCCAGTCGGTCCACGCGTTCGGCGAGGACCGTGAGCTGGCGATGCTGTTCACCGGCTTCATGGGCGCCGTGTTCATCTTCAGCTTCGGCTGGGTGATCTACCGGCTGCCGCTGCTCAAGGCGCGCCACGAGCTCGACTCGTGGGTGTCGCGCGAGGCGGCGTTCCTCGCGAACAACTGGATCCTCCTGTTCGCCGCGATGTTCGTCCTGTTCGCGACGATGTTCCCGACGCTCAGCGAGTCGGTGATGGGGGAGCGGCTGACGGTCGGGCCGCCGTTCTTCAACAAGTGGATGCTGCCCCTCGGGCTGGCCCTGCTCGTGCTCACCGGCACCGGCCCGCTGCTCGCGTGGCGCAAGTCCACCGTGTCGAACCTGATCCACCAGTTCCTCTGGCCGACCGCCACCGCGCTGGCGACCGGCGGCCTGGTGCTGGCGCTCGGTGTCCGCATCTGGAGCTCGGGCCTGTGCTTCGCGCTCTGCGGCTTCGTGGCCGGGACGATCGCCCAGGAGTTCTGGCGGGGCGCGGCCGTGCGCCGCGGCATGACGGGCACCGACGTGCTGACGGCGATGGTCGGCCTCGTCGGCCGCAACAAGCGCCGCTACGGCGGCTACATCGTCCACCTCGGCATGGTGCTGGTGTTCCTCGGCTTCGCGGGGGAGGGCTTCACGCGCGACGCGCAGCTGCTGCTCAAGCCCGGCGAGACCGCGACGTTCGATCACTACGGCATCCGGATGGACGCCCTGCGCGTGACCGACGACGGCCAGAAGCAGATGGTCACCGCCAACCTCACGGTGTTCGACGACGAGGGCACCGAGATCGGCAAGATGTACCCGGCCCGGTGGTACTACCGGAAGCACGAGCAGGAGCCGACCACCGAGGTCGCCATCCGCCGCTCGTTCGCCGAGGACCTCTACATCGTCATGCCGGCGTTCGAGATGCAGGAGCAGACGGCGAGCGTCGAGGTGCACATCAACCCGCTCGTCAACTGGATCTGGTTCGGCTTCGGCGTCCTGGCGCTCGGCACGGGCATCGCGCTCCTGCCCGAGGGGGCGCTCGGCTTCGCGATGGCGAAGCTGCCGTCGGCCGAGGCGACCGCCACGCTCCTGGTGCTCGGGCTGCTGCTGTTCCCGGGCCGCGCCTTCGCGCAGCACAACGAGGTGCCGCAGAGCTCGCAGGTCGTGCAGCGGACGCCGCTCGAGCGCGAGCTCGGGCGCAAGATCATCTGCATGTGCGGCACCTGCGGCCGCCAGGCGGTGGGGGTCTGCACGTGCGCGGTCGCGCAGCAGATGCGCGCCGAGATCGCGGGGCTCGTCCGCGAGGGCAAGACCGAGGACGAGGTCATCCAGTACTACATCCAGAAGTACGGCAGCCAGGAGCCCCTGGCGGCCCCCATCGACGAGGGCTTCAACCGCCTCGCGTGGGCGTTCCCGTACCTGGTGGGCGTGGCCGGCCTCCTGCTGGTCGGCGTCACCGCGCGGCGCTGGTCGCGCCGCGGCAACGACGAGGCGGCGGGCACCCCGTCCGCGCATCCCGAGGACGCCGAAATGGCGGCGAGGCTGGACGATGAGCTCCGCGACCTCGACTAGTCCCGCGCACCACGCGGCCGCTCCCGGCGAGCCCGGCGCCCCGGCCGCCGGCATCCGGCCGTGGCAGTTCTTCCTGGTGGCCGGCATGCTCGGCGCCACGGCGACCGTGGTCGTCGCGACCGGCCAGGCGCCGGGCGGGATCGTGCTGCTCAGCCTCACGGTCGTCGCGGCGAGCTTCGTCGGGCTGGCCGCCTACCGGACCTTCGTCCCCCTCGTGGGCGAGGAGACGGCGGAGACGGGCGTCGTGCTCCAGGGCCGCACCCGGGCCGCGCTCGAGCGCGAGAAGACCCTGGTGCTCCGGTCGATCAAGGAGCTCGAGTTCGACCACGCGATGGGCAAGGTGGCCGACCCGGACTTCGAGGAGATGGGCGCCCGGCTCCGGGCCCGCGCGGTCGGGCTGATGCGGCAGCTCGACGCCGGGTCGGGGTACCGCGCCACGATCGAGCGTGAGCTCGAGTCGCGCCTCGGCCCCCTGGCCGCGGAGGCGGCCGCGCCGGCCGGCGCGGCGGCGAAGGCCGAGCAGTACTGCACCCAGTGCGGCACCGGGAACGACGCGGACGCGAAGTTCTGCAAGCGGTGCGGCTTCAAGCTGAGCGCGTGATCCAGACGGCGGCGCCGCCCCCGTGCCGGCCCCGCCCCCAATCGAGACACCCATGACACGCACGCTGCCGCTCCTCCTGGCTGCCGCCCTGCTGGTGGCCTCGCCCGCCGCCGCCCAGACGGGCGGCGCGATGCCCGACGCCTCGCAGATGTCGGGCATTCCCCTGGCCGCCGGCGAACTGCCGGCGGGCGAGGTCTCGGTCCGCCTCGTGCGCGAGCGGATGGGGAACAACATCACCGGCCATCCCGTCACGCTCAAGGGCGGCCCGGCCGACCTGACGGCCACGACCGACGGGCAGGGCCGCGCGCAGTTCACCGGCCTGGCGCCGGGCACGACCGTGGTCGCCGAGGCCACCGTGGACGGCGAGACGCTGACGTCCCAGTCGTTCACGATTCCGCCGGCCGGGGGGATTCGCGTCGCGCTGGTGGCCGGTGCGAATGCCGCGGCCGCGCGTGACCAGGCCGCGGCCGCCGAGGCCGCCGCCGCCCCGGCGCGGCAGGGCATCGTGGAGTTCGGCGGCGAGAGCCGCATCATCCTCGAGTTCCAGGACGACAACCTCCAGGTCTTCTACCTGCTCGACGTCGTCAATGCCGCGCGGACGCCGATCGAGACCGACGGCCCGCTGATCGTCGAGCTGCCGTCCGGCGCGGCCAGCGCGGGCATGCTCGATGGCAGCTCGCCGCTCGCGACGGTGCGCGGCGACCACGTGGTGATCACCGGCCCCTTCCCGCCGGGGACGACGCAGGTGCAGTTCGGGTTCGCGATGCCCTACGGCGGCGCGAACCTCACCATCACGCAACGGTTCCCGGTCGCCCTCGCCTCCATCTTCGCGGCCGTCGAGAAGGTGGGGGAGGTGCACCTGACGTCGGCGCAGTTCACCGCGCACCAGGACGCCAGCGCCGGGGGCACGCCCTTCATCATGGGGACCGGCGGCCGCCTGAATGCCGGCGACCCCCTGGTGCTGGAGCTGACGGGCCTGCCGCACCACAGCACCACGATGCGCAACGTCGGCCTGGCGCTGGCGGCGCTGCTGCTCCTCGGCGGGTTCTGGCTCGCCTTCACCGGCGCCCCGGCCCGCGCGGGCGCGGCCGATCGCCTCCGCGCCCGGCGCGAGAAGCTCTACGCCGACCTCGTCGAGCTCGAGCGCCAGCGGGCGCGCGGGCGGGTCGAGCCGGCGCGCTACGAGGCGCGGCGGCAGGCGCTCATGGCCGCGCTCGAGCGCGTGCTGGGCGAGCTCGACGGCCTGGCCGAGCCCGGCCAGGACCAGGCGGCGTGAGCCTGGACTTCACTCGCGTGGCGGCGGTCGGCGTCGGCCGCAACTTCGGCCGGCGGAAGGCGCTCGCGCGCATCAGCTTCACGGCCGACGCGGGGGAGATCGTCGGCCTGCTCGGCCCGAACGGCGCGGGCAAGTCCACGCTGCTGTCGATCCTCGCGACGCTGCTCGCGCCGTCCGACGGCCGGGTCGAGTACGGGGGGCGGACGGCCGAGGAGGCCGGTGCCGCGCTCCGGGGGCGGCTGGGCCTGCTCGGGCACGATCTCTACCTCTACCCGGAGCTCACGGCCCGCGAGAACCTCCTGTTCTTCGCGCGCCTCTACGGCGTCCCCGACCCGGAGGGGCGGGTGGCCGCGGGTCTCGAGCACGCCGCCCTCTCGTCCCGGGCGGACGACCAGGTGCAGGGGTACTCGCGGGGCATGCGGCAGCGGGTGGCGCTCGAGCGGGCGCTGCTGCACCAGCCGCGCCTGCTGCTGCTCGACGAGCCGTTCACCGGCCTCGACCAGGCGTCGACCGCGGCCCTGGTGGCGCGGCTTCGGGGCCTCCAGCGGGACGGGTGCATCGTCATCATCGCCACGCACGACCTCGACGTCGTCGACGGCGTGCTGAGCCGCGTGATCTTCCTGCGCGGCGGCCGCATCGTCGGCACCGACCAGGCGAGCGTCGGCCTGCGCCGCCGGTATCACGAGATCATCGCCGCGCCATGAGCACGTTCTTCCGGGTCGCCCTGCTCGTCGTCCGCAAGGACCTGACCGTGGAGGTCCGGAGCCGCGAGCTGCTGTACACGACGCTGTTCTTCGCCGTGTCCTGCGTGCTGGTCTTCGCCTTCGCGCTCGTGAAGGAGGGCGAGGCGCTCGACGACGTGGCGGCGGCCATCCTGTGGATCGCGATCGCGTTCTCCGGGACGCTGGCGCTCGGGCGGGTGTTCGACCGGGAGCGGCAGACCGAGACGCTGCGGGCGCTGCTGCTGGCGCCGAGCGACAGGCCGGCGATCTACGTGGGGAAGCTCCTCGGCATCCTGCTGCTGATGGGCCTCACCGAGGCGATCCTGGTGCCGCTCATCGCGCTCTTCTTCCAGGCGCCGGTCCTGGGGCACCCGTGGCTGCTGCTGGCGCTGCTCCTGACGGGCACGCTCGGCTATGCGGCCGTGGGGACGCTCTTCGCCGCGATGCTGGGCCGTACGCGCAGCCGCGACGTGATGCTGCCGATCCTGTTGTATCCGATTACCGTTCCGGTAATCATTGCAGGCGTCCGCGGCACCGCGGCGCTCTTCCAGGGCGTGCCGGACGTGGCGATGGCGCAGTTCTGGATTTCGCTCCTCGGGTTCTTCGACGTCGTGTTCGTGACCCTGTCGCTCTGGACCTTCGAACCGCTCATGACGGAGTAAGCCGCCCCATGCTACGCAAGCTCAGGCTCCTGATGCTCCTCGTCGCCATCGGGATGTTCTCGTCGGCCCCCTTCCTGATCGTGGCCGCGCCCAACGAGGCGACCATGGGCCTCGTCTACAAGATCATCTACTTCCACGTGCCCTCGGCGATCCTGACCCTGTCGTCGGCGATCGTCTGCGGCGTGGCGAGCATCGGCTTCCTGCTGATGAAGCGCCCGAAGGCCGACCACTGGGCGGTCGCGGCGGCCGAGCTCGTCGTCCTCTTCGGGGCCATCACGCTGGTGACCGGCCCGATCTGGGGCCGCAAGGCCTGGGGCGTGTGGTGGGTGTGGGACGTCCGGCTCACGTCCACGCTGCTGCTCTGGATGGTGTTCGTCGCCTACATGCTGCTGCGCCGCTTCGGCGGCCCGGGGTCCGACAAGCTGTCGGCGGGCATGGCGCTCTTCGGCATGGCGACCGCGCCGTTCATCTACATCTCGGTCAACGTGTGGCGGACGCTCCACCCGCAGACCTCCGTCATCCCGACCCTGCCGGCCGAGATGGCGGGGCCGTTCTGGTACTGCGGCATCGCGTTCCTGATCCTGTATCTCGCGCTCCTGTCGATGCGCGCCCAACTGGAGGAGCAGCAGGCGAGGGTCGAGGCCCTCTACCTCGCTGCGGATGAGGCCTGATGCGAGTCATTCGAATCGTCGCCGTCGTCACGCTGCTGGCCGGGGCCGCCGGCGTCGCGCCCCTCGCGGCCGCGCAGCCGGCCGCCGAGCAGCAGAACGAGTTCGTCCCCATGACCGAGGTGCCGCCGGAGGAGCAGATGCCGGCGCCCACGATGGTCGCGGCCGCCTACGGTTTCGCCTGGATCGCGATCCTGGGCTACGTCTGGACGGTGGCCCGCCGGCTCACCAAGGTGGAGGCCGAGCTCAAGGACCTGGAGCAGGGGAACCGCTAGTGGGCGACATGACCGCCGGGCACTTCATCTACATCCCGGTCGTGATGCTCATCGGCGTCGTCCTCGGCTGGGTCCTCGGCGGGCGCGCGGCGCGCGACGCCTACGCCGCGGAACTCCGCCGCCGCGAGTCCCGGGCGAAGCGCGCGGCCGAGGCCGCCGACAAGCCCGCGGCGCCGGGCGCCTAGCCCGCCGCGCGCGGGGCGCGCGGGGAGCCCGGGTGGTGCTAGGCTTCCCTGCATGACGATTCGCGTGCTGCTGGCTGTCGTGCTGCTCGGCTCACCCGGCCTGTGCCAGGGGCAGGGCACGAGCGACCCCTTCCCGCCGATCGCGGCCGCCGACGGCGCGATCGTGGTCAACGTCCGTGAGTTCGCCACGATTCCCGACGAGGCGGGCGAGGCGCCCCGCCTGATGACGCTGGTGGACGAGCCCGGCACGGGCCGGCTGTTCGTCAGCACCATGCGCGGCGGCCTCTACGCCATCAGCCGCGACGGCGCGCGCGTCACGAAGTACCTCGACATCGACGCGCCGGACTGGGGTGTCCGCGTCCAGGCGGGCGGCTCGGAGCGCGGCGTCCAGAGCATCGCGTTCCACCCGCAGTTCGCCGTGCCCAGCACCCCGGGCTTCGGCCGGTTCTACACCTACACCGACACCGCCAACATGGCGTCCGCGGCCGACTTCCCGGCCGACGGCGAGGGCCACACGCACGACACGGTGCTCCTCGAGTGGACGGCGAGGGCCCCGGGCGCCGCCGTGTACGACGGCGGCCCGCCGCGCGAGTTGTTCCGCCTGGCGCAGCCGTTCTCGAACCACAACGGCGGCCAGATCGGGTTCAACCCGCTGGCGGCGCCCGGCAGCGCGGAATTCGGCCTGCTCTACGTCGGCGTGGCCGACGGCGGCGCGGGCGGCGACCGCTACAACAGCGCGCAGAACCTCGCGTCCGTCTTCGGCAAGATCCTCCGGATCGACCCGCTGGGCCGCGACGGCGCGAACGGGAAGTACGGCGTGCCCGCGTCCAACCCGTTCGCCGCCGACGGCCGGGACGACACGCGCGGTGAGATCTACGCCTACGGCGTGCGCAACCCGCAGCGCTTCTCGTGGGACGCGCGGACGGGGACGATGTACGTCGCCGACATCGGCCAGAACATCGTCGAGGAGGTCAGCCCGGTGACCGCGGGCGCGAACCTCGGATGGAATCGCTGGGAGGGGAGCTTCACCTACGGGTCGAGGGCGGTGGGGCTCGAGAACCAGCGGGGCGAGGCGGGGCTGACCTGGCCGGTGGTCGAGTTCGACCACACCGATCCGCTCCTCCGGCGGGCCGCCGTGACGGGCGTGTACGTCCTCAGGCAGACGACGGTGCCGGCGCTCGCCAACAAGCTCGTCTTCGGCGACAACCCGAGTGGGGAAGTGTTCTGGGTCGACGCCGACCACCTGCCCGAGGGCGGTCAGGACGCCATCCGGCGCGTGCTCTTCAACGACGGTGGGACGCCGAAGACGCTCCTGCAGCTGATACGGCAGAAGAACAGCGCGCAGGGCCGCGCGCCGGCCTCGCGGGCGGACCTCAGGCTGGGCGTGGGGGCGAAGGGGGAACTCTACGTCCTGAACAAGCGCGACGGCATCATCCGCCTGGTGGTCGAGTAGCCGGGAACCAGGTTCCTCGGATCCCCTGGGTTCCTGAGGTTCCAGGGGTTCCTGGCGTTCTCATCTGCGCATCTGCGTCTATCTGCGGATCTGTGTCATCCGTGCCGTCTGTGGCCCTAGCGGCCCACCGACAGGCGCTGGGCGAGCATCTCGGGCAGGCCCTCCTGGAGGATGCGCTGCTGCGCGGCGTGGATGGGATACTCCACGCGGTACAGCGTGATCTGGCGGGTGTCGGTGTCGACGACGGCGTAGCCCGCGCGCGGGTCGCCGTCGCGCGGCTGGCCCACCGACCCCGGGTTGACCAGGTGGCGCGCCGTGTCGCCGAAGGTCACCGACAGCGGGCGCGTCTCGGCGGCGGTCGTCATGGCGAACTGCTGCTCGGCGACGCGGTACCCGATCTGCACGTGCGTGTGCCCGAAGAGGCAGAGCGACCGGCTCATGGCCTGGATGGCCCGGAGCGCGTCGAGGTCGTCGAAGACGTACGCGTCCTCGTCGAAGGGGGTGCCGTGGCATATCTCGATGAGGTCGTCCACCTGGCGCGGCCCGATCGGGAGCGCGGCCAGCCACTCGCGGTTCGCCGGGGTGAGGGTCTCGAGCGTCCAGCGGATGGCGCTGCGGGCGACGGCGTTGAAGCCCTCCGGGCTCTCGAGGCCGGAGCCGACCTTGTCGTGGTTGCCGCGGATGATCGCGTAGGGGGCGAGGGCGCGGACGCGCTCGACGACCTTGTTGGGATCGGCGCCGTAGCCCACGAGGTCGCCGAGCACGAGGAGCCGGTCGTACCGGGCGCCGGCCGCGTCGGCCAGCACCATCTCGAGCGCCTCCAGGTTGGCGTGGATGTCGCTCACCACGAGATACCGCATCAGGCCCCCAGCCACTCCACGATCTGATCCACCACGTCCTCGACCGACCCGCGCCCGGCGTCCACCCGCAGGTGGGCCTGCTGGTAGGCCGGAAGGCGTTGATTATAGAGCCGTTCCATCTCGGCCCGGTCCGCGGCGAGCGGGCGGCGGCCGTCGACCGGGACCCGCTCGAGGACCGTCGCGAACGGCGCGTCCAGCCAGACGACCGAGCCGTCGCGCAGCATCAGCTCCATGTTGGCGGGCGACATCACGGTGCCGCCGCCGGTGGCCACCACGGCCCCCCGCGTGGGCAGGAGCGCGACGAGTTCCTCGCGCTCGAGCGCGCGGAAGTAGGGCTCGCCGTCCTGGCGGAAGATCGCCGGGATGTCGCGCCGCTCACGCCGCTCGATGCGCTCGTCGATGTCCTCGACCTGCCAGTCGAGGCGGCGGCCCAGGGCGCGCGCGGCCGTGCTCTTGCCGGCGCCCATGAAGCCCACGAGGTAGACCTTGTCGGATCTCACGCGCGCAGCCGCCCGAGGTCGTCGAAGAACGAGGGGTAGGAGACGTCCACCACGTCCGCGCCCGTGATGGTCGAGGGCCCCGCGGCCGCGAGGGCGGCGACCGTGAACGCCATGGCCAGCCGGTGGTCGCCCCGCGCGTCGGCCGTGCCGCCCCGGAGGGGCCGCGCGCCGCGCACGTGGAAGCCGTCGGGCAGTTCCTCGGCGTCGGCCCCGAGCGCCCGGAGGCCCTCGACGAGGGCCGTGATGCGGTCGCTCTCCTTGACGCGCAGCTCGCCGGCGCCGGTCACGTGGATCTCGCCGCCGGCGGTGGCCATCGCGGCGAGCACGGGCAGCTCGTCGATGACGTCCGGCACCTCGGCGGGCGTGATCGTCAGGCTGCCGAGCCCGTGTCCGCGCACGCGCAGGGCGCCGACGGGCTCGCCGTCGGCCTCGTCGGCCACCGTGGACGTGACCTCGGCCCCGAAGCGCCGGAGCAGCGCCAGGATGCCGGCGCGCGTCGGGTTCAGCCCGACACCGGTGATCTCCACGTCCGACCCGGGCAGGGCCGCGGCGGCGGCCGCGAAGAACGCGGCGGACGACAGGTCGCCCGGCACGGTGCGGTGGCCGCCCGCCAGGCGCTGCCCACCGGGCAGGGTGATGGCGAGGCCGTCCACCGCGAGCCGCGCGCCGAACGCGCGGAGCGCGCGCTCCGTATGATCTCGTGTGGCCGCCGGCTCGATCACGCGCGTGTCGCCGCTCGCGTGGAGGCCCGCGAGCAGGACGGCGGACTTGAGCTGCGCGCTCGGCACCGGGGGCGTGTAGTCGATCCCGTGGAGGGGGCCGCCGTCGATCGTCACCGGCGGCCGGTCGCCTGCCGCGGCCGTGGCGGCGGCGCCCATGGCGACGAGGGGGGCGATGACGCGCCCCATGGGCCGGCGGCTCAGCGAGGCGTCGCCGACGAGCACGGTACGGAACGGGTGGGCCGCGAGGAGCCCGGCCAGCAGGCGCATGGTTGTCCCCGAGTTGCCGCAGTCGACGGGCCCCGGCGCCTGGCGCAGCCCGCGTGGGCCGCGCCCGCCGATGTGGACGAGATCCCCGTCGCCGGGGACGGGCGCCGGCTGGCGCGTGACGGGCACCCCGAGGGCGGCCAGGCACGCCAGCGTGGACGCGCAGTCCGCGCCCGAGGAGTAGTTCGCGACCGTGGAGGCGCCGTCGGCGATCGCCGACAGCAGGGCATAGCGATGCGAGATCGACTTGTCGCCGGGGACACGGAGGGTGCCGCGAAGACTCGCGGCCTGCTGGACGACGATTGCGTGCGCCACGCGCATGATTTCACTATACTAATGGATGAAACCGACTGGACCGGCATGGCCGGCGCCGATCGGGCGGGATCCCGCGGTGGGGATCACGCGCCTCCCCGACGAAAGGCGATCATGTCCCGCGCGGTAGGAGTCCGCTCCAGGGTCGCATGACCCACTCGCACGTCGTCCGCCTCGAGTTCGCGAGCGCCTTCGACATGCTGGACTTCGTCCAGGTCGTGGGTGACCACATCTGCCGCCTCGCGGGCCTGGATGAAGACCAGCTGCACTGGGTCAGCGTGGCCGTGCGCGAGTCCGTCATCAACGCCATCAAGCACGGCAACCAGCACGACGAGTCCAAGCGCGTCGTGGTCGAGTTCTCCCCGTTCCCGTCCCACCAGCCGGAGGAGCTCGTCATCCGCGTGCGCGACCAGGGCGACGGTTTCGACCCCGGCGATCTCGCCGACCCGCTGGCCCCCGAGAACATCATGAAGTCGAGCGGCCGCGGCATCTTCCTGATCCGGAACTTCATGGACGAGGTCGTCCTCGAGCGCGTCGAGGGCGGCGGCATGGAGATCCACATGGTCAAGAAGGTCCCACGGCCCGACGCCGGTCCCGCCTGACGCTCGTGCCGCCCGACCCCCGCTTCCTGGCCACCGCCGTCGAGGCCGTCGTCCGCGCCGGCGAGATGCAGCTCGCGCGCTTCCGCTCGGATGTCGGCGTCCGCAAGAAGGGCACCATCGACCTCGTCACGGAGGTCGACGTCGCGGTCGAGCGGATGTTCCGCGCGATGGTGGCCGAGCGCTTCCCCGGCCATGACGTGCTGGCGGAGGAACTCGACGACGCGCTCACCGGCGCGTCACACCGCTGGGTCTTCGACCCCCTCGACGGCACCACCAACTACGCGCACGGCCTGCCGCTCTTCTGCGCCTCGCTCGCGCTCGAGATCGACGGCGTCGCGACGGTCGGCGCCGTCTACGACCCGAGCCACCGCGAGCTGTTCACCGCGGAGCGGGGCGTCGGCGCGTGGCTCAACGGGCAGCCGCTGGCGGTGAGCGGCACCACCGACCTCGTCGACGCGATGCTCGTCACCGGCTTTCCCTACAACGTGCACCAGACGCTCGACGAGATCATCGAGGTGTTCGCCCGCTTCACCGGGCGCGCGCGCGCGGTCCGGCGCCTGGGCTCCGCGGCGATCGACATCTGCTGGATCGCGGCGGGACGGATGGACGGATTCTGGGAGCAGCGGCTCAAGCCCTGGGACACCGCCGCCGCGGCCCTGATCCTCCAGGAGGCGGGCGGGCGCGTCACCGGCATGGACGGCGGCGCCTGGCGGCCCGACGATGGGCACATCCTGGCCTCGAATGGCCACCTGCACGACCAGATGCTCGCGGTGATCGCGGGCGGCGCCGGTCGTCCCTCGGACAGGACACTCCTCCCCGGCGCGTGACACACGCCGGGCGTGCGGCGCCCCGGGCGCCGCCCGTATCGGCCCGCGCGGCGCGGGTTTCCGGCCCATGGCGTGCTTGGCATCATCCGTGCTTCATGGGAGGGGCATGATGCCATTCCTGCCTGGGCCCGGAGGCCCCATGAGATCACGACTGATGTGGACGGCCGCGTCCGTGCTGGCGGTCAGCCTGCTGGCCGCTGACACCGCATCGGCCCAGCAGGCGGTCACGTTGTCCGCCGGCTTCTTCGCCGTCCGCGGCGAGGACGGCCGCGTCGACGGGGACGCCATCACCGTCAACCGCTCGATCTACACCTTCGACGTGAGCGACTTCAGTACCGGCTCGCTCGGCGCCGAGTGGGTCCTGCCGATTGGCGACTTCCTCGAGGCGGGCGCGGGCGTCGGGTTCACGACGCGGACGGTGCCGTCGATCTACCGCGACTACGTCCGCCCCGACGGCTCGGAGATCGAGCAGGACTTCAAGCTGCGCACGGTGCCGATGAGCGCGACCGTGCGCATCCTGCCGTTCGGCCGCAACGGCGCGTTCGAGCCCTACGTCGGCGGTGGGATCGCGGTGGTCAACTACCGCTACACCGAGACGGGCGACTTCATCGACTTCTCGGACCCGGTCGGGCTGCCCGTCTTCCGCGACAGCTACGTGGCGAAGGGCAACGCCGTCGGGCCCGTGGCCGTGTTCGGGCTGCGCATCCCGGCCGGGCCGCTGGCCTTCGGCGGGGAAGTGCGCTACCAGAAGGCGGAAGCGGATCTCTCGGACGACTTCCTCGGCCCGAAGCTCGACCTGGGCGGCTTCCACTACCTCGCGACGCTCACCGTGCGGTTCGGCGGCTAGCGCCGCTGCGCCCGGCGGCTCCGGGATCCTCGTGTCCGGCACCCAGCCGGGTGCGGGGATCCCGGGACCGCGGGGATCCGGAAGCGCTGGCACCTGCCGTGGGCTCGGGTATAATGGCGTGATTCTTGCGCTCGATGACTCCCGAGCTATCTATCGTCATCCCCGTCCGCAACGAGTCGCCGAACATCGCGCCGCTCTACGAGGAGCTCACCACCACGCTCGGCCGCTACGGCCGCAGCTACGAGCTCATCGTCGTGGACGACGGGAGCACTGACGACACGTTTGCGCAGCTGGCGGCCTTCCAGGCCGCGGATGCCCGCCTGCGCGTGATCCGGTTCCGGCGCAATTTCGGCCAGACCGCCGCGTTCGCGGCCGGCTTCGCGTACGCGCGCGGCCGCTACGTGGTCACCTCGGACGGCGACCTGCAGAACGACCCGGCGGACATCCCGGCGATGGTGGCCCTCCTCGAGCAGGGCTACGACATCGTCTGCGGCTGGCGGAAGGACCGGAAGGACACCTTCATCACGCGGCGCGTGCCGTCGGTGATCGCGAACCGGCTGATCTCCTGGGCGACCGGCGTCGCGCTGCACGACTACGGGTGTTCGCTCAAGGTGTTCCGGGCGGAGGTGGTGAAGCCGCTCAGGCTCTACGGCGAGATGCACCGGTTCCTCCCGGCCATCGCCAGCCAGATGGGCGTGAGCATCGCCGAGGTGGTCGTGAACCACCGCGCGCGGCGCGCGGGCACGACGAAGTACGGCCTGTCGCGCACCGTGCGGGTGGTGCTCGACCTGGCGACCGTCAAGTTCCTCCTGAGCTACTCGACGCGGCCGCTGCACATCTTCGGCCTCGTGGGGCTGCTGGCCGGCGGGCTCGGCGGCATCATCACGGGCTACCTGGGCTGGGTGCGGCTGTTCGAGCGGCAGGCCATCGCGGACCGGCCGCTGCTCCTGCTCGGCGTCATGCTGCTCTTCATCGGCGTCCAGCTCGTGACCTTCGGGTTGATGGCGGAGCTGCTGACGCGCACCTACTACGAGTCGCAGAGCAAGCCGATCTACGTCATCCGCGAGATCCGGCAGACCCCCGATCCCGCGGCGGTCGAAGCCTGATGGCGAAGGGCGCGCCCCGCGAGCACGACCCGCGCATCACGGTCATCCAGCAGGAGCTCTTCGACGAGGGCAAGTCGAAGGTCGACAAGTACCGTGACCTGGTGATCGGCCGCCCCGGGCTCGGCCCCCTCGTCGCCTTCGAGCTCGTGACGCTCCTCAGTTCCTGGGTGCCCGGCGCCCTCGGGCTCTTCCTGCGCTCGAAGCTCTATCCCCTGGTGCTCGGCCGTGTCGGCCGCAACGTCGTCTTCGGCGTCAACGTCACGCTGCGGCATCCCCACAAGATCGTGATCGGCGACAACGTCGTGATCGACGACGGCTGCTGCCTCGACGCGAAGGGGACCGACAACCGGGGCATCGAGGTCGGCAACGGCGTCTTCGTCGGGCGCAACACCATCCTGAGCTGCAAGAACGGCGACATCGTCATCGACGACCACGCCAACCTCGGGTTCAACTGCGAGATTTTCTCCGCCTCCCGTGTCCGGGTGGGCAAACACATCCTGATGGCCGCCTACACCTACCTGGTCGGCGGCGACCACCTGTACGACCGCGTCGACATCCCGGTGCTGCTGCAGGGGCGGACGGCGCGGGGCATCGAGGTGGACGACAACGTCTGGCTCGGCACCCACGTCGTCGTCACCGACGGATCGCGGGTGGGTCGCGACGCCATCATCGGCGCCGGCGCGGTGGTCGTGGGCGAGGTGCCGGCGTACGCGATCGCGGCGGGGATCCCGGCCAAGGTGCTGCGCGACCGGCGCGACGCCGCGGGCCAGGCGGCGGGACACTAGCCATGTGCGGCATCGCGGGCCTCGTGGAGGCCGATCTCGCGCGGCCGGTCCCGCCGGAGGACCTCGCCGCCATGGTGGGGACCCTGGTCCACCGCGGGCCCGATGACGAGGGGCTCGTCGTGCTCCCGGGCGTGGGGCTCGGCATGCGGCGCCTGTCGATCATCGACCTCGCGACCGGCCAGCAGCCGTTCACCAACGAGACCGGCGAGGTGCACCTCGTCACCAACGGCGAGATCTACAACCACGCGGCGCTGCGCGACGAGCTCGCCGCGAAGGGGCACGTCTTCCGCAGCCACTCGGACGTGGAGGTCATCGTCCACGGCTACGAGGAGTGGGGCGCGGACGTGTTCGCCCGGCTGCGGGGGATGTTCGCCGTCGCGCTGTGGGACGCCCGGACGCGGACGCTGCTGCTGGCCCGGGACCGGGCGGGGGAGAAGCCGCTCTTCTGGAGCCAGACGCCGCGCGGCCTCCTCTTCGGCTCGGAGATGAAGGCGCTGCTCGCGCGGCCCGAGCTCGGGCGCGCGCTCGACCCGGAGGCGCTGGACCAGTTCCTCACCTACGAGTACGTCCTGGCGCCCCGCACGATGATTGCCGGCGTCCAGAAGGTCCCGCCGGCCCACTTCCTGCGCTACCAGGACGGCGTCGCGTCGGTGCACCGCTACTGGGACGCGGCCGCGGTGGCGCCGCGGGCCTGGACGGACGGCGAGGCGGTCGAGGCCGTGCGCGAGACCGTCCGTCGCGCCGTCGTCAGCCAGATGATGTCCGACGTGCCGCTCGGGGCGTTCCTGTCGGGCGGCGTGGACTCGAGCACCATCGTCGCCTTCATGAGCCAGGCGACGTCGCGGCCCGTGAACACGTTCAGCATGGGTTTCGACGACGGGAGCTACAACGAGCTGCCGTATGCGCGCGAGGTCGCGGAGCTGTTCGGCACGAACCACCGGGAGCGGGTGGTGTCGCCGGCCATCGGCGACCTGTTCGACGGCCTGGTCACCCACCTCGACGAGCCGTTCGCCGACGTCTCGATGTTCCCGACCTACATGGTGTCGAAGCTGGCGCGGGAGCACGTGACGGTGGCCCTGTCGGGTGACGGCGGCGACGAGCTGTTCGGCGGCTACGACGCGTACGAGGCGCAGGCCGCGGCCGAGCGGATGGGCCGGATCGGGCAGGCGCTGCTGCCCGTGGCGGCGGCGGTCGCGGCGGCGGTGCCCCCGACGGGACAGAAGAAGGGCCTCGTCAACTCGCTGAAGCGGTTCGTCCAGGGCGCGGCGAGCGCGCCGGCCGACATCGGCCACTACCGCTGGATGACCTACATGGGGTCACGCAGCCGCGCGCGGCTCTACACGCACGGCCTCCGAACGCTGCTGACGGGCTCGGAGGTCTACCAGCCCGTGCGCGACGCCCTCCGGCGCTTCAGCCACGACGAGTGGCTCAACCGGCAGCTCTACGCCGACCTCTCGATCTACCTGGCCGACGACATCCTGGTGAAGGTGGACCGGATGAGCATGGCCGCCTCGCTCGAGACGCGGGCGCCGTTCCTCGACGTGGACGTCATGGAGCTGGCGTTCTCGATGCCGGGGTCGCTCAAGGTCCGGAACGGCGAGCGCAAGTGGGTGCTGAAGGAGGCGGTGCGCGGGCTGGTTCCCGACGGCATCCTCGACCGCCGCAAGCAGGGCTTCAGCATCCCGATGAAGAACTGGCTGCGCCGCGAGCTCGAGCCGCTGATGCGCGACCTGCTGTCACCGGCCCGCGTCGGCCGCCGCGGCCTCTTCGAGCCCCGCGAGGTCACGCGACTCGTGGACGAACACGTCGCCGGCCGCGAGAACCACGCCCACACCCTCTTCCCGCTGATGGTGTTCGAGCACTGGGCCTCTCGGCACTTGCGATGAGTAATCGAGAATCAAGAATTAAGAATCAAGAAACAAGGAACAAGAGTGGGCGGCTCGGGTTCCCCGTCGCCCCCTTTCTTGATTCTTAATTCTTGATTCTGGATTACTCAGGATCTGCTTTCCCTTCCCACCCGTATCCCTTCACCACGCTCGTGATCTCGTGGCGCGCCCGGGCCTCGTCCCAGCCGAGCAGGGGGGCGGCGATGGCCGCGGCGCGGGCGAGGGCGTCGTCGCCGGGATGGCCGGCGGCGCCGGCTGCCGTGCGGCGGAGGAGGATGTCGGCCAGCGTGATGGCGCTCTCGGCGCGGATGGCGTGCAGGACCTCGGCGCCGGTCACCGGGCAGCCGGCCCCGAGCGGCGCGGCGGTCTCGGGGGCGTCGCGGATGATCTCCAGGATGCGGTCGTACTGGGTCCCGTAGGTGGTCGCCAGCCGCACCAGCGACTCCGGCGGCACGCCCTCGATGCGGCGGAGCTCAACGGCGCGGAGGAACGAGGCCACGTTGGCGATGGCGCCGCCGTGCACGGCCGTCGTGGCGGTGCGGCAGGGCGGGGGCACACGGGCGCCGATCGAGCGGAAGATCGCGCTCACGGCGTGCGCCGCCGTCTGGCGGGCGGTCGTGTAGCGGACCCCGAACATCGAGACGAGGCCCTGGATGCCCTGCCGGCGGTGGTCGATGACCGTGCTCTCGCGCAGCAGCTGCACGTGGGTTCCCTCGCCTGACACCATGGGCAGCAGGCCCCGGTGCACCAGCCGCACGTCGGCGGCCGTCAGGGCGGCGTGCGGGAAGGCCGTGCGCGCGTCCGCCAGGAAGGCCTCGATGTCCCAGCGGGTGACCGCCAGCCGGTCGGCGCCGTCCTCGTGCACGTCGTGGCTGGTGCCCAGCATCGACACGTCGCCCCACGGGACGAGGAACAGGAACCGGCCGTCGGCGAGGCCGCCGCAGGCGTGGCTCGTGACGGACTGGCGGACGACCAGGTTCATCGCGCGCGACAGGCGCGGGCCCGGCGTGCCCGCGTCGCCGCCCGGGAGCGTGGCCAGCAGGCCCGCCGCCCAGGGGCCGGCGGCGTTGAGGACCGCTCCGGCCTGGATGTCGAAGGCCTCGCCCCCCAGCGTGTCCTCGACGCTCGCGCCCACGATCCGGGTGCCGTCGAGCAGGAACCGGTCCGCCCGGACGTAGTTGGCCACCACGGCGCCGTGCTCCGCGGCGCCCTGGACGAAGGCGAGGTTCAGGCGGTCCGCGCTCCGCATCTGGTAGTCGTGCCAGACCGCGCCGCCGGTCACGCCCGCCGGGTCGACGACCGGGTTGAGCCGCAGGCATTCCTCCCGCGACACGACATGCCCGGCGGGCAGCCGGAGCCCCGGGTCGTCGATGCCGGCGTTCCGGTCCGCCGCGATCAGGTCGTTGAGCGCCAGGGCGACGCGGAAGAGCGACTTGCTCTTCGCGGGGCGACGGTAGGTCGGCACGATGAAGGGGAGCGGCCGGACCAGGTGGGGTGCGATGCGGGCCAGCGCGCGGCGCTCGCGGATGAAGAGCCGCATCTGCCGCAGGTTCATCGCCTGCAGCGACCGGAGGCCGCCGTGCAGCGTCTTGAGGCTGTTCGCCGAGGTCGCGCCGCCGAAGTCGCCCTTGTCGATGAGGGCGACCGAGAGGCCGCGCATCGCCGCGTCCCACGCGGCGATGGCCCCATAGACGCCGCTGCCGACGACCAGCAGGTCGAAGCGGGAGTCCGCCAGGCGACGAAGGTCGCGGAGCATCAACCGTTCATTGTACGATAGGCGGCATCGTGATCGCCCGCATAGAACAGTACTGGAACGCCCGCATCCACGACCTGGAGATGACCGACCACCCGGTCGGGACCCGCGAGTTCTTCGACGACCTCGCCGACTACCGGTTCGACAAGCTGCATTACCTCCCGCGGCTCGTGGACTTCGAGGGCGGGTTCCGCGACCGCCGCCTCCTCGAGGTCGGCTGCGGCATCGGGACCGACCTGGTGCGCTTCGCCCGGGGCGGCGCCCGTGTGACGGGGATCGACCTGTCGACCACGGCGATCGACCTGGCCCGCCGGAACTTCGAGCTCCACGGCGCGACCGCCGACGAGCTGCGGACGGGCAACGGCGAGGCGCTGCCGTATCCGGACGAGACGTTCGACGTGGTCTATGGCCACGGCGTGGTGCAGTACACGGCCGACGCACCCGCGCTCATCCGCGAGTGCCACCGGGTGCTCAAGCCCGGCGGCCAGGCGATCTTCATGGTCTACAACCGCGTGTCGTGGCTGAACGCGATGTCGAAGGTCATGAAAGTGCCGCTCGAGCACGAGGATGCGCCCGTCCTGAAGAAGTACTCGATCGGCGAGTTCCGGGCGCTGCTCGCGCCGTTCGCCGCGGTCGAGATCGTCCCCGAGCGCTTCCCGGTGAAGTCGCGGCTGCACAAGGGCTGGAAGGGCCTGCTCTTCAACACCTGCTTCGTCGGGACCTTCAACGCCCTCCCGACGGCCCTGGTCCGGCCGCTCGGCTGGCACCTCATGGCCTTCTGCCGGAAGTAGGGCCTCGCCGCTTCGCGGCTCGTTAGGCCTCGCCGCTCCGCGGCTCGTTGGGCCTCGTCGCTTCGCGACTCGTTGGGCCTCGTCGCTTCGCGACTCGTTGGGAGTCGCCGCCTCGCGGCTCGCTGGAGCAGGAACCAGAGGAACTCAAGGAACTCGAGGAACCTGAGGAACCCGAGGAAGCCCCAGCGCTAGGGCGTTGCCGTTCGCGCGACCTCGTAGATCGAGATTGAGGGGTTCCGGTAGACGAGGCGAAGCAGCCCGGGCACCTGGTCGAAGCGGGCCTCCACGCCGGGGTGCGCCGCCCGCTCTGGCGGGCCGATGAAGAGGTAGTCGATCCCGTTCCGGCTGGCGACCCGCACGACGTCGGCGACGTCCGCCGACTCGAACATCCAGCGGGCCCGCCGCGAGCCCTCCTCGTACTTCCGGAGCGGCACCATCGAGATCGGCAGCCCGACACCCATCCGGCGCTCGGCGAAGGCCGGCAGGTAGGCCCAGCCGTCCTCCCCCCGCGCCATCGCGTCGAGCTGGAAGACGCTGTCGGGCGGCGTGTGCGCGCGTACCCACGCCAGGGCGTCCTCGTCGTCGTGGGTCAGCACGAGCGTCCAGTGGAAGCCGGCGGCCATCTCGCGGTTCGAGACGTCCTGCGTGTTGTAGAGGTCGATGGCGAGCGTGGGGGCCGCCGCGGCCGCCGTGAGCGCGATGGCCGCCAGCGCGGCCCAGCGCAGCGGGCGGGCGAGGGCGGGCAGGCGGCCGAAACCGAAGGCGGCGAGCACGCCGAGGGCCATGAAGGAGAGGTGGCCGACGCGCCAGCCCACGTAGACGTCCTGGTGGTCGCGGACGTCCACGAACACGTAGAACATGGCGCTGACCGCGAGGATCGCGACGAAGGGGAGCAGCGCGGTCTCGCGGCGCCTGGCGGCGGCAATCGCCCCCGCGCCGCCCACGAGCAGCATCGGGCCGAAGCTGAGCGCCGTCGCGGCGAACGCGTGCGTGAGGGCGATCTGGTTCACGCCGACGGTCAGGACCGCGCCGCCCGGGTCGACGTAGTCGAGCGCCGTCACGCCCGCCGCCGACAGGGCGAGCGGCAGCGACGCGGCGGCGATGTGGACCATGGCGCGCCACCAGTCGCGGGCGCGGAGGACCCCGATGCCCTCGTACACGGCGGCGATGGCCGTGAACATCAGCCCGGCGAAGGAGCTGATGAGGGTGCTGGCGCCGAGCAGGGTGCCGCCGACCGCGAAGGCCATCGGGTCGGTCGGGCGCGTCCGCCGCGCGATCGCCAGCAGGCCGAGCAGGCCCATCGCGTAGCCCGTGGCGTGGTGCGGCTGGTACATCAGCACGCGGTGCAGCCCGTCGATCGGCATGGCGCCCCATTCCCACCGGACGAGCGCGTCGATGTTGAGGAACCGCACCAGGCCCAGGGGCGCGCCGATGCGCCAGTGCTCCCAGAGGGCGTACAGGCCCTCGAAGCTCGTGAACAGCAGGGCGAAGACGACCCCTCCCGCCGCGGCGACCGGCCTGGCGACCTGCCGGGCGATGCCGTAGAGGAACGCCACGAAGAGGGCGTCCATCAGCACCGACCGCGTCAGGAGCAGCGCATCGAGGCCCAGCGACCGGTCCACGGTCCGGTACTCCACGGCCGTGATCAGGTGGGGGAGCCAGTAATAGTGGAGCGCGTCGCCGACGTAGAACGGGTTGGCGGGCGGGAACGTGCCCTTGGCCAGTTCCGCCACGACCGCCCGGCGCCAGACGTAGTCGGCCGTGAAGTAGGCGCGGTACGCGGTGCCGTCGCCGACGTCCGCGCCGACATGGGCGAAGGACTGCGCGACGACCAGGGGCACCACGAGCAGCAGCAGGCCCAGCACGGGCCCGTCGAGGGCCTCGCTCACGCCCGCGTGCCAGCGGCCGCGCACGCGCGCCGCGGGCCACGCCAGCAGGGTCGTCAGGGCCGGCGCCGCCGCCAGGGTCCAGGCGCCGCGCCCGCCGGCCATCCAGAGGCCGAGCAGCGCCAGGCTGCTGAGCGCCACCCCCAGCAGGGGGCCGATGGTCGCGGGCAGCAGCCAGCCGGGGCCCGCCCCGAGCGCGACGCGGAGGATGACGACCCCCGGCACGACGAACAGAGCCTGCGACAGGACGCTCAGCACCGCGCCCTGGGGCGTCGTCAGCGTGAGCAGCGTCGCGAGGTAGGCGACGCCCGTGACGAGGGCCGCGCCGACCACGAGGGTGGCGTGCGGCCCGCGGATCGCGGGCAGGGGAGCGGCGAGGGACCGGCTCATGCCGATCAGCGGGACGCGTGGCGCTGGCTACAGGTGCGTCGTTTCCGCCGCGGCGGCCGGGGTCGAGGCGCCGGGGGGCGGCGGCGCGTGGGACGTCCGGCGCTTCTCGATCGACGCCCGGACGAGGAACCGCGCGTAGGGCACGACCTGCTTGATGGCCGCCACGTTCATCTGGCAGGGGCTCAGGCACGTCGGGCACTGCTGGTCGCGGATGTCGCGCCGGTGCGCCTGCGCGGAGTCGCGGAAGTAGATGGCCTCCGGGTCCTCCGTGGTCACGTTGCCCACGACGTCGCTGTTCTCGCAGAAGAACAGGTCGCCGTTCGGGTTCAGCATCACGCCCTGGGTCTGGAACGGGCAGGGCGCCGTGCGGTGGTACCCGTTCGCGATCATGTCCGCGTAGTGCATGTAGATGTAGTTCTGGCCGTCGAGCAGCGGGTCCTGGCGGACGCGGTCCAGGAAGAACCGCCGCATCGTCTCCTCTTCCACGGCGATGGGCTTGATGCCGTCGGCCAGCTCGGCGTTGCCCAGCATCGCCTCGGTGAAGCGGACCATGTTGAAGACGATGTCCAGCTTCTCCTTCTTCGCCCAGGCGAGGATGTTGTCGGCGTCCTCGAGGTTCTTGGAGAAGATCGTCGACGAGATCCCGAAGTTGAAGCGGTGGGTCTTCTGCAGCTCCTTCATGGCGGCGATGGTCTTGCCGGCCTTCTGGAACGCGTTGCGGACGTTCCGCACGTCGCCGTGCATCTCGTTGACGCCGTCGATCGACACGCGCATCGAGAAGATCACGCCGCGCGCCGTGCACATCTCGACCACCTTCGTCAGCATCGGGATGGCCCGGTGCGGCGTCAGGCCGGTCGTGTTGATGGTCAGCTTGCGCAGCTTCGGGAACTTGTCGATCATCAGCCGGCAGATGTCGACCATGTCGTTGCGCGTGGTCGGCTCCCCGCCCGAGAGGCTGGCGTTCTCGAGCTCCTTCCAGAGCGGCGAGCTGAACGCCCGTTCGATCTGGTCGAGGCTCATGTCCTCCTTCCGGTTCCCGCGGGTCCAGTTGCTGCACATCTCGCACCGCGCGTCGCAGACGAAGGTGCAGTGGTAGATCAGGACCGTCGGGTGCAGCGGCTTGTAGTTGGCCACCGCGGCGCGGACGAGGTCGCGAGGGGCGCTGAGCGCGGCCTTCGCGAGGTACTTGGCTGCATAGACCTGTGCCATCTAAGTCCTAGATTCTACAGGTTTTCCATCATGCGGTAAAGGTCGGCCGGGCGAGTGGGCACCCGGCTCGGCCGAACGGGCCGTGGGGCGCCCTGGATGGCCGGCCCTCCGCCGCGCTGGCCAGCTCAGCGGCGCGACCGCAACCAGAGCACCAGGCCCGGGAGGTTCCCGGCCAGGCCCGTCAGCACGATCAGGGTCGACAGCGCGAACGACCGCTCGTCGGCCACCCCGAGGGGCCGCAGCAGCCACACGAACACCCCCTGCGGCAGGCCGAAGCCGCTCACCGACACGGGCAGCAGCAGCATGAGCAGGCCGATCGGCATGAAGAGCAGGTAGTAGCGGAAGGGCACCGTGATGCCCAGCCCGAGGCCGATCAGGTACGCCTGCCCGATGCGGAGCACCTGCACGACGATCGACCAGGCCATCACGTGCGCGAGGACGCCACCCCGGCCCCGGTAGCGCGAGACCGCGTCGCTCAGCTTCAGGAGCCGCCGGCTCACGGGGCCGTCGTGCCAGTGCGCCGGCACGACCGCCCGGACCAGCCGGTCCGCCCAGAACGCGCCGAGGCAGATGGCCGCGAGGATGAGGACGGCCGCCGGCACGCGCCAGTCGGCCTCGCCGGCCGGGGCCACCATGACCAGCCCCGCGATGCCCATGGCCACGAGCGAGAGGATGCCGAGCAGCCGGTCGACGGCGACGGAGGCCAGGGCCTCGCTGCCCTGGGCCGTGCGCTGGGTCAGCGTCCACGCGCGCGCGGCGTCCCCGCCCACGCCCGCCGGCAGGAAGCTGCCCACGAACGAGCTGACGAGGAAGATCCAGGCGGCGGACTTGGTGGCGATGGGCGTGCCGCTGGCGCGCAGCAGCAGCACCCAGCGGAGGATCATGACCGACCGGTCGAGCGCGACGAGCGCGAGGACCGCGACCAGGTGGGGGCGGCTGACCGTCAGCACGGCGCGCGCCGCGGCCGCCATGTCGATGCGGGACTCGAGGTAGAGCAGGATCGCCGCGGTGATGCCCAGCCGCAGCCACCACGACCGCATCACGCGGCCCAGCATCGCCCGTCCTCCAGTCATCGCCCGCGCGGGAACGAGGCGGCCGTCAGCGGCCCGCCGGCTTGCGCGCGACGAAGGTCAGCGTCTCGAAGAGGTTCTTCCGGATCTTGAAGACCAGCTCCTCGGTGCCGGTGTGGCGCGACAGCGCGTCGACCCCCGGCAGGTTCACCAGGAGCGCGCCGGCGGCCAGCAGGTCGCGGCGCAGGCCCGTCGCCAGGCCGATGCCGCGCTCGACGTGCAGCACCTCGAGCCCGCCGTCCGCGAAGAGCTGCTTCACGCGGCGCTCGGTCGTCACGAAGTTGTGGGTGTAGTCGACGTCCCAGAAGAACGTCCGCTCCTTGAGGTAGTCGGGGACCACCACGAAGAAGACGCCGCCGGGGCGCAGCGTCCGCAGCGCCTCCGCCGTGAAGTGCCTGGCCGCGTCGATGCCGCTCATGTGCTCCAGCACCTGGTCGGCGTAGACCACGTCGGCCGACTCGTCGTCCATCGGCATCGGGGGCGTCCACGACTCGATGACGTCCAGGCCCTTGCCGCGGAGCACCTCGACGAGGATGGGGCTGGCCTCGACGGCCGTGTAGGTCCAGCCGGCCGCCACCGCCTGCTCGGCGAGCGTGCCGCGGCCGGGGCCGATCTCGAACATGCGGCCTGGCGCGGGCTTGAAGCGGTGCAGGAGGGCGAGGCGATGCTGCTCGATCCGCCCGCGGCGCCCCGCGCCGTAGGTGGTCAGCTGCTTCTCGGAGAACGTCTTGTAGAAGGTGGATGGCTCGGACACTTGGGGGCGCTCGGGCGAGTGGGCCGCGTCGGGCCCGGGGCGCCCCTCCGCGCCGCGGCGGGCGGCGGGAGGGGCGGCGGGCGAAGGCGTCCGGGCTAGTTGAGCACGCCGAGCGCCGCGACCGGCGGCGCGTACACGTTCTGGCTGCTCGAGAGCCGGCCGATGTAGTCGGGCTCCCAGTGGTAGTGGTCGCCGCCGATGCTCAGCACGAGGTCCCACGCGTCACGCGTGCTGCAGATCACGATCACGTCGTCGGCCTGCGGACGGCCGCCGCCCGCGTCCTTGATGCACCAGTTCGTGTCGGGGCCGGCCGCGTTATAGATCGGGTGCCCGTAGTGGAGCGCCGCGACCGCCGCCGCCAGGTACAGGTTGCGTTCCCCGCGGCTCGAGCTGCCGCCGATGTTGAACCGCTTCTCGTCGTAGATGCGGCGGATGATCGCGTAGGCCTCGTCGAACGGGATCGTGCGGGCGGGCCCGACGGTGCCGGTCGGCGTGCCGCCGGGGAGCGGCCGGTCGGGCGTGCGGAAGAACATGATCGGCGACCACGGGCCGAACGCGTCGTCGATTTCGGCGCGTGCGCGCCAGCCGAAGTCGGTCGCGTAGGCCAGGTCGGTGTCGGCCTCGTAGCTCGTCGTCCCCGAGCCCTGCGTCACCGTCCGCTCGTCGAGGACGGTGCCGTCGGCCGAGAGGAGCTGCAGGCGGTAGGTCACGCCCGCCAGCGTCGTGTCGAGGTAGGGCGAGACGGCGTTGGTCAGCGTGAATGTCGGGCGGCGGGTCTCGAGGACCTCGCTGTTGCCCGGCGAGGTCAGCGTCGGCGCGTCGATCTTGAGCGTGGACCCGTCCGCGTTCACGCCCAGCGAGGCGCCGGTCGCGGCGCTCGGCGAGAGCGGGGTCTCAGGGGTGCCCGAACAGGCCGCGGTCAGCGCGACGGCGGCGGCGAGGCAGGGAAGCGCGAACCTTCTCGTCATCAAACGGAACTCTCCTGGTGGGTCGAGCGCGAGTACCGGGCGCGTCAAACCGTGCAGCATGATACCCTAGGGTTCGATCGCGGGGAACCCCCAAATGCCAGAACCCCTCTGTTCTGAGCGGATTACTGCCCAGGGGCCAGCTACGGTCGTGCTAGGATCCGGAGCTGGTTTTTCACAATATCGGAGCCGATGATCGCATGCTGAGATACGCGCTGACGCTGCTGGTGACGGCGGGACTCGCCGTCGGGACGGTCCACGAGGCCTCCGCCCAGGCCCGCGAGTGGACCGACCGCGGGTACATCAACATCAACGGTGGATTCCAGTCCTCGACCGTGGACCTGAACGACACGGCCGACATCCGGCGCTACGGCGAGGACGGCCGCCTGGTCGTCAACGGCGGGGCCGACTCCGGCGCCCTCTTCGACATCAGCGGCGGCGCGCGGGTCTGGCGCAATGTCAGTGTCGGCCTCGGCTTCCACCGGGGCACCTCCTCGTCGTCGGCCAGCGTGCAGGGCTCGGTGCCGCATCCCGTCTTCTTCAGCCAGCCCCGGAACTTCTCGGCCGAGGTCGGCGGCCTGACGCACACCGAGTCGGCCGTGCACCTGCAGTTCGGCTACATGCTGCCGCTCTCGGACAAGCTCGACGTGCAGTTCTTCGTCGGCCCGTCGTTCTTCAAGCTGACCCAGGACGTGGTCGCCGACGTGACGATCGCCGAGCAGGGCGCGCCGTTCACGTCGGTCGTCGTGCAGCCCGAGCGGGCCACGCGGAAGGCCTCGGCGACCGGTGTCAACGTGGGCGCCGACGTCACCTACATGCTGCTGCAGCGCGACGGCCTGAAGATCGGCGCCGGCTTCTTCGCGCGCTACGCCGGGGCGTCGGCCTCGATCCGCGTGATCGCGAACGACGTCTCCGTCGATCTCGGCGGATTCCAGGCGGGCATCGGCGCGCGCATTCGCTTCTAGCGGTCCGGCCGCGCCCGGCGCGTGCGGACTCGCGCCAGGCCGGAACGGCAGTGGGATAGAAGAAAGGGGGACGCCCTCGGGCGTCCCCCTTTTCGTCGTTCTGGACGGATCGTGGCCCGGCGCGCCGCCCGTCAGGGCAGCGCCGAGGCCGGCGGCGGATAGACGTTCTGGCCGGACGGCAGCCGGCCGATGTAGTCGTCGTGGAACGTGTACCCGTTGGCGCCCGCGCCGCCGATGAGGTCCCAGGCGTCCCGCGAGTCGCACCGCACGATCACGTCGTCGGAGGGCGGGCGGCCGCCGCCCGCATCCTTCACGCACCAGTTCGCATCCGGCCCCTGCGGGTTGAAGACGGGGTGGCCGTAGTGGATGACGGCCACCGCGCGGAACAGGAACTGGACGCGGCTCTCGCGCGTCGAGGAGGAGCCGAGGTTCCACCCTTCCTGGTCGTGCACCCGCCGGACGATGGCCAGGGCCTCGTCGATGGAGATGGTGCGCGGCGGCCCCACCGTGCCCGGCGGCGGCGTCCCGCCCGGCGGCGGCGCGCCCGGGGTGGGCGCGGTGGTCGTCGGCGCCGGCGGCGTGCGGAAGGACATCACGCCCGAGTAGGGGCTCGTCGTCTCGCCATCGGTCGCGTAGACCCGCCAGTAGTAGGTCGTGTCGTACGGGAGATCGCCGACCGACATCGACGTCGTGCCGGTGCTGCCTGGTGTCACGGTGACCACCGCGATGGTGGCGGACGGGTCCGGCTGGTTCGCCAGCTCGAAGCGGTAGACGACGGTGCCGGCGACCGGTCCGCTGATGCGGCCATTGGTCGCGACGAACTCCGGGTGGTTGGTGCTGATCGTCCCGGACGGCGCGACGGGCGTCGGCGTCTCGATGACGACGGGCTCGATGAGGGTGAAGGCGGCGACCTCGGAGTAGGGCCCGGTGTTGGCCCCGTCCATGGCCCGGGCCCGCCAGTAGTACGTGCGGCCGGGGCTCAGGGCGTCAGGGGTCCGGTAGGTGGTGCGTCCATCGCTGCCGGGGGTGAGGCGGCTTGCCTGGTGGAGGATCTGCTGGAAGGCGGGATCGGCCGCCAGGTCGAGTTCCTGCCAGATGGGGCGCTGGCCGCTCGTGCCGGCGTTCTCGAGCACCAGCGTGACCGGCGCGGCGCCCTGGACGGTCAGCTGCGCGCCCCCAGCGGGCTCGAGGGGCTTGGGGGCCGTGATCTGGACGCCGGGAATCGGCCCCGCGATGTCGGGGCTGAGCGGGTTGGCGCTCTTGGCCCGCTCGCAGGCGAGGCTGCTGCCGAGCATGACGGTGGCGGCGGCGAATGTGAGCAGGGTGGACCGGTGCATACAGACACTTCTCCCCAGAGGATCGAGGGGGGTATCGGTCCGGCCTGCCCACAACTTTACAGCATGACAGGCCGCGCGCTTCGCGGACGTCGGGCCGCGCCCTGCGGTCACGTTGGGCCGGGTGCTGCGCACCCGTTGGGCCTCGCCGCCTCCGGCGGCTCGGTGGGCCGCCCCTGCGGGGCGTTGGGATGGGGAGCCTCGCAGCGAGGCCACCTCCGGCCCCAACGAGGCCGCGAAGCGGCCGAGGCCCAACAACGTCCGAGCCACGGACCAGCGAGGACGAGACCTAACGGGCGCGAAGGCGCCCGGCCCAACGCGCCGCAGGCGCGGCTGTAAGTGGCCTATAATGGGTCGTTTACCTTTCCTGGGACCGACGTGACTGACCGAGCCCGACCGCTCCGCATCCTGATGCTCGCTCCGGAGCCGTTCTTCGAGCCCCGTGGTACGCCGTTCAGCGAGTACCACCGGATCAAGGCGCTCGGCGAACTCGGCCACCAGGTGGATCTCGTCACGTACCCGATTGGCCGGGACGTCGACCTGCCGGGGCTGCGGATCTTCCGGTCGATCCGCCCGCCGTTCGTGCGGAAGGTCCGCATCGGCCCGTCGCCGACGAAGGTCGTCCTCGACGCCTTGATGCTGCTGACGATCCTGCGCCGCGTGCTGGCGACCCGGTACGACGCCATCCACTCGCACGAGGAGATGGGGCTCGTCGGCGTGTGGCTGTCGCGCTGGCTGGGCGTGCCGCACCTCTACGACATGCACTCGAGCCTGCCGCAGCAGCTCAGCAACTTCAAGTACAGCCGCTCGAGCCTGCTGCGCCGCGCCTTCACGTGGGCCGAGGACCAGATGGTTCACCGGTCGTCGGTGGTCATCACGATCTGCCAGGAACTGCAGGACACGGTCGAGGCCATGGGGGCGGGCGCCCGCTCGCTGCTGATCGAGAACGTGATGGGCGGCGACGTCGAGGACGCGCCGTCGCTGACGCCCGCGGGCATCCGCGAGCGGTGGGGGATTCCGGCCGGCGCGCCGCTGGCGCTCTACACCGGCACCTTCGAGGCCTACCAGGGGCTCGACCTGCTGACGCAGGCGGCGGCGCGGCTGGCCGATTCGCACCCGGAGGCCCGCGTGCTCGTCGTCGGCGGCGAACCCGCGCAGGTGGAGGCGGCGCGGGCGTTCGCGGCGTCGACCGGCGCCGACAAGGTGATGATCTTCACCGGCCAGCAGCCCGCGCGCGAGATCCCGGCGTTCGTCGAGGCGTGCGACCTGCTGGTGTCGCCGCGCATCCGGGGCACGAACACCCCGCTGAAGATCTACTCCTACCTCCGGTCGGGCAAGCCCATCGTCGCGACCGACCTGCTCACGCACACCCAGGTGCTCGATCCGCAGGTGGCCCGCCTCGTCGGGACCGAGCCGCGGGCCTTCGCCGAGGCGATGGCCGACCTCATCGAGCGGCCCGACGAGGGCGCGCGCCTGTCGGCGGCGGCCCGCGCCCTGGCCGAGGCGCGCTACAGCCGGAGCGTGTACCTGCGGCGGACGGCCGACGCCTACGCGCGGCTGATGGCGGGCGGCGGCCGCGGCGCGGCCGCGGCGCGCGACGGGGTCGCGGCGGGGGAGATGGCCGGCCGATGAAGGTGCTCGTCACCGGCGCGACCGGGTTCACCGGCGGCCACCTGGCGCGGATGCTCGCGGAGCGTGGCCACGACGTGGCGGCGCTCGTGCGGCCGAAGAGCCTGGAGCGGTTCGGGCGGTCGGCCGCGGCGGCGGCCGGGGTCCGCGCGGTCGCGGGCGACCTCGGCGACGCCGGGGCGGTGGCGCGCGCGGCCGACGGCGTCGAGGTTGTCTACCACATCGCGGCGACCTACCGCGAGGCCGGCCAGCCCGACTCGGCCTACCGCGCGATCAACGTCGACGGCACCCGGCACGTGCTCGAGGCGGCGAAGGCGGCCGGCGCGGCGCGCGTCGTCCACTGCAGCACCGGCGGCGTCCACGGGCACATCGCGCAACCGCCCGCGAACGAGGAGGCGCCGTTCAACCCGGGCGACGTCTACCAGGAGACCAAGCTCGAGGCCGAGACGCTGGCACGGGAGTTCGGCGTGCGCGAGGGGCTCGACGTCGTGGTCGCGCGGCCGATCGGCATCCACGGGCCCGGCGACACCCGCTTCCTCAAGATGTTCCGGGGCCTCGCGCGCGGGCGGTTCCCGATGATCGGGGACGGCACGCCGTTCTACCACCTCACCTACATCGATGACCTGGTCGAGGGCTTCCGCCTCTGCGGCGAGACGCCGGCGGCCGCGGGGCGCACCTACATCCTCGCCGGCGCGCGGTACACGACCCTGGGCGAGCTGGTCGCGCTCGTGGCGGAGGAACTCGGCGTGGCGCCGCCCCGGTGGCACCTGCCCGTGTGGCCGTTCTGGACGGCGGGCCTCGCCTGCGAGCTGGTGTGCGTGCCGCTCCGGATCGAGCCGCCGCTCTACCGGCGCCGGGTGGACTTCTACACCAAGAGCCGCGCGTTCGACATCAGCCGGGCGCGGGCCGAACTGGGCTACGATCCGCAGGTCGATCTCCGCACGGGTATCCGGCGCACGATCGCCTGGTACCGCGAGCAGGGCATGTTGTGATGGCGTCCCGCAAGCTCAACATCGTGCACGTCTGCGACCACCTGGGCTGGGAGGGGTCGCGCATGCACGGCGTGAAGCGCCTCTTCGCGTGGATGATCCCGCGCTTCGATCCGACGCGCTTCAACGTGTCGCTCGTCAGCCTGCGGCGGAAGGACCTCTCCGAGGACACCCTCGAGCAGTTCGGCGTCGACGTGACCTACCTGGCCCGCCACAAGTTCGACCCCGGCACGTACGCCGCGCTCGGCAAGGTGCTCGAGGCGAAGCAGGCCGACGTCGTCCACATGCACGGGTACGGGGCGACGACGTTCGGGCGGCTGTGCGCCTGGCGGATGGGGCTGCCGGCCATCCTGCACGAGCACGCGAACCACACCGACACGCCGTGGTTCCAGAAGGTGGCGGACCGGCTGCTGGCCCCCCACACCGACCTGGCGATCGCGGTTTCCGAGTCGACGGCCGAGTTCACCATCCGGGCGCGCCTGATGCCGGCCGAGCGCACGAAGGTCGTGTACCTCGGCGCGCCGCTCGACGAGTTCGCGCGCCCGCGGTCGGCCGCGGAGGTCGCCGCGGCGCGCGCCGCGCTCGGCGTGCCCGAGGGCACCTTCGCGATCGGCACCGTCACGCGGCTCATGCCCTCGAAGGGCAACCAGTTCCTCGTCGAGGCGGCGCCGGCCGTCCTGGCGGCCCGGCCCGACGCGCGCGTCTATATCGCGGGCGAGGGCGAGCTGCGGGAGGAACTCGAGGCCCAGGCCCGCGCGCTCGGCCTTGGCGACCGCCTCGTCTTCGCGGGGTTCCAGCGCGACGTCGCGGCGGTGCTCTCGGCGCTCGATCTCGTCGTCTTCCCGTCGCTCTGGGAAGGGACGCCCCTCACGGCCTTCGAGGCGCTCGCCATGGGCAAGCCCATCGTCGCGACCGACGCCGACGGCCTGCTCGACATCCTGACCGACGGCGTCGACGCGCGCATCGTCCCGAAGCGCGACGCCGCGCGGCTGGCGGCGGGAATCCTCGAGGTGGCGGGGGATGCCGACCTGTCGGCCCGGCTCGCCGCCGCGGCGCGGCTGACCGGCGCCCGGTACGACATTGCCGCCTTCGTGCGGAAGATGGAGCGGCTGTACGAGCTGCTCCACGAGACCTCGCGCGCGACCGGCCGAGCCGGCGTGCTGGCTGCGGACCTGGATTTCCTGACCGCGCGATGACCGACGAGACCGCGTCCCAGCCCGGAGCACGCCCGCCGGCGGCGCGGAGCGACGCCTGGCGCCTCGGCGTCGCGGCGACGGCCGCGCTCGGCCTGCTGCTGCTCGGATGGGCCGTCACCGTGGACTTCCCGCGCGTCACGACCGGCTTCTTCAGCGACGGCGCCACCTACTACAGCCTCGGCCACTCGATCGCCGACGACTTCGACTTCGAATACCGGCGCGAGGACCTGATCCGCGTGTGGCGGGAGTACCCCAGCGGCCCCGAGGGCATCTTCCTCAAGCGCGGGAAGGACCCCGACCTCGAGCTGGGCGGCGGCTTCCCGTGGGTGCACGTCGTGGTCCATGACGACCCAGACCAGGCCCGGCTGTACTACGGCAAGAGCTTCATCTTCCCGCTCTTCGCCGCGCCCTTCATCGTCCTCTTCGGCACCAACGGGTTCCTCGTCCTCCACGCCCTCCTGATGACCGCGGCCTTTGCGTGCGCCTACGCGTTCCTCGTGGCGCGCTCGAGCCCGGTGGCGGCGCTGGTGTTCGCGGGGGCCTACCTTCTGGTGTCGGTCGCCCCGGTGTACATGGTCTGGCTGACGCCCGACTTCTTCAACGCCGCGATGGTGACGTTCGGCTTCTTCTTCTGGTGCTACAAGGAGGTGGCGGGCATCGACCCCCGCCGGGCCGGCGGGCTGCGCGAGCGCTGGCTCTTCGGCTGGCGGTCGGACGTGATGGCCGCGGTCTTCCTCGGCATCGCGACCTTCTCCAAGCCCACGCACATCCTGCTGATGGGCCCCGTGCTCGTGTGGTTCGCGATGCGCCGCGAGTGGCGGCGCGGCCTGCTGACCGGGCTCGTCTTCGCGGCGGTCGTGGGCGGCCTCTTCGGCGCCAATGTCGCCATCACGGGGGAGTGGAACTACCAGGGCGGCGACCGCCGGACGTTCTACAGCGGCATGGGCGGCTTCCCGTACCAGACCGAGCAGAACAGCTTCGGGGCGGTGGGCGACGACCGGACGACCAACCGCGTGCCGGTCGAGGTCCTGGCCACGCGTGACGCCGTGCTCGACGTCTTCTCCCACAACCTCGGCTACTTCTTCGTCGGGCGCCACACCGGGTTCGCGGTCTACTACTTCCCGGGCATGCTCGCGATCGTGCTCTTCCTCGCCGCGCGGGGGCGGCGGCTGCCGTGGCAGTGGCTCGTGCTGGCGGGCGGGCTGGGCTCGGCCGTGGCGCTCCTGCTCTACATGCCCTACACCTACTCGGGCGGGGGAGGGCCGGTGGGCAACCGGTACTTCCTGGGCGTGTACCCGGTCTTCCTGTTCGCCCTGCCGCCGCTCTCCACCGTCGTGCCGGGGCTGGTCGCCATCGGCGTGAGCAGCCTGTTCACGGCGCAGCTCATCACGAACCCGTTCTACGCGTCGTTCCGCCCGGGCGAGCACACCAAGCACGGCCTGTTCCGGCTGCTGCCGGTGGAGCGCTCGCTGGTCAACGACCTGCCGGTGAACGTGAGCCCCTCCCGCTCGCGGCAGCCGCTCGGGGGGACCCCGCCGGTCTCGGCCTACTTCCTCGACGACAACGCGTACAACCGCGAGGGCGACGCGTTCTGGGTACGCGGCGAGTCGCGCGCCGACCTCATGCTGCGCGCGCCGGCGGTGCCGGAGCAGGTCGCCGACGGGAGCACGCGGTACCGGTCGCTCCAGATCCCCCGGGTCCAGCTCGAGCTCGAGAGCGGGCCCAAGGCGACCCGCGTGATCATCGACACGGGCGCGGCGCACGAGGCGGTCGATCTGCCGGCCAGCCAGCGCCGGACGGTCGTCGTGCCGCTCCAGGCGGGGTTGCCCTACAGGCCCTACGCCGAGAACCCGACGAACTACGTGTACGCGCTGTCGATCGAGAGCACCGAGGGGTTCATCCCGCTCTTCGACACGGCGTCCCGTGACAACCGCTTCCTCGGCGTCTTCGTCCGGCTGACGCCGCTCTACGAGTAGCCCGTGGCCACTGTCGCCGTCGTCACCTCGTCGCCGCCGCTCGTCGAAGGCGGCCACCTCACCATCGCGCGGGAGCTCGTGCGCGCGCTGGGCGAGGCCGGGCACGAGGCGGGACTCGTCGTGACGCCGCAGAACCGGTTCGGGCGGCAGGCCTCCGCCTACCTGGCCACCTGGCTCACCGATGTCGGCGAGACCGCCGACGGCCGGGCGGTGGACCACGTCATCAGCCTCCGGTACCCGTCGTACGCCGTGCGCCACGACAGCCACGTCTGCTGGCTCAACCACCGCATGCGCGAGTACTACGACCTCTGGGACCGCTTCAGCGGCACCCTGTCCTGGCGCGCCCGGGTCAAGGAGGGCGCGCGGCGCCAGGTCGTCCACGCCGTGGATCGGTGGCTGCTGACCCGCAACGTCGACCGCGTCTTCGCGCAGTCGCGGACGATCCAGGGCCGGCTCGAGCGGTGGGGCGGGCTCGCGTCCGACGTGCTCTACCCGCCGGCGCCCGTGCGCGACTACCGCTGCGACGAGTACGGCGACTACCTGTTCGTCGTCTCGCGCCTCGCGCCGCTCAAGCGCATCGACCTCATCCTGCAGGCGCTGGCCGAGCCGGTGGCCTGGGGCATTCGCTGCGTGATCGCGGGGGAGGGCGGGGAACTCGCCTCCCTGGACCAGCTCCGCCACAAGCTCGGGCTCGAGGAGCGGGTGACCTTTGCCGGCCGGCTGGACGAGGCGGGGCTCGTCGACCACCTCGCCCGGTGCCGGGCCGTGGTCTTCGCGCCGTACGACGAGGACTACGGCTTCGTGACCGTCGAGGCCTTCGCCGCCGCCAAGGCGGTCATCACCTGCCGCGACAGCGGCGGCCCGGCCGAGGTCGTCGAGGACGAGACGAGCGGCTTCGTGACCGACCCGAACCCCCCGAGCCTCGCCCGCGCCATGCGGCTCGTCATGGACGAGCGGCTGCTCGCGATGCGGCTCGGCGAGGCGGGGCACGCCCGGGGGCAGGAACTCAGCTGGACCACCACCGTCGACCGCCTGCTCGGCCCACGGGCCTGAGCCTGCTATCGTAGGAGCCCATGGGCTACCGCTCCCCGCTCGAAGCACGGGTGGCCAAGAAGACCACGAAGGCCATCACCGACTACCGGCTCATCGAGGACGGCGACCGCGTCATGGTCGGCCTGTCCGGCGGCAAGGACTCCTGGGCGCTGCTCCAGGTCCTCGACGAGCTGCGGCAGCGCGCGCCGATTCGCTTTTCGCTCGTCGCCGTCAACGTGGACTCGGGCTACGAGGACTACCAGCACGCCCGGCTCGCCGAGGCCTGCCGTGAGCGGGGCTGGGAGTTCGTCCACGAGGCGACCGAGATCGGCGAGGTGATGGACGACCTCCTCGATCCCGGCCAGACCCCGTGCTCGCTGTGCGCGCGCCTGCGTCGGGGCGTCCTCTACCGCATGGCCGACCAGGTGGGCGCGACCAAGATCGCGCTCGGGCACCACCTCGACGACTTCGTGGAGACCCTCCTCCTCAACCTCTTCTTCTCGGGCGCCCTGAAGGCGATGCCCGCGCGCCTCGTCTCCGACAACGGCCGCTACGTCGTCATCCGTCCGCTGGTCTACGTCACCGAGGCCGAGGCGAGGGCCTACACCCGGGAGCGCGACCTCCCGGTGATCGGGTGCTGCTGCCCGGCCTGCGGCGATCTCGGGCTGCAGCGGCAGCGCGTCAAGCGCCTGGTCATGGAGCTCGAGCGCGAGCACCCCCACGTGAAGTCATCGATGCTCAAGGCGATGGCGAACGTCATGCCCCGCCACCTCCTCGACGACCGGCTGCAGCCCTCGCGCGAGATCGCCCCCGACGTCGCCGGCCGGCTGGCCGCGCTCGACGAGCTGCCGGCCGGGGCTGCCTTCGTCCCCCTCCTCCTGTCGCGTCCCGATGCCGCGTCGTCCTGAACCCCGCGGCTGATCATGCGTGCCGTCCTCCAGCGTGTCTCCAGCGCCCGCGTCGTGGTCGACGACCACATCGTGGGGGCGATCGGCCCCGGCCTCATGGTGCTCGTGGGCGTCGAGGACGGGGACGGCCCGGCCGACGTGTCCTTCATCGCGGGCAAGATCCGCGACCTCCGGATTTTCGAGGACGATGGCGGCGCCGACGGGCGCCCGCGCATGAACCGATCGGTCGTCGACATCGGCGGGCAGGTGCTCGTCGTGTCGCAGTTCACGCTCGTGGCCGACGTCAAGAATGGCCGCCGCCCGTCGTTCGTCGGCGCGGCGCCGCCGGAGATTGCGCGCGCGCTCTACGAGTCGGTCGTGCGAGAATTGCGCGAGGCCGGCCTCGTCGTCGAGACCGGGCAGTTCCAGGCGACGATGCAGGTCGCGCTGGTGAACGAAGGGCCCGTCACCATCCTGCTGGACAGCCGGCGGCGATCGTGATGACCGAGCCGGCGACGGAGCCGCCGGTCGCGGCCCGTCGCCTCGTGGTCCTGGCCGTCTCCACGCAGGCGGCGCTCGCGGCTCTCGCCGCGATCGGGGGACGGCTCTTCGCCGTGCCGCCGCGCTGGGGTTCCCCCGTGGAAGGCGTGGCGATCGGACTGGCGGCCGCGTTCGTGCTCGCGGCGGCAAACTACGGCCTGCTGGCCTGCGGGCGCCGCGGGTGGTTCGGGGGCGGCGTGTGGACCGCCTACCGGGAGGTGCTCGTCCCGCTCTTCGGCGTGGGCAGCGTCGCCGGGAGCGTGGTCATCGGGACCGCGGCCGGCGTCGGGGAGGAGTGGTTCTTCCGCGGGTTCCTCCAGCCCCTCGTCGGCTGGGTCGGGGCCAGCGTGCTGTTCGGCGCGGCACACGTCGGCGGGCGGCGTTTCGCGGCCCTCGGCGTGTGGGCCGCCGTGATGGGGATGGTACTCGGCGGGCTGGCGGACTGGAGCGGGGGCCTCATCGCCCCCATGGTGGCGCACGGCACCTACGACGTGCTGGCGCTCGAATACATCCGCCGCACGGCCGGCCCTGGTGCCGGCCCGATGGGCAGCGAGGAGCAGGCAACGACGTGATTCGGTCCATGCGTACCCTACTGGCGCTCGTGGCCGCCGCCCTCGTGGCGGCCCCGGCCTTCGCCCAGCAGCGCCCACTCACCACGGAAGACCCCGAGACCATCGGCGAGGGCCGGCTGCTCATCGAGGGCGGCTTCGACTGGCAGAAGGACATCTTCTTCCCGGTCTCCGGCCTGCGCGGTGACCTCCTGTCGGTGCCCACCATCGGCCTGAGCGTCGGCGTCAGCTCCATCGCCGAGATCCAGATCGACGGCGGGCTGTACCGCCGCCTGACGGTCACCGAGCAGCGTCCCGCGCCCCTCGCCGGCCTCGTCACGCTGGACGGCGACCGCACCACGGCCGTCGACGACGTCGTCGTGGCGACGAAGGTGCGGCTGTTCGGCGAGGGCGCCTCGCGGCCCGCCATGGGGCTGCGCTTCGCCACGAAGCTGCCGAACGCCAGCAACGAGTCGGGCCTCGGCAAGGACACGACCGACTTCGCCGTCTCGCTGCTCGGCGCCAAGACGGTGCAGTCGATCCGCGTCGTCGGCAACGTCGGCCTGGCGATCCTCGGCGACCCGACGGAGGGCGCGCGGCAGGACGACCTCCTGATCTACGGCATCTCGGTCGCGCGCGCGGTGACCTCGTCGGCGGAGGTGGTGGGGGAGATCAACGGCCGGTACAACGCCGCCGACACGCCGGGCACCGGCGCCGAGAACCTGGCCGTGATGCGCTTCGGCGGCCGCTACACCCACGGGAGTGTCCGGTTCGACGCCGGGTTGCTGCTCGGCATGACCTCGCGCGACCCCCAGGTGGGCGTCACCGCCGGGTTCACCTGGGTCCTCAACGCCTTCCGCGTGCCGTAACGGGACCCCATGCTGCGCGTCGCGAAGGCCCACGCCTACGGCAACGACTTCCTCTTCGTCCCGGCCGACCAGGCCGCGCACCTCGACGCCTCCGCGATGGCCGTGCGCCTCTGCGCGCGCCACGAGGGGCTCGGCGCCGACGGCCTGATCCTCTACTCGGTCGCGCCAGACCTGACCGCCCGGATGACGCTCGTCAACGCGGACGGCAGCCCCTCGGAGCTTTCGGGCAACGGCCTGCGCTGCCTGGCGGCGCTCGTGCTGCACGAGCGCGCCGGGACGGGCGAGCCGATCACCGTCGTCCGCGTCGACACCGACGCCGGGTGGAAGACGCTGACGCTCGCCGCCGTCAGCGGGGCCCGCTATACCTTCCGCGCCGCGATGGGGCAGCCCGAGCGCGTCGCGGAGGAGGAGATCGAGGCGGCGGGCGAGCGCCTGCGTGTCACCACGCTCGCCATGGGGAACCCCCAGTGCGTCCAGCTCGTGGACGCCCTGCCCGACGATGCGCGCTTCGACCGCCTCGGCCCGGCCCTCTCGACCCACCGGCGCTTCGCGGCCGGGACCAACGTCGAGTTCGCGGTGGTCGAGGCCCCCGACCGCGTCCGCATCCGGATCTGGGAGCGCGGGGTGGGGCCCACGACGGCGTCCGGCACGGGCGCCTGCGCCGCGGCCGTGGCCGCCATGGCGCACGGCGGAGCCGCCCGCGACGTCCAGGTGATCTCGCCGGGCGGTACCCAGCGCGTGGAGTGGCGGGACGACGGCGTATACCTGACGGGCTGGGCCGAGGTGGTGTTCGAGGGCCACTGGGTCCCGCACGCGGACCTGCCGTCGAGCGCGCATCCGCGCTGAGCGTTCCCGCCGCCTGCCCGCGTCCCTCGCAGGCGGGTGCTCCCTGTCACGCACGGCCACGCGACCGGTCCCTGCCGGTCGTGGCGGATGGCGGATTTCGCGAGGCGGCGAGGCCGCGCGGATGGCAGGAACTGCGGAATGCGGGCGTTCGGCCTAGCGGCGCCGGCTGGCCGGCTGCGCGGAGACGGCGCGATCGATCGCGGCGAGGGCGGCCTGCAGATCGGCCGCGACACCGTCGATGGCCGTGATGGCGCCTGCGTAGTCGTCGGCGGCGAGGGCCGCGCGCGCTTCTTGCAGGGTGGTCGAGGCGGACTCGATGGTGGCGCGGGGGGCGGCGAGGGCGCGTCGGGGGACGCGGCCGACCTCGGGGTCGGCCAGGCGCGCCTCGGCGCGGGTCAGGAGCGCCGAGACCTCGGCCACGACGCGCTCGGCGTCGCCGCGGGCCTGCGCGCGGCCCTCGACGGCGAGCTTCGCGGCGTTCTGGGCGCGCTCGCGCGAGTCGAGGGCGTGGTTGAGCGCGAGGCGGTAGTCGCCGTCGGCGACGGCGGCCTCGGAGCGCTGCAGGGCCTCGACGGCGGCGTTGAACTCCTCGGTGGCGTACTCGGCCGCGCCGGCGGCGCGGGCGGTGTCGATGGCGCCCTGGGCCTGGTTCATCTCCTTGCTCGGCGGTTCGGCGCATCCCGCGGACAGGAGCAGCGCGAGCAGGGTACAGGCAAGGGCGGCGGGTCGCGACATCGGGAGTCGAGTATACCCCGCGGACCGGGTCCCCGCTCGATGGGCGGCACTTGAGGTACGATGACGGATCCAGTGCGCGCGCCGATTCGCGGTGTTCGCCGGACCCCGAGGGCCCGCGAGGCCGGGGCCGTGTCGTGAGGCGCCTGCTGCCGCAGGATCGGCCGCGGGAGAAGCTGGCGCGGGCGGGCGCGGCGGCGCTCGGCGAGAACGAGCTCGTCGCGCTGCTCGTCGGCAGCGGTGTGCGGGCGCGTGACGCGCTGGGCGTGGCCGAGGACGTGCTGGCGGCGGCGGGCGGCGTCCACGGCCTGGCGCGGGTGGGCCTCGACGAGCTCACGCGCGTCGCCGGCGTCGGGCCGTCGCGCGCGGCGCGGCTCGTCGCGGCGGTGGAACTGGGGCGCCGGGTCGTGGCCGGCGGACGGGGCAGCCGGCCGGTGCTGTCGACGCCGGCGGCGGTGGCGGCGCACCTGCTGCCGCTCTACGGCGGCCACCGGGTCGAGCGGTTCGGCCTGGTGCTGCTCGACACGAAGTACCGGTTGATCCGGACGGCGATCCTGTCGGTGGGGTCGCTCGACGCGAGCATCGCCGACCCGCGGGAGATCTTCCGCGAGGCGGCACTCGCCTCGGCGGCGGCGATTGTGGTCTTCCACAACCACCCGTCGGGCGATCCGCGGCCGAGCGCGGAGGACGTCGGGCTGACCGCCCGGCTGCGGCGGGCGGGGGACGTGATGGGAATCGAGGTCGTCGACCACATCATCCTGGGCGACGGCCGGTGGTTCAGTTTCAAGGACGCGATGCGGCTGTGAAGGTGCTCTACTTCGACTGCTTCGCCGGGGCCTCCGGCGACATGATCCTCGGCGCGCTCCTCGACGCCGGGCTGCCCCTCGACGCGCTTCGCGGCGCGCTCGGCAGCCTGGCCGTGGACGGCTGGGAAGTGTCGGCGGAGCGGGTCCTGAAGCAGGGGCTCAGCGCGACGAAGTTCCGGGTGCGCGAGCTGGCGGCCGCCGGCGCCGCGGCCGGGGGGGCGGCGCACGGGCAGGCCGGCGGCCGCGCCCACGGCGATCACCACGATCACGGCCACGGTCACCATCACGGCCACGACCACGACCACGACCACGGCCACGGCCACGGCCACCACGACCACCATCACGACGACGGCCACCAGCACGGCCACGGGCATGGGCCGGCCCACGCCCACGGCCACCATTCGCTTGCCGAGATCAAGGCGGCCATCGCGCGCTCGGCGCTCTCGGCGGCGGGGCGGGCGCGGGCGGCGGCCCTCTTCGACCGGCTCGCCGAGGCCGAGTCGGCGGTGCACGACGTCCCCGTCGACCGCATCCACCTGCACGAGGTCGGCGCGCTCGACTCGATCATCGACATCGTCGGCGCGGTGTTCGCGCTCGAGTGGTTCGGCGCGGACCGGATCGTCGTCTCGCCGATCAACGTCGGCGGCGGGATGGTGCGCTCGGCCCACGGCGTGTTCCCGGTCCCCGCGCCGGCGACGGTGCGGCTGCTCGGCGACGCGCCGGTGTACTCGAGCGGCATCCAGGCGGAGCTGCTGACGCCGACCGGGGCGCTGGTGCTCGCGTCGGCGGCGTCGGCCTTCGGGCCGCTGCCCGCGATGCGCGTGACGGCGGTGGGCTACGGGGCGGGCGACCGCGACCTGCCGGACACGCCCAACGTGCTGCGGGTGCTCGTCGGGGAGGCCGACCGGCCGGGCCCGGTGATGCGGGTGTCGGTGCTCGAGTGCGAGATCGACGACATGAACCCGCAGATCTTCGGGACGCTGATGGACCAGCTCTACGCCGCCGGCGCCCTCGAGGTGTTCTACCAGCCGGTGCAGATGAAGAAGAACCGTCCCGGCACGCTCGTCACGATCGTGTCGCGGCCCGAGGACCGGGACCGCCTCTCGACGATCGTCTTCCGCGAGACGACGACCATCGGCGTCCGCCGGCAGGAGATGGACCGCGAGTGCCTGGCGCGCGAGCTGGTGGCGGTCGAGACCCCGCTGGGCCCCGTGCGCTTCAAGGTGGCGCGGCGCGACGGCGCCGTGCTGAACGCGCAGCCCGAGTTCGAGGACGTGGCGCGGCAGGCGGCCGCCCACGACCTCCCGATCAAGACCGCGCTCGCCCTGGTCCAGAAGGCCTGGCTCGACCGGCCCTGAGGTATCGACGAACCCCATGCGTTTCTTCCTGACGACCGCGATCGACTACGTCAACAACAAGCCCCATCTCGGGACCGCGTACGAGAAGGTGACGGCCGACGTCATCGCGCGCTACAAGCGCCTCGCCGGCTTCGAGACGCGCTTCCTGATGGGCAACGACGAGCACTCCCAGAACGTCTACCGCCGCGCCCAGGAGCAGGGGAAGGACCCGCTCGCGTACTGCGACGAGATGGAAGGGGTCTTCCGCGACGTCTGGAAGCGGCTCGACATCTCGTTCGACGACTTCATCCGCACGACCGACCGCCGCCGGCACTTCCCCGCGGTCCAGGCGATGGCGCAGGCCTGCCGCGACGCGGGCGACATCTACGAGGGCGTGTACGAGGGGTGGTACTGCGTCGGCTGCGAGGCCTTCAAGCAGGAGAAGGACCTCGAGGACGGCTGTTGCCCCATCCACCGGACCAGGCCGGAGTGGATCCGCGAGAAGAACTGGTTCTTCCGCCTCTCGAAGTACCAGGAGCCGCTCCTGCGCCACTACGCGGAGCACCCGTCCTTCCTCGAGCCCGAGGTCCGGCGCAACGAGATCCTCCGGCTGATCGAGGCCGGCCTCGAGGACATCTCGGTCAGCCGCGCCGGCCAGTCGTGGGGCATCCCGCTGCCGTTCGACCCGGCGAGCGTCGTCTACGTGTGGTTCGACGCGCTCATCAACTACGCGGCGGCCGTCGGCTACGGATGGGACGACGAGCTGTGCGCGCGCTGGTGGCCGGCGGACCTGCACGTGGTCGGCAAGGACATCACGCGGTTCCATGCGGTCATCTGGCCCGCGATGCTGATGAGCGCCGGCCTCCCGCTGCCGCGGCAGGTCTTCGGGCACGGCTGGGTGTTCTTCAAGGGCGAGCGGATGAGCAAGTCGCTCGGCAACATCGTCGACCCCCTCGACGTCGCCGAGCGTTTCGGCCCCGACCCGCTCCGGCTGTACCTCGTGAAGGAGGTCCCCTACGGGGGGGACGGCGACTTCTCGTGGGAGCGCTTCGAGGAGAAGTACAACGCGGACCTGGCGAACAACCTGGGCAACCTCGTGAACCGCATCGCCGCGATGACCGAGCGCTACCGGCAGGGCGTCCTCGTGCCGCCCGCCGTCGAGGCCGGCCCGCTGGCCGGGGTGGCGGCGTCGGCGACGGCGGCCTACCGGTCGGCGATGGACCGTTTCGCCCTGCACGACGGCGCCGCGGCCGCCTACGACATCATCAACGCGGCGAACCTCTTCATCGCCGACACGCAGCCGTGGGCCCTCGCGCGTGACGTCGAGGCCGCGGACCGGCTCACCGGCGTGCTCTACGACGCCGCCGAGGCCGTCCGCATCGCCGCCATGCTGCTGTCGCCCGTCATGCCGGCCTCCTCCGCCGAGATCCTGCGGCGGATGGGGGAGCTCCGGCCCGTCGCCGACCTGCGGCTCGACGCCGACGCCCGGTGGCGCCGCGACGACGTGCGCCGGATTCTCAATACCGGGGCGCTCTGGCCCCGGCTCGAAGCCCCTGTGACCGTGAACGGAGCGAAGAACGTGGACGAGACATCAAAGGCACCCCAGGCACCCCAGGCACCCGTGGCACCCGCACCCGTGGCACCCGCACCCTTGGCACCCGCACCCTTGGCACCCGTGGCACCCGTGGCACCCTTGGCACCCGCGGCACCCCTGGCACCCGCACCCGCCACGCCGGCCCCGGCCGCCGCGGCCCCGGCGCCGCCCGCGGAGATCACGATCGACGACTTCATGAAGGTGCAGTTGCGCGTCGCGAAGATCCTCGAGGCCGAGCGCGTCCCCAAGTCGAAGAAGCTCGTGAAGCTCCTCGTCGACGCGGGCACCGAACAGCGGACCATCGTCGCGGGCATCGCCGAGAGCTACGAGCCCGAGGCGCTCGTCGGCAAGTCGATCGTGATCGTCGCGAACCTCAAGCCGGCCAAGCTGATGGGCATCGAGTCGAACGGCATGGTGCTCGCGGCCAGCCCCGAGGGCGGCGCCGCGATCCTGCTGAACCCCGAGCCGGCCACGCCAGGCACGCGCGTGCGCTGACGACGATCACCAAATCACCAAATCACCAGATCACGAGATCACGAGATCACGAGATCAGCAGATTTGATTGACAGTCATTGCCACATCGCCGGCGCGGAGTTCGCCGGCGACCTCGACGCCGTCGTCGCCCGGGCGCGGGCGGCCGGCGTCGAGCGCTGTCTCGTCATCCTCGCGGCCGAGGACGAGGCCGAGCACGCGCAGGCGGCCGCCGTTGCCGCGGCGTGGCCGGAGGCGCACTTCGCCGTCGGTGTGCATCCCCATCACGCGCACCTCTTCGCGGGCGACCCGGCCGGGGCGGCCGCGCTCGTCGCGAGGCGGCTCGACGAGCGGCCGGACATCCGCGCCGTGGGCGAGATCGGCCTGGACTATCACTACGACTTCTCGCCGCGCGAGGCCCAGCAGGCCGTGTTCCGCGCGCAGCTCCGGCTCGCGCGGGAGCGGGGGCTTCCCGTCGTGCTCCACGTCCGCGAGGCCGAGGCCGACGCGCTCAGGATCCTGGGGGAGGAGGGGGGCGTCACATTGCGCGGGGTGTTCCACTGCTTCTCGGGCACGCGGGACGAGGCGCTCCGGGCCGTCGAGACGGGCTTCTACGTCTCGATTCCCGGCATCGTGACGTTCCCGAAGGCCGGCGCGCTCCGGGACGCGGTGGCCGTCGTGCCCCCGGACCGGCTGCTCATCGAGACCGACAGCCCGTACCTGGCGCCCGTGCCGAACCGGGGCAAGCGCAACGAGCCGGCCCACGTCGCGCGGGTGCTCGACACCGTCTCCGGGCTCACCGGGATGGCCCCTGACGCGCTCGGCCAGGCGCTCGTGGCCAACTACGACCGGCTCTTCGGCCGCTGAAGCGCCGCAAAGCTCAGCCCTGCAACGGTTAACGGCGACCGGGCGCGTTGACAGCCGACCCGGTCTATGGTGAGATTGACGAGCTTGACGAACGCCGCACAGAAGACCCGTGTGGACCTGGTCCAGATGTTCGAGCCGATCCGCGCCGATCTCGAGGCGGTGGAGCGCGAATTTGCCCGGCAGGTCGAATCGCAGGTCGCGATCATTCCGCAGATTGGCTCGTACATCCAGCAGAGCGGTGGCAAGCGGGTCCGCCCGGCCGTCCTGTTGATGGCGGCGCGGCTGTGCGGCTACACGGGGCAGCGGGCCATCCTGAACGCCGCCGTCGTCGAGTTCATCCACACCGCGACGCTGGTGCACGACGACATCATCGACGATGCCGAGACGCGGCGCGGCCGGAAGGCCGTGCACTCGCGCTGGGGCAACGACGTCACGGTGCTCGCCGGCGACTTCCTCTACATCAAGTCGATGGCGATGGCGCTCACCCAGGAGACGCTCGACATCGTCCGCCTCCTCTGCGACGTCACCCTCCGGATGATCGAGGGCGAGATCTACCAGCTCACCAAGAACGGCGTCGTCGACCTCGTCGAGGACGAGCACTTCGAGATCATCCGGCGCAAGACCGCGTACCTGTTCGGCGGCTGCGCGCAGATCGGCGGGATGCTGGGCGAGGTCGGCGAGGAGAAGGAGACCGCGCTCCGCGAGTACGGCTTCAACCTCGGCGTCATGTTCCAGCTCGTCGACGACCTGCTCGACTTCACGGGCGAGGCCGAGGCGCTCGGCAAGCCGATCGGCGGCGACCTGCGCGAAGGCAAGATGACGCTGCCGATCATCCACCTGCTCGCCAACGGCGGCGCCGAGGCGAACGACCTGGTCCGCCAGGTCGTGGCCGAGCGCGACGTCACCGCCGAGCAGTGGGCGCGCATCCAGGCGCTGCTCGCCGAGCACCGCTCGATCGACTACGCCTACGACCGGGCGGTGGAGTTCGGCGAGGCGGCCAAGCGCCAGCTGCGCCTGTTCGGCCCCAGCCGCGAGCGCGACGCCCTCGCGGGCCTGGCCGACTACGTCCTGTCGCGCGACCGCTGATCGCCCGCCGCGGGCCCCGGTCCACCCGGGCACGGGGGGCGAACCCGCGGGCGCCGAGTGACGACTTCACGTCCGGATCCGGGAGCGCTCCGCCGGCCCGGGCGGGGTGACCGACCGTGACGCCAGCCCAGAAGATCGACAGGCTCCGCCGCGAGATCCGCCGGCACGAGGAGCTCTATTACGTCCACGACGCGCCGGAGATTGCCGACGCCGAGTTCGACGCGCTCATGCGCGAGCTGTCGGCGCTCGAGGCCGCGCATCCGGACCTGGCGACCCCCGACTCGCCGACGCGGCGCGTCGGCGGGCGCGTCGCCGAGGGCTTCGCGACGGTCGTCCACGCGCAGCCCATGCTGAGCCTGGACAACGCCTACACCGAGGACGAGCTGCGCCAGTTCGACGAGCGCGTGCGCAAGGGCCTCGACGCGACGGGGCCCGTGACCTACGTCGCCGAGCTCAAGATCGACGGGCTTGGCATCGCGCTGACCTACGAGGGCGGCCGCCTCGTGCGCGGCGCGACGCGTGGCGACGGCGTGCAGGGCGAGGACGTGACGTCCAACGTGCGCACGATTCGCGCCATTCCCCTCGTGCTGCGCGACGCGCCCCCGGCCGCCTTCGAGGTCCGAGGGGAGGTCTACCTGCCGCGCCGGTCGTTCGAGCGGATCAACCGCGAGAAGGAGGAGGCGGGGGAGCCGCTCTTCGCCAACCCCAGGAACGCCGCCGCCGGCGCGATGCGCAACCTCGACCCCGCGCTCGTCGCGCGCCGCGGCCTCGCGGCCTGGATGTACCAGGTGGTGCTGCCGGGCGGCGGGCAGCCGGCCGACACCCACGCCGGCACGCTCGAGGCCTTCGCGTCCTGGGGCCTGCCGGTACAGCCCGAATGGCGGCAGCTCGAGGGCATCGACGCCGTCTGGGCGTACTGCGAGGAGTGGCGCGAGAAGCGCCATGGCCTGGCCTTCGAGACCGACGGCGTCGTCATCAAGGTCGACCGGCTGGCGCTGCGCACGGCCCTGGGCGCGACGTCGAAGTTCCCGCGCTGGGCCATCGCGTTCAAGTTCCCGGCGCAGCAGGCGACCACGCTGCTGAAGCAGATCGCGGTGAACATCGGCCGCACCGGCGCCGCCACGCCCTACGCGGTGCTCGAGCCCGTCCTCGTCGCGGGGTCGACGATCTCGATGGCGACCCTCCACAACCCCGAGGACCTCGCGCGCAAGGACATCCGCGAGGGCGACACCGTCATCATCGAGAAGGCGGGCGACGTGATCCCGCGCGTGGTCGGCCCGGTGCTCGCGAAGCGCCCGCCCGGGTCCACGCCGTGGCAGATGCCGGCGCGGTGCCCCGTCTGCGACAGCGCGCTGGTCAAGCCCGCGGACGAGGTGGTCTGGCGGTGCGAGAACAGCTCCTGCCCGGCGCGCCTCAAGCGCAGCCTCGAGCACTTCGCGTCCCGGGGCGCCATGGACATCGAGGGGCTCGGCGAGTCGCTCATCGACCAGCTCGTCGAGCGCGGCCTCGTCCGGGACGTCGCCGACCTGTACGGCCTCGGCCAGCCGGCCCTGGAGGCCCTCGACCGGATGGGCAGGAAGTCGTCCGAGAAGCTGCTCGCCCAGATCGAGCGGTCCAAGGCCAACGAGGTCTGGCGCCTGCTGAACGGCCTCGGGATCCGGCACGTGGGCGAGCGGGGCGCCCAGGTCATTGCGGCCCACTTCGGGTCGGTCGCGGCGCTCCAGTCCGCGCCCGTCGCCGAGATCGAGGCCGTCGCCGAGGTGGGACCGGTCATCGCCGCGTCGGTCCGGGCGTGGCTGGACGAGCCGCACAACCAGGCCCTGGTCGGCCGCCTCGCTGCCGCCGGCGTCAACATGACGGGCGAGGCCGTCCGCGTGCCGGAAGGGCCGCAGCCCCTGGCGGGCAAGACCTTCGTCCTGACCGGGGCGCTGAGCGGGATGTCGCGCGACGAGGCCGCGGCGCGCATCAAGGCGCTCGGCGGCAAGGTCACCGGGTCGGTGAGCAAGAAGACGTCCTACGTGATCGTCGGAGCCGAGGCGGGGAGCAAGCTGGACAAGGCCCGGGAACTCGGGGTGGAAACCCTCGATGAGGCCGGGTTCCTCGCGCTTATAATGGACAGACCATGACGGGGCGGTTCGCGTGGTTCACCGCCGGCCTGATGGCCCTCACCGGGTTCCTGGTCGGGATGGTGGTCACGGGCACGGCGGCGCCCCCGGCGCCGGTCTCGGTCCCGCCGGCCGAGGTCCGTCCGGCGGAGCCCGTGGTGACGACGATGGCCGCGGTGCCGTCCCGGGCCGGCCTGGTTCCCGCCGACGGTGTCAGCTTCGCCGACGTCGCCGAGCGCCTCAATCCCGCCGTCGTCAACATCGACGCCACGTCCACCGGCCGGCGCGCGAACCGCTCGCGCGGCGAGGGCGGCATCCGCCCGCCGCGGCCCGAGCTCTATGACGACGACCCGTTCGACTTCCGGCAGGACCGGGGGGACGCGCCCCGGCGCGGGGCGGGCACCGGGTTCATCATCGACCCGGACGGGTTCATCCTCACCAACCACCACGTCATCGAGGCGGCCGAGCGCCTGACCGTCAAGCTGAAGGACGGCCGGAGCCTGCGCGCCCGGGTCATCGGATCGGACCCCGACACCGACATCGCCCTGATCAAGGTGGACGCCGACCAGCCGCTGCCCTACGCGCCGCTCGGCGACTCCGAGGCGCTGCGGGTGGGGGAGTGGGTGTGCGCGATCGGCAACCCGCTGGCCTACGAGCACACCGTGACGGTCGGGGTCGTCAGCTTCATCGGCCGGAAGCTGTTCGACTCGAGCCTCGACAACTACATCCAGACCGATGCGGCGATCAACTTCGGCAACAGCGGCGGCCCGCTGATCAACGCCCGTGGCGAGGTGATTGGCATCAACTCGGCGATCAGCCGCCAGGCCCGCAACATCGGCTTCGCGGTGCCGATCGACCAGGCGAAGGAGATCCTGCCGCAGTTGAAGGAGACGGGCCACGTCTCGCGCGGCTACATCGGCGTGGTGCTCCGTGACGTGGATCCGGACCTCAAGGCGTCGCTCGGCCTCGACCGGACCGACGGGGCCCTGGTGCAGGACGTGACCCCGGGGTCGCCGGGCGCCCGGGCGGGCATCGAGCCCTATGACCTGATCACGGCGCTCGACGGGCGGCCCATCGCGACCAACGACGTGCTGATCCGCGAGATCGCCGCGCGCCTGCCGGGCTCGTCCGTCGGGTTGTCGATGATCCGCGGCGGCCGCCGGCGCGACCTCGTCGTCAAGCTCGCCGAGCGCCCGGCGCGCGTGGCCGAGCGCGACGAGCCGGCGAACCGGCGCACCGAGCGGTCGTCGCAGCCCATCGGGCCGAACGAGCTCGGGCTGACCGTCATTGCCATCGACGAGTCCAACGTCCACCGCTTCGACGTGCCCGCCGGCGTGACCGGGGGCCTGCTCGTGCAGCGCGTGGAGCCCTACAGCGCGGCGTACGACGCGGGCATCGAGCGGGGCCACCTCATCCTCGAGGTCAACCGCCAGCCCGTCGACTCGGTCGCCGACTTCCGGCGCATCGTCGAGGGCGTCAGGCCTGGCGGCGTGCTGAGCGTGTTCGTCTACCTCCCGGAGATCGACCAGCGCAACATCCGGACCCTCCGCGTCGAAACCCGGTGAGCCCACGCCCCTTCGCGGGCACGGCCGCCCGGCGGGACCTCCCGGTCCGCCCGCCGGGTGCCGGCGCGGCGTCCCATCCAACCCGAGGCCAATGAAACCGCGCATCCTGGTGATCGACGACGAAGCCGCCATCCGCGACTCCCTGCGGATGATCCTGGAGTACGAGGGCTACGAGGTGCTCGTGGCCGCGACGGGCGAGGAGGGCGCGGCCCTCGTGGAGCGCGAGGCCCCGGACCTGGTGTTCCTGGACATCAAGATGCCGGGCATGGACGGCCTCGAGGTGCTCCAGCGCCTCCACCACCTCGTGGAGGCGACGCCGATCGTCATGATCTCGGGCCACGCGACGATCACGACGGCGGTGGAGGCGACCCGGCTCGGCGCGTTCGACTTCATCGAGAAGCCGCTCTCGACCGAGCGGGTGCTCGTCACCGTGCGGAACGCGGTGGACAACCGGCGGCTGAAGACCGAGAACCGCGGGCTCCGGCGGGACCAGGAACAGCGCTACCAGATCGTCGGCGACTCGGCGCCGCTGGCGGCGGTGCGCGACGCCATCCAGAAGGCCGCGCCGACGAGCGCGACCGTCCTCATCTGGGGCGAGAGCGGCGTCGGCAAGGAACTGGTGGCGCGCGCGATTCACCGGGGCAGCCGGCGGGCCGACGCGCTGTTCGTGCAGGTCAACTGCGCCGCGATCCCCGATGAGCTGATCGAGAGCGAGCTCTTCGGCCACGAGAAGGGGTCGTTCACGGGCGCCGTCGAGCGCCAGATCGGCAAGTTCGAGCAGGCCGACAAGGGCACCATCTTCCTCGACGAGGTCGGGGACATGAGCCTGAAGACCCAGGCCAAGGTCCTGCGCGTCCTCCAGGAGCAGGAGCTCGAGCGGCTCGGGTCGAACCGGATCATCCGGGTGGACGTGCGGGTGATCGCGGCGACGAACAAGAACCTCGAGGAGGAGATCGACAAGGGGACCTTCCGCGAGGACCTCTACTACCGCCTGAACGTCGTGCCGATCCACGTGCCGCCGCTGCGCGAGCGCCGCGGCGACATCCCGACGCTCGTGCGGCACTTCGCGGACCTCTTCACGCGCGAGAACAACTTCCGGCGGAAGACCTTCACCGAGGCGGCGATGGACCGGATTGCCGCGCACCACTGGCGCGGCAACATCCGGGAACTGCGCAACTTCGTCGAGCGGCTGATCATCATGAGCCCGAAGGACGTCGTCGACGTGGCCGACCTGCCCGATTTCGGCGGGGCGCGCGTTGACGTGGTCGCAGCTCAGCCGGATAATGTGGGCATGGGCGCGGCCACGCTGCAGGAGTTCAAGGCGACCTCCGAGCGGGCGTTCCTCGTGAGCAAGCTGCGCGAACTCGGCTGGAACATCTCGAAGACCGCGGAGGTCATCGACACCCCGCGGAGCAATCTCTACAAGAAGCTCGAGCAATACCAGATTTCACAGGAGAAGGACGGATAGGAGCATCGGCGCTGCAGCCGGCCGGATGACCGCTGCCGGGCGCAACCCCGCCGCAGCGCGAGGCCCCGCAAGGGGCCGAGCGCGAAGGCGGGAAGTGCGCCGGGGAGAGGAAAGTCCGAACTCCAGAGGGCAGTGTGCCGGGTAATTCCCGGGCGGGGCGACCCGACGGACCAGTGGCACAGAAAATATACCGCCCGCCTTCGTCCTCCAGCGATCGCGGGTCGGACGTCGGCGAGGCAGGCTCCTGGGCTCCCGTGTGGGGCCCGCGACAGGATCCCGCGTGGGGCTCGCGACAAGAGCTCCCGAGTGGGAACTGCGACAGGGGCGTGCCCTCGCCGAAGCCCGACTCATGATCGATGGAGGGCGAAGGCGGGTAAGGGTGAAAAGGTGCGGTAAGAGCGCACCGCGCGGCTGGCAACAGGCGTGGCAGGCAAAACCCCACACGGAGCAAGACCAAATAGGGAGGCGTTCGAGGGCGGCCCGTCCGAAGCCTCCGGGTAGGTTGCTGGACCCCGGCAGTAATGCCGGGGCTAGAGGAATGGTCATCCCGCCGTAGTGCGAGGGCCCGCAAGGGCCCGAGCGTGAAGGCGGACAGAATTCGGCTTACAGGCCGACTGCAGCGCTTCTCACGTGCGTTCACTCCCCGCGCGGGCCGCCCCACGGCGGCCCGCCGGTCCACGCGCCCACGGGCGCCAGGCAACCCTTCATGCGTAGCCAACTGATCGTCGCGGGCGTCGCCGTGCTTGCCATCGGTGTCGGCGGCACCCTGGTGGCCCAGGGCCAGCGCCGGCCGGGCGAGGGCCGGACCCCCGAGTTCCCGCCGCCCAGCATCATCGACTACCGCCCCCGGAGCACCCTCGTCGTCGAGGAGCACCCGGTGCCGCGGGCGAAGTTTCCCGTCATCGACATCCACAGCCACCAGCCGGTCCCGATCACGCCCGAGCGCTACGCGCAGGTGATCGAGGGCATGGACCGCAACAACCTGCGGATCGTCGTGAACCTGAGCGGCGGGAGCGGGGAGAAGCTGCGGGCGGGGCTCGAGGCGGTGCGGACCAGCAAGTGGCCCGACCGCATGGTGCAGTTCGCCAACGTCGACTGGAGCGGTGCCGGGACGCCCGGCTGGGCCGCGAAGGCGGCCGCGCAGCTCGAAGCCGACATCACGGCCGGCGCGAAGGGCCTCAAGGTGTTCAAGCAGCTCGGGCTCCGCGACCGCAAGGCCGACGGGTCGCGGCTGCGGCTGGACGACCCGGAGCTGGCGCCGATCTGGGAGGTGCCCGGGCGCATGGGCGTGCCGGTCCTCATCCACACCGCGGAGCCGCAGGAGTTCTTCGAGCCGATCGACTACTCGAACGAGCGCTGGCTCGAGCTGGCGCTCTTCCAGGACCGCCGGTACCCCGAGGGCGAGTTCCCGCGGTTCGAGGCGCTGCTGGCCGAGCGTGACCGGATGTTCAAGGCGCACCCGAAGACGACGTTCATCGCCGCGCACTTCGGGTACCGCGCCAACGACCTGGCCAAGGCGCAGGTGATGCTCGACACGATGCCGAACGTGTACCTCGAGGTCGCCGCCATCCTCGCCGAGCTGGGGCGGCAGCCGCGCGCCGCGCACGACTTCTTCGTCAAGAACCAGGACCGCGTGCTCTTCGGGAAGGACAGCTTCCTGCCCGATGAGTATCCTTACTACTGGCGGGTCTTCGAGACCAACGACGAGTACTTCGACTACTACCGCGACTACCATGCCTTCTGGAAGCTGTACGGGATGGGGCTGCCGGACGGCGTGCTGAAGAAGCTCTATTACAAGAATGCGCTGAAGCTCGTGCCTGGGCTTCCGGCGGAGGAGTTCCCAGAGTAATGGCGACGTACCTGGTCACGGGAGGCGCCGGCTTCATCGGCTCGCACATGGCGGCCGAGCTGCTCCGGCGCGGGCACACGGTGAGGATCGCCGACGACCTGAGCACCGGCAAGGCCGGCAACCTCGACGCCATCCGGGCCGAGGTGCCCGGCCGGCCCTTCGAGTTCGTCGAGGGCGACCTGGCCGACCTCGAGGCGGCCAGGCGGGCGGTCGCCGGGGCGGAGATCGTCCTGCACCAGGCGGCGATTCCCTCGGTGCCGCGGTCCATCCAGGATCCGGTGGCCTCGCATCGCGCCAACATCGACGCGACGTTCAACGTGCTCGCGGCCGCGCGCGAGGCCGGCGTGCGGCGCGTCGTCTTCGCGGGCTCCTCGTCGGAGTACGGGGACACGCCCGTGCTGCCGAAGCACGAGGACATGCCGCCCAACCCGCTGTCGCCCTATGCCCTGCAGAAGGTGGTGGGGGAGCAGTACCTGCTCCAGTTCACGCGGCACTACGGCCTCGAGACGGTGAGCATCCGCTACTTCAACGTCTTCGGGCCGCGGCAGGATCCGGGCTCGCCGTACTCCGGCGTGATCTCGCTGTTCATCAAGGCGCTGCTCGAGGGACGCCAGCCGATCATCCACGGCGATGGCGGGCAGACGCGCGACTTCACCTACGTCGCCAACGTCGTCGACGGCGTGCTGCGCGCCGCCGAGGCGGGTGGCGTGTCGGGCGAGCAGATCAACGTCGCGACCGGCGGGCGCATCTCGCTGAACGAGCTGCTCGCGACGCTGAAGCGCATTCTCGGGTCCGACCTCGAGGCCGTCTACGGCCCGCCGCGCGTCGGCGACGTCCGCGACTCGCAGGCCGACATCAGCAAGGCCGAGCGCCTGCTCGGTTACCGGACGATCGTGCCGTTCGAGGACGGACTCGCGCGCACCGTCGAGTGGTACCGCCACTCCGCCTAGCCGTCCGGACAACCCCGGTTGCCGGTGTGTCAACCGGCATCCGGGGCCCCAGCCGCGCGGCGCGCCCCCACACACACGCGCCGCGCCGCCCCAGCGGCGCTCCCCGTCAACGCCCGTTGGCGACCCGCGTCGCGGTCCGCGGCCGCATCCTTCCCGATCGGCAGATTCCGGCCTGAATTCGCGCGCCTCGCCGCCGCCGCCGCGGGCGCGTCCCTTGCTCTCTCGTCACGCGCGGAGCGGCACGTGGCGTCGGGCTGGTGGCTCCTGACCTCGGTCAACAACAAGACGCCGCGGGCCGCCTCCGCATGAAGGAGGGACCCATGCGAACGATGATCCGTGCCGGCCTGGTGGCCGGGTGCCTGCTGCTCGGCGCGCCGGCCGTCCAGGCGGCGCCCGCGACCGCGCAGGCGGCTGCCCGGGCGGCGACTGTCGACCTCAACACCGCCACCCTCGCCGCGCTCGAGTCGCTGCCCGGCATCGGCCGGGCGACCGCGGAGCGCATCATCGAGTACCGGCAGAAGAACGGCGGCTTCAAGAAGATCGAGGAGCTGATGAACGTGCGCGGCATCGGCGAGAAGAGCTTCCTGAAGCTGAAGCCGCTGGTGTCGGTGGCGGTCAAGGGAGGCAAGTCCGGCGGCGGGCGATGAGCGGGGCCGCCGCCCGTCCCCGCGCGGCGGGCGGCGCGCCAGGCGCCGCGCTCATCGACATCGTGGCCGCGCTGGGGCTCGCTGGCGTGATGATGGCCGTCGCCGTGCCGGCCCTGTCGGCGGTGGTGCCCGAAACCGAGGCCCGGCTGGCGGCGCGCTACCTGGCGGCCAGGTTCCAGCACGCCCGGCTCGAGGCGCTCAAGCGCAATGCGAACGTCGGCGTCGTGTTCGCCCCGCCTGGGGATCCGTTCGGGTTCGTGCTGGCCGTCGACGCCAACGGCAATGGCGTGCGCCGCCGCGAGGTGGACGACGGGGGCGATCCCGTCATCCAGCCGCGGGACAGGCTCGCGGATCACTGGCCTCGCGTGGCCGTCGCCGTGCGGGCGGCGTTGCCCGGCATCGATGGCGGCGCGGCGGTCCAGCCCGCGCCTGACGGCGTGCGTTTTGGCGCCAGCCGCATGGTGGTCTTCTCGCCACTGGGCGGCGCCACCTCCGGCACCCTCTACCTGACATCGTCTGCCGGGGGCGCCTATGCGGTGCGCGTGACCGGCACGACGGGCCGCGTACGCGCCTGGCGCCTCGATGCGGTGGCGCGGCAATGGCATCCGCTCTGACAGCCGCGGACGCCGTGGCACCGGCCGCTGCCGGTCCCGAGCGCCGCCGGTGGCGCCGGCTGAACGGCGCGGACACACCCTGGACGCGCTGGGCCATGATTCGGCCGGGCCGCCTCGTGGAACTCGTGAACCTGTCATCGGGCGGTGCGTGCGTGCGCGGCGCCGCGCGCCTGCTGCCGGGCCGGCGGGCCGAGCTGCAGCTGACCGGCGGGGGTGGGCGGCGGACGATGACGGGGCTGGTGGTGCGGTGCGCCGTCTGCGGTCTCGAACCGCTCGAATACGAGGGGGCGATTCGGTTCGATGCCGAGCAACCGGATCTCCTCTCCATCGGGGGTAGCGGGTAGCGGTGCCAGCCTCGCTCCCGTCCACGCCCAGGGCGGCGGGCACCGCCTACCCGGGGCGCGGTGGCTGTCACCCGCTCCTGGCGGCATTCTCGCCGGACCCGCAGTGGCACCCCGTTTGTAGGGCGCAGGGCATCCGAAGGGGGCTCAATGGAGCGGAGGGCGCTGGCGGGCGTCGCGCCGGCCGCGTGGCCGTCGCCGCGCCGGGCGGATCGGCGCGAGGGGCTGCACCGGCTCGTCCGGGAACTGACGTTCGAGATGGTGGCGCGGCGCGACCGGCAGGGGCTGGCCGACCGCCTCGTGGAGCGGCTGGGCGACGCGCTGCCGGTGAGGCAGGTGCGGCTGGCCGAACTGGGGGAGACGGCGGTCGTCCGCGCGGGGCAGCCCGTGGAGGCGCCCGATTACCTGGCGTTCCCCGTTGCGACATCGGGCGTGGGCCGGCAGGTGGTGCTCGAGGCCAGCCTGGATCCCGCGCGCGGCCTCGACGCGTGGGACCGCCAGCTGCTGGAGACGGCGGCGGCCCTGGCGGCCTGGGTGCTGGAGCTCGAGCGACTTGGCCGGCTCATGCGGCCGGCCGACGACCGCCGGCGCGACGGGGCCGCGCCCCTCGTGGGGACGAGCGCCCTCATGCAGGTGCTGCGGCAGCGGATCGAGCGGGTCGCGGCCACCGACTTCACCGTGCTCATCGAGGGGGAGAGCGGCACCGGCAAGGAGCTCGTCGCCCGCCAGGTCCACGAGCTCAGCCGCCGGCGTGACGGGCCGTTCGTCGCCATCAACTGCGCGGCGCTGGTCGAGACGCTCATCGAGGCTGAGCTCTTCGGCATCGAGGAGCGCACGGCGACCGGCGTGCGGGGCCGGCGAGGCAAGTTCGAGGTGGCCAACGGGGGCACGCTGTTCCTCGACGAGGTGTCGGAGCTGTCGATGGCCGCGCAGGCCAAGCTCCTCCGGGCCATCCAGGACCTGACCGTCGAGCGCGTCGGCAGCTCGACCGTGCGGCGGGTCGACACCCGGATCGTGGCCGCCACCAACCGCCGCCTCGCGGTCCTCGTCGAGCGCGGCCTGTTCCGGGCGGACCTCTTCTACCGGCTGGCGGGGGTCGAGGTCCAGGTGCCGGCGCTCAGGCAGCGCCGCGCCGACATCCTCGAGCTCGCGCAGTACTTCCTGGCGCGGCTCGGCGGCCGCGTCCACGCGAGCATCTCGCCGGCCGCCGTGGACGCCCTCACCACCTACGACTGGCCGGGCAACGTCCGCGAGCTCGAGCGGATGATGGAGGGGGCCATTGCCACCGCCGGCTCCCACGAGATCGGCCTGGACGACCTGCCCGTCACCCTCCGTGGGCCCTACAGCGAGGTGCTGATGCCGGCGCTGGCGGCGGGCGAGTCGCTCCGGGCGTGGGCGAGTCGCTACGCCCGGCTGGTCCTCGAGCGGGCCGGTGGCAACAAGACGGTCGCGTGCCGCCGCCTCGACATCAGCTACCACACCCTCAACGCCTACCTCCGCCACCGGCCCGCCCTCGGTGCCGGGCCCCGGACGTCGCCGCCTGGGGATCGGTCCAGCGACTGAGGGGGGCATGCGCCGCTGGTGCTGGCTTGGCGCGGAACTGGTTGCGGCGCTGCTGCTTGGCGTCGCACTCACGGGTCTGGTGGCGCCCGTGGCGAGGGGCCTGGGCGTCGCGGGCGCGGCCTGGGCGCGTCCCGCGCTCGGCGCGCTCTGCCTGGGCGTGACCGTCGCGGCGGGGGAGTGGCTGCGGCGTGGATTCGACGAGGCCGGCTGACCACGGTCGCCGCGGCCGGAGCCGCCTTGACCGGCGGCCGTCCGCATAGTACTTTGGGTCGTTCGTTCGCCTCGTCTGTCGCCGGCAAGGGGCTTCCTGCCCCGGGCCGCGAGCTGACCGCCGTGGGCGGGCCGCCGATATTCCCCGAATGACTGACGCTGCCGGATCCGATCTCAGGAAGACTGCGCTCCACGCCACCCACGTCGCCGCCGGGGCCCGGATGGTGCCCTTTGGCGGCTGGGACATGCCGGTCGAATACGGCGGCATCACCTCGGAGCACATGGCCGTCCGCACCGCCGCTGGCCTGTTCGACGTCTCCCACATGGGGGAGATCGAGATTGCCGGCAAGGACGCCCTCGCGGCCGTCCAGCACATCTCGAGCAACGACGCCTCGAAGCTCCAGATCAACCAGGCCCAGTACTCCGCGCTCACCACCCCGGAGGGCACGTTCGTAGACGACCTGCTCGTCTACCGGATGGGGCCCAGCCACTTCCTGCTCGTCGTCAACGCCTCGAACATCGAGAAGGACTACGCCTGGATCGCGGCGAAGGCGGCCGAGGCGGGCGAGGTCGCCGTCGTCAACGCCAGCGACCGCTACGCCCTCATCGCCATCCAGGGGCCCAAGGCCCAGGAGATTCTCCAGCGCCTGACCGCGATCGACCTCGCGGCGATGAAGTACTACTGGTTCGCCCACGGGGAGATTGCCGGCATTCGCGGCACCATCTCGCGCACCGGGTACACGGGTGAGGCGGGCTTCGAGATCTTCGTGCCGCCGGGCCAGGCCGCGGCCCTCTGGAACGCCCTGATGGAGGCCGGCAAGGGCGACGGGCTCGTCCCGTGCGGCCTCGGCGCCCGCGACACCCTGCGCCTCGAGGCGTCGATGCGCCTCTACGGCAACGACATGGACGACACGACGTCGGTGCTCGAGGCCGACCTCGGCTGGGTCGTCGGCTGGGGGAAGGACGCCTTCATCGGGCACGAGGTCCTGCGCCGCCAGAAGGAGCAGGGCGTGACCCGGCGCATCGTCGGCATCGAGATGGTCGACCGGGCCATCGCGCGCCACGGCTATCCGGTCCTCAAGGATGGCAAGCCCGTCGGGCACGTCACGAGCGGCACGCAGACGCCGTTCCTCAAGAAGGCCATCGGCATGGCCTACGTCCCCGTGGCGCTCGGCGAGCCGGGCACCGAGCTCGACATCGAGGTCCGCGGCCGGACGGCGAAGGCCGTCGTGGTCCCGATGCCGTTCTACAAGCGTCCCAAGAAGTCGTAACGCCCCCTTACCGCGCGTGACCCGCGCCTGAGCGTGAGAGAACCATGTCCAGCTATCCCGCCGACCTCAAGTACACGAAAGAGCACGAGTGGATTCGCCTCGAGGGTGAGACCGGCGCGGTCGGCATCACCGACTTCGCGCAGAAGCAGCTTGGGGACGTCGTCTACGTGGACCTGCCCGACGTGGGCAAGACCATCACGGCCGGCGACTCGTTCGGCAGCATCGAGTCGGTCAAGGCGGTCTCGGAGCTCTTCGCGCCCGTGACCGGCGAGGTCGTGGAGGTCAACGGCGCGCTCAAGGATCACCCCGAGTCGGTGAACCAGCAGCCGCACGAGACCTGGATGGTCAAGATCAAGCTCGCCAACCCGGCGGATGCCGACGGCCTCATGGACAGCGCGGCCTACGAAGCGCTGACAAACGGATAACGACAACCGCAGTATCACCGTCGAAGGGGGCCTCGGCCCCCTTTCTCATATGGACCTGAACGCCACCGACCGCTTTGCCCCCCGCCACATCGGTCCCCGCGGGGACGACCTCCAGGCCATGCTCGACGTCATCGGCGCGCCGTCCCTGGACGCGCTGATCGACGAGGCGATCCCGAAGGGGATCCGCCTCGAGCGGCCCCTCGACCTGCCGCCCGCCGAGACCGAGTCGCAGTACCTCGCGCGCCTCGGCATGATCGCGTCGCGGAACAAGGTCTTCCGGAGCTTCATCGGCCTCGGCTACTACGACACGCTCACGCCGAGCGTGATCCGCCGGTGCGTCTTCGAGAACCCGAGCTGGTACACGCCCTACACGCCCTACCAGGCCGAGATCGCCCAGGGCCGCCTCGAGTCGCTCCTCAACTTCCAGACCATGGTCTGCGAGCTGACGGGCATGGAGGTGGCCAACGCGTCGCTGCTCGACGAGGGCACGGCCGCGGGCGAGGCGATGGCGCTGCTGCACCGCATGCAGGCCCGCAGGCTGGGCGAGGCCGCGGGCGTGTTCCTGGTGTCGGACCGGGTCTTCCCGCACACGCTGGCGGTGCTCCAGAGCCGTGCCGAGCCCCTCGGCATCGAGCTGCGGGTGCAGCCGGTGGGGGAGATGGACTTCGGCGGCGAGCACGTCTTCGGGCTGCTCCTGCAGTACCCGGACGAGGCGGGCCGGGTCGACGACATCTCGGCGACGATCGCGGCGGCCCGGGAGCAGGGCGTGGCGACCGCGGTGGCCACCGACCTGCTGGCGCTGGCGCTGCTGACGCCCCCTGGCGAGCTCGGCGCCGACATCGTGTTCGGCAACTCGCAGCGCTTCGGCGTGCCGCTCGGCTTCGGCGGCCCGCACGCCGCGTTCTTCGCGGTCAAGCAGGACTACGTGCGCCACATGGCGGGCCGCGTGATCGGCGTGTCGGTCGACGCGCACGGCCACACCGCCTACCGCATGGCCCTGCAGACGCGCGAGCAGCACATCCGGCGCGAGAAGGCGACCTCGAACATCTGCACCGCGCAGGCGCTGCTGGCCAACATGGCGGCGATGTACGCGGTGTACCACGGCCCGGACGGCATCACCGCCATCGCCGCCCGCGTGCACGGGCTGACGCGGCTCCTGGCGCGGGCGCTGGCCGGCCTGGGCTTCGCGCTCGACCACGCGAGCTACTTCGACACGCTGCGGGTGACCGTGACGCCGACCGAATCGCGGGCCATCCGGGCGGCGGCGGAGGCGTCGGGGATCAACTTCCGGCACGTCGGCGAGACCGGCATCGGCATCTCGCTGGACGAGACCGCGACCGCCGCCGAGGTGCACACGATCGCGTCCATCTTCGCGGGCGCGGTCAGCAAGACCGTCGACCCCGCGCTGACCGACCCGGCCTCGCTCGGCGGCACGCCGGCGTTCCCGGAGCCGCTGCGGCGGACCTCGCCCATCCTGACGCACCCGGTGTTCAGCCGGCATCGCTCCGAGACGGAGATGATGCGCTACATCAAGAGCCTCGAGCGCAAGGACATCGGGCTCGACACCTCGATGATCGCGCTCGGCTCCTGCACGATGAAGCTGAACGCGGCCACCGAGATGTACCCGGTGAGCTGGGAGGAGTTCTCCCGGATGCACCCGTTCGCCCCGGCGTCGCAGACCGAGGGCTACCGGCAGGTCTGCGAGGAGCTCGAGGCGGCCCTGGCCGAGGTCACCGGCTTCGCGGCCGTGTCCCTGCAGCCCAACTCGGGCGCGTCGGGCGAGTTCACGGGCCTGGCGGTCATCCGGGCGTTCCACCACTCGCGCGGTGAGGCCGCGCGGGACGTCGTGCTGATCCCGGCCTCGGCGCACGGGACGAACCCCGCGAGCGCGGTGATGGCCGGCTACCGGGTCGTCGTGGTCGCGTCAGACCCGAGCGGCAACGTGGACGTCGCGGACCTGAAGAAGAAGGCGGCCGAGCACGGCCCGAAGCTCGCGGCGCTGATGATCACCTACCCGTCCACGCACGGCGTGTTCGAGGACTCGATCCGGGAGATCTGCGCGGTCGTCCACGAGCAGGGCGGCCAGGTCTACATGGACGGCGCGAACATGAACGCCCAGGTCGGCCTGACGAGCCCCGCGACGATCGGGGCGGACGTCTGCCACCTGAACCTCCACAAGACCTTCGCCATCCCGCACGGCGGCGGCGGCCCGGGCATGGGGCCCATCGGCGTGGCGGCGCACCTTGCGCCGTTCCTGCCTGGGCACCCCTTTGCCCCCGTGGGCGGCACCCAGGCGATCGCGCCGGTCTCGTCGGCCCCGTGGGGCAGCGCGAGCATCCTGCTCATCTCCTACGCCTACGTCCGGATGCTCGGCGCCGGGGGGATGACCGACGCGACGCGGCACGCCATCCTGAACGCGAACTACATCAAGTCGCGGCTCGAGCCGCACTACGACGTGCTCTACACCCGGCCGAACGGCCGCGTGGCCCACGAGATGATCTTCGACCTGCGCAAGTTCAAGGCGAAGGGCGTCGAGGAGGGCGACGTGGCCAAGCGGCTGATGGACTACGGCTTCCACGCCCCGACGGTCTCGTTCCCCGTGCCCGGCACGCTGATGGTCGAGCCGACCGAGAGCGAGCCGAAGGCCGAGCTCGACCGGTTCTGCGACGCGCTCATCGCGATTCGCGCCGAGATCGAGGCCGTCGTGACCGGCGCGGCGGACCCGAAGGACAACGTCCTCAAGAACGCGCCCCACACCGCGGCGTCGGTCGCCGCCGACGAGTGGCCCCATCCCTACACCCGCGAGCAGGCCGCCTACCCCCTGCCCTGGGTCAAGGCCAACAAGTTCTGGCCGAGCGTCGGCCGGATCGACAACCCCTACGGCGACCGCAACCTGATGTGCGTGTGCCCGCCGATGGAGGAGTACGAATAGGACTCGCGGACCTGGCTAGGACTCGCTTCGCTTGCTAGGACTCGCTTCGCTCGCTGGGACTCGCGGCTTTGCCGCTCGCTGGGACTCGGCCTGCGGCCTCGCTGGGGTCTGGACCGGTAGTTCGAAGCAAGAGCCGGGATCCAGGGTCCGAGCGAGGCCGAAGGCCGAGTCCTAGCGACCGCAGGGAGTCCCAGCGCCCGAAGGGCGTCCCAGCGAGGCCGAAGGCCGAGTCCTAGAGACGCGCAGCGGCCTGCTGTGTCAGCTCCAGCGCCCGCCGGCGGTACTCGGCGAGCAGTTCGAGCGTAACGGGGCCGGGGCGGCCCTGGCCGATCGGGCGGTCGTCCGCGCGGACGATGGGCAGGAGTTCCTTGGTGGTGCTCGTGAAGAACGCCTCGTCCGCGCCGAACAGGTCGTCGTCCTTGAGGCACGCCTCCTCGACCCGGATGTCGAGGGTGGCGCCGATCTCGAAGACGAAGGCGCGCGTGATGCCGGCCAGCAGGCCTGCGTCGAGGCCCGGCGTCCGCACGGTGCCGTTCTTCACGATGAAGAGGTTCGACTGCGCGCACTCGGAGAGTTCCCCGCGGTAGTTCCGGAACACCCCTTCCGCCGCGCCCCGCCGGATGGCCTGCTGCATCGCCAGGGCGTTGTTCAGCAGGTTGTTGCTCTTGATCAGCGGGTTCACCGACCGGGGATGGTTGCGGATGAGGTCCACCAGCACGACCCCGACCCCCTCCGTGTACTGCGACTCCGGCGTCACCGGCAGGGGCTTGGTGATGACCACGACGGTCGGCGTGGGGGTCGCGGCGGGGTCGTAGGTGAGCTCACCGACGCCGCGGGTGAGGAGGATCCGGATATACGCCTCGGCGGCCTCGCCGGCGTCGCCGCGGCCGAGCCCGCCGGCGGCCATCGTCTCCAGCGAGCGGCGGAGGAACTCGGCGTCGGCGAGCGGCACGTCGAGCTGCAGCATGGCGGCCGACGCGCGGAGGCGCTGCATGTGCCTGTCGAACAGGAACGGCACCCCCTGGTAGGTGCGGATGGTCTCGTAGACGCCCTCGCCGTACAGGAAGCCGTGATCGAAGACCGGGATCACCGCGTGGGCCGCGTCGGTCACCACGCCGTTGACGTTGACGAAGGCCGGGGGCATATTCCGGCAAGCGTATCGCAGGATGCCGCTGGAGTGCCAGTGGCCAAAGGTGCTAGGGTGCAACCCGAATGCGGATTCTGAACGCCGACCAGATGCGGGAAGCCGATCGCCGGACCATCGACGACATCGGCATCCCGTCGCTCGTCCTGATGGAGAACGCCGGCCGGCAGGCCGTGGCCGCCATCGAGTCCCTGTTCACCGATCTCGCCGAGCGCAACGTCGCGATCATCTGCGGCAAGGGCAACAACGGCGGCGACGGCTTCGTCGTCGCGCGGACCCTCCACCAGCGGGGCGTCGAGGTGTCGGTGTTCGTCGTCGGGCGCATCGCGGACGTGCAGGGCGACGCCCGCGTGAACCTCGAGATCCTCGGCCGGCTCGGCCTCACCGTCGTCGAGGTGCCGGACGAGGGGCAGTGGGAGCTGCACTTCTCCGAGGTGTCGCAGCACGAGCTGATCGTGGACGCGCTGTTCGGCACGGGCCTCAAGGCGCCGCTGACCGGCCTCTACGAGACGGTGGTCGCCGACATCAACGGCGCGGCGATTCCGGTCGTCTCGATCGACCTGCCGTCCGGCATGTCGGCCGACACGTCGGACCTCATCGGCGACGCGATCGACGCGGCCGTGACGGTGACGCTCGGCGCCCCCAAGCTGCCGCTCGTGCTGCCGCCCGCCGAGCAGCGGGCCGGCGAGATCGTCATCGCGGACATCGGCATCCCCGCCGAGGTCATCGAGATGGTCTCGGGGCCGCGCGTGGAACTGCTGACGCGCGACCAGATGCGCCCGCTCATCGGTGCGCGACCGCCAGAATCGCACAAGGGCGATTTCGGCCGCGTGCTGATCGTCGCCGGATCCCGCGGCAAGACGGGGGCCGCCGCCCTGGCCGCCGAGGGCGCCCTCAGGTCCGGCGCCGGCCTGGTGACGGTCGCGACCCCGCGGTCGTGCCAGCCGATCGTGGCCGCGCACGGCGTCGAGTACATGACCGAGGCGGTGGACGAGACCCCGGACGGGACCGTGGACTTCAGCGGGGTCGAGGCCGTCCTCGGCCTGCGCGCGGATGTCCTCGCCATGGGCCCGGGCCTCGGCCGCGGCGAGGGCGTCGCGACGTTCGTGCGCGAGATCGTCGAGAAGGGCGAGATCCCGCTCGTCGTCGACGCCGACGCGCTCAACGCGTTCGCCGACGACCCCGCGGCCCTCGTCGGCCGCGACGAGCGGGTGGTGATCATCACGCCGCACCCGGGCGAGATGGCGCGGCTCGTCGGGGCGACGGTCGAGGACGTCCAGGCGGACCGGCTCGGCATCGCGGGCGACTTCGCCGCGACGCACAAGGTGTACGTGGTGCTGAAGGGCTACCGCACGCTGATCGCCACGCCGGATGGCAAGATCTTCATCAACCCGACGGGCTCGCCGGGCATGGCGACCGGCGGCACGGGCGACGTGCTGACCGGCATGATCGCGGCGTGGTTCGCCCAGCTCCTGGACGCGGAGGCGGCGTGCCGGCTTGCCGTCTACCTGCATGGCGCCGCCGGTGAGCTCGCCGACGCCGACGAGGGCGAGGTGTCGATGACGGCAGGGGACCTGGCGGCCCACATCGGCGACGCCGTCCTCGAGCTGTCGGCGCGCCGCCGCGTGGCCCGGAAGTCCGAGTGACGACGCGCCACGAGACGGCCTCGGAGGACGAGACGCGCCGGGTCGCCTCGGCCCTGGCCGCCCGGCTCGCGCCGGGGGCGGTCCTCCTCCTGGCGGGCGACCTGGGTGCGGGGAAGACCGCGTTCGTGCGCGGCCTCGCCGAGGGCCTGGGCCTCGACCCCGCGGAGGTCACCAGCCCCACGTTCACCCTCGTCCACGAGTACCGGGGCGGGCGCCTGCCGCTGGTCCACGTGGATCTCTACCGGCTCGACCGGGCCGAGCTCGACGAGATTGGGCTGGATCCCGACCTGGCTGCCGAGGGGGTCGTGGCGGTCGAGTGGCCCGAGCGCCTCGTCCACGAGCCCGCCGCGGCGGTCCGCGTGGACATCGCCGACGGCGGCGGCGACACGCGCGTCATCACGATCACGCCTCCCGCCTGACCCGCACCGTCGTGGAGCACGAGCGTGACGCCCTCCTCCCCTTGACAAACTAGGAGAGCGGGGGGCATCCTCCTAGTCAATCTAGGAGAAGAGCCCGCATGGCCCCGACCGCAGACCTGCTGCCCGGCACCCTCGACATGCTGATCCTGAAGGCGGTGTCGCTGGCGCCCCTCCACGGCTACGGCGTGCTCCTGCGCATCCGCCAGATCTCGGGCGAGGCCCTCGACATCCCGCAGGGTTCGCTCTATCCGGCCCTGTACCGGCTCGAGACCCAGGGGCTCGTCCACGCGGAGTGGGGGCAGAGCGAGAACAACCGCCGCGCGAAGTTCTACACGCTGACGACGGCGGGCCGTCGCCGGCTGCAGGAGGAGACCGCCGGTTGGCACCGGCTGGCCGTGGCCATGCAACTGGCGCTCGGCGCGTCGAGGGACGAGGTATGACCGCCTGGGCGAGGATCGCGGCGATGGCCCGCGCCCTCGCCGGCCGGGCGCGGTTCGAGGACGGCCTGTCCGACGAGCTGCGCCTCCACCTGGACCTGCTCACCGAGGACCTCCGGCGTCAGGGCGTCCCCGCGGCCGAGGCGCGCCGGCGGGCCCGGCTGGCGTTCGGCAACGTCGACAACGTCCGCGCCGATTGCCGCGAGGCCCGCGGGCTGCGGCTCGTCGACGAACTCACACAGGACGTCCACTACGCCTTCCGCATGATGCGGCGCGCGCCCGGCGTCACGGCGACCGCGGTCATCACCCTGGCGCTCTGCCTGGGCGCCAACCTGACGATCTTCGCGGGCGTGAACGCCGTGCTGCTCCGGCCCCTCCCGTTCCACGAGCCGGACCGGCTCGTCCGGGTGTTCAACACCTACCCGCTCGCGGGCGTGGCCGACGATGGCTGCTCGATCACGAACTACTACGAGCGGCGGGGCCAGATCGCGGCCTTCCAGGCGATTGCGGCCATCCGGCCGGGCACGGCGATCGTGGGGGAGACGGGGGCGACCGCCCAGGAACCCGTCGCGCGCGTGACGGCCGACTTCTTCGAGGCGCTTGGCGTCGGCCCGGTCCTCGGCCGATCCTTCGTCGACGCCGAGCTGACGCCTGGCCGCGACGGGGTCGCCATCGTCTCCGACGGCTTCTACCGCGAGCGGCTCGGCGGCGACCCCGGCATCCTCGGCCGCGCGATCCGCGTGGACGGGCGCCCGACGACGGTGGTCGGCGTGCTCCCGCCGGAGTTCCACTTCCTCTCGTCGCGCGCCCGGATCTACCTGCCGCTGGCCTCGACGCCCGAGCAGCGTGGTCCGGCCAACCGCCACTCCGGATCCTCGACCCAGATGATCGCGCGGCTGTCGGCCGGGGCGGGGCTCGCCGAGGCGCAGGCGGAGGTCGACGCGCACAACGCGGCCGTCGGGGGCGACGGCCCCGAGACGGCGGCGATGCTCGCCGCCGGGTTCCGGACGCGCGTCGTGCCCCTCAGGGCCGATCATGTCGCCGCCATCAGGCCCACGCTGCTGCTGCTGCAGGCCGGCGCGCTGCTCCTGCTGCTCATCGGCGCCGTCAACCTCGTGAACCTGCTGCTCGTCCGGGCGGTGGGCCGCGGCATGGAACTGGCGGTCCGGCAGGCCCTTGGCGCCAGGCCCTCGCGCATCGTCCGGCAGGTGCTCGTGGAGACGACCGTCCTCACGCTGACGGGCGGCGCTGCCGGCCTGGCGCTCGCGGCCGCCGGCATCCGGCTGCTCGGTGTCCTTGGCGCCGACCGGCTGCCGCTCGGCGCCGGCATCGGCTTCGACGGCGCCGTCGTGGCCGCAGGCGTCCTCGGGTCACTGGCCCTTGGCGGCGCCATCGGCGCGCCCCTCGTCTGGCAGGCGCTGCGGGCGCACGCGCCCGGGGAGGTGACCTCGCGCGCCCGGGGCGGCACCGCGGGCCGCCGGGTGCAGCGGCTGCGCCACCTCTTCCTGGTCGGGCAGGTCGCGCTGGCCTTCGTGCTGGTGGCGGCGGCGGGTCTGCTGGCCGCGAGCCTCGAGCGCGCGGCGGGCGTGGCGCCGGGGTTCCAGGCCGAACGGGTCCTGAGCGGCCACCTGACCGTGCCGGCGTCCAGCTACCCGACGCGCGGCAGCCTCCTGGACTTCGCCGATCGCCTGGCCGGCGCGCTCCGCGCCCAGCCGGGCGTGTCGGCGGTGGGCATCGGCACGAACGTCCCGCTCAGCGGCGACACGCTGATGAGCGCCGCGTCGGTGGAGGGCCAGCAGGACGCCGGCGGGCCCCCGCACGCCACGTATGCCTACAGCGTCAGCGGCGACTACTTCGCGGCGCTCGGCATTCCCGTGCTCGAGGGGCGGGCGCTGACGGCGGACGACTCGCGGCGCGCCGTCCGGGTCGCGGTCGTCGACGAGGACTTCGCGCGGCGGTACGGGCCCGACGGGCGCGCGCTCGGCCGGCACGTGTACCTGGGACCCAGGCCCGAACCACCCGAGGAGGCCTACACCGTGGTCGGGGTGGTCGGGGCGGTGAAGCAGGCGTCGCTGACGGCCGACGAGGCGCCGGGCGCGGTGTTCTATCCGCTCGGCCACCGGCTCGGGCGTGGCCTGTTCGTGGTCACGCGGACGACCGTGGCCCCGGAGGCCTTCGCGACCACCCTGGGGCAGGTGGTCCGAGGGATCGATCCGGACCTGCCCGTGACGGATGTCCGCTCGATGGAGACGCGCATCGCCGACAGCCTGGTCGCGCTCCGCTCGCCGGCCCTCCTGGCGCTGGCCTTCTCGCTGGTGGCGGTGGTGCTCACGACGGTCGGGACCTACGGGGTCCTCAGCTCGGCGGTCGCCGAGCGGCGGCGGGAGATCGGCCTGCGCCTGGCGCTCGGCGCGGCGCCCGGCGACGTGGGGCGGCTGTTCGGGTGGATGGGGTTCCGGCTGGTGGCGGTGGGGTGCGCGATTGGCCTGGCGGGCGCGTGGGCGGCGGGCGGCGCGATGCAGGCGGTGCTCTTCGACGTGCCCGCGCTCCACCCGGCCACGCTGGGGGCCACCGCGGCGCTCATCGCGACGGTGGCCTTCGTCGCCTGCCTGGTGCCGGCGCTCCGCGCGCCGCGGACGGCGCCCCGCGACGCCCTGGCGGAGCCGTAGCGGCCGCGCGCCGGCCGCGGTCAGCCGATCCGGTAGTTGGGCGATTCCTTCGTGATGGCCACGTCGTGGACGTGGCTCTCGCGGTGCCCGGCGTTGGTGATGCGGATGATCTCGGCGTCGCGCTGGAGGTCGGCGAGCGTCGGCGCGCCGCAGTAGCCCATGCCGGCGCGGAGGCCGCCCATCAGCTGGTGGATGACCATCGCCATGCTGCCCTTGTGGGCGACGCGGCCCTCGATGCCCTCCGGGACGAGCTTCTCGGTGCCGCCCTTGCCGGCGGGGCTGTTGCCGCTCTCGAGCTCGAAGTCGTCCTGGAAGTAGCGGTCGCGGCTGCCCTTGCGCATCGCGCCGATGGACCCCATGCCGCGGTATTCCTTGAACGAGCGGCCCTGGTAGAGGATCAGCTCGCCCGGGCTCTCGTCCGTGCCGGCGAAGAGGTTGCCGATCATCACGGCGCTCGCGCCGACGGCCAGCGCCTTGACGACGTCGCCCGAGAAGCGGATGCCGCCGTCGGCGATGACGGGGATGCCGCGGGCGGCGGCGGCCCAGGCGCACTCGTGCACCGCGCTGACCATGGGGACGCCGATGCCGGCGACCACGCGCGTCGTGCAGATGGACCCGGCGCCGATGCCGACCTTGACCGCGTCCACGCCGAGGTCGATGAGGGCGTCGGTCGCGGCGGCGGTGGCCACGTTGCCGGCGATGATGTCGACGTCGGGGAAGGCCTGGCGGACCTTGCGCACGATGTCCAGCACGCCCTGCGAGTGGCCGTGGGCCGTGTCGATGACGAGCACGTCGACGTGGGCGCCGACGAGCGCCTCGGCGCGCTGCAGGGTGTCCTTGGCGATGCCGATGGCGGCGCCGACCCGGAGGCGGCCCAGGGCGTCCTTGCAGGCGCTCGGGTACTTGGTGGCCTTCTGGATGTCCTTGACGGTGATGAGGCCCTTCAGGCGGTAGTCCTGGTCCACCACGAGGAGCTTCTCGACCTTGTGCCGGTGCAGGATCTCGCGCGCCTCGTCCAGGGTCGTGCCGACGGGGACGGTGATCAGCTGCTCGCGGGTCATGACCTCGGCGACGCTCCGGCCGACGTTGGTCTCGAAGCGCAGGTCGCGGTTGGTCAGGATGCCGACGAGGCGGCCTTCCTTGCTGCCGTCCTCGGTGATGGGCACGCCCGAGATGCGGTAGCGGCGCATCAGCTCGAGCGCCTCGCTGATCGCGCGGTCGGGGGAGAGGGTGATCGGGTTGACGATCATCCCGCTCTCCGAGCGCTTCACGCGGTCCACCTCGGAGGCCTGCTCCTCGATGGGCAGGTTCTTGTGGATGACGCCGAGGCCGCCGTGCTGCGCCATGGCGATCGCCATCTCGGACTCGGTGACCGTGTCCATGGCGGCGCTCAGCAGCGGCACGTTGAGGGCGATGCGGCGCGTCAGGCGCGTGCTCACGTCGACCTGGGCCGGGAGCACGTTCGAATAGCGCGGGACGAGCAGGACGTCGTCGAACGTCAGGGCCGTCGTGAGCCCCGCGGCGAGGGAGGGAGGGGAGGGTCGGTCGGTCGTCATTCGCGTCTCGGTGGCCATCGGTCCCGTCTATCCCGTCTGCGTCATGCCCCGTGGCACTTCTTGTATTTCTTGCCGCTGCCGCACCAGCAGGGGTCGTTTCGGCCGATCTTCGGCTCGTCCCGGCGGACGGTCGTCACCGGCGCATCGTCACCGCCCACGCGCGCCGGCTTCGGCGCGGCGCCGCCGGCCTGGGCCACGGCCGTCCCGGCGCGCGCCGGGGCCGAGCCCGGGAACGCCGGGGCCGCCTGGGTGGACGGGCCGCTGTAGGTGAGCGGCTGCTGGCGCCGGGGCTCGGGCCGGCGGGGCACGCCGGCCGGCTCGCCCTCGCGCTCGAGGACCGGCTTGATCCACCACAGGTAGCGGACCACCTCTTCCTCGATGCGGCTCCGCATCGCCTGGAAGAGCTCGAAGCTCTCCTTCTTGTACTCGACGAGCGGGTCACGCTGGCCGTAGCCCCGAAGGCCGATGCCCTCCTTGAGGTGGTCGAGCGAGTAGAGGTGGTCCTTCCACTGGCTGTCGACGACCTGGAGGATGAGGTCGCGCTCGACCCGGCGCATGATGTCGGCCGGGACGATGGCTTCCTTCTCGTCGTACTTGTGGACGATGGCGCCCCACAGCGCGTCCCGGATCTCGGTGGATCCCAGGTGCTCGAAGTCGATCGCCCCGTAGTCGGCCTCGTCGAGCGCGAAGGTCTGGCTCAGCTCGCGGCGGAGGGCGTCGAGGTCCCACGACTCGGGCTCGGCCTCGTGGCCGCAGTACTGGTCGATCTTGTCGTCGAGGATGTCCTCGGCCGTGGCGCGCAGGTAGCCGCGGGTGTCGGTGACCTCGTCCTCGGCGAGGTGGATCTTCCCGTCGAGGATCTCGCGGCGCAGCGTGTAGACACTCTCACGCTGCTTGTTCATCACGTCGTCGTACTCGAGCAGGTGCTTTCTGACCGAGAAGTTCTGGGTCTCGACCTGCTTCTGCGCCCGCTCGATGGCCCGGGTGACCATGCCGGCCTCGATCGGCACGCCTTCTTCCATGCCGAGGCGCTGCATCAGCCCGGAGATGCGCTCCGAGCCGAAGATCCGCATCAGGTCGTCCTCGAGCGACAGGTAGAAGCGTGACGAACCGGGGTCGCCCTGCCGGCCGGCGCGGCCGCGCAACTGGTTGTCGATGCGCCGCGACTCGTGCCGCTCCGTGCCGAGGATGTGCAGCCCCCCGATCCGGATGACCTCGGCGTGGTCGGCCTCGCACTGGGCGACGAAATGCGCCGAGATCCGCTGCCAGTCGGCGACCGGCACCCGGTAGAAGTCCTCGAGGTGGAAGAAGTAGACGAACTCGTCGTCGTCGACGAACTTCTCCTCGCCCTTGGGGAGCTTCTCGGCGACGCCCTCGGCGAGCGCCTGCTGCCGGGCCATGAACTCGGGGTTGCCCCCGAGCAGGATGTCCGTGCCGCGGCCGGCCATGTTCGTCGCGATGGTGACGGTGGCCTTGCGGCCCGCCTGGGCGACGATCTCGGCTTCCTGGGCGTGGTACTTGGCGTTCAGGACGACGTGCTTGATGCCGCGCTTCTTGAGGAGGCTCGAGATGGTCTCCGACTTCTCGATCGAGACGGTGCCGACGAGGACCGGGCGGCCCACCTCCTGCTTCTCGATGATGTCGTTGACGATCGCGTCGTACTTCTCGCGGGCCGTCCGGTAGACCAGGTCCGGCTCCTCGACCCGGACGAGCGGCCGGTTGGTCGGGATGACCTGCACGTCGAGGTTGTAGATCTTCCCGAACTCGGGCGCCTCGGTCTCGGCGGTGCCCGTCATGCCCGACAGCTTGCTGTACTTGCGGAAGTAGTTCTGGAAGGTGATGGTCGCGAGCGTCTGGTTCTCGCGCTCGATCTTGACGCCTTCCTTGGCCTCGACGGCCTGGTGGAGCCCGTCGCTCCAGCGGCGGCCCGGCATGAGGCGGCCGGTGAACTCGTCGACGATGACGACCTGGCCGTCCTTGATCATGTACTCCACGTCGCGGCGGTAGTGGGTGTGGGCCCGCAGCGCCTGGTTGACGTGGTGGAGCAGCGGCATGTTGACCGGGTCGTAGAGGCCCCCGGGCTGCATGCGGTGGGCGAGCAGCTGCTCGGCCTTGGCCATGCCGGCCTCGGTGAGCGCGACGGTCTTGGCCTTCTCGTCGACGACGTAGTCGCCCGAGGCCTCGAGGCGGTCCCGGTCCTCGGACTTCACCTGGCCCTGGTGGACCTCGCCCTTCACGAGCTTCGGGATGATCCGGTCGACCTCGTAGTAGAGGTCGGTCGCGGTCTCGGCCGGGCCCGAGATGATGAGCGGGGTCCGGGCCTCGTCGATGAGGATGCTGTCGACCTCGTCCACGATCGCGTAGTGATGCCCGCGCTGGACCATGCTGCCCAGGTCGAACTTCATGTTGTCGCGGAGGTAGTCGAAGCCGAACTCGTTGTTCGTGCCGTAGGTGATGTCGCAGGCGTAGCCCGCCTGCCGCTGCTGGTCGTTCAGGGCGTGCTGGATGACCCCCACGCTCATGCCCAGGAAGCGGTAGACGCGGCCCATCCACTCCGAGTCGCGGCGGGCGAGGTAGTCGTTGACCGTGACGCAGTGGACGCCCTTGCCCTCGAGGGCGTTCAGGTAGGCCGGCAGCGTCGCCACGAGGGTCTTGCCCTCGCCGGTCTTCATCTCCGCGATCATGCCCCGGTGCAGCACGATGCCGCCGATGAGCTGCACGTCGTAGTGCCGCATGTGCAGCACCCGGCGGGCCGTCTCGCGGACGACCGCGAAGGCCTCCGGGAGCAGGTCGTCGAGCTCGGCCCCCTGGGCGAGCCGCTCGCGGAACTCCGGCGTCTTGGCCTGGAGCTGCGCGTCGCTCAGTGACTGGATGGTCGGCTCGAGCGCGTTGATCTGCTCGACGAGCGGCCGAAGCCGCTTGAGCTCGCGGTCGTTCTGGGTGCCGAATACCTTGGCGAGAAGCCGGTCAAGCATGTAGAGGAAAACTGTGAAGGAGTATCCACCCATCTTAGCCCCGCTGGAATCGGGGCGTCAATTCATGGGCGGCGGCGGCGGCCGGTCGCCGGACGGTTCAGGGACGGGGGGCACCGCGGCGGCGCGGCCGCACGCGGGCGTCACCGGGCGCGGGAGGCGAGCGCCGGGGCGGCCGCCTAGTTCGCGTTGGCGCGCCGCGGGTTGAGGAGGAACTGGAGCGGGTTGAGGACGCGGCCGTTGACCCGGACCTCGTAGTGCAGGTGGGCGCTCGTGGCGCGGCCGGTCGAGCCGACGTTGCCGATGAGGTCGCCACGCTTGACCGTGTCGCCCGGCTTGATCTTGAAGGCCGAGAGGTGGCCGTAGCGCGTCTCGAGCCCGAAGCCGTGGTCGATGACGATCAGGTTGCCGTAGGCGCCCTGGCGCGCCGCGACCTTCACCACGCCGTCGGCGGTTGCGTAGACCGGGGTGCCGCGGTCGGCCGAGATGTCCAGGCCGGGGTGGTAGTCGCCGGCCTCGCCGGTGAAGGGGTCGTTGCGCTTGCCGACGGAGGAGGACAGCCACCCGTGGGCCGGCCAGATAGAGGGCGTCGCCGCCGCGAGCTGGTTCCGCTTGTCGACGTCGGTCCGCACGCTCTGGAGCCGGCTCTCGAGGCCCTGGAGCAGCTCGCGGAGCAGGCCGAAGGTGTCCTCGGGGGAGCCGATGCCGGGCGTGAGCGCCGCCAGCACCTCGGTGCCGACCGGTCCACCCATCGCGCGCGACTTCACCACGGCGGGCAGCTTGGCCATGGCCGATTCGAGGTTCGGATCGAGGGCGGCCTGGGCGCCGAGGTCGCCGATGGTGGTCTGGAGGGCCGCGATCTGCCCGGCGAGGGCGCCGGTGGCTTCCCGGTAGTTGGTGTTCTCGAGTTCGAGGGCGTCCTGGCTGGCGTAGAGGTCGGCGACCTCGACCTTGGCCTTGATGGCCGCGCCCATGCCGATGAGGATCGGCAACCCGACAATCAGGCTGGCGGCGGCCACGGCCGTCCGGAGCCCGAGGGTCAGCCGGCGAACCACTCCCGTACGGCGGTCGGCGATAACGATCGTGTAGCGCGTCGTCGGCATCGGTTGTGGTTTGTGGGTCGCGTGCCCGGCCTCGAAGAGGGTTGGTCGGGGCCGGCTCTCAGGGACCTTATCGGGCCGGCAACCGGGAAAGAATACCACGCGCCTCCCCCTTGGCAACCCCGCAATGTGCGATAGGGCACGGCTTCGCTTGATGTTCGCCATTGGCCAGGTGCCGGCCCGGCGGCCCGATCGACCGCTCGCGAGAGCCGCCGGCGCACGCCACGGGGAGGCACTGACGCGGGCGAGCTGCCCCTCGCCAGGAGGCCGGCTGGGCGCTGTCCGGGTGGTTGGGGGGCGAGCCGTGCGCATGGAGGTCGGCCAGCCAGATCGTGCGAGCCTGTGCAGTCCAACGATTGACATTGATTTGCAAGTCGTATAGCGTCGTGAACGACTGGGCAGGTCTGTCCGATGGCCACCGCACTGAAGGCACTCACGGCGAAAGAGGTTTGCGCGCTCGTCACCCGGCTCTCGGGACGGCCGTGCAGCGAGCGCAAGCTGCGCCACCTGCTCGTCGCGTGCGCGCTCGGCACCGAACTCCCGGCGCGGCGCCACGGGCAGACGCGGCTCTACGGCGTGCTCGACGTGGCGCTCCTCCGGCTGGCGGTGGCGCTCGAGGGGGAAGGCATCTCGCCCTGGGTGACCCGCGTGGTGCTCACGTACCTGCGCGACGATCTCGTCCGGGCCTGGCGTTCGGCGTCGCCCCTCGCCGTCGCGGTTCGCGGGGTGCAGGGGACCCTGGAGCCCGTGCCGCGGGGACGGCCGCGGTGGGCGGTCGGGTGGGTGCCGCTGCGCGAGATCTGGCGTGGCCTCGAGCCGGCGGTCGAGCAGGTGGCCGCGGCGCGCGAGACGGTCTGGATGTGGAAGCCCGTGTCGGCCCGCGACGTCCCGCGGACCACGGCCTGACGATCAGGCGTCCGGGGTGAGCGCGGCGCGGATGCGCTCGGCCCGGTCCGGCGCCAGCGAGCCGCGGGCGAGCGCCAGCGGGATCGTCCGCAGGGCGAGCGCCCGGTAGAGGCGGCCCGCCTCCGGGGACCAGGCATCGAGCGCCGCCAGGTGTCCCTCGACCGTCCCGGTGTCGCCGCGCGCGATGCACCCGCCCATGCCGCCGGCCAGCCCCCGGTCCTCCACCGCCGCGACCGTCCCCCGAAGCAGGGGCAGGAGGGCGGCGAGCGCCTCCGCCTCGGTCGCCCCGAGTTCCTGCCAGATGGCCGCGGCCTCCCTCATCAGGGCAATCAGGAACGGCCCGACGTAGTACGCCGACGCGTGGTACGCCGCCCGGCGCCCCGTGGCCTCGAGGCGCACGGCCCGGCAGCCGATGCGGCGCGCGAGCCCGTCGAGGGTGCTCGCCAGCGGCTCGCCGGCGTCGATCGTGACCGTGCTGCCTGGCAGGGCCGCCAGCGTCGCGGGCGACGGCGTGAACATCTGGATGGGGTGAAACGCGCCGACCGCGGCGCCGGTTGCGGCCGCGGAGGCCAGCGCGTCCAGCTCGGTGGCGCCGCTGCAATGGACGACCGCCTGCCCGGGCCGCCAGGCCAGCGCCAGGCAGACGGGCCGGACCGCGTCGTCCGGCACCGACAGGAACACCAGATCGGCCCGGTCGACCGCGTCCTGGGCGGATGCGGTTACCAGCGCGGTGGGGACGCGCGCCGACGCCTCGGCGGCGAGATGTTCGCGGCCGCGGCTGTAGAGGGCGGTCACCGTGATGCCCGCCTGGTCCATCGCCTGCGCCAGCGTGAGCCCGACGGCGCCGGCGCCGACGAAGGCCACCCGTGGTTGGTCTGCCTGCATGGTCGTGTCCTTTCGGAGGGACGACTGTGCCAGAACTCCCCGTGCCGCGTCTTGGCCGTTTCTGCGGGCCGCCCGGTTCAGGGGCGCCCGGCCCGCGCGCGGACGTACTGGCCGGGGGTGATGCCGAAGGCGCGGCGGAAGTGGCGGGTGAGCGCGCTCTGGTCGTAGAACCCGGCATCCACGGCCGCCTCGCCGATGGGCCAGCCGGCGCGGAGCCGGCCGATCGCGTGGTGCAGCCGCGCGCGGAGCAGGTGCGCCCGGGGCGGCATGCCGGTGTGGCGCTTGAATTGCCGGACCAGCTGGAACGGCGACAACCCCTGCGCGGCCGCCAGCCCGTCCACCGTGAGGCCGCTCCGGTACTCCTCGCGGATGCGGCGCAGGGCCGTGTCGACGTGGCGCCGGTCGCCCGGGGACCGCAGGACGGCGGGGGCCGGAGCCGGCAGGGCGGCGAACAGGCGGCCGCAGGCGTCGATCAGCCGCTCGCGGCCGAGTTCCGGGTCGCCGGACTCCAGTTCGGCGTGGGCGCGGCGAAACGCCTCGATCAGGGCCGGGGCGCGGAGGGCGTTCCTGGTCGCGCCGGGCAGGGCCTGGAGGCCGGTGGCGTCGAGCAGGCGCGTGATGGCCGCTTCCTCCAGGTACAACGCGCGGTAGCGCCACAGGCGGCTGCGCCGCATGTGGCCGGCATGCGGCTCGCGCGGGTTGAACACGAGCAGGGCCGCCGGCGACGCGTCATCCGTCGTGCCCCGGCTGGTGTAGGAGGCGCCGCCGGCCTCGGTGACCGCGATGACCAGCGCGTCGTGCGCGTGGGGCACGAAGTGCTGGTTGGTGAACGTGGCCGCGAGCGCGCTCACCCCCGGCATCGCGGGCGGCTGCCAGTAGTGCGAGTGCTGCGCGGACGCCATCGCGGCCAGCTTACCGGTGACGCCCGGTGCACGGCAATTCGCCCGGCCGGCGGATTGGGGGCACCGCGAGCCGGGGTTCCGGGCATGATGGGCCGGCTGGCGGCAGCGCGCCTGCGCGCCGTCTGTTCGTCGGGACACCCGGGCGGATCGGTGCAGGGACGTGGGGGCAGGCCATGTCGAGACGCCAGGCGATCATCACGCGGGCCAACGCGGACTACAACGACGTCCTCGCCAGGTTCGCCGCCACGCGGGACGAGATTCTGAGACAGCAGCGCGCGGCGCTGGCGGCGGTGCCCGGCGCGCGTGCCGCCCTCCGGAAGCACGAGGCCGCCCTCACGGCGGCACACGACGCCTATACGAGCGCGTTGGCGGGCCTCGGCGACGACCGGCGCGCGGCCGAGGCCGACGCGATGGCGGCCCAGGCCGATCTGGAGGCGGCGGCGACCGATGCCTGGCGCGAGGCCGTCGGCGGGGCGGACGAGGGGCGCCGCGACGACCTGGACGCGGCCCGGCGGGACTATGACGAGGCGCGCCGGGACGCCGCCGGGTTGACCGGCGCGGACCGGGACACGCGACTCGCTGTGGCCCGGCGCGTGCGGGACGCCGCCGAGGAGGCGGCGCAGCGCGGCTACCGGCGCGCCCTCGACACGGCCTGGGCGAGATACCAGAAGGCCTCGGCGGCGGCGCGCGAGAAGGCGATTGCCGCGATCGAGCGCGCCCGCCGCAAGGAGGAAGGCGCGGCGGCCCGGGCGGCGCTGGCGCTTGCGCGGGCGCGCGAGGACGCCGACGCGAGCCTGGCCGCGGCCCTCGCGGTCGACCCGGACGCCGCGGCGGTCCGCGATGCCTTCCTGATACAACTGCGCCAGAACGACGCGGCGGCGGAGCGGGCCAAGACGGACGTCCTCGACCGCATGCGGCGCGACCTGGCCGAAGCGGCAGTCCCGCGCCCTTGACGGTCGTCGTGGCTGGCGCGACAGGCGCCGGACCAGGGCATCGCGTCCCGGCGGCGGTCATTCCACCTGGCGGTATTGCAGCGCCTCGGCCAGGTGCTCGGCCGACACGGTCTCCGCGCCTGCGAGGTCGGCGATGGTCCGGGCCACGCGCAGCACGCGGTGGTAGCCACGGGCCGAGAGGCGCATGCGCTCGGACGAACGCGCGATCAGCCCGCGGGCGGCCCGGTCGAGTCCACAGGCGGCGACGAGCGCCGGGCCGTCGAGCCACGCGTTGAGCGGGGGGCGGACCGGACGCGGGCCGGCGGCGTGCCGCGCGGCCTGCCGCGCCCGCGCAGCCGCGACCCGCAGGGCCACGGTCGTGGAGGCCTCACCCGCGGGACCGGCCGTCAGCTCCGACAGCGGCACCGCCGGCACGCCCACGGTGAGATCCAGGCGGTCGCGCAGCGGACCCGAGATCCGCGCCGCGTACCGGGCGAGCTGCTGCGGCGTGCACCGGCACGCCCGCCGCGGGTCGCCGTGATAGCCGCAGGGGCAGGGGTTCATCGCCGCAACCAGCACGAAGCGCGCGGGGAAGCGCACGGTCCTCGCGGCCCGGGCGACGACAATGGCGCCTTCCTCGAGGGGCTGGCGCAACACCTCGAGCACGCGCCTGTCGAACTCGGGCATCTCGTCGAGGAAGAGGACGCCGTGGTGGGCGAGGCTGATTTCTCCGGGCCTCGGCTGGGACCCGCCGCCGACCAGCGCCACCGTCGAGATCGTGTGGTGGGGCGCCCGGAAGGGCCGCTCCGCCAGCAGGCCGACGCCGGGCGGAAGGGTGCCCGCCACGGAGTGGATGGCCGTCGCCTCGAGCGCCTCGTCGAAGGCCAGGGGCGGCAGGATGCCGGGCACGCGCCTGGCGAGCATGGTCTTGCCGGCCCCGGGCGGCCCGACCATCAGCATGTTGTGTCCCCCGGCCGCGGCCACCTCGAGTGCCCGGCGCGTGAAGGCCTGGCCGCGAACGTCCGCGAGGTCGGGCACGCGGCAGGCGGGCGGCGGGGGACCAGGGGCCGGGGCCGGCGGCCAGTGCTCGGGGGCCTCCTTCAGGCGGGCCACCGCCTCGGTGAGCGACCGGACGGGGAGCAGCCGCAGGCCGTCCACGACGGCTGCCTCGCAGGCGTTGGCGGCCGGCAGCAGCAGCGCCCGCGCGTTCCGGCGCCGCGCCGCGGCCGCGATGGGCAGGACGCCCCGCGCCGGGTGGATGGTCCCGTCCAGCGACAGCTCGCCGACGAGCACGATCCGCTCGATGTCGCGGGCGGGCAGCTGCCCCTCGGCCGCGAGCACGCCGAGGGCGATGGGCAGGTCGAAGGCGGCCCCGGCCTTGCGCACGTCGGCCGGCGCCAGGTTGATGGTCACCCGGTGGGGCGGGAACTCGAAGCCGGAGTTCCTGATGGCGGCCCGGACGCGGTCCCGGCTCTCCCTGACGCTCAGGTCGGGAAGGCCCACGAGCGAGAAGTGGGGCAGGCCGAAGGAGACGTCCACTTCCACATGGACCGGAAAGGCGTCCACCCCCAGGACGGCGGCGCTCTCGAGACGGGCGAGCATGCCACGGACGGTGCAAACGGGCGGCCCGCGGCTGAATGTCGGTAAACTGTTGGCCGAGCACGTCTTGTTCGTGCCACACACACGGAACCCGGCAGTTCCTGCCGGAGCCCGCCGCGGCCTGTCCGGCAATCTCTTCGATCCGATAAGCCGATGAGGCCCTATACTTTGGGCAAATCCTGGCGCATCGGGCGCCCGTGGAGATACTCCCACCATGCTGGACTCACTGAAGACCCTCACCGGCGGCAACAAGGCGCAGAAGCAGGTGGATGAGCTCGAGACGCTCATCGCGGCGGCGAAGGAGGAGCGTGGCGCGCTGAGCGCGATGCTCACCCAGATCTCGGTCCGCAGCTCGAAGCTCGCCCAGATGGGCAAGTCGCTCGAGCAGGTCGGCCAGAAGGCCGACACCGCGACCACCCGCCTCGATGACCTGTCCAGGAAGGTCAACGAGCTCGACGGGCGGCTCAAGGCCTTCGACTCGGTGGACAAGCGCATCGGCGACCTCGTCGAGCAGGTGCAGCAGGCCCAGCAGTTGACCGAGAAGCTCACCGCGCCGGACGGCGAGCTCCAGAAGCATCGTCTCGCCGTCAACCAGCTCGCCTCCCAGGCGCTCGAGACGCAGGCCACGATCGACACCCTCCGCAAGGAGCGGTCGACGATGGAGGAGCTGCGGGTCGAGATGAAGCGGATCACCGCCGAGGTCAAGCAGTCGGTGGACGGCGCGGGCGCGCTCAAGAACGAGCTCGACGGCCTGCGCGGCATGACCGCCCACCTCGGCCAGGACTACCAGCGGATCCGCGAGACGTCGCGCCAGGCGCGCGAGGACTCGGTGGCGGCCAGCGACTCCGTCAAGGAAATCGAGAAGAAGCTCGGCCCGCTCGTCCAGCTCCAGGAGCTCAGCAAGAGCACCGAGGAGCGGCTCGCGTCCCTGAACGCCCTCGCCGAGCACGTCTCGCACAAGGCGAAGGCCCTCGAGGGCCAGAAGCACGCCATCGAGCATGCCGTCGTCGAGGCCAACCGCCTGAACGAGATGATCTGGGCGATGGACGTCCAGGTGAACAAGCTCAACGAGGGCAACAAGCAGATCCAGCGCGCCGAGGAAACGGTGGCGCGGATGGAGAAGCTGGCCCAGGACACCTCGGCGGGCCTCGAGGCGGCGACGGCCTCCCGCGAGGAATTCGCGCGCGAGTTCGCGCGCCTCGAGAAGGAGAGCCGCGCCCTCGCCGAGACGCTGCGCGCCAACGTCGAGCGGCTGGGCGTGGAGAAGAAGGAGTTCGACGCCTACGACCAGCGCCTCCGGGCGCTCCAGACCGCGGTGGGCGAAGCCGAGGGCCGGATGGACGCCGTGCTCCAGAAGGACAAGACGCTCACGGCGCTCAACCAGCGCGCCGACGGGCTGAGCAAGGACTTCCAGGCGCTCGTGGCGCAGGCCGACGAACTCGCCCGCAAGCAGGGCACCCTGGAGGCGCTCGGCGAGCGGCTCGGCGAGGTGGACGAGCTCGGCAAGCGGACGGCGAGCCAATACGACGCGCTGCTGAAGAGCCGCGAGGACCTGGACGCGCTCCGCAAGGAGATCCAGGACTTCCACAAGTCCTATGCCGAGGCGGCCAAGCTCCAGGACCGGCTCGCGTCCGACCGGGCGTCGCTCGAGGCGTTCGGCGAGCGGGCCGCGTCGCTCCTCAGCCGCACGCCCGAGCTCGAGTCCCGGATCGACACCATCCTCGGCAAGATGGGCCTCGTGGACGAGGGCGCCAGGGCGGCGACCCGCCTGGGCGAGCTCGCCGCGGAGCTCGACGCGCAGCTCACCCGGGTGGGCGCGCGGCTGCAGTTCATCGAGAAGCTCGAGGGCCGCATCAACAACCTGCACGTGGTGACGGCCGACGTCGACCGCAAGCTCGGCGAGCAGCTCGCCCGCCGGAACGAGCTCGACACGCTCAAGAGCCTCTGCGACACCGTCGGCACGCAGGTCGTCGACACGCAGCACAAGCTCGAGGGGGTGCAGGCGCTCCAGCAGCGGCTGACGCCGCTCACCACCCAGGTCGCCGAGGTGACCGAGGCGCTCGAGCGGGCGCAGCAGCAGGTCGCGTCCATCCGCCGCGACGACGGCGTGGTCGTCGAGCAGCAGGCGCGGCTGACCGCGCTCGTCGAGCAGACCAAGGGCCTGGCGGCCGAGGTCTCCGAGCGGCAGCGGCAGGTGCAGAACGTCGCGGACGAGCTGTCGCGGGCGGCGGTCATCAAGGAGGAGCTGCTGACCGAGCTGGCACGGGTCGAGGCCAAGCAGCGCGACGCGGTCGGGCAGACCGAGGCCGCCGAGGATCACCTGAAGCGCGCCGAGACGATGGTCAAGCAGCTCGAGCAGCGGCGGACGCAGCTGGCGTTCTCCGAGAAGAAGCTGACCACGTTCGAGCAGCGCCTGAACGAGCTCCGGCAGAACTCCGAGAGCGTCGAGCTGAAGATCAAGCAGATCGCCGAGCGCGAGGCGCTCGTGCAGGCGGTCAAGGCCGAGGTCGAGAGCGTGCACCTCATCAGCAGCAAGAGCCGCGCCGACCTCCAGTTCGTCTCCGAGCACCGCAACGACGTCACGGCCCTCCGGGCCCAGGTCGAGGACCTGCTCGGACGCGTCAACGACACCGACGAGAAGATCGCGGCCATCGAGACGCGGCGCAAGTCGGTGGAGGAAGTGCAGACCCGCGCCAACGCCATCGCGAACCTGCTCGACGACATCAACGTCAACCTCGAGATGCTCGGCGAGCAGAAGGCGGTCATCGATCACGTCGGCGAGAAGCTCGCCCGGCTCGAGTTCATGGTGCAGGAGGCGCAGAACACGCTCCGCGCCCTGCAGCGGGAGCGCGAGGTCGCCGAGCGCATCGAGCAGGGCATCCGCAGCCTGCGGGCCCGGTCGGTCTCCGCGAAGGGCGACGAGCGAACGGCCTGACGGCCGATCTCAGATCTCAGATTGAAGATTGCAGATTGAAGGGCGATTCCCGTGCGTGGGGATCGCCCTTCTGCTTTCTTGATTCTTAATTCTTGATTCTTGATTTCCGCCGAGGCGGAGGGGCTTCCGCCGAAGGCGGAGAGGTTTCCGCCGAGGCGGAGAGGCCGGCGGATTACTGCTGCGTGGGAATCACGAGCCGGTCGCCGATCTGCAGGCGGTTGGTGCGGAGCTTGTTCCAGGCCTTCAGCTCGCTGACCGTCGTCCCGTACTTGCGGGCGATGGCGTAGAGGCTGTCGCCGCGCCGGACGCGGTAGATCACCGGCTCGGGCTCCGGCGCGGTCTCGAACACCGCGGCCACGGCGTCGGTGCCCGTCGCGTCGCCGGCGGCGGCCCGCGCGAGCAGCGCGGCCGAGGGCATCCGCGGGATCACCAGCTTCTGGCCGGCCTTGACCCGCGATCGGATGCTCAGGTAGTTGGCCTCCGCGAGGTCGGTGCGGCGCACCTTGAGCTTGCGGGCGATGAGCGAGAGCGATTCGCCCCGCTTGACGGTGTGCCACTGCAGGGCGTTCAGCTCGCCGGGTCCGGCGGCGGCCAGGCCCGCCTTGATCGCGCCGGCCGTCCCGGCCGGGACGCGCACCTCGTACCCGTCGCCACGCAGCGGCGTCGTCCAGCGGCGCAACCCGGGGTTCATCGCCTGGATCTCGTCGACCGTCACCCCGGCCCACTCGGCGACCCGCCGGAGGTCGACGGCAGGGGGGATCATGACCGCCTCGGTGACCCGGGGCGAGGTCGGCATCACCGAGAAGCCATACTGCGCCGGGTTCCGGGCGATGATGACGGCCGCGAGGATCATCGGGACGTACTCGCGCGTCTCGCGCGGCAGGTAGCGGCTCGACGAGGCCAGCGACCAGAAGTCGTCCTTCTTGTAGCGGCGCATCGCCCGCTGCACCCGCCCCGGTCCGCCGTTGTAGGACGCGAGCGCGAGGTGCCAGTCCCCGAACATGCCGTAGAGCGACTTGAGGTATTTCGCGGCGGCGACGGTGGCCTTGTAGGGGTCGGCGCGCTCGTCGATGTACCAGTCGTGCCGGAGCCCGTTCTCGAGCGCCGTGCCCCGCATGAACTGCCAGACGCCGCGCGCGCTGACGCGTGAGAGGGCGGTCGGCTTGAAGGCGCTCTCGATGAGCGGGACGTAGGCGAGATCCAGCGGGATGCCCTGCTGGCGGAAGACCCCCTGGATCATCGGCAGGTACTCGGACCCGCGCGACAGCCCCTCGGCGAGGAAGGTCCGCAACCGCCCCTGGAAGGCCTCGACGTAGCGGAGCACCTTGTCGTTGGCTGGAATCGGGACGTCGTAGGGAATCGTCCGGAGGTCGGCCTGCACGGCGAGCGCCGTCTCCGCGGTCGGCGGGCGCGTGTCGAACGTGTCGAGCGACAGCAGCGCGTCGATGGCCGCCGGCTCCGAGCGCTGCTCGGTGAAGCCGTCGCCGGCCGCCAGCGCGGTCAGCTCGAGCGCGCTGATCCGGTCGACGAGGCGCTCGAAGTGCTCGTGGACGCGGGCGTCCGCGGTGCTGCCGAGGGGCGAGGTGAGGATGACCTCGAGGGCGGCATTGAACTCGGTCTTGGCCCGCTCGAGGTGGCCGTCGGCCAGCTCTGCCCGGCCCTGCTCGAAGTGCGCGGTGGAGGCGTCGATGAGCTCGGCGGCCGGGTCGGGTGCCGGCGCCTCGACCACGGCGGGGGCCGACGGCAACTCGACCGCGGCAGGGCCCCGGGTGGACAGGCAGGCGCCGCTCAGCGAGGCGCACGCAACGAGTAGGAGCAGCGAGCTCGTCCTTGGCATTCGTCCCCTGGAATCCGGCACAGACTCCAGCAGGCTAACATGCCGGCCTCGCATGGTCAACCGCTTACGGCTCAGGTCTTTACGGGCGCCAGCCCTGCCAGGTGAACACGCGATGGGCCTCGCCGGCGTCGCGCGCCGACGGCGTGATGATGGTGCGTTCCCCGACGAGAATCGTCCGGCCCTCGCGCACGGCTTGCCGCACGTCATCTTCGCAGACGAACGCGGCAGGCTCGGGCGCCGGCGCGACAGGAGCCGGCGGGGCAGGCGGGGCAGGCGGGGCAGGCGCCGAGGCCGGGGGGGCAGCGGACACGGCGGCGCGTGGCACGGGGGCCGGGGCAGGCCGGGGCGCGCCGGCGATGCCGCGGCCTGCCAGGAACTCGTCGATGCGCCGGGTCAACGCGGCGGCCGACACGGGCTCGGCGGGAGGCTTCGCCGGGGCCTTGGGCAGGCGCGGCCCGGCGGCAGCCACCGGCGGGACGGCCGGGGACGCGGCCGGCGCGGTGGCCGCGCGGGCTGGCACGGGCCGGATGCCGTAGGCCAGGCGCTTGATGTTCAGCAGGTGGCGCGGCGAGATGTTGTCCGAGGTGATGTTGCCGCCGTAGCCGCCACAGCCGAGCGTCATGGCCGGGTCGAGCCCCGTCGTCAGGCCGATCGACCCGTGGGTGGTCGACGTGTTCACGCAGATGCGGAACGCGGGCTTGTGGAGCCCGAATTCGAGGATGACCTGCTCGTTGCGGGAGTGGATGGACATCGTGTGGCCCATCCCCCCGTAGCGCAGGATCGCCTTGCACCGCTCGCAGCCCTCGCGCCAGTCCTTCACCACGTAGTAGGACAGGACGGGGCAGAGCTTCTCGAACGAGAGGGGGTAGTCGCGCCCGACGCCCTTCAGCTCCGCGATGAGCGCCCGGGTGCCATCCGGGACGCGGAGGCCCACGGCCGCCGCGATGTCGAGGGCTGACTTGCCGACCAGCGCCGGGTTCGGCAGCCGCTGGGCGGTCACCAGCACCCGGGCGAGCTGGTCGGCCTCGGCGGGCGTGAGGAAGTGGCCGCCCTGGGCCTGGAACTGGCGGCGCACCTCCTGGTCCACGGCCTCGTCGACCACCACCGAGTTCGGGGACGAGCAGAGCACCCCGTTGTCGAAGCTCTTGCCCGCGAGGATGTCGCCGGCGGCCTGCGCGAGGTCCGCGCTCGACTCGATGTAGCAGGGGGCGTTGCCCGGGCCGACGCCGTAGGCGGGCTTGCCGGCGCTGTAGGCCGAGCGCACGAGGCCCATGCCGCCGGTCGCGAGGATCACCGCGACCTCCCGCTGGCGCATCAGCTCCTGGGTCCCCTCGAGGGTGACGGTCGTCATCCAGCCGATGGCCCCGTCCGGCAGCCCGGCCTCGCGGCCCGCGGCGGCCATGAGCTCGGCCACCCGCGTGATGCACCGGGCGGCGGAGGGGTGCGGGCTGAGGACGACCGCACAGCGCGCCTTGATGGCGATCAGGATCTTGTAGATCGCGGTCGACGTCGGGTTGGTCGACGGCACGATGGCCGCCACGACACCGAAGGGCTCGGCGATCTCCACGACCTTCCGATCGTCGTGCCGCGCCACGACGCCAACCGTCTTCATCGGCCGGATGAAGGCGTGGACCCGCTCGGAGGCGAAGAGGTTCTTCTGGATCTTGTCGGCGACCACGCCGAAGCCGGTCTCCTCGACGGCCATGCGGGCCAGGGCCTCGGCCTGCGGCGTGACGGCGGCGGCCATCCGATCGACGGCGGCGTCGATTTGCGCCTGGGAGAGCTCGGCGAGCACGGACTGGGCCTGGCGGGCCCGGCGGGCCAGGGCGCGGGCCTCGCCGATGGAGGCGAGGTCGCGGTCGGTCTGCTGTGGCGCCTGGGCGGCCATCGCGGCTACGACGGCAGGATCCGCTCGACCTCGGCGTGGGGCCGCGGGATGACGTGCACCGAGACCAGCTCGCCGACGCGGCGGGCGGCGGCGGCCCCGGCGTCGGTGGCGGCCTTGACCGCCCCGACGTCGCCGCGCACGAGGACCGTCACGAAGCCGGCGCCGATGTACTCGGAGCCGATCAGGATGACGTTGGCGGCCTTCACCATCGCGTCGGCCGCCTCGACCGAGCCGATGAAGCCGCGGGTTTCTACCATGCCGAGAGCGTCGCGCGGAATGTCCATCGAAATCGACCGCATGATATTCTCGAACCCGGTCATCATGCAACGTATCCCGACTCCGAAAGACCTCCTGGCACTGGTCCTGGCGGCGGCCGTGGCCGTCTCGGCGGCCGCCTGCGGGCGGGCCGACGATGGCGCCCCGGTCGTCGGCGCGGTCACCGTCACGCTGTCCGCCGCGCGGGCGCCCATCGGCAGCCCGCTCGAGATGACCTACCGCTTCACGCTGGCGCCCGACGCCCCGCCGCTCGGGCCGCGCCGCGTCTTCGTCCATTTCCTCGACATGGACGACGAGTTCATGTGGGCGGACGACCACGAGCCGCCCACGCCGACCACGGCGTGGCAGCCCGGGCAGACCATCGAGTACACCCGCACGATCTTCCTGCCCGTCTACCCGTACACCGGCGAGACCCGCGTGGTCCTCGGCCTCTACACGCCCGAGACGACCGACCGCGCCGGCCGTGTCCGCTTCTCGAACACCGACCGCGGGGACCGCTCGTACCAGGTCGCGACCTTCGAGCTCGGGCCGCAGACCGAGAACCTGTTCGTCATCTTCAAGGACGGGTGGCACCCGGCCGAGATCGCCGGCGACGGCCCGGGCGACGAGTGGCAGTGGACGAAGAAGGAGGCGACGCTCAGCTTCAAGAACCCGGGGCGGGACGTCACGTTGTTCCTGCAGGCCGACAACCCGAGCGCCGGTCCGGACACGGCCCAGGCGCTGGAGGTGTGGTCCGGCGATCAGCTGGTCGGCACCGTGCCCGTGGCCGCCGGCGAGGCCCCGATCCGCAAGGTCCCGATTACCGCCGCCCAGCTCGGGACCGGTGAGACGGTCGAGCTGCGGCTGGTCGCCGACAAGACGTTCGTGCCGGCGTTGCAGCCGGGCAGCACCAGCAACGACACGCGGGAGCTCGGGGTCCGCGTCTTCCACGCGTTCGTCCAGCCCGGGTAGCCGACGCGATGCGTCCCCTGCTGTTGGCCCTCGTCGGACTCCTGGCGCTCGCGGGCGAGGCCCGCGCCGAGCTGGTGTACTTCACGACGGGCCGCATGCTCAAGGTGGACGGCTATCGCGAGTCCGGCGACATCGTCACGCTCCGGCTGCGGGGCGGCGGCGAGGCGACCTTCTCGCGGTCCCTCATTGCCCGGGTCACGCCCGACGAGGTCGCCGACCCGCCGGCGGCCGTCGCGGCGGCGGCGCCGGCGCCGGTCACGCCGGAGGAGGGCGCGCGGCCCTATGCCGACCTCATCGCGGACGTGGCCGCGTCCTACGAGGTGGACCCGCGCCTGGTCCACGCCGTCGTGGCCGTGGAGTCCAACTACGAGGCGCGGGCGCGCTCGCCGAAGGGCGCCAAGGGGCTGATGCAGCTCATGCCGGCCACGGCCCGGCAGTACGCGGTCGCCGACCCGTACGACCCGGCCGCCAACCTCGACGCCGGGGTGCGACACCTCAAGGACCTGCTGTCGCGGCTGGACCTGTCGCTGGCGCTTGCCGCGTACAACGCCGGCGAGGGCGCCGTCCGCCGCTACCACGGCATCCCGCCGTTCCCCGAGACGCGCAGTTACGTGCAGCGCGTGCTGGCCCGCGTCGCCCGCTAGGGCGGGCCTCGACTTTCCCGCGCACGCGGCGGTCTAAAGGGGGTGACGCCCGGCCGGGGAGCGTATCCGGCTTGGTATAATCCGCGCAGCCGATAATGTCCTGTGGGACAATCTGTTAGGGATGGAATTCCGCTGCCGCCTGGGCACCCCGTCGGGTGAAATTGTCGAGGGCGTCTACATCGCCCAGAGCGAGGCCCACCTCAGGCGTGAGCTGGAGGACAAGGGCCTCCATGTCCTCGCGCTGCGGCCCCGGGGCTCCCTCGGCGGGCTCTCGTTCGGCGGCGGGGGGCGCAAGATCACGCGCCATGAGTTCCTGGTGTTCAACCAGGAGCTGGCGACGCTGCTCAAGGCCGGCATGCCGCTCGTCCAGTCGCTGGACATCCTGCGCTCGCGCCTCACCAACCCGGTCATGAAGGCGGTGCTCGACGACGTGCACGAGCAGGTGCGGTCGGGCACGGCGCTCTCCGATGCGTTCCAGTCCCACGGCGACCTGTTCCCGACCGTCTACACGGCGTCGCTCATGGCGGGGGAGCGCGCGGGCAACCTCGACGCGGTGCTGCGGCGCTACGTGGCGTACGCGAAGGTCGTCGACACGGTCCGGAAGAAGACGATCTCGGCGCTCATCTACCCGGTGATCCTGATCCTGCTCGCGGTCGCGCTCGTGGGGATCATCGTGCTGAAGGTGGTGCCCACCTTCTCGGACTTCTACGACAGCTTCGGGGCCCAGCTGCCGCTCTCGACGCGCATCATCGTGGCCGTCTCCGACTTCGTGCGCGGGCAGTTCGCGCTGATCGTCGTGGCGCTGGTCGGCGGCGGCGCGGCGTTCTGGGCCTGGGTGCGCCAGCCGGGGCAGCGCGCGCGGCTGGACTACCTGCTGCTGAAGGTCCCGGTGCTGGGCACGAGCATGCTCAAGTTCCAGACCTCGCAGCTGGCGCGGACGCTCGCGACGCTGCTCGGGGGCGGCATCCCGCTGGTGAACGCGCTCGAGATCTCGGCGCGCTCGACGGGCAACCGCCACCTGGGCGCCGAGCTCGAGGTGGTCTGCCAGAAGGTCCGCGAGGGCCAGGGCTTCGCGGCGACGCTGCTCGAGCGGCGCCTGCTGCCCGACGTGGCGATCAAGATGATCGAGGTCGGCGAGTCGACCGGCGCGCTCCAGGAGATGCTCAACAGCCTCGCCGACTTCTACGACGAGGAGATCGACACCGAGGTCGGCCGGTTCGTGACGATCATCGAGCCGGCGCTGCTGATCATCATGGGCATCGTCATCGCGACGATCGTGCTGGCGCTGTACCTGCCGCTCTTCAACCTCACCTCAGTGATTGGATCCCGGTGATGGACGTCAGCAACCAGGACCCGGCCGAGACGCTCGACCCGGCGGCGCTCGAGGCGCACGAGCCGGAGCCGGAGGGGGAGGCGAAGGCCGCGACCGCCGAGCAGCGGCGCGCCGAGGCCGCGCAGGCGCGGCGGCTGGCCGAGCGCTACCGGATCGACTACCTCGACATGAACGAGTTCCGGATCGACCAGGAACTGTTCCGGTCGATCCCCGCCGACCTCATGCTGCGCTACGGCTTCGTGCCGTTCCGGCGGGACGGCAAGACGCTGGTCGTCGTGGTCTCGGACCCGACCGACCTGCCGATGCTCGACGAGCTCGGTGTGCTGCTCGGCACCCCGGTCCGCGCGATGGTCGGGGCGCGGTCGGCGATCGAGTCGATCCTCAAGAAGAGCGAGAGCTCCCAGCGCGTCCTCGACGATGCGACCGAGGAGTTCCAGATCCAGCTGCTCAAGGAGGACGAGGCCGGGGAGGACAACCTCACGGTCGAGCGCCTCACGAGCGACATCAGCCCGATCATCCGGCTGGTCGACTCGATGATCTTCACGGCGATCCAGCGCCGCACCAGCGACATCCACGTCGAGACGCAGGACGAGGCCGTCCACGTGAAGTACCGCATCGACGGCGTGCTCCAGCCGGCCATGCGCCCGATCGCCAAGCGGTTCCACAGCGCCATCCTGTCGCGCATCAAGGTGATGGCCGAGCTCGACATCGCCGAGAAGCGCGTGCCCCAGGACGGCCGCTTCAAGCTGCGGGTCCCGGGCAAGACGATCGACTTCCGCGTCTCGATCATGCCGAGTGTGCACGGCGAGGACGCCGTCATCCGCATCCTCGACAAGCAGTCGATCAGTGAGCAGTTCACCGAGCTCAAGCTGGAGATCCTCGGGTTCCCCGAGATCGAGCTGCGGCGCTTCCGGAAGTACATCCGCGAGCCCTACGGCATGGTCCTCGTGACCGGCCCCACCGGGTCGGGCAAGACGACGACGCTCTACGCGGCGCTCGCCGAGATCCGGACGGTCGAGGACAAGATCATCACGATCGAGGACCCGGTCGAGTACCAGCTCCGCGGCATCACCCAGATCCCGATCAACGAGAAGAAGGGCCTGACCTTCGCGCGCGGGCTGCGGTCGATCCTGCGCCACGACCCCGACAAGATCATGGTCGGCGAGATCCGCGACCCCGAGACGGCGCAGATCGCCATCCAGTCGGCGCTGACCGGCCACCTGGTCTTCACCACGGTCCACGCCAACAACGTCTTCGACGTCCTGGGCCGCTTCCTGAACATGGGCGTCGAGGCCTACCAGTTCGTCTCGGCGCTCAACTGCGTCATGGCGCAGCGGCTCGTGCGCCGCAACTGCGTGGCCTGCGCCAGGCCCGTCCACTACACCGCCGAGATGCTGATCGAGTCGGCGATGGACCCCGCGCTCGAGCACACGCACACCTTCTACGAGAGCCCGGGCTGCGTGGAGTGCGGCGGCACCGGCTTCAAGGGCCGCATGGCCATCTGCGAGCTGCTCGACCTGACCGACCACATCCGCGAGGTCATCCTCGACAAGCGGCCCATCTCGGAGATCAAGCGCGCCGCCAAGGAGCAGGGCATGCGCTTCCTCCGCGAGTCGGCCGTCGAGCGGGTGATGGAAGGCCTCACCACCCTCCGCGAGATCAACAAGGTGACGTTCGTCGAATGAACCTCCGTGACCTCTTCGTGACCCCGCCGCCAGAGGTGGCCCTCGCGATCGACGCCGGGCGCGTCGCCGGCGCCCGGCTGGCGTGGCGCGGCGCCGCCCCGGTGGTGGCCGCGCACGCCGTCGAGACGCTGCCCGAGGGCGCCGTCGTGCCCGCGCTGGCGGCGCTCAACCTGCCCGACGTCGGCGTCGTCGCCGCCGCCGTCGGCCGGGTGCTCGGCACGCTCGGCCGCCCGCGCCGTGTCGCGCTCGTCGTGCCCGACGCGGTGGGCAAGGTCTCGCTGGTGCGCTTCGAGCAGGTGCCGGCCAAGGATGCCGACCTCGCGGCGCTCGTCCGCTGGCAGATCAAGAAGTCGGCGCCGTTCCCGATCGACGAGGCCGTGGTCAGCTTCACGGAGGGGGCCGCGGCCGCCGACGGGGGGCGCGAGTTCGTGGTGACCGCCGCGCGCGCCGACATCATCGCGCAGTACGAGGAGGCCTGCCGGGCCGCCGGCGCGCACGCGGGCCTCGTGGACCTCGCCACCTGCTCGGTCATCAACGGCGTGCTGGCCGCGCCCGGGGCGGCCACGGGCGACTGGCTGCTCGTGCACCTGACGCGGGCCTCCACGACGCTCGCCGTCGTGCGCGACGGCCACCTGATCTTCTTCCGGAACCGCGCCGAGGACGCCGAGGGGACCCTGGCGGATCTCGTGCACCAGACCGCCATGTACTACGAGGACCGCCTGGCGGGACACGGCTTCGGCCGGGTGCTGCTGGCCGGCGCGGCCGTGGTGCCGGGCGGGGGCGACGCGCTGCGCAAGAACCTCGAGGAGCGCCTCGGCCTGGGTGTCGAGGCGGTGGACCCCCGCGCCACCGTGAGCCTGGCGGACCGGATCGGGGCCTCGCCGGCCCTGCTGGACACGCTGGCGCCCCTCGTCGGGCTCCTCCTGCGCGAGCGGAAGGCGGCCTGACGTGCTGCGCACGAACCTCTCGACCCGCCCCTTCTACAACGACCGCGCGGTGACCGCGGCGCTCGCGGTGGCCGGCGCCGTCGTGGTCGCGCTGACGCTCTTCAACGTGTCCGAGGTGCTGGAACTGACGGCGCGCAACCGCGAGACCGCCGACCAGGTGGCCGCCGCCGAGACGAAGGCGGCCGAGCTCGGCCGCCAGGCGCGGGCCATCCGCGGCACCCTGGACAGCGGCGACGTCGAGTCGGTGCGCGTCGCGGCGCGCGAGGCGAACGACCTCATCGAGCGGCGCGCGTTCTCGTGGACCGAGCTCTTCAACCGCTTCGAGCAGACCCTGCCCGGGGACGTGCGCATCGCCGCCGTGCAGCCGCAGCTCGACCAGGACGGCCGGATGCTGGTGTCGGTCACCACCATCGCGCGGCGCATCGAGGACCTCGACGCGTTCCTCGACCGGCTGGAGGAGACCGGGGCGTTCCGCGGGATCCTCTCGCGCCAGGAGGAGAAGCAGGAGGACGGGACGCTGCGCTCGGTGATCCAGGGCTACTACGGGGAGCCCGCGGCCGCCGTGCCGGCGTCGGCGCCCGCGGCCGAACCGGCCGGCCCGTCGTCTGAACCTGGGACCGGGGTGCCTGGCAACCAGACGCCACGCCCGGCGGGGGAGGCGCGGCCGTGAGGGCGCTGTTCATGACCGCCGCGCGGGTTCCGCTCGGGCGGGTGCTCACCGAGCACCGGCGCTGGCTCTGGCCCGTCGGCGTGCTGCTGGCGGCGAACCTGGCCGTGCTGGGCTTCGTGGTGCTGCCGCTGACGCGGGCGGTCGACGCGAGCGAGACACGGGCGTCGACGGCCGAGGCCGCCCTGGTCCAGGCGGCGGCGGACTTCGAGGAGGCGCAGGCGACCCGCGACGGGAAGGCGCAGGCGACGAGTGATCTCGAGGCCTTCTACAAGGACGTGCTGCCGGCCGACATCACGGCGGCGCGGCGCATCACGCACCTGAAGATCCAGCAGCTCGCGCGGGAGCACGGGGTGGCGTACGAGCGGATGGGCGCGACGCCGGAGTCGGTGCGCGACTCGCGGCTCGACCGGCTCCGCGTGTCGATGGTCCTGTCGGGGGAGTACGACGACATCCGGGCGTTCCTCTACGACCTCGAGACCGCGCCCGACTTCGTCGTCATCGACAACATGGTGCTGGCCGAGGGGCAGCAGGTCCAGGCGCCCCTGGCGCTGACGCTCGAGCTGTCCACCTACTACCTGGCGGCGCCGGATGGCCGTTGATCGCCGGACGCTGCTCGTCGGCGCGCTCGGCACGGTCGCGGTGATGGCGCTGGCGTGGAACATCTGGGGCGGGACGGCGGCCGCGCCGGTGGCGGCTACCGCCCGGCGGACGGCGGCGGCGCGCCCGGCGGCGGCCGTGAACACCGCGCCCATCGAGGTGCGCCTCGGGGCGCTGCAGGCCGCACGAGAGACGCCGGAGGGCCTCACGCGGAACCCGTTCCGCTTCGGCGCGGCGCGCCGGCCCGAGCCCGGCGGGGGCGGGGCGGGACCCGTGCCGGCGGCAGAGCCGTCGCGGCCGGCGACGTTCCAGCCGCCGCGGCCCGCGGGGCCGCCGCCGCCGGCGCCGATCGGGTTGAAGTTCTTCGGGCTGGTCGAGCGGAGCGACGGCGAGCGGGTGGCGGCGCTCAGCGACGGCCGGACGGTGTGGTACGGTCGCGAGGGCGATATCATCGAGGGTCGCTACCGGATCGTGTCGATTGGCGTGGAGTCGATCGAGATGACGTACGTGGACGGCACGGGTCGGCAGACGATCCGGCTGAGCGGGCAGTAGGGCCGAAGGCCAGAGAGATCGAACGGCGAACGAGATGACACGAGTGGCACGAGGGGTCCTGGCCATCGGGCTGGCGATCGTGATGGCGGGTTGCGCGGCGAGCCGTGCGTTCTCGCGGGGCGAGAACGCGGCGCGCGCCGGCGACTGGGACTCGGCCGTCGAGTACTACCGGCAGGCGCTGCTCGACCAGCCGGACAAGCCCGAGTACAAGATTGCCCTCGAGCGGGCGACGGCCGCCGCCGCGAGCGTGCACGCCGACCGCGGGCGCGCCGCCGAGGAGGCCGGCCGCCTCGACGAGGCGCTGCGGGAGTACCGCCGCTCGCTGGAGTTCGATCCCACCAACCGCCAGGTCGCGTCGAAGGCCGCCGAGGCCGAGCGCACGATCCGCGACCAGATCGAGGCGGCGCAGCCGCGCTCGCAGATCGACGAGCTCCGCGACCAGGCGCGGCGGAACAGCCCCGAGCCGGTGCTGAACCCCGCGAGCCGCGAGCCGCTCACCATCACCTTCACGAACGCCAGCATGCGCGACGTGCTGAACTTCATCGGCAGCGCCAGCGGCATCAACATCACCTACGATCGCGACTTCCAGGACCGCTCGATCACGCTCAACCTCGACGGCGTGACGCTGGAGGACGCCCTCCAGCAGATCATGGTGACGAACCAGCTCTTCTACAAGGTGCTGAACGAGCGCACGATCCTGGTGTCCGCCGACACCGGCCAGAAGCGCGCGCAGTACGAGGAGCAGGTCATCCGGACCTTCTACATCTCGCACGCCGACGCGTCCGAGCTGGCCCAGCTCCTGACCGGCGTCATCCGCGTGCCCGGCATGGCCATCCAGCCGAGCATCGTCGCCAACAAGACGGCGAACACGGTGACCGTGCGGGCGTCGTCGTCGGTGGCGCAGATCATCGAGCGGATCGTCGCGGCCAACGACAAGCCGCGCGCCGAGGTCGTCATCGACGTCCAGATCCTCGAGGTGAGCCGCGAGCGGGCGAAGCGCTTCGGCCTGAGCCTGACCGACTACGCGGCCGGGCTCGTGTTCTCGCCCGAGCAGTCGCCGTCGGGCACCGGCACCGGCACGACCGGCGCGAGCGGCACCGCGCCGAGCAACGTCGGGTCGCCGCCGCCGTTCAACCTGAACACCGTGTCGACCGGCGTCAGCACGGCCGACTTCTACCTCGCCGTGCCCGCGGCGGTGGTGCGGTTCCTCGAGAGCGACTCGCAGACGAAAGTGCTCGCCAAGCCGCAGCTGCGCGGGGCGGAGGGCCAGAAGGTGTCGCTCAACCTCGGCGAGGAGGTCCCGGTGCCCAGCACGACCTTCACGCCCCTGGCGACCGGCGGCGCGTCGGCGAACCCGCTGACCTCGTACGGGTACCGCGCCATCGGCATCATCGTCTCCATGACGCCGCGGGTCACCTACGAGGGCGAGATCATCCTCGACGTCTCGCTCGAGAACAGCGCGCGCGGGCAGGACACGAACATCGCGGGCCAGAACCTGCCGGCGTTCACCTCGCGGAAGGTCGAGACGCGCCTGCGGCTCCGCGACGGCGAGTCGAACCTGATCGCGGGGCTGTTGCGCGAGGACGAGCGCCGCACGCTGCGGGGCTTCCCGGGCATCATGCGCCTGCCGATCCTGCGGCAGCTCTTCGCCGACAACGACACGAACATCCGCCAGACGGACATCGTCATGCTCCTGACGCCGCGCATCGTGCGGACGCATGAGCTGACGGCGGCCGACCTGAGTCCCATCTACATCGGGACGCAGGGCAACATGGCGCTCGGCGGACCGCCCCCGCTCATCCAGGTGGGCGGCGGTGCCGACGCCGCCGGCGCGGCGCCCGCGGCCCAGGCGCCGGCCACGGCGCCCGGCGGCGCGCCGGCCGCGGCCGGCACCCCGCAGGTGCCGGCGGGCAGCTCGCCCGTGCCTGGCACCATCGTGGAACCGGCCGCGCCGGAGGCCCCCCGGAGCAACGTGGAAGTGTTCAATCCTCCGGCCGAGCCGGCGCCGCCGGCCGCGGCGCCCGAGCCCGCGGCCGCGCCGCCGGCGCCCGTCGCGCCCACGGCGCGGGTGGTCCTGGCGCCCCCCGCCGAGATGCGCATGGGCACCGGGCCCTACACGGTCCCCGTCTCGGTGACGGGCGCGTCCCGCCTGTCGACCATCACGCTGTCGATCACGTACGACCCGGCGGTGCTGCGCGTCCGGAGCGTGCAGGAGGGCACCCTGATGCGGCAGGGCGGCGTCGCGGCCGCCTTCACGCAGCAGGTGGACCCGGCGACGGGCCGGGTGGACATCTCGATCACGCGCACGGGGGACGAGACCGGTGTCGCTGGCTCCGGCCTGCTCGCGGCCCTGCTGCTCGAGCCGGTCGGCCCGGGTTCGTCGCCGCTCAACGTGAGCGGGGTGGCGACCCAGCCGGGCGGCGGCGCGACGGGGCTGCAGTTCGTCCCCTCCGCCGTGGTCGTGAAGTAGCCGCCGGCGGGACCGGCGGGACGGGAGGAGGACCATGCGGAGGATGCGGCGGCGGCTCCACGGCAGCGACGGCTACACGTTCGTCGAGCTGCTCGTGGTGACCACGATCATCCTCATCCTCGCCTCCGCGGTGCAGCCGCTCGCCAAGGTCGCCATCCAGCGGCAGCGGGAGGTCGAGCTGCGCCGCAGCCTCCGCGACATCCGGGACGCCATCGATGCGTTCAAGGACGCGGCGGACCTCGGCAACATCCCGTCGACCGAGCTCAAGCCCGGCAGCGAGAACTACCCGCCGGATCTCGAGACGCTCGTGGAGGGCGTGTCCGCGGCCAACGACGCCACCGGCCGCAAGCTGAAGTTCCTGCGCCGGATCCCGGTGGACCCGATGACCGGGGAGGCGGAGTGGGGCCTGCGCTCCTACCAGGACCGCCCGGACGCGACCACCTGGGGCGGGCAGAACGTGTACGACGTCCGGTCGCTCTCGCAGGGCACGGCGCTCGACGGAACCAAGTACAAGGACTGGTAGGCGACGCGGATGATGGAACGACTGCGGGGCAGGGCGAATGCGGCCGACGGCTTCACGCTGATCGAGGTCCTGGTGGTGGTGACGCTCGTCGTCCTGCTCGCCAGCGTCGGCATGGTGCAGTACGCCAACAGCGTGCAGCGCGCGCGCGAGGCGGTGCTGAAGGAGGACCTCTTCCGGATGCGCGACGCCATCGACCAGTACCACGCCGACAAGAACAAGTACCCGCAGAGCCTGCAGGAGCTGGTCAGCGAGAAGTACCTCCGCGAGGTGCCCATCGACCCGATGACCCAGTCGGCCGAGTCCTGGCAGACGATTCCCGCCGAGCCCGACCCCAACAATCCCTCCGCCGAACTCGGGATCTACGACGTCCGCAGCGGCTCCGACCGCACCGCGCTCGACGGCACCCAGTACGCGGTCTGGTAGCCGGTCCCCTCCCGGCACGCACGCAGCTTCACCGGACGGGCGTCCACGCCCCGTGTTCCCGGCGTCCCACCGGCGCCCGCCGTGCGTCCGGGCGCGCCCGTCGCCGTACGCGCCCGTGGCCGTACGCGCGACCGCCGGCCGGCCGCGCGATGCGACCGTCCGGCGGTGGCGTGAACGATGGCGCTACTGGACGGCGAGGGTCAGCTGCTGCGTCCCCGTGGCTCCGTCCGTCGTGGTCGCCGTGACGGTCACGATGAACGTGCCCCGGGAGAAGTAGACCTTGTCCACGCTGGGGTTGCTCGTCGTGCTGCTGCTGCCGTCCCCGAAGTTCCATGTGTAGCTCGCGATCGACTGCCCGGCGCCGACCGTCGCGGTCGTGGAGAACTGCAGCCTGACCTGGGGCGTGAGGAAGAACGTCTCGAGGTTGACCGTGCACGTCTTCGGGAACGTGAGCAGCGGGACGCAGTTCAGGTTCGCGACGGTCGGGGACGAGCCCACGTAGGTCGCGTCGAGCGTGACGGTGATCGCGGCCCTCGACTGGACGAGCACGGAGGTCGAGGCGGTCGCCGTCGTGCCCGCCTGGTCGGTGGCGGTCGCGCGCACGATGTAGGTGCCCGGCGTCTGGAACGTCCGCGTGAAGGTCGAGCTGCCGGCGCCGACGGTCAGGCTCGTCCCGTCGGGGAAGGTCACGAGGACGCTGGCGATGGGCGGGTTGCCGGCCGCCGTCGTCGCGTTCACCGAGAACACCGCCGTCGAGCCCGCGGTGATCGCCGTCGTCGGACCTGTCAGCGTCAGGGTGATGACCGGGCGCTGCACGACGATCACGACCGACGACGTGCTCGCCTGGCCGGTGGTGTCCGTGACGGTGGCCCGCACGGTGTAGCTGCCCGCGGTGTTGAAGATGTGCGAGACCCCCGTCGCGGCCGTGATGGCGCCGAGGCTGGTCGCCGCCGACCCGTCGCCGAAGTCGACCGTGACGTTCTGGATCGGGTTGCCGGTCGCCGTCACGCCCGGGGTCACGGTGAACGGGATGGGCGAGCCCACGGCCGGCGACGTGGCGGACGTGGTCACCGTGACGGTGGGCAGGTCGACGGTGTTCACCGTGACCGTCCCGTCCTTGGCGGCCACGGTGGCATGCACGACCGTCTGGCGGTTCGTGGTCAGGGTGGTGGTGACGACGCCGTTCTGGTTGGTGACGCCGCTGTTCGAGGCGAGCGTCCCGTTGTCGGCCGTGAAGATCACCGGGGCCCCGGGCAGCGGGTTCCCCGCGGCGTCGGTGACGATGGCGATGAGCTCGACCGTGCCGCCGGTCTTGGGCACGGTGGCGGGTTCGGCGCGCACCGCGATGCGCTCGGCGGCGGCGCCGCCGACCAGCAGGTCGACCTCGGTGGCCCGGGTGGCGCCCGAGAAGGCGCCGATCTTGGCGGTGCCCGACTGCGTGCTGGCCCGGAAGATGGCCGTGGCCTTCCCGCCCTCGGTCCTAGCCTCCGACGGCTCCATCGTCCCGAACGAGGAGGTGAAGGTCACCACCGTCCCGTTCTGGGTCGGCGTCCCGGCCGACTCGGTGACCGAGGCCGTGACCGTCGCCGTCCCATTGATGGGCACGCTCGTCGTATTCACCGTGAGGGTGATCGTCGACGAGGTGGGCGCGAGCAGCGGGACCTTGTCGCAGGCGGTCGCCGTCGCCAGCAGGCAGCAGATCAGGAAGGTACGGGCGGGACGTGACACGATGGAATCCGTTAACGATAATAGAGTTATGGAGTTAGCGGGTCAAGGCAGCCGCGGGGACGCCCGGCGACGGCCCCGCCCGGAGGCCGGATACGCGATGGCCGCGCTGCTGGTCGGCCTGAGCGTGATGGCGGTCCTCATGGCCGCCGCCCTGCCGGTCTGGACGCACGCCGCCCGGCGCGAGAAGGAGACCGAGCTCGTCTGGCGGGGCGAGCAGTACGCCCGGGCGCTGGCGCTCTTCCAGCGGAAGTTCGCCAACAGCTATCCGCCGACGATCGATGTGCTCGTGGAGCAGAAGTTCCTCCGCAAGAAGTACAAGGACCCGATTACCGGCGACGACTTCCAGCCCATCTACCTCACCGCCAACCAGCAGGTGACGGCGCCGACGGGATCGGCGCAGCCGGGCCAGATCGCGCGGCCCACGTCACAGCCGGGCCAGTCGACCCAGACGGGCATGGGGGGCGCGACCGGCACGACCGGCGGATTGGGGGGCGCGGCGGCCGGTCCGATCGTGGGCGTGACCTCCAAGAGCACCGAGGAGTCCATCCGGCTCTACAACGGCCGCAACCACTACAACGAGTGGCAATTCGTCCACGTCCAGACGCAGCAGCGGGTCGGTCCCGGCCAGGGGACCCAGCAGCCCGGCCTGTTCCAGCCGGGCGGCGCCGGTCAGCCGCAGCGGCCCCCGGTGATCGGTCCTGGCGGGGTGCCGCGGCCGCCCGCCATCGGGCCGCCACCCCCCGGCGGCGACCGCCGGCCCGCGAGGCGCCCGCCGGGGTAGGGCAGGCAAGGGGGACAGACCTCCTGTTCTGCCTTTCCATTCAGACGTCGCGGCGCCTGGGTCAGCCGGTCACGGTCTTCCAGCCGCGGCGCCCGACGTCGCGGGCGACCAGCCATCCGGCCGCCGCGGCGACGGCGAAGAACGGGGCGGCGGCCAGCCAGCCCGAGAAGAGCACCCGCCCCATCCCGAAGAGGACCGCGTAGATCAGCACCCAGCCGGCCACCCAGTCGAGGAGCAGGCCGAGGACGGGCTCGGGCGGGGGCTCGCCCGCGCGCGCCGCGACCCCGCGCCAGCCCGGGCCGCCCGGCCGGCATCGGCGGTAGAACCGCTCGAGGTGGGCCTCCGGTTCCGGCGGGGTGAGGAGCGTCACCGCGAGCCAGCAGGTAGTCGTCCAGGCCACGAGGGCGAAGAGGGTGGCCGGAAACGCGAGGTCGGTCAGGAACTTCAGGCCCGCATAGCCGACCGCCGCCGCGACCATGGCGCTGATCTCGGACCAGGCGTTCACGCGCCACCAGTACCAGCGCAGGATCAGGACGAGGCCGATTCCGGCGCCCGACTCGAGCACGAACTCCCACGCCTGCCGCACGCTGTCGAGGTAGAGCGTGACCACGCCGCTCAGCACCATCAGGGCAACCGTGGTCACGCGCGACACGCTCACGTAGTGGCGTTCGGGAGCGTCCGCGCGGACGAACCGGCGGTACACGTCGTTGACGAGGTACGACGTGCCCCAGTTGAGCTGCGTCGAGATGGTGGACATGTATGCCGCGAAGAAGGCTCCGAGCAGCAGGCCGCGCCAGCCCGGTGGCAGGTAGTCGCGCAGCACGAGGACGTAGCCGGCCTCCTTGTCGGTGAGCCCCGGATACAGGATGACCGAGGCGAGCCCGACGAGGATCCACGGCCACGGCCGCAGGCAGTAGTGCGCGACGGTGAACCAGAGCGTGGCCAGGAAGGCATGGCGCTCGTCCTTCGCCGACATCATGCGCTGCGCCACGTAGCCGCCGCCCCCCGGCTCCTGTCCCGGGTACCAGCTCGCCCACCACTGGACGGTGACGTAGGCGAGGAAGGCGGTGAGGGGCAGGGACGCCGCCCCGGCGACGCCGCCCGCCCCGAACGCGGGGACGAAGTCGAGCGAGCCGGCGGGGAGGCGCTCGGCGAGGCCGGCAAGGCCGCCGACCTCCGGGGCCCGGAGCGCGAACCACGCGAGCGCGACCGAGCCGGTCATCGCGAGGGCGAACTGCGCCATGTCGGTCACGACCACGCCCCACAGGCCGCCGAGCGCGCTGTAGATGCCGGTGACGGCGAGGCTGACGAACACCGCGGTCAGCCGGTCCCACCCGAGCGTGACCGCCAGGACCTTCGCCATCGCGAGGTTCACCCAGCCCATCACGACGCAGTTGATGGGGAGGCCGAGGTACACCGCGCGAAAGGCCCGGAGCAGGGCGGCCGGCCGGCCGCTGTAGCGCAGCTCGGCGAGCTCGACGTCGGTCAGGATGCCGGCGCGGCGCCAGAGGCGCGCGAAGAAGAACACGGTCAGCGCGCTGCCGAGCGCCGCGCTCCACCAGATCCAGTTGCCCGAGATGCCGTTGGCGGCCACCAGCCCCGCGACGGCGAGGGGCGTGTCGGCGGCGAAGGTGGTGGCCACCATCGAGGTGCCGGCCAGCCACCAGGGCAGCCGCCGGCCGCCGAGGAAGAAGTCGGTCACGCTGCGGCCGCCGCGCCTGGCGAGCAGCAGGCCGATGGCCGCGGCGCCGGCAAAGGTGGCCGCGATGATCGCCCAGTCGATGGGAGCGAGGCTCACTGACGGCGGATTATACGGCCAGGTCCGCCACGACGGCGTCGTGGAAGGCGCGGCGCAGCGCCTGGATGCCCTCGCCCGCCCGCGTCGGATGGACGCGGTTGGTGAGCAGCACGACGTAGAGGTCCTGCTCGGGGTCGATCCAGACCGACGTCCCGGTGAACCCGGTGTGCCCGATGGCGGCTGGCGAGAGGCGCGTGCCGCACGACGAGGTGGGCAGCATCGTGTCCCAGCCGAGGGCGCGCGAGCTGCCTGGCACCAGCGATCGCCGGAGGAACCGCTCCGTCAGGGGATCGGGGCGGCGCGCCAGCTCCAGCCACCACCGCGCGGCGAGGCCCGTCGCCGCGGCCGTCCCGAAGAGGCCGGCGTGGGCGGCGACGCCGCCGAGCGCCCACGCATTCTCGTCGTGCACCTCGCCCGTGAGCAGGCGCGCCCGCCACGGGTCGTCCTCGGTGGCGGCGGTGCGGGGCCGCCAGGCGTCCGGGCAGCCGTAGCGGACCTCGCGGTCCTCGCCGATCGTGCGCGCGCGCCACGCGTCGAACTGCCGATCGAGGGGCGCGCCGCCGGCGTCCTCGAGGACGAACCCGAGGAGCATGAAGCCCAGGTCCGAGTACACCGAGGCCGACCGCGGCGCGTAATCGAGGGGCTCCACGCAGATGGCGCCCTCGAAGGCCGGCCGCGCGCGAAGCGTGAGGTAGTACGGGCGGTGCGCGGGGAGTCCCGAGGCGTGCGCGAGGAGATCGGCCACCGTGACGGCGCGCCGGTCCGCGCCGGACCAGCCCGGGATGAGGCTCGCGACGGGCGCGTCGAGGTCGAGCCGGCCCGCCCCCGCCAGCTCGCGGGCGATCGCCGTCGTCGCGAGCACCTTCGTGAGCGACGCCAGGTCGAAGACCGTGTCGGCCGCCGCGCGCGGCGCGCCACGGGTGGCGGCCAGGTGGCCGGCGGCGTGGGTCCAGACCGGCCCGGCCGAGCGGCCGACCTCCGCCGTGGCGGCGCTGGCCACCCCGTCGGCGAGCGCCCGGTCGATCAGCGTCGCGGCGCCAGCACGCATGTGATCCACGCCACGCCGCAGGTGGTGGCGGCCCCGATGAAGACGTACCAGGTCCACGCGACGTCGGTCCAGCCCCAGACGACGGTCATCGTCGCGAGGCCGGCGGCCATGCCGGCGAGGGCGTCGCGGCTCGTCACGCGCGGGACGAGCGTGCCGAGCAGGAACGCGCCGAGGACCGCGCCGGACGCGAACGACAGCACGGCGAGTCCCGCGTCGAGGACGGAGCGGTCCATCAGTTGCGCGGCGAGCGCGACGCCCACCTGTGCGACGCCCCACCCGATGGTCGCCAGCCGCGAGACGCGCATCTCGGTCGCCGGGTCAGCGCCGGGCCGCACGTACGGCAGGTAGAAGTCCTTCACCGTCGTCGCCGCCATCGCGTTCAGCGAAGGGGACAGGGCCGCCGCGACGATGGCGGCCACGATGAAGCCGGCCGGGCCGTGCGAGAGGGACGTCACGACGAACAGCGGCAGGATCTCGTCGGTGCGCCCGAGCGGCGCGGGGAGCGGCGTGTGCTGGTAGTAGACGAAGAGCATCACGCCGATCAGGAGGAACACGATGAACTGGGCGAAGACGATGACGCCGCTGAGCACGAGGCCGCGCGACGCCTCGCGCGCGTTGCGGGCCGAGAGCAGGCGCTGCACGAGGAACTGGTCGGTGCCGTGCGTGGCGAGCGTGAGCGCGATGCCGCCGATCACCCCGGCCCAGAGCGTGTAGACGCGGGACGGGTCGAGCGAGAGGTCGAGGACCGCGAACTTGCCGGCCGCCGCGCCGGCGGTGATCACCTCGTGCCAGCCGCCGGGAATCCGCTGGAGCAGGGCGGCCGCCACCGCGGCGGCGCCCGCGATGTAGACGAACATCTGGATCACGTCCGTCCAGATCACGGCGGCGGCGCCGCCGCGGACGGTGTAGACGATCATCGCGGCGCCGAGCACCACGACGACCCAGCTCACGGGCACCTGGGTCACGACGGCGATGACGAGCGCCGTGGCGAAGAGCCTGACCCCGTCGGCGAGCGTGCGGGTGACCAGGAAGATGCCGGCCGAGAGGGCCGTCACCGGCCCGCCGAACCGCCGGGTCAGCAGCTCGTACGACGTGTAGAGTTCCCCGCGGAAGTACGCAGGGATGAAGAGGACGCTCACGAGCAGCCGGCCCAGCACGTAGCCGAGCGCCAGCTGCAGGAACGTCATGTCACCCGCGTACGCGGCCGCCGGGATGCCGATGAAGGTCAGCGTGCTCGTCTCGGTCGCGACGATGGTGAAGCAGATCGCCCACCACGGCACCGAGTGGCCGGTGAGGAAGTAGTCGCGGGTCGTCTTCTGGAACCGGCCGAACCAGGAGCCGAAGGCGGTGATGGCGGCCAGGTAGCCGCCGATGACCAGGTAGTCCGCCCAGCTCAGGACCATGCCGGGCGCCGGCTACTCCGACCCGGTGCCGAAGGCGGCGCGCCCGAGCTCGGTGAGCGTGGCCGCGCTGTTCGGCGGGCTCACCAGCGCATCGTACGAGAAGAGGATGGTGCCGCTCGCGCCCAGCCGGCGCGCGGCGTTCACGTGCCTGACGGTCTCCGCCGGCGACAGGCGGTACGCGCCGACGCCGGCCCAGACCGGCGTGCCCGCGGCGAGGTCCCGCGCCGCCGCGACCTGGCGGCTGAACTCGGCCGCGTCCTGCGTGTAGGCCATCGGGCAGAGGACGTCGATGAGCGACTGGTCGAGCCAGGTCCGCCAGTCCTGCAGCTTCTCGCTCGCCGCAGCCGCCGCGTCGGGCACGACGGCCGCGCTCAGGGCCGCATCCGGCCGCACCGCCTTGACCACCGTCCGCAGGCGCATCACGAGCGCCGTCAGGCGCGACCGGCGGAACGCGTCCCAGCGCCGCGGGTAGAGGTCGGTGTAGGCGGCGGGGTCGAGCCGCTCGCGCGCGTCGGCGGCCTGGCGCTGCGGCTCGGTCAGGTCGGGCAGGACCGAGGCCCGGAAGGCGGCGAGCGTCGCCCGGCTGTAGTCGAAGTTGGCGTTCGGGTACCGCACGTAATCGAGGTGGACGCCGTCCACCGCGTACCGCTCGACGATGTCGCGCACGACGTCGGCCGTGTACTGCGCGGCACCGGGGTGGACGGGGGAGAGGAAGAGGCCCTCCACGGCGGCCGAGTGCGCGCGCGTCCAGCGGGCGATGCGGCCCACGTAGGTGGGGCTCCGGGGGTCGGCGTCCTTCAGCTCCACCGCGAGATCGCGGGGGACCATCAGCCACTCGGGCTCCCGGTAGACGATGTGCTCACGCGAGGCCGGCAGGTCGTAGGCGCTCGACACCAGGTTGACGGCGAGCCATGCGTGGACCCGCAGGCCCGCGGCGTGCGCCTGGCGCAGCACCTCGGCCAGCGGATCGAAGTCCGGGTGGGCCGCCAGCTCGCTGGCCCGCGGCTCCAGGCCGCCGGCGTAGTAGGCATCCCCCCGTCCCCGCACCTGGACGAGCAGCGTGTTGAATCCGCCCGCCTCGGCCGACCGCACCATGTCGGCGACGGCCTCCGGCGAGACCAGGCTGTAGCGCGTCACCCACAGGGCGCGCACCTCCGCGTCGGGCTGCGTCCACGGACGCGCCGCGGGCAGGCTCGCCGCCGCGGCGACGAGCGCCAGGACGGTCACGAGGACCAGGCGGGAGAGCGGCCAGGAGGATGCTGGGGCTAGACGCATGTCGAACACATAAATGTAACATGGGGGCCGGCGCGCCGGTGAATCTCCGGGCGAGCCCATCTCGTCATTAGAATGGAGATCTGTCCCGGTGCGGGCGTGGCCCGCTCGCGTCCGGCCTCGCCCCTGGCGACGGCCGGCACGGGACACCGACCGGGGTGGCGCGCCCCCCTGTCGGACCACTGGCCTTGAGACATCCAACCGGCGTCGACCGATTCACTCGAAATTCCACGTGCACATTTCTGTTTTCGACCACGAAGGCGCCCTGGCGGCTGCCCTGGCCACCCGCGTCGCGGACCTGGTCGCCGCCCGTCCGGCGACGGTCCTGGGGCTGCCCACCGGGCGCACGCCCCTTCCGTTCTACGAGCAGCTCGTCGCCCTCAGCCGCGCGCGGGGGCTGGACTGGAGCGAGGTGAGGACCTTCAACCTCGACGAGTTCGTGGGCCTGGGCGCTGGCGACCCCGGGAGCTACCGCCGCTTCATGGAGGAGCGGCTGTTCGCGCCTCTCGGCATCGCGCCGGGGCAGGTGGGCTTCCTCGACGGCCGCGCCGGCGATCTCGAGGCCGAGTGCGCGCGCTACGAGGCGGCGATCGCGGCCGCCGGCGGCATCGACCTGCAGTTGCTGGGTATTGGCGCCAACGGCCACATCGGCTTCAACGAGCCGGGGGACCACCTGGAGGCGCCGACGCACGTCGTCACCCTCCTCGCTCGCTCGCGCGCGGCGAACGCGCTCTGGTTCGGGGGCGAGCTCGCGCGGGTGCCCGGACAGGCGCTGTCGATGGGGATGGCGGCGATCCTGCGCAGCCGCGAGATCATCCTGCTGGCGACCGGGGCCGAGAAGGCCGAGGCCGTGCAGGCCGCCGTGCGGGGGCCGCTGACGACGCGGGTGCCGGCGTCGTTCCTCCAGCTGCATCCGCGCGTGTCGCTCTTCCTCGACGCGGAGGCAGCCGAGCGGCTGGGGTGAGCCGTGCGGCCGCCTGGCGCGCCGCATCGACCGATTCAGTAATTATGGATGGCGGTGTCGAACCGCGGACCGACGGCCGCGACAACGGAGCGGCCGGCAGTGACTCGGGGCGGACACGCCACTAGCCCTGCCCGGGGTGCTGCTCGAGGAGCTCGCGGAGCCGCGGCTCGATGTCCTCGCCGATGGCCTCGCGCACCTGGTCGCCGGCCTGGCGGAGGCGGACAGACGCCTTCTGGAAGTTCAGGCCCGTCTTCTGCATCACGATCGCGATCTTGACGTTGCCGCGGGCCCGCTTGAGCAGCTTGTCGGCCTCGTCGTAGTCGAGGCCCGTCACGATGTGCAGGATGCGCCGTGCCCGGTCCCACAGCTTCGCCGACCCGGTCTGCACGTCCACCATCAGGTTGCCGTAGGTCTTCCCGATGAGGATCATCGCGCCCGTCGTCAGCATGTTCAGGACGAGCTTGGTGGCGGTGCCCGCCTTGAGGCGGGTGGAGCCGGCGATGACCTCGGGACCGACCGACGGCGCGATGGTGAGGTCGACGAAGTTCTGCAGCTCGGTCCGGGGGTCGCACGTGACGAAGATGATGCGGGCGCCGGCCTGGCGCGCCCGGGTGAGCGCCCCCCGCACGAACGGCGTCATCCCGCTCGCCGAGACGCCGATCACGACGTCGCGCTTGGTCGGCGTCAGCCGGTTCACCTGCCGCGCCCCCTCCTCGTAGTTGTCCTCGGCCCCCTCGCGCGTCTGGACGAGCGCCGCGCGCCCGCCCGCCATCACCGCCTGGACGACGGACGACTCGGTGCCGAAGGTCGGGGGCATCTCGGCCGACTCGAGCACGCCGAGCCGGCCGCTCGTGCCGGCCCCGACGAAGATCATGCGGCCGTGCTTCCTGAGCGCCTTCGCGATCATGTCCGCGCCGAGGGCGATCCGCTCGCGCTCCCGCTGGACCGCGGTGAGGACCTTGCGGTCCTCGGCGAGCATCAGGTCGATGATGCCGCTCGCCGGCAGCTTGTCGATGGCGAGCGTCGAGGGGTTGATCGCCTCGGTGGGGAGGGACTGCCACTTCGAATGTGCGGGCATAGGACCGAAACTCCCGGTACTGGCCAAACGGTGATGCTAGCACAAGGGGGTTGTATGCTGGCGCCATGAGCCTCGTCGACGGGTACCTGACCCACCTGGCGGTCGAGCGGCGCCTGTCTCCCCACAGCGTGGACAGCTACGGCCGCGACCTCCAGGCGCTGGCCCTCTTTGCCGGGGAGCGGCCGCCGGAGGCCCTGAGCCGGCAGGAGCTCGAGCAGTTCATCCGCGACCGGATGGCCGAGGGCCGGGCGCCGAGCTCGGTGGCCCGCCTGGTCGCCTGCCTCCGCGGCTTCTACCGGTACCTCGTCGTCCACCAGCATCGCCCCGACAACCCGGCGGCCGACCTGGCCGCGCCGCGAGCCTTCAAGATCCTCCCGAAGTACCTGACGCCGGGCGAGGTCGACCGGTTGCTCGCGGCGCCCGACGTGTCGACCCCGCGCGGCATCCGCGACCGGGCCCTCATCGAGCTCCTGTACGCGACGGGCCTCCGCGTGTCCGAGCTGGTCGGTCTCCGCGCGCAGGACGTCAACCTCGAGGGGGGCTACCTGACGACGACGGGGAAGGGGCGCAAGGAACGGCTCGTGCCCTTTGGCGACGAGGCCGGCAGCTGGGTGTCGCGGTACCTCCGCGAGGCCCGGCCGGCGCTGCTCGGGCGCCGCAGCTCGGCCCGCCTGTTCGTCAACCAGCGGGGCGGGGGCGCGGGGCTCTCGCGGATCGGCTTCTGGAAGATCCTGAAGGCGTACGGCGCGGCCGCGGGGATCACGCGGGATCTGAGCCCGCACGTCCTCCGGCACTCCTTCGCGACCCACCTCCTGGACCGCGGCGCCGACCTGCGGGCAATCCAGATGATGCTCGGGCACGCCGACCTGTCCACGACCCAGATCTACACGCATGTCCTCGACGAGCGCATGCGGACGGTCTACGACCGGTTCCACCCGAGGGCGGAGTAGGGCCGGCGTCGGATTCCCCCCGCCCGTATCCCTTCCCGTATCTGTGTAATCTGTGTCATCTGTGGCTCCTGTGGCTCCTGTGGCTCCTCTGGCATCTCTGGCATCCGTGGCCCGTAGACTCGCGCTCGTCCTCATCGCGCTCGCGCTGCTCGCCGTCGCGGCCGTCGTGGCCGGCCGCCGGCTCGCGCCGCCCCCGGCCGAAGCCGTCGCGGCCGCCTCCTGGCCCCCCGGTCGCGCCGAGGTGCGCGGCGCGTATCACGTGCACTCGCGGCTGTCCGACGGCACGGGCACGCGGGCGGAGATCGCGGCGGCCGCGGCACGCGCGGGCCTCGACTTCGTCATCCTCACCGACCACGGCAACGCCCTGCGGCGCGCCGACCCCCCGGCGTACCTCGACGGTGTCCTCGTCGCCGATGGCGTCGAGATCAGCACGTCCGGCGGGCACTACGTCGCGCTCGGGCTGGACCGGCCCGCGCCGTACCCGCTGGCCGGCGCGCCGCGCGCGGTCGTCGAGGACGTCCGCCGCCTGGGTGGCTTCGGCATCGCCGCGCACCCGGACTCGGCGAAGGCCGCGCTCGCGTGGCGCGGCTGGGACCTGCCGTTCGACGGCCTCGAGTGGCTGAACGCCGACAGCGCGTGGCGCGACGAGCTGCTGGCCGGCCTCGGCCGCATCCTGCTGACCTATCCCGTCCGCCCGGTCGAGACGCTGGCGTCGATCCTCGACAGGCCTGTGGCGGAACTCGACCGGTGGGATCGGCTGACGGCGACCCGCCGGGTGCCGGCGCTCGCCGGCGCCGACGCGCATGCGCGCCTCGGCTACCGGGAGGGGCAGGACCCGTACGAGGACCGGGTCCTCGCGCGGGTGCCCCCCTACGACGTGTCGTTCCGCGCGTTCAGTAACCACGTGCTGCTCGAGCGCCCCTGGACGGGAGACGCGGCGGAGGACTGGGCGCTGCTGCTCGACGGCATCGAGCGGGGCCGGGTGTACACGTCAATCGACGGCCGGGCCGCGCCGGGCCGCCTCGACTTCGTCGCCCGCTCGGGCGCGGGCGCCGCCTGGATGGGGGACTACCTGGCGCCGGCCGGCCCGGTGACGCTCGACGCCCGGGTCCAGGCGCCGCCGGGAACGACGCTGGTGCTGCTGCGCGACGGCGCGCCGGTCTACGACACACGCGAGAACGAGTTGCGCATCGACGTCGGCTCCGAGCCGGCGGCCTACCGGATGGAGGCGCGGCTGCCCGGGGATACCGGCGCGCCCTGGCTGCTGAGCAACCCCATCTACGTCGGCCTCGAGCCGCGGCACCTCGCGGCCGCGGCCGACGCGAGCGCGCCGCCGCCGGCGGCGACCACGCGCACCCCGGTGGCGACGAGCGCCTGGGTGGCCGAGGCGAGTGACGGATCGTCGAGTTCGCTCGGGCCGGGCCGGCTCGACGACGGCACGCCGGCCCTCGAGTGGCGCTACGCGCTCGGCGGCGACCGCGCGACAGCGCCGTATGCCGCGATGCTGTTCCCGGTGGACGGGGCCCTGCCCGGGCACGACCGGCTCCGGATCCGGGCCCGGGCGTCGCGGCCCATGCGGGCGTGGGTGCAGGTCCGCGCGCGCGACGCCGCCGGCGGCCGGCGCTGGGGCGCCTCCTTCTACCTGGACGGCGAGCTGAGCGAGCAGGACGTCTTCTTCGCCGGCCTCGCGCCCCTCGACGGCCAGGCCGACGCGAGCCCGGACCTCGCCGCCATCGACGCCCTCCTCATCGTGGTCGACACCGTGAACACCCTCCCGGGCACCGCGGGCACGATCCAGATAGGAGAGCTCTGGCTCGAAGGGGGCCGCTGAGGAATCAAGAATCAAGAAGTAAGAATCAAGAAACGAAGACCGGTGAACAGCATTTCTTGATTCTTGATTCTAGATTCTTGATTCCTCACTCCGTCATCACTTCCTGGCTCCTATCCGGTTCGCGATCTCCCAGATGAGCAGGGAGATGCCGGTGCCCAGGGAGGCGCCGGCGAGCCCCATGTAGACGAGGGCGTTGCGGACCTCCACCGAGCCGTAGCCGGCGGTGACCAGCGAGTCCATCAGGTCCTTGAGGCCGAGGGCGGAGCCCACCAGGCCGATGATGGTCAGCGCGACCGCCGTCGCCATCAGCATGTGGGAGCCGAAGCTGCGCTCGCCGGCGCTCACGTCCGCACCGTCAGGAGCAGGTAGAGGGCCACGGCGCCGAACAGCAGGTTGGGTGCCCAGGCCGCCAGCCACGGCGCCATCAGGCCGCCGGCGCCGAACGCGGCGAAGACGCTGATCATCGTCCAGTAGACGAGCGCGAGCACGATGCCGACGCCGACGCCGTACATCGCTCCGCGCCGGCCGGTCGTGACCGCGAACGGGACGGCGATGAGCGTCATGACGAGGGTCACGAGCGGGAAGGCGAGCTTGCGTTGCAGGGCGACCTCCTTGCCGAGCACGTTGTAGCCGCTGGCGCTCAGCTCGTCGATGTAGCGCTTGAGCTGGGCGTAGTTCATCCGGTCGGGCTCCGGTGCCTCGGTCACGAAGTAGTCCGCCGGCTCGAGCGCGAGGCGGCGCGTGTCGAACGGCGTGAACCGGGGAGCCTCGGCGCCGGCGGGGAAGTCGCGAATCCAGCCGCCGCCGGTCGCCTCCCACGCCGTGGACGGGTCGCCCGCGCCGGAGGCCGGCTGCCAGGTGGCGCGCGTCGCGTAGACCCGCCGGCTGAGCGCGTGGGTCTCCGGGGCGAACTGGAACACCGACAGCCCGTTCAGCTCCCGCAGCCGGGGGTCGAAATACTGGTAGTGGTAGATCGCGCCGTCGCGCCCGACCAGCCACTTGCGGTTCAGGACGTCGAAGGTCTGGGGCGAGCCCCCGCGAATGACGTGCCGGAGCTGCTCGGCCCGCCGGTTCGACACCGCCAGGACCCGCTCCTCGAGGCCGAACAGCGTGGCGCTCGCCAGGATCGCGAAGACCAGCAGCGGCACCGCCGTGCGGTAGAGGCTGATCCCGCACGCCCGCATCACGATGAGCTCGCTGTTCTTCGTCAGCAGGCCGATGGTGACGAGCGCCGAGAGGAGCACCGCGATGGCGATGATGTAGTAGAGGAACTGCGGCGTCGCCCACGCCAGGTACGACAGCAGCATCGCCGCCGTCGTCTCGCCCTTGAAGAGCTTGTCGGACAGGTCGATGAAGGTGGAGATGTAGAAGAGGCCGGCCATGCCGAGCGCGGCCATCCCGAGAATCCGCAGGTAGAGCTTGCCGACGTAGATGTCGAGCAGGTTCGGACGCCAGAGGTTGAACTGCGGGACCCGGATGACGAGCACGACCCGGCGGCGGCCGGCGGCGGCGCCGGGGCGCGCCGGCCCGGCCACGGCGGGCGCCGGGACCTCCGCCTCGGAACCGCGCCGCGCGAGCCGGGTAAGCCAGGCGGGGAGGGCGGGCAGCGCGATACGGATGGGCTGGTCGGCGCTGCGGCTCCGTGACGCCAGCAGGAGGACCCCGACCCCGCCCAGCACCACGTTCGGAATCCACATGGCCAGCCAGGCGGGCACCATCTGCCCCTTCGTCATCGACTGGGCCGTGAACATGACGACGTAGTAGGCGAAGATGACCCCGATCCCCAGGACGAAGCTCGCCAGCTTGCCGTCCTTCCGGTTCGTGAGGCCGAGCCCGAATCCGACGAGCCCGAAGACGAGACAGGCGACCGGGATGGAGAACTTCTTGTGGATCTCCATGACCTGGTTGTGGGGCGAGATGCCCTGGGCCTCGAACTCGGCAATGCGCGCCCGGAGCTCGGCAATGGACAGCTCGCGGTCGCCGCGGGCCGGGCCCTCCCGGGGGAAGACCGAGGTCGGGTCCAGCGTCACGATCATGCTGTCGAACCGCAGCACCTCGTAGGCCGACGCATCGTCGAGCCGTGTCGTGTGGCGCGCCCCGTCCTGGAGCGCCATGTGGATCGTCTTGGCCTCCCGGTCCACGACCATCCGGCCCCGGCGGGCGACGTACAGGACCGGCTGGTTCGGGATGCGGGTGTCGGCCGCGACCACGTCCTCCCAGCCGGCGCCGCCAGCCGCGACCTCGCCGACGTACAGGACGATGTTCGGGAAGTCCTCGAAGAAGACGCGGGGGCGCACCTCCTGCTCGGCCCGGTCCTGGACGATCCGGAGGGTGGTCTCCCGGAACGACTGGTTGGCGTCGGGGATGGCGTCGAGCATGACCCAGGCCGTGGCTGCGCAGGCCACCGCCGCCAGGATGGCAATCGGCCGGAGCAGCCGGAAGGGGCTGACGCCGCAGGCCATCATGACGACCGTCTCGCGGTCGCTCGAGAGCCGCCCGAGGGCGACCAGGATCCCGATGAGGAGCGCCATCGGGATGGTGAGCCCGAGCGCCTGCGGCAGCAGGGTCACCATCAGCACGAGCAGGGTCTGCCACGGGACGCCCTTGGCGATCATCTGCTCGGCGAGGTCGATGATGAACGGGATGATGAGGATGAAGGTGAAGACCAGCAGCGCGATCAGGAACGGCGGGATGATCTCCCTGATGATGTAGCGGTCGAGGGTGCGCATGCGGTCTCGCACCATTATGCCGTGCGGCCGCGCCAGCACCAACCGCGGCCGGCGCCAACCGCGGCGCCTGCCAGCCGGCGCGGCGTTCGCTGGCCGCCGCCAGGGACCGATGCCGCCGGCGCCGAGGCCCGTCCTGGGCTAGGGCAAGAGCCCCCAGAACATTGCGCGATCCATCAACAGGCGCCTTGCGTTGCCTTTTTTCATTGGGTCTGATAATACATGTTATGTTAACTAATCTCGTCCGGACGGATGAAATATGGCCGTCAATGCCTCGAAGTCCGGGGCGTCCGCGACGGCCGCTTCCCCCCGTGTGCCGCGCGCCGGAGCCGTCGCCCGGTTCCGGCGCGTGGCGGTCTACTTCGCGTTGCGGAGTTCTTCGAGGATGCTCTCGAGGGTCGAGATGATCTCGTCCTTCGAGGCGTTCTTCTTGCTGAAGCTGAGACGCAGGCTGAACGCCTTGCTCGGCGGGCGGAAGTTGAACGTGTAGGCCTTCGGACGTCCCGGCTTGGCCTTCTGCGCCTGCTGGCGGACCTGCTCGCGGGTGGCGCCGCCGCCGGCCTTGGCAATCTTCTCGACGAGCGCGAGCATCTTCTGCGGGTCGCCCTGGCGGACCACCTGCAGGAGGACCGACTTGGTGTTGATCCCGGCGAGCCGGCAGACCTTGCGGACGTCGCCCGGCATCTGGTTGAGGGCGAGTGACTCGGTAATCGCCGTGCGCGACTTCCCCAGGCGCTTCGCGAGGTCCTCGTGGGTGTAGCCGCACTTGTGCGCGAGGCTGTGGAGCGCCTCGGCCTCTTCGAAGGCGGTCAGGTCCTTGCGCTGGATGTTCTCGACGAGCGCGAGCTCCAGCATCTCGGTGTCGTCCACGTCGCGGACGACCGCCGGCAGCTCGTGGAGGCCGGCCTGGACGGCGGCCTGGTAGCGGCGCTCGCCGGCGATGATCTGGTAGCGCTGGCCGCGCTGGCGGACGACGAGCGGCTCGATGATCCCCTTCTCGCCGATGGATGCAATCAGCTCCGACAGGTCGCCCATGGCCTGGCGCGGCTGGTCGGGATTGGGGTCGATCTGCTCGATGGGGACGACGCGGCCGATGGGGGTCGCGGCCGAGGCGGCCAGCGTCTCCACGTAGTGGGCGTCGTGACGCATCCGGAGGGTCGTGGGCAGGCCTCGCTTAGCCACGGTCGATGACCTCCTCGCTCAAGCGGTAGTACTCGGTGGCGCCGCTCGAGTCCGGCGCGAAGGTGAAGATGGACTCCCGGTAGGCCGGGCTTTCCTCGAGCCGGACGCTCTTGCTGATCACGGTCTTGAACACCTTGTCGCCGAAGACCCGCTCGATCTGCTCGCGGATGTCACGGCCGAGCGACGTGCGCTTGTCGTGCATGGTGATGACGACGCCCAGGATCCGCAGCTCCGGGTTCGGGCGCTGGCGGACCTTCTCGATGGTCTCGAGGAGGTCGTCGGTGCCCTCCAGGGCGAAGTAGGAGGACTGGATCGGGATGAGCAGGTGCGTGGCGGCCACGAGGGCGTTGACCGTGAGCAGGCCGAGCGCCGGGGGGCAGTCGATGACGACCTGGGGGAACCGCTCCCGGAGCGGGGCGAGTTCGTCCTTGAGGCGGAACGGGGCGTCGAGCTCCCCTGTCATCCGTGCCTCGAGCTTGGCCAGGGCGATGCGGCCCGGGGCCACGAAGAGGTTCTCGATCGACGTGGGCAGCACGATGTCGGGCACGTGCACGGCGGGGTCGACGAGCACGTCGTACATCGAGCGCTCGACCTCGCGGAGGTCGACGTACGACATGGTGCTGTTGGCCTGTGGGTCCAGGTCGATGAGCAGCGTGGGCCTGCCGCGCATGGCCAGCGCCGCCGCGAGATTGATGGCCGTCGTCGTCTTTCCGACGCCGCCCTTTTGGTTGGCGATAGCGAGAATCATCGGCAGGTGCTGGGTGTCGGCATTCTAGGGTCGTGGGTGGCGGCGGTCAAGGCGACGACGTCGGCCGGGACGCGGACGACGGGAAATTGTTGCGGACAACTGGTTGCAGACGAGTGAGTTAGGGGAATTGTCGGCCGGCAGACAATCATCAAATCTCAGATTGCAGATTGAAGATTGCAGATTGAGACGGCCTCGGAACGCGGGCACCGGGCGATGCTGTCAATCCGGCCGTTCCAGGGGGCTGGCCCACTGACCGACCCCGCGCGCATTCGAGTGAGGGCCCCGCAATCTTCAATCTGAGATCTGCAATCTTACATCTTGTACTTGCCCATGTCGTCCGGGTCGAGCGACTCGAGCCACTGCTGCAGCCGGTCTGCGTCCTGCTTCTCGTTGGTGAAGTCCACGGTCTTCGCGTTGTCGATCACCGACTCGTCCACCAGGATCGGCGCCCGCGTCCGGAGGGCCAGCGCGATGGCGTCGCTCGGCCGCGCGTCGACCGCCACGGGGCCACCGGCGGTCTGCAGGTGGATGCGCGCGTAGAAGGTGTTGTCCTGGAGGTCGCAGACGACGATCTTCTCGACCGCCGCCCGGAGGTCCTGGATGACGTTGCGGAGCAGGTCGTGGGTCATCGGCCGCGGCGGCTGCACGTTCTCGATCTGGAGTGCGATGGCGTTGGCCTCGAACACGCCCACCCAGATCGGCAGCACCTTCTCCCCCGCCTCGTCGCGCAGGATGATGATGGGCATGTTGGTGATGGGGTCCACCATCAGCCCCTTGATGGTCATCTCGATCAACATCGCGCTCCCGTCCGTCCCCGGCCCGCTGCCGGGGCTCACTGCTCCGCCGCCGCCGGCCGGCCCCACAGGCTGTGGGGACCCGCCCGCTCGACGTCGACCCGCACCAGGCGGCCCAGCCACGACGGGTCGCCCGGAAAGTTCACCACCGTGTTCCCCGTCGTCCGCCCCGACAGCTCCCAGTCGCGGCGCCGGCTCGTCGCGTCCACCAGCACCTCGACCCGCTGGCCGACCGCCCGCTCGTGGAGGGCGTGCTGGATGCGCCGCTGCATCCGCTGCAGGGCCGTGATGCGCCGCGTCTTGTCCGCCTCGCTCACGTCGTCCGGCATGCGCCGGGACGCGAGGGTGTTCGGCCGCTCCGAATACTTGAACGAGAACATGCTGTGGTAGCCCACGGCCTCGGTCAGGCTCAGCGTGTCCGCGAAGTCGGCCTCCGTCTCCCCCGGGAAGCCAACGATCATATCGGTCGATAGCTGCAGGTTCGGGATAGCCGCGCGCAGCTTCCCGACGAGCTCGAGATAGTCCTCCCGGGTGTGCCGGCGCCGCATGCGGGCGAGCACCGCGTTCGACCCGGACTGCACCGGCAGGTGGACGTGCTTGGCCACCCGTGGCAGGTCGCGGATGGCGGCAATCAACCGGTCGGAGGCGTGCCGCGGATGGGGGCTCGCGAAGCGGATCCGCTCCACGCCGGGCACCTCGTGCACGGCCTCGAGGAGGGCCGCGAAGTCGCACGCCGGGTCGTCGGGCGCCTGGTAGTGGTTCACGATCTGCCCGAGCAGCTGGATCTCCTTCTGCCCCGCTGCCACCGCCCGCCGGGTGTCCTCGAGGATCTCCGCCTTCGACCGCATGCGCTCGTGCCCCCTGGTGTACGGGACGACGCAGAAGGCGCAGAAGTCGTTGCAGCCCTCGATGATGGTGACGTAGGCCTTGACCGGATCGCCGCGGCGCATCAGGCCGAGCGGGAACGAAGGCTCGTCGTACGGGGTGCTGATGTCGACGAGGGGCTGGCGGGCGGCGGCCGGCGTCGTGCGCGCCTCCTCGACGAGCAGGGGCAGCATCTTCACGCGCTGGGTGCCGACGACGACGTCGATCAGGTTGGAGCGTCCGAGGAGCTTGTCGCCCTCCTGCTGGGCGACGCACCCGGCCACCGCCACCATGGGTTCGCGACCGGCCTGCCGGGCGGCCCAGCGGATCTCGTCCAGGCGGTGGTACAGCTTGTCCTCCGCCTTCTCGCGCACGCTGCAGGTGTTGATGACCACGAGGTCGGCATCCGCCTGCTCCTCGGCCCGGTCGTAGCCCGAGGCCTCCAGGAGCCCGGCCATCCGCTCCGAGTCGTGGACGTTCATCTGGCAGCCGTAGGTCTCGATGAAGTACTTCATTGGGGATCGTTGATTTTGCGAGCGTCTGATAATCCGATGTCGGAACGCCGACATTGTCAATCCGGATCGAGAAGGTCGCCGCCGGGTGGAACGCGCCCTAGCTTCGCTTTCGCCTGTCGGGACTTTCGCCTTTCGCTTTCGCCTTGGGCGGCACTTTCGCTTTCGCCGCGGCGAGCAGTTCCCGGGCGCCGGCCCTCGCCTGCTCCCCGGCGTCGCCGCCGGCGATCATGCGCGAGAGCTCCTCGACCCGGCCCGTCTCGTCGAGGCGGCTGACGGAGGTCATGGTCCGGGCGCCCCGGACCTGCTTCTCGATGTGGAAGTGCACGGCCCCCGCGGCAGCAATCTGGGGCAGGTGCGTGATGCACAGGACCTGGAAGCGCTCGCCCAGCCGCCGGAGCTTCTGCCCCACCACCGTCGCGACCCGCCCGCCGATGCCGGCGTCCACCTCGTCGAAGATCAGGGTCCGGCCGGGCTGGTCGCCGACGGCGAGCGTCTTGAGGGCGAGCATCACGCGCGACAGCTCGCCGCCCGAGACGATGCGGGCCAGGGGGCGGAGCTCTTCCCCGGGGTTCGGCGAGAGGTAGAACTCCCCCTGGTCGATCCCCTGCGCCGACCAGCGGTCCTCTCCCCCGCGGGGGCCGAGGCGGACCTCGAAGCGGGTGCGCTCCATGGCGAGGTCGGCCAGCTCGGCCTCGAGCGCCCGGGCGAATCGCGGGGCGGCGCTCCGCCTGGCGTCCGACAGGGCCCCCGCCGCCGCCAGGTAGGCCGCAGACGCCGAGGCCAGGTCGCGCTCGATGGAGGCCTGGTCGGCGGTGCCCCCCGTGAGCGCCTCGCGCTCCGACCGGAGCGCCTCCCGCGTGGTGATGACGTCGTCGAGCGTCGGGCCATGCTTCCGCTTGAGCCGCTCGATGAGGGCGAGCCGCTCCTCGACCTCCTGGAGCCGCCCCGGTGACGCGTCGATGCCGTCGCCGAAGTCCCGAAGCGTCGACGCCAGGTCCTCGAGCTCGGCCTTGATGCCGTCGCGGGCGGCGAGGTAGGGGGCGAACCGCCCGTCCATGGCGGCCAGCTCCCCCACGTTCTTCCAGACGTGCGCGAGGGCGGCCAGGACCGAGGCCTCGGCCTCGTAGAGCTCGCCGTAGCTCTCCTGGCAGAGGCGCTGGATGCGGTCGGCGTTGCGGAGCACCTGGCGGAGCGCGCCGAGTTCCTCGTCCTCGCCGGCCACGGGGGCAGCCTTGTCGAGCTCGGCGAGCTGGAACTCGACCAGCTCGAGCCGGGCGCCGCGCTCCCGGTCGTCCATGCGCAGGCGGTCGAGGCTGTCGCGCAGGCGGCGGACGCGGTCGAAGGCGGCGGCCACCTCGTCTCGCGCGGGCGTGAGGCCGGCCCAGGCGTCGAGCAGCGGCAGGTGCTGCTCCGGGTCGAGCAGCTGCTGGTGTTCGTGCTGGCCGTGCAACTCGACCAGCCGCGCCGAGAGGTCCTTGAGGGCGCCGGCCGTGGCGAGGGCGCCGTTGATGAACGCGCGGCTGCGACCCTGGCTCGTGATCTCGCGGCGCACGACGACCTCGGCGCCGGTCTCGTCCTCGAAGATGGCCTCGACGCTGGCGAGGTCCTCGCCGGTCCGGAGCAGTTCCTGCGAGGCGCGGCCGCCGAGCAGGAGTCCCACGGCCTCGACGAGGATGGACTTGCCGGCCCCGGTCTCGCCGGTCAGGATATTGAACGCTTGTTCAAACTCGACGGCCACCGACTCGATGACCGCCAGGTTGCGGATGGCGAGGTAGCGGATCATGGGCGGCCCCGTGGCCCCGGCCGGAACGGCAGAGGCAGGCAGAACTTCCATCGTATCATGGGTTTGACAGAATTTCCCATGGTGTGTTAGGTTTGCACAACCGCGCTATCCCAGCAGCGCACTCCCCAATGGAACGGAACCGGAGGCTTTGTTGCCGACGCCTGGATTGTCTGTCCTGGCACTGCAACTCGAAGGCAGTGCTACGCCTGCTCGGGGGGCTGCGGGAGACTTCCTCTCGCTGATCTCCGAGTCGAGCCCTGTCGCGAAAGCGGTGCTCGTCATCCTGCTCATCTTCTCGGTGGTGTCCTGGGCCATCATTCTCTACAAGGCCTGGGCGTTTCGCCGCATCGAGCGGCAGAGCAAGACCTTCATCGACGTCTTCCGGAAGAGCACGAAGTTCTCGGAAGTCCAAGCCGTCTGCAAGTCGCTCGCGGAGAGTCCGCTGGTCGGCTTGTTCCAGGCGGGCTACGCGGAGCTCAACCAGCAGCTCCGCCACCCGGCCAGTCCCGAGGGCGCTCCGTCGCGTCCAACTCTCAGGAGCCTCGCGTCGATTGACCGCGCGCTGCTCCGCGCCTCGTCCGTCGAGGTGAACAAGCTCGAGACGCGGGTGACGTTCCTCGCCACGACGGCGAGCATCGCGCCCTTCATCGGGTTGTTCGGGACCGTGTGGGGGATCATGGCGGCCTTCCAGAACATCGGCGGCCAGGGCTCGACCGACCTGGCCGTGGTCGCGCCCGGCATCGCCGAGGCGCTCGTTGCGACGGCCGCGGGCCTCTTCGCGGCGATCCCTGCCGTCTATTTCTACAACCACCTCTCGACGAAGGTGAAGCTCTACGCGTCGGAGATGGACGACTTCGCGCTGGAGTTCCTGAACATCTGCGAAAGGAACTTCACCTAATGCCGAAGGTGATGGCCCTGCCCGACAGCGGGCCCGGCCGCGGGCGGCGGCGGCGCGTGCAGTCCACGCTGTCGGAGATCAACGTGATCCCGCTCGTGGACGTCATGCTCGTCCTCCTCATCATCTTCATGGTCGCGGCCCCGATGCTGCAGCGGGGGGTGGAGGTCAACCTCCCCGTCGCAAGGCGGGCGCAGCGACTGTCGGAAGAGCGCCTGTACGTGACCGTCCCGCTCTCCTACCGCCAGGACCACCGCGTCTGGATCGACGACGAGGCCGTCCCGGTGGACGCGCTGGCGGAGCGGATGCGCCAGGCCATGGAGCCGCTCGAGCAGAAAGAGGTGTTCCTCCGCGGCGACGGCGCGGTGGAGTTCCAGGAGCTGCTCGAGGTGATGGACTACCTCAAGGACGGCGGCGTCGAGCGGGTCGGGCTCGTCGCCCAGCCGGCGGGCCAGGGCCGGTAGGCGGATGGACACGGTCAGCCAGGTCCTCGCCGGCCGGGCCCGCGACGCCGCGGGCCTCGACCGCATGCTCGGGGCGTCGATCGCGGCGCACGTGGTGCTGCTCGTGCTCGTCGCGATCAGCCCGTCGTTCTCGGTGCCGCAGGCCGAGCCCGAGGCGGTGATGACGATCAGCCTCGGCGGCGCCCCCGGTCCCCGGAACGGCGGCATGACCCCGATGGGCGGGCGTCCCGTGCAGCAGGTCCGCCCGCCCGAGGCCACGCCGGTCCGCGAGGCCGTCCGCGCGCCCGCGGCCCGCGAGCCGGAAATGGTCGAGCCGACGAAGACGGCGCCGCGCAAGACCGAGACGAAGGTGCCGACGGCGCCGGTCCAGAAGCGGACGCCCGTCAGCCGCACGCCCACGAAGGGCGACCAGGTGCAGGCGGGCAACGCCGTGGCCGACACCGGCGGCAAGGGCCAGGGCTTCGGCCTGACCCAGGGGGGCGGCGGCACCGGCGCGACCGTCGACGTGGGCGACTTCTGCTGCCCCGACTACCTGACGACGATGCTCGACCTGATCAACCGGAACTGGAGCTCCAAGCAGCAGGTCGCCGGGCTGGCGCTCATGCAGTTCACCATCCAGCGCGACGGGACGATCACGGGCATCACGACCGAGCGGTCGAGCGGCTACGCCGCGCTCGACCTCCTGGCGCAGCGGGCCCTGGTCCTGACGCGGCAGTTCCCGCCGCTCCCGGCGCAGTTCACCCAGCCGTCCCTGACGGTGCATCTCCGATTCGAGTACGAGCGTTGATGATTCACCCGACCAGAGCCCTGCCCCTCCTGGCCCTCCTCGCGGCCGCCGTCGTCGTGACGGCGCAGGAGCCCCAGGCCCCGGCCAGCCAGCAGCCCGCGCCCCAGCAGCCCGCCTCGATCGGGTTGAGCCTGCGCGGCGACTCCGGCACCCCGCCCCGGCTGGCGGTCCCCGACTTCCTGGTCGCCGCCGGCGACCGCGAGGCGGAGGCCGCGGCGAAGACGATTGCCGAGGTGCTGTGGGCCGACCTCGACTTCGAGCGGGAGTTCTACATGATCCCGCGCGACACCTACCGCAGCATCCCGAAGGCCCCCTCGGTGGGCGCGCCGCCGTTCGACCGCTGGCGCGAGCTCGGCGCCGACGGCGTCGTGATCGGCCTGGTCCAGAAGACGGGCGGGTCGATCCGCGTCGAGGTCCGGCTGTTCAACATCCGGGCGCGGCAGGAGATCCTCGCGCGGGAGTACACGGGGTCGGCCTCGAACCCGCGGCTCTACGCCCACACGATCTCGGACGAGATCCACCAGACACAGCGGTCGCTGGCCGGGGTGGCCCGCACCCGGCTCACCTTCTCGTCCGACCGCAACCGCGAGCGCGTCACCGGCACGGTCGAGAACCGCGACGTCAAGGAGGTCTACATCTCCGACTACGACGGCGCGAACCAGCGGCGGGTCACCGTGAACCGCCAGCTCAACATCTTCCCGTCGTGGTCGCCCGACGGCCGGTCGATCGCGTACACCTCCTACCGGACGGGCTTCCCCGACATCCTCATCTCGAACATCTTCGAGGGGACGCTCGAGCACCCGACCGACGGGAAGACGCAGAACTCCCTCCCGGTGTTCTCGCCCGACGGGACGAAGATTGCCTTCATGTCCACGCGGGACGGGGCGGGCAACACCGAGATCTACGTCATGGACCGGGACGGCTCGAACGTGCGCCGCCTCACGAACAACCCGGCGGCCGACGCGACGCCGACCTGGTCGCCGACCGGCACCCAGATCGCCTTCACGTCCGACCGCTCGGGCTCCCCGCAGATCTGGGTCATCGGGGCCGACGGCCTGGGGCTGCGCCGCCTGACCTACGAGTCGTACGCGGACCGCGCGACCTGGTCGCCGGCCCCCTACAACGAGATCGCCTTCGCATCGCGGACCGGGCCCGGCTACGACATCAAGATCCTGGCCGTGGCCACGGGCGAAATCCGGCAGATCACCTTCGGCGAGGGCACCAACGAGAGCCCGGCCTGGGCCCCGAACGGGCGCCACCTGGCGTTCATGTCGACGCGCGCGGGCCGGAGCCAGATCTTCACCGTCGACCGGGACGGCCGGAACGTCCGGCAACTCACCCGCGACGGGAACAACTTCACGCCGAACTGGTCAAAGTAGGGAGACGGTGGTGCGCCACGGCGGTGCGGCACGAAGGTGCCGCCCCCTGGCGCACCGGCGCGACCCACCGACGTGCGCAGCACTGGATAGGATATGAACATGAACGATATGCGCAGACTCATGAGCCTGGCGGCCGTCGCCGTGGTGGTGATGCTGACCGTGGCGGCGTGCGCGAAGAAGCAGCCGCCGGTCGCGCGGCCGATGCCGCCGCCCGCCGCGACCAATGCCGCCCCGCCGCCGCCGCCCACGCCGCCGCAGCCGGTCTCCGAGCCGGTGCCGGTGCCGCCGGAGCCGCTGGCCGAGGACACGATCGGGTCGCGGTCGCTCGACGACCTCAACCGCGACTCCCCGCTCGCGCCCGTCTTCTACGATCTCGACAGCTCCGAGGTGTCGGCCGAGGGCCAGGCGGTCCTCCAGGAGTCGGCCGAGGTGCTCCGCCGCTACCCCACCTGGCAGGTGACCATCGAGGGCCACTGTGACGAGCGCGGCACCGCCGAGTACAACCTCGCCCTGGGCGAGCGCCGGGCGGTCTCGGCCCGCGACTACCTCGTGTCGCTCGGCATCGCCGCCGACCGGCTCCGGGTGGTGAGCTACGGCAAGGAGTTCCCGTTCGACCCCGGCCACGACGACGCGGCCTGGGCCCAGAACCGGCGGGCGCACTTCGTCATCACGGCCAAGTGAGCCGGGAGATAATGGGCACCATGCCCAGACTCGATCGAGGAGCCATGAGCCGACGCTTCCTGCAGGCCGCGCTGGTGACGGCCGCGCTGCTGGCCGCCGCGCCGCCGGCGGCCGCGCAGTCGCGCCGTGAGATGCAGATGATGGCGGACATCCGCATGCTGCAGGAGCAGACGCAACAGCTGCAGCAGCAGCTCGACGCGGCGCTCGCGCGCATCGGTGACGCCCTCACGACGATCTCGGGACGGCTGGACGAGCAGACCGAGGTCAACCGGAAGGCCTTCGCCGACCAGAAGCTGGTCGTGGACCAGCTCGGCAGCGACCTCCGGGTCGTCCGCGAACGCGTGGACGAGACCAACGTCCGCATCACGTCGCTCTCGCAGGAGGTCGAGGCGCTGCGCCTCTCCATCCCCCAGTACCCCACGGCGATGGACCCGGCGGCCGGGGGCGACACGCCGCCCGCGCCGGTGGCCCCCGGGGTCGATCCCGCGGCGGCCCCGCCGCCGGCCGCCCCGCCCGTGGCCGCGGCCCCCGGGATCTCGCCCCAGCGGCTGTACGACACGGCGTGGGCCGACTACACCGCCGGGCAGTGGACGCTCTGCATCGAGGGGTTCAACACCTACCTGCGCACGTTCCCGCGCTCGGAGCTCGCCGACGAGGCGCAGTACTACATCGGCGAGTGCTACTTCGCCGACGGCAAGTTCACCGACGCGGTGGACGCCTACACCCGGGTCGCCGCGAGCTACCCGACCGGCGAGGCCGTGCCCAACGCCTACTACAAGCGGGGCATCGCCTTCGACCGGCTCGGCCAGCCGGACCAGGCGAAGGAGTCCTTCGAGTTCGTGATCAAGAATTACCCGGACAGCGACGCCGCGCGGCTGGCGAAGCAGAACCTGGACCGCCTCAGCCGGGGACGGCCACCGGGCGCCTGAGCACCGCCGCGGACACCGAAACGACGTGACGAGGTCAGAGAAAGCGAGACGAGTCGAATGGGCAGCGTGAACAAGGTGATTCTGGTGGGCAACCTCGGGCGCGACGCGGAAGTGCGCGTGACCCCCTCTGGCGCGTCGGTCGCCAGCTTCAGCATCGCGACCACCGAGAACTGGACGTCGAAGGACGGCGAGAAGCACGAGCAGACCGAGTGGCACCGCATCGTGCTCTGGGGCCGCAGCGCCGAGGCCCTGCAGCCGTACCTGACCAAGGGCAAGCAGATCTACGTGGAGGGCCGCCTCCAGACCCGCCAGTGGGAGAAGGACGGCCAGAAGCACTACACCACCGAGATCAAGTCCGACCGGATCGTCCTGCTCGGCGGCGGCGGCGGCCGCGGCGGCGGCGACCGCCAGCTCGATCGCGGCGACCAGGGCGGCTACGGCGACCCGATGAAGGAAGCCTCGCCCATCACGGACGACGATATTCCATTTTAGATTTCAGATCTCAGATCTCAGATTGCGAGGGAGGCGTATTGGTGCGCTCCTGAAACAGAGTGCAGTCGGGGATCGACTCGATCGAAAAGGGGGACCACGCGGGAGGCGGCAGCCTCTTCCGGGGTCCCCTTTTCGATGTACGCCTGGTCGCTGGCCGCGTCACCCGGGCAATGGGCGGAAATCCCGGCGCGGCGTCCCAATCTGAGATCTGAAATCTGAGATCTGAAATCCGAGATGGGTCCTACGTCCGGTTGTACCGGTCCTCGAGCCGCACCACGTCGTCGACCTGCGGGGTCGAGACCTCGTACACGTCCGTGTCCTCGATGGCCGTCATGCGGTGCACGGTCAGCGGCGTCACGTGGACGGCCTCGCCCGGGCCCATCTCCCGGCTCGTCAGCGTCTCCCCCACCTTCATCTCGAAGAGGATGCGGCCGCTCGCCACGAAGATCGTCTCGTCCTTCTGGTTGTGGTACTGCAGGCTCAGGGCGTGGCCCTTGTTGATGTGGATCAGCTTCCCCACGTACTGCGGGGTGTGCGCCCACCAGAGCTCGTAGCCCCACGGCTTCTCGACACGATGTAGCGGCTCACTCACGGTCGAACACTCCTCTCGCCGGGATGCCCGGCATCACGAACAGGGGACATGGCGCGGGTCAGGGGCGGGGCTCGCCCGCCGACGCCGCCAGCGCCTCGAACAGGTGCTCCTCGATCTCGGCCGCGGTCGACAGGCGGAGGGCATGGCTCGCGTGGATCCGCGCCTCGCCCGCGTGGACGCCGGCGACCACGCGCCTGGCCACCGGAATCGCCGCGGGCGTCATGCTGAAGTCGGTCAGGCCGAGGCCGATGAGCAGCCCCAGCAGCGCCGGGTCGGCCGCCATCTCGCCGCAGAGCGAAACGGGAATCCGGTGCCGGGCCGCCGCCCGCCGGACCTGCCGGATGAGCCGCAGGACCGCCGGGTGCAGCGGCTCGTACAGGTCCGAGACGCGGTCGTCCGTCCGGTCGACGGCCAGCGTGTACTGGATGAGGTCGTTGGTCCCGATGGTGAAGAAGTCGACTTCCGTCGCCAGCAGGTCCGCCGCGAGCGCCGCCGCCGGCACCTCGATCATCACACCCACCGGGATCCGCCCGACGACGCCCACCTCCGCGGCGACCTCGCCGAGCATCGCACGCGCCTGCCGGACCTCCTCCACGCTCGTGACGAACGGGAACATGATCCGCAGGCGTCCCGCGGTCGAGGCGCGGACGAGCGCGCGCAGCTGCGTGCGCAGGAGGTCCGGGTGCGCCAGGCCCAGCCGCAGCCCCCGCAGGCCCGGCCGGCCGCGCTGGCGGTCCATGCGGCCCGCGGCCGCGGGCACCTGCCGCTCGTCGAGGTCGAACGTGCGGATCGTCACCGCGTGGGGCGCCATGCCATCGAGCAGGCTCGCGTACTGCCGGAACTGCGCCTCCTCGGTGGCGGCCTCGGGGCCGCGCACCGTCAGCATGAACTCCGAGCGGTACAGCCCGATGCCCTCCGCCCCCCGGTCGGCGAGCGCCGAGAGGTCCTCGAGCAGCTCGATGTTCGCCTCGATCCGCACGCGCACGCCGTCGAGCGTCATGGCCGGGCCCGGCGCGAGGGCGGGGCGCCGGACCGGCGACTGGTGACGGTGGCGCGCGAGCCGCCGCTCGGCCTCCTCGAGGGTCGCCGGAGACGGCGACACGATCAGCTCCCCCGTCGACCCGTCGACGACGACGGTCGTGCCGGCCGTGATGCGGAGTGACGCGTCGTGCAGGCCCACGACCGCAGGGATCTTGAGCGACCGCGCCAGGATGGCGGTGTGGTACGTGCGGCTGCCGGCGTCGGTCGCGAAGCCCTGGATCCGGCTCCAGTCGAGCTGGGCCGCCATCGACGCCGTCAGCTCGTCGGCGACCAGGACCGACGGGCCGTCGAGGTCGTTCAGCAGGTCGCGCGGCCCCCGGAGGCCGTGGCGCAGGTTGAGCTGCAGGCGGCCGGCCACGTCGGCGACGTCGCTCTCCCGCTCGCGCAGGTACGGGTCGGCGACCGTCTGGAAGACCTGGCAGAGTTCCTCGTAGGCGCGGTGCACGGCCCAGGCGGCGTTCACCTGCTCGGTCCGCACGATCTCCTCGGCCCGGCCGACGAACAGCGTGTCGTCGAGCATCAGGAGCTGCGCGTCGAACAACGCCGCGAGGTCGGGGCCGTGGGCCTCGCGGATGCGGTCGCGAATCTCGGCGACCTGCGCCTTCGACACCTCGCGCGCCCGGGCGAGGGCGGCCAGCTCGCGCGGCACGCGGCTGGGCGGGATCGGGAACCGCAGCACCTCGGCGCGCTCGGTCAGCACGACCGCCCGGCCGATGGCGAGGCCCGGCGAGACGGGGATACCGGTCAGGCGTTCCACGCCTCTTCCCCGAATCCGCCGTCGACGAGGGAGCCGAGCGCCGCGAGCGCCTCGGCCTCGTCCGGGCCGTCCGCCGTGATCGTGATCGTGGTCCCGCGCGACGCGGCCAGCAGGAGGATGCCCATGATGCTCTTGCCGTCCATCACGCGGCCGTCCCGCGCGACACGCACCTGTGCCCGGAAGCGGGTGGCCACGTGCACGAACTTCGCCGCCGCGCGGGCGTGCAGCCCGAGCTGGTTGCAGATCCGCACCTCGCGGCTCGTCATCGCTCGCCCTCCCCCGACCCCTCCCCTGCCGCCGTGTCGGCGTTCCTGGCCAGCAGGTCGGACGCCACCCAGATCGCGTTCCGGCCGTGCTCGCGCAGCGCCCGCGCGACCGCCGTCAGCCCGGCGGGCTCCTGCATCGTCGCCGCCTTGATCAGCATCGGGAGGTTCACGCCCGTCACGACCTCGACGACGTCGCCCTCCAGGAACGTGATCCCGAGGTTCGACGGCGTGCCGCCGAACATGTCGGTCAGGACGAGGACGCCGTCGCCGGCCTGGACGCGGGCGATCGCGCCGGCGATGTCGTCACGGGCGTCCTGCACGTCCTCGTGCCAGCCGATGGACACGGCGGTGAAGGCCGGCAGGTCGCCGACGATGGTCTCGGCGGCGTTCACGAGCTCGGTGGCCAGCTGGCCGTGGGTCACGACGACGACTCCGATCATGGGGCAGCCTCCGGCTCACGCCTCGCGCGACATGTCGCGATGGCGCACGCGCGTGGTCACGTTCTTCAGGTCGGCGAGTTCCCGCTTGAGCGTCTCCGCGAGGTACACGGAGCGGTGGCGGCCGCCGGTGCAGCCGATCGCGATCGTCAGGTACGCCTTGCCCTCCCCCACGTACTGCGGCACGAGGTAGCGGAGGAAGGCCGACAGGCGGCGGATGAAGGTGCGCGTCGCCGGCTGTCGCCGGATGTACGCCGCCACCGCCGCGTCGCGGCCCGTCTTGGGGCGCAGCGTGGGCACGAAGTGGGGGTTCGGCAGGAACCGGACGTCGAACACCAGGTCGGCCTCGAGCGGCACGCCGTGCTTGAAGCCGAAGCTCTCGAACGTCAGGACCATCCGCGCCCGCTCGCGCTGGTTCTCGGCGAGCCCCAGGAACGCCTGCCGCAGCTCGTGGACCGTCAGGTCGGACGTGTCGACGATGCGATCGGCGAGCCGGCGGATCTTCGCGAGCGCCTTGCGCTCGGTCTTGAGGCCCTCCGACACCGGCCGGTCCGGCGCGAGGGGGTGCGGGCGCCGCGTCTCGCTGTAGCGGCGCAGCAGCACCGCGTCGGACGCCTCGAGGAAGATCAGCGTCGGGTTGAGCCCCGGCATCGCGCGGAGCCGGCGCCAGAGCGGCGGGAAGTCCTCGAGGAACCGGCTCTCGCGGATGTCGACGACGACCGCGACTTTCGGGTTGTCGGCGCCCTCGTGCAGCGACAGGTTGGCGAGCACGGGGATGAGCGGCGTGGGCAGGTTGTCCACGCAGTAGTAGCCCAGGTCCTCGAGCGCGCGGATCGCGTGCGACTTGCCCGCGCCCGAGAGGCCCGTGAGGACGATGAAGCCGGTGCTGGCCGGGTTGACGCCGGCGCGGCGCGCGCGGGCGCTCATGGATGGCCTCCGCCGTCGAAGTCGTCGTCCGGCTCGTCGTGCACGTCGGGCTCGACGGCGCCGGCGAGCCGGGCGTCGAGGCGCGCGACGAGGGCGCGGGCCGCGTGGATGCCGCGCGAGCGCAGCAGCTGGTTGCGGGCGGCGACCTCGACGAGGATGGCGAGGTTGCGCCCCGGGGCCACCGGCATGCGGACGTGCGGCACCCGCAGGCCCAGCAGCTCGTGGAACTCGTCGTCGATCCCGAGCCGGTCGTACGCCCGCTCCTCGTCCCACCGCTCGAGGTGCACGACCAGCTCGATGCGCTTCGAGGCGCGGGTGGACGCGATCCCGAAGAGGTCGCGGATGTTGATGAGGCCGATGCCCCGCACCTCCATGTGGTTGCGCGTCAGCTCGGGCGACGTCCCGATGATGATCGACTCGGCGCGCCGGCGGATCTCCACCGCGTCGTCGGCCACCAGTCGGTGGCCCCGGACGATGAGGTCGAGCGCGCACTCGCTCTTGCCGATGCCGCTGTCGCCGACCAGGAGGACGCCGAGCCCGAGGACGTCGAGCAGCACGCCGTGGATCGTCTCGCGCACGGCGAGCCGGTCCTCGAGCAGCGCCGTCAGCTTGCCGATCGCCGTGGCGGTGGGCACGGGCGTCACGAGGACCGGCACGCCGGCCTCCTCCGCCGCCACCGCGACCTCGGGCGGGAGGGTCGCGCCGTGCGTGACGAGCAGGCACGGGATGGCCGTGTGGAAGGTGCGCCCCAGCACCTCGAGGCGGGCCTCCGGCTCGAGGGTCTCGAGGAAGCGGAGCTCGCTCTCGCCGTAGATCAGGACGCGCCCCGGCTGCAGGTACCCGTGGTACCCCGCCAGGGCGAGCCCCGTCTTCTGGATGTACGGGCTGGTGATCGGCCGCCCGAGCCCGCGGCCGCCCGCGATCAGGTCGAGGGCGAGGCCGAGGGCGTCGGGGCGGGCGTCGAGCAGGCCGCCGACGGTGACCGCCGGGACTGTTGACATGGCCTCGAGGCGGGCCCGCGCGGTGCGGGCCCGGGGCTAGGCGTCCGGCTCGATCAGGCCGAACTGGCCGCTCTTGCGGCGGTACAGGACGTTGACCGCGTCGGTGACGGCGTCGCGGAACACGAGGAACTCGGCGTCGCGGCCCTCGAGCTCGAGCGCGGCCTCGTCGGCCGTCATCGGCTTCACCGCGTAGCGCGACGCGCGGACGATCCGGCGCACCGGCGCCTCGGGCGCCGGCTCGGGCGGCGCGAGGGCGGCGGCACGGGCCGCCTTCGACCCGGCGCTGCGCCGGGTCTTCGCCGTCGACTTGCTCTTCATCTTGCGCGCCTGCTGCTCGAGCTTCTCGGCGGCGGCGTTCACCGCCAGCTCCCAGGAGTCCGCGCGGGCGACGGCGTGCAGGAAGCGCTCGCCCTTCGCGTGGAGGGCGACTTCGACGACCTTGTGGAACTTCTCCTTGCTCACCGTCACGGTGGCGGAGATCCCGCGGTCGTTCACCTGGCGGAGCACGCGGGCGAGCTTGTCGTTGACCAGGGCGCGGAGCCCTGGCGAGATGGTCACTTGCCGGCCGGTCAGTTCGAGACGCATGGGATCAGAACAACACTTTCCGCTGGTTGGAGGTCGGGATCTTGAGCTCCTCGCGGTACTTCGCGATGGTGCGGCGCGCCAGCATCAGACCCTCGCGCTGCAGGATGCTCACGATCTTGGAATCGGAGAGGGGCTTGCGCGGATCCTCGGCCTCGATGATCTTCCGGATCCGCTGCTTGATGGTCACCGACGACACCGCGTCCCCGTAGGAGCTGCTGATGCCGCTGTGGAAGAAGTACTTCATCTCGTACACGCCCTGCGGGGTGTGCATGTACTTGTTCGTCACGACGCGGCTGACCGTCGACTCGTGCATGCCGATGTCGTTGGCGACGTCGCGCAGGACGAGGGGACGGAGGTGCTCGATGCCGTGATCGAGGAAGTCGCGCTGGAAGTTGATGATGCTCGTGGCGACCTTGTGGATCGTCTTCTGCCGCTGCTCCACCGACTTGATGAGCCAGAGGGCCGAGCGGAACTTGTCCTTCACGTAGGCGCGCGTCTCGTCGGTGTTCTCCGACGCGCTCTTGTCGAGCAGCCGCCGGTAGGTCGGGCTGATGCGCAGCTGCGGCAGCCCGTCCTCGTTGAGGACCGCGACGTACTGGTCCTCGACCTTCACGACGTACACGTCCGGGATGACGTACTGCGACTGCGTCGGGTTGTAGCGGCTCCCGGGCTTCGGGTCGAGGTGCTTGATGACCTCGACGTGCTCCTTCAGCTCCTCCAGCGTCACGCCGAGCTTCTTCGCCAGCTCCGGCACCTGGTGGTTCTGGAGCAGCCGGAGGTGCTCGGTCACGATCTTCTCGGTCGGCGTGCCCTCGAGGCCGACGTGGCGGATCTGGAGCGTGAGGCACTCCTGGAGATCCCGCGCGGCGACGCCGATCGGGTCGAACCCCTGGATGAGGCGCAAGGTCGCCTCCACCGCCTCGACCGGCCACGGGCCCATGGCCGCCAGCTCGTCGACCGACGCCACCAGGTACCCGTCGTCGTCCAGGTTGCCGATGATGGCCTCGCCGATCGCGCGGACCTGCTCGTCGTCGGTCTGGATGGAGAGCTGCCAGCTCAGGTGGTCCGTGAGCGACGCCATCGTCGAGAGCGTGTTCTCGATGGGCGGCAGTTCCTTGACTTCCTGCGGCGCACGCGGGCGGTAGCCGTCGTCGAGGTAGTCGCCGAAGAAGTACTCGTAGTCGGCGTCGTCCCAGGCCTCGGGCTTGGTCTCGGCGGCCGGCGGCGGGGCCTCCTCGGACTCCTTCTCGGAGGCGGGCTGCTGGTCGGTGGCCTGCAGGTCCTCGGTCGGGACCTCCTCGAGAAGCGGGTTCTCGACGATCTCGTTGTTCAGCAGATCGGCAAGCTCCAGCGTCGACATCGGCAGGAGCTTGATCGCCTGCTGCAGCGAGGGCGTCAGGATTAGCTTCTGCGCCAGCCGGGTCTGAAGCTTCTGCTGGATGGCCATGACCGTCTCAGGCGCGGGTGTCCGCCGCCTGTTTCATCTTAGTCCAGCCGGAAGTCGGCCCCCAGATAAATCCGGCGGACGTCCTCGTCCGCGGCAAGCTGGTCGGGGGTGCCGTTCCGGAAAATCACGCCGTCGGTGACGATGTAGGCGCGGTCGGTGATGCGGAGCGTCTCGCGCACGTTGTGATCGGTGATGAGCACGCCGATGCCCCGTTCCTTCAGGTGGAAGATGATCTTCTGGATGTCCGTGAGGGCGATCGGGTCGATGCCGGCGAACGGCTCATCGAGCAGGATGAACCGCGGCGACATCACGAGCGCCCGGGTAATCTCCGCCCGCCGCCGCTCCCCGCCCGAGAGCGTGTAGGCGGGCGACCCCGCCAGGGCCGTCAGGTTGAGCTCCGAGAGCAGCTCGGCCAGCTTCGCCTTGCGCGCCGCGTGGTCGAGGTCGAGCGTCTCGAGGATGGCGAGGATGTTCTGCTCGACCGAGAGCCCGCGGAAGATCGACGGCTCCTGCGGCAGGTACCCGATGCCCTTGCGGGCCCGGATGTACATCGGGTCGTCGGTGACGTCCTGCCCGTCCAGCGTGACGCGACCGGAGTCGGGCGCCGTCAGCCCGACGGTCATGTAGAACGTCGTGGTCTTGCCGGCGCCGTTCGGCCCCAGCAACCCGACGACCTCCCCCGAGGCCACCTCGAGGCTGACGCCGCGCACCACCGTGCGCCCGCCGTACGACTTGGTGAGTTCGTGCGTCCGGAGCGTCGACATTCACTCGACCCGCGTCCCCGGGCACTTGCCTCCGCCCTTCGTTTGCGTGCGCGTCTCCTCGTTGCCGTCGATGAGAATCCTATCCGAGCCCCTGAAGAAGGTCAAGGTTCGGCCCGTCGTTTCGCGGCATTCCTCGACGAGCGACACGGGCGATCCGGACAGCTGGTAGCGCGCCTCGTCCGGCTCGTACACCATCGTCGTGCCGGTCGCCTCGCGGCCGTCGACCTTCATGCGCACCGCGTCCTTCGCGTCGAGCCGCGCGACCGCGTTGGAGGTCGGCGCCAGCGTCACCTGGATGCGGCCGGCGCTCAGCTCGCCGTCGGGCCCGTTGAGCTGCGCGGACGTCTCGTACACGGCCCGCCGCGCCCCGTGGTCGTAGGCGAACGTCGCGCCTCGCCCGATGGTCGGCTTCGGCCGCGCGCCGTCGTCGCCGGGCTCGCCGAAGAGGAGCGCCGTGATCACCTTGCCGGACGCGGACAGGTCGCCCGCCTGGTCGTCCATGGTGATCGTCTCCGCCTGGATGGACGTGTCGCCCTGCCAGAGCCGCGCGTCGCCCTCGCAGACGATCCTGCCGCCGTCCTCCTCGAAGACCAGCGACTTCGCGATCACGTTGATCGCCTGCCCGGCCGCGAGGAGGGTCGGCGCGCCGCCCGCGTCACGGGCGCCGGGCTGCAGGACGGTCCGCACGGTGCCCCGCGCCTCGAGCCGGCGCGGGTCGAGGGTGATGTCGATGGCCTCCGCGTCGATCCGCACGCGCGCGTCCTCGACGTGCGGCGGCGTCGCGCCGCCCGCGAGCGCGAGCGTGCCGTCGGCGACCGCGTAGACCGCGTCGGCGCTCGTCGCCCGCATCGGCCCGTCGGCGAAGCGGAAGTCGCCGGCGAAGCGCGCCTCGCCGAGCGCCCCGCCCGTGCCCGACAGCGCCACGTCGAGCCGGTTCGCCCGCGCGACGCGCGTGGCGCCGCCCGACGCCTCGCGGAACTCGACCGCCCCGTCGAAGCGCATGGCCGTCAGCCCCGCCCCCGCCTCACCCGTGCCCGCCAGCTCGCGCGCCCGGATCGTGCGCGCCGGCGCGCCCCCGGCCGCCGGGAGCGTCACCTCCACCTGGTCGCGGCTCGCGAGCGCGGTGACCGCGCCGTCGGGCGCCAGCACGACGTCGATCCACTCGGCGCCGAGCTGCTGCCCCCCGCCGCCGGCCGCCCCCGCCAGGTCGATCGCCGCGCCGCCGGCCAGCGTGGCCTGGCGCAGCGTCCGGCCGTCCTCCGCGTACGCGAGCGTGATGTCGCGCGCCTGCATCGCGCGCAGGGAGCCCACGCCGGCCGCCCCGGCGATGCGCGAGTTGCCCTTCAGCTCGATCCGCTCGGGCTCGTCGCGATCCGGCAGGAGGTGGACGGTGGCCTCGTCGGCATCCACCACCTGCCCGTCGCGCTCGAGGTGCACGTCGCCCTCGAAGCGCATGTAGCGGTCCTGGCGGGCGAAGCCGGCGGTGCGCGCGGAGACCGACAGGCCCCCGCCCTCCTCGTCACCGGCCATTTGGATGACGGCCTGGTCGAGCAGCCACAGCGTGTCGCGCTGGCGGTCGTAGGTGAAGCCGACGCCCGACCCCGAGAGCCGGCCGCTGTCGAAGGTGATGGCCGACGGGGCGCGGACGATGCCCTCCGCGTCGACGTAGTGCGCCTCGCTGGTCTGGGCGACGAGGCCGTCGCTCGCCGTCAGCGTGACATTGCCTTCGAGGTCGATGTTGCTCTGGTTGGGGCCGATCTGCCCCTCGTCGCCGGTGATGGTGAACGTCCGCCCGGCGCGGTTGTCGATCGTGGCCTTGAGCCCCTTCAGCCGGTTCTGGCCATCGTCGTACGTGACCTGCCCGGCGAACTCGATGCGCACGTCGCGCTCGGCGCCCTTCAGCTGGATGATGTCCCCGCCGCGGGTCTCGGCGATCGCCCGCGGATCGAGCCGCGCCACGGGCTCGGCCGGCGCCGGCGCCTGCCGCTCGCCGATCGCGAAGTACAGGGCGGCCGCGAAGCCCAGGGCAAAGATGCCCACCCCCACCCGCGCGCGACGCTGCCAGGACGCCATGGCAACGATTGTACCAGTAACGCAGATGCACAGATGGGGCCGGAGATGCGCAGATTGACTTGAAGGGACGCCCCCGGCCTGGAATCGACTACGCAAGGCAGAATCTGCACTGGCACCCACGCATGAGTACGCAGGAACCGCACAGGCCATTCCCGGAGTGGGAAACAACAGGCCTATTCTGTCGCGGCTTGGCGCTTGCGTCTGTCTCCCGTCGATGTTGCGATCCGACGACCTCGGTGACCGGCGGACCTACGCGATCATTGGCGCAGCAATGGAGGTGCACGGGACCCTGGGCAGGGGGTTGCTGGAGGAGCACTATCGCCAGGCGCTGGCAATCGAGCTCGGGCTGAGGAAGATACCGTTCGAGCGGGAAGTTGGGTGCCCCGTGTCGTACAAGGGCGTCCGACTGGGAGGGACGGCGAGGATGGACTTCGTCTGTTTCGATGCGGTCGTCGTCGAGGTCAAGGCGCGAGCCATCGTTGGCCCCGCCGAGCGCGCCCAGTTGCTCAACTACCTCTCATCGAGCGGCCTTCTCTGCGGCCTGCTCCTCAACTTCGGGACGCCACGGCTCGACTACCACCGGCTGATCGGCCCCTCGGTGTCCCGCCTTCCGTGACCGAAGAGAGCCACTGTGCCCTGGCTGGAGCCGACCCAGTCCATCTGTGCATCTGTGCTCATCTGCGCATCTGTGTCTATCTGCGTTCATCCTCTGCCTTCATCCGTGCCCCGGAAGTCCTCCACGCGCAGCTCGACGTATCGGTTGCCCTGCCACTCGTTCTCCTCGAGCGTGTAGGCCAGTTCCACGCCCGCCTTGCGGGCGGCGAGGGCGTCCTCGCGCTCGGCGGCGTTCCAGGCGACGGCGCGGAAGGTGCGCTTGTCCTGGCGGAAGCTCATCTTGAGGTGGCGGTCCTTCAGCCGGCGCGGGCCGTCGACGACCTCCACCGGGCTGGCGTGGAAGACGGGCCGCGGGTTGCCGGCCCCGAAGGGGGCGAGGGTGTTCAACTCGGCGACCATCTGCGGCGTGATGTCGGCGAAGCCGAGCGGGCCGTCCAGCCAGAGCCGCGGGCGCAGGTCGTCGGGGCCGAGCCGCTCTTCCGCGTACTCGTTGACCGCCTGCCGGAACTCGCGGATCCGCGCCGCCTCGATCTGCAGGCCGGCCGCCTGCTTGTGGCCGCCGAAGCGCAGCATGAGGGGCGCCGCGCTCTCGAGCGCGGCCAGCATGTCGAAGCCGGGGATGCTGCGGCACGACCCGTGCGCGACGCCGTCCTCGATCGACAGCACGATCGTCGGCCGGTAGAAGGCGTCCACGATCTTCGACGCGACGATGCCGATGACCCCGCGGTGCCAGCCCTCCCCCGCCACCACCAGGACGCTCCGCGAGCCGACCTCGGGGTCCGACTCGATCGCCTTCCTGGCCTTCTGGACGATGTCCGCCTCCTCGGCCCGGCGGCGCGTGTTCTCGGTGTCGAGCTGCTCGGCGAGCGCGCGCGCCTCGGCCGCCATCGACTCGTCGCTGGCCAGCAGCAGCCGCATCGCGATGTCCGGCGTGCTCATCCGTCCCGCGGCGTTCATGCGCGGCGCCACCATGAAGGCGATGTGGTAGCTGTCGATCGCCTTGCCGGTCAGGCCCGACACCTCGAGCAGCGAGCGCAGCCCCACCTTGTGGGGACCCTTCGTCAGCATGCCCAGCCCGAGCTTGGCGATCACGCGGTTCTCGCCGACGAGCGGGACGACGTCGGCCAGGGTGCCGATGGCGGCGATCTTGACGAAGGCGGGCAGCCACGCGTCGCGGCCCGCGCGGCCGCAGAGCGCCTGCACGAGCTTCAGCGCGACGCCGACCCCCGCCAGGTTCTTGTCCGGGTACGGGCAGTCGTGCCGCTTCGGGTTCACGACGGCCAGGGCCGCGGGCAGCGTCTCGTCCGGCTCGTGGTGGTCGGTGATGATCAGGTCGAGCCCGATGGCGCGGGCCCGGGCGGCGGCCTCGGCGCCGCGGATGCCGCAGTCGACCGAGACCACGACGCGCACGCCCTCGGCGTGCAGGCGCTCGAGCGTCTCGGGCTGCAGGCCGTACCCGTCCTTGAGCCGGTCCGGGATGAAGTGGACGACGTTGCCGCCGAGCAGCTCGAGCGCGCGCCGGAGGATGACGGTGGACGTGATGCCGTCGACGTCGTAGTCGCCGTGGACCGCGATGCGCTCCCCGCGCGCGATGGCCGCCTCGAGCCGCTCGACGGCCACCGCCATGTCGGTCAGGCGCATCGGGTCGAGCAGGTGCGCGAGCGAGGGGTGCAGGAAGCGCTCGGCCTCGTCCGGGTCCGCGAGCCCGCGAATCGCCAGCAGGCGCGCCACCGCCGGCGTCAGCCCCGCCGCCCGCGCCAGGCGCACCGCTCCCGCATCGTCGCAGGCATGGGTGCTCCAGATTTTCGGGGGCCTCATTGGGGGGATTACTGAGAAATCAAGAATTTAGAATCAAGAATCAAGAAAACAGGGGCAGATTCTAAATTCTTGATTCTTGATTCTTGATTACTCAAAGCATCGCTCTTGATTACTCACCCGTTTCGCTCGCGACGACTCACCGTCTACTCCTCAATGATTCCCACCTGGCCCATCTTGCGGAACTTCTGGTAGCGCTGTTCCAGGCGGGCGTCGGGGGTGAGGGCGCTGACGGCGGACAGGGTGCGCTGGAGGACGGCGTCGACGAGCTGCATCGCGTCGTCGGGACGGGTGTGGGCGCCGCCGACGGGCTCGGGGACGATCTCGTCGATGATCCCGAAGCCGAGCAGGTCCGGGGCGGTCAGCTTGAGGGCCTCGGCGGCCTCCACCTTGCGCGCCGAGTCGCGCCAGAGGATCGCCGCGCAGCCCTCGGGCGGGATCACGCTGTAGATGGCGTGCTCGAGCATCAGGATGCGGTCGCCGATCGCCAGGCCGAGCGCGCCGCCGCTGCCGCCCTCGCCGTGGACGATGATGATGAGGGGCACGTCGAGCACCGCCATCTCGCGGAGGTTGAGGGCGATGGCCTCGGCGACGCCACGCTCCTCGGACTCGATGCCCGGGTAGGCCGCGGGCGTGTCCACGAAGCAGATGACCGGGCGGCGGAACTTCTCCGCCATCTTCATCAGCCGGAGCGCCTTCCGGTAGCCCTCGGGGCGCGCGTAGCCGAAGTTCCTGTAGATCTTCTGCTTCGTGTCGCGGCCCTTCTGGTGGCCGATGACGAGCACGGGGTCGCCCTTGTAGCGCGCGATGCCGGCAACGATCGCGTGGTCGTCGGCGAAGCGGCGGTCCCCGTGGATCTCGACGAAGTCCTCGAAGAGGCGCTCGAAGTAGTCGAGCGAGGTCGGGCGCGACGGGTGGCGGGCGACCAGCACCCGCTGCCACGGCGTCAGGCCGCGGTACAGCTCGGCGCGGATCGACTCGATCCGGCGCTCGAGCCGCCCGATCTCGCGGCCGCGCTCCGCCGTGGCGGGCAGCATCGAGAGCGCCTCGATCTCCTTGAGGAGGACACCAATCGGCTCTTCGAATTCCAGCAGTTCAGGCATCGATCTCCGTCCACTATGGCCGACCGGCCGGGGCCGGGGCAAGCCGCGCGCGGCTAGCGCAGGGTCACCGACCCGGCGCCGCAGAGCCGCTCGACGTCGGCGAGGAGCTGCTCGCTGGGGCGCACGCGGATCTGCGACGTCACGTCGGCCCGGACCCGGAGCCGCCGCCGCGGCCCCTGCACTTCCATCTCGAAGGCGACCGGGCGGTCGCCCTGGTTCTGCGCGAAGAGGTCCCACAGCGCCTCGATCGCCTCGCGGGGCATGTCGGGGGTCAGGCGGATGCTGACGGCCTTCGACAGGCGCTCGCGCAGCGTCTCGAGCGGGAAGAGCTCCGCCGCCTGCATGCGCGACGACTCGTCGTCGCGCTCGAACTTGCCCCGGACGACCACCAGGCGGCCGTTCTCGATGACCGACCCGTGGCGGCCGAAGGCCTCGGGGAACACGACGACCTCGACCGATCCGTGGTGGTCCTCGAGGGTGAAGACGCCCATGCGGTCGCCCTTCTTCGTCTTGAGCGGCCGGTAGCCCGAGATGATGCCGCCGACGTGCACGTCCTCGAGGAGGATCCGCGACGGCGTGCCGTCGTCGGTCGCCGGCAGTTCCTGGCCCGTGAGGTCGGAGACCGCCCGGGCGCCGAAGAGGCGCAGGTCGTCGCCGTAGCGGTCGATGGGATGGCCGCTCAGGTAGAGGCCGAGCGCCTCGCGCTCGAAGCCGAGCAGGTCGAGCTCGCCCCAGGGCTCGGCGGCGGGCAGCCGGATGACGGTGAGGCCGCCCTCCTCGCCGTCGCCCCCGAACAGGTCGGCCTGGCCGCGGTCGCGGTCGCGCTGGACGCGGTTGCCGTGCTCGATCGCGCCGTCGATGGCGCCGAAGAGCATGGCGCGCCCGGCGGCGATGCTCACGCCCTGCGGCAGCAGCCCGTCGCACGCGCCCGACTTGACGAGGGCCTCGAAGACCCGCTTGTTGACGAGCCGCAGGTCCAGCTCCTCGCAGAGCTGCGGCAGCGAGGTGATGCGCCCGAGGCGCGCCCGCACGTCGAGCAGCGAGAGGATCGCGCCCTCGCCGAGCCCCTTGATGGCCGTGAGGCCGAACCGCACGCCCTCGGGCACGACGGTGAAGTGGAGCTGGCTCTCGTTGATGTCCGGCGGCAGCACCGGGATGCCGCGCTCGCGGCCCTCGCTGATGTACAGCGCGAGCTTGTCGGTGTTGGCCGCCTCGATCGTCAGCAGCGCGGCGGCGAAGTGCCGCGGGTAGTTCGCCTTGAGGTACGCCGTCTGGTAGGCCAGGTAGGCGTAGGCGGTCGAGTGCGACTTGTTGAAGCCGTACCCGGCGAAGTACTCCATCAGCTCGAAGATCTTCGCGGCCTTCTTCTCGTTGACGCCCTTGGCCTCGGCGCCGGCCATGAAGGCCTCGCGCTGCTTGGCCATGACCGCGGGGTCCTTCTTCCCCATGGCCTTGCGGAGGACGTCGGACTGCCCCAGGCTGAACCCGGCCAGGACCGCGGCGATCCGCATGACCTGCTCCTGGTACGCGATGACGCCGTAGGTGTCCGAGAGGATCGGCTCGAGCGCGGCCAGCTCGTACTTGACCGCGCTGCGGCCCGCCTTGCGGTTGATGTAGTCGTCGACCATGCCGCTCTTGAGCGGGCCCGGCCGGTAGAGCGCGTTCAGCGCGATCAGGTCGTCGAGGCGCTGGGGCTTCGCCTTGCGGAGGATCTCGCGCATGCCCGAGCTCTCGAACTGGAAGATCCCGTAGGTCTGCCCGTCGCAGAACAGCTGGTAGGTCTTCTCGTCGTCGAGCGGGATCGCGTCGATGTCGAGGTCGACCCCCTCGGTGCGCTTGATCTCGGCGAGCGCGTCGCGGATGAGCGTGAGCGTGCTGAGGCCCAGGAAGTCCATCTTGAGGAGGCCGACGCGCTCGACCTCCTTCATGGCCCACTGGGTCGTGATTTCGTCGCGGTTGCTCTTGTAGAGCGGCGCGTAGTCGGTGATGGGGCCGGGGGCGATTACGACGCCGGCGGCGTGGACGCCGGCGTTCCGGGACATGCCCTCCAGGCGCTTGCCCATGGTGAGCAGGTCCTTCACGCGCGGGTCGCCGTCCTGCATCTGCTTGAGCGCGGGGTTCTCGGCGAGCGCCTTCTCCAGCGTCATGTCGAGCGCGGGCGGGATCTGCTTGGCGATCCGGTCCACCTCCGCGTACGGCATGTCCATCGCCCGGCCGACGTCGCGGACCACGGCCTTCGCCTTCATGGTGCCGAAGGTGATGATCTGGGACACGTTCTCGCGGCCGTACTTCCGCGTGACGTACTCGATGACCTCGCCGCGCCGCCGCTCGCAGAAGTCGACGTCGATATCCGGCAGCGACACGCGCTCGGGGTTCAGGAAGCGCTCGAACAGCAGGTCGTAGTGCAGCGGGTCGACGTCCGTGATGCGCATCGCCCACGCCACGAGGCTCCCCGCCGCGGAGCCGCGGCCGGGGCCGACCGGGATGCCCGTCTCCCGCGCGTAGCGGATGAAGTCCCAGACGATGAGGAAGTACCCCGGGTACCCCATCTGCTTGATGACGTCGATCTCGTAGTTCAGCCGCACCTCGTAGTCGGCCAGCGGGTGCCGCAGCGTGTCGTCCGCCTCCATCTCCCGCAGCCGCGCCAGGCGCTCCGCGAAGCCCTCGCGCGCCACGTGCTCGAAGTAGCCGTCGAGCGTGAAGCCCTCCGGCACCTCGAACTTGGGCAGGTGGTTCGTGCCCTTCGGGATCTCGACGTGGCAGCGCTCGGCGATCGCCAGCGTGTTCCGCAGCGCGTCGGGGTGGTCCTTGAAGACCTCGGCCATCTGCGCCGCCGTCTTCAGGAAGAACTGGTCGCCGTGGTACTTCAGGCGGCGCTCGTCGTGGACCGACTTCCCCGTCCCGATGCACAGGAGGATGTCGTGCGGCTTCGAGTCGTCCTGCTGCAGGTAGTGGACGTCGTTGGTGCACACGAGCGGCATCCCGAGGTCCGCCGCGATCGGCAGCAGGCCCGTGTTGACGATGCGCTGCTCGTCGATGCCCTGGTACTGCATCTCCAGGAAGAAGTTGCCCGCGCCGAGGATGTCCCGGTAGGTCGCCGCCGCCGCGAGCGCCTGCTTCGCCTGGTCCGTGCGGATGGCCGTCGCCACCTCGCCCTTCAGGCAGCTGCTCAGGCCGATGAGGCCCTCGCTGTGCGCCGCCAGCAGCTCCTTGTCGATGCGCGGCTTGTAGTAGAACCCCTCGGTGTAGCCCGACGACACGAGCTTGATGAGGTTCTGGAACCCCGTCATGTTCTCGGCCAGCAGCACCAGGTGGTTCGCCGTCTCCCCCGGCGTGCCCGTCTTGTCGAGCCGGCTGCCCGGCGCCACGTAGACCTCGCAGCCGAGGATGGGGTTGATGCCGCGCTTGCGCGCCTGGTCGTGGAACACGACCGACGAGAACATGTTGCCGTGCTCGGTGACCGCGAGCGACGTCATGCCGAGCTTCTGTGCCTGGTCCAGCAGCTCCTCGATGCGGCAGGCGCCGTCGAGCAGCGAGTACTCGGTGTGCAGGTGCAGGTGGACGAACTCAGACATGCCCGGTCTCTCCGGCCGCGCGGGGCACCGACCGTACCCCCGACTGTACCACTCTCCCGTCCCGCGCCGCCGCGGCTACTCCCACTCGATCGTCGACGGGGGCTTCGAGCTCACGTCGTACACGACGCGGTTGATGCCCTTGACCTCGTTGACGATGCGCGAGGAGATCGCGGCGAGCAACTCGTGCGGCAGGCGCGCCCAGTCGGCCGTCATGCCGTCGAGGCTCTCCACCGCGCGGATGGCCACCGTCCACTCGTAGGTGCGCGCGTCGCCCATCACGCCGACGCTCTGCACGGGCAGCAGCACCGCGAAGCTCTGCCAGAGCCGCTCGTACCACCCCGCGCGCCGCACCTCGTCGGCCACGATCGCGTCGGCGCGCCGCAGCAGGTCGAGCCGCTCGCGCGTGAGCGCCCCGAGCAGCCGCACGGCCAGGCCCGGCCCCGGGAAGGGCTGGCGGACCAGGAACTCCTTGTCGATGCCGAGGTCGCGCCCGACCGCCCGCACCTCGTCCTTGAACAGCTCGCGCAGCGGCTCGACCAGCGTGAACCGCATCCGCTCCGGCAGCCCGCCCACGTTGTGGTGGCTCTTGATCGTCACCGACGGGCCGCCCCGCACCGACACCGACTCGATCACGTCCGGATAGAGCGTGCCCTGCGCCAGGAAGTCGAAGTGCCCCAGGCCGCGGGCTTCCGCCTCGAAGATGTCGATGAACGTCGCGCCGATGATCTTGCGCTTCTGCTCGGGGTCGACCACCCCCGCCAGCCGGTCCAGGAACGTGTCGGTCGCGTCCACGAAGTGGACCGGCAGCGCCAGCTTCTTGTACCGCTCGACGACCTGCGCCGCCTCGTTCAGCCGCAGCAGGCCGTTGTCCACGAACACGCACTGCAGGCGGTCGCCCACCGCCTTGTGGATCAGCGTCGCCGCCACCGTCGAGTCCACGCCGCCCGACAGCGCGCAGACCACCCGCCCCTCGCCCACCTGCTCGCGGATCCGCGCCGTCGACTCCTCGATGAACGAGCGGATCGTCCAGTCGCCGGTGCAGCCGCAGACGTCGAACGCGAAGTTCCGGAGGATCTCGCTCCCCCGCTCGGTGTGCGCGACCTCCGGGTGGAACAGCAGCGCGTAGTACCCGCGGTCCGGCGCTTCCATCGCCGCCACCGGCGCGTTGCTGCTCGTGGCCGAGACGACGAATCCGGGCGGCGCGGCGCTCACGAGATCGCCGTGGCTCGCCCAGACGCGCAGGTCGGCCGGGACGTCGCGGAACATGCGCGGGGCGCCCGCCTGCTCCACCGTGATGCGCGCCAGGCCGTACTCCCGGTGCGGCGCGCCGCCCACCTGTCCCCCGAGCAGCTCCGTCATGAGCTGCATCCCGTAGCAGATGCCGAGCGTCGGGAGCCCGAGCTCGAGCACGCCGGGGTCGCACTTCGGGGCGTCCGGTTCCGACACGCTCTTCGGCCCGCCCGACAGGATGATGCCCACCGGCGCCTTGGCCCGGATGGTCTCGATCGGCGTGTTGTATGGGAGGATCTCGGAGTAGACCGACAGCTCGCGCAGCCGCCGCGCGATGAGCTGCGTGAACTGCGAACCGAAGTCGAGGACGAGCAGTGTTTGATGTGCCACGGGGTCCGGAGGCGAAAGAGGTCGGTGACCGGTCCGGCGGAAGGGATTCCGCGGGCCGGGCGCGACCGGCGAACCGCTATTATAACGGTGTGCCACACCGATGCACCACAAGATGTTGTGGCGTCTGCCCTAGGATGACCGCCGCCGTCGCCGCCGTCGTGATCCTGTTCCTCGCCGTGCTGACGCCCGCGCCGGCCGCGGCGCAGGCCGACGCGGCCAAGACCGACCCGCTGGCCGCCCTGACCGCCCTCGACCAGCGGTGGCAGCGCCACCTCGACGAACCGGCGTCCGCGCCGGCCGGCTTCGACGCGGCCCGGGCATTCATTCCGCTCAAGGACGGCGGCATCGTCGCGCTCGCCCTCGACGATGGCGCGGTGAGCTGGCGCCGCGACCTGTCCACGCCCTTCACCCCCGCCGCGGGTGATGGCCTGGTGTTCGTGGTCTCGGGCAGCGAGGTCCAGGCGCTCGACGCCGTGAGCGGCCGCACGAAGTGGCGGGCGGAGACCGGCACGGCCGTGGCCGCCCCGCCCTACTGGGACACCGGATGGCTCATCATCTCGACGATGGACGGGACGCTGCTTGCCTACAGGGCGGCCGACGGCGTCGAGGTGTGGCGGCAGGGGCTGGGCACGCCGCTCGCCGTCCGGCCGGCGCCGGCGCTCGACCGGCTGTATCTCGGCCTGACGGACGGCCGGCTGGTCTCGGCGTCGCTCGCGACCGGCGTGACCGACTGGGAGTACGCGGTGCGCGGCCGCATGACGGGCATCCTCGGGCTCGACGACCAGGTCGTGATCGGCAGCACGGAGAACTTCCTGATCAGCCTCGACCCGCGGACCGGGCGCGAGCGCTGGCGCTGGCGGCTGGGCGGCGACCCGGCCGGCGCGCCGTCGGCGGACGACGATCGCATCTACGTCGCCGCGCTCGACAACGTCCTGCGCGCGCTCGACCGGCGCAGCGGCAATCTCCGGTGGACGCGGTCGCTCACCGCGCGTCCCGGCGCGAGCCCGCTGCGCGTCGGCAACCTCCTGCTCGTGCCCTACGTGTCGGCGGAAATCGGCGTGTTCGACCCCGAGGCCGGCACGCCCGCCTTCGTGATCGCCGCGGCCGGCGAGGTCGGCGCGCGCCCCTACCTGCGCGCCGGCGCCCGGCCCACGGCCGCCCAGGTGTTCACGCTCAGCCGCGACGGCACCATCCAGGGCTTCGCGGCCCGCTTCGAGCCGCCGCCCGTGGCCCTGGCGGAACTGCCGGGCAAGAAGGTGGAGCCCTAAGGGCCTCGCTGGACACCCGGTCGGTGGGACTCGTCGCTCTCGCGACTCGCCGGGACTCGCCGCTACGCGGCTCGCTCGGACTCGGCTTTCGCCTCGCTGGGATCCCAGCGAGCGCAGCGAGTCCTAGCGAGCGAGCGAGTCCTAGCGAGCGCAGCGAGTCCTACTTCCCCCGAGCGGCCCCGATCGCCGCCGCCAGGCGCTGCACGCCCTCGGCGATTCGCCCGGGTGTCGGCGAGCTGAAGGACAGGCGGATGCGGTCGTGTCCGGCGCCGTCGACGTGGAACGCGCTGCCCATCACGAAGCTCACCTTCGCCTCGAGCGCCCGCTCGAAGAGCACACGGTCGTCGACACCGTCCGGCAGGCGCAGCCACAGGAAGAAGCCGCCGCGTGGCGGCTGCCACCCGACCTGCCCCCCGAGGGCGGCCCCGAGCGCGGCCTCCATGGCGTCCCGGCGCTCGCGGTAGTGCGCCCGCAGGGTGGGCGCGAGGCGGTCGACCACGCCGTCGGCGAGCGCGCGGTGCACGACGCGCTGGTCGAAGACGCCGCTGCACAAGTCGGCTGCCTGCTTGACCATCTCGACGCGCGAGGCGATGGCCTCGGGGGCCACGAGCCAGCCCACGCGGAAGCCCGGCACGAGGGTCTTCGACATCGTGCCGAGATAAATCACCCGGCCATCCTCGTCGTCCGCCTTGATGGGGCGGGTGCCGGCCCCGGCCGCCTCGTCGAAATACAGCGTCCCGTAGGGGTCGTCCTCGATGATGAGCAGGTCGTGGCGGCGGGCGGTCTCGACGAGCGCCCGCCGCCGCGCCGGGCTCATCAGCAGGCCCGCGGGGTTCTGGAAGTTGGGCGTCAGGTACATCGCCCGCAGCCGTCGCCCTTCGCCGGCCAGCCGCGCGGCGGCCCGATCGACCGCCTCGGGCACCATCCCCTCGTCGTCCATCTCGACGCCCACGAGGGCGGCCTGCAGGTTGTGGAAGGCCGCCACCGCCCCGCTGTAGGCCGGCAACTCCACGAGGACGACGTCGCCCGGGTCGAACAGGACGCGCGCGGCGAGGTCGAGCCCCTGCTGGGAGCCGGTCGTGATCACCAGCTCCTCGAACCGCGCGCCGATGCCGCGCTGGCCCAGGGCCCCGATGACGGCCTCGATGAGCGGCCGGTAGCCCCGCGTGGCCCCGTACTGGAAGGTGCTCTCGGAGCGGCGTTCGAGCAGCGCGCCGGTGATGCGCGCGAGGTCGTCCCAGGGGAACGTCTCGGCGGACGGGTAGCCCGGGGCGAACGAGATGATGTCGGGCACCGCGGCGGCGAGCGCGCCGGCGCGGCGGATGGCGGACTCGTGGAGGTTGCGCGCGGACGCCGAGAGGTGCTGGGTGTAGTCGATCATGCCGGCCTCGGGTAGGTGGTATCGGATTCCGCGGGGGGCGGCGGCTCGTCGCCGCGCAGGATCCGCAGGTAGGCGACAAGCGCCGTCAGCTCGATGAACTGGAACACGGCGCCGCGGACGGCCCACGCGATGAGCTGCAGCGGCAGCGCCACGAGACCGACCAGGGGCACGAAGGCGATGAGCCCGAGGGCCGCCGTGGCCAGCACGCTGCCGGCGGTGGCCAGCACGACGAGGACCAGGATGGCGCCGAAGACCCGCCAGGCCGCGCCGCCGCGCGCGGTGAGCAGCCGCCACACCTCGCCGGCGGCCGCGCGCACGCCGCAGTCCGACCGCCCGATCACGACCTGGAACAACAGGTAGACGAAGTTGACGAGCGTGAACCACGCGACGAGCGCGAGCGAGGCCGCGCCGGCCATGAACGGCCAGTCGGGCGCCACCGGGCTGGCGCCGAGGATCAGCACCAGGTAGCCGCCCATCGACGCGGCGTAGACGGCCGCCAGGCCGAGTCCGAGCGCGACGTAGCGCCGGAACAGGTGCTCGCTGCCCTGGGTGAAGCGCTCGAGCGAGAAGCGGGCGGCCCGTGACAGCGCGCCGAACCGGAGCGGCGGCTCCTCGATGTCCCCCGCCGACCGCTCGCCGGCAACGAGGACCGCGACCGCGCCGCCGCGCGCGATCAGCATCAGGAACGCGCCGCCGGCGAGCACGAGCGCGACCGACACCAGGAAGGCGCCGAACGCACCGGCGTGCGCCAGCAGCACCTGCGCCATCGCCGCGAGCCCTTCCGACGGGCTCGCGCTCAGCAGATCCACCGGGTCCCCGCCGACGAGCAGCACGACCAGCAGGACGCCGCCCGCGACGGGAACGAGCAGCAGCGCCTTGAACAGCGCGTCCGCGACGAACATCGCGACGACGACCTGCCAGTTGGCAGCGGTGACGAGGGCGCCCCGCTTGATGAGCGGCTTGAGGGTGAAGGCGGCGCTCATCGACGAGAGCTCGCGCGAGTGGACCGTATCGGCATGCATGGCGCCGCGGGGCGCGGGCTCGTCGCCCGGGGGGCGCGTGGCGCTCCCCGCCTGGAGCCCCACTAGCATGGCACAATGAGCCACTGGTGATGCCTTCCCTCGTCCGGCGGGCGGTCTGGCGGGTCCTGGCCGGCGGCCTCCTCGTCGCCGTCGTGGCCTGGGGCCTCGGCCTCGGGGCCGAGCGCGCGCGCTTCGGCGCGACGCCCGAGGCGGCGCGCGAGCGCATCGACGCCGACGTCCGCGCCACCTTCGATGACCTCGCGGCCCGGCTCGAGCGCGCCGTCGACCCCCTCCGGCAGGCCGCCCCGCTCGTCGACGGGGCGGAGCTCACCGACCAGGCCGGCCCGCGAGCCCTCTTCGACGCGGTCGACCAGGCCACCGCCGGCGCCGGGCTGGACGGGCTGGCCGTCACGGTCTACGGCGCCAGCGGCCGCCCGGCGGCCTGGAGCGGGCGGCCGGGCAGCGTGCCCGCCGAGCGCCTGGCGGGCCCCTCGGCGGTCTTCCTCGCGCCCTCACCGGGCGGCCTGCGGCTGATCCAGGTCGAGCCCGTGCTCGCCGGCGAGCGGCGCGCCGGCACCATCGTGGCCGAGGCCCCGCTGCCGCTGGTCACCGAGGTCGCCGCCGACGCGGGGTTCGTGCTCCAGACCTCGGTGGTGCCCGTGCGGCTCCGGCCGCAGTTCGAGGGCGGCGCCGACCGGGGCGCCGGCGACCTGGTGGTCGAGACGCGCCCGGGCGAGCCCCTGGCGTCGGTCGCCGTCCCCGGCGACGCCGTGGCGGAGGCCCGCAGCCGGGCGCGCGCCCGGCTGGTCGGCCTGGAACTGGCGGTGCTCGGCGCGACGCTCCTGCTGCTGCTCGGCCCGCTGCTCGACTGGCGGCGGCTCGTGCGGTCGCCGCAACCGTTCGTGCTGCTCAGCCTCGGCGCGCTCCTCCTGCTCGTGGCCGCCCGTGGCCTCTTCTGGCTGGCGGTGCGCCAGGCCGGCCTCGACACGCTGGAGCTCGTGCCGCCGGGCGAGCTGAGCCCCATCGTCCAGACGCTGCTGCTCGCCTCGCCCGCCGACTTCCTCTGCTCGGCGTTCCTGGCGGGCGCGGCGGTGGCCCTGGCCGGGTCGACCTACGACCTGTGGCGGACGGGCCGGTGGATTTCCGTGCGCGTCGTGCCGGACGGCGGCACGGGCCGGCTCCTCGCCTACGTCTCCTCGGCGATCGCGGCGGGCCTGGCCGTCGGCACCCTGCTCGTGTCGTACGAGGCGCTGCTGCGCGAGCGCCTCTCGCAGGCGCCCGTCGACATCCTGCACTTCGCGCTGCACCCGTGGGACCCCGACCGCCTGGCGGTCGCCTCCGGGCTCGTCCTGCTCCACGCGAGCGTCCTCGGCCTGGGCATCCTCGTGTTCCGCCTCTCGCTGATGCCCTGGGTCGTGTCGGCCTCGGCCCGCTGGCTGCGGGGGCTCGTCCCGGTGCTCTGGGCGGTGGCCGGCGCGGTCCCGATCGTGACGGCCCGGGCGTTCGGGGAGGCCGTGCCGCCGGTGCCCGCCGCGCTCGCCGTGGCGTTCGCGGTGGCCGGCGCGTGGTCGGTTGGCCGCTACCGGGCCTGGCTGCGCCACGCCTCGCAGGCGACCCGGCTGCTCGTCTTCTTCATCGCCCTTGCGCTGCCCGCGATCGTCTTCTACCCGTCGCTCGTCGACGCGGCCAACCGCGCGCGGCGCCAGCTCGTGGAGACGCGCTACGCGCCGGAGGTGGCCAACCAGCGCCGGTCGCTCCAGCTCCGGCTGCTGGCCGCCCTCGGCGAGATCGACGGGCTGGTCAGCCTGCCCGACCTCGTCGAGGCGGGCGAGCCCGCGCCGTCCGGGCCACCGCCGACGGACGCGGCCTTCCTCGTGTGGTCCAAGACCACGCTGGCAACCGAGCGGCTCACGTCGTCGGTGGAGCTGTACAACCGATCCGGCGACCTCGTCTCGCGCTTCTCGCTGAAGCTGCCCGAGCCGGCCAGCACGCAGAGCTGGCAGGAAGCGTCGTGCCAGTGGGAGGTCTTCGAGGAGGTCTCGCCGTTCTTCGCGGAGGAGCGCCGGCTCCTGCACGCGGGCCGCGCGGTCTGCGTGCCGGGGCCGGATGGCACGCCGGTCTATGTCGGCTCCATCGTCGTGCACGTGACGCTCGACTACGGCAACCTGTCGTTCATCTCGGGCCAGAACCCCTACGTCGCCCTGCTCGCCCAGAACGCGGAGCGTCCGGAGCCGACGCCGCGGGAGCAGGTGGAGTTCGCGGTCTACGGCTGGAGCCGCCGGCCGCTCTACATGTCGGGCCGCACCGCGTGGCCGCTCGACCGGGCGGTGTTCGACCGCGCCTATGCCTCGCGCGAACCGTTCTGGGCGCAGGCGACGCGCGGCGACACCCGCTACGACGTCTACTACCTGAACGACCGGGGCGCGATCTACGCGCTCGGCTACCCCGTCGTCTCGCCGTTCGGGCACATGGTGTCGCTCGCCGAGCTGGTGACGCTCGTCGGCGTGACGTTCGTGGCCCTGCTGCTCGGCGGGGCGGTGTTCGGCCTCGTGGCGGCGCGCACGCCGGCATCGGGCCGGGCCCTGCTGCGCGAGGTGCGCGCGAGCTTCTACCGCAAGCTGTTCCTCGCGTTCGTCTTCGCGGCGGTGGTGCCGGTGCTCGCGCTGGCGTTCGTGACGCGCGCGTACGTGGCGTCGCTGATGCGCGCCGACGTCGAGATGGAGGCCACGCGGATGGCCGGGTCGGCCAGCCGCGTCGTCGAGGACTTCGGCAGCCTCCAGACCCGGGGCGCGGCCACGTTCCCCTCCCTCGACGACAACCTGATGGTGTGGCTGAGCCGCATCATCGCGCAGGACGTGAACGTCTTCGACGGGACCGCGCTGCTCGCGTCGAGCGAGCGGAACCTGTTCGCGTCGGGCCTGCTGCCCACCCGGACGCCGGGCGACGTCTACCAGGCCGTGCTGCTCGAGGGCCGCCCGTCGTACGTGGCGCAGGAGACCGTCGGCGACTACCAGTACCTCGTCGCGGCCGCCCCGGTGCGGGTGCAGGGCCGCGAGATGATCCTCACGGTGCCGCTGACGCTCCGGCAGCAGGAGATCGAGGGCCAGATCGACGAGCTGGACCGGCGGGTGCTGCTCGCGGCGCTCGCGTTCATCCTGCTGGGCGCGGCGATCGGCTACTCGATGGCCGAGCGTATCGCCGACCCGGTGAACCGCCTCACCCGCGCTACCCAGCGCATCGCGCGCGGCGACCTCGACGCCCGCATCGTGGCCACCTCGTCGGACGAGCTGCGGCGGCTGGTGGACGCGTTCAACAAGATGGCCGCCGACCTGCAGCGCCAGCGCGGGGAGCTCGAGCGGACCAACCGGCTGGCGGCCTGGGCCGACATGGCGCGGCAGGTGGCGCACGACATCAAGAACCCGCTGACGCCCATCCAGCTGAACGCCGAGCACCTGCGCCGCGTCCACGCCGACCGGGGGCTGCCGCTCGGCGACGTGCTCGACGAGTGCATCGGCAACATCCTGCTGCAGGTGCGGCTGCTGCGGCAGATCGCCGGGGAGTTCTCGAGCTTCGCCTCCTCGCCGGACCCGCGCCCCACCCGCACGTCCCTGGCGGGCATCGTCGGCGAGGTCGTCGAGCCGTACATCACGGGCCTCGCCGGACGGGTCGTCATGGACGTCCATGTGCCGGACACCCTGCCCGACGTCTTCGTCGATCGGACGCTCGTCGGCCGGGCGGTGACGAACATCATCGAGAACGCCCTGCACGCCATGCCTGGAGGCGGCACGCTCCACATCACCGCGACGCCGGCGGACGACGGGGTGAGCCTGGCGATTCGGGACACGGGCGTAGGCATGGACGCCGACGCCGTCGCGCGGATCTTCGAGCCCTACTTCTCCACCAAGGCCAGCGGCACGGGCCTCGGCCTGACCATCGCCCGCCGCAACGTCGAGCTGAACGGCGGCCGGATCGCCGTCGCGAGCGAGCGAGGCGCCGGCACGACGGTCACGCTCTGGCTGCCGATCGCCGGCCCCGAGCAGTAGCCCCTGGCGTCCACGAAAGACAACGATCCGCGGACGGACGCGGATGGACGCGGAACTGTCCACAGGGCGTCGGCTGGGCGCGCCGCCGGCGCGCATTACCGGGACGAGGGCGCCACCGGACACGAGACGTCCAGACACGGAAATCGACGCTTCGTGTCCGGCGGCGTCCTCGCCCCGGCGGCTGCATCCACGATGCAGCCGGCCGACGTGGGGTGAACGATGATCAGCGGGACGCTGAGGGGTATCGGCGTTGATCCGCGTCCATCCGCGGATGCCTTTGACTACTCGGAGGCGGCGGGGGGCTCCGCGCCGCCTCGCCGCACGCGCTGCAGGGCGAGGCCGATGAGACCAGAGGAGAGGTACGCGTAGGCCATCAGCAGCAGCACCTCGTGCGGGTAGGTCACGATGAGGGCGAGGAACGCCGCCAGGCCGATGAGCACCGTGTAGTTGCGCCGGGCCCGCAGGTCGATCGACTTGAAGCTGCGGAACTTGATCGTGCTGACCATCAGCAGCGCCGGCAGCAGCAGCACGAAGAGCCCGATCAGCCCCTCGCCGCGCGTCATCAGCCCCATCGGGTAGTAGAACACCGTGGCGGCCGGCACGCCGGCGGCCGCCGGGCTCGGCATCCCCACGAAATACCGCTTGTCGGAGTGGGTCTGGATGTTGAACCGCGCCAGCCGCAGCGCCGCCGCGGTCACGAAGAGGAACCCCGTCGCCCAGCCGAGCCGCCCGAGCGGCTGCAGGCCCCAGGCGTAGGCCAGGACGGCCGGCGCCATGCCGAACGAGATCAGGTCGGCCAGCGAGTCGAGCTGGACGCCGAAGTCGCTCGACGTGCCGGTCAGCCGCGCGATCCGCCCGTCCAGCATGTCGAGCACGATCGCCACGCCGATGAACGGCGCCGCCGTCGTCAGCTCGCCCCGCATGGCGTACACCACGCACGACCACCCGCAGAACAGGTTGGCGAGCGTGAAGAGGCTGGGCAGCAGCGACACGCCACGCCGCAGGCCGCGGCGCGGGGGCTGCTGCTCGGATGCGGGTGGGGTCACCGTCTCAGCGCTCCAGGGTTGCCAGGATCGTCTCGCCGGCGACCACGCGGTCGCCGCGGGCGACCGAGATCGGCGTGCCCGGCGGCAGGAACAGGTCGATGCGCGACCCGAACTTCATGACGCCGAACCGCTGTCCGCGCGTCACCTCGTCGCCCGGCTCGAGCCGGGTCACGATGCGCCGCGCGAGGATGCCGACGATCTGCCGGCACACGACCGGGATGCCGTCGTGATCGAACCAGACCTCCGACCACTCGTTCAGCGAGCCGGCCTCGGGCTTGTAGGCCGGCAGGAACGTGCCGGGATGATACTCCACGCGCGTCACCCGGCCGTCCACGGGCGCCCGGTTGACGTGGACGTCGAGCGGCGAGAGGAAGATCGTGATGACCTGCCAGTCGCCCTCGGGTGCGCCCGCCGCCGGCGCGCCCCCCGCCACCATCACCCGGCCGTCGGCCGGCGACACCACCACGCCCGCGCCCGCCGGCGGTGTCCGGCCGGGATCGCGGAAGAAGAAGAGGAAGAACGCGGCCAGGACCAGGAAGGGCACGGCGCCGTTCCGGCCGAACCACCATCCCGCCGCGAGGGACAGGACCAGGGCGCCAAGGACGAAGGGCCATCCGGCCCGATCGATGAACATGGGTGGAACGATGATAGACGGCGAGGCGGGGGGAAATCGAGGGGTGTTCCGGGGGAGCGGATGGAGCCCGCGGATCCGGGCTCCTCCGCTCCCGAAGGTACAGCAGCGTCTGGCTAGGCGGACACGACCGCGCTCGACATGCCGCTCAGGTAATCACGCAGGATCTCTTCCATCCTGTCCTTGAGGTGGAGTTTCTTCTTCTTGAGGCTGACTTCCAACAGCTGTTCGTCGTCGGAGAGGTAGGGCTTGCCGGTGAGCGCGTGCAGGCGATCGTCCAACTCGTGATGCTGGTCCGCGAGCTGGCGGTACTCCTCGTTGGTCTCGAGGAGCAGGTGCTTCACTTCCTGTGCCTCCGCCATCGTGTTCCGCCTCCCTTCCGGAGTCGGGTGCGGGATGCGACCCGCTCCTGAGGCCGACTTTACCACCCTGTCCTGGGCGTTTCAACACCGTTACAGGGGGCTCTCCGGCGGGTCCCGCCACAGGATGAGGGCGTCCTCGATGGGCTCGCTGTAGTAGGCGGGCCGCACCCCCGAGAGCCGGAATCCGGCGGCGGTGTACAGGCGCTGGGCCGCCGTGTTCGACCGCCGCACCTCCAGCGTGGCCCGCGGCGCGCCCATCGCGTCAGCCGCTGCCAGGACGCCTGCCAGGAGCCGTCCCCCCAGGCCCTGCCCCCGCAGTTCGGGCCGCACCGCCAGGTTGTTGATGTGAATCTGGTCGACGACCCGCCAGAAGGCGCAGAAGCCCGCGACCGGCTGCGCCGCCGTGCGGATGACGTAGACGAAGCACACGTCCGGCCGAGCCAGTTCGGCCTCGTACCAGGCGCGGGTCGTGGGGTTGTGGAAGGACTGGTCCTCGATCTCGATGACCGCGTCCAGGTCGGCCGGCCCGCGGAGCGGCTCCACGACGAGGCCCGTCATGACGGCTGCCGGCGCTCCCGCTCGATGACGACATCGGGACGACGGATGTAGAGGGGCTGCAGCGCATGGGGCGGCCCCGCCTGGCCGTCGGCCGCCAGCCGCCGGCCGATGCGCCCGATGGCCGGCGCCAGCGCCGGCACCCCCGTGACCACCCGCCGCCCCGTGCCCTGGAGGTAGCGGATGGCGCCCTCGCCGGTGAAGCAGGCCCCGGCGGGCACGAGGCCCTCCCACGCGGCGAGCGTGTCGGCGGGCGTCATCGCGGTCGGCCCGGCGACCTCCACGCAGACCGCGCCCCCGGCGCGCGGCTCCGCGACGCGGTACAGCGCGGCGAAGACCTCGCCCCGCGCCGCGTCCATCCAGGCGCCGACGATGGTGCCCGGGGGCAGCGCCGCGTGCGCGGCCGCCGTCTCGGCCAGCGCCTCGAGCGCCGGGACGCCGACGACCGGCAGGCCGAGCGTGAGGGCGAGCCCCTGGGCGGTGGCGAGCCCGATCCGGAGGCCGGTGAACGCGCCAGGTCCCCGCGCGACGGCGATGAGGTCCATGGCCGCCGCGGCCTGGCCCGCCGCGTCGAGCGCGGCGGCGATCTCGGGGGGCAGGCGTTCGCCGTGCGTGCGCGTGGCGTCCCCGTCGACAACGGCGAGCGCGCGGTCGTCGTGGAGCACGGCGGTGCTGCCGCCACGCGTGGTGGTGTCGAGGGCGAGGATCAGCACGGGTGTGCCGAACATCGTATACTCGAAGGTGTCCCGACCGCCTGAATCCGCGCCGGCCGTCCCGCCTTCCGGCGCGTCCCTCACGCCCGCCATGCGCCAGTATTTCGACGCGAAGCGGCAGTACAAGAACGCCATCGTGTTCTTCCGCATGGGGGACTTCTACGAGATGTTCTACGAGGACGCGCTCGTCGCGGCGCGCGCCCTCGAGCTGACGCTCACCTCGCGGTCCAAGGACGCCTCGGGCACGCCGGTGCCGATGTGCGGCCTGCCCTACCACGCCGCCGACGGCTACATCGGGCGCCTCGTGCGCAAGGGCTACCGGGTCGCCATCTGCGAGCAGGTCGAGGACCCGAAGAAGGCCAAGGGGGTCGTCAAACGCGAGGTGGTGCGCGTCGTGTCGCCGGGCACCCTCACCGACGCCAGCTACCTCGAGGCGCGCGAACCCGCCTACCTCATGGCCCTCGTCGCCACGGCGGCCCCGGGCGGGGGCGCCGGGACCTTCGGCGTCGCCCTCATCGACCTGTCCACCGGCCAGTTCGACGTCGCGGAGTACGGCGGCCCGGAGGGCCGGCAGGCGCTGGCCGACGAGATTGCCGTGATCCGGCCGCGCGAGATCGTGCTGCCCGCGGGCCAGGACCTCGCGGCGCTGCTGCCGGAGGCCTCCGCGGCGAGCGTGCCGGTCACGGAGGTCGAGGGGTGGCACTTCGAGCTGGAGACCGCGCGCCAGACGCTGCTCGAGCAGTTGCGCGCGGGCGGGCTCGAGGGCTTCGGCCTCGAGCGCCGCCAGGCGGCCGTCTGCGCGGCGGGCGCCCTGCTCCGCTACCTGCGCGACACCCAGAAGGCCGACCTCGCGCACGTGCGGGCCGTCCGCCTCAAGGAGTCGGCCGACTGCCTCATCATCGACCCGACCACCCTCAAGCACCTCGAGGTGGTGGAGGCGGTCGGCGGGGGGCGCCCGGGCTCGCTGCTCCACGAGATCGACAGGACGATGACGCCGATGGGCGGCCGGATGCTCCGCGGGTGGCTCATCAGGCCCCTCGTGGCCCTCGAGGCGATTCGCGACCGGCTCGACGCCGTCGAGGAGCTCGCCTTCCGCGTCACGGAGCGCGGCAAGCTGCGCGAGACGCTCAAGACCGTCCACGACCTCGAGCGGCTGATCTCGCGGGTGGCGCTCTCCACGGCGGGGCCGCGGGACCTGGTGGCCCTGCGCCAGTCGATGGCCGCCGTGCCCCGGATGCGCGCGGTGCTCGGGGAGTGCGAGGCGCCCCTCGTGCGGAGCCTCCTCGGGCAGCTCGACGACCTCGCCGACGTGCGGGGCTGGATCGAGGCTGCCGTGGCCGACGAGCCGCCCGCCCTCGCCCGCGACGGCGGGTTCATCCGTGACGGCCTCGACCCCGCCCTCGACGAGCTGCGCCACATCAGCCGGTCCGGCAAGCAGGTGATTGCCGAGATGGAGGAGCGCGAGCGGGCGCGCACGGGCGTGCAGTCGCTCAAGGTGCGCTTCAATCGCGTCTTCGGCTACTACATCGAGGTGTCGAAGTCGAACCTGCACGCCGTGCCGGACGACTACATCCGCAAGCAGACGGTCGCCGGCGGCGAGCGCTTCGTCACCCCGGCCCTCAAGGAGTACGAGGAGAAGGTCCTCGGCGCCGACGAGAAGATCGTGGCGCGGGAACTGGAGCTCTTCGAGGCCCTGCGCGCCCGGGTGTCGGCCGAGGCGCCCCGCATCCTCGACACGGCGGCCGCGGTCGCCGCGCTCGACGTGCTGGCCGGCCTCGCCGAGACGGCGACCCTCGCCAACTTCACCAAGCCCCACGTCCACGAGGGCGACGAGCTCACGGCCATCGACGTCCGCCACCCCGTCGTCGAGCGGCTGGCCGGCGGCACGTTCGTCCCGAACGACGTGACGCTCGACGGCGCCGCCAGCCAGCTCGTGATCCTGACGGGTCCGAACATGGGCGGCAAGTCGACCTACCTGCGGCAGGTCGCGCTGCTCTGCCTGCTGGCGCAGGCCGGGTCGTTCGTGCCGGCGCGCGAGGCGAAGCTCGGGCTCGTCGACCGCATCTACGCGCGCGTCGGGGCCTCGGACAACATCTCGCGCGGCCAGTCCACGTTCATGGTGGAGATGCAGGAGACCGCCCACATCCTCCATGGCGCCACGTCGCGGAGCCTGGTGGTGCTCGACGAGATCGGCCGCGGCACCGCCACGTTCGACGGGCTGAGCATCGCCTGGGCCGTCGCCGAGCACCTGGCCACGAGCCCGCGCGCGCGGCCGAAGACGCTCTTCGCGACGCACTACCACGAGCTGACCGACCTGGCCGAGTCGGTGCCGGGCGTCGTCAACGCCCACGTCGCCGCCCGCGAGTGGAACGACGACATCGTCTTCCTCCACAAGATCCTGCCCGGCCGCTCGGACCGGAGCTACGGCATCCAGGTCGCGCGCCTGGCCGGCCTCCCGGCGAGCGTCATCGGCCGCGCGCGCGAGATTCTCGGCGCGCTCGAGCAGGACGAGCTGACGCGGGGCGGCAAGCCGGCGCTGAGCGGCGCCCCCTCCGCGCCCCAGCAGCAACTCGGGCTCTTCCAGGCCCTGCCGGCCGACGACAGGCTCCGCGACCGGCTCCGCGAGGTGGACATCGACCGCACGACCCCGATGGACGCCCTCCAGCTGCTCCAGGAACTCAAGCGCGAGGCGGGCGAGTCGTGAGGCGGGCGCTCGCCGTCCTGCTCGCGGCGGCGCTCGGCGCGGCCGGCTGCGCCGGCGGGCAGGCCGTCGACCCCGGGGCGATCACGATCGCGATTGCCAGCTCCCCGAACACGTTCGACCCGCGCGTCGGCACCGACGAGACCTCCCAGCGCGTCTACCAGCTGGTCTACGACAACCTGCTGGCCCTCGACGGCCAGCTCCGCGTCGGCCCCGGCCTGGCGACCTCGTGGGAGCAGCCCGACCCGACGACCTACCTCGTCCACCTCCGCCAGGGCGTCCGCTTCCACGACGGCCGCCCGCTGACGTCGGCCGACGTGGTCTACACCTTCACCAGCCTCACGGCCCCGGATTTCACGTCGGCCCGGAAGGGGGCGTACCGGCTGCTGAAGGCCGTGGAGGCCGTGGACGAGCAGACCGTGCGGTTCACCCTCAGCGAGCCGTTCGGCTCCTTCCCCATCAACCTCGTGCTCCCCATCGTGCCGGACGGCTCCGGCCCGGAGCTGGCGACCCACCCGATCGGCACGGGCCCCTACCGCTTCGGCCGCTACGCCGTGGACGACCGGCTGGTACTCGAGGCGAACCGGGACTACTGGGGCGGCGCGCCGGCCAACACCGGCGTGGTGCTGAAGGTGGTGCCCGACGAGATCATGCGGGGCCTCGAGCTCAGGAAGGGCTCGGTGGACCTCGTGGTCAACGACGTCTCCCCGGACATCGTCCACCAGCTGCAGGCCGACGACGGGATGCAGGTGTTCGAGTCCCCGGGCACCGACTACGCCTACGTGGGGTTCAACCTGCGCGACCCGGCGCTGGCCGACCGGCGCGTGCGCCAGGCGATCGGCTACGCGATCGACAGGCAGGCCATCGTCGACTACCTGCGCCGGGGCCTGGCGCGGCCGGCGGTCGGGATCCTGCCGCCCGCCTCGTGGGCGTTCGAGCCCGACGTGTTCCAGTTCACGCACGACCCGGCGCGCGCCCAGGCGCTGCTCGAGGCGGCCGGATATCCGGACCCCGACGGCGACGGTCCCGAACCGCGCCTGCGCCTGACGCTGAAGATCTCCACCAACGAGTTCATCCGGCTGCAGGCCGCGGTGCTCCAGCAGGACCTGGCCCAGGCCGGCATCGAGCTGGACGTGCGCTCCTACGAGTTCGCCACGCTCTACGCCGACGTGCTCGCGGGCAACTTCCAGCTGTTCACCCTGCAGTGGGTCGGCGTGTCGGACCCGGACATGCTTCGCCGGGTCTTCCACTCGAACCAGGAGCCGCCGGCGGGCTTCAACCGCGGGTACTACGAGAACCCCGAGGTCGACGCCCTGATCGACAAGGCGACCATGGCGACCGACGACATGACGCGGCAGCGGTTGTACGCCGACGTGCAGCGCATCATCGCCGCCGACGCGCCCTACATCAGCCTCTGGTACAAGACCAACGTCGCCGTCGCCCAGAAGGGCCTGACCGGCATCGAGCTCTCCCCCTCCGCCGACTTCGGCTTCGTCCGCCACGTCCACCGCGTGAATCAGTAGGCCCCTGCGGGGCCATCCGCGGATAGACGCGGATGTACGCGGAACGCCCCTCACCCATCGGGACGGCGGCTGCACCCTCCGGGTGCAGCGGTGGCGGGGACGAGCCCCGGGGAACAAACCACGGGGGATCCGTGCGTGGCTTGTTCCCCGGGGCTCGCCCCCGCCACTGCCACGCCGCGCTCGCGCGGCGCGGCCGCCGTCCTCACGTACGGACCGCCCGCACATTCTGCGACCCGTCGACTGGCGTCAGTCGTCACGGACTGCTCATTCCCCAGGCCCCGCATCGGATTCCCCCGTGATTTCCTCGCGGCACGAGCCGTGCACCGTCCGGTGCATGGAACCACGGCCTGACGGGTTCGACGATGGGAGGACGTTCGCGGTGATTGGCGCCGCGATGGCGGTGAGCCGGGAGCTGGGGTGGGGCTTCCTCGAGCCCGTCTACCAGCACGCGTTGCGGTGGGAATTCGGGAGCCGGGGGATCCCGTTCGCGCCGGAGGTCCGGCTCCCGGTGCGCTACCGGGGCACCGAGCTGCCGGTGGGCTACCGGGCGGACTTCGTGTGCTTCGGGGAGGTGCTCGTCGAGTTGAAGGCGATCCGGAGGCTCGGGGAGGCCGAGCTCGCGCAGATGCTCAACTACCTGAAGGCGTCCGGCCTGGCGACCGGGCTGCTCGTGAACTTCGGGGCGCCGCGGCTGGAATACCGGCGGGTGGTGAGGGGGCTGCCGCCGGAGCGGGACCCGCTCCGGCGCTGAAAATCCGCGTGTCTCCGCGTCGGTCCGCGGATGCCCCGAAGGGGCCGGACCTAGCCCTTCAGGCGCTCGAGTTCTTCCTTCGCGGCCGCCGCGCTGGGGCTCTCGGCGTGCTGCTCGACGATCTCGTTGAGGGTGGTCCGCGCGTCCTCGGTCTTGCCGGCGGTCCTGTAGGCCCGCGCCAGCTCGAGCAGCACCGCCTCGCGCGGCACGCTCGACGAGGCATCGTCGGCGACCGCCTTGAAGCCCGCGATCGCCTCGTCGAACTTCGCGGCGCGCAGCTGCGCCTCGGCCTTGCCCAGCCGCGCCATGCTGGCCATCACGCCGGACGCCGAGGCGGCCACCTGCTCGTACTGGGCAATGGCCTCGTCGAAGCGTCCGAGCGCCACGAGGGTCGACGCCGCCTCGTAGCGGGCCGTCAGGCCGGCCGCCGTGTCCGGGTACTGGTCCGCGGCCGCGACGAACTTCGGCAGCGCCGCCTCGTTGCGCGCGCGCTCGGTCGGGTAGCTCCCCGGCTGGGGCGCGGCCGGCGCGTCGAGCGACTCGCCTGTCGGCGGCGCCGGCGGCGTCACGGGCGCCTCGGCGACGACCATCGCCTCCGCGAGCAGCGTCTGGGCCGAGGCCTCGACCCGGCCCGTCCACCAGAGATAGCCGCCCACGACGGCGCCGACGACGATGACCGTCCCGAGAACGGTGGTCAGCGTGCGGTTGTGCTCCTCGACGAAGTCCTGGACGTGGCCGAGGAGGAGGGCCAGCTCGTTGTCCTTGAGGTGATGGCGTTCGGATGTCTTCATGGCTTGTGTCTGCGGCGCCTTCGGGTGGTGCGCCCGGAAGGACTTGAACCTTCGACCCCCGGTTTAGGAAACCGATGCTCTATCCAACTGAGCTACGGGCGCCTCCAAACCAGCAATTCTAGCACTGACCCGGCCCGGGCCGCCCGGGTGCCCCGGCCCGGCCCTCACCGGCCGAACAGCTCGACGACCGGCTCGACCAGCGCCCGCGCGATGGTGCCGTTGGCGCCGGCCCTGAGGTGCATCCGGTCCGACGAGATGGCCGGGTCCTGCGGGTCGACGGCCTCGCCGAGGTTGAGGTATCGCAGCCGGGGATTGTCGCCGAACCGGCGGACGAGCATCGCGGCCATCTGCCGCTGCTGCTCCGGCTGCTCGGGGCCCACGAACGGCTCCGAGACGACGAGCACCCGGTGGCCGGTGCCGAGGGCGTACTCGACCGCGCGGTGGATGGACCGGCAGTAGATGTCCCAGCGCGCGCTGCAGAACTCGCCGGGCGTCGACGGGTCCGGTGCCGTCGCGCTGAAGGCCGCGAGCTGCTTGTTGAGGCGATCCGCGACGTCCACCGCCCCCTCCATCGTGGCCACCAGCGCCCGCTTCGCCGGGCTGAGGGCGAAGACCGTCTTCTCCTCGCCATACGCCTTGTCGAGGTCGCCGCCGTAGCGCATCGACAGCGCCTTCTCCCGGATCACCAGCGGCGCCAGCGGGAGGTAGCCCGTCCAGCGATAGATGGCCGACGTTCGGCGCGACACCGCCCGGTTCTCGCCGAGCAGGTCGTTGTCGCCGGTGTACATGATCACGGCGTCGTAATCGAGGTAGGCGTAGTCGCGGAGGTTCGGCTCGAACGCGTAGGCGCCCTCGCTGTAGTACGCGAGGTTCACGACGACCGCCGGCCCGCCCAGCCGGCCTCCGTCCTCGTTCAGGCGGTCCTGGAGCTGCGCCGGGATCGCGTCGGGCCAGTCCACGCCGTACCCGAAGGCCGTGCTGCCCCCGACCACCACGATCCGCCGCTCGCCGGGGGCCTTGGCGCCCACCACCGGGCCCCGGTAGCCCCAGATGTTCACGCCGAAGGCCGAGGCGTGCTTGCGGTGCAGGTACAGGTCGAGCGCGAAGAAGGCGGCCACCGGCACGAGCGCCGACAGGCCCAGGGCCACCAGGGCGAACGCCAGGCGCTTCTTCCGCGACAGCGTGGCGGAGGTCCTGGGACGGGGGCTCGGTGACATGCCGGTGCGGCCTCCCGACAGGCCTAGTACTGCAGGACCGAGAACACCTGCTCGCCGTCCAGCTTCTGCCGGCCGTTGAGGAAGTTCAGCTCGATCAGGAAGGCAAGCGAGACCAGGTCGCCCCCGAGTTTCCGCACCAGGTTGGCCGCCGCCCGCGCGGTGCCGCCCGTGGCCAGCACGTCGTCGATGAGCAGGACGCGCTCGCCGGCGCCGACCGCGTCCTCGTGCATCTCGAGGCTGTCGGTGCCGTACTCGAGCGCGTAGCTCTCGGTGAGCCGGGCGGACGGGAGCTTCCCGGGCTTGCGGATCGGCGTGAAGCCGGCGCCCAGGCGGTCGGCGACCGCCGCCGCCAGGATGAAGCCGCGGCTCTCGATGCCGACCACCTTGGAGATGCCCTTCCCGGTGTACGGCTCGGCCAGCGCGTCGACCGTCATCCGGAAGCCGCCGGCGTCGCCGAGCAGCGTGGTGATGTCGTAGAACAGGATTCCGGGCTTCGGGAAGTCGGGAACGTGGCGGATCTTCTGCTTGAGCTGGTCCATGTGTCGTCCGGCGGCTGCGCCGCTATCCAATGATGAAACCGGTGGACCGGCCGCCCGGCGCGAGCAGCTCGACTTCCACATCCTCGACGCGCGCATGCGGCGGCCCGCGGCGGATCGCCATCTCGAAGCGCGTCATCGACTCGGCGTCGCCCTCGGCGACGGCCTCCACGCGGCCGTCCTCGAGGTTCCGCACGACCCCGTGCAGGCCTTCGCGGCGCGCCGCGTCCTGAGTGAAGAAGCGGAAGCCGACACCCTGAACCCGACCGCGCACCAGGAACCGCCGGGCGACGCGCATCGACCGATTGTAGCCCAGCCGCGCGTGGCCCGCGCCCGCCGCCCGCCGTACAGCCGCGGGGCCGGGAGAGGCGTGCCTCCCCCGGCCCCGGGTCCGGTGACGTCCGGCCGTCCCCTACTGCTTGCGGGGCGCGGCCTCGACCGGCTTGACCTTCTCGCGCTCGAGGACGTTGTTGAGGCGCGGCAGCTCGGTCTGCAGCGTCTTGTCGAGCGTCGTGATCTCGGTGTTCAGGTCGCCGCTCAGGTCCTTGAACACGTCGTAGGTCTGGTCGGTCGGCTTGTAGTCGGCCGACTCGATCACGCCCGACAGGGCCGCGATCTTGTTGTTCAGCTTGATCGGGTAGTTGAGCGGATCCTGCCCGCTCTGGTTCTTGACCTGGTAGATGGCCTCTTCCACGGTGGCCAGGGGCTTCAGCAACCCGTCGGCGATGGCCTGGATCTCCGCGCGCCGCCGTTCCGGCACTTCCTTGAGCCGGTCGTTGACCTGCTGGCGGATGGCGCGGATCTGGATGACGGCGCTGTTGGCCTCGCTGACCTTGTCACGCACCTGGACCGACAGCTTGTACTGCTCCAGCAGGTCGGCCTCGGTCACGCCGCGCGCCTTCAGCCGGGGGTCGAGGCCGATCGTGAAGTTCTTCGTCTCGGTCTGCCCGTTGGCGCTGATCCGCACGGCGTAGGTTCCGGGAGGCGACGCGGGCCCGCGCTGCGGCGCGGCGGCCCACATGATCATCCCCGGGAACGTCACGGCACCCTCCTGCCGCAGGTCCCACGTGAAGCGGTTCATCCCCTTCTTGACGCCGACGCTCGGCGCGCGGAAGCCGAAGAACCCGCCGCCGCCCCCGGCCGCGGGCTTCTCCTCGCCGGCCTTGCCGGTGAACGACCGGAGCACGGCGCCCTGCCCGTCGAGGACGTCGATCTTCACCTCGTCGGCGTCCCGGCCCAGGTAGTAGTCGACCGCGAGGTTGCTGTCGAGGCCGCGCAGCGGGTTGTGCGGCTCGAACACGTGGAGCCCCCCGCTCGTGATCTCCGGCGTCGCCTGCCGCAGCACGCCGATGTCGTCGAGGATGTAGAAGCCGCGGCCGTGCGTGCCGATCACCAGGTCGCGGTCCTGGACGACGATGCCGTGCACCGGGGTGACCGGCAGGTTGAGCCGCAGCGACTGCCACGACGCGCCGTCGTTGAACGAGATGAAGATGCCGCGCTCGGTGCCCGCGTAGAGCAGGCCGCGGCGCTTCGGATCCTCCCGGATCACCCGGGCGAAGTCGCCGTCCGGGATGCCGTCGATGATCTTCGTCCACGTCTTGCCGAAGTCCGCGGTCTTGTAGAAGTACGGCTTGCGGTCGCCCTGCTGGTAGCGGTTCGCCGCGAGGTACGCCACGCCGTCCTGGTGCTGCGACGTCTCGATGATGCTGATGCGCGCGAAGTCGGGCAGGTCGGGCGGGGTGATCCGCGTCCACGTCTTGCCGCCGTCCCGCGTCACGTTGACGTAGCCGTCATCCGAGCCGGTCCAGATGGTGTTGATGTCCTGGTAGGACGGCGCGATCGTGAAGATGACCGCGTAGGTCTCGACGCCGGTCTGGTCCTTGGTGATCGGCCCGCCGGAGGCCTGCATCGTCTTCGGGTCGGACCGCGTCAGGTCGGGGCTGATCTTCTCCCAGCTCTGCCCCGCGTTGGTCGTCCGGTACAGGTGCTGCGACGAGGAGTAGAGCACCTTCGGGTCGATTGGCGAGAAGACGATCGGGTACGTCCACTGGAAGCGCTCGTCGATGTCGATCGACGACCACCCCATCGGGTTGTTCGGGTAGATGGTGACGACGCGGCTCTGGTCGACCACGCGGTCGACGCGGGTCATCAGGCCGCCGTAGCTGCCCGCGAAGTAGACGTCGAGGTCGGTCGGGTCGGGGGCGATGTAGCCGCTCTCGCCGCCGCCCACGTCGTAGAACACCGGCGGGATGTCGCCCTCGCCGCCGCCCGTCCGCGCCTCGCTCGAGATGCAGGCCGTGCTGTTGTCCTGCTGCGCGCCGCACACGTGGTACGGCACGTGCTTCGTCGTGAACACGTTGTAGAACTGCCCGGTCGCGAAGCCCTGGCCCGACCATGTCTGGCCGCCGTTGACCGACACGTTGCCGCCGCCGTCGTTGGCCTGCACCATCCGCTTGTTGTCGTTCGGCGCGATCCACAGGTCGTGGTTGTCGCCGTGCGGCGGGCGGATCTGGTCCGGGAAGGTCTTGCCGGCGTCGGTGGACTTCCAGAACTGGACGTTCAGCACGTAGACCGTGTCCTTGTCCTGGGTGTCCGCGATGATGTGCGTGTAGTAGAACGCGCGCTGCCGGAGCTTGCGCTCGTCATTGGTCTGCCGCCAGGTCGCGCCCCCATCGTCGGACACGAACACGCCGCCGTTGTCGTTCTCGACGATCGCGTAGACGCGGTTGCCGTCGACCGGCGAGACCGCCACGCCGACCTTGCCCCAGAGGCCCGAGGGCAGCCCGGGGTTCTTCGTCAGCTCCGTCCAGGTGTCGCCGCCGTCGGTCGTCTTGTAGAGGCTGCTGCCCGGGCCGCCGCTCTCCATCGACCACGGCGTCCGGTACACCTGCCAGAAGGCGGCGTAGAGGACGTCCGGGTTCTTCGGGTCCATCGAGAGGTCGACGGCGCCCGTCTTGGCGTCGCGGTACAGCACCTTCTCCCACGTCGTCCCGCCGTCCTTGCTGCGGAAGACGCCGCGCTCCTCGTTGTCGTCGTACGCGTGGCCGAGCACGGCCGCGTAGACGATGTCGGGGTTCGTGGGGTGGACGCGGATCTTGCTGACGGTCTGCGAGTCCTTCAGCCCGATGTGGCTCCAGGTCTTGCCGCCGTCGGTGGTCTTGTAGACCCCGTCACCCTGGATGATGTTGCCGCGGAAGCACGCCTCGCCGGTGCCCGCGTACACGACGTCCGGGTTCGACTCGGCCACGGCCACGGCGCCGACCGACGAGCTCTCGAGGTAACGGTCGGTGACCGGCGCCCACGTGTTGCCGAAGTCGGTGGTCTTCCAGACCCCGCCGCCCACCGCGCCGAAGTAGAACTCGGCGGGGCGCGCCGCGCTGCCCGCGACGGCGATGGACCGGCCCCCTCGCTCGGGGCCGATGCTCCGCCACGTCATGCCGCTGTACAGGCCGGGATCGATCGTGCCGCCCTGCGCGTGGGGCGCGGGCGCCGAGCCGAGCCAGGCGGCGGCCGCCGCCGTGACGACCACGCCGGCCAACTTCCCCATGCTCACTTTCATCATTGCCATCTCCAAAGGGGACGGGTCCCGGGTGGAATCGCTGCCCTGGCGTGATGCCGCTCGCGGCCCGCACGCCTCCAGCGCGACCCACCGAAACTACTATCCTACGGCGTAGATACGACGCTGACAAGGTGGGCGCGACGCCGCTTCTGGCCGAAAAGCGCCGAAATTGTGGGCCCGGCGGCGGGACCGGTCAGCGATGTCGCGACAGCAGGACGAGGCCCAGGCCGTTCCAACAGATGATGCGCAGCCGCCGGACGAGCGCCAGCGTGACCCCGAGCGTCGGGTCGAGGGCCAGGGCCCGCGCGACCAGCGCCGTCCCGGCCTCGTCCACCCCCAGCCGGAACGGCACGGCCTTGAAGACCACCGTGATGAGCCGTCCCGCTGACTCGAGCAGGAACGCGTCGGTCAGCGAGATGGCGCCGCCGCCGGGCAGCAGCCGGACCACGAGGTACACCTCGGCGACCGCCGCGACGTGAAAGGCCGCCTGCCACGCGGCGATGCGCAGCAACCGCCCCGCCGGCCACGTGAGGAGCCCGTAGAAGCGCAGCTCCACCGCCCGGAGCCGCTCGGCAGACGCGCGGCTGCCCCGCCCAGTCACCCGCGCCGCGAGCGCCGCCAGGCGCGACAGGACCGCCGGCTGGCGGCGGGCCGCCCAGATGGCGCCTGCCAGGCCCACCAGCGCGCCGCCGAGCACGACCTCCGCCGCCAGGGCGAGGGGGGCCGGCACCGACGCGCGGCGGAAGAACAGGAACGTGCCGGCGCCGAGGACGACGAGCACCGACAGGCTGTAGAAGACGTTGTCGGCCGCGACCGACGACACCCCGCCGACCGTCGAGAGACGGCGGCGGACCAGGAGCACCCGCGCCGGCTCGCTGGCCAGCAGGCCGAGGGGCGTGACGTTACCGAGCGCGTCGGCGGCGAGCTGCGCCGGGAAGGCGTGGCGGAAGTCGAGCGGCGGCTCGTCGGGGTCCTCGGCGCAGGCCATCCACGAGCGCGTGCGCGCCACGAACCGGAGGCCGCCGAGCGCCAGCACCGCGACGAACCACCATCCGAGGCTCTCGAGGCCCGCCCGCACCTGGAACCAGCCCACCTGCCGCACGGTGTAGACGAGCAGCCCGCCGCCAAGGATCGCGATGAGGAGACTGCCGGCGCGGAGCGTCCGTGACGGGGGGCGTGAGCTGTCGGACGGGAGGGGCACGCCCAAGCAGTATAGGGCTTGGCACGCGCGCGCCGGTGGCGTCGGAGACCGGACCTCGGGCAAAAAAATGGCCGATCGGCGGGGCCGACCGGCCAAACCCTGGGAGTGTGTGTCTGGGCCGCGACCGGCGGTCCCGGAATGCCCGGGGGCGCGCGGACGGCCGACGCCACCCATACTGCCAGCGGTGTGCCAGCGGCCCGGTCCCGCCGGATTGCGCGGATGTGCAGGTGTTTTCCCCGCAATACCCCGGCCGGCCGCGGCGCTGCCTGTCGGCCGGCTGGCCGGCCGGGCCGGTCCGCCGACCCGCCCGGCATCCCCGGGCCGCCGCGACGACGCCGCCGGACAAAAAGAAAAGCCCGCCAGAACCTGGCGGGCGGAAAGTCCCAAGACCGATGGCGGCCCGGGCGAAGCCTCGGTGGACACCTCAAATCCGGCCATTGATCGACAGTTCAAAACCGGCCATTTCTGCCGGTCGACCGAGACCCATGCAGTTCTACTTCGGCAGCGCCTCAGCGCGCAAGTCGGTGTGGACTTTG
>JBFWOG010000002.1:0-396623 GCA_050250645.1 Vicinamibacterales bacterium
ATTTTGTATCCTTGCCTCACAACGACAGAGGGGAAGCACCGGATGGAACGCCTCCAGTGAGCCGCAGCGTTCCATCCGGTTTTTTTCTGCCCCCGGGCTTCCCCCACTTTTCCCTCGCGGCCGGGCTTCACTTGTGGCACTGATGTCACGGTGACCACGCCCACCCCCCAGACCCTCGCGGGCCGCACCCTCTTCATCACCGGCGCCAGCCGCGGCATCGGCAAGGCGATCGCGCTCCGCGCGGCGGCCGACGGCGCCAACGTCGTCATCACCGGCAAGACCGTCGAGCCCCATGCCGTCCTGCCCGGCACGATCCACACGGCGGCGGACGAGGTGGTCGCCGCCGGCGGGCACGCGCTCGCGCTGCCGATGGACGTGCGCGACGAGGGGCAGGTGGCCGCGGCGGTCGAGCGCGCGGTCGAGCGGTTCGGGGGCATCGACATCCTGGTCAACAACGCGTCCGCGATCAGCCTGACGGGCACCCTCGAGACGCCGATGAAGCGCTTCGACCTGATGCACCAGGTGAACGCGCGCGGCACGTTCCTCGCCAGCCAGCAGGCGCTGCCGTACCTGCGGCGCTCGTCGAACCCCCACATCCTCAACCTGGCGCCGCCGCTCGGGTCGACGCTGCAGGCGCGGTGGTTCGCGCCGCACCTCGCCTACACCCTGGCGAAGTACGGGATGAGCCTGGCGGTGCTCGGCATGGCGGAGGAGTTCCGCGCCGCCGGTGTCGCGGTCAATGCGCTGTGGCCGCGCACCGCGATCGACACGGAGGCCATCCGGCTCATCGCCGGCGCCGAGGCGCGCCGGAAGACCCGGTCGCCGGCGATCATGGCCGACGCCGCCCACTGGATCCTCACCCGCCGCAGCCGCGAGGTGACGGGGCGCTTCTTCCTCGACGAGGAGGCGCTCGCCGCCGCCGGCGTCGCCGACTGCTCGATCTACAACCCGCCCGGGGTCGGTGACGACGACCTGATGCCGGACTTCTTCGTGTAGGAGGGGTTCGACGGGTTCGTCGGGTTCGACGGGTTCGTCGGGTTCGACGGGTTCGACGGGTTCCTCGGGTTCCTCGGGTTCCTCGGGTTCTCATCTGCGCATCTGTGGCCATCTGTGCATCTGTGGCCGGGTTCCTCGGGTTCCATCTGCGCATCGGTGTCCATCTGCGCATCTGTGGCCATCTGTGGCCGGGTTCGCCGGGCTGCGGCCGGCGTGTCACCACTACCTGCCAGTGCGCATCTCCTGTGCGGGGCCCCATCCGGGGCCGTGGAAGGGGGAGCCATGTCGTCGACGCGCGGGTGGGCAATCGGGGTGGCGGGCGTGGTGATGCTCGCGGTGGTGGCGGCCACGGCCGGTTCTGGCGCGGCCCAGGGCATGGGCCGGGGGATGGGCGGCGGCCAGGGGATGCACCCGGGCATGATGGACGAGAGCCACATGGCGGACATGCAGGTGTTCCACTACCTGCTCGACCACCGGGCGGACATCCGGCGCTCCGTCAAGAAGCTCGACAACGGCATCGAGACCCTCACCGAGTCGGCGGTGCCCGAGGTGGCGGCGAAGATCAAGGCGCACGTGGGCGCGATGTACACGCGGATGAAGGACGGGCGCCCGATTCACCAGCGCGACCCGCTGTTCCGCGAGGTCTTTCGCGTGGCGGACCGGATCACGGTGGCGATCACGCCGACCGAGGCAGGGCTCAAGGTCGTCGAGACGTCCGACGATGCGGCGGTGGTGAAGGTGCTCCACGCGCATGCCGACACGGTGGACGCGTTCCTCGCCAACGGCCGCGCCGAGATGATGAAGGACCACCCGGTCCCGAAGTAGGCGCGGGTGGGGGGCGCGCGCCCGCGCGCCCCCCGGCCCGGATCAGCGCCGCGGCTGGTCGCCGCTGAAGCGGCCGGCCCCCGTCCAGATGCCCGGCTCCTGGCCGGTGAAGTTGCGCCAGGTCAGGCTCGGCGACGGCCCGCAGTGGCCGAAGAGGATGTCGATCAGGTAGACCTGCGACGAGCCCTCGCCGGTGCCGGCGCCCGCGAAGTAGGCGATCTCGTCGCCCGCGGCCACCACCGGCGCCCCGCCGTTGTCGGCGGAGGTCTTGGTGGGCTTCTGGTTGTAGCCCCACCGCGTGTCGTAGGTGCGCAGGCGATCGACGACGAAGTTCAGGAAGTCGTTCGGCACGTACTTGCGCCCGCCCGGGCACGAGCCACCTGTCATCAAGTCGGGCCGCTCCTGGCCGATGGCCGTCACGAGGGCCTCGACGTCCGGGAGCGGCAGCCAGGTCCCGGGCGCCGGGTCCGGCACGCGGCCACTGATGCCCGGAAACGTCAGCAGGACCTCATTGGACGCCGCGCTGGTGCCGCAGGCGTTCCGTGCCACCACCCGCGCGTGGAACACGCCGGACGACACCGACGCGTTCAGCGTCGTGCCGCTCGCCGGCACTTCCTGCAGCGTCGTGCCGGGCGACGCGCCGGCCTGCACCACGTAGCTCGAGGCGCCGCTCGCGGCGTTCCACGCCAGGTAGAGCGCCGTGCCCTTGAAGGTGGCGGAGAGGTTCTGCGGCGCGGCGGGCGCCGTGCAGCCCGTTCCCCCCACGACCACGGTGATCTCGTTCGAGGCGGGGCTCGTCCCGTCGGCGTTGGTCGCCACGAGGCGGACGAAGTAGGTGCCCGCCGGGGCCGTCGTGACGTACCCCGTGGCCGAGCCGGCCAGCGCGACCGTCGTCGATGTCTGGCCGGACGCGGTGCCCGCCTGGAGGATGTAGCCGGTCGGTCCGTTGCCCGCGGCGGTCCAGGACAGGGTGACGGTGGACCCGCTGACGGAGGCGGCCAGGTTGGCGGGGGCGGTCGGGGCGGCGGCAGCGGCGGGCGTGGCCAGGGCGGCCAGCAGGCCCAGGGCGGCGAGCATGCGCATCACGATGGTTCGGCTCCTTGCCGCCGTCTCGCGCGCCGGGAGTCCGGCCGCGCCGGCGGGCAGTCCCGCATTCTAGCTGACGAAGGTGGCCCGGGGCCGTCTCGGGCGTCCCCGGGGACGGAAATTCAAGGTTCCGGCGCGGGATGCCGAATAAGGGCCTGAGAGTTATCGTGGACGGAGTCTCACCCTTCTCCCCGCCGGCACCCGAGTCGCCTTCCAGGCCCCAGCCGCGCCTGTATGTCATCGATGATGACCGTGGCATCCTGGAGGTCATCAGCCGCTTCGCGCGGCCGTACGGCTTCGAGGTGCTGTCCTTCGACAACGCGACCGACGCGCTCGTCGAGGTGGCCCGGCGCCCGCCGGACGCGGCGCTCGTGGACCTGCGGATGCCCGGGCTGAACGGGCTCGAGACCCTCCGGGAGATCAAGCGGCGCGCCCCGTTCTGCGAAGTCGTCCTCATGACCGGCTACGGCACGATCGAGAGCGCGGTCGAGGCCGTGAAGCTCGGGGCGACCGACTACCTGCGCAAGCCCTTCGACTTCACGCGGCTCAAGGAGCTGCTCGGGACCATCCGCGACGAGAGCCAGCGCCGCCAGGCGGTCGCGGCGCTCGAGTCGGACCTCCTGCGGCAGGTGCGCTTCCAGGGCATGATCGGGCGGAGCCCGTCGATGCTGGAGCTGTTCAGCCTGATCCGCCGGATCGGGCCGCACTTCTCGACCGCCCTCGTGACGGGCGAGACCGGCGTCGGCAAGGAGCTCGTGGCGCGCGCGCTGCACCAGACGAGCAAGCGCCGGAACCGGCCCTTCGTCACGCTCAACTGCTCGGCCATCGTCGAGACGCTGTTCGAGAGCGAGCTGTTCGGCCACACGCGCGGCGCGTTCACCGGGGCCACCGACGCGCGGGCGGGCCTCTTCGAGAAGGCGAACGGCGGGATGCTGTTCCTCGACGAGATCGGCGAGCTGCCGGCGCCCGTGCAGGCCAAGCTCCTGCGCGTGCTCGAGGTGGGCGAGATGACCCGCGTCGGGTCGAGCGACCCGCAGCGCGTGGACGTCCGCATCGTGGCCGCCACCAACCGCGTGCTCGAGCGCGAGGTCGAGGCCGGCCGCTTCCGGAGCGACCTCTACTACCGGCTGCACGTCGTCGAGCTCCAGGTGCCGCCGCTGCGCGAGCGGCGCGACGACATCCCGCTCATCGCGCGCGCGTTCATCGAGGACTGCGCCGTGGAGTACGGGAAGTCGCTCAGGGGCCTGACGCCCGAGGGCGAGCGCGCCCTGGTCGGCTACGACTGGCCCGGCAACGTGCGCGAACTCCGCAACGTCCTCGGCCGGGCGTGCATGCTGGCCGACAGCGAGTGGATCGACCGGCCGGACCTGGTGCTCGGGCAGAGCGCGGCGCCGCGGGCCGCGGCGGCCGCCGCCGGACCGGTGCGCCCGATGCAGGAAGTGGAGAAGGAGCAGGTGGTCCGCGCGCTCGAGGAGACGCGGGGCAACAAGAAGGAAGCGGCGCGCCGGCTGGGGATCAGCCGCCGCGCGTTCTACCGCCGGCTCGAGAAGTACGGGCTCTACAACCCCGCGACCGACAAGGACCCCGCCGAGGTCGACGAGGGCGACGAGATCCCGGACCGCCACGCGGCCTAGCGCCCTGGGTCGGGGCCCGGTGCCCGCCGCCGCCTGTCGGGGGACACCCGCTCAGGACCGGTAGTTCCCGAACTGCAGCTGCACCCCGAAGTCCCCCGCGCGGAGCAGCGCCTGCGCCGCCTGCAGGTCGTCCTTCGACGGTGACGACACGCGCACCTGGTCCGCCTGGATCGAGGCCTGCACCTTCTTCAGCTTCGCCTCCTTGAGCGCCTTGACGATGTCCCTGGCGGCGTCGGAGGGGATGCCCATCTGCATGGAGATGACCTGGCGGACCGTCCCGCCGGAGGCCGGCTCGACCTCGCCGAGCTTCATGTTCTTGACCGGCACGTCGCGCCGGACCATCCGCGTCTGCAGCACGTCCCAGAGGGCCCCGAGCTTGAACGCGTCCTCGGCGGCCAGCGTCAGCGTGTTCGCCTTCTGGTCGAGCTCGATCGTCGCCTTCGAGCCCTTGAAGTCGTACCGCTGGGCGATTTCCTTCCGCGCCTGGTTCAGCGCGTTGTCGACTTCCTGCAGGTCGATTTCCGACGTCACGTCGAACGAGTAAACAGTCGCCATGCCCCTATCGTAGCCCGGGACAAGCCAGGTCGCGCGAGGAGCGCCCGCCCCCGCGCGTCCGGACCGGACTCGATGAATGACTGACTCTGACCTGCCCCTCGTCCTCGTGGTCGACGACTACCAGGACGCCCGCGACATGTATGCCGAGAGCCTCCGCGTGTCGGGCTTCCGTGTCGCCGAGGCGACGACCGGCCTCGAGGCCGTCGCCCGCGCCCGCGCGCTCGGGCCCGACGCCGTCCTGATGGATCTCTCGCTGCCCGGCATCGACGGCTGGGAGGCCACCCGGCAGCTCAAGGCCGACCCGGCGACCGCCCACATCCCGGTCGTGGCGATCACGGGGCACGCCTCGCCGATCGCCTCCGATCTGGCCCGCGAGGCGGGCTGCGCGTCGTTCGTCCTCAAGCCGGCGCTGCCGGACGTCGTCGTGCGCGAGGTCCGGCGCCTGCTGGACGGCACGCAGGCGGGCCGTCCCGTCGCCGGTTCCTGACGCCGGACGGACCCGGCCCGGTGCCGCGGGCCGCCACGCCGCCCGGCCCGGGAGCCACGACCCCCTGGACCGCGTCCTACCATCAGCGCCGCGCCACCCCGTCCGGGGGCCCCGGGCCGGCGCCGCCACACCCTGTCACGGGCGCCGGCTGGCCGGCGCCGGGAGGAACCACCAGATGAGTCGATCGAGATCCACCGCGCTCGCGCCCTGGCTGCTGAGCGTGCTGCGCATCGCCGCCGCCGCCAGCTTCATGACCCACGGCACGCAGAAGCTCTTCGCGATGCCGGTCAACGAGCCGCGGGATCCCGTCGCGCTCCTCTCGCTGTTCGGGCTGGCCGGAATCCTCGAGGTCGTCGGCGGCGCCCTGCTGCTCGGCGGGCTCTTCACGCGACCGGTGGCCTTCGTCCTCTCGGGACAGATGGCGGTCGCCTACTTCATGGCGCACGCGCCGCGCGGGACGTTTCCCGTGCTGAACGGCGGGGAGCCGGCCGTGTTGTACTGCTTCCTGTTCGCGTATCTCGCCGCGGCCGGCGGCGGCGCCCTAAGCCTCGATCGGCTGCGGGGGAGGGGGTAGGACGGCGGGAGCCGAATGACGATGGCCACGGTGACGGACCTCGAGCCCTGCCCGGGATGCGGCGCGCGCTTCGCGCCGTCCGACGGGCCCGTGCACGAATACATCGGCGCATCGGCCGGGTGCTGGGCGCTCTACGCGCCGCTCGCCGCCGGGGTGGGCCCGGATCCGGCCGTGCTCCAGTCGTCGCGTATCGGCGCCCCGCCGGCCGTCGCGCCGCCGCCGTTCGCGCGCGAGGGCGCCGGGCCGCTCGAGCCGCTGCTCGTGGACGCCTACGCGGCGCAGCACCCGGGCACGCCGTCGCCGCAGGCCATCCAGTCGGTTGCCGTCCACCTGCTCGTGCTGCACGCGGTGTTCACGCGCGGCGTGGCCGCCGACAGCGCGCTCTGGGTCCGCGGGCGCGCGCTCCGCACCCGCGGGGTGTTCCACTGGCTCGACCCGCGCGGCCGCGCCCCGGCCCTCACGATCCGGCACCTGTTCCCGGGTGGCGGGGTCGGCGCGCCGGTCGCGCCGGCCGCGTATGCCCGGTCCGTGTACGCGAGCTGGGCCGCGGGGCACGAGGCGACGCTGGCCGGGTGGTACGAGGCCTACGTCCTGGGCGAGTGACGTCCGGCCGGCAGACCCCGGCGGCCGCGGCGGGAGGATAATGGCGTCCATGGCCAGCGAGGACCGCATCCGCATCGGCATCTCCCGCTGCCTGCTCGGCGACGCGGTGCGCTGGGACGGCGGCCACAAGCGGGACAGCTTTCTCGCCGACACGTTCGGGCGCTACGTCGACTGGGTGCCGGTCTGCCCGGAGGTGGAGTCAGGGCTCCCCGTCCCGCGCGAGACGATGCGGCTGGTCGCGTCGCCCGAGGGGGGCGCGACGGTGAACGGGCGGCTGGTGCGGCTCGTCTTCCCGAGGAGCCACGGGGACTGGACCGACGAGATGGTCGCGTACTCGGCCCGCCGCGTGAAGGCGCTGGCCGTGGACGACCTCGACGGCTTCATCCTCAAGAACAACTCCCCCAGCTGCGGCATGGAGCGGGTGAAGATCCACCACGAGAACGGCCAGGCCGAGAAGAAGGGGCGCGGCCTCTTCGCGGAGGCCCTGCTGGCGCGGTATCCGGACCTGCCCGTGGAGGAGGAAGGACGGCTCTCGGACCCGCGGCTGCGCGAGAACTTCGTCGAGCGCGTCTTCGCCTACCGCCGGCTCAAGGCGCTGCTGGCCGGGCGGTGGACGGTCGGCGACCTGGTGCGCTTCCACACGGCGCACAAGCTGACGCTGCTCGCGCACCAGCCGTCGGCCTACCGCGAGCTGGGCCGGCTCGTCGCGGGCGCCAAGGGCATGCCGCGCGCCGCGCTCCGGGACGAGTACGTCGGCAGCTTCATGCGCGCGATGAGGGTGATTGCCACGCCGGCCAAGCACGCCAACGTGCTGCAGCACATGCTCGGCCACCTGCGGGGCCTGATCGACCCGGGGGACCGGGACGAGTTGCTCGGGCTCATCGACGATCACCGGCGCGGCCTGGTCCCGCTCGTCGTGCCCATCACGCTCCTCCGCCACCACGTCCGCCGGCTCGGCGTCGCCTACCTCGCCGGGCAGACCTACCTCGCGCCGCACCCCAGGGAACTGGCGCTCAGGAACCATGTCTAGCGACCGGGGATCCCGCCGGCTGTCGCGCCAGGTGGTCGGGCCCTCGGCCCGCGACTGGTCGGAGGACGCCGTGGCGGTCGAGGAGCCCATGGAGGTCCGCGTCAACGGCGCCCCGTTCGCGGTCATCATGCGGACGCCCGGGGCCGACCGCGAGCTGGCCGCCGGCTTCCTGCTGGCCGAGGACGTCGTCCGCTCCGCGGACGAGATCGGGATCATCGAGTACTGCGACCAGGTCGAGGACGAGGCCGAGCGCGCCAACACCCTCGCGGTGACGGTGGTGGGCGACGCCCGGGCGCGCCTCGAGACACGGCTCGGCGAGCGGCGCCAGGTGATGATGACGGCCTCGTGCGGTCTCTGCGGCCGGCGGACCATCGAGTCGCTGCAGAGCCGGGTCGCGGCCGTCGACGGGGCGTGGACGGTCACGGCCGACGTGATCCGGGGGCTGCCGGACCGGCTGCGCGAGGCCCAGCGGGTCTTCGCGGCCACCGGGGGCCTGCACGCCGCCGGCCTGTTCGACCTCGACGGCGCCCTGGCGCTGGTGGCGGAGGACGTCGGCCGGCACAACGCCGTCGACAAGGTCGTCGGGCGGCGGCTCCTCGAGGGGCGCCTGCCGCTCGACCGTGCCATCCTGGCGGTGTCGGGGCGAACCTCCTACGAACTCGTGCAGAAAGCCCTGCTGGCCGGCATCCCCGTGGTGGCCGCCGTCTCGGCGCCGTCGAGCCTGGCGGTCGAGCTGGCCCGGGCGTCCGGCATCACCTTGTGCGGATTCGTCCGGGGCGAGACCTTCAGCGTGTACGCGAACGAGGGACGAGTCGCGTAACTGGTACGGGCCCGGCACCGCACTGGCTACTGGCCCCATAATGGAAGACGTGGCCGGCGGCCACGCCCCGACGGCGTCGCACCAAACGCATCAGTCGCACTCGTCGCACCCATGGCACAAGAGCGCATGCTTGGCACCAGAACGCACCCCTGGCACCAGAACGCACCCCTGGCACCAGAACGCACCTCTGGCACCAGAGCGCACCCCTGGCACCAGAGCGCACCCCTGGCACCAGAAGCGCACCCCTGGCACCAGAAGCGCACCCCTGGCACCAGAGCGCACCCTTGGCACCCCAGGCACCCTTGGCACCCTCGGCACCCTGTTACTAAAGGAGGTCCCTTCGTGAAGCGTTACCTGTCCATCATCGCCCTGGCCCTGCTCGCCGCCGCGCCGCTCGTCGCCCAGTCGACCGCGGGCTGGAAGGTCCGCGCCGACAAGAGCGCGAGCGCGTCCGACCCGGACGGCGCGGGAGACATCAAGTTCATGGCCATGGGAGGCGGCTTCCACGCCGTCAACCCCACGGCCGCGGTGTACTGGAACCCCGCGAACACGGCGTCGGGCACCTACACGCTCAAGGGCACGTTCACCCTGAACGAGCCGAGCGACCACACCAACTACTACGGGCTGATCTTCGGCGGCCACGACCTCGACGGCGCCGGCGAGAACTACACCTACTTCCTGGTCGCCCAGAACGGCACCTTCCTCGTCAAGAAGCGGTCCGGTGAGACGACCGAGAACGTCGTCGCGAAGACCCCGAGCGACGCGGTCAAGAAGCCCGATGCGAGCGGCAAGTCGGTCAACATGCTCGAGGTCCGCGTGGGAGCCGACAAGATCGACTACGTGGTCAACGGCACCGTCGTCCAGTCCACGCCCAAGGCGGGCGTCACGACCGACGGCACCGTCGGCATCCGCGTGAACCACCACCTCAACGTCTCGATCAACGACTTCGCGGTCGCGAAGTAGCACGCCCCGGCCGGCCGCCCCTGGCCGGGGCGGCCGGTCATCCTTCCCTCGTTCCCTGACACACCGGACACCAGTAGAGCGCCCGCGCGCCCGGGCCGCCGCGCGTGCTGGCGATGGGCGTGCCGCAGCGCCGGCACGGCCGTCCGGCGCGCTGGTAGACCCAGAGGTCTTCCTCCGGGTGCGCGCGCCCGGTCGTGCGCCGCTCCCCGAGCCGGACGCTGATCCGCATCACGCGCCGGGCCTCCGCGACCAGGTGCGCGAGCGCGGCGTGCGGCACGCGCGCGGCGGGCGTCGCCGGATCGAGCCCGGCCAGGTAGAGCACTTCCGACCGGAGCACGTTGCCGATGCCGGACACGACCCGCTGGTCGAGCAGGACCTCGCTGATGGGGGTGTCGCCCGCGGCGGCGATCCGCGAGATCGCCGCCGCCTCGTCGAACGGCTCACTGAGCAGGTCCGGTCCCAGGCGCGCGAGCGCCGCGAGCCCGGCGAGCCGGTCGGCCCGGACGAACTCCGCGTCCGGCACGTCGACCGCCAGTGCCACCCATGGGTCGGTGTCGATGCGGATCCGCACGGCCGCCGCCCGCACCCGCCACCGCTCGCCAGGCCGGTACAGGTGCCAGGCCCCGCGCATCCGCATGTGCGTCCTCAGGGCCACAGATGGCACAGATGGCACAGATGGGACGGATGGCACGGATGGCACGGATGGCACGGATAGAACGTCAGGAACCCGAGGAACCCGAGGAACCTGAGGAACCTGAGAAGTCCCCGCACCGTGAGCCCGAGGCACCGGCGCCTCGCCGAAGTGGATGAGGACGTGCTTGCCGAGTGCGTCGACGCGGGTGATCGTCCGGCCGGCGATCGGCGATTGGTCGTCCACCGCGGCGAGGTGCGCGTAGCCGGTCTCGAAGCGCCGGACGACCTGGCCCGCCAGCGCGCGCTGCAGCGTCGCGGCGGTCCGGTGGATCGTGTCGCCTTCAGGCATCGGGAAGGCGTCCCGGCGCGCGTGGCACCCGCAACTGGAGGTGGCGGCCCGTCGTCGTGAAGCCGGCCTCGAGGAAGTACGGCGCGACGGGCGAGCCCGCCGCCGGCTCGCCGTTGATCTCCTCGATCAGCCATCCGCGCTGGCCCTCGGGCAGCCGGCGCGCGAGCGCCCCGATTTCCGCGGCCAGCGCGCGGCCGCTCGCCGAGCGGTCCGGTTCCTCGTCCGGCAGCGCGACGAGCAGCTGCCGCTGGCCCCGGGGAATCCATGCGGTGAGGGCGCCCCCGACGAGGACGACGCGGGCGCCCGCCGAGCGGGTCGCGCCCCGGGCGGCGGTCCCTGGCCACGCCGGCCAGGGCAGGTAGGTCCCGTACGGGTTCGCCGGGTCGGTCGCCGACACGGTGGCGACCGTCGGGTTGCCCGTCTCGTCGTCCCTGGCGCGGAGCCGGTCGACGGCGCCGGGTTCGGCGAACTGCGCGGCGCCGAGTCCGGCCACGAAGTAGCCGCGCCGGACGCGGCCCGTCTCCTCGAGGCGCCGGAGCACGGGGTAGATTGCGCTGAAGCCGCCCGCCAGGTTCTCGGGCGCCGCGACCTCGCGCGTGACGATGCCGTGGCGCCGGAGCAACTGGCGCGCGGTGGCCGTGGCCCAGGTGGTGGGGGTGCGCGCCTCCGCCGCCGGCACGGCCGACCATCGGCCCTCGGCGGCCGGCGGCACGAGGCGCCGCGACCGGAACTGCCTGGTGGCGCCCGCGCGCCGCGCCCGATCGGGCGGACGCAGGTACGCCCTGAGCGGGTGCAGGGTGTCGTTGGTCACGAGGCCCGCCCACGCCAGCGTCCACAGCGCGTCGACCGTCTCGCGGGGGAAGCCGCCACCCGCCGCGTCGTGCAGCGCGGCGAAGAACGCCGACCCGCGCTCCCGCAGGCAGGCGAGGATCGCCGCCGCCCGGCCGTCGAGGGCCTCCGGCGCCCGGGCCGGGACGAGGGCGGCGAGGTGGTCGGCCAGGTAGAGCGCGATGCGGCCGTCGCGCTCGCCGAGCGGCTCGAGCCCGACCCACGTCACCTCGCCCGCCGCCATCAGGGTGTCGAGGTCCGCCGGGTCGTACCCGGCGACGCGGGCGGGCAGCACGTCGTGCTCGAGCGTGGACGCGACCAGGGGCGCGCCCTGGAGCTGCTCCACGACGTCGAGCAGCGCGTCGAGGCCGCGGCGCGGCGACCCGAGGGCATGCCACGACGCGAGGAACCGCGCGAAGGCGGGCCCGTCGACGGGCTCGATCTCGCGGCGGAGGCGCGCCAGCGAGCGGGTGCGGAGGCTGCGCAGGACGCCGACGTCGCACCACTCGCGCCCCTGTCCGCCGGGCCGGAACTCGCCCTCGACGACCCGGCCCGCGGCGGCGAGCGCGGCGAGCGCCAGGGCGGCGGCCCCGGGCGGCACGCCCAGGCGGGCCGCGGCCTCCGCGGTCGAGAACGGACCGTGCGTCCGCGCATAGCGGCGGACGAGGTCGCCCAGCGGATCGGCGACGGGCTCGAGGAACGCGTCGGGCAGGCCGGGGGGCGGCGGCGCCCCGGTGCCGTCGCGATATCGCGCGGCGTCCTCGGCGGCGGCGAAGCGGCGCGTGCCGCCGACCCCGATCGCGATGATGCGCCGCGTCGCGGCCAGCGCCTCGATGTCCGCCGCGGTGACGTCCGCGGTCGAGCGCGCGAGAATCTCCGCCGTGTCGAGGGCGCCGAGGCGGAGCAGCAGGTCGTGGACGCCGTCGGCGCTGCGCGCGTGGTACCGCGGGTCGAGGTGCTGGAGCTCGCGCTCGGTCGTGTCCACGGCGACCGGGTCGAGGAGGTCGCGGAGCTCGGCGTCGCCGATGAGCTCGGCGAGCTGCGACTGGTCGACGGAGAGCGCCTGCGCGCGCCGCTCGGCGAGCGGCGCGTCGCCGTCGTAGATGTAGTTGGCGACGTAGCCGAAGAGGAGGGACGCCGCGAAGGGGGAGGGCGTGGCCGGGTCCGCGGTGGCGACGCGCAGCGTCCGCGCGCGCACGTCGGCGAGCACGCGCACCAGCGCGGGCAGGTCGAAGACGTCGCGCAGGCACTCGCGGTAGGTCTCGAGGATGATCGGGAACGAGCCGTACCGCGCCGCGACGGCGAGCAGGTCCGCCGCGCGCTTGCGGGTCTGCCAGAGCGGCGCCCGCGCGCCCGCGCGGCGCCGCGGCAGCAGCAGCGCCCGCCCCGCCGCCTCGCGGAAGCGGGCGGCGAAGAGGGCCGTCGACCCCAGCTGCCGCACCACGAGCCGCTCGACCTCGGCGGGGTCGGGCAGCAGCAGTGCCGGGTCCGGCGGGCCGTCGGTCTCCGGGAACCGCACGACGAACCCGTCGTCGCTCCACATCGTCTCGACGTCGAGGCCGAGCTCGTCGCGTGCGCGGGCGGCGACGGCCATCGCCCAGGGGGCGTGGACGCGCCCGCCGAGGGGCGAGACGAGCGCGACCCGCCAGTCGCCGAGCTCGTCCACGGTGCGCTCGATGAGCACCGTGCGGTCGTCCGGCACGGCGCCGGCGGCGGCCTCCTGGTCGGCGAGGTACTGCAGGAGGTTCGCGGCCGCGCGCCCGTCGAGGCCGTGCTCGCCGACGAGCCGCTGCCGGGCCCGGTCGGGCGGCAACCGCCTGAGCTCGCGGACGAGCCGCCCGATCGCGTAGCCGAGCTCGATCGGCCGCCCGACCGACTCGCCCTTCCAGAAGGGCATCTTGCCCGGCTGGCCCGGGGCCGGCGACACCAGCACGCGGTCGTGCGTGATGCGCTCGATGCGCCACGTCGAGGCCCCGAGCAGGAACGTCTCGCCGGCCCGCGCCTCGAACACCATCTCCTCGTCCAGCTCGCCGACGCGCGCGCGGTCGCGCTCGCCGTCCGCGAGGAAGACCCCGTAGAGGCCCCGGTCGGGGATCGTGCCGGCGTTGGCGATCGCGACGCGCTTCGCGCCGTCGCGCGCGGTGACCACCCCGGCGATCCGGTCCCAGGTGAGCCTGGGCCGGAGCTCCGCGAACTCGTCGGACGGGTAGCGGCCGGCGAGCATGTCGAGCACGCCCTCGAAGACCCGGCGGCCCAGCCCCGCGAACGGCGCCGCGCCGCGGACGCGCGCGAAGAGGGCGTCGACCGGCCACGGGTCCACGCTGGCCATCGCGACGAGCTGCTGGGCGAGGACGTCGAGCGGGTTGCGGGGATAGCGCGATGGCTCGACCTCGCCGCGGGTCATCGCGCGCGTGACGGCCGCCGACGCCAGCAGGTCGCCCCGGAACTTGGGCACGATGATGCCCGTGCTGACCGCGTCCACCTGGTGCCCGGCGCGGCCGATGCGCTGCAGGCCGCTCGCGACCGACGGCGGCGCCTCGATCTGCACGACGAGGTCGATCGCGCCCATGTCGATGCCGAGCTCGAGCGACGAGGTGGCGACGAGTCCCCGGAGGCGGCCCGACTTGAGCAGGTCCTCGATCTCGGTCCGCTGTGCCCGCGCGAGCGAGCCGTGGTGCGCCCGCACGAGCGGTTCGCCCGCCAGCTCGTTGAGGGCCCCCGCCAGCCGCTCGGCCAGCCGGCGGCTGTTCACGAACAGCAGCGTCGAGCGGTGCGACCGGACGAGCGCGAGGAGCCGCGGGTGGATGGCGCCCCAGATCGAGTACGCCGCGGGGCCCTGCGCGGCCGGCCCGCTCGCCACCTCCGCCGGGGCCGCGGCCTTCGCCATGTCCTCGACCGGCACCTCCACGGTGATCGACAGGCGTTTCGGCTCTCCCGCGTCGACGATCGTCACCGGGCGGTAGGTGATCGCGGCGTCGTCCTCGAACTCGTCGTGGACCGCCGCGCCGGGCGCGGCCGCCGCGCCGCGCGCCCGCGTCGCGCCCGGCGGAACCGCCGCGCCCCCGAGGAAGCGCGCGACCTCCTCGAGCGGGCGCTGGGTGGCCGAGAGGCCGACGCGCTGCAGCGGCCGGCGCGCGATGGCCTCGAGCCGCTCGAGCGAGAGCGCGAGGTGCGCGCCCCGCTTGGTGGACACGAGCGCGTGGATCTCGTCGACGATCACCGTCTCGACCGACCGGAGGCGATCGCGGGCGTTCGACGTGAGCAGCAGGTACAGCGACTCGGGGGTGGTGATGAGGATGTCGGCGGGGTGCCGCAGGAACCGCGCGCGCTCGCCCGCCGGCGTGTCGCCCGTGCGGATCGCAATCGCCGGCGTCACGTGGGCCGCGCCGGTGGCGGCGGCCACGTGCGCGATGCCCGCCAGCGGCGCCCGCAGGTTGCGCTCGACGTCCACCGCCAGCGCCTTGAGCGGCGACACGTACAGCACGCGGCAGCGGTCCAGCCGGTCCGGCAGGTCGCCGAAGACCAGCCGGTCGAGACACGCCAGGAAGGCGGTGAGGGTCTTGCCGCTGCCGGTGGGCGACAGGATCAGGGTGGAGTCGCCGCGGGCGAGCACCGGCCAGCCCAGCCGCTGCGGCCGGGTCGGCCCCGGGAATGCGTGGCGGAACCAGGCCTGCACCGCGGGATGGAACGACTCGAGCCCGTCCGGACGCATAGGAATTGCATCATACGGCGGAGCGGCCTGCCGGTATAATGGGAGGATGTACAGGCCGCGGGGCGCGAGCCCGTGGGCCATTACGCGATACGAGTGAGAACGACCAGATGGGTGATGCTGCCGAAGGACTGATCGACGCCGACGCGCGCCTCCAGGAGCGCATGGAAGAGCTCGAAGAGAGCCGTGCGCAGGCGCGTACCAAGAAGCCCCGGGTAGACCCCGAGCGCGTCCGCGCGCTCGAGTCGCTCCGCCTGGCGCAGACCGAGCTCGAGCGCCAGCTCGAGCTGACCGCGCACCCGGCGCGGCGTGAGCAGATCGGGCAGGCCGTCGCTGAGATCCAGCGCCGCCTGGCCGCGATGGGCGCCTAGCCAGCCCGTCCGCGACGTACCGGACGCACCGCGGGCGGGAGCCGGCGGTGCGTCCCCGCTCTCCCTGGCGCGGACCCCAGCCGCGCCACGCCCGCTCCACATGCCCCTGGCACCGCTGGATCGGTGACGCATGTACGCGCGGCCCGTGTGCGATCCGTGCGGGGGCGCACACGCCCGGCCCGCCGCCGCTGTGCGCCTGCGCGCATGCCGCGCGGCCACCGCGCGCAAACTGCCGCAAATCCGGCAGATGGCGCCGCGGCCCGTGATGGCCTCGTCCTTGCTCCTGACCTGGGGGTAGAAGGAGACCCCCAGATGCAAGCCTCCCAGGTCGTCGTCGTCGCCGCTGCGCTCTCGATTGGGTTCGTGCTGCCGGCTCTTGTCTCGCACCATGCCGACGAGGCGGCGTGGAACGCCCCCGCCGCGCCCGAGACCTTCGCCGCGCCCGTCCCCGACCAGCCCGAGTACGCGCCCGCCTTCCAGCAGGCCGCCCACGAGATCCAGGTCGCCGCCTCCGAGGAGGCCGTGCGCGACGGTGCCGGCGCCGTCGTCGTCACCGGCGAGGACGGACGGGACATGTCGTTGATCACCTTCGAAGGCCAGGTCCTGCTGCCGCGGCAGTAGGACGCGTCCTGCCGCGCGTCCCCCCCGGGGCGCGGCCGGTGGGAGCCGCCGCGGCGGTGCATGCCGCGGCGGGTCTCGCGCAGGCGCGCGATCAGCGCAGCCAGTCGAGGTCGAGATCGAGGTCTGTCGCGAGGTCCCTGGCGCGACCCGACCAGTCGTCCAGCAGGTGGGCGGGCAGCGCGGGTGACGGCGCCGCGAGGCCGGCGGCCCTCGTCACGAGGGCCTCGTAGGCCTCGGCCATCGGCTCGAGGCGGTGGTGCCGTTCCCACCAGGCGCGCGCCGCGCGCCCCAGTTCTTCCCGCAGCTCCGCGTCCTCGGCCAGCCGCACGAGGGCGACTTCCAGCAGGTGCTGTTCGTCCAGCACGTCAATCGCGACGGCGAAGGGCGCGCTGTCGTAGCGGGTCGCCGGGCGCCACGTCCGCGGGTCGAGCGCCGGCACGTCGGTGAGGTGCGCGAGGTCGGTGATGAGCGTCGGCCGCGCCGCGCCCAGGCACCGCAGCCACGACGCGGACGTCTCGCGGTTCGTGGGCCAGCGGAGCGCGCAGCAGATGTCGGCCGCGCGCATGGCCGCCGGCAGCGCGTGGTCCGGCACGAAGCCCGCGACGTGCACGAGCCCCGACAGGCCGAGCTGCGCCACGTCCTCCATCACGTCGTAGTACGCGGCCGGCGCGCCGGCGAGCAGCACGTGGAGGGCGGGCACGCGGTCCCGGATCGCGCTGACGGCCCGGAGCAGCGGCTCGATCCGCTTCTCGGGCGTCAGGCCGCCGAAGGCGGCGACCACGACCGCGTCGGCCGGGATCCCCTGCGCCGCGCGGAACCGCGCCGCGGCCTCGTCCACGGCCGCCGCGCCGCCCGGCGTGTCCAGCGGGTCGGCGACCCCCATCTCGATCGACGCCACCCGCGCGTCAGGGTAGGCGGCCTGCAGCATGGCGCGCACGCGGTCGTTGTGGACCGCCACGAGCCGCGCGCTCTCGACGACGAGGCGCACCATGGGCCAGCGCTGGTAGAGGCCGCCGTCGAGGCCGGCGGCCACGAGCCGGCCGAGGTCGGGCGAGGCGTCGGGGTGGTTGGCCAGGAACTCCGCGACGTAGTCGTCCGGCCGGGGCGGATGGCGCCTGGTCAACTGCAGCGCGCGGGCCTGGTGCAGTTGCGCGTCATGGAGCACGACGAGCCCGGGGTAGCGGAACAGGTACCCCCACATGTAGTCGTGGCACGCCGCGTTGCCGAGCTGGTAGACCACGACATCGTACGGCTCACGCCGGTGCTTCCAGACGAAGTCGTGCGCGTTCCAGACCCCGCTCTCGCCCGGCTGTGGCGGCCGGTCCACGAACACGTCCACGACGCCGACACGCGCGCGGAGGCCCGGCAGCAGCTCGGCGGTGTAGGCCGCGATGCCGGAGGTGGACGGCGGCAGCGGGGAGAAGCAGGCGAGGCGCATGGCCTACACGATAGCGCACCCCCGTGGCGCCCTCTCGTGGCGCACCGACGTGGCGCACGGTCGTGGAGCACCGCTGTCTTAAGTCAACCGCCCAAAACACAACGACTTGTGACGGGTGGTGGTTTGACGGCAAGCGGGCTCGTCCAGTAGCATGTGCGGGGTACTTGGGAAATCCTTCACAAGCAGCGCACGCGGCTTGACCTCTATTCTCTAGAGACGATTGGGACATGGAAGGCTGGGGCGGACTCGGAATCATGCTCGTGCTTGGCGTCGCCTTCGGCGGCGTCTCCATCATCTTGTCGAGCCTGGTCGGCCCTCGCAACCCGACGCCGGAGAAAGAGGCGCCGTACGAGTGCGGCATGCCGCCGGTGGGGGATGCGCGTGAGCGCCAGTCGGTCAAGTTCTACCTGATCGCCATGATCTTCCTGCTGTTCGACATCGAGGTCGCCTTCCTCTACCCGTGGGCGATGGCGATGCGCGACCTCAGCTGGACCGGCTTCTTCCAGATCTTCGTGTTCTTCTCCATCCTCGTCGTTGGCTACATCTACGTGTGGCGCAAGGGCGTCCTCGACTGGGGCCCGCAGTTCGACCCGGACTACCCGCACCGGCCGGCGCCCGGCCCGGCGGTGGTCAAGAGATACCGGTATGGGAATCGAGTCTGATTTCGAAATTCCCGTGCTCACGACCACCCTCGAGGGGGTGGTCCAGTGGGCGCGGCGCTCGGCCATCTGGCCGGTGACGTTCGGCCTGGCGTGCTGCGCCATCGAGATGATGGCGATGAGCTGCTCGCGGTACGACATCGCGCGCTTCGGCGCGGAGGTCTTCCGCGGGTCGCCGCGGCAGTCGGACCTGATGATCATCGCGGGCCGGCTCTCCCGGAAGATGGCGCCGGCGCTCAGGCGCATCTACGACCAGATGCCCGAGCCCAAGTGGGTCATCTCGATGGGCGCGTGCGCCTCGTGCGGCGGCGTGTTCGACAACTACGCCATCGTCCAGGGCTCCGACCAGGTCGTGCCGGTCGACGTGTACATCCCGGGATGCCCGCCGCGGCCCGAGTCGGTGATCTACGGCATCGTCCAGCTCCAGAAGAAGATCGCCGCCTCCAAGATGTAAGGCGTGAGGGGCGGCGCGGCGCGCCGCCGATCGAGAAAGCCAAACGAGCGACACCGACATGACCGCCCAGGAGATCATCGCCGTCCTCCAGCCCCTCGTCCCCGGGGCCGCCTTCGAGGCGGCCGCCGTCGCGGACTCGGCCGAGACCCCGACCTTCTTCGTTCCCGTCGAGCACGTGGTCGCCACGTGCCTGGCGCTCCGGGACACGCCGGGCCTCGAGTTCGCGGCGTTCTCGGGCCTCACCGCCGCCGACCACCTGGCCGTGCGGACGCCGCGCTTCGACGTCGTCTACCACCTGGTCTCGCCGCACCGGCGCGCGCGGGTGCGGCTCAAGGTGCGCGTCGACGCCGACGTGCCGGTGCCGACGGTGTCGACGGTGTGGGCGGGCGCGGGCTGGCCGGAACGCGAGGTGTACGACCTGTTCGGCATCGTCTTCGACGGCCACGCGGACCTGCGGCGCCTGATGATGCCGGAGGACTGGGAAGGCCACCCGCTCCGCAAGGACTACCCGGTGCAGCTGCGCAAGGACGCGCAGACCTACATGCCGCTGCAGGTCACGGCCGAGGAATTCCGGGCCAACATGGAGCGCGACCGCCACCAGCGGTCGTCGGGCTCCTCGTAGACGGATGGCGCCGGCGGGGGCCGGTGCCGGGATGACGATGGCGAATCCGGAACAGATGGCGCTGGTCGCGGCCGGCCTGCGCGCGGCGGCCGCGGCGCACGAGCGCATGGCGGCCGGGCGCGCCGGGGCCATCTGCGACGCCGCGGCGGCGGTGGCGGCGGCGGCCCGGGGCGGGCACGCGGTGCTTGCCTTCGGCAACGGGGGCAGTGCGGCCGACGCGCAGCACTTCGTGGCCGAGCTGGTCGGCCGTTACGTGACCGAGCGCCGCGCGCTGGCCGCGGTGGCGCTGACGACGGACACGAGCGTGCTGACCGCGATTGGCAACGACTACGGGTTCGACCGGGTGTTCGCGCGGCAGGTCGAGGCGCTCGGCCGGCCGGGCGGCGTCGCGGTCGGCATCACCACGAGCGGCCGGTCGCCCAACGTGATCGCGGCGCTCGAGGCGGCCGCGGCCGCCGGGATGACGACCATCGCGCTCACGGGCCGCGACGGCGGGCCGGCGGGCGCGGCGGCGGCGATCCACGTGCACGTCCCCGAGGACGTCACGGCGCGGATCCAGGAGGTGCACGCGACGGTGCTGCACCTCATCTGCGAGATCGTGGACGAGGAACTGGTTGACGGACGGTAGGCGACGGCCACCGGCGCTGAGACTGAGCATGGCTGAACTTCGAACCGAGACGATGACCGTCAACATGGGGCCCCAGCACCCCAGCACGCACGGCGTGCTGCGGCTGGTGATCGAGCTCGACGGCGAGACGATCGTCTCCGTGTCCCCCACGATCGGCTACCTCCACACCGGCATCGAGAAGACGGCCGAGCAGAAGAAGTGGCAGCAGGTCATCCCGCTCGTCGAGCGGATGGACTACCTCGGCGCGCAGTCCAACAGCCTCGCCTACGCCCTGTCGGTCGAGAAGATCCTCGGCATCGAGATCCCGGAGCGGGTCACCTGGATCCGCGTGCTCATCGCCGAGCTCCAGCGCCTCAGCAGCCACCTCGTGTGGTTCGGCACCCACGCCATGGAGATCGGCGCGATCACCGGGATGCTCTACGCGTTCCGCGAGCGCGAGATCCTCATGAACCTGAACGAGATGCTCGCCGGGTTCCGCTTCTTCCCGAGCTACATCCGGGTGGGCGGCCTCCGCGACGACCTCCCGCGCGGGTTCAAGGAGGCCGTCACGGCCTTCCTCGACCGCTTCCCGGGCAAGCTCGACGAGTACGAGACGCTCATCACCAAGAACCCGATCTGGCTCGACCGGACGCGGGGCGTCGGCGTGATCTCGCTGGCCGACTGCAACCAGTGGGGGCTGTTCGGGCCGATCGCGCGCGCCGCGGGCAGCGACTACGACGTCCGCCGCGCGTTCCCGTACCTCGGCTACGACACGTTCGACTTCGACGTCATCGGCGCGTCGAACGGCGACGTGTACGACCGGTACCTGGTGCGCGTCGCCGAGATGCGCGAGAGCGTCAAGATCTGCCGGCAGGCCCTCGAGCGCATCACGCCCGTCGGCGCGTGGGCGGCCAACGACCGCCGCGTCGTGCCGCCGCCGAAGGACGAGGTCTACACGGAGATGGAGGCGCTCATCCAGCACTTCCTGATCTACTCGCAGGGGTTCACGGTGCCGGTCGGCGAGGCCTACGTGCCCGTCGAGGGCGCGCGCGGCGAGCACGGCTGCTACGTGGTGTCCGACGGCAGCAACCGCCCGATGCGCGTCCACATGCGCGCCCCCGGGCTGATGGCCTGCCAGGCCCTGCACAAGTTCGTCGTCGGCGGGATGATTGCGGACCTGGTCGCGGTCATCGGGTCGCTCGATGTCGTCATGGGAGACGTGGATCGATGAGCTTTCACCCTGTGATGCCCTACGGGACCGAGCAGTGGCACCGGTCCCAGCGGGTGACGCTGCCCGAGGGCCCGGCGTTCGCGTTCACGCCCGAGCGGCGCGAGCAGTTCGAGGCCTTCGCCGCGCACTACGCGCCCGAGCACCGCAAGTCGGCGGTCCTCCACGCGCTCTACCTGGCGCAGGAGCAGCAGGGCTTCATCTCCGCCAACGCCGCGCGCCACGTCGCCGAGGTCATCGGCTGCACCGCCGCCGAGGTCGAGGACGTCGTCTCCTACTACGTGATGTTCCACCGCGCGCCGGTGGGCACCTTCGTCCTCCAGGTCTGCACCACGCTCTCGTGCGCGCTCGCCGGCGCCGAGCGGGTCGTGCAGGAGCTCTGCGACCTGCTCCAGGTCAAGCCGGGCGAGACCGACCCGACCGGCATGTTCACCGTCATGCCGATGGAGTGCCTGGGGGCCTGCGACAAGGCCCCGGTCATGATGGTCAACAACGACCCGTGGCACGAGTGCCTCCAGCCCGGGCAGGCCGCCGGCCTCGTCGAGGGCCTGCGCGCGAAGGGCCTCGAGGCCCTCTCCGGCTGCCACCTCGCCATCGAGGGCCGCCCCGAGAGCGAGTGGAAGGGCAAGACCACGACCCCGGTGAAGCCCAGGGCGGTGCCGGACTACGAGCCCGTCCTCACCAAGTACGCGTTCACCCCCAACGGCTTCACCCTCGAGCACTACCTCGCCCACCAGCAGGGCTACCAGGGCCTCAAGCAGGCCCTCGCGGGGACGCCCGACGCGGTGATCGAGGCGGTGAAGGCCTCCGGCCTGCGGGGCCGCGGCGGCGCCGGCTTCCCGACCGGGCTCAAGTGGCAGTTCGTCGACAAGAAGTCGCCCAAGCCCAAGTTCATCGTCTGCAACGCCGACGAGAGCGAGCCGGGGACCTTCAAGGACCACCTGCTGATGGAGCGCAACCCGCACCTGCTGGTGGAGGGCTGCCTCATCGGCTGCTACGCGATCGGCGCGAAGGCGGCCTACATCTACATCCGCGGCGAGTTCCAGCACCTCTTCCCGGTCATGCAGAAGGCCATCGACGACGCGCGCGCGGCGGGCTGGCTGGGCACGAACATCCAGGGCAGCGGGTTCGACTGCGAGGTCTACCTGCACCGGGGCGCCGGGGCGTACGAGGCGGGGGAGGAGACGGCGCTGCTCGAGTCGCTCGAGGGCAAGCGCGCGCAGCCGCGCTTCAAGCCGCCGTTCCCGGCGTCGCACGGCGCCTGGGGCTGCCCGACCGCCGTCAACAACGTCGAGACGCTCTGCAACGTGCCGCTCGTGATGACGCGCGGCGCCGAGTGGTACGCGTCGCTCGGCCCCGAGAAGAACGGCGGGCCGAAGCTCTTCTGCGTCAGCGGCCACGTGAAGCGCCCGGGCGTCTTCGAGGCGCCGATGAAGGTGACGCTCAAGGAGCTGATCTTCGACTACGCCGGCGGCGTGCGCGACGGGCACACGCTGAAGGCGGTGATTCCGGGCGGGTCGTCCGTCCCGGTGCTGCTGCCCGACCAGCTCGACATCCCGGCCAGCTTCGACGCGGTGCAGCAGGCCGGCTCGCTCCTCGGGTCGGCCGCGATCATGGCGCTCGACGAGACGACCGACATGGTCTGGCTCGCCGACAACCTGCTGCACTTCTACCGCCACGAGTCGTGCGGCAAGTGCACGCCGTGCCGCGAGGGCACCGACTGGCTCTACAAGCTCCTGAGCCGCATGCTCCGGGGCGAGGGCTCGGAGCGCGACATCGCGCTCCTGCAGAGCGTGGCGTCCAACATCTCCGGCAAGACGCTGTGCGCCTTCGGCGACGCGGCGGCGACGCCGGTGCTGACGACGCTCAAGCACTTCCGCGCCGAGTTCGAGGCGCACGCAAAGGGGGAGGCGCCGGCGCCCGCGGACTACCGGGCCGGCCACCCCGTGGGGGCGCACTGAGGCCATGGTGGATCCGGCACTCCTCGTCTACGGCGGCATTGTCCTCTTTGCCTTCTTCGCGCTGCAGATCGGCGCGGCCGTGATGGTCTACGCCGAGCGGAAGGTCGCCGCGCTGATGCAGCAGCGGTACGGCCCGTACCTGGTCGGGCCCAAGGGCCTGCTCCAGCCGCTCGCCGACATCGTCAAGCTCGTCTTCAAGGAGGAGCTCCGGCCCAAGGCGGCCGACGTGCTCCTCTTCACCGTCGCGCCGATCATCTCGGTGGCCGCGGCCTACGTGGCGTTCGCGCCCGTGCCGTTCGGGGCGGCGTCGACCTTCTTCGGGCTGCTCGACGAGCCGATGCCGCTGCTCGTCGCCGACGTGAACGTCGCGGTGCTCGTCATCTTCGCCGTCGCGTCGATGGGCGTCTACGGCATCGTCCTCGCGGGGTGGGCGAGCAACAGCAAGTACTCGCTGCTCGGCGGGCTCCGCAGCTCGGCGCAGATGATCAGCTACGAGCTGGCCTACGGGCTGTCGCTCGCGACCGTCGTGATGCTGGCGGGCACCCTGTCGCTCCGCGAGATCGTGGACGGCCAGGCGGGCTACTGGCTCGGGTTCATCCCGAAGTGGAACATCTTCCTGCAGCCGCTCGGCCTGTTCGTGTTCACGGCCGCCGGGATCGCCGAGACGAACCGCGCGCCGTTCGACTTCCCGGAGGCGGAGCAGGAGCTCGTCGCCGGGTACCACACCGAGTACAGCAGCATGCGCTTCGCCATGTTCTTCCTGGCGGAGTACATCAACATGATCACGGTGGCCGCGGTCGCGGTGAACCTCTTCCTCGGCGGCTGGCACGGCCCGTTCCTGCCGGAAGCCTACGGGTGGATCTGGTTCCTCGTGAAGCTGGCCGCCCTGTTGTTCGGGTACCTGTGGCTCCGGTGGACGCTGCCGCGGTTCCGGTACGACCAGCTGATGGCGTTCGGCTGGAAGGTGCTGCTGCCGGTGGCCACCGTCAATCTGCTGCTCACCGCGGCGGGAGTGCTCTACTTTGGGCTCTGATCAGCTGCTGTTCTACGCGTTCGGGGCGCTGGCCATCCTCGGGTCGCTGCTCGTCATCGGGCAGCGCAACCCGATCTACAGCGTCCTGGCGATCATCGTGTCCTTCTTCGGCCTCTCGGGCCTCTACGTGACGCTCGAGGCGCCGTTCGTCGCGGTGGTGCAGATCATCGTCTACGCCGGCGCGATCATGGTGCTCTTCCTGTTCGTCGTCATGCTCCTGAACGCCTCGCGCGAGGATGCCGGCGAGTGGGACCGGAGCCACCCGCTCTACCGCCCCGGGGCGGTGCGCATCGGCGGGGTCCTCGCCGTGCTCGCCGCGATCGAGATCGTGTGGGCCCTGTCGCGGACGCCGGGCATCGGCGAGGGCGTCGGGACCGGCGCGGCGGCGATCTCCGGGGTGCGCGAGCTCGGCCGGATCCTCTTCACCGACTACATGTTCGCGTTCGAGGTCACCTCCATCCTGATCATCGCGGCGATGGTCGGCGCGGTCGTTCTCGCGCAGAAGCACGGAGACGAGTAGCGAGATGGTGCCCCTCAGTCATTACCTGGTGCTCTCGGGCCTGCTCTTCGCCATCGGCACGGCGGGCGTCTTCCTGCGGAAGAACGTGATCACGCTGCTGCTGTCGGTGGAGATCATGCTGAACGCCGTGAACCTGACGTTCGTTGCCTTCGGCCGGCAGTTCGGCACGGTCGACGGGCAGATCATCACGTTCTTCGTCATGACGGTGGCCGCGGCGGAAGCGGCGGTGGGCCTGGCGCTCGTCATCGCGCTGTTCCGACACCGCGAATCGCTCAACCCCGAGGCCTTTACCTCGTTGAAGTGGTGACCGCGTGCTCTCGCTGATACCCCTCCTCCCGCTCGTCGGATTCGTGGTCAACGCCGCGATCGGCCGCCGCCTGCCCCGGATGGTGTCGGGCGGCCTGGCCTCGCTGGTGATGGTCCTGGCGTTCCTCGTGTCCGCCTCCCAGGTCTGGGCGCTCGCCGGCATGGACCCGGCGAACCGCGCGATCTCCGAGACCGTGTTCACGTGGATCGCCTCGGGCGACTTCGTGCTGGACGTCGCGTTCCGGCTCGACCCGCTCTCGGCCGTGATGATCCTCGTCATCACCGGGATCGGATCGCTCATCCACATCTACTCCACGTCCTACATGGACACGGAGACGGACCCCGAGTTCGCCCGGTACTTCTCGTACCTGAACCTGTTCGTCTTCTTCATGCTGCTGCTGGTGCTCGGCTCGAACGTCCTGGTGATGTTCGTCGGCTGGGAGGGCGTGGGGCTCTGCTCCTACCTGCTCATCGGCTTCTACTACCAGCGCAAGTCGGCCGGCGACGCCGCGAAGAAGGCCTTCATCGTCAACCGGATCGGCGACTACGCCTTCATCCTCGGCACGCTGCTGACCGTGGTGACCGTCGGGTCGCTCGACTTCCAGACGATCGCCACCCGTGTCGCGGCCCTGCCGCCGGAGGCGGGCTTCGGCGTGCTGTCGCTCATCACGCTCCTGTTCTTCATCGGCGCGACCGGCAAGTCGGCGCAGATCCCCCTCTACGTCTGGCTGCCCGACGCCATGGAGGGCCCGACCCCGGTCTCCGCCCTCATCCACGCCGCGACGATGGTCACCGCGGGCGTGTACATGATCGGCCGCAACGCCGTCATCTTCTCGCACGCGCCCGACACGCTCGCCGTCGTCGCCGTCGTCGGCGCCGCCACCGCGCTCTTCGCGGGCACGATCGGCCTGGTCCAGAACGACATCAAGCGCGTCCTGGCGTACTCGACCGTGTCGCAGCTCGGCTACATGTTCCTCGCGATGGGCGTCGGTGCCTTCGGCGCGGGGGTGTTCCACCTCTACACGCACGCGTTCTTCAAGGCGCTCCTCTTCCTCGGGTCCGGCGCGGTCATCCACGCGCTCCACGGCGAGCAGGACATCCGCCACATGGGCGGCCTCAAGAAGGACCTGCCGATCACCTACTGGACCTTCCTGATCGGGTCGCTCGCGATCGCCGGCGTGCCCGGCCTCGCGGGCTTCTTCTCGAAGGACGAGGTCCTCTTCGAGACCTTCGCGCACGGCCACCAGCTGCTCTGGACCGTCGGCGTGATCACCTCGCTCCTCACCGCGACCTACATGTTCCGCCTGGTCTTCCTGACCTTCCACGGCGAGCGGCGCGAGTCGCCGGCCGCCGCGGGCCACGGTCACGACGACCACGCGCACGCGGGCGGCCACGGCCACGGCGGGCACCTGCACGACGCGCCGCCCGCGATGGCCTTCGCCCTCATCGTCCTCGCGATCGGGTCGGTGCTCGCGGGCTACGTCGGCGTGCCCCACGGGCTCGGCGGCCACAACGCGCTGGGCACGTGGCTCGCGCCGTCGTTCCAGGCGCCGGCGTCCGCGCCGGAGGGCCTGGCGCTGGCGGACTGCGCGCCCGCCGAGCCGGCGGTCGCCCCCGCGGGCCTGGCCGGGATGGCGCTCGGTGACTGCGGCGCCGGCGGCGCCGCGCCCGACGTGGTGCCGGCGTCGTTCGAGACCGCGGCCGCCGCGCAGGGCGGGCAGGAGGGCGGCGCCGAGGGGCACGGCGAGGCGGCCGGGGCCGAGGGCGAGGACACGGGCCTCGAGCTGGCCCTGATGGCCGTGTCCAGCGCGCTGGCGCTGCTCGGCATCGGGCTGGCGTTCGTCCTCTACCTGAAGCGCCCCGCCACCGACGACCCGGTGGCCGCCGCGGCGCCGGGCCTGCACCGGCTGCTGCTGAACAAGTACTACGTCGACGAGCTGTACGACACCGCGGTCGTCCAGCCCATCAAGGTCGTGTCGCAGGAGGGCCTGTGGCGCGGGATGGACGTGAAGGTCGTGGACGGCGCGGTCAACGGCGCCGGCCAGGCAGTGAGCGCGCTGAGCGCGGTGATGCGCCTGCTGCAGACCGGCTCGGTGAAGGCCTACGCGGCCTCGACGTTCCTCGGCGTGGTGGTGATCCTCGCCTACTACCTCTGGAGATAGAGCGCCTTGACTGGGTTGCCGCTACTGACGCTCACCATCGCGCTCCCCCTTGTCGGGGCGCTCGCGCTGCTGCTGCTGAACAACCGTGACGGGTCGAAGGACGGGCTGATCCGCGTCGTGACGCTCGGCGTGTCGCTCGCCACGTTCGGCCTGACGCTGGTGCTCTGGGCGGGGTTCGACGCCGCCGAGACGGCGCCGGCGTTCCAGTTCGTGGAGCGCGCCCGGTGGATCCCGGCCTTCGGCATCGACTACTACCTGGGCATCGACGGCATCAGCCTGCTGCTCATCGTCCTGACCGGGTTCCTCACGCCCATCGCGCTCCTCTCCGGATGGGAGAGCGTGCACAAGCAGGTGAAGGCCTTCTCGATCCTGATGCTGCTGCTCGAGGCGGCGATGCTCGGGGTCTTCTGCTCGCTCGACGTCTTCCTGTTCTACGTCTTCTGGGACTTCATGCTCATCCCGATGTACTTCCTGATCGGGATCTGGGGCTACGACCAGCGGGTGTACGCCGCGGTCAAGTTCCTGCTCTACACGATGGCGGGCAGCGTCCTCATGCTGGTCGCGATCATCGGGCTGTCGTGGCTGCACCAGCAGGCGACCGGCGAGTACAGCTTCGACCTGCTCAAGCTCTACGCGCTCGACATCCCGGAGGGCACGCAGTACTGGTTCTTCCTGGCGTTCGCGCTGGCCTTCGCGATCAAGGTGCCGCTGTTCCCGTTCCACACGTGGCTGCCCGATGCCCACGTGCAGGCGCCGACGCCCGGCTCGGTGATCCTGGCGGGCGTGCTGCTGAAGATGGGCACCTACGGCCTGCTGCGGTTCGCGTTCCCGCTGTTCCCGGCCGCCGCGCTCTACTTCGCGCCGCTGCTCGCGGTGCTCGCGGTCATCGCCATCGTCTACGGCGCCCTCGTCGCGATGGTGCAGCCGGACATGAAGAAGCTGGTGGCCTACTCGTCGGTGAGCCACATGGGCTTCATCGTCCTGGGCATCACCGCGGTCAACATGCAGGGGATGCAGGGCGCCGTCTACCAGATGCTCGCGCACGGCGTGAGCACGGGCGGGCTGTTCTGCGTGGTCGGCATGCTGTCGGACCGGCGCCACACGCGGCTCATCTCGGAGTTCGGCGGCCTGAAGGCCGTCATGCCGCGCCTGACGGCGGCGTTCCTCATCATCACGCTGGCGTCGGTGGGGCTGCCGGGGACCAACGGGTTCATCGGCGAGTTCCTCATCATGCTGGGGGCCTTCCGCTGGGACCCGCGCTTCGTCGTGGTCGCCGGCCTGGGCGTCATTCTCTCGGCGGTCTACATGCTCTGGATGTTCCAGCGGGTGTACCTGGGAGAGACGACGAACCCGAAGAACCGGACGCTGCCGGACCTGAGCCCCCGCGAGTGGGCCATCGTCCTGCCGCTCTGCGCGATGGCCATCTTCATGGGGGTGTTCCCCAACACGTTCCTCAAGCCGATGGAGCCGGCCGTGGGCCGGATCGTCGAGCGGATCGTCGCCTACCAGCCGCTGGCGGCCGGTAACGCCGACGGCCCGGCGGCCGGGTCGCACGAGGTCAACAAGGCGCGGGTCGTGCCCGCGGGCAACTAACGATGTTCAACGCATCCTTCGACGCGGTCATCCCCGTCCTCTGCGTCACGCTGGCGGGACTCGTCATCCTGCTGGCCGAGGCCTTCCGCGGCAAGAACGAGCGGATGCCGCTCGGCGGCCTCGCCGTCATCGGCCTGGTCGGCGCCGGCGTCGCGTCGGTCCTGCTGTGGGACCGGAACGCCGCGAGCTTCGGCGTGGTGACGGCGGACAACTACGCGCTGTTCGTGAACCTGGTGCTGGTGGCGGTCGGCCTGCTCACGGTCATCATCTCGTCGCAGACGATCGAGCGGGACGGGATCCCGGCGGGCGAGTACTACGCGCTCATCCTGTTCTCCATCGTCGGGATGATGCTGATGGCGCAGGCCAGCGACCTGCTGCTGCTGTTCCTGGCGCTCGAGACGATGTCGATTGCGGTCTACGTGCTGACGGGCCTCCGGCGCGACAGGCCCTCGGGCGCCGAGGCCGCGTTCAAGTACTTCTTCCTCGGCGCCTTCGCCAGCTCCTTCTTCCTCTATGGCATCGCGTTCATCTACGGCGTGACGGGCAGCACCAGCCTCGACCGCGTCGGCAGCGTCATCGCGGCGCAGTCGATGACGGGCAACCCGATGATCCTGCTCGCCATGGGCCTGCTGATCGTCGGCTTCGGGTTCAAGGTGGCGGCCGTGCCGTTCCACATGTGGTCGCCGGACGCCTACGAGGGCGCCCCGGCGGTCGTGACCGGGTTCATGTCGACCGGCGTCAAGGCCGCCGCCGTGGCCGCGTTCGCCCGCGTGTTCCTGTCCGCGCTCGAGCCGATGATCACCGACTGGGCGCCCGTGCTCTGGGCCATCGCCGCGGCGACGATGATCGTCGGGACCGTCGTCGGCGTCGCGCAGACGAGCCTGAAGCGGATGCTCGCGTACTCGAGCATCGCGCACGGCGGCTACCTGATCGTCGGCCTCGTGGCCGGCAACGACGTCGGCAAGGCGGCGATCCTCTACTACCTGGCCGCCTACGCGCTCACCAACCTCGGCGCCTTCGGCGTCATCGCGCTGCTCGGGACGAAGGAGCGCGCCAACGACGACCTGCGCGACTACGCCGGGCTGGGGCAGTCACACCCGGTGCTGGCCGTCCTGATGACGGTCTTCCTGCTGTCGCTCGGCGGCTTCCCGCCGACGGCCGGCTTCATCGGCAAGTGGTACATCTTCAGCGCGGCGGTCGGCTCGGGCTACTACTGGCTCGCCATCATCGGCGTGCTCTCGAGCGTCGTCTCGGTCTTCTTCTACCTGCGCGTCGTCGTCATGATGTTCATGTCGGAACGCGACGCGCGCCCGGTGCCCGCCCCGCTGACCTCGGCCGCCCTCGCCGGCCTGGCCCTGTCGGTCGCCGGCGTGCTCTACCTGGGCGTCCTGCCGGCCCGCGTGATGGACTGGGCCGCCGCGTCGGTCAGCACGATCTTCTGAAGACCCCTGGATCCGGAGGCCGCGGGTTCCGCCGGGACCCGCGGCACCCGCCATCCCTCCTCAATCTGCAATCTTCAATCTTCAATCTTCAATCGCACCTTCCCGCCTCAATTACCCGCGTGATCCGGTCGAGCGCTTCGCGGACCGTGTCCGGCTCGTAGCCCACCGTGATGCGCAGGTGGTCCTCGGCGCCGAGCAGTGCCCCCGGCGCCACGAGCACGCTCGCCTCCGCGCGGATGCGGTCGGCGAGCGCCACCGACCCACCCGGCAGGTGGCAGCGAACGAAGGCGATCGCGGTGGCCGCCGCGGGCGTCACGGTGACCCGCCCGTTCCGCCCGGCGATCCACGCATCCATCACACGCCAGCCCGCCTCGGTCAGCGCCCGCTGGCGCGCGAGGAGCGCCGCCCGCCGCTCGGGCCGGAGGGCGATGGCGGCCAGCGTCATGCTGGGGGCGGCGGCGGCGATGACGAGGTACTCGTGGCGCCGCCACAGGGCCTCGACGACGTCCGGGCCGGCAACCGCCCAGCCGATCCTGAGCCCCGCCAGGCCATAGGCCTTCGACAGGCTGTTCGTGCAGACGAGCCTGTCGTAGCGTCCCCAGAAGGTGGCGGTCTCCGGGGCGCCGCCGCGTTCGGTGCCGGCATAGACCTCGTCGGCGTGCAGCCAGGCGCCGACGCGGGCGCATGCCGCGACGATCCGGGCGGCCTCGGCTTCCGCGAGGATGGTCCCGGTCGGGTTGTTGGGGTTCACCACGGCGACGAGCTTCGTGCGAGGCGTCACGGCCGCGTCGAGCGCGTCGAGGTCGAGCCGCCAGGCCCGGGAGGGGTCCAGGGCGACCTCCCGTACCAGGCAGCCCGCCGACCGGGCCAGCCCCCAGACCTGGCGGTAGCCGGGCGAGATGACGACGACCTCGTCGCCCGGCTCGAGCAGGGCCTGGCACACGAGGCTGTTGGCCTGGGCCGCGCCGACCGTCACGAGCACGTTCGCGCGCGTGGCGCCGGGGTACAGGGCGGCGATCCGGTCGCGAAGCTCCGTGGTGCCGTTGACCTCGGGGTAGAACAGCCCCGTGTCGAGGAGCGCCGCCTCGTCGTCCGGCGTGAGCCACTCGCGGGTCTGGAGGCACTTGACGCTGCTGTCGGCCAGGTTCAGGTCGACCGTGCGTTCCCACTGGGACTGGAACTGCTCGAGGGCGAAGGGTTCGAAGGGCATGCGTGGTGGACTCCTGTCGGGCGCACTATAGCGCGGTCCTGCCGGGCGGGCGGCAGCACCGGGGCGGTGCGGCGGACGCCCCGCGCTTTCAGGCCCCGGCGGGCGAGGCGCCCGGGGTCTGTTTCTTGCACCGGGTACCCGACGCCCGGTGGCGGCCGGAAGGCCGTGGCGCCAGCCGCCCGCGCGCCCGGGCAGGAGGCAAGGGCCATGACTGCGAAGGTCCGTGAACTGATGACGCCGGACGTGGCGTCGTGCCGCCGGGACGACAACCTCGCCGCCGCCGCCAAGCAGATGTGGGACCGTGACTGCGGCATCCTGCCGGTGCTCGACGAGGCGGGACACGTGATGGGAGTCGTCACCGACCGCGACATCTGCATGGCGGTGGCCACGCGCGACCGGCTGGCCTCCCGCATCACCGTGGGGGAGGTCACGAGCGGCCGCCTCGTCGGTGTCGGTCCCGAGGACGGGGTCCATGACGCGCTCGCCCGCATGCGCGCGCACCGCGTACGGCGCCTGCCGGTGGTGGACGACCGTGGCCTGCTGCTCGGCCTGCTGTCGTTGAACGACGTGATCCTGTTCGCCGAGGCGGGCGGCCTGCCGGCCGGCGACATCACCGAGACCCTGCGGGCGATCTGCGCGCATCGCGACGTTGTCGTCGTCGCGTGACCCGCGGGTGGGTGGCGCCTACCCGCGGTCGAGGACCTCGCGGGCGTGGCGCTCGGTCGCCGCCGGGTCTCCCACGGCGTCGACGAGGTGCCACGCCAGTGTGCCCCTCCGGTGCTGCCCCTCGAGCACCTCCGGCGTCGCGTCGGAGACATCGCCGACACGCGCGGCCAGCCGCGTCCGCAGCGTGTGGGCCGGCGCCTCCAGCCAGAGGCCGGTGAACCGCACCCCGGCGCCAGCCGCCGCGGCGGCCACCGCCGCCCGCGTGTCCGGCGCGGCGAAGACGGCGTCCACGATCACCGAGTGCCCCGCGGCCGCGGCGGCGCGTGCCCGCGCGGCGAGCGCCGCGTACACGCGCCGCGTGACAGCCGCGGTGTAGCCGTCGGGGCCGAGCCGGTCCTCGAGGGCCGCGCCGAGGAGGTGTTTGCGGACGACGTCGCTCCGGAGCACCAGCGCGCCAGGCGCCACCCCGAGGGCCGGGGCCAGCCGCGCCGCGAGCGTCGACTTCCCGGCGCCCGACAGCCCGCCGATCGCGATGACGGTGACCGGTCGCGGTTCCAGGAGCGCGGCCGCCTGGCGGAGGTACGCGTGCGCCAGGCGCCACGACGCTTGTGCCGCCGCTGGCTCCGGCTGCAGCCGGGCGGCCGCCGCGCTGGTCTTGGCGCGCACGGCCGCGCGGCACGACAGGAAGAGCGGCAGCAGCGCCAGGCCCTCGTCCTCGTCCGCCACCGCGAAGTAGTGGTTGAAGACCGCCGACGCGTGCGCGGGAAGCTCCCGCCGGAGCAGGTCCATCAGCAGGAAGGCCAGGTCGTAGACGACGTCGACGCACGCGATGCGGTCGTTGAACTCGATGCCGTCGAACAGCACCGGGCGCCCGTCGAGCAGCACGATGTTGCGGAGGTGCAGGTCCCCGTGGCACTGCCGCACGTGTCCCGCGGCGCGGCGGCGCTCCAGGGTGTCCGCGTGCCTGTCGAGGGCGGCCCGCGCCGCGAGGGTCACGGCCCGCGGGAGGCCCGCGGGCCAGTCGCCGGGCTGCGGGTCGAAGTCGGCGGCGTTGCCGTCGATCACCCAGGCCATGCCTGCCACCCCGCCATGGTCCGGGCGGACGGCCGCCGCCGCGTGCAGCCGCGCGACCGCCGTGGCGAGCGCGGGCATCAGGGGGAGTGGCAGGCGTCCGTTCGCGGCGAGGCGGTCGAAGAGCGCGTCCTGGTCGAACCGGCGCATCACCACGAGCCACTCGACGGCCCGCCCGGGTCCATCGAGGGCCAGCGCGCCGCCGGGGCCTTCCGTCACGGGCACGACGCCGAGGTACAGGTCGGGCGCGGTCCGCCGGTTGAGGGCCACCTCGGCCTCGCAGGCCAGGCGCCGGCGCTCGAGGGTCGAGAAGTCCAGGTAGTCGTAGCGCACCGCCCGCTTGAGCTTGTAGGCGAGCCCGCCGGCAAGCAAGACGATGGCGCTGTGCGTCTCCACGCGCTCGACCGGCTCGGCCAGGCCGTGGTGGCGCGGCTCCGACAGGAAGGCGATGACCCGGGCCTGGTCGTCCATCGGCGTACCCCGGTGGCGGACGCCGCTCACCCCGGCGCCGGGTTTCCGGCGAAACGGGGCAAGGTCCCCCACGATCTGCAGATCACGGGCCGTACCCGGCCGGCTCCGGAGGCTGGAACGCGGGTTGCTCCGCCACGAGGTGGAGGACACCATGCGCTTCTTCGATCGGGCCGAGGCGGCCGCGCTGCTGGCCCAGCGGCTCACGTCGTACACGGGCCGGCGCCCGCTGGTGCTCGGCGTGCCTCGCGGCGGCGTCCCCATGGCCCGCGCCCTGGCCCAGGCCCTTGGTGGCGACCTCGACGTCGTCCTGGTCCACAAGCTGCGGGCGCCGGGTCATGAAGAGCTGGCCCTGGGCGCGGTCGACGAGTCGGGCCGCGTCCTGCTCACCGACGAGGCGCGCGCGGCGGGCGTCACCGAGGCGCAACTCGACAGTGAAGTCGCAGAGCAGCGCCGCGTGATGGCCCGGCGGCGGAAGGAGTACACCCCGCTGCGGACGGCGCTCGACCCGTCCGGCCGGCTGGTCATCATCGTCGACGACGGCATCGCCACGGGGTCGACGATGCTCGCGGCCATCCGCGCGATCCGCGCCAGGGGGCCCGGGCGCATCGTCGTGGCCACGCCGGTCGCGCCGCCCGATGCCGTCGCCCGGCTGGCCGCCGAGGCGGACGAGGTGGTGTGTCTCTACATGCCGCGCGAGTTCTTCGCCGTCGGACAGTTCTACGACCACTTCGGCGCGGTCAGCGACGAGGCGGTCCGCGCGGCCCTCGGGCCGTTCGAGCCGGGGGTCAGCGGAGGGCCAGCAGCGCGGCCGTGACTGCGGCGTCCTGTCGCTCGGCGACCGTCCTGAGGTCGAGGACCACGCGCTCGTCCTGGATGCGCGCGACGATGGCGGGGTCGCCGCCCCGCAGCCTGGCCTCGACGTCGGCGGCGGAGAGCGCCGCGTGGGTGAGCGCCACCAGCGTCGTCGGGATGTCCACGCCAGGGGCCGCCCCTCCGCCGACCGCGGAGGCGCCGGGTACGAGCGCCACGTCCCAGTCCGGCCCGGCCAGCGCGTCCCGGAGCGCGGCGGCGCGGCTGGCCACGGCCCCGGCCGCCAGGCCCAGCATGTGGGGCACGGGGACCGTCGTCGTGGCGCGGCCGGCGAGGTGCTCGGCGAGGGTGGCCTCGAGGGCCGCGAGCGTGAGCTTGTCGACGCGGAGGGCGCGCATCAGGGGGTGGCGGCGCAGCTGGTCGACGAGGGCCGCCTGCCCCGCGACGATGCCGGCCTGCGGGCCGCCGAGCAGCTTGTCGCCGCTGAAGCAGACGAGCGCGGCGCCCGCGGCGATGGCGCGGCGGACGTCGGGCTCGCCGGCGAGGTCGCCCGCGAGCAGGCCACTCCCGATGTCGTACGCCACGGGCACGCCGCGCGCCCGGCCGGCCTCGACCGTCTCGGCGATCGAAGGCTGCTCGGTGAAGCCCTCGACGCGGAAGTTCGACGGGTGCACCCGCAGGATGAGGGCGGTGGCCGGGCCGATCGCGGCCGAGAAGTCGGCGACGCGCGTGCGGTTCGTCGTGCCGACCTCGCGCAGCCGCGCCCCCGACTGCCGCAGGACGTCGGGGACGCGGAAGCCCCCGCCGATCTCGACGAGCTCGCCGCGCGAGATGATGACCTCGCGTCCGGCGGCGAGTCCCGCCAGCACCAGCATCGTCGCGGCCGCGTTGTTGTTGACGACGACGGCGGCCTCGGCGCCGGTCAGGGCGGTGACGAGGGGCTCGGCGTGGACCGTGCGCGACCCGCGCGCGCCGCGGACCAGGTCGTACTCGAGGTTCGAGTAGCCCCGCGCGACCTCGACGAGGCGCGCGATGGCCGGCTCGGCGAGCGGGGCGCGGCCGAGGTTGGTGTGGATGACGACGCCGGTGGCGTTGATGACGGGCCGGAGCGAGCCGCGGAACCGCCCTTCGAGGGCCGCGCGGGCCGTCGCCTCGATGCCGTCGGCGACGGCCGGCGCGGCGCCCGGGTCGCCGCCGCCGGCGAGCATCGCGCGCACGCCCGCGGCCGCGTCGCGCAGCGCCTGCACCACCGCCGTCGCGCCGAACGCCGCCTCGAGGGCCTGGACGCCCGGCCGCTGGCGGAGGTCGTCGATGGACGGAATGGCGCGGAACGACGGCACGGTCCAGAGGATAGCAGGGAAGGGCGTGCGTGATACGATTCCTCGATCATGTCCGTGACCGAGCGAAAGTACCGTCCGGTGGAGCGGTTCTGGCCGTACGTGGAACGGCCCGAAGAGCCGACGGCCGACGAGCTCGCCGCGCTCGACCCCGAGCTGTACGAGGCGCTGTTCGGCCGCCGGGAACTGCCGTTCTCGGTCACCCTGGTGTTCCCGGCGTTCGCCGGCGCGTCGTACGAGCGGGCCGTGGCGCTGGCGCGCCAGTCGGCGGAGTACCGCGAGACGGGGGCCGGGCCCGGCCTCCGGCACCGCGCGCGGTTCTTCCCGGAGTCGGCGCTGGCGCTCCGCGACCTGTTCGAGATCGTCGGGGCCGTCGAGGGCTGCGAGGTGCTCATCGACGACCGCCCGGTGCCGCACGCGCGCGAGCTCTGGCTGCCGCTCATCTGGTTCCTGCTGCTGCCGTAGCCCGGCGCCTGCCGCCGGACAGACCTGAGACACGTCGCCGATGCCCCCCACCTCCGAGTTCGAGCGCGAGATGCGAAGCCTCGAGGCCGAGCTCAAGCGGCTGGAGGCGGAGTACACGATGTTCTTCGCGGGCCGGCTCCCGCGGCTGCCGTGGGAGACCCGGACGCGCGTCGAGGCGCTGGTGAAGCGCTACGATCGCGGGCACATCCAGAACACCGCGGACCGGTTCCGCTTCCAGACGCTGCAGGCGCGCTTCGCGTCGTTCTGCGAGCTCTGGGAGCGCAACCTGCGCGCGCAGGAGGAGGGGCGTCCCGTCGGGGGCCGCCGGGCCCCGCGGGCGCCCGCGGCGCCGCCGCCATCGCCGGCGCCCCCCGCCCCGGCGCCCGGGCGCGCCGCCGCGGGGACGCGGCGCCGTGACGAGGTGGTGCATGTCACGAGCCTGCGCGACCCGGCGGCGGAGGGCGGTCGCGTGCGTGAGCTGTTCGAGCAGCTCGAGTCGGCCAGGAGCGCCGCTGGTGAGCCGCCGATCGCCTACGACCGCTTCCAGGCGCTGGTCGAGGCGCAGGTGAAGAAGCTCGGGGCCGGCGGCCGGGAGGTGGCGTTCCGGGTGGCGATGAAGGAGGGGAAGGTGACGCTGACGGCGAAGACGCTGGCGGGGGGCTAGCGTGCCGGTGCCGAGCGCAGGCCCGGCACCAGCTCAGTCAAGGTGGTCAGATGCGGACGACGTTGCCGGCCTGCGGGCCCTTGGGGCCGTCGACGATCTCGAACTCGACACTCTGGCCCTCTTCGAGGGAGCGGAAGCCGGAGCCCTGGATCGCCGAGTAGTGAACGAACACGTCGGAGCCGCCTTCGCGTTCGATGAACCCGTACCCCTTGGCGTTATTGAACCACTTGACCTTGCCTGTAATGCGCATCGTTCTTCTTCCTGGCTTGCTAGTGGCTGAGCCACCTGACTGTCCGACCCCCAACCCACTCAGTGATGAGTCGGGTACCTACAGAAGGCCGCGCACGCGGCCTCCCGCCGGGTCCCGCACAGCTGGACCGCACCGGGATGATACTGGGCGGTCACAGGGGTGTCAATTTTGAAGATGGGCCCGATTCATTCACCGAATGGGTCTGTTTTCGTCGTTTATTCGTATTTCTGAGGACCCACCGCGTATGCGACGTGCAATCCTGAGTGTTTCCGACAAGACCGGCCTGGTGGACTTCGCCCGGGGCCTCGCCGAGCGGGGTTTCGAGCTCGTTTCGACGGGCGGCACCGCCCGCGCGATTGCCGACGCCGGCCTGCCGGTCGTCAACGTCTCGGACGTGACGGGCTTTCCCGAGATGATGGACGGCCGGGTGAAGACCCTCCACCCCCTCGTGCACGGCGGCATCCTCGCGCGGCGCGACCATCCGGACGACCTGGCGGCGGCCTCGGGCCACGGCATCGGCCTCGTCGACGTCGTCTGCGTGAACCTGTATCCGTTCGTCGAGACCGCGGCCCGGCCCGGCATCGGCTTCGACGATCTGGTCGAGCAGATCGACATCGGCGGCCCGAGCATGGTCCGTGCGGCCGCGAAGAACTTCCGCGACGTGCTCGTGGTCGTGGCGCCGTCCGACTACGCCGGCGTGCTGGCCGCCCTCGACGCGGACGGCGGGCCGACGCCCGCGTACCGCTTCGACCTGGCCCGCCGCGCCTTCGCCCACACCGCGAGCTACGACGGCGCGATTGCCGCCACGCTGGCCGAGGTGACGGCGGAAGGGGCGTCGTTCACGCGCGCGGCCGGGGTGGCGCCCTTCGCGCCCGACCGCCTCGTCCTCGAGGCGCGGAAGATCCGGGACCTGCGCTACGGCGAGAACCCCCACCAGCCCGCGGCCTGGTACGGCCTCGAGCCCGCCGCCGGGCTCGGGGCGCCGGCGGTGCTGCAGGGGAAGGAACTGTCGTTCACGAACCTGCTCGACCTCGACGCCGCGGCCCGGATCGCGCTCGAGTTCGACGAGCCGGCGGCGGTGGTCATCAAGCACACCAATCCGTGCGGCGCCGCGACAGGCGCGACCATTGCCGAGGCGTACGTCCGGGCGCGCGAGGCCGACCCCCTGTCGGCGTTCGGCGGCATCGTCGGGTTGAACCGGCCGGTGGACGAGGACACCGCGCGCGCGATCGTCTCGACGTTCATCGAGGCGGTGGTGGCGCCGTCGGTGGACGAGGCGGCGCGGCCGATCCTCGCGACGAAGAAGAACCTGCGGGTGGTGACCGCCGACTTCGCGGGCATCCGGCAGGGCGGCGGCGCCGTCGGGCTGCGCCGCGAGTTCCGCTCCGTGCTCGGCGCGCTGCTCCTGCAGGAGCGCGACCAGGTGCCCGAGGCGCAGGCGCCGTGGCCGGACGACCAGATCACGGTCGTGACGAAGCGGGCCCCGACGCCGGAGGAGTGGCAGGCCCTGCGGTTCGCCTGGCGCGTGATGGCCCACGTCAAGTCGAACACCGTCATCTTCACCGACGCCGTGCGCACCCTCGCGATTGGCGCCGGCCAGATGAGCCGGGTCGACGCGGTGAAGCTGGCCACCATGAAGGCGGCGGGCTGGTCGGCCGACAGCGCCGCAGCGCGGTCGCTCGCCGGGTCGGTCGCCGCCTCCGACGCCTTCTTCCCGTTCCGGGACGGCCTCGATGCCGTCGCCGCCGCCGGCGCGACGGCCGTCGTGCAGCCGGGGGGATCGGTGCGTGACGCCGAGGTCATCGCCGCCGCCGACGAACACGGCCTCGCGATGGTCTTCACCGGGAAGCGGCACTTCCGGCACTGAGCCGGAAGCGGCGCAGCCGGAGGACACCGAGACACGGAGGAAGGCAGGCGACACGGAAGTCGTCGTCTGCTCCGGCACGGCTGTCGAACCGGGCTGGCCGCATAACGATGCCTCTCCGTGCCGCCGGGGTCTTCTCCGAGTCTCCGTGTCCCGCCAGGGGCACGGACCTAGAAACGCGCCAGCAACTCGTCGGGCGACACGGTCGCCGGGCCGAACTTGCCGACGACGATGCCGGCGGCCTCGTTGGCGAGGCGGGCGGCCTCGGCGGGCGTGGCCCCGGCGGCCAGGCCGAGGCCGAGCGTGGCGATGACGGTGTCGCCCGCGCCCGTGACGTCCGACACCTCGCGGGCGGTCGCCGGCAGGTAGCCCTCGACGCCGTCGTGGGCGAGCCACATGCCGTGCTCGCCGCGCGTGATCAACGCCCCGGCGGTGCCGGACCGTTCGAGCAGCACGCGCGCGGCCCCGCGCGCGTCCTCGTGCGTGCGGATGCGGAGGTGGGTCGCCGCCTCGGCCTCGCTGTTGTTCGGCGTGACGAGCGTGGCGCCGCCGTAGTACGCCAGGTGCGGAATCTTCGGATCGACGAGCACCGGGATGCCGCGGGGGGCCGCGTAGGCGATCACGCTCGCGACCAGCCGGCGCGTCACGACGCCCTTGAGGTAGTCGGAGATGACGATGGCGCCTGCCTGGTCGCCGCGCGACTCGAGCTGGGCGGTCAGCGCGTCCTCGAGCGGCTCGTCGAGGTCGGCGTCGGTCTCGTAGTCGATCCGCGCCACCTGCTGGTTGCGGTCGGTGACGAGACGGACCTTGGTCGTCGTCCGCCGCCCCTCGGCGGTGACGAGCCCGGCGACGCCGAGGCCCTTCGCCCGCATGTCGGCCAGCAGGTGATCGCCCGCGATGTCGCGCCCGATCACGCCGATGAGCTCCACCGCGGCCCCGAGCGCGCGCGCGTTGTGCGCCACGTTCGCGGCGCCGCCGAGCCGGTGCTCCTCGTGGTCGAACTCGACGACCGGCACCGGGGCCTCGGGCGAGATCCGGTTGACCCGCCCGACGAGGAACTGGTCCAGCATCACGTCGCCGACGATGACCAGCTTGCTCCGGCCGAAGCGCCCGACGATCTCGGCGGCGCGCGCGGCGGCGAGCGGCGGCAGCTCGGGGAGGGCGCCGGGCGTCACGGCAGGCCTCCGTCGCGGTCCGCCGCGAAGGGCAGGGTGATGAGGACCAGCAGCAGCATCAGGAACTCGGAGTCGCCGAAGTTGTACTCGAACAGCCCCGCGGCGAGCATCGCCGTGATGGCGCCGAGCCCCGCCGCGGCGAGCGGGCGGTGCCGGCTGCGCCGGAGCAGCGAGAAGAGGCCGGCCGCGGCCGAGACGACGAACCAGAGCCACAGCGCGAGCGCGGGCAGGCCCCGCTCCGCCGCGATCTGCATCGGCACGTTGTGCAGGTGCGGGTTGTCCGCCTGCACCGCGTCCGGCACGCGGTAGTCCGGGTAGACCACGCTGACCATGTCCGGCCCTACCCCCGTGATCGGGTGGTCCCGCACGATCGCCACCCCCGCCTCCAGCATCGCGACCCGGTCCCGGTTCGTCGGGTCGTTCATGTCGAACATCGAGTACACGCGGTCGGTGAGCTGCGGTGGGGCCAGCGCGACCACCCCGGCGACGAGGATGGGCAGCAGCGCCACGAGGCGGAAGTCCTTCGTCAGGAAGAGGACGCCCACGCCCACCGCCGCGCCGACCCACGCGCTCCGCGTGAAGGTGAGGACGAGTCCGACGATGAGCGCCGGCATGATCGCCGCGGCCCACATCCGGTCGCGGCGGTCGTAGAGCAGCCGCGCCACCGCCGCGGTGATGACCAGCATCAGCGTCCCCGAGTAGGTCATCCAGTGCGACAGCGTGCCCTGGGGCCGCCGCCCGAGGTTGTCGTAGTTGAGCACGCCGTACTGCACGATGCCGACGAGCGCGCTCGCCGCGCCGATGGTCAGGATCACGGTCAGCACCGACCGCGCCCGCGCGCCCCGCGCCAGGTCGTACACGACGGGCACCAGCATGAACAGGGCGAGCTGCTTGCAGTCCACGACGCTCGTCACGGGGTCGCGCGAGAAGCCCGCCGACACCAGCGTGAAGGCCGCGTAGGCCGCCAGCGGCCAGAAGAACGCCGGCGCCTCGAGACGCTCGTGGCGCGTGAGGTGCGCGGCGAGCCAGCAGAGGATGGCGACCGTCAGCAGGACCTGCGAGACGGCGATCGACAGCTGCAGCGCCGCCACCAGGCCCAGCATCGCGGCCAGGCCTGCCAGCTCCACGCGGTCCCGCGGCGGTACGCCCGCCGTCAGCGAGAGGGTCGTCATCCTGGTGTCGTCCCCGTTCCGTCGGTCTCCGTCCACGTCCGCCGGCTGCCCACCGAGCGGGCGGCGGCCACCACCTGCGCCGGCGTGATCCGGGTCAGGCACCGGAAGTCGCCCGGCACGCAGTGCCGCTGGTGGCACGGCCGGCACGGCAGTGGCCCCGCGTCGACGGCCACGGCGGCCGCGGCCGCGGCCCGCCAGGGCAGCGAGCGCTCCGGCAGCGTCGGGCCGAACAGGCCGACCACCGGCGTGCCGGTCGTCGCCGCGATGTGCAGCGGCCCGCTGTCGCCCCCGACGTAGAGCGCCGCCCGCCCGACCAGGGCGCGCAGCTCCTCGAGGTCGAACTCGCCGCACCGCACGATCCGTCCCGCCGCGGCGCCCGCGAGGCCCCGGGCGGCCTCGGCCACCCCCTCGGCGGCGGCCGCCTCCGAGGGACCCGAGGTGATGATAATGCGCGCCGCCGTGTCCTCGCCGGCCAGCGCGGCCGCCACCTCGGCGAACGCCGCCGCCGGCCAGCGCCGGAACGGGTTGCCCGCGCTCACGTGCAGCACTGCGAGCCGGGCCTCCGGCGGCACCCCGGCCGCGGCCAGCCTGGCCGCGACGCGGGCCGCCGCGCCGGGCGCCTCGGGCATCTCCACCGGGTCGGTCTCGCGATCCGGCGGCGCCACGCCCAGGAGCGCCAGCAGGTCCCACTGGTTCTCGACCGAATGCCGCGGCGGCAGCAGGGCGGGCGTCCATGGCGCCCGCGCGGTGTAGGGCCAGCGCCGCCCGGGAATCGCGTATCCCAGGCGCCTCGGTGCGCCCGTGGCCGCCGTCAGCCAGGCGCTGCGGGGGCCCCCGTGGAAGTCGATGACCAGGTCGAAGCGCTCGCGCCGCAGCCGGCGCGCCAGGCCGATGTCGTACGCCAGCCGGCGGACGCCCCGGGGCCGCTCGGCCACGACGACGCGATCGAGGTGCGGGTTGTGGCGGACGACGGGGGCGGCCGCGGGCTCGACCAGGTAGGTGATGTCGGCGTCGGGAAAGGCCCGCCGGACGCCGCGGATGGCCGGGGTCGTGAAGACCACGTCGCCGATGAGGCGCAGGCGGACGAGGAGGATCTTCACCCCCCGGCTCCGCCCGGGGTGATCCTGGGCATCACGGGCCGTCAGGGCTCGACCGTCGCCTCGTCGATCAGCATCACCGGGATGTCGTCCTTGATCGGGTAGACGCGGTGGCAGGTGGCGCACTTGAGGGCCGTCCCGTCCTTCACCAGCGTCACCGGCGTCTTGCACGCCGGGCAGGCGAGGATCTCGAGCAGTTCGGGGTCCACGGGCATGCCTCCAGTATACGCGGGACGGCGGGCCGCGCGGCGGACGTCGGGGTAAGATGCGAAGTATGAGGATCGCGGCCGCCTGCCTGGTGTCGCTCACGCTCGTCTCGCCGGTGTTCGCGCAGGCCGGCCAGCCCGCCGCGACGAAGGGCCAGGCGTACTTCGAGTTCATGGAGGCGCGCCGCCTCGAGGCCCAGGGCGACCTCGCCGGGTCGCGGGCCGCGCTCGACCGGGCCATCGCGCTCGACCCCGACGCGGCCGAGCTCTACGCCGAGCTGGCCGGCTTCCATGCCCGCCAGAACGAGCCCGTCGAGGCGGCGGCCGCCGCCGCCAAGGCCGTCGCGCTCGACCCCGACAACATCGAGGGACACCGCATCCTCGGCCTCGTGTACTCCGCCTGGGCCCAGGGCATGGAGCAGGCGCCCGCCGGCCGGAGCCCGGAGTCGCTCCGCGACGAGGCCATCGACCACCTCGCGAGGATCGTCAGCACCCCGACGGTCGCGACCGACCTGAACCTGCAGCTCACCCTCGCGCGGATGTACCTCGAGGCGCGGCGGCCGAAGGACGCCCTGCCGGTCCTCCAGAACGTGACGTCGCAGGCGCCCTACGCGGCGGAGCCGTTCACCCTGCTCGCCCAGGCGCGGCTCGCGCTCGGCGAGGTGGACGCCGCCATCGACGCGCTCCGGCAGGCCGGCGCCATCAGCCCGCGGTACATGGTCTCGGCGGGCGAGCTGCTCGAGCGCGAGCGCCGCTTCGGCGAGGCCGCCGACGCGTACGCGGAGGCCATCGACGCGGTCGAGAACCCGAGCCGCGACCTGCGGTTGCGCTTCTGGGCGGCACTGCTCAACGTCCCGGACGGCGAGGGCGCCGAGCGGGCCCGCGACGAGCTCGCCGACTTCACCCGCGAGAACCCCGCCGACGCCCGCGCGTTGTACCTGCTGTCGTCGGCCGAGCGGCAGCTCGGGCACGGGGAGGCCGCCGTCACCGCGGCGCGCGCGCTGGTCGCGCTCGACCCGACGAGCATCTCGGGCCTCTACGCGCTGTCGCTCGCGCTCTTCGAGCAGAAGGACTACCGCGGCGTCGTGGAGACGCTGACGCCGTTTGCCGGCGACGCCGCCGCCCGCTCGCGCGGCCGCGAGGCGGATGGCGCGCTGCTCATGGCGCAGCTCGGCTTCGCCCACATGCGCCTCGACGAGCCGAAGGCCGCCGTCGACGCGTTCACGACCGCGCGGGAGCTGCAGCCGGCCGACGGGCGCTACGCCAGCTACCTGGCCGATGCCCTCGCCAAGGCCGGCCGCGCGTCGGCCGGCGCCGATCTGCTCGAGCGCGCCGTCAAGGCCGAGCCCGACTCGCTCGCCCGCGTCGTCGCGCTCGCCGACTTCTACAGCAGCCAGAAGCGCTACGACGATGCGGTGCGCGTGCTGGACGACGCGACGTCGCGGGGCGAGGGGGAGGGGAACGCGGGCCTGATCCTGCAGCTCGGCGCCGTCTACGAGGACGCCGGCCGCTACGCCGACGCCGAGCGCGAGTTCCGCCGCATCATCGCGCGCGACCCCCTGCACGCGCCCGCCCTCAACTACCTCGGCTACATGCTCGCCGATCGCGGGGAGCGCCTCGACGAGGCCGTCACCCTGATCGAGCGCGCCCTCAAGGTGGAGCCGGGCAACCCGGCCTACGAGGACAGCCTGGGGTGGGCGCTCTTCAAGCAGGGCCGCTACGCCGACGCCGAGCCGCACCTCGCCTCCGCCGCGTCCCGCCTCGGCGACAACTCGGTGATCCAGGAGCACTACGGCGACGTGCTCGCGCGCCTGGGCCGCAAGGACGAGGCGATCGCCGCCTGGCGCCGCGCCCTGGCGGGCGACGGCGACGACATCGACCGGCCCGCGATCGAGCGCAAGATCCGGGACCTCGGCCGGCGGAAATGACCCCCGCGCGCCTCCGCCCGGCCATCGCGGTGGCCCTCGCCCTGTCCGTCGGCTGCGCGGCGCGCCTGCCCCCGCGTCCCTCCGGCACGTCCACCCCCGACCCGTCCGCCCTCGCCGCCTTTGCCGCCGCGACCGGCCACTGCGCCGGCCTGCGCACGCTGACGGCCGAACTGCGCCTGGCGGGCCGCGCGGGTGACCAGCGGGTGCGTGGCCGCCTGATCGCCGGGCTCGAGGCGCCGCGCTCGGTGCGCCTCGAGGCGGTCGCGCCCTTCGGGCCGCCCGTCTTCATCCTCGCGGCCCGCGACGGCCGGGGCGTGCTGCTGCTGCCGCGCGACCAGCGGGTCCTCGACCCGGCCGACGTGGGCGAGGTCCTCGAGCGGCTGACCGGGCTGGCCCTCGGCGCCGCGGATCTCCGGCTGCTCCTCACCGGTTGTGTCGCCGACGACCCGGCGCCCGCCGATGGCCGCGCCTGGCCCGGCGGCTGGCGCAGCGTCGTCGTCGGTGGCGACCGCACCGTGTACCTGCGCCAGGAGGCGGGCGCGTGGCGCGTCGCCGCGGCGGACGTCGGCGACTGGCATGTCGACTACGACGACCTCCTGAACGGCTACCCCCGCCAGGTGCGGCTCCGCGCGCCGGGCGTGGACCTGGGCGCCGCCGTCTCCCAGCTCCAGGTGAACGTGCCCATCGTCCCCGAGGCCTTCGAGGTCGCGGTGCCGGACGGCACACGGCCGATGACCCTCGACGAGCTGAAGTCGGTGGCGCCCCTGCGCGACGGCGGCACCGGCGCGACGAGCCCCCGCTCCCGATGATGCCGAGGTCCACTGCCGCCATGTCCGCCGCCGGCTTCTCGCTGCCCGCCTTCGCCAAGGTGAACCTCGACCTCCGGGTGCTCGGGCTCCGGCCCGACGGGTACCACGACCTCCGCACCGTCTTCCAGGCGCTCGCCCTGCACGACACGGTGTCGTTCGTCCCGCGCCGGGGCCGCTTCGTGATCGAGTGCGACGACCCGGACGTGCCGACCGACCGGCGCAACCTGGTCTGGAAGGCGGCGTCGCTCCTGTGGCGGAGCGCGCGGGCGGGGCGCGCGGCCGAGCCCCGCGACGTCCTGATCCGGCTGACGAAGCGGATTCCCGCCGAGGCCGGCCTGGGCGGCGGCAGCGCCGACGCGGCGATGGCGCTCGTGGGCCTGAGCCGGGTGTGGGGGCTCGACGTGGACCTGGCGACCCTGAGCCGGCTCGGCGCCAGGGTCGGGGCGGACGTGCCGTTCTTCCTCGTCGGGGGGACGGCGCTCGGCCTGGGACGCGGCGACGACATCTACCCGCTGGCGGACCTCCCGCGCGTGCACGTGGTGGTGGTCCGGCCCGGCTTCGGCGTGGCGACGGCCGAGGCCTACGGCTGGTTCGACGGGGAACCGCGCCGGCGGCGGCTGCCGACCCCGCGGCCGGTGCCGGGGCACTGGCCCGCCTGGGCCACGACCCTGCGGAACGACCTCGAGCCGGCGGTGGTCCGCCACCACCCGACGATCGGGCGGATCCGCCAGGCGCTGCTGGAGTCGGGGGCGGTGCTGGCGGCGATGTCGGGCAGCGGATCCGCGGTCTATGGGCTGTTCGAGCGGCGCGAGGCGGCCCGCCGGACGGCGTCGGATCTGGCCCGGCCCGGGTGGCGGGTGGTGGAGACGCGGACGCTCAGCCGGACCGAGTACACGGCGAAGCTGAGGCCGGCGCTTGCCGGCAGCCGTATCTCTCGTATAAGCTAAGGGTTTGCGCCACGCACCACGGGCCGCGCCGGGCAAACCCGGCGGCGTGGCGGGCGTGCCGCTCGGGCACGGCGGGGAGTGGTGGGGCGTGGCCAAGCGGTAAGGCGCGGGTCTTTGGATCCCGTATTCGGAGGTTCGAATCCTCCCGCCCCAACCAGACACGGCAGACGCGGGGCGCGCTCGCCCCACGGGACAAGTAGCGGCATGCGACCGACCGGCTTCGGAGACGTCAAGATATTCTCGGGCAGCGCCCACCCGCAGCTCGCGCGCGAGATCGCGGACTTCCTGGGTGTGCCGATGGGGCAGGCCCGCCTGCGGCGGTTCCCCGACACCGAGGTGTCGTTCCAGATCGACGAGAACATCCGCGGCACGGATGTCTTCATCATCCAGCCGACGTGCGCGCCGGTCGATGAGCACCTGATGGAGCTCATGATCATGACCGACGCCTTCCGCCGCTCGTCGGCGGCGCGGATCACCGCGGTGCTGCCGTACTACGGCTACGCGCGGCAGGACCGCAAGGACAAGCCCCGGGTGCCGATCTCGGCCAAGCTCGTGGCGAACGTGCTGAGCGCGGCCGGCACGAACCGCGTGCTGACGATGGACCTGCACAAGGCGCAGATCCAGGGCTTCTTCGACATCCCGGTGGATCACCTGTTCGCCGCGCCGGTCATCATCGACTACCTGGCGCGCCAGGACTTCTCGAAGCTGACGATCGTCGCGCCGGATGCCGGGGGCGCCGAGCGCGCCCGGGCGTATGCGAAGCGGCTGGGCGCCGAGCTCGCGGTGATCGACAAGCGCCGGTCGGACGACGGGACCGCGGAGGTGATGAACGTGATCGGCGAGGTCGAGGGCCGCACGTGCGTCATCGCGGACGACATCATCGACACGGCGGGGACGATCCAGAAGGGCGCCCAGGCGCTCAAGGACTCGGGGGCCGACCGCGTGCTGGCGTGCGCGGTCCACGGCGTGCTGTCGGGGCCCGCGATCGACCGCATCGAGAAGTCGCCGGTCGACAAGCTGATCGTGACCAACACGATCCCGCTCACCGGCGAGCGCGAGAAGTGCGGAAAGATCGTGACGCTGTCGGTGGCCCGGCTCCTCGGCCAGGCCATCCGCAGCATCCACGAGGAAACGTCGGTTTCGTCGCTGTTCGTGTAAGACAGGAAAGCCGGGTCCGGCGGACCCGGCCGGCGCGGGCGGGAGCCCGGCCGTCCAGGCAAGAGGAAAAGGTTCATGGAAGCCACACTCGAAGCGGTCCAGCGGTCGACCAGGGGGAAGAACGAGGCGCGTCGCCTCCGCGCGGCGGGGCAGCTCCCCGCGGTCGTCTACGGCGCCCAGAAGGACGGCGACGGCGTGGCGCCGCTGCCGGTCGCGGTCGACCCGAAGCCGCTCTTCAAGATCCTGCACTCGGAGTCGGGCGCCAACACGCTCATCACCCTCAAGGTGGCCGGCGTCGGCGACTCCCGCGTGCTCGTCAAGGACTTCCTCCTCGACCCGGTCACGCACCGGATGCTGCACGCGGACTTCTTCCGCGTGAACATGGACCGGCCGATCACCGTCACCGTGCCGGTCGTGCTGAAGGGCGAGCCGAAGAGCATCAAGCTGCAGGGCGGCGTGCTCGACTTCCTGCACCGCGAGATCGACATCGAGTCGCTGCCGGGCCAGATCCCGGACGCCATCGAGATCGACGTGACGGAGCTCGTCATCGGCCAGGGGATCTTCGTCCGCGACGTGGCGGCCAACGCCACCTGGACGCCGGTGAGCGACCCCGACCTGATGCTCGTCCACGTGATTGCCCAGCGCGTCGTCGAGACGACGCCCGAGGCCGGCGCGGCCGCGCCCGCCGGGGCGCCCGAGGCCGCCAAGAAGGGCAAGGCCGAGAAGGACGAGGGCAAGAAGTAGCAGTGAAGCTCGTGGCCGGCCTCGGCAACCCCGGGCCGCAGTACCGCGACACGCGCCACAACGTCGGGTTCGTCGTCGTCGACCGCCTCGCCGACCGCTGGCAGGTGGCCGACCGGTGGCGGGAGTCGCACCAGGCGCTGGTCGCGAAGGCGACGGTCGGGGGCGGCGCGGTGCTGCTGGCCAAGCCGGTCACGTTCATGAACCTGAGCGGCGAGGCGGTCGGGGGCCTGGCGTCCTACTACCGCATCGACCCGGCCGACGTCCTGGTCATCGTGGACGAGGTGGCCCTGCCGCTGGGGCGCCTGCGGGCGCGCCGCGAGGGCAGCGCCGGCGGGCACAACGGGCTGAAATCGGTCATCCAGCACCTGGGGACGACCGCCTTTCCGCGGCTGCGCATCGGCGTGGGCCGCGGCGACACACGGCGCGAGCTGGCGAGCCACGTGCTCGGGAAGTTCGCGCCGGACGAGCACGACGAGATGGAGGCGGCCCTGCGGCGGGCCGCCGAGGCCGCGGAGATGTTCGTCTCCGAGGGCATCGAACGCGTGATGAACGTGTTCAACGCCGCGAACGACAGTCAGCAGGACCCCGGTCCCGCGTAGGCGGGATGGGTCTCCTTGCCACTACGGTGGCTGCACGGCGCCGCGGCGCGCCGGGCATCCACAAGGAGACGCGATGAGCGCACGCACGTACGAACTGGTCTACGTCATGAAGCCCGACGCGACCGAGCAGGAGATGACCGATCTCCACGCCCAGGTCGAGCAGATCATCGGGCGGTTCGAGGGCACCCTCGAGAAGACCGAGAACTGGGGCCGCAAGAAGCTGGCCTACGAGATCGGGCACCACAAGGAGGGCGTCTACGTCCTCGAGGTGTTCCTCGGGTCGGCCGAGCTCGTCAAGGAGCTCGACCGCCGGCTCCGGGTGACCGACGGCCTGCTCCGCCACCTGATCGTCCGGACCGACGAGGATCAGCGCAAGGCCGAGCGGGCGCGGACGCTCCGGGTCGAGGAATCGCGGCGCCGCCGCGTGGCGCGCGGGCTGCCGCCCGACCGCCAGCCGGGTGAGGGGCCGCAGTCGTCCGATGACTCGGACGACTCGTCGGATAACAGCTACGGGTCGGAGGCCTAGTCATGGCGATGGGATTCAAGCGTGGGGGCGCCGCCGGCGCCAAGAAGACCGACGGCAAGGCCGGCGGCCGCCGGGGCCTGTTTCGGCGCCGCAAGGTCTGCAAGTTCTGCGCGGACAAGATCGACGACATCAACTACAAGGACGTCAAGCTCCTGAGCGGCTTCGTCCCCGAGCGCGGCAAGGTGCTGCCGCGCCGCATCTCGGGCACCTGCGCGAAGCACCAGCGCGCGCTGCGCGTCGCGATCCTGCGCGCCCGGCAGATCGCGCTGCTGCCGTACGCGGCGGACTAGGCGGGGGGAAGCAGACGTCATGGAAGTCATCCTCAGAGACCACGTCGACCACCTCGGCAGCCGCGGCGAGATCGTCAAGGTCGCCGACGGTTACGCCCGGAACTACCTGTTGCCGCGGAAGCTGGCCCTGCCGGCCACCGACGCCAACAAGAAGTGGATCGAGCGCGAGCGCCGCATCGTCGAGGCGCGCGAGGGCGAGGAGCGCGAGGCCGCCCAGGCCATCGCCACCCGCCTGGCCGCCCTCGAGATCGTCATCACCCGCCGGGTGGGCGAGAACGAGCAGCTCTACGGCTCGGTGACGAACGCGGACATCGCCGAGGTCCTTCTCCAGAAGGGCTTCGAGATCGACCGCCGCAAGATCCTCCTGCCCGACGCCCTCAAGGCGATCGGCGACGTGCAGGTGCCGGTGAAGCTCCACCGGGACGTGACCGCCCAGCTCACCGTGCAGGTGGTCAAGGAAGAGATCGCCAGCTAGGCGACCCGTCGCGACACGACGCACGCGGGCCCCGGCAGTGCCGGGCCCGCGTTCGTCATGTACGGGGTTCGTCGGGTTCGTCGGGTTCGTCGGGTTCGTCGGGTTCGTCGGGTTCGTCAGGTTCGTCGGGTTCGTCAGGTTCGTCGGGTTCGTCAGGTTCGTCGGGTTCGTCGGGTTCGTCCGGTTCGTCCGGTTCCCCGGGTTCGTCCGCCCTGCTAGAATCCTCCACATGTCGGACGCCGTCCTTTCGTCGGCCGCCCAGCGCACGCTGCCGCACAACCTGGAGGCGGAGCGGTCGGTCCTGGGCGCCGTGCTCATCGACAACGAGACGTTCAACACCGCCTCGGCCATCCTGGTGCCGGGCTCGTTCTTCCGCGACGCGCACCGGCGCATCTTCGACAAGATGACGACGCTCTCCGAGCGGAGCCAGCCGATCGACCTGGTGACGCTCAAGGAGGAGCTCGAGAAGGGCGGCGAGCTCGAGGAGGTGGGCGGACCCGCCTACATCGCCTCGCTCGTCGACGGCGTGCCGCGCGCGACCAACGTCGAGTACTACGCGAAGATCGTCCGCGAGAAGGCGACGCTCCGGAACCTGATCTTCTCGGCCAACAAGATCCTCACCAACGCCTACGAGGCGGACCAGGAAGCCGACCTGATCCTCGACGAGGCCGAGAGCGCGATCTTCTCGGTCGCCGAGGACCGCGTGAAGACCGGCTTCGTGCCGATGCGCGACCTGGTCCGCGAGAGCTTCCCGAAGATCGAGAAGCTGTTCGAGCACCAGAGCTTCATCACGGGGGTCGGCACGCACCTGCCCGACCTCGACAAGATGACGCGCGGCTTCCAGCCCGGCGACCTCGTCATCGTCGCGGCGCGCCCCTCGATGGGCAAGACGAGCCTCGTGCTCAACATCTGCCAGCACGTCGCGACGCACCAGGGCGTCGCGGGCTTCTTCAGCCTCGAGATGTCGAAGGAGCAGCTCTTCATGCGCATGCTCGCGTCCGAGGCGAAGATCGACAGCTACCGCCTGATGAGCGGGCAGATCGGGCAGCGCGAGTACGGCCAGATCACCCACGCCCTCGACAGCCTCTCCGAGGCGCAGCTCTTCGTCGACGACACGGCGGGGATCGGCGTCATCGAGATGCGCGCGAAGGCGCGCCGGCTGATGGCCGAGCACGGCCTGAGCGTCCTCGCGATCGACTACGTGCAGCTCATGACCGGCCGGGGCCGCTTCGAGAACCGCACGCTCGAACTGGCGTCGATCTCGCGGAACCTCAAGGGCCTCGCCAAGGAGCTCAACGTCCCCATCCTGCTGCTCTCGCAGCTCTCCCGCGCCCCGGAGGCGCGCTCCGACAAGCGCCCGCAGCTCTCGGACCTCCGCGAATCGGGCGCCCTCGAGCAGGACGCGGACGTCGTCGTCCTCATCTTCCGCGAGGAGATGTACAAGGCCGACAAGACCGAGGCCGCCGAGTCGGACGGGACCGCCGAGCTCATCATCGCGAAGCAGCGCAACGGCCCGACCGGGACCGTGCGCACCGCCTTCATCGCCGGCCAGACGAAGTTCATGCCGCTGGCCAGCGACCCGCGGATGTGATGCGGGACGCCCGCGCGTGATCCGCTGCACCGCCGCCCGCGTCGACCTGGCCGCCCTCGAGGCGAACTTCCGCGCGGTCCGCGCCTACCTCGCCCGCGAGGCCGGCCTCAACCGCGCCGCCGGCGCCGGGCCCTCGGCGGCCCCCGGCATCATCGCCGTCGTCAAGGCCAACGCCTACGGGCACGGCGCCGTCGCCGTCGCGCGCACGCTCGAGGCGGCCGGCGCCGCCTGGCTGGCGGTCGCCGACATCGAGGAGGGCATCGAGCTGCGCGAGGCGGGCATCCGGGCGCGCATCCTCGTGTTCGGCGCCCTCAGCGTGAGCGCCGTCGACGGCGTCTTCGCCCACGACCTGACCCCGACCATCTCGAGCCCCGCCGCCGCGCGCGCGCTCGAGGCCGCGGCGCGGGCGCGCGGCGCCCGCCTCGCCTGCCACCTGAAGATCGACACGGGCATGCACCGCCTCGGGTTCCGCCACGACAACCTCCGGCGGACCCTGCCCGGCGTGCTGGCGAGCCCGCACCTCGCGATCGAGGCGGTGCACACCCACTTCGCCACCGCGGAGGACGCCGAGCACCCGCTCTTCGAGGAGCAGCGCGTCCGCTTCGGCGAGGCGCTCGGGACCCTCGACGCCCTCGGCGCGCGGCCGCGCTACCGCCACGCCGCCAACAGCGCGGCGCTGCTGCGCGACTCCCGCGTCTGGTACGACCTCGTCCGCCCGGGCCTGCTCCTGTACGGCCTGGCGCCGCCCCCCGTCGCGACGACCATCCCCCTTGCGCCCGTCATGACGCTCACGAGCCGGATCGTGGCTGTCAAGGGGCTCCGGCCCGGTGAGTCGGTCGGCTACGGCGCGCGCTTCACGACGCCGGAGGCCGCGACGCTCGCCGTCGTGCCGGCGGGCTACGCCGACGGGCTCGACCGCCGCCTCGAGGGCCGCGGCGCGGTGCTCGTGCGTGGCCGCCGCGCCCCCATCGTCGGCGCCGTGAGCATGGACATGCTCACGGTCGACATCACGGGGATCCCGGACGTCGCGCCGGGCGACGAGGTCGTGTTCCTCGGCCGCCAGGGCGACGCCGCCATCCAGACGATCGACGCCCGCGAGGTCGCCGCCTGGATTGGCACGATCCCCTACGAGGTGCTCTGCCGGCTCGGCGCGCGCGTCAGGCGCCAGTACGACGGGCAGGCCGGGTGACGGGGGCGCGCGACGGGGCGACGGACCCCGACGACCGCGAGGAGGCCGTCGAGGGCGGCGAGGACGGGCACTACCCGCCGCGACCGTGCGTCGTGTGCGGGGACGAGACCATCCTCCGCTGCGGCGGGTGCCACGGGCCCATCTGCCACCACCACGGGCCGTGCCCGCACGGGTGCGACGACCCGGTGCCGGACACCCTGCCCTTCGGCCGCCGCCCGCGCGCCGACGATGAGACAATGGGGCAGGCGCGCGTGCCGCCGCCCCGTCCCCCGGCCGAGAATCCGTGAAGCAACCCAGGACCGTCTTCGTCTGCCAGGAGTGCGGCAGCCAGTCGCCCAAGTGGGCCGGCCGCTGCGGCGAGTGCGGCGCGTGGAACTCGCTCGTCGAGGAGCGGCCCGTGCCGGCGTCCGCCGGCGCCGGCCTGTCGTCGGCGGGGCACCGCTACGCGCTGCCGGGGGGCGGCGCGGGCGGGGCGAAGAAGTACGCGGAGATCGAGGCGTCGCGCGCCGACCGGCTGTCGACCGGCATCGGGGAGTTCGACCGCGTCCTCGGCGGCGGCATCGTCCCCGGGTCGCTCGTGCTCCTCGGCGGTGAGCCGGGCATCGGCAAGTCCACCCTGCTCCTGCAGGCCGCGGCGGCCTTCGCCCGTGACATCGGGCCCGTGCTCTACGCGTCTGGCGAGGAGTCCGAGCACCAGATCAAGTCGCGCGGCGACCGCCTCGGCGTCGGCGACGCGCCGCTCTTCCTGCTCGCCGAGACCTGCATCGAGAACATCCTCGAGGAGATCGGGCGCATCCGCCCGGCGCTGCTCATCGTCGACTCGGTCCAGACCGTCTTCTCGCTCAAGTTCCAGTCGGCGCCCGGCAGCATCGGGCAGGTGCGCGAGGCGGCCACCCAGTTCCTCTTCACCGCCAAGGGCCACGACATCCCGACCTTCCTCGTGGGCCACGTCACGAAGGACGGCAACCTCGCCGGCCCGAAGGCGCTCGAGCACGTCGTCGACACGGTGCTGTCCTTCGAGGGCGAGCGCCACCATTCCCACCGGGTCGTCCGGGCCGTGAAGAACCGGTTCGGCGCGGTCAGCGAGCTCGGCGTCTTCGAGATGACCGGCACCGGGCTGAAGCCGGTGCCGAACCCGTCGGCCCTGTTCCTGGCGGAGCGGGCGGCCGCGACGCCCGGGTCGGCGGTGCTGTGCTGCCTCGAGGGCTCGCGGCCCATCCTGGTCGAGGCGCAGGCGCTCGTGAGCGCGACGAGCTACGGGATGGCGCGGCGGATGGCGGTGGGGATTGACCAGAGCCGCCTCTCCCTGCTCCTGGCGGTGCTCGAGAAGCGCGCCGGCCTCCATCTCGCGGCCGACGACGTGTACGTGAACATCGCCGGCGGCATGGCCATCGAGGAGCCGGCGGCCGACCTGGCGATCGCCGGCGCGGTGGCGTCGAGCGTGCGCAACCGGCCGATTCCCGCGGGGACGGCGGTCTTCGGCGAGGTCGGCCTCGGCGGGGAGGTGCGCGGCGTGTCGCAGGCGCCGCTGCGGATCCGCGAGGCGGAGCAGATGGGATTCACCCGGATCGTCCTGCCGGCGGCCAACGTGGACGGCGGCGACGAGGCCGGCGGGCCGGCCGAGCTGGTCGGCGTGCGCCACGTCGGCGAGGCGCTCGACGCGCTGCTCGCGTGATCGGTTGCCTTGACCTGCCCGCCCCGGCGGTTCTAAGGTTCAGGGGTTCATACCGTTGCGCGTAAACCCCCGGAGCTTGTTCATGGCGTGGTTCATCCTGGCTCGCCTGCTCTTCATGGGCGCGGTCTCGTACACCGCGTTTCTGCTCCGCCCGGTCGGCCCTGACCCGGTCCAGAACCTGATCTTCGGGCTCGTCCTGGCGGCCATCGCCGTCTTCCTGGAGTGGCACCTCCGCGAGACCCCCGCGACCCACGTGCTCGGCGCCCTGCTCGGCGGGGCCATCGGGCTCGCGATCGCGCAGGGGCTGGGTGCCGCCCTCGTCTGGACCGACACGTCCAACGAGCGCGTCGCCTTCCTCCACGGTTTCATGCTGCTGCTGCTCACCTACCTCGGCCTGGTGATCGGGGCCCAGAAGGGCGAGTGGCTCGAACCCGCCCGGCTGATGACCCTGTTCCGGGCCGCCGGGCCGGAGCGGCGCTACAAGATCCTCGACACGTCCGTGATCATCGACGGGCGCATCGCCGACATCTGCGAGACCGGCTTCATGGACGGGACGCTCGTCATCCCGCAGTTCGTCCTGAAGGAGCTCCAGCTCGTCGCCGACTCGGCCGACTCCATGAAGCGCAACCGCGGCCGGCGCGGCCTCGACATCCTCCAGAAGATCCAGAAGATGTCCGGGGTCGAGGTCACCATCTCGGACGTCGACTTCCCCGACGTCAAGGAAGTGGACCTCAAGCTGATCGAGCTGGCGCGGTCGGTGACCGGCAAGATCGTGACGAACGACTTCAACCTGAACAAGGTCGCGCAGCTGCGCGGCGTGCAGGTGCTGAACATCAACGAGCTCGCCAACGCCCTCAAGCCGGTCGTGCTGCCGGGCGAGATCATGAAGGTGTTCATCCTCAAGGAAGGCAAGGAGTACAACCAGGGCGTGGCCTACCTCGACGACGGCACCATGGTCGTCGTGGACAACGCCCGGAAGATGATCAGCAAGACGATCGACATCGTGGTGACGAGCGTCCTGCAGACGACGGCTGGCAAGATGATCTTCGGCCGCTTCCTCGAGCCGAACCTGGCGGCCCAGGCCGGGCAGCAGGCCGAGGGCCGGGACGAGGGCAGCGGCCGCCGCCGCTCCGTCGCGCCGCCGGCCCCCTCGGCCCCCGCCCACGCGGCGCCGCCGGTCAACGGGAAATAGAGTAGATCTCAGATCTCAGATCTCAGATCTCAGATCTCAGATTGCAGATTTCAGATTGCCAGATCAGATCACAAGATCACGAGATCACGAGATCACCAAATCCATCTATTTGCCTCACTGGTGGCGGACGGTCTTCTTCCTGATTCCGGCGATCGCCGTCTACACGATCGTGCTGGGCACGTTGTCGATCGGGTCGAGCCTGGTGGGCGGGCGGGGGTACTTCGCGCACCGCTGCGCGCGGTGGTGGTCGTGGCTCATCCTCGCCACGACGGGGGTGCGCGTGCGCGTCGAGGGCCTCGAGCGCGTGCGGGCGGGGCAGCCGTGCGTCTTCGTGGCGAACCACCAGAGCATCTACGACATCCCGGTCATCTTCGCGGCGCTGCCGCACCAGCTGCGGATCATCGCCAAGGAGTCGCTCGGCCGGTTCCCGTTCCTCGGCTGGCACCTGAGCCGCACGGGGCACATGCTCGTCGACCGCCGCCGGCCCGACACGCGCGCGGTGTTCGGGTGGGCCGACGGCCTGACCGCCCGCGGCCTGTCCCTCATCGTCTTTCCCGAGGGCACGCGGAGCCGTGACGGCCGGACGGCGCCGTTCAAGGGCGGCAGCTTCATCCCCGCGATGCACGCGGGGCTGCCCGTGGTGCCCCTGTCGATCGTCGGCAGCCGGCACGTGATGCGGAAGGGGCGGCTGACGACCTGCCCCGGGGAGGTCACGCTGATCGTCCACGAGCCGATCCCCGTGGAGGCGGTCGAGGAGCCGGACCTGCGCGCGGTCCGCGCCCTCGCCACCCGCGTCCGCGGCATCGTCGCCCCGCCGGTGGAAGTCGAAGCCGACCTGGCGGTCTCAGCCGACCCGCCACCCGCGACCTGATCCGTCAATCGGCGATCGTCAATCTGCAATCGTCAATCTAGACGTCCGCCTCGACGGCCGGCAGGTCGGCTGGCGACCACACGCCCTCGCTGCGCGCGACGAACGCGGTGGCCGTCAGGTCCGAGGCGACGTTCACCGTGGTCCGCGACATGTCGAGGATGCGGTCGACGCCCAGCACGATCGCGATGCCCTCCCCGGGCACGCCGAACATCGTCATGATGCCGACCAGCAGCGGGATCGAGCCGCCGGGCACGCCCGCGGCCCCGATCGCGGTGATGACGGACATGATCATCACGATGGCCATCTGCGGGATGGTCAGGTCGACGCCGAAGATCTCGGCGACGAAGATGACCGTGATGCCCTCGAAGATCGACGTGCCGTTCATGCACATGGTGCTGCCGATCGGCAGCACGAACCCGGCGATCGTGCGCGGCACGCCGAGCTGTTCCTCCGCGACCTCGAGGGCGGTCGGCAGCGTCGCGCTGCTGGAGCTGGTCGAGAAGGCGGTGACGAGCGCCGACTTCACGCGGTTGAAGAAGGTCACCGGCGAGAGGCCGATCACGAACCGGACGACCGCCGACAGGGTCACCGTCACGTGCAGCGTCAGGGCGATGAGCACCGTGATGACGTAGGCGGCGACCGCGACCAGCAGGTCGAAGCCGAAGCCCGACGACACGGTGAAGATCAGCCCCGCGACCCCGAACGGGGCCAGCAGCATCGCGAAGTGGATGATCCGGATCACCACCTCGTTGAGCGCCTCGAGCACCGCGATCATCGGCTGCGCCTTCTCGCGGGGAATCATCGTCAGGGCCGCCCCGAAGGTCAGGCCGAAGAAGATGACGCCGAGCAGGTCCGTCCGGGCCGCCGCGTCCACGATGTTCCGCGGCACGATGTTCACGAACGTCTCCGGCCCGAACTTCGCCGTCGTCGCCGCCGCCTCGACCCGCGTGGACGCGTCGTCGGCGAACTGCTCCATCAGGCTCTGCCGCGTCTCGGCCGTCACCCGGTCCCACGGCCGCATCACGTTGACGACCACCAGCCCGAGCGAGGCCGCCAGCGCCGTCGTGACGAAGAAGTAGCCCACGGCCTTGCCGCCGACCCGGCCCACCTTGCGGATGTCGCCCAGCCCCGCCACGCCGAGCGAGATCGACGCGAAGACCAGCGGGATGACCACCATGAACAGCATCCGCAGGAAGATCTGGCCGACCGGCCCGGCGACGTACGTGTTGATGGCCCGGACCACCGGGTCGGCCGGCCCCACCGTGAGGTTCGCGGTCACCCCGGCCGTGGCGCCGAGGGCCAGGCCCAGCAGGATCTTCGTGTGGAGCTTCATGCCGGTGCCGGTCGAGCCGATGGATTCGCTCATGGCCGTGCAGTGTAACCCACGGGCGCGGCTCCGCCCCGGCGGGGACGGGGGGCGGGGGAGGTACAATGCGGGCGTGACGACGGCGCGCTTTGCCCTGGACCCGGCGCTCGCCGCCATCGTGCGCCCCGGCGTGCTGTGGTGGGCCGGCGCGACGGTGGTCGAACGCGAGCCGCGGCTCGACCCCCTCCTGGCGGCCGCCGAGGCGCGCGTCCGGGCCGTGCCGCCCGAGGAGTCGGCCGCCGTCCGCACCATGTACAAGCAGGTCGGCCTCGACCCGACCAAGACCCGGCCCTCCAACGAGGCGCTCCTCCGGCGCGTCCGCAAGGGCCAGAGCCTCCCGCGCATCAACGCGATGGTGGACGTCGTCAACTGGTGCTCCTGCGAGTGGCAGCTCCCGTACGGGCTCTACGACCTCGCCAGGGTCGAGGGCGCCGTGACGCTCAGGCTCGGCCGCGAGGGCGAGGCCTATCCCGGGATCCGGAAGGACGCCGTGCACGTCGCCGGGCGCCTCGCGCTCGTCGACGAGGCGGGGCCCTTCGGCAACCCCACGTCCGACTCGGCGCGGACGATGGTCACCACGGCGACCGCCGACGCGCTGGTCGTGATCTACGCGCCGGCGGCCATCGGCGCCGCGCGCCTGGCCGACGTGCTCGACCGGACCGCGGCGCGCCTCGCGGACATCTGCGGGGGCCGGGAGACCGGCCGCCTGGCCGCCTGATGCCCCCCGCTGGCACTGGCGCGCGCGTGGCGGCGGTGATCGCCGCCGGGGGGCGGGGCGTCCGCGTCGGGGCGGGCGAGCCCAAGCAGTTCCTCGCCATCGGCGGCCGAAGCCTGCTCGAGTGGAGCGTCGAGGCGTGCCTCGGCAGCCCGCGCGTGGACGAGGTCGTCGTCGCGCTGCCGGCCGACCGGCTCGGCGACCCGCCGCCGTTCCTCCGCGCGCCGCGGAGCAAGCCGGTGACGCTCGTCGCGGGCGGCGCCCGGCGCCAGGACTCGGTGCGGAATGCCGTCGTGAGCCTCGGCGGCCGCGCCGGCATCATCGTGGTGCACGACGCCGCCCGGCCGTTCGTGAGCGCGGACCTGATCGCCCGCGCCGTCGACGCGGCGGAGGCCCACGGCGCGGCCCTGGCCGCGCTGCCGGTCACCGACACGGTCAAGCAGGCGGGGCCGGCGGGGGACGATGGCCGGCGGGTCGAGGCGACGCTGCCGCGCGAGCGCATCTTCCTCGCCCAGACGCCGCAGGCGTTCCGGCGCGAGGTGCTCGAGGCGGCCTTCGAGGCGTGCGGGGACGCCGACGTGACCGACGAGGCGACGCTCGTCGAGCGCGCCGGCGGCACGGTGTGGCTCGTCGACGGCGAGCGGGAGAACCTGAAGGTGACGACGGCGGACGATCTCGGGTGGGCCCGCGCGCGCGCGGGCGGGACGGGGACGCGGGTGGGCGTGGGCTACGACCTGCACCGCCTGGTGGCCGGCCGCCCCCTCATCCTCGGCGGCGTGCGGATCGACCACGAGGCGGGCCTCGACGGCCATTCCGACGCCGACATCGTCTGCCATGCGGTCACCGACGCGGTGCTGGGGGCCGCCGCGCTCGGCGACATCGGCCGGCTGTTCCCGGACACCGACGCGCGGTGGAAGGGCGCCGACAGCGTCGCGCTGCTCCGCGGCGCGACGGACCAGGTGCGCGCCGCCGGCTTCCGCGTCGTCAACGTGGACGTCACCGTGATTGCGGAGCGGCCGAAGCTGCTGCCGCACCTCGAGCGGATTCGCGGCAACCTCGCCGGCGCGCTCGACGTGCCCGTCACCGCGGTCAGCGTCAAGGGCAAGACGAACGAGGGCGTCGACAGCATGGGCCGCGGCGAGTCGATGGCCTGCCACGCCGTCGCCATGGTCGCGGCCGGGTGACGGCGTGACGATGCACGTGTCCCCCATCCGTCCCGCAACCCGGGCCTGGTCCGAACCGATTCCATGAAAGTACGCTTCGCGCCCTCACCGACCGGCCACCTCCACGTGGGCAACGCGCGCACCGCGCTCTTCAACTGGCTGCTCGCGCGCCGGCACGGCGGCACGTTCCTCGTCCGCATCGAGGACACCGACGCCGAGCGCTCGACCCGCGAGTCGGAGGCCGCCATCCTCGAGGACCTGCGCTGGATGGGCCTCACGTGGGACGAGGGCCTCGACGCTGGCGGGGCCGCGGGGCCGTACCGCCAGTCGGAGCGCATGGACCTGTACCGCGAGCACGCGCGGCGCCTGCTCGACGCCGGCGCCGCCTACTACTGCTTCTGCACGCCCGACCAGCTCGAGGCGGACCGGAAGGCGATGCTCAAGGCGGGCCTGCCCCCGAAGTACGCGGGCACGTGCCGCGCGCTCGGCCGCGCGGCCGCCGAGGCGCGCATCGCCGCCGGCGAGCGCCCCGTGATTCGCATGCGCGTCCCGACCGGGCGCGAGGTGCGCTTCCGCGACGTGGTGCGCGGCCCCGTGATGTTCCACACCGAGGTCATCGGCGACGCGGTGCTCGTCCGCTCCGACGGCATGCCCGCCTACAACTTCGCCGTCGTCGTCGACGATGGGCTGATGGGGATCACGGACGTGGTCCGCGGCGAGGACCACATCTCCAACACGCCGCGGCAGATCCTGCTCTACGAGGCCTTCGGCTGGGAGCCGCCGCGCTTCGCGCACCTCTCGCTCGTGATGGGGCCGGACCACACGCCGCTGTCGAAGCGGCACGGGGCGACCTCGGTCGCCGAGTTCCGCCAGAAGGGCTACCTGCCGGAGTCGCTGGTGAACTACCTCGCGCTGCTCGGCTGGTCGCCCGGCGACGGCGACGAGCTGCTGCCGCTCGACGAGCTGGCGCGGCGCTTCGACCTGGCGACGGTCACGCACAGCGCGAGCGTGTTCGACGAGGCCAAGCTGGCGTGGGTGAACCGGCACTACCTGAAGGCGGCGCCGGCGGCCCGCCTGGTCGACCTCGCGCTGCCGTTCCTCGCCCGAGAGGGCTTCGTCACCGGCGCGGTGTCGGGCGCGGCGCGCGCATGGCTGGAGCAGGTGGTGCCGGCCACGGCCTCGTCGGTGGACCGCCTCGCCCAGGTGCCCGAGCGGATGCACACGATCTTCCGGCACGACCCCGTGGCGGCCCTGGCCCGTCCCGACGTCGGCGCCGAGCTGGCCGACCCCGCGGCGCGCGCGGTCGTCGCCGCGCTGGCCGAGGACCTCGCCGCCGCCCCGGCGCTCGTGGACCGGGAGGCCTTCCGGGCGGCCGCGGCGCGTATCCGCGAGCGGACCGGGCAGAAGGGCCGCGCCCTGTTCCACCCGATTCGCGTCGCCATCACGGGCGAGCCCGACGGCCCGGAGCTCGACCTGATCATCCCGGCCATCGAGCAGGCGGCGGCCCTGCCGGAGGGGAGCGGCCTGCACGCCGTCCCCGGCTGCCGCGCCCGCGCGCAGGCGATGCTCGCCGCCCTGGAGGCCTGAGACCCGTGAGCGGCGCACCCCTGGCACCCATGGCACCTTCGGCACCCTTGGCACCCTTGGCACCCTTGGCACCCTTGGCACCCGTGAACTGCGCACCCCTGGCACCTTTGGCACCCGTGGCACCCCTGGCACCCTGTACTTTGCCCCCCCTACCGTGATCATCTACGGCCTCAATCCCGTGTTCGAGGCGCTCCAGGCGGGGCGCGTCCGGCTCATCAAGGTAGCGGGCCGCGCCGACGCGCGGGTGGCGCGGCTGCTGGCCGAGGCGGCGGCGCGCGGCGTGCCGGTGCGGCAGGTGCCGCCGGACGTGCTGGCGCGCGAGAGCCGGCAGGGCGTGCACCAGGGCGTGGTGGCCGAGGTCGAGGCGGCGCCGCCGGCGACGCTGGAGTCGCTGGCGCTGGGGCGTGACGGCGAGCCCGCGCTCATCGTGGTGCTCGACGGGGTGGAGGACCCGCAGAACGTGGGGGCCATCCTGCGGAGCGTGGACGCGGCGGGGGCGACGGGGGTGGTGCGGCAGTCGCGCCACGCGGCGCCGCTCGACGGGGCGGCGGCGAAGGCCTCGGCCGGGGCGGTGCACCACGTGCCGGTCGCGGACGTGGTGAACATCGCGCGGGCGGTGGAAACGCTCAAGGAATCCGGGGTCTGGACGGTAGGGCTGGACGCGGAGGGCGAAACACCCTATCATGAGTTGGATCTGACCATCCCGACGGCTGTCGTGGTGGGAGCCGAAGGACACGGGCTCCGCCGCCTGGTCCGGGAACGGTGCGATTTCACGGCCTCCATCCCCATGCGAGGCCACGTGAGCAGCGTGAATGTTTCGGCAGCCGCGGCCATCGTCCTGTTCGAGGCCGTGCGTCAGCGCCGAAGCCGGGGGAGGCCTCACCAGCCGTAGGGACCCCGGAGGAGGATTTTTGTTCGATGGGCCTTGCCGCCACGTTGTCTATTGCGCGTCTGGCATGAGACGTGCTACCATCCCTGTTTTGTCTGGCTGGCGTAGCTCAGTCCGGTAGAGCGGCTGATTTGTAATCAGCGGGTCGGGGGTTCGAATCCCTCCGCCAGCTCCACCGGGATCGGCGGCGTGACCAGACGGGGACGGCCGGCAACAAGGGCAATCCTACAAACAGTTGAAAGGGCTTGGCGGGCCGGACGAGCGGCCCCCCTCAGGGCGGTGTCGCCCTCAGACAGCCTCGCGAATGGGCAGGTGGCGGAGCGGTCAATCGCAGCAGACTGTAAATCTGCCGCCCCAGTGGCTACGGAGGTTCGAATCCTCCCCTGCCCACCATATGTGGCCGACGGGTCCCGGGCCCGGCGGCCGCGCGCAAGACCTGGAGTCGTGGAGCATCGGCCGGACAGCGGGTCCGGCCGGGGGCCCCGAAGGCGGGAGTAACTCAGTGGTAGAGTCACAGCCTTCCAAGCTGTTGGTCGCGGGTTCGATCCCCGTCTCCCGCTCCAGTTCGACCTGGCGTCGCAAGGCGCCGGGGGCAGGTGACGGGCCGATGTAGCTCAGTTGGCAGAGCGCGTCCTTGGTAAGGACGAGGTCACCAGTTCAATCCTGGTCATCGGCTCCAGCGTTGCAACCACAGGCACCGTGCCTGGGAACGAGGCTAACCGACGACGCCGGCACGGGGCCGGGTCAGTCCGCTTGAAGCGATCGAGAGACGAGTCATGGCGAAAGAGAAATTTGATCGGTCCAAACCACACGTCAACGTCGGAACGATTGGCCACATCGACCACGGCAAGACCACGCTGACCGCGGCGCTGACGAAAGTCGCGGCCGACAAGGGGTGGGCGAAGTTCGTGCCGTACGACGAGGTCGCCAAGGCCTCGGAGTCGCAGGGCCGCCGTGACGACACCAAGATTCTCACGATCGCCAGCAGCCACGTCGAGTACGCGACGGCCAACCGCCACTACGCGCACGTCGACTGCCCGGGCCACGCCGACTACATCAAGAACATGATCACGGGCGCGGCGCAGATGGACGGCGCGATCCTGGTCGTGAGCTGCGTCGACGGCCCGATGCCGCAGACGCGCGAGCACGTGCTCCTCGCCCGGCAGGTCAACGTGCCGTACCTCGTCGTCGCCCTGAACAAGGTCGACGCGGTGGACGACCCGGAACTGGTCGACCTGGTCGAGCTCGAGGTCCGCGACCTCCTCAAGAGCTACGGGTTCCCCGGCGACGACGTCCCGGTGGTCCGCGTGTCGGCGCTCAAGGCGCTCAACGGCGAGGCCGACGGCGTCGAGAGCATCGTGAACCTGATGGAGGCGCTCGACTCCTACATCCCGCTCCCGGAGCGCGACGTCGACAAGCCGTTCATGATGCCGATCGAGGACGTGTTCTCGATCTCGGGTCGCGGCACCGTCGTCACGGGCCGCGTCGAGCGCGGCCGGGTGAAGGTCGGCGAGGAAATCGAGATCGTCGGCTTCAAGCCCACCGCCAAGAAGGTGGTCACGGGCGTCGAGATGTTCCGCAAGCTGCTCGACGCGGGCGAGGCGGGCGACAACATCGGCGTCCTGCTCCGCGGCGTCGAGAAGAGCGACGTCGAGCGCGGCCAGGTGCTGGCCAAGCCCGGCTCGATCACGCCGCACACGAAGTTCAAGGCCGAGGTCTACGTCCTGTCGAAGGACGAGGGCGGCCGGCACACGCCGTTCTTCAACGGCTACCGCCCGCAGTTCTACATCCGGACGACCGACGTCACCGGCACGCTGCACCTCGGCGAGGGCGTCGAGATGATCATGCCCGGCGACAACACGAGCATCACGGCCGAGCTGATCGCGCCCGTCGCGCTCGAGAAGGGCGCGCGCTTCGCGATTCGCGAGGGTGGCCGCACGGTCGGCGCCGGCACGGTGACGGAGATTCTCGAGTAGGGAACCGGGATGACCGGGCGCCGGGGGCTGGCCGTGGGCCGGCGCCCCGGGCCCGGCCGCTCCGACCTGCGAGGGGGGCGCCATGAGAGACATCATTCAGCTGGCCTGCGGCGAGTGCAAGCGCCGCAACTACAGCACGACGAAGAACAAGAAGAAGACCACCGAGCGGATCGAGCTGAGCAAGTTCTGCCGGTTCTGCCGGAAGCACACGGCGCACAAAGAGCAGAAGTAGGCCCGCGGGGCCGCGGACTACAGGCCAGTAGCTCAACTGGTAGAGCACCGGTCTCCAAAACCGGGGGCTGGGGGTTCGAGTCCCTCCTGGCCTGCCAGTAATCCGCCGGCCTGGCGCCGCCGTCGGCGACCAGGCGGGGCCGCCCGGGCGGGCGGCGCGGCCGTGGGCGGAACGAGTCGAACGCGTAGGCGTTCAAGGAACGAGTCGTGAAGACCGAGACCCTCGAGAATACCGGCGAGAGCGGCGCCCGTTCGGGGCCCCTTGGCTGGTGGCAGCGCGGCCGTCAGTTCCTCCAGGAGGTTCGCAACGAGCTGAAGCGGGTGACCTGGCCGACCCGGCCCGAGGTGTACGCCACGACGATCGTCGTCATCCTGACCTCGGCCTTCTTCGGCCTGTACCTGTTCGGGGTCGACCTGTTCCTCAGCACGGTCGTCCAGCGCATCTTCACGCGCTTTGGTGCTTAATGACCGACGTCACCACCAAGAACTGGTACATCGTCCACACGTACTCGGGCTTCGAGAAGAAGGTGTCCGAGTCGCTCAGTGAACGGGTCCGGGCGTACGGGCTGCAGGACGAGATCGGCGAGATCCTGATCCCGACCGAGGACGTGGTGGAGATGCGCGGGGGCAAGAAGGTCGTGTCCTCGAAGCGCTTCTTCCCCGGCTACATCCTCGTCGAGATGCACATGACCGACAACGCGTGGCACGTCGTGAAGAACACGCCGAAGGTCACGGGGTTCGTCGGGGCGGGCGCGAAACCGACGCCGCTCAGCAAGGAAGAGGTCGAGCAGATCCTCGACCAGGTGAAGACGGCGGCGGAGAAGCCGAAGCCGAAGTACACGTTCGACAAGGGCGACCAGGTCCGGATCAACGAGGGGCCGTTTGCCGGCTTCAACGGCGTGGTCGACGAGGTCAACACCGACAAGAACACCCTGAAGGTCATGGTCACCATCTTCGGGCGTGCGACGCCGGTGGAACTGGATTTTCTGCAGGTAGAGAAGCTGTAGGTAGTCATGGCGAAGAAAGTTCAGGCGATGGTGAAGCTCCAGATCCCGGCAGGCAAGGCCACCCCGGCCCCGCCCGTGGGGACGGCGCTCGGCCCGCACGGCGTCAACATCATGGATTTCTGCAAGGCCTTCAACGCGAAGACCGCGAAGGAAGACGGCCTGATCATCCCCGTGGTGGTGACGATCTACGTCGACCGGTCCTACAGCTTCATCACGAAGACGCCCCCGGCGCCGGTCCTGCTGAAGCGGGCGGCGAACATCGCCAAGGGATCGGCCGAGCCGAACAAGAACAAGGTCGGCACCGTGACCCAGAAGCAGGTCGAGGACATCGCGAAGCTCAAGATGCCCGACCTCAACTGCGGGTCGCTCGAGACCGCCATCAAGACCGTCGCGGGCACGGCCCGCTCGATGGGGCTCGACGTCGTTCAGTAGACAGCTGCCGGCCCCCCCGGGGCCGGCCTCGACCGGAATCGGCGCCGGGCGCCGCCCCCGCGGGCGGTGACCGGGACGGCTGGAGTGGCGCGCGCCGCCACCCGGCCACGCGTCGTGGGAGGGCTGGCCAGGCCCGATCGGACCACGGAGGAGGCTCATGAGAAGTCACGGCAAGAAATACATGGCGGCCAGCCAACGCGTCGAGGACCGGGTCTACGGGCTCGACGAGGCCCTCTCGCTCGTCCAGGAGCTGAAGTTCGCGAAGTTCGACGAGACCGTCGCGCTCTCGATCCGGCTCGGCGTGGACCCGAAGCACGCGGACCAGATGGTCCGCGGCACGGTCGTCCTGCCGCACGGCCTGGGCAAGTCCAAGCGCGTCCTGGTCATCGCGGCCCCGGACAAGCAGAAGGAAGCCGAGGAAGCCGGCGCGGACGTGGTCGGCGGCGAGGAGCTCGTCGACAAGATCGCGGGCGGCTGGCTCGACTTCGACGCCGTCGTCGCGACGCCGGACATGATGCGCGTCGTCGGCAAGCTCGGCAAGGTACTGGGGCCGCGCGGCCTCATGCCCAACCCGAAGACGGGCACCGTGACCCCGAACGTGAAGCAGGCGGTCACCGAGATCAAGGCGGGCAAGGTGGAGTTCCGCGTCGACAAGACCGGGATCGTCCACGCGCCCGTGGGCAAGACCGCGTTCCCCGCGCAGAACCTGGTCGAGAACGCCACGGCGCTCATCGACAGCGTGGTCAAGGCGAAGCCGGCCGCCGCGAAGGGCAAGTACCTCCGCAGCATCACCGTCTCGTCGACGATGGGCCCCGGGGTGCGCGTCGACGAAACCCGCGTCGAAGCCGCGGTCAAGCGCTAGGCGCGGGAGGAACGAACCATGGCAGTCACACGAGCGGACAAGGTCGCCGAGGTCGAGACCCTCGAGGGCGTCTTCAAGGGCGCCGACGCCGCCATCCTCGTCGACTTCACGGGCATCAACGTGCCCCAGGTCACCGAGCTGCGGGCCGAGCTGCGGAAGATCCGCGCCGGCTACAAGGTGGTGAAGAACACGCTCGCGCGCCGCGCGCTGGCGGGCACCACCTACGAGACCCTCACGGGCTACTTCGAGGGCACGACGGCCATCGCCTACACCGGCGACGACCCGGTGCAGCTGGCGAAGACCCTCACGACGTTCATGAAGACCGCCCCCGCGATGTCGATCAAGGCGGCGGTCGTGCAGGGACAGACGATTCAGGCGGGAGAGGTCGCGGACCTCGCCAACCTGCCGGGCAAGCCCGAGCTCTACGCGAAGCTGCTCTTCGTGCTGCAGGCGCCCGCCACCAACCTGGTGCGCGTGCTCAGCGCGGTGCCGCGGGATCTGATGAGCGTGCTGGCCCAGGCGGAGAAGAAGCGGGCCGAGGGCTAGCCCGACCAGTCAGGCACGAGTTCGAATCGGGATTCTTAGAGGAGCGACAGCAATGGCCGAAGTGAACCAGCAGCAGGTGATCGACTACATCAAGGGCATCAGCGTTCTCGAGCTCTCGCAGCTCGTGAAGGCGCTCGAGGAAGAGCTCGGCGTGTCCGCGGCGGCGGCGATGCCGATGGCGATGCCGATGATGGGCGGCGGCGGCGCGGCCGCGCCGGCCGAGGAGCAGACCGAGTTCACGGTCACCCTCACCGACATCGGCGGCAACAAGATCAACGTGATCAAGGTCGTCCGCGAGGTCACCAGCCTCGGCCTCAAGGAGGCCAAGGATCTCGTCGAGAGCGCGCCCAAGCCGATCAAGGAGGGCGTGGCCAAGGACGAGGCCGAGTCGATCAAGAAGAAGTTCGAGGACGCCGGCGCGAAGGTCGAAATCAAGTAGGCGTCGGACGCTCGCTGGGATCGGGGGCTTGGGAAGTCAGGGACCGGAGCCCCCGATCGACCGCCGGTTGCGGTACCCGGTCCCTGACAGCCAGGCCGCAGCATGTACAGCCTTCCGACGAACGTCTACCGCGAGCGCAAGGACTTCTCCAAGATCAAGACGACGATCCCGATCCCGAACCTGATCGAGATCCAGCGGAAGAGCTACGAGCGCTTCCTGCAGATGAACCGCCTGCCCTCCGAGCGCGAGGACCAGGGGCTGCAGTCGGTGTTCAAGTCGGTGTTCCCGATTAGCGACTTCCGCGAGAACTCGTCCCTCGAGTTCATCGAGTACTCCATCGGCAACTGGGAGTGCAAGTGCGGCAAGCTCCAGGGACTCCACCACCTGCGCAAGCCGTGCGTCTCGTGCGGGCACACCCTCGTCGCCGATCCGTACGGCGACAAGGACGTCCTGTGCCCGAAGTGCGGCACGGCGAACCAGGCCCGCGGCGATGTCTGTGACATCTGCGGCCACACCGTCTCGCTCAAGCTGAAGTACGACGTCGACGAGTGCCAGGAGCGGGGGATGACCTACGCGGTCCCGCTCAAGGTCACGATCCGGCTCGTGGTCTGGAACAAGGACCCCGAGACCGGCGTCAAGACGATCCGCGACATCAAGGAGCAGGAGGTCTACTTCGGTGACATCCCGCTGATGACGGACAACGGCACGTTCATCATCAACGGGACCGAGCGCGTCATCGTCAGCCAGCTCCACCGCTCGCCGGGCGCGTTCTTCCACTCCGAGGACAAGACCCTCTACGTCGCGCAGATCATCCCCTACCGGGGATCCTGGGTCGAGTTCGAGTACGACGCGAAGAACCTCCTCTACGTCCGCATCGACCGCAAGCGGAAGTTCCTCGCCACGGTGTTCCTGCGCGCCCTCGGCCTGCGCGGCGCCGACGAGATCATCCGGACGTTCCACCCGGTCGACCGCATCCTCATCGAGAACGACACCCTCCGCTGGGCGGTGAACGACAGCCTCGTCGGCCTCCGCGCGAAGCGCGCCGTGAAGGCCGGCGACGTCTCCATCGGCGAGGGCAAGAAGATCACCAAGGCGCACGTCGACGGCCTCCGCAAGGCCGGCGTCGAGGCGATCGAGGTCGCCGACGAGGCGCTCGAAGGCGCCTACACGGCCGCCGACATCGTCGACCCCGGCACCGGCGAGGTCCTCCTCGAGGCCAACGAGGAGCTGACCCCCCGCGTCATCTCGATGGCGCAGGAGAAGGCCGTCCCGGCGATCGAGGTGTTCTTCCCCGAGCGCGACGAGTTCGGCAGCATCATCTCGCAGACGCTGAAGAAGGACCCGATCCGCACCCACGAGGAGGCGCTGATCGAGATCTACCGGCGCCTCCGGCCGGGCGACCCGCCGACCCTCGACAGCTCGCGGTCGCTCTTCGAGAACATGTTCTTCAACCCGCAGAAGTACGACTTCTCGCGGGTCGGCCGGCTCAAGCTCAACAAGAAGCTCAAGCTCACGACGCCGCTCGAGGAGAAGATCCTGCACCCGCAGGACTTCTACGAGGTCATCAAGTACCACCTCCGGCTGCGCAAGAACCCGGCCTTCGTCGACGACATCGATCACCTGGGCAACCGCCGCGTCCGCTCCGTGGGTGAGCTCCTCGAGAACCAGTTCCGCATCGGGCTGGTCCGCATGGAGCGCGCCATCAAGGAGAAGATGTCGGTCTACCAGGAGATGGCGACCGCGATGCCGCACGACCTGATCAACGCGAAGCCCGTCATGGCGGCGATTCGCGAGTTCTTCGGGTCGTCGCAGCTCTCGCAGTTCATGGACCAGACCAACCCGCTCTCCGAGGTGACGCACAAGCGCCGCCTCTCGGCCCTCGGGCCGGGCGGGCTGTCGCGCGAGCGCGCGGGCTTCGAGGTCCGCGACGTCCACCCGACGCACTACGGCCGCATCTGCCCGATCGAGACGCCGGAAGGCCCGAACATCGGCCTCATCAGCTCGCTGAGCTGCTACGCGCGGATCAACGAGTTCGGCTTCATCGAGTCGCCGTACCGCAAGGTCCGCGACGGGCAGGTCATCGACTACGTCATCGTCACCAACACGGGCGGCAACGCCAAGTACAAGGTGGGGGACATCGTCGAGGCGGACGAGCTGGTGGGCGCCGACGGGCGCTCCAAGAAGAAGGGCGTCGAGTTCGAGCCCTTCTGCTTCTACCTGCCGGCGTGGGAGGAGGACGAGTACGTCATCGCCCAGGCCAACGTCGACCTCACCGAGGACCTGAAGCTCCGGAACGAGCGCGTGAACGCGCGCCAGGCCGGCGACTTCATCCTCGCGCAGCGCGAGCAGGTCCAGTTCATCGACGTGTCGCCGAAGCAGCTCGTCTCGGTCGCGGCCTCGCTCGTCCCGTTCCTCGAGAACGACGACGCGAACCGCGCGCTGATGGGCTCGAACATGCAGCGCCAGGCCGTGCCGCTGCTCCGCGCGCGCGCCCCCTACGTGGGCACGGGCATGGAGTACATCACGGCCCGCGACTCCGGCGCGGTCGCGGTCGCGCGCCGCACCGGCACCGTCGACTACGTCGACAGCCAGCGCATCGTCGTGCGCGCCGAGGGCGAGAGCGGCGAGACGAGCAAGGAAATGGGGGCGGACATCTACCCCATGACCAAGTTCAAGCGGTCGAACCAGAACACGTGCATCAGCCAGAAGCCGATCGTCCGGACCGGCCAGAAGGTGCAGAAGGGGCAGGTCCTCGCGGACGGGCCCTGCACGGAGCTCGGCGAGCTCGCGCTCGGGCGCAACGTCCTCGTGGCGTTCATGCCGTGGCGCGGCTACAACTTCGAGGACGCGATCCTGGTCTCCGAGAAGATGGTGAAGGAGGACTACTACACCTCCATCCACATCGAGGAGTTCGAGATCGAGGCCCGCGACACGAAGCTCGGCCCGGAGGAGATCACCCGCGACATCCCGAACGTCTCGGAGGGCTACCTCCGCGACCTCGACGACAGCGGCATCATCCGGATCGGCGCCTACGTGAAGCCGGGCGACATCCTCGTCGGCAAGGTCACGCCGAAGGGCGAGACCCAGCTGACGCCGGAGGAGAAGCTCCTCCGCGCGATCTTCGGCGAGAAGGCGGGCGACGTCCGTGACGCGTCGCTCATCTGCCCGCCCGGGATCGAGGGCATCATCGTCGGCGTCAAGATCTTCTCGCGCAAGGGCATCGAGAAGGACGACCGCGCCAAGGCGATCGAGCAGGAAGAACTCGACCTGATGGAGAAGAACCTCCAGGACGAGATCCGCATCCTGCACGACGAGACGAAGAAGCGCGTCGTCCAGATGCTCCAGGGCCACACGCTGCGCGCCGACCTGTTCGACGAGTTCGGCCGCGAGCGGCTCCTGAAGAAGGGCACCGCGCTCACCGAGGAGGTCGTGGCGGAGATCCCGTTCACGGTCCTCGTGCGGGCGAAGGTGCAGACCGACGACGCCGGGCTCGACGGCGACCTCCGCGCGATCGAGGAGCGGACGGAGCGCCAGGCCGAGGTCGTGCGCCAGGTCTTCGAGGAGAAGAAGGAGAAGGTGCGCCGCGGCGACGAGCTGCCCCCGGGGGTGATCAAGCTCGTCAAGGTGTACGTCGCGATGAAGCGCAAGCTGTCGGTCGGCGACAAGATGGCCGGCCGCCACGGCAACAAGGGCGTCATCGCGCGCATCCTCCCCGAGGAGGACATGCCGTACCTGCCGGACGGCACCCCGGTGGAGATCGTGCTGAATCCCCTCGGCGTCCCGTCGCGCATGAACGTCGGCCAGATCCTGGAGACGCACCTGGGCTGGGCGGCGCACGCGCTGGGGCTCTACTTCGCGACGCCCGTGTTCGACGGGGCGCGCGAGGCCGAGATCAAGGGGTGGCTGGAGGCGGCGGCGCTGCCGACGAGCGGCAAGACGCGCCTCTTCGACGGCATGACGGGGGTGGAGTTCGAGCAGGACGTCACCGTCGGCTACATCTACATGCTGAAGCTGTCCCACCTCGTCGACGACAAGATCCACGCGCGGTCCATCGGGCCGTACTCGCTGATCACGCAGCAGCCGCTGGGCGGCAAGGCCCAGTTCGGCGGCCAGCGCTTCGGCGAGATGGAGGTGTGGGCCCTCGAGGCCTACGGCGCGTCGCACATCCTCCAGGAGCTGCTCACCGCGAAGTCGGACGACGTCACGGGGCGCGCGAAGATCTACGAGTCGATCGTGAAGGGCGACGCGAGCTTCACGCCGGGCCTGCCCGAGTCGTTCAACGTGCTCATCCGCGAGCTGCAGTCGCTCTGCCTCGACGTGGAGCTCATCTCCACGCAGCGCCGGCCCGAGCCGGAGCCCGCGGAAGCCGAAGAACCCGTGCTGGAGGGCTGAAGACGTCATGAGACCGAGCTTTATGGACAGCAAGACCGCGCTCAGGGCTGACTTCGACGCCATCCGCATCAGCCTGGCGTCGCCGGAGAAGATCGAACAGTGGTCGTTCGGCGAGGTGACCAAGCCGGAGACGATCAACTACCGCACGTTCAAGCCGGAGCGGGACGGCCTGTTCTGCGCGAAGATCTTCGGCCCGATCACCGACTGGGAGTGCCTCTGCGGCAAGTACAAGCGCATGAAGCACCGCGGGGTGATCTGCGACAAGTGCGGCGTCGAGGTCACGCAGGCGAAGGTCCGGCGCGAGCGGCTGGGCCACATCAAGCTGGCGACGCCCGTCAGCCACGTGTGGTTCTTCAAGGGCCTGCCGAGCCGGATCGGGCACCTCCTCGACATCTCGCTGCGCGACCTCGAGCGGGTGCTGTACTTCGAGGCCTACGTCGTCACCGAGCCCGGTGACACCGACCTCAAGTTCAAGCAGCTCCTCACCGAGGAGCAGTACCGCAAGGCGCGCGAGGAGTACGGCCACACGAAGTTCAAGGCGCACATGGGCGCCGAGGCGATCAAGGACCTGCTGCGGCACGAGGACGTCGAGCAGCTCGCCGTCGAGATGCGCGAGCGCATGCGCACCGAGACCTCGACGCAGAAGAAGCTCAAGTACGCCAAGCGCCTCAAGGTCGTCGACTCGTTCCGCAAGTCGAGCAACAAGCCCGAGTGGATGATCCTGGACGTGATCCCGGTGATCCCGCCGGAGCTGCGCCCCCTCGTGCCGCTCGACGGCGGGCGCTTCGCGACGTCCGACCTCAACGACCTCTACCGGCGCGTCATCAACCGGAACAACCGGTTGAAGAAGCTGATGGAGCTGAAGGCGCCAGAGGTGATCATCCGCAACGAGAAGCGGATGCTCCAGGAGGCGGTGGACGCGCTGTTCGACAACGGCCGCCGCGGCCGCGTGCTGCGCGGCGCGAACAACCGGCCGCTCAAGTCGCTGTCCGACACGCTCAAGGGCAAGCAGGGCCGCTTCCGGCAGAACCTGCTCGGCAAGCGCGTCGACTACTCCGGCCGTTCCGTCATCGTCGTCGGCCCCGAGCTGAAGCTCAACCAGTGCGGCCTGCCGAAGAAGATGGCGCTCGAGCTGTTCAAGCCGTTCATCTACAACAAGCTCGAGGAGCGGGGGCTCGTCGCGACCATCAAGCAGGCGAAGGAGATGGTCGAGAAGCAGGTCGCGGAGGTGTGGGACGTCCTCGAGGAGGTCATCCGCGAGCACCCCGTGCTGCTCAACCGCGCGCCGACGCTGCACCGCCTGGGCATCCAGGCGTTCGAGCCCGTCCTCGTCGAGGGCAAGGCCATCCGGATCCACCCGCTGGTCTGCACGGCGTTCAACGCCGACTTCGACGGCGACCAGATGGCGGTGCACATCCCGCTGTCGCCGGAGGCCCAGATCGAGGCCACCGAGCTGATGATGTCGACGCGCAACGTGCTGTCGCCCGCCAACGGGACGCCGGTCGCGGTGCCGTCGCAGGACATCGTCCTCGGCTGCTACTACCTGACCAAGGGCAAGCCCGGCGCGAAGGGCGAGGGCCGCGCGTTCGCGTCGGTGGACGACGTGGTGCTGGCGCTCGAGAGCCGCGAGCTGGAGACGCTGACGCCGATCCGCCTCCGCTACTCCGGCATGCTGCTGGACATGACGGCGGCCCGCGACGACCAGGACGTGCTCCACACCGACGAGCAGCTGGTCGAGAACAAGATCATCAACACGACCGTCGGGCGCGTGCTGTTCAACCAGGCGCTGCCGAAGGGGATGCCGTTCGTCAACGGCATGCTCAAGAAGAAGGGCCTGCAGCAGCTCGTGCAGCGCGGCTACCTGACGAACGGGCTCAAGACCACGGTCGAGATGCTCGACGCGCTGAAGAACCTCGGGTTCACCTACGCGACGCGGTCGGGGATGTCGATCGGCATCGAGGACCTCATCATCCCGGCGGTCAAGGGCGAGCTGGTCGGCCGCGCCCGGGACGAGGTCATCAAGGTCGAGCAGCAGTACCTCGAGGGCGCGATCACCAACGGCGAGCGCTACAACAAGGTCATCGCGGTCTGGTCGGACGTGACCGAGAAGATCGCGGACGCGATGTTCAGCGAGATGGAGCTGCGCGACAGCGAGGGCAGCTTCAACCCGGTCTACATCATGGCCGACTCGGGCGCCCGCGGCAGCAAGCAGCAGATCCGGCAGCTCGCCGGGATGCGCGGCCTGATGGCGAAGCCGTCGGGCGAGATCATCGAGACGCCCATCCGCGCGAACTTCCGCGAGGGGCTGTCGGTGCTCGAGTACTTCATCTCGACGCACGGCGCGCGCAAGGGCCTGGCCGACACGGCGCTCAAGACCGCCGACTCCGGCTACCTGACCCGCCGCCTCGTCGACGTGGCGCAGGACGTCATCGTCTCGGACGTCGACTGCGGCACCCTCGACGGCATCGAGGCCCGGGCGATCGTCGAGAGCGGCGAGATCATCGAGCCGCTGCGCGACCGCATCATCGGCCGCACGTCGCTCGAGCGCATCACCGACCCGATCACCGGCGAGGTCATCGTCGAGTTCAACGAGCTCATCGACGAGGACAAGGCCGCCGCGGTCCAGGAAGCCGGGATCGAGAAGGTCAAGATCCGCTCCGTGCTCACCTGCGCGTCGCGGCGCGGCGTCTGCACGAGCTGCTACGGCCGCGACCTCGCGACCGGCAAGCTCGTCGAGATGGGCATGGCGGTCGGCGTGATCGCCGCGCAGTCCATCGGCGAGCCCGGCACGCAGCTGACGATGCGGACGTTCCACATCGGCGGCACCGCGTCCCGCATCTCCGACCAGTCGACCCTCGACGCCAAGCACAAGGGCGTCGTGAAGTTCGACAACCTCCAGGTCATCGAGCGGCCCAGCCCGCAGGGCGGGCAGGCCCCGCCCGAGATGATCGTCATGAACCGCGCCGGCCACGTGGTGGTCCAGGACGAGAAGGGGCGCGACCGCGAGCGCTACCAGGTCGTCTACGGCGCCCGCATGAAGGTCAAGGAGGGCCAGGCGGTCGAGAACGGCCAGGTCCTCGTCGAGTGGGACCCGTACACCTTCTCGATCCTCACCGAGGACTCGGGCCAGATCCGCTTCAAGGACATCATCGAGGGCCTCACGGTCCACGAGGACGTCGACGAGGTCACGGGCCTCTCGCGGCTCATCATCGTCGACTCGCCGGACGAGAAGAAGCAGCCCACCGTCGAGGTCCGGGCCGCCAACGGCGACGTCCTGCGGCGCTACATCATGCCGGTCAACGCCCACCTCATGGTGAGCGACGGCGAGACCGTGCACGCGGCGAGCGTGCTCGCCAAGATCCCGCGCGAGACCACGAAGACCAAGGACATCACGGGCGGCCTGCCGCGCGTCGTCGAGCTCTTCGAGGCCCGCAAGCCCAAGGACCCGGCCGTCATCAGCGAGATCGACGGCACGGTGAAGTACGGCGGCGTCGTCAAGGGCCAGCGGCGGATTCTCATCGTCCCCGACGACCCGAACGCCGAGCCGCGCGAGTACTCGATTCCCCGCGGCGTGCACGTCAACGCCCAGGAGGGTGACCGCGTCCGCGCCGGCGACCCGCTGATGGACGGCCCGAGCAACCCGCACGACATCCTGCACGTGCTCGGCGAGAAGGAGCTGCAGAAGTACCTGGTCAACGAGATCCAGGAGGTCTACCGGCTCCAGGGCGTGAACATCAACGACAAGCACATCGAGGTGATCACCCGCCAGATGATGCGGTGGGTGCGCGTCGAGGACGTCGGCGACACGGAGTTCCTCGTCGACGAGCAGGTGGACAAGTTCCGCTTCCTCGAGGAGAACGAGCGGGTCATCGCCGCCAACGGCCGGCCCGCCACCGCGCAGCCGCTGCTGCTCGGCATCACCAAGGCGTCGCTCTCCACCGAGTCGTTCATCTCGGCGGCCTCCTTCCAGGAGACCACGCGGGTGCTCACCGAGGCGGCCATCTCGGGCCGCATCGACTACCTGCGGGGCCTCAAGGAGAACGTCACCATGGGCCGCCTCATCCCGGCGGGCACGGGCTTCTGGTGGTACCGCCACGTGCAGATCCCGGCCGACGAGCCGCCGCCGCCGCCGCCCGTGCAGCAGCCGAGCGACGAGGACATGGAACTCGACCGCGAGATCGGGGAATACCTGGTCGAGCCGGAAGAGGCCATGGACCGGGGGACGGACCTGTCGAACGAGTAATCAGGAAACAAGAATCAAGAAACAAGAAAGGGCCGCTTGGGTTTTCCCAAGCGGCCCTTCGTGCGTTTGCGCCGGACTGCGACGTCTCGGTTCCGGCGGCGTGATTCGTGATTCTTGATTCGTGATTCTTGATTCTTGATTCCCGTCGAAGGGATCAAGCGACGGGCGCCGATTCCGCCGCGAGGTCCGCCCGCTTCTCGACCGCGGCCGAGCGCAGCATCGAGATGGAGGTGTAGAGGATGACGGCGAGGACCAGGATCCGCACCATCGTCGTCGGGAGCGAGGTGACCAGCCAGATGGCGAGCAGCACGGCCAGCGGGCCGCCGAGGGCGAGGCCGAGGGCGGCGCGCAGGTTGTAGGCCTCCTTGCGCGCGAACTGGAGGCTCGCGACGGGCATCAGGAAGGCGCACGAGCCCATCATGATCGGGAAGGCGGCCGTCGGGTCCATGCCGAGCACGCTGATGAGGACCATGCACGGGGCGTAGAGCCCGACGCCGAGCGTCATCAGCGCGCCCAGGAGGAAGTTGCCGCCGATGCCGATGGCGAGCTTCGTCCCCGACAGGGCGAGCGCGGTGCCGCCCGGGGCGAGGTCGAGCAGCTGGGCCAGCACGACCACCGAGGCGCCCAGCAGGGCCGTGCCCATCCCGACCTGCACCATCCGCCGGGACAGGCCCGAGACGACCCCGGCCCCCAGCCACGCGCCGGCGCAGGCGGCGGCGATCATCAGGAACAGCGTCCGGAACTCCACCTCGACGACGGCGATGAAGACGAGGGCCTGCACGACGGCGTTGATCGTGTGGCCGACGTTCAGGGTGCCGGGGATCTGCTCGTCCGGGACGAGCTTCCAGAACTTGTACGAGGCGGTGGTCGTCGCGAACGACCCGATGCCGAGCGTGTCGAAGAAGTTCGTCACCGCGCCGATTGCGAGGTGGATGGGGCGCGGCGCCACGGGCTCGTGCGCCCCGTGGCCGCCGGCGGCGAGCTTCTTCCGGGCCATCGTGAACCAGCCGACGAGGTAACTGAGCGTGAGGGCCACGAGCGCGGCCAGCAGGATGGTCTTGGCGTCCATGTGTGTCCTGGAGAAAGGGGAAGGTCAGCCGACGAACTTGTACCCCGACCCGTGGATGGTCAGGATGTGCTCGGGGGCGTGGGGAGCGCGCTCGATCTTCTGGCGGAGCTTGGCGACGAAGTTGTCGATGGTCCGCGTGGTCGGGAACTCCTCGTACCCCCAGACCTCGTTGAGGATCTGCTCGCGGGTGACGACCTCGCCGGTGTGCTGGACGAAGTAGCGCAGGAGGTCGAACTCGCGCGCGGTGAAGTCGACGCGCGCCCGGCCGCGCCGGGCCTGGTGCAGCTTGAAGTCGATCTCGATGTCGCCGATGCGGACGACGTCGCTCGTGCCCTTCTGGGTGCCGGCGCGGCGGAGGACGGCGCGGACGCGGGCGAGGAGCTCGGTGATCGAGAACGGCTTGGTGACGTAGTCGTCCGCGCCGAGCTCGAGGCCGAGCACCTTGTCGGTCTCGGCCGAGCGGGCGGTGAGCATCACCACGGGGGTGGTGTTGGAACGGGCGCGCAGCTCCCGGCAGACGTCGAAGCCGTTCTTGCGGGGCAGCATGACGTCCAGGATCACGAGGTCGGGCCCGAACGCGGCCGCCTTGCTCAGGCCCTCCTCGCCGTCGGCCGCCGTGGCGACCTCGTAGCCCTCGAGCTCGAGGTTGTCACGCAGGCCGAGCAGCATCTGCGGCTCGTCCTCGATCACCAGAATCCGTGTCATGCGCGTCTCCGTGGGCCGCAGCCTCGGCCGGAATGGGGAAGTGCAGCGTGAAGGTGCTCCCGCGGTCGGGCTCGCTCTCGACCCCGACGAAGCCGCCGTGTCCACGCATGGTGTGGTCCACGATCGCCAGGCCGAGCCCGCACCCCTGCGGGCCGCCGCCGAGGCCGCTCTCCACCCGGTAGAACTTGCGGAAGATCCGCCGCTGCTCGCGCCGCGGGATGCCGATCCCGTGGTCGGTCACGCTCAGGCAGGCGTGGTGGCCCTCCCGGCGGACGGTCACCTCGATGTGGCGGGCCTCCCCCGAGTACTTCATGGCGTTGTTCAGCAGGTTCTCGACCGCCTGCTCGACGGCGTCGCCGTCGACCGGCACCTGGGGCAGGCCGGGTTCGATGTTGGCGGTGACCGTGAAGCCGCTCTGCGTGAGCTGGCTGTCCATCTCCTTGAGCACGTGCGTGGCGATCTCGCCGAGGTCGGACGGGGCCGTGCGGTACGGCCGCAGCCCCGCCTCCATCTTCGAGAAGTCCAGGATGTTGTCGATGAGCCGCGTCAGCTTGCGCGCCTCGCCGTTGATGATCCGGTAGTACTCGACGGCCCGCTCGGTGTTCCGCACGCGCCCGAGTTCCAGCGTCTCCGCGAAGAGCTGGATGAGCGCCAGGGGGGTCTTGAGATCGTGCGAGACGGCGGCCACGAAGTTGGACTTGAGCTCGGCCACCCGGACTTCCCGCGCCGCGGCGCCCGCCACCAGGAAGACGCCGCAGCTCATGACCAGCGCCAGGACGATCATCAGCGCGATCTGGGGGCGGGTGCTCGCGCTGATGATCTCGGGGATCGTCTGCGGCCCGTAGCCGGTCCGGAGCCGCCAGATCTCGCGGTGCTGCTCGTAGGGCGCGGCGAACTCGAGCAGCTCCTTGTCGAAGAAGACGAGCGGGAAGCTCCGCTCGTCGACGTACACGTCGCCCGTGCCGCCCGGGACGGTCGAGAACACGAGCGCGCCGGTGTCGTCCCGGAGGCTGACCTCGAGCGGCGGGAAGCCCGTCGGCCCCTGGACCGACGCGAGGCGCGTCTTGACGAGCCCGGGCACGTACTCCTTGCGGAGCCGCTCGGCGTCCACCACGAACGCGACGAAGCTCGTCAGCCGGTCGCGCGCCGGCGTCGAGAAGCGGATCTGCGCCTGGATGTACTTGGGGCGGCCGTCGATCTCCGCCGTGAAGGCGACGATGGCGCGCCGGTAGGACGCCATCTCCTGGAGGCGGGGCAGCAGCCCGGCCGCCAGGTCGGTGTCCTCGCGGAACCGCTGCTCGACCGCGCCACCCGTCCGTTCCAGGCTCTTGTGGTCGAACACGAACCACTTGTCGGCCAGCGGCGGCGCCGCCACCTCCGACCACACCCAGAAGGCCTCCACGAACGGGCTCTCGAGCAGCCCCTCCTCGAGCACCGGCTCGATCCACGCGAGGTCCAGCGGCTCGCTGCGCGCCTGCGGCACGCGCAGCAGCACGCTGATGTGCGGCCGCTTGAGCGACTCCTCGATGGCCTTGCTCACCGAGTCCGCCGTGTCGCTGCTCAGCTGGCGCAGCACGACGGCCGACGTCGTCTCGATGTCGTTGAGGGACTGGAACTGGAAGTAGAAGAGGACCGCGACCGGGATCGCGACGACGATGGCCAGGCCCGCGGCGAAGCGCACCCCGCGGTCGTACAGCAGCTGGCTGAACGCGCTCGGGCGCGTGCCGCCTCCGCTCGACGCCGACGACGCACGATTGGACGACTCTGCCATCGGTGCTTCCCACGCGGCCGCTCCCGCGGCCGGATTCCGGCGCCCTCTGCGCCCTAGGCCTTCGCCAGCTGCGCCGTCAGCCAGTCGTTGACCGTGCCCCACCCGGGCAGGTCGGGCCGCTGCCCGACCAGTGCCCAGAGGATGGCGTGCGTCTCGGCCAGCAGTTGCCGCCGGTAGTCGCCCGGTGGCAGGGCGGCCGTCGCCCGCTGCAACTCCCGGAGCGCCCCGGCCCCGTCCCCCGTGGCCAGCCGGCAGAGCGCCAGCCGGCTCGCCTGCACCGGGTTCTGCGCCGGATCGCGCCGCTGGCCGTCCGCGTATGCCGACAGCGCGGCCTGGTAGCGCCCCTGGAGGAACAGGGTATGGCCGAGATTGTAATAGCCGAAGGCCTGATCCGGGCAGCGTTCGATCACGGCGCGGAAGGCCGCCTCGGATTCGGCCAGGCGGCCGAGCTCCCGGCGGACGACGCCGATGTTGTTCAGGGTCTGGGCGTTCTCGCGGTCGTGGGCAAGCGCGTGCTCGAAGGCGGCCAGCGCCTCGGCGGCGCGGTCGCGCTCCCCCAGCGTCGCGCCCAGGTTGGCCCAGGCCGGCGCGAACGCCGGCATCCGGTCGGCGGCGGCCTGGAAGGCGTCGCCGGCACGGTCCATGTCGTCCAGGCGCAGCCACAGCTTGCCGTGCTCGAAGTGGGCGGCCGGCCACTCGGGGGAGGCCGCGAGCACGGCGTCCAGGTCGCGTCGCGCGGCCTCGAGGTCGTTGATCTCCATGGCGATGCTGGCCATGGCGAGGCGGACGCCCGGGCCCCGGTCCCGTGAGGCCGCCTCGACGCCGAGCCGGAGGCGTTCTTCGGGGCTGCCGGCGCGCATGGCCAGCGCGAGCAGCGCCTCCGGGCCGTCGCCGTCTCCGGCCGCGCCGCCGGCGGCGGCCGCCGCCGGGGCCGCGCCAGGGGCCGCCGTCGTCGCGACCCAGGCCGAGGCGAACGGGCCGCGACGGGCGGCAATCTCGGGCGCCTCCGCCGCGAGGCCGTCCGCGTCGCCGGTGGCGAGCAGCAGGACGTCCGGGCGGTCGCCGGCGGCATCGAGCCACGACTGGGCCAGGTAGACGGGCTGGGTGGTGACGAGGCGGGTGCCGTTGGCCTGGCGGTTGACGAAGGCCTCGTCGAGGTGCGTGGCCCAGAGCACGGCAGGGCTGTCGGGGAGCTCCGGCCAGAGCGGGTGCCGGAAGGGCCACTCGCGCGCGGGCGGCAGCGTGAGCACGACCGTCCCCGGGTGCCGCTCGCGGAAGGCCGCCAGCACCGCGGCCGCGGCCGTCTCGTCGGAGACGATCGCGAGCCGGGCGTCGGTCGGGGGGGCCGGCACGGCGGGAGCCGCGTCCCCCAGCCGGGCCAGGAATCGATCGGCGGAAATCACGGCAACTTCTGGACGGATATCGAGTTAAGGCGCCGTGACAACGCTATCACGAACGGTAGGGGGAGGGTAGGGCGGGGCCGCCGCACGATGTCAGCGGCGGCCCCGCGGTCCCCGGGTCGGCGGGCTAGAACTCGAAGCGGAACGCGACCTGGATCGTGCGCGGGTCCAGCGTCGCGACGATGCGGTTGTAGTTGCTGCTGTTGGTGATCACGAAGTTCGAGGTCGGGTTGGCGTTGAGCGCGTTGAAGATGTCCAGCATGGCGGCCACGCGGAAGCGGCCGACGCGCACCGCCTTGTCCACGCGGAAGTCGACCATCGAGACCGTGTCCGAATACTGGTTGTCGAGGTCGTCGGCGAAGAACTGGGCGGTGCCGGCGTTGGGCAGGCTGACGGTGACCACCCGGGTGTAGCCGTAGCCGCTCTGCGCGCGGTAGTTCACGCCGAGGCCGATGTCGTACTTGAACACGTAGCGCCCGATGAGGCGCGCCTGCCAGTTGGTGGTCTGCTGGCGGTTGGGCACGTCCGGCCGGACGTTCTGGAAGTAGCCGACGCCCAGCGGGTCGGTGCTGAGCGGGCTCGTGGTGACGCTGATCGTGCTGGCGCCGTTGCCGCCGCGCAGCTCGTCGCGCCACTGGTAGTCGAAGCTGCCCTGGAGGAAGAACCCGCCCGGGAAGCGCTTGTTCAGGCCGAACTGGACCGTGTCGTAGTTGTAGTCGGCGCCGGGCCAGTTCGTGTAGACGTTCTGCACCACGCCGCGCAGCGAGGCCGGGATGTCGAACACGTTGAACGTCTCGCGCCCGGTGACGCCCTGCCCGTACTCCTGCAGGTTGACGGCGACGGCCGTCGGCACCGTGAACTGCCCGTCGCGGGCGACGTTCGTGATGCCGGTGTTGTTGCGCGACATCTTGCGGACGTAGGCCACGCGGACCGACGACTCGCCCCAGAACTGGTGCTCGATCGCCGTCGAGATCTCGTCGGCGTACGGCGCCTTGAAGTCCTCGTCGATCGTCGTCGAGATGCCGCCGCGCGCCGACACCAGGGTGCCCAGCTCCGAGATCCCGTCGTACAGCCGGTTCCCGTTGAGGTCGAGGAACTTGTAGATGCGGTAGTTCTCGCCGCCCGGGTTCGCGTTGTTGGCCAGCACCGTGCCGAGCTCGTTGAAGAAGCGGCCCCAGAACGCCTTGACCACGGTGGCGCCGCCGCCGAAGGCGTAGTTGACGCCGATGCGGGGCGCGACGTTGTGCTTGCTCTTGAAGGTGCGGCCCGGGGTCTCGCGTGTCGGGAAGATCTCGGAGAGCTGCGGGGCGCGCTGGCCCGCCTTGTACGACCCGGTCTGGCGGTCGTAGCGCACGCCGGCCAGGATCGTGAGGCGGTCGTTCGGGCTCCACCGGTCCTGCAGGAACGCGGTGAGGATCTGGTTGCGGTTCCGCGGCCCGTCCCAGGTCGAGTAGAGGCTGTCGATGGTGCCGACGTCCACGACCTCGATCTCGTCGGTCAGCCCGTTGCGGTCGCGGTAGCGGATCGGTCCCGACTGGCCGTTGATGACCGTCGTCTCGTCGTCGTCGACCCAGCCGCCGCCGAACTTGATGTCGTGGCTGCCCGTCGTGGTCGGCAGGAAGTAGGTCGAGGTGAGCAGGACCTGCGGCCGGAAGGGCCGGTTGGTGAAGGCGTTCCACCCGGCGCCGCTGTTCGCGTTGGTCGCCGTGTCGATGCGGGGCGGGCTGTCGACCGGGCTGACGTTGGGGACCATGGGCCAGTCGAAGCCGTGGAAGCCGTACCGGAGGTCGGTGTAGAAGCGGTTCGACCAGACGCGCTGCCACTGGAGCTTCCCGGTCCAGTACGGGCTGTCCTGCTCGAGGACCGACTCCTTCGGCGTCGTGGCCGACAGGCCCCGGAGCGGCTTGTACTTCCACCCCCACTGGTAGTGGCCGGTGATCGTGTCCTTCTGCGAGAGCTTGAAGGTGACCTTCGACATGCTCTCGTGGAAGATCCCCAGGTCGGTCGCGATCGCGCGCGGCACGCCCGACACCAGCTTGTCGATCTTGAAGTAGTTGTACGACTGGTAGAACCACAGCCGGTCGCGCTTGATCGGCCCGCCGAGGTCGGTGTGGACCTCGCCGTACGACAGGTTCGGGTTGCCCGTGAACCCCCGGGCCCGCGTGGCATCGTCCACGTTGTCCGACACCATGCCCTCGGTCTGGATCGAGAGGTTGTTCAGGGAGCGGAACTCGTTGCCGCCGCTCTTGATCGTGAGGGCGATGGCCGCGCCAGGGCTGTTGATCTCGACGTCGCCGCCGGCCGCGCTCACCGCGATCTCCTCCTGCGAGTAGGAGTTCGGGTAGTTCCCCTCGGACTGGATGCCGTCGATCGTGAACTGGCTCTGGCCCCGGATGCCGAAGCCCTCGTAGCCGAGCGCCTGGCTCTTGTGGCTGCCGCCGACGTCGTAGCCCTGCATCCGGACGCCGGGGGACTGGGCGAGCACGGCCCACATGTCGGTCGCCGTCGGGATCCCCGTGAGCTTCTCCTTGTCGAAGGTCGTGCCGACCGCGGTGGTGGTGACGTCGACGACAGGGGACTCGCCGGTGACGGTGACGGACTCCTCGAGGGTGGCGACCTGGAGGGTCGCATCGACCGAGAGCGTCTGCCCGAGGCGGAGGACGATGCCCTCGCGGTTCATCGTCTGGAAGCCCGGGATCTCGAAGCTGAGGACATAGGTGCCGCCCGGGAGCGACGGGAAGCGGTAGCGGCCATCCGACTCCGTGATGGCGGCCTGGGTGCCGATGAGCGACGTCGACCGCGCGGTCACGGTCACCCCCGGCAGCACGCCGCCCTGCGCGTCGACGACGACGCCGGTGAGGCGGGCCTGTTCGATCTGTGCGTGGGCGGGCGCGGCGAGCCCGAGCACGAAGAGCGCGATTGCGACGCGCCCGGCGGTTCGTCCAGCAAGTGTCGTCACGGCGTCTCCCTCATGTATGGCAAGTCACGTGTCGTCAACGGGTCCATGGGTGGGCCGACCGCGCGGACTGTAGCACCGGGCGTGTATCGAATTTGTTGCAAGTTGTTCGCAAGCTGAGCCGTGATCGGCGCTGACAGGCAGGTTGGTGTCTCGTGGCGCGGGGGCGCCACGCGGCCGCGAGGCCGCGGCGCGCAGGCGTCGCCACGGGCGCACTGGGTGGCCGCGCGGAGCAGGGCCCGGCGCGGGTCGCCGCGCGCCGCGTGCCCGCGGCCCCGGCGCGATTACAACCGGAGACGTCCTGCAGGCGACAGAAGCGTATAATGCCCCGTCATCTTTGTAGCTGCATGAGCACACAGACCGAACCCGTGGAGTCCATGGGGCGTCGCGGCTTCTTCGTCCGGACCATCGCCGCCGTGCACGCCGCCATTGGAGCGACCCTCACGTTCATCGTCGGCGGCGCGGTCCTCGCGCCAAGCTTTTCGCGGCGTGAGGCCACCTGGCTTCCGGCGGCCGACCTGAATGCCCTTCGCGACAACGAACCGGTGTCCGTCACCCTGCGCGTGACCCGCCAGGATGGCTACGCCCAGGTCGTCGACCGCAAGGTCGTCTACCTGGTCCGGACCGGCGACGGCGGCGTCCGCGCCCTCGACTCCACCTGCACGCATCTTGGCTGCCGGACGAGCTACGACCCCGCGTCGGGGCGCATCAAGTGCCCCTGTCACGGGGGGCAGTTCGACACGACCGGGAAGGTCCTGGACGGGCCGCCGCCGGCGCCGCTCAGGACCCTCGAGACCCGCGTCGACGACGGCCGGGTCATGGTGCAGGTGTAGCCGATGGTACGGGGCTTCCTCGACTGGCTGGACTCCCGGATCGCATACCGGTCGCTGCTCAAGCACGCCCTCGACGAGCCGCTGCCGAAGGGCACCGGGTGGGCCTTCACGACCGGCAGCGTGATCACGCTGCTCATCGGGACGCAGTTCCTCACGGGCATCGGCCTGACGATGTACTACGTCCCGTCGCCGACGCTGGCGTACGACAGCGTCCGCTACATCACCGACACCCTCCCGCTCGGCTGGTTGCTCCGCGGCCTCCACTTCTGGGGCGCGAGCTTCATCGTGATCGCGGCGGGCGTGCACATGATGCGCGTCTTCTTCTGGGGGTCCTACAAGGCGCCCCGGGAGGTGACGTGGCTCACCGGCGTCCTCCTGCTGCTGCTCATCCTCGGCTTCTCGCTGAGCGGCTACCTGCTGCCCTGGGACCAGAAGGCCTACTGGGCGACCACCGTCACCATCAACGTCGCCCGCAGCTCGCCGATCATCGGGGAGTACCTCGCGGGCGTGCTCCGGGGCGGGAGCGAGCTCGGCGCGCTCACGCTGGGGCGCTGGTACTCCGCGCACGTCTTCCTGCTGCCCGGCGCGCTCATCACCTTCATCGTCGCCCACCTGCTGCTGATGCGGAAGCACGGCATCTCGGGCCCGATCCGCAAGCAGGAAGGCGCGCCCGTCACGTTCTTCCCCTGGCACGTGATGAAGGACACGGTGATGATGGCGGCGGTCTTCGCGCTGCTCCTCACCTTCGCGATCCAGTTCCCCGCGCACCTCGACGAGGTCGCCAACCCCGCCGACTCGTCCTACATCCCGCGCCCGGAGTGGTACTTCCTCTCCCTGTTCCAGCTGCTCAAGTACTTCCCGGGACCGCTCGAGCCGGTCGGGACGCTGGTGATTCCCGGCCTCATCGTGGGCTTCCTCTTCGCCCTGCCGTTCATCGACCGGGGCGACGACCGCCATCCCTTCCGGAGCGCGCGGCTCAAGTTCGTCATCGTCATGCTCGTCATCGTCGGGGGCATCTCGCACCTGACGACGCTCGGCCTGCTGGACATGCCCGAGCGCTACGACCCGAACAAGTGGGGGCCGCAGTCGATCGCCGGCCACGAGCTGGCGACCGGGCCCGACAACACCTGCGTCCGCTGCCACACCGACGGCGGCCCGGCCGCGGACCTCGCGTCGACCACGATCACCAAGGATCAGGAGTGGCTGCTGTACCACATGGCCGACCCGGTCGCGATCGGCCCCGGCGTCCGGTCGGCGGACGAGCCCGCCCCGCGGCCACAGCTCTTCCGGCTCCAGGCCCAGTCCGTCGTCGCCTATCTCCGGCGCCTCCACGCGGGCGCGGACTTCCCGTCGTTCGCCCCCGAGACGGTGGCCGCCGCGCAGGCGTTCGCGACCATGTGCGTCAACTGCCACATGATCAACGGGGAGGGCGGCACGGTGGGACCCGACCTGAGCGCGGTCGGCGCGCGCCGGGACGCGGCCTCGATCCGGGCCATCATCGAGAACCCGAAGGCCGAGTTCCCGGACACCCCGATGCCCGCCTACGGCGGCCGCATCCCCGACGAGCAGATTCAGCGCCTCGCCACCTACCTCGCGGGACTCAAATAGAAGTCAGAACTTAGAAGTTAGAAGTCAGAAAAAGAGAAGGGCCGCCAGGGGATTCCCCCGGCGGCCCTTTTTCACGTTCCGCGGTCGTGCGTCTGACTTCTGACTTCTGACTTCTTACTTCTTACTTCTTACTTCTCTGCGAGCAGCTGGTGGATCTGGCGGACGGCGTAGGACACCTTCATGTCGAAGAGCCGCTTGCCGAGCTCCGGGGTGGAGCGGCGGGCGTCGCCCATGATGCCGTTGTTCTTGCGGGGGGCGTTCGGGTCCGGGCGCTGGCCGGGCGCCGGCACCGGGTCGCCGAGGGCGTTGGGGATCTCGCTCGTCCGCACCCAGCCCGCGTCGCCGCCGAGGTAGAGCATCGTCGAGGTGTCGGGGATGCCGGCGTGGGCGCTCGACGGGTAGCCGTTGGCGGCCAGCCACTTGTCGTAGTCGCCGTTGGCCTTCGCGTAGACCTCGTCGCAGTAGACGACGCGCACGCCGTCGCCGGCGTGCTTCTGGGAGAGCCGTTCCGCGACGGTCTTGAGCTCGGCCTGCCCGCCGCCGTGGTCGCCCATCAGGACGACGGCCTTGAAGCCCGAGCGGATGAGCTCCTCGGCGACCTGCTCGTTGATGGCGGCGAAGAGCTCGGGCGTGAGCCCGATGGTGCCGGGCAGCTCGGCGCTGGCGCGGTTCGGCGAGAAGGGGAGGACGGGCGCGACGATGGCATTGCCGAGCTCGAGGGCGATGGCGCGGGCGACCTCGCGGCCCATCAGGGTGTGGCCGCCGTTGACGTTCTGGGGCCCGCGCTGCTCGGTGCCGCCGTTGTAGACGAGGGCGGTGGTCTTGCCGGCGGCGAGGGCGGCCTTCACCTCGGGCCAGGTCATCATGTCGAACTCGACGTTGGGCGTGCGGGCGGCGGCGACGCCCGGGGCCTGGGCGGCGGCGGGCAGGGCGGCCGGCCCGGCGAGGGCGGCGAGGGCGAGGGCGGTAATCGCGAAGCGCATGGTTCGGTGACTCCTCAACGTGGTGTCCGGGGACGCTAGCGGGCGCCGCCGGGGATGGTCGGCGGCGTCACCGACCCCTGGTGGCAGGTATAGCAGGTGATCCGGCCGAGGAGCGACTCCTCGGCGCGCGGGGTGTAGTCGGGGAAGAACTGCTTGTTGAGCGCCTGGGTCATCTCGATCATGCGGCGGGCCGTGCGCTTGCGGGGGTTGGCGTCGCTCGCGAAGTCGCCGCGGGTGTGGCAGAAGCCGCAGTTGCCGCCGAGGGCCTGGTTGAACTGGCGCATCTCGTTCTCGAACTGGTGGACGTCGAGGCCCTTGAGGACGAGAATCGTGGGGCTGTCGGCCATGCCGAGGACCGGTTGGGTGTTATCCTGGGCCGCGACGACCACGCCGGCGAGGACGAGGGCCGCGAGGGGCACGAAAAGGCGCATCGTGTTGTCTCTCCGGGAGTTAGTGGACGTCCCGCGCCCGGCCTGGCGGCCCGGAAAACCCCGGGGCGGCCGGCGGGTGACAGGCCGGGGATGCCCCGCCTGCCCGGCTCGTCCGTTACGGCCACAGAGGGTACCATACCCGGGGGGTTGCGCTCCGCGGGGAAGCGGTGCTATATTCGCAAGGTTCTCGTGAGGCTAGGACACCCTATCTAGTCTCATCCGCACTGGAAGTCACGCCGGCTGTCATGCCCGCGCTTCCTGGTCGGGCAGCACCGTGACGCCACGTCGCGTCCGCCGGTGCCGAAAACACACAGTTAGTAGGGTCATCCAGCTTCGAGTGCCAAGCGCGCGTGCGCGCTTCTAGGCTCGGGGCGCCGCAACACCGCCCATCGGGGGTGGTGTGCGTGTTCGTTATCCATGGGCGGGCGCGGGCCCTCGGAATTCCGTGCGAGTGGAGCGATCGTGCCGACGATCAGTCAGCTGGTCCGCAAGGGCCGCGAAAAAATCGAGTGGAAGACCAAGAGCCCGGCGCTCGACCGGAGCCCGCAGAAGCGCGGCGTCTGCGTGCGCGTGTTCACCCAGACGCCCAAGAAGCCGAACTCCGCGCTGCGGAAGGTCGCGCGCGTGCGCCTGACGAACAAGATCGAGGTCACCACCTATATCCCGGGCGTGGGGCACAACCTCCAGGAGCACTCGCTGGTGCTCATTCGGGGCGGCCGTGTGAAGGACCTCCCGGGCGTGCGGTACCACGTGGTGCGCGGGAGCCTCGACGCCGTGGGCGTCCAGGGCCGCAAGCAGAGCCGGTCGAAGTACGGCGCGAAGCGCCCGAAGTCGTAGCCTGAAGCCGAGAGCCGAAGAAGATGCCGCGTAGACGTGAAATCGCGAAGCGTGAGATTCCGCCGGACGCCCTGTACAACAGCGCGCTGGTGACGAAGTTCATCAACACGATCATGCAAGCGGGGAAGCGGTCCACGGCGGAACGCATCCTCTACAAGAGCTTCGACATCATCAAGGAGCGGACGGGCGACGACCCGTTGAAGGTCTTCAAGAAGGCCGTCGACAACGTCAAGCCGGCCCTCGAGGTGAAGTCGCGCCGGGTCGGCGGGTCGAACTACCAGGTGCCGATCGAGGTCAACCCGAATCGCCGCCTCTCGCTGAGCATCCGCTGGCTCGTCAGCTTCGCCCGGTCGCGCGGCGACGGCAAGACGATGTGGGAGAAGCTCGCGAACGAGCTCCTGGACGCGTCGAACCTGCGCGGCGGAGCGGTCAAGAAGCGCGAGGACACGCACCGCATGGCCGAGGCGAACAAGGCGTTCGCCCACTATCGCTGGTAGCGGAGCCGAGTCCGTCAGCAGGCGCTGACCGTTTCATCGAAAGCAGTTCGTCATGGCCAGGCAAGTAGCCCTCGAAAAAAATCGCAACATCGGCATCATGGCCCACATCGATGCCGGGAAGACGACGACGACCGAGCGGATCCTCTTCTACACGGGCATCACCTACAAGATCGGCGAGGTGCACGACGGCACCGCAGTGATGGACTGGATGGAGCAGGAGCAGGAGCGCGGGATCACGATCACGTCGGCCGCGACGACGTGCTTCTGGCGCGACCACCGCATCAACATCATCGACACGCCCGGCCACGTGGACTTCACGGTCGAGGTCGAGCGGTCGCTGCGCGTGCTCGACGGCGCGGTCGCCGTGTTCGACGCCGTGTCGGGTGTCGAGCCGCAGTCCGAGACCGTCTGGCGCCAGGCCGACCGCTACCGCGTCCCGCGCATCTGCTTCGTCAACAAGATGGACCGCATCGGCGCGGACTTCACGAAGACGCTGACGCAGATCACGAGCAAGCTGCAGGGCAACCCGGTCGCCATCCAGCTGCCGATCGGCGCCGAGGACAAGTTCCTCGGGGTCATCGACCTGGTCCGGATGAAGGCGATCACCTACGCCGACGACACCATGGGCGCCGAGCCGGTCATCGGGGAGATCCCGGCCGACCTGCTCGCCGAGGCCCAGGAGTACCGCGAGAAGCTCGTCGAGAAGATCAGCGAGGCCGACGACCAGCTGCTCGAGAAGTATCTCGGCGGCGAGGAGCTGACCGAGGCCGAGATCAAGGCCGCCATCCGCAAGCGGGTGATCTCGTCGGTCCGCGAGGAGGACGCGCCGTTCGTGCCGGTCATCTGCGGCACCGCGTTCAAGAACAAGGGCGTGCAGCCCCTCCTCGACGCGGTCGTGGACTACCTGCCCTCGCCGCTCGACATCCCGCCCGTGGACGGCATCGACCTGAACTCGAAGGACGAGGTCACGGTGCAGCGCCGGGCCGCCGACGACGAGCCGTTCTCGGCGCTGGCGTTCAAGATCATGACCGACCCGTTCGTCGGCCAGCTGACGTTCTTCCGGGTCTACTCCGGCAAGCTCAACGCGGGCATGTCGGTGCTCAACTCGACCAAGAGCAAGACCGAGCGCATCGGCCGCATCCTCAAGATGCACGCCAACAAGCGCGAGGAGATCAAGGAAGTCTACGCCGGCGACATCGCCGCGGCGGTCGGCCTCAAGTCGGTCACGACGGGCGACACGCTGTGCGACGAGAAGCAGCCCGTGCTGCTCGAGTCGATGGACTTCCCCGAGCCGGTCATCTCGCTGGCCATCGAGCCGAAGACCAAGGCCGACCACGACAAGCTCGGCCAGGGCATGGCGAAGCTCATGACCGAGGACCCGACGTTCCGGGTCAACACGGACGAGCAGACCGGCCAGGTCGTCATCCGCGGCATGGGCGAGCTGCACCTCGAGATCATCGTCGACCGCCTCAAGCGCGAGTTCGGCGTCGAGGCCAGCGTCGGCAAGCCGCAGGTCGCCTACAAGGAGACGCTGACGGCCCCGGCCGAGGGCGACGGCCGCTTCATCCGCCAGACGGGCGGCCGCGGCCAGTTCGGCCACGCGAAGATCCGCCTGATGCCGCTCGAGCCCGGCAGCGGCTACGAGTTCGAGAACAAGACGGTCGGCGGGTCGATCCCGAAGGAATACATCAAGCCGGTCGACGAGGGCATCCGCGAGGCGCTGACGCGCGGCATCCTCGCCGGCTACCCGATCGACGACGTCCGGATCGAGCTGTACGACGGCTCGTTCCACGAGGTCGACTCGTCGGAAATGGCCTTCAAGATCGCCGGGTCGATGGCGTTCCAGGACGCGGCGAAGAAGGCCAAGCCGGTGCTGATGGAGCCGGTGATGCGGGTCGAGGTCGTCGTGCCCAAGGACTACCTGGGGGACGTGATGGGCGACCTGGCGTCGCGCCGGGGCCGCATCCAGTCGCAGGAAGACCGCGGCGGCACGCAGATCATCTCGGCGCGGGTGCCGCTCAGCGAGATGTTCGGCTACGCGACCGACCTCCGGTCGCGGACGCAGGGCCGCGCGACCTATTCGATGCACTTCGACCGCTACGAGCAGGCGCCGCAGCACGTGAGCGCCGAGGTCGTCGCCAAGGTCCAGGGAACCAAGTAGGGCAGCCGCCAAGGACGAGAGATGCTCGGAGACAAGATTCGCATTCGGCTGAAGGCGTACGACGCGCGCGTGCTCGACCAGAGCACGGGCGAGATCGTCGAGACCGCCAAGCGCACGGGCGCCCGGCTCGCGGGGCCGATCCCGCTGCCGACCGAAATCAACAAGTGGACCGTCCTGCGCTCGCCGCACGTCGACAAGAAGTCGCGCGAGCAGTTCGAGGTGCGGACCCACAAGCGGCTGATTGACATTTTCGAGCCGACCCCGCAGACGGTGGACGCGCTCATGAAACTCGACCTCCCCGCAGGCGTTGACGTTGAGATCAAGGCCTTCGGGAAGGAACACGGCAAGTAACGCGCCGGCGACGCGGCTGAGGATTGAGAACGATGGTCGAAGGCATCATCGGCAAGAAGGTGGGGATGACGCAGCTCTTCCTCGAGGACGGCACGGTGGCCCCGGCCACGGTGCTCCTCGCGGGCCCCTGCGTCGTCGTGCAGGGCAAGTCGGTCGAGACCGACGGCTACGAGGCGATCCAGATCGGCCTCGTGGAGAAGACCCCCGCCAAGGTGAACAAGGCCACCGCTGGTCACTACCGGAAGGCGAACGTGCCGCCGACGCGCGTGCGTCGCGAGGTGGCGGTCGCCCGGGGCGGCGAGGCCCCGAAGGCGGGCGAGGAAGTCCTCTGCTCGATCTTCAAGGACGGCGAGCGCGTGGACGTCATCGGCACGAGCAAGGGCCATGGCTTCCAGGGCGTCGTGAAGCGGCACCACTTCCGTGGCGGTGACGCGACGCACGGGTCCATGTTCCACCGGGCCCCGGGGTCGATCGGCCAGTCGTCGTACCCGTCGCGCGTGCTGCCCGGGATGCGGGCGCACGGGCACATGGGGACGGACCGCGTGACGGTGCGGAACCTGAAGGTGCTCAAGGTCGACGCCGAGAACCACCTGATCGTGGTGCGCGGCGCGGTGCCGGGCGCCAATGGCGGGTACGTGGTCATCCGCAAGGCGATCGCGCCGAAGCCGGAGCCGCAGCCCCAGCTGCAGGAAAAGCCCAAGAAGGGCAAGAAGTAGCACGCCATGACTGTTGACGTAGTGAACGCGCAGAACCAGAAGGTCGGGTCGGTGGACCTGAGCGACGAGGTCTTCGGCGGCCGCGCCAAGACGGACCTCATCCACGAGTCCGTGATCCGGGAGCAGGCGGCCGCGCGTCGCGGCACGCACGCGACGAAGAACCGGGCGCTCGTGAGCGGCAGCGGCAAGAAGCCGTGGCGGCAGAAGGGCACCGGCCGCGCGCGCGTCGGCGAGGCGCGCAACCCGCTCTGGCGGAAGGGCGGCACGGTGTTCGGCCCGCAGCCGCGGAGCTACGCCTACCAGATCCCGAAGAAGGTCGAGAAGGGCGCGCTCCGGGCGGCCCTCCAGGTGAAGCTCCAGGGCGGCGCGGTGCTCGTCGTGGACCAGCTGACCGCGTCGGAGATCAAGACCAAGGCCGCGACGGCGCTCCTGCAGACGCTCGGCGTCGAGGGCAAGGCGCTGCTCGTGGACGTGCAGCCGGACGAGAAGCTGGCGCTGTCGGTCCGCAACGTCCCGGGCGTGCGGCTGCTGGCGTCGAACCGGATCACCGCCCGGGACGTGATGGACACCCGCAAGGTGGTCCTGACCCAGGCGGCGCTGGAGAAGCTGCAGAGCGTGCTGGCCTAGCGGCCGGCGAGCGAAAGCCGAGAGCGTCATGAAACTCACCGAAGTGATTCGCCGCCCCCTGATCACCGAGAAGACCACCCTCCTGCGCGAGGACGGCCGGACCGTGGTGTTCGAGGTGGCGCGCGGGGCCAACAAGATCGACGTGAAGCGCGCGGTCGAGCAGCTGCTCGGGGCGAAGGTGGCGGACGTGCGCACCGCCATGACCCAGGGCAAGCTCAAGCGGCAGGGCCGCTACATCGGCCGCCGGCCCGACTGGAAGAAGGCGTACGTCACGCTCAAGGACGGGGAAAAGCTCCCCGACTTCCTCGAGGGCGCGTAGGCGCGGAAGAGGGGAATCGACGATGCCGATTCGCAAGTACAAGCCGACGTCGCCCGGCCGTCGCCAGATGACGGTCCAGACGTTCGACGACATCACGGCGACCGAACCGTACCGGCCGCTCACCGAGTCGCTGAAGCGTTCGGGCGGCCGCAACAACACGGGCGAGCTGACGTCCTGGTGGCGCGGCGGGGGCCACAAGCGCCTCTACCGGGTGATCGACTTCAAGCGCGACAAGAAGGACATCCCCGGGACCGTCTCGACGATCGAGTACGACCCGAACCGGTCGGCGCGGATCGCGCTCGTCACCTACGCGGATGGCGAGAAGCGGTACATCCTGCAGCCGGCGGGGGTGAAGGTCGGCGACGCGATCGTCGCGGGCGACGCCGTCGACATCCTGCCGGGCAACTGCCTGCCGCTCCGGAGCATGCCGCTCGGCACGATGGTGCACAACGTGGAGCTCAAGCCCGGCAAGGGCGGCCAGCTCGCGCGGAGCGCCGGGGCGTCGGTCCAGGTGGTGGCCAAGGAAGGCGAGTACGTCTCGGTCAAGCTGCCGTCGGGGGAGATTCGCAAGATCCTCCAGGACTGCGTCGCCACGGTCGGCCAGGTCGGCAATCTCGATCACGAGAACGTGTCGATCGGCAAGGCCGGCCGGAGCCGCTGGCTCGGGAAGAAGCCGCACGTGCGCGGCGTGGCGATGAACCCGGTGGACCACCCGCTCGGCGGCGGCGAGGGCAAGACCTCGGGCGGCCGGCACCCGGTGACGCCGTGGGGCGTGCCGACCAAGGGCTACAAGACGCGGAACCGCAAGCCCAGCGACAAGTTCATCGTGCAGCGGCGCAAGCGCTAGCCGCCGGCGCCGTAACCGAAGAGACCGAGAGCAGATATGAGCCGCTCACTGAAGAAGGGCCCCTTCATCGACACCCCCCTCCTCGAGAAGGTGGAGTCGATGAACCGGGCTGGCGAGAAGAAGGTGATCAAGACCTGGTCGCGCCGGTCGACGGTGATCCCCGAGATGGTGGGTCACACGCTGGCGGTCCACAACGGGCGCAAGTTCATCCCGGTCTACGTCACCGAGAACATGGTGGGACACAAGCTCGGCGAGTTCTCGCCGACGCGCCAGTTCAAGGGCCACGCCGCGAAGGCGGACAAGGCGGCCGGAGGGAAGGGCTAGGCGATGGTTCGCGCGGAAGCAACGGCGAAGTACGTGCGCACCTCGGCCCAGAAGGCCGGGCTGGTGCTCGATCTCATCCGCGGGAAGGACGTCAACCAGGCGTTGGCGGTGCTGCAGTTCTCCAAGAAGGCGGTGGCGCGGGACGTTGCGAAGGTCCTGCGGTCCGCGGTGGCGAACGTGCAGCAGAAGGACGGGTTCGGCGGCGACGTCGAGCGGCTGTTCGTGTCGCGGTGCCACGCGGGCCAGGGCCCGTCGCTGAAGCGGGTGCGGCCGGCTCCGATGGGCCGGGCGTTCCGGGTGGTCAAGCGGACGGCGCACCTGACCGTCGAGGTGACGGAACGGCCCCAGGTGATCGCGGCGGTGGGTGGTACTGCGCCCGCTGGCACGCCGGCGAACAAGGGCGCGCGCGGCCGGAAGGCCGCCGCGGCCGAGTAGAACGAGGAGACGGCTGTGGGCCAGAAGGTTCACCCCTACGGGTTCCGGATCGGGTTCAACAAGACGTGGACGTCGCGGTGGTTCGCGGACAAGGAGTACGCGAACCTCCTGCACGAGGACCTCGCGCTCAAGCGCGACCTGAAGCGCCGCTTCCAGCACGCGGGCGTGGCGAAGGTCGAGATCGAGCGCGCGGCCAACAAGCTGAAGATCGACATCCACACGTCGAGGCCCGGGATCATCATCGGCCGCAAGGGGCAGGAAGTCGACAAGCTGAAGCAGGAGGTCCAGCGGCGGACCAACCGCGAGGTCTTCATCAACATCCAGGAGATCCAGAAGCCGGAACTGGACGCCCAGCTCATCAGCGAGTCGGTGGCCATGCAGCTCGAGAAGCGCATCGCCTTCCGCCGCGCGATGCGCAAGGCGGTCGAGTCGGCGCTGCGCTTCGGGGCGCGGGGGATCAAGGTGCGGGTGTCGGGCCGGCTGAACGGCGCCGAGATCGCCCGGTCGGAGTGGTACCTGCACGGCCAGCTGCCGCTGCAGACGCTCCGGGCGGACATCGACTACGGCTTCGCGGAGGCCAACACCACCTACGGCCAGATCGGCGTGAAGGTGTGGCTGTACAAGGGCGAGCGGCTGACGCCGCGCGTCGGCCGCGAGGAAGAGTTCCGGGATCGGGATCGCGACCGCGGGCCGCGGCGGCCGCCGCGCGAGGCGCGGGGCTAGGACGCGGGCTGGGGAGCGGGAGTTGTCGTCATGTTGATGCCGAAGAAGGTCAAGTACCGCAAGCAGCAGCGCGGGCGGATGTGCGGCAAGGCCTGGCGTGGGTCGGATGTCTCCTTTGGTGACTTCGGGCTCAAGGCGCTGGAGCCGTGCTGGCTCACGGACCGCCAGATCGAGGCGGCCCGGATCGCGATGACGCGGTCGATCAAGCGCGGCGGGAAGATCTGGGTGCGCGTGTTCCCGGACAAGCCCATCACGAAGAAGCCGCAGGAGACGCGGATGGGCAAGGGCAAGGGCGCGCCCGAGAGCTGGGTCGCGGTGATCCGCCCCGGCCGGATCCTCTTCGAGATGGAAGGGGTGCCGGAGGTCGAGGCGCGGCGCGCGATGCAGCTGGCGGCGGCGAAGCTGCCGATCCTCACCAAGTTCGCGACGCGCTTCGCGCAGGAGAAGGTGTCATGACGGCGGTGGAATTGCGGGACCTCGACGTCGAGGCCCTCCGCGCCAAGGAGCACGAGCTGGACGACCAGGTGTTCCGGCTGCGGATTCAGAAGTCGATGGGGCAGCTGGAGTCGCCCGGCACCATCCGGACGGTGCGCCGCGAGCTGGCGCGCGTGAAGACGGTACTCAGGGAGAAGGCGAAGTAGCCATGGCCGCGAAGACCGAACTGCAGGGTGTCGTCGTCAGCGACAAGATGCAGAAGAGCGTGGTAGTGGCCGTGGTGCGCCGGGTGCAGCACGCGGTCTACGGCAAGACCCAGAAGCGGACCTCGCGGTTCATCGCCCATGACGAGGCGGACGACGCGAAGGTCGGCGACACGGTCGCGATCTCGGAAACCCGGCCCATGGGGGCGCGCAAGCGCTGGGCCGTCACGCGCATCGTCGAGCGCGCCCCGCAGGTGTAGGGAGGAGTCGCCATGATCCAGATGCGATCGATCCTCGACGTCGCCGACAACTCGGGGGCCCGGAAGATTTCCGTGATCAACCCGATCGGCGGCTCGACGGGCCGGTATGCCCGTCTCGGCGACATCATCACGGCGAACGTGAAGGAAGCCACCCCGGACTCGAACGTGAAGAAGGGGCAGGTGGTGAAGGCCGTCGTCGTCCGCGTGCGCAAGGAACAGCGCCGGAAGGACGGCAGCTACATCCGCTTCGACCGGAACGCCGCGGTGCTCATCAACGACCAGGGCGAGCCGATCGGGACCCGCGTGTTCGGGCCCGTGGCGCGCGAACTGCGCGAGCGGCGGTTCATGAAGATCGTCTCGCTCGCGCCGGAGGTGCTGTAGCACCATGGGCAAGCTGGCATCCCCGATCCGCAAGAACGACCAGGTGGTGATCCGGGCCGGCAAGGACCGCGGCAAGCAGGGCCGCGTCCTGCGCGTGCTCCCGGCCGTGAACCGCGTGGTGGTCGAGGGCGTGAACCTCATGAAGCGGCACACGCGCGCGAACCCCCAGAAGAACATCCAGGGCGGGATCGTCGAGCGCGAGGCGCCGATTCACGCGAGCAACGTCATGCTGCTCGACCCCGACACCAACGAGCCGACGCGCGTGGGGCACAAGACCCTGCCCGACGGCCGCAAGGTGCGTATCAGCCGCAAGAGCGGCGCAGTGGTGGACAAGTAATGGCTGCCCAGATGACCCGGTTGCGCGAACGGTACCTCTCGGAGGTCGTCCCGGCCCTGTCGAAGGAGTTCGGCTACGCCAACGTCATGGCGGTCCCGAAGATCACGAAGGTCGTGGTCAACATGGGGCTCGGCGAGGCGACGCAGAACGCCAAGATCATCGACACCGGCGTCGACGAGCTCGCCAAGATCACCGGCCAGAAGGCCGCCGTCCGGCGCGCGAAGAAGTCCGTCGCGCAGTTCAAGGTGCGCCAGGGCCAGCCGATCGGCGCCATGGTGACGCTGCGCGGCGAGCGGATGTACGAGTTCCTCGACCGGCTGCTCAACATCAGCCTGCCGCGCGTCCGCGACTTCCGCGGCGTCCCGACCAAGGGCTTCGACGGCCGCGGGAACTACACGCTGGGCCTCCGCGATCAGCTGATCTTCACGGAGATCGACTACCTCAAGGTGGACAAGTCCCGCGGCATGAACATCTGCGTGGTGACCACCGCCAAGACCGACGAGGAAGCCCGGAAGCTGCTGCAGCTGCTGGGCATGCCGTTCCGGACCAATTAGGAGATCGACGCGTGGCTACGACCGCCAAGAAGGCCCGTGAGGCCAAGCCGCTGAAGTTCAAGGTGCGCCACCGCAACCGCTGCCGCCGCTGCGGCCGGCCGCGCGCCTACCTCCGCAAGTTCGCCCTCTGCCGTCTGTGCTTCCGCGAGCTGGCGCTCAAGGGCGACGTGGCCGGAGTGACCAAGAGCAGCTGGTAGGCCGCGGGCCGAGAGCACTGAAGGGCTGAGAGCCAAGAGCAGAAGCTATGACTGATCCGATTGCTGACATGCTGACGCGGATCCGCAACGCGGTGACCTCCCGGCACGCGCGCGTGGACATGCCCGCGTCGAAGCTGAAGACCGAGGTCGCCCGCATCCTCCAGGATGAGGGGTACATCGGCGGCTTCAAGATGGTCGAGGAGGCGTCCGAGCGGCCGAACCGCTCGCCGCGCCAGGTCATCCGCGTGTTCCTGAAGTACGGCCCCGGCGGCGAACGGGTGATCTCCGGCATCGAGCGGGTGAGCCGCCCGGGCCGGCGCGTCTACGCCGGCCGCGACGAGGTGCCGACGGTGCTCGGCGGGCTCGGCGTCAACATCCTGACGACCTCCCGCGGCGTCATGACCGGCCGAGCCGCCCAGCGCCTCGGCGTGGGCGGCGAAGTCCTCTGCAACGTGTGGTGACGAGATGTCTCGCATAGGTAAGAAGCCGATTCAGATCCCGAAGGGCGTCACCGTCACGGTGGACGGCGCCGCCGTCGAGGTCAAGGGGCCGAAAGGCCAGCTCCGCCAGCCGCTGCCGCCCGGCGTGACGGCCGCCGTCGAGGACGGCGTCCTGGTCACCCGCAAGGCGCGCGACGAGCGGGCGCTCGACAAGTTCCACGGCCTGGCGCGGAGCCTCGTCGCCAACGCGGTGACCGGCGTGACGGAGGGCTTCAAGAAGGAGCTCGACATCGTCGGCGTCGGCTACCGCGCCGAGCTCAAGGGGCAGCAGGTGATCCTGGCGCTCGGCTACTCGCACCCGGTGGTGTTCGACGTCCCGAAGGGGATCGACGTGGCCATCGAGAAGCAGACGCACCTCACGGTGACCGGCATCGATCGCCAGCTGGTCGGCCAGGTGGCCGCGAACCTGCGCCGGCTGCGCAAGCCCGATCCGTATCAGCAGAAGGGCGTGCGCTACACGGGCGAGGTCCTGAAGAAGAAGGCCGGCAAGACGGGCGCCTAACGGCCGCGGGCTGCAGGTGGTGAGGACGGGGATATGAGGATCAAGACGAAGGAAGATCGCCGCGACCGGATTCGGTTCCGGATCCGGAAGAAGGTCCGGGGCACGGCGGAGCGGCCGCGCCTGAGCGTCTTCCGCAGCGTGGCGCACATCTACGTGCAGGTGATCGACGACATGGCGGGCCGGACGCTGGCCTCCGCGTCGAGCGTCGAGCCGGCGCTCAAGGGCGAGATGACCGGCGAGGCCCGGGGCGGCAACCGCAAGGGCGCCGAGCTCGTCGGCAAGACGATTGCCGAGCGCCTCAAGGACAAGGGCGTCACCCGCGTCGTGTTCGACAGAAACGGCTTTCTCTACCACGGGCGCGTGCGGGCCGTCGCCGAGGCGGCGCGGTCGGCCGGCCTGGAGTTCTGAGTATGAATCGGACCCGCGAGAAGATCGACGCGTCGCAGCTCGACATCAAGGACACGGTCGTCGCGATCAACCGTGTGACGAAGGTCGTCAAGGGCGGCAAGAACCTCAGCTTCAGTGCCCTCGTCGTCGTCGGGGACGGCCACGGGGTGGTGGGCTACGGCGTCGGCAAGGCAAAGGAAGTGCCCTCGGCCATCAAGAAGGGCATCGAGGCCGCGAAGAAGGCCCTGATCCGGGTGCCGATCGCCGGCACGACGATCCCGCACCCCGTGCTCGGGCGCTTCGGCGCCGGCCGGGTCCTGCTGAAGCCGGCGCCCGACGGCACCGGCATCATCGCGGGCGCGGCCGTCCGCGCGGTGGTCGAGTCGGCCGGTGTCACCAACGTGATGACCAAGTCGCTCGGCAGCGCCAACCCGCAGAACGTCGTGCGGGCGGCGTTCACCGCGCTCGCCGAGCTGAAGAATCCCGCCGACATCGCGCGGCTGCGCGGCAAGGACGTCGAGGAGCTGTCGGGCACGCTCCCGGCGGCCACGGCGTAGGCGGAGGACGGCCATGGCTGAGCAGGGCAAGACGCTGAAGGTGACCCTGGTCCGGAGCCCGATCGGGTTCAACCGGAACCAGGCGGCGGTGGTCGAGAGCCTCGGGCTCCGGCGGATTCGCCACTCCGTGGAGGTCCGGGACACGCCCGAGACCCGCGGGATGATTCACAAGGTCCGCCACCTGGTGACGGTGGCGGAGTAAACGCGAGTGGCCGGCGGCGACGCCTCCGGCCGCGTTGAGCGAGACGAGCGCATCATGGATCTGAGCAAGCTGAAGCCGGCAGACGGCTCGAAGCACCCGAAGAAGCGCGTCGGCCGCGGCCCGGGGTCGGGCAACGGCAAGACCGCCGGGCGCGGCAACAAGGGCGCGCAGTCGCGGTCGGGCTATTCGTTCAAGCGGGGGTTCGAGGGCGGCCAGATGCCGCTGCACCGCCGCCTGCCGAAGCGCGGCTTCACGAACATCTTCCGGGTCGAGTACGCGGTGGTCAACCTCGACCAGCTCGAAGCCCGCTTCGAGGCCGGCACGACCGTCACGCCCGACGCGCTCCGCGCGGCGGGGCTGGTGAGCGGCAAGCGGACGCCGGTGAAGGTGCTCGGCCGGGGCGACCTCACGAAGGCGCTGACGGTGCAGGCGCACCGCTTCAGCGGCAAGGCGGCCGAGAAGCTGGCCGCTGCCGGGGGCACGGCCGAGGCCATCAGCTAGCCGGGGATACGTCACCGTGGTCGAAACGCTCAAGAACCTGTTTGCCGTCGCGGACCTGCGAAACCGGGTGTTGTTCACGCTCGGGCTGCTTGCCGTGTACCGGATCGGCAACCACATCCCGACGCCCGGCGTGAACTCGGACGCCCTCGCGATCCTGGCCGAGCAGACCCGGAACACGATGTTCGGGCTGTACGACATGTTCACGGGCGGCAGCCTGTCCCGGATCACGATCTTCGCGCTGGGCGTGATGCCCTACATCAGCGCGTCGATCATCCTGCAGCTGCTGGCGGTGGTGTGGCCGTACCTCGAGCGGCTCTCCAAGGAAGGGGAGCTCGGCCGCCGGAAGATCACGCAGTACACCCGGTACCTGACCCTGGCGCTGTCGGCGGTCCAGTCGCTGGGCATCGCGATCTACCTCGAGCGCCAGACCGAGATCGCCGGCGGCCTCCCGCTCGTGTACGACCCGGGCTGGGGCTTCCGCCTCATGTGCGTGCTGACCCTGACGACGGGCAGCATGTTCATCATGTGGCTCGGCGAGCAGATCACCGAGCGCGGCATCGGCAACGGGATGTCGCTCATCATCTTCGCGGGCATCGTCGTGGGTTTCCCGCGGGCGCTGTTCCAGACGTTCGCGCTCATGCAGACCGGCCAGATCAGCCTGCTCCGCATGCTGATCCTCGGCCTCCTGATGGTCGGGGTCGTCGCGGCGATCATCTACGTGGAACGCGGGCACCGGCGGGTGACGGTGCAATACGCGAAACGCGTCGTCGGGCGCCGGCAGTACGGCGGCACGAGCACCCATATCCCGATCAAGGTCAACACCGGCGGCGTGATGCCGGTGATCTTCGCGAGCTCGCTCCTCGCCTTCCCGGCCACCCTCGCGGGGGTGTTCCAGGCGGGCGGCTGGGGCGACGCCGTGGTCCGCCAGCTCTCGTACGGCATGCCGCTCTACGTGCTGCTCTACGTGCTGCTCATCATCTTCTTCGCGTACTTCTACACGGCCATCATCTTCAACCCGGATGACGTCGCCGAGAACATGCGGAAGTACGGCGGGTTCATCCCGGGCATCCGGCCGGGCAAGCGCACGGCGGAGTACATCGACACGATCCTGGCGCGCGTCACGCTCGCCGGCGCGTTCTACCTCGCGGCCGTCGCGATCCTGCCGGAGTTCCTGATCGGCGGCTTCAAGGTGCAGTTCCTGCCGTTCATCGGCGAGAACCTGGCCGCGGCGCTGCCGCTCTGGTTCACGGACGGCCTCGGCGTGCCCTTCTACTTCGGCGGCACCTCGCTGCTGATCGTCGTGGGCGTGGCGATGGACACCGTCAACCAGATCGAGTCGCAGCTCATCATGCGGCACTACGACGGGTTCATGAAGAAGACGCGCATCCGCGGGCGGCGGGGGTAAGTGGGGCTGCACCTCGTGATGATGGGCCCCCCCGGCGCGGGCAAGGGCACGCAGGCGGAGCGGTTCGCGCGGGAGCACGGGATCCCCCGGATCTCGACCGGCGACATCCTGCGGGACGCCGTCAGCGCGGGCAGCGAGCTCGGGCGCGCGGTGACGGCGCACCTCGACCGTGGCGAGCTGGTGAGCGACGAGCTCATCATCGGGATCGTCCGCGAGCGGCTCGGGCGCGAGGACGCGGCCGCCGGCTGGGTGCTCGACGGGTTTCCCCGGACCGTCCCGCAGGCGCGGGCGCTCGACGAGATGCTCGACGGGCAGGCGCCGCTGGTGGTGGTCGAAATCCAGGTCCCGGACGAGGAGCTGGTGCGCCGGGTGCGCGCGCGCCGGATCTGCGCGGACTGCGGGACCACGGTGTCGGCGTTCTCGTCGGATCCGGCGAAGGTCGAGCGCTGCCAGAAGTGCGGCGGCCGCCTCGTCCCGCGGTCCGACGACACGGAGGCGGTCGTGCGGGACCGCCTGAAGGTCTACTGGCGGGACACGCGGCCGATGATCGCGTACTACCACGAGCGCCCGACCTACCGGGCGGTCAACGGCGCCCAGGCGCCGGAGCAGGTGCGCGACGCGCTCGTCAGCGCGGTGGCCTCCGCCGTCGGGCGGACGCCGGACCAGCTGCCCGTCGGAGGTGGATCGCCGGAGTCGGGATCGTGATCGTCTGCCGGTCGGCCGAGGAGATCGATCGGCTGGCGCGGGTGAACCAGCTCGTCGCGCTGGTGCTGGCCGAGCTGAAGGCGATGGTCGCGCCGGGCGTGACGACCGCCGAGGTGGACCAGCTGGCGGAGCGGCGGCTGCGGGAGGCGGGCGCGGAGCCGGCCTTCAAGGGCTACCACGGCTTCCCGGCCACGATCTGCGCGTCGGTGAACGAGCAGGTGGTGCACGGGATCCCGTCGGACCGGGTCCTGGTCGAGGGGGACATCCTCTCGGTGGACCTGGGCGCGAAGCTGGAGGGGTACTACGGCGACTCGGCGGTCACGGTGCCGGTGGGCGCGGTGGCCCCGGAGACGACCCGGCTGCTGGCGGTGACGGCGGCGTCCCTCCGGAAGGGGATCGCGGCGGTCCGCGCCGGCGGGCGGGTGTCGGACATCGGCGCGGCGGTGCAGGCCCACGTGGAGGCCGAGGGCTTCTCGGTGGTCCGCGAGTTCGTGGGGCACGGCATCGGCACGAGCCTGCACGAGGAGCCGCAGATCCCGAACTACGGGACGGCGGGCCGCGGGCCGCGCCTGGCGGAGGGCATGGTGCTCGCGATCGAGCCCATGGTGAACGCCGGGAAGCCCGGGGTGAAGGTGCTCGGCGACGGGTGGACGGCGGTGACGAAGGACGGGTCGCTGTCGGCGCACTTCGAGCACACGGTGGTCGTCACCGCGGACGGCTGCCGGGTGCTGACGGCCGCGCCGGAGACGGCGCCCGCGGCGGGCTAGGCGATGGACGACGGGTCCGGCGGCCGGGCGGCGCTCGAGGCCGACGGCGTGGTGCTGGAGCTGCTGCCGAGCCAGCTCGTGCGGGTGGAACTGGACGGGCCGCACGTCGTGACCGCGCACCTGGGCGACCCGGTGCACCGGAACTTCGTGCGGGTGCTGGTGGGCGACCGGGTCCGCGTGGCGCTGATGCCGGCGGATCGGACGCGCGGGCGGATAGTCGGCAAGCTTGGATGAATCCGGGGCGCGCGGCGGCCCGAAAGCGGAGCGAGCGTTATGAAGGTCAGAGCATCGGTCAAGCGGATTTGCGACAAGTGCAAGATCGTGCGTCGCCGCGGGGTGGTCCGGGTGATCTGCACGAACCAGAAGCACAAGCAGCGGCAGGGGTAAATCGGATCTCAGAACTCAGATCTCAGATTGCAGATTGCAGATCTGAGGATGGGGTCCGGAGCGTGAATGGCGCGGCGCGTGGCGACACGGCTGCGGTCTGATTCCCGAGCGAGCGAAGCGAGCGACATATGGCACGAATCTCCGGCGTCGATCTCCCGCGCAACAAGCGGGTCGAGATCGGCCTGACCTACATCTACGGCATCGGGCGGTTCCGCTCGAACCAGATCCTCGAGTCGGCTGGCGTCAGCGGCGACATCCGGGTCAAGGACCTGAGCGACGACGACGTGCGCAAGATCAGCCGCGTCATCGAGGAGCAGGGTGGCGTCGAGGGCGACCTCCGCAAGGAGATCTCGATGAACATCAAGCGCCTCATGGAGGTCGGCAGCTACCGGGGCAGCCGGCACCGGCGCAACCTGCCGGCGCGCGGCCAGCGGACGCGGACGAACGCGCGGACGCGCAAGGGGCCGCGCCGGGGCGCGGTGGCCAAGAAGAAGACGGTATAACCCATGGCGAAGAGCGAAGCGAGCGGCAAGGACTCGGGCAAGAAGAAGAAGGCCTTCAAGAAGCGTGGCGAGAAGCGCGTGGTGCACCACGGCTACGTCCACATCCAGGCCTCGTTCAACAACACGCTGGTGACGATCACCGACACCGAAGGCAACGTGGTGGCGTGGTCGAGCGCGGGCGCGATTGGCTTCAAGGGTTCGCGCAAGGGGACGCCGTTCGCCGCGACGCAGGCCGCCATGAACGCCACCAACGCCGCCAAGGCGTTCGGGATGCGCTCGTGCGAGGTCCTCGTCAAGGGGCCCGGGTCCGGCCGCGAGTCGGCGATCCGCGCCCTGTCCACCGCCGGGCTCGACGTGAAGTCGATCCGCGACGTGACCCCGATTCCGCACAACGGCTGCCGGCCGCCGAAGCGTCGCCGGGTATAGGGAACCCGTAGCACGGCGCCACGCGCCAGGCCAGGAGGCCGGGGCGCGGGCGGGCCGTGCCAGCGGGGCGACCCCGCGGACGGACGCCGGCCCATGCCGGGCGCCCGTTTCAGGACCGATAGTCAAGGACAACGTGACATGGCTCGATACACCGGACCCGTTTGCCGCCTCTGCCGCCGCGAGGGCATGAAGCTGTTCCTCAAGGGCGAGCGCTGCTACACCGAGAAGTGCGCGATCGAGAAGCGCAACACGCCGCCCGGCCAGCACGGCCGCGCGCGCAAGCAGAAGATGGCGGGCTACGGCATCCAGCTTCGCGAGAAGCAGAAGGTCAAGCGCATCTACGGGGTGCTCGAGGACCAGTTCCGCCGCTACTTCGAGACCGCCGATCGCACGCGCGGGATCACGGGCGTGACGCTGCTCCAGCTCCTCGAGCGGCGCCTCGACAACGCCGTCTACCGCCTCGGCTTCGCGACCTCGCGCGCCCAGGCCCGGCAGCTCGTCCGCCACGGCCACTTCCTCGTCAACGGGAAGAAGGTCGACATCCCGTCCTACTCGCTCAAGCAGGGCGACGTGGTGGCGGTCCGGCAGACGAGCCACAAGAACCAGTCGATCCTCCACGCGATGGAGGAGGTCAAGGGCCGCGGGATCCCCGAGTGGCTCGCGCTCGAGGCCGAGATGGCCGGCAAGGTCCTCTCGATGCCCACGCGCGAGCAGATCAACCTGCCGGTCCAGGAACAGCTCATCGTCGAGCTCTACAGCAAGTAGGCGCGCGCGGGGCCCGTCCCCGCGCCGTCCCGTCGTGCGGGGCCGGGGGCATCCCCTCCCGGTCCCGGCCAGTCGCCGGCCCGCAGCCCTTCAGACCTGCGGTGGGAGGCCGGCGGCCGTTACCTGCAGGTCTGGAGGCCGGGCTGCCGGCCCGTAGGCGAAAGGACAGATACCGATGCTCTGGAAAGGCTTTCAGCGCCCCAAGCGGCTCGACCTCGAGCGCGAGACCCTCACCGACCGGTTCGGGCGCTGCTACGCGCAGCCGTTCGAGCGCGGCTTCGGGACGACGATCGGCAACGCCCTCCGGCGCGTGCTGCTCTCGTCGATCGAGGGCGCGGCGATCACGGCGGTCAAGATCGACGGGGTGCTGCACGAGTTCTCGCCGATCCCCGGCGTGGTCGAGGACGCGACCGACATCATCCTCAACCTGAAGCAGATCCCGCTCAAGTGCCACGTCGACTACACCAAGACGCTGTACCTGCGGGTCGACAAGGCCGGTGAGGTCCGCGCGCGCGACATCGAGGTGGACCAGGACGTCGAGATCCTCGAGCCCGACACCCACATCGCGACGATCGCCGAGGGCGGCAAGCTCCACATGGAGCTCCGCATCAAGCGCGGCCGCGGCTACGTGTCCGCCGACAAGAACTTCGACGAGGACCTCGGCATCGGCTGGATCCCGATCGACTCGGTCCACTCGCCGGTCAAGAAGGTGAACTACCTCGTCGAGGCGGCGCGCCTCGGCCAGACGACCGACTACGAGAAGCTGACGCTCGACGTCTGGACCAACGGCTCGGTCACGCCGCGTGACGCGGTGTCGCTCGCGGCGAAGCTGGTGCGCGACCACCTGAACATCTTCATCAACCTGGACGAGGCCGACGACCAGCCCGTCGACCCGGCGGCGGAGCCGGCGCGCGCCGGCGTCGCCAACGAGCACCTCGACAAGAGCGTCGAGGAACTCGAGCTCTCCGTCCGCTCCTACAACTGCCTGAAGAACGCCAACATCCGGACCATCCGCGAGCTCGTCCAGAAGACGGAAGCCGAGATGCTGAAGACCAAGAACTTCGGGCGGAAGTCGCTCAACGAGATCAAGGAGATCCTCGCGTCGATGGGCCTGGGGCTCGGCATGAAGCTCGACCAGCCCGCCGCCGCGCAGGAGTAACGACATGCGCCATCGAGTTGCACACCGGAAGCTCGGACGAACCACCGAGCACCGCATCGCCCTCCTGCGGAACCAGGCCGAGGCCCTGCTGCGCCACGAGCGCATCGAGACCACGCTGCCCAAGGCCAAGGAGCTGCGTCCCTTCGTCGAGCGCCTCATCACCATCGCCAAGCGCGGGGTGAAGGCGGCCGACCCGAAGGGCCAGACCCTGGCCGCCCGCCGCCTCGTCATGCGCGACCTCGTCAACGAGGACGTCGTGGCGAAGCTGTTCGACCACCTCGCGCCCCGCTTCATGGAGCGCCCGGGCGGCTACACCCGCATCCTCAAGCTGGGCCACCGCCGCGGCGACGCGGCCGAGGTCGCCCAGATCGAGCTCGTCGGCAGCGAGTTCGACCCGAAGAAGGCCGAGGCCGAGAAGAAGGCGGCCGAGGAGTCGGGGGAGGGCGCGCCCAAGACCAGCGTCGGCGAGCGCCTCAAGTCCGCCGCCAAGCGGATCCGCGGCAGCCAGCCCAAGTCGCCCAAGGGCGACACGGGCGCCAAGGCGAAGACCAGCAAGGCCGCCAAGGGCTCCAAGCAGACCAACACCCCGCGCAAGGCCGGAGGTTCGTAGCCCATCTCAGATCTGAGATCTCAGATCTCAGATCTGGAGCGCGTCGCGCCAGACATCAGAAGCGCGGGTTCGCCAGGCGGCGGGCCCGCGCTTTTTCGCGCTCGGCCGCCCGGTCCTTCGGCGGGGCGCTCGTGACCAGGCGGTCGACGAGCCGCCGGGCCGCGGCCGCCACCTCGCGCACCCCCTCGTCGAAGGCCGCCTCGTTCGCCTGCGACGGGCGGGTGAACCCGCTCACCTTGCGCACGAACTGCAGCGCCGCGGCCTCGATCTCGGCGTCGGTCGCGGGCGGGTCGAAGTTGAACAGCGGGCGGATGTTCCGGCACATGGGGACGTCTCCTCCGTTCAATTCTACGGTCCCCGCGCCGCCGTGGTACGATCACCGCCCCATGCGATTCCTGCCCCACCTCTTCGCCCAGAACCGCTCGTGGGCCGAGGCGAAGGTCGCCCGTGACCCCGAGTTCTTCACGCGCCTCGCCAGCCAGCAGACCCCCGGCTACCTGTGGATTGGCTGCTCGGACAGCCGCGTACCGGCCAACGAGATCGTCGACCTCGCCCCGGGCGAGCTGTTCGTCCACCGCAACGTGGCGAACCTCGTCGTCCACACCGACCTCAACTGCCTGTCGGTCATCCAGTTCGCCGTGGACGTCATCAAGGTCCGCGACATCATCGTCTGCGGCCACTATGGCTGCGGCGGCGTCAAGGCCGCGCTCGAGTCGTCCGAGCACGGGCTGATCGACAACTGGCTCCGCCACATCCAGGACATCGCGACCGCCCACGAGTCGGAGCTCGCCGCCATCGGTGACGACGAGGCGCGCGTGGACCGGCTGTGCGAGCTCAACATCATCCACGGGGTCACGACGGTGGGCCGGACGACGGTGGTGCGCGACGCCTGGCGCCGGGGGCAGCACCTGACCCTCCACGGCTGGATCTACTCGATCCGGGACGGCCTGCTGCGCGACCTCGACGTGTCCGTGTCGGGCCCCGCCGGCCCCGTGGCGCCGGGGGCCTAGGGTGGATCTCGCCGCCCGGTTCGGCGCCATCGACATCTACCTGTTCGACCAACTCCTCAGGGGGCGCATCGCGCCGGGCATGCGGGTGCTGGACGCCGGCTGCGGCGGCGGGCGGAACCTCGTGTACCTGCTGCGCGAGGGGTACGACGTGAGCGCCGTGGACGTCGATCCGGGGGCCGTGGCGGCGGCGCGGGAGCTCGCCGCGGCGCTGGCCCCGGGCCTGCCGGCCGACCGGATCCGCGCGGAGCCGCTGGACCGGCTCTCGTGGCCCGACGCGGCCTTCGACGTGGTGCTGGCGAGCGCCGTGCTGCACTTCGCGCGCGACCACCAGCACTTCGCGCGGATGCTGGACGAGCTGTGGCGGGTGCTGGCGCCGGGCGGCCTGTTCTTCGCGCGCCTGGCGTCGACGATCGGCCTCGACGGCCGGGCGGTCCCGCTCGGCGGCGGGCGGCACACGCTGCCGGACGGGTCGGAGCGCTACCTGGTGGACGAGACGTCGCTCGTCGCCCACGCGACCAGGCTCGGCGGCGCGCTGGCCGACCCCCTGAAGACGACGGTGGTCCAGGGCCAGCGCGCGATGACGACCTGGGTCCTGCGCCGGCCCTAGACCTCCTCCTCGACCACCTGGCCGCGCTCGGCCTTCGCCGCCGCGATGATCTTCTGCTGCAGGTGGGCCGGCACGTCGTCGTAGTGCGAGAACTCCATCTGGTAGGACCCGCGCCCGCCGGTGACCGACGTGAGGTGCTGCTCGTAGGTCAGCATCTCGGCCATCGGCACCTGGGCCTTGATGACGGTCATCTGGCCCCGCGGCTCCATGCCGGAGATGCGGCCCCGCCGGCCGTTCAGGTCGCCCATCAGGTCGCCGGCGTGGTCGCTCGGCGCGTACACCGAGACGTTCATGATCGGCTCGAGCAGCGTCGGCTTCGCCTTCGACATCCCGTCCTTGAACGCGAGCCAGCCGGCGGTCTTGAACGACAGCTCGTTCGAGTCGACGTCGTGGTACTGGCCGTCGAGCAGGACGACGCGGAAGTCGACGACGGGGAAGCCGGCGAGGTAGCCGCGGACCCGCGACTCCTGGATGCCCTTCTCGACGGCCGGGATGAACTGCCGCGGGATGGAGCCGCCGAAGATCTCGTCGACGAACTCGAAGTCGCCCCCGCGGGGCAGCGGCTCCATGCGGATCTTGCAGTCGCCGAACTGCCCGTGCCCGCCCGTCTGCTTCTTGTGGCGGCCGTGCGCCTCGGCCTTCGCCGTGATCGTCTCGAGGTAGGGGATGCGCGGCGGCTTGAGGTTGACCTCGACGCCGAACCGGCGCTTCAGCTTCGCCACCGTCACCTCGATGTGCAGCTGGCCCTGGCCGGAGAGCAGGAGCTCCCCGGTGTGGGGGTCCCGCGCGTACCGGATCGTCGGGTCCTCCTCCTCGAGCCGGTGCATCGACGTGCTGATCTTGTCCTCGTCGCCGCGGCTCTTCGGCTCGATGGCGTAGGAGAGCACCGGTTCGGGGAACGTCAGGGGCGCGAAGGCGATGCCGGCGCCCTTCTCGGCCAGCGTGTCGCTGGTCCGGGTGTCCTTGAGCTTCGCGACGGCGCCGAGGTCGCCGGCCCCGATCTCGGGGACGTTGGTCTGGGCCTTGCCCTGGAGCACCATCAGGTGCCCGAACCGCTCCTGGCTGCCCTGGGTCTGGTTCGTGACCGTCGAGTCGGCCTTGATGACGCCCTGGTACACCCGGAAGAGGGTGATCCGTCCGGCGAACTGGTCGGCGATCGTCTTGAAGACGAACGCGGCGGTGGGGGCGCCCGGGTCCGCGGGGCGCGTGACACCGGCTCCCGACTCGTCGAGGGCGGCGAAGGGCCGGTCGGCGGGCGAGGGCACGTAGTGGGCGAGCGCGTCGAGGAGCGGCTGGGAGCCGATGTTGTGCAGCCCCGACGCGCACACGAGCGGGAAGATGCGCGCGGCATGGGTCGCGGCCCGCAGGCCGCGCTCGAGCTCGGCCTGCGTCAGCGTGCCGGCCTCGAAGAACTGCTCCATGAGGGCCTCGTCGGCCTCGGCCACCATCTCGATCAGCGACTCCCGGGCGGACGCCGCCGCGTCGGCCATGCCGGCCGGCACCTCGCCCTCCGTCATCTGGCCGGAGCCGTCGGGGGCGAAGGTGTACGCCTTCATGGCCACGAGGTCGACGACCCCCGAGAAGTCCTTCTCTTCCCCGATGGGGAGCTGGATGGGGACGATCTCGCGGCCGAGGGTCTCGCGCAGGGACACGAGGGTCCGCTCGAGCGAGGCGCGCTCGCGGTCGAGGCGCGTCAGCACGACGATGCGGGGGAGGTCGGCCTGGGCCGCGGCGGCCCAGGCCATCTCGGTCTGGACCTCGACGCCGGAGACGGCGTCCACGGCGACGAGGGCGGCCTCGACGACGCGGAGCGCGGCGCGCGCGTCGCTGAAGAAGTTGCCGAACCCGGGGGTGTCGATGAGGTTGATCTTGGCCTTGTCCCACTCGGCGTAGGCGAGGCTGGCGGAGAGGGTGTGCTTGCGGGCGATTTCTTCGTCGTCGAAGTCGGTGACGGTGGTGCCGTCGTCCACCTTGCCGAGCCGGTTGACCATGCCGGACGCGAACAGCAGGGCGGAGACGAGCTGGGTCTTGCCGCATCCCCCGTGACCGACGACGGCCACGTTACGGATGCCGGCGGCGTCGTAGACCTTCATGGCGGTACCCTCCCGCGGGGCGTTATGAGACCGTTACAGGGGCATCATACAACCGCGGTGGGCGTGGGCCAAGACAGGCGCGGGGGCCGGCCGCGCGGGCGCGGCCCCTCGCCGCCGACGCCGCCCCCGGACGAGCGGCGGCCCGGCACTGGCCCCCCGCGCAATCAGGTCGCGCACGCTGGCGTCCGGCGCGGGCGCGGTCCGGGTCACTCGTAGCGGAGGGCCTCGATCGGGTCGAGGCGCGCCGCGCGCCAGGCGGGGAACATCCCGAAGAAGATGCCGACGGTGGCCGAGAACCCGAGGCCGAGGGCGAACGACCACCACGGGAGGGAGATGGGGAAGCCCGACACCGCGTTGACGAGCAGGCCGATGCCGCTGCCCATCAGGATCCCGATGACGCCGCCGACGCTGGTGAGGACGGCGGCCTCGATGAGGAACTGGAACAGGATCTCCCGGCGGCGGGCGCCGATGGCCATGCGGACGCCGATCTCGCGGGTCCGCTCGGTCACGGAGATCGTCATGATGGCCATCACGCCGATGCCGCCGACCATCAGGGCGATCGACGAGATGACGACGAGCGAGAGGAGGACGGCCTGGGAGATCTGCTCCCAGACCTGGAGGACGGCGTCCTGCGTGACGAGGTCGAAGTCGTTGGGCTGGTCGAGGGTGAGCCCATGGCGGATGCGCATGATGCTCTCGACCTCCTGCATCGCCTCGTCGCGGGTGACGTCGTCGCGGGGGACGACGGCGAGCATCGCGCCGACGCCGCCGAACCGGCCGCGCTGCTGCCGCAGCTCCGACCCGAACTGCTTGCGGAACGCGGTGTAGGGGATCATGGCGAAGTCGTCCTGGCCGAGGGAGAACCCGCCGGCCGCCGCGCGCTTGCCGATGACGCCGACGATCGTGTACTGCACCGAGCCGATCCGGATCTTCTTGCCGATCGGGTCGAGGCCGGAGCGCTCGAACAGGGCCTCGTAGGGCCCGTAGCCGAGCACGGCGACGTTGCGGCGGCGCTCCACCTCCTGCGCGGTGAGGGACCGGCCCAGGATGATCTTGGCGAAGTTCACGTCGACGAAGGCCTCGCTCGCGCCCATGATCACCTGCGGCTGCGTGCGCTGGCCGCCGTAGAACATCCGCTCCATCGTGGGCTGCGGGGGGCCGGCGCCGAGCCAGGTGTCGACGAGGGCGACCGACGGGGCCAGCCGCTTGATCGCCTCGCCGTCGTCCACCGTGAGGCTCGGCCGGCGCAGCAGGTCGAGGAACGACGCGCCGGACGAGAAGCTGACCGCGCCGAAACGCTGCACGAAGATGGTCTTCGGGCCGAGCTCCATGATCGACGCGCGGAGCGACTGGTCGAAGCCCCGGATGAGCGACGTCATGCCGACGATCGACGTGATGCCGATGACGACGCCGAGGACGGTGAGCCCCGACCGCATCTTGTTGGTCCGGAGCGTGTCGAAGGCCATCGCGGCCGTTTCCCTGAGCAGCGCGAAGCGCATCATTCCCTCCGGAGCGCCTCGATGGGGTCGAGCGCGGCGGCGCGACGGGCCGGGTACCAGCCGAAGAACAGCCCGACGAGCGCCGTGATCCCGATGCCGAGCAGCACCGACCACGTCTCGACCGCGGACGGCAGCGGGGTCACCGCGGCCAGGCCCGTCGCGAACGCGGCCCCGATGGCGACGCCGATCATGCCGCCGACGAGCGACAGCGTGATCGACTCGGTCAGCACCTGCGACATGATGTCGCGGCGCTTGGCGCCGAGCGCCTTGCGGAGCCCGATCTCGCGCGTCCGCTCGCTGACGACCATCAGCATGATGTTCATGATCACGATGCCGCCGACGACCAGCGAGAGCGCCACGATGCCGACCAGCACCGCGGCGATGCCGGCCGTGGCCTGCTTGTAGATGTCCATCACCGAGTCGGACCCGAGGATCCCGAAGTTGTCCTCCTCGCCCGGCGCGAGCCCGCGCTCGACCCGCAGCGCCACCCGCGCCTCGTCCCTCGCGACCGCGACGAGCGAGGCGTCGCGGGGCTTGATCATCACCTGGAGCGACTGGCGCGACCCGAAGATCTTCTGGAACTGGCCGAGCGGGATGACGACGAACTCGTCGAGCGAGTTGCCGAACACGGCGCCCTTCTTCTCGCTCACCCCGACCACGCGGAACCGGGCACCCCCGACGCGGATCATCTTGTCCAGCGGGTTCTCCGACCCGAACAGCCGGTCCGCGACCTGCCACCCGAGCAGCACCACCGGCCGCTTGCGCGAGATCTCGATCGGGTTGATCATCCGGCCGCGCTCGGCGTCGAAGGTCGAGAACTCGATGTACTGCTCGGTGACGCCCTGCACGGTCACCGACTGCAGCTCCTCGCTGCGGTAGGCCACCGTCGTCCGCTGCTGCGCCTGCGCCATCACCGCGTCGAACGTCTCGCCGAAGCGACGGATCGCCGCCACCTCGCTCGTCGTGATCCGCGGGTTGCTCCGCTGCCGGTCGGCCTCGTCCTGGTTGCGGGTGATCCCCGTCCGCTGCACCACGAACGAGTCGGCGCCGAGGTCCGACACGATCGCGTCCGACACCGCGCCGTTCACGCCCTGGATCAGCGCGACCACCGTGATGATCGACGACACGGCGACGATGTTGCCGAGCAGGGTCAGCAGGGACCGCAGCTTGTTCGTCCAGATGGACGCCAGCGCCAGCCGCACCGACTCGAGGATCTGGGACATCGGCCTAGCTGCCCGCGCGGGCCCCGCCGGCGGCCGCTTGCGCGCCGGCCGGCGTCCGCTCGCGAACGGCGTCGCCGTCGCGCAGGTTGCGGACCGACTCGAACGGCCCGGTGATCACGCGGTCGCCCTCCGACAGCCCCGACAGGACCTCGAAGTAGCGCTCGCCCGCGATGCCCACCGAGACCTTCGTGAACTGCGCCTTGCCGTCACGGATCACGAAGACCCCCTCGGCCTCCTCGCGGCGCTGCCCCGGCTCGAGCACGCGCGGCGTCGAGTCGGCCGGCGCCTGGGCGGCCGGTCCGAACGAGAAGCCCCGCTTTTCCCGGGGCGGCTCCGGCACGAGCGCGCCGTCGGCGTCGTAGATGAGCTCCCGCACCGTCATGGACTGGATGGGCACGGCCAGCGCCTGGCTGCGCGTGGCGGTCGTGATCTCCGCCGTGCACGTGAACCCCGGGCGGACCTCCGGGATCTGCCCGTGGAGGGTCACGACCACCTTGAAGTTCGTGGCCGAGGTGCTGGTCTGGGTGCCGGTCGCCTGGATGGGGCTGTTGCCGATCTCGGTGACCTCGCCCGTGAACGTCTGGTCCGGCAGGGCGTCGATCGTCACCTTCACCGGCTGGCCGAACTGCACGAGCGGGATGTCGGTCTCGTCGACCTCGATCTCCGCCTCGATGACGGACATGTCGGCGACCGTGAGGAGCACCGTGCCCGCGTTGTTCATCGTGCCCACGACGACGTTCTCGCCCTCTTCGACGTTGCGGCGGGTCACGATCCCGTCGAACGGGGCGTTGAAGCTCGCCTGGGAGAGCGAGTGCCGGCTGCTGGTCAGCCCGGCTTCCTGCTGCCGCAGCTGCTCTTCACGCGTCCGGATCTCCTGCTCGCGGGCCGCGAGGTCGCTCTCCCGCATCTCGACGTCGGCCTGGGCCTTCTCGAGCGTCTCCCGCGTCGTCAGGCCCGCGTCCCAGAGGTCCTGCTGCCGCTTGAGCGCCTGCCGCGCCACCGAGAGGCTGGCCTGGGTGCTGGCCAGCGACGCGCGGCTCTGCGCGAGGCTCGTGCGCGCCGCGGCCACGGCCGCCTCGTCGCGCTGCACGGCGCTCTGCGCGGTGATCGGGTCGATCTGGAGCAGGAACTGCCCGGCCTTGACCCGGTCGCCTTCCTCCACGGCCAGCCGGGTCACCTTGCCCATGCCCTGCGCGCTGATGTTGACGGTCTTCTTCGGCTGGATCTTGCCCGACGCCGAGACGATCGCTTCGAGATCCCGTCGCTGGACGGTTTCGGCCGTGATCTGCACGCCGGTCTCGGCGCGCCTGGCGAAGTAGGCCGCCGCGCCGCCGCCGGCGACGACGAGCACGAGGAGCACGAGCACCCATTTCCTGCGGAACACGATCACGACCCTCCCAGCGCGGCCATCGCCGCCGCCAACACGCCGCTCACCACGGCATACACCGCCGCGAGCCGGCCGACCGATGCGCCGACGCCCCTGCCGGTCATCGCCGACAGCCCGAACGCGAGCACGACCATCCACCAGAGCCCGAACACGTCCAGCGCCCCGAAGAACGCGGCCGTCACCGTCCCGTCGTCGCCCACCGGCAGCACCGCCGCCAGGGTGGTGGGGGTCGACAGGGATTCCCGCACGATGTCCAGGGGGAGCGCTACGAGCTGGCCGAGGGCCAGCACGGCTGTCGCGTGGACCGAGACCGCCAGCGCCGCGTCGAACCCGGCGCCGGAACCCTGCATCCGCGCCAGCCCCAGGAGGCCAGCCGCGACCGCCAGTGTCGTCACGGGGTTCAGCAGGACGCGGCCGCCGCTGGCCAGGTAGACCCAGTAGGGCGGCGCTGCCTGCAGGCGGGCATACGCCGCGTCGTCCACCGTGCCGCCGAAGGCGTCCGTCAGCCGCACCTGCTCGTCGACGAGCGCCTGTCGTCCCAGGTCCGTCGAGAGCAGCAGCGCGCCGCACAGGACGGGAACGGCCAGGACGAGCCCCCACGGGCCCAGCCACGACGGACGCGCGACCAGCTCGGTCATGACGCCCCGCGGGCGCAGGAAGACCCCCGCTAGACGCCGGATCACCAGAACCTCCCCCTTAGGACAATACGGGAGCGGTGGGGGGCATGTTTCCTTGACAGCCTTTCAAACCGCTGAATACGATGGATTTTTTGCCACGCGCCGCGACCATCGCGCGCCTTTTGTATCTTCAAAACGACAAATTCCATATGTCCAAAGCACGAAGCGGTCTCTGGCTGCTGGGGTTGGTCCTGGCGTGTCCCGGCACGGTGGCGGGGCAGAGCCCCGGGACCCGGGCCGCCGGCATGGGGACCGCCTTCGTGGCGGTCGCAGACGATGCCTCGGCAGTGTACTGGAACCCCGCCGGCGTGGCGACAGGGCCGTATTTCGGCGCCGAGGCCGACCTGGGGGAACTGGTGGCCCACCCTGATGAGACGCCGCTCGAGGCCCGGACGGTCGGCTCCCGGGCCACGAGCCGGCTGTTGGCGCTGTCGGTGCCGCCTCTCGGGCTGAGCTACTACCGGCTTTCCCGTGTGCAGATCGCCCCTGCAGTGGCGGGCGCACCCGGCCGAGAAGATGGACGGGTCAGTGCCAGCCGCCTCACGACGAGCCACTGGGGCGCCACGCTCCTCCAGTCGGTCGGGGAATACGTCACGGTGGCGACGACGCTCAAGCTCGTCCGGGGCGACGTGGCGAGCGGCCTGGTGCCGGCGGGCGACTGGGGAGCCACGTTCGACGCGGCCGACGGCGTGGCCGGCGTGCAGGCCTCGAAGGCGGATGTCGACGTCGGGGTCATGATGGCGGTCGAACGGGTACACCTCGGCCTGGTGGCGCGGAACCTGCGCCGGCCGGAGTTCGGGGACGCCGGGGCCGGCGAGCCGTCGGCGCGCCTGGACCGCGAGGTCCGGGTCGGGGCGGCCTTCGGCACGGGCTGGCCCGGGCGGTCGGACCTGATCCTGGCGGTGGATGCGGACCTGACGACGCGGTCGGATCCGAGTGGCGACCGGCGGGACGTGGCCGCGGGCGCCGAGACCTGGTGGCTCGGGGGCCGCCTGGGGGTGCGGGGCGGCGTCCGGGCGAGCGGGGTGGGCGCGCGCCGGACGGTGACGTCGGCCGGCGTCTCGGTGGGCCTCACCCAGAGCTTCTTCGTCGACGCGCAGGTGACCGGCGGCGGGGGAATCGACCGCGGCTGGGGCGCCGGCGCCCGAATCGTGTTCTGACGTAGGTGGCGTAGGACTGGAGTCCTGGCGAGCAGGCGATGCCGGTACGGATAGGGGAGCTGCTTCTCAAGGAGAAGCGCATCACGCCGGAGCAGTTGCAGGAGGCCCTGGCCTACCAGCGACAGCACGGGGGCAAGCTCGGGGCGAACCTCGTGAAGCTGTCGTACGTCCGGGACGAGGAGATCACCGCGCTCCTCTCCAAGCAGTACGGCGTGCCGTCGATCTCGCTCGGGCAGTTCGAGATCGACGGGGCCGTCATCAAGCTCATCCCCGCCGAGACCGCCCGCAAGTACCAGATCGTCCCGCTCAGCCGCGCTGGCGCGACGCTGACGATCGCGATGACGGACCCGACCAACGTGTTCGCCATGGACGACATCAAGTTCATGACGGGCTACAACGTCGAGCCGGTCGTCGCGTCGGAGACGGCGGTCTTCGAGGCGATCGAGAAGTACTACGGGGCGTCGTCGGCCGGGCCGCTCGTGGTGCCGGGCGAGAGTGCGCTCGACGTGGCCAACAAGGCGCTGGCCGACATGCCGGCGCTCGACGAGGGCGACGTCGAGGTGCTCGACGACCTCGAGGAGATCAGCGCCGAGGCGCTGACGCGCCAGGGCGAGGAAGCGCCGGTCATCAAGCTGGTGAACGTCATCCTGATGTCGGCGATCTCCAAGGGCGCGAGCGACATCCACATCGAGCCCTACGAGAAGGAATACCGCATCCGCTACCGGATGGACGGCATCCTCTACAACATCATGTCGCCGCCGCTCAAGATGCGCGACGCCATCACGTCGCGCATCAAGATCATGGCGAAGCTCGACATCGCCGAGAAGCGCCTGCCCCAGGACGGCCGCATCAAGATCCGCTTCTCGGACGACGGCGCGGCCAAGGACATCGACTTCCGCGTCTCGTGCCTGCCGACGCTGTTTGGCGAGAAGATCGTGATGCGTCTGCTCGACAAGTCGAAGCTGATGCTGGACATGACCAGGCTCGGCTTCGAGTCGGCGTCGCTGGCGAAGCTCGAGCACGCGATCACGCGGCCCTGGGGCATGGTCCTCGTCACGGGCCCGACCGGCAGCGGCAAGACCAACACCCTCTACTCCTCGATCTCGCGCATCAACACCGCCGGCACCAACATCATGACCGCCGAGGACCCGGTCGAGTTCAACCTGCCGGGCGTCAACCAGGTGCAGGTCCGCGAGAACATCGGCCTGACGTTCGCGGCCGCGCTCCGCAGCTTCCTCCGCCAGGATCCCAACATCATCCTCGTCGGCGAGGTCCGCGACTTCGAGACCGCCGAGATCGCCGTCAAGGCGGCGCTCACGGGGCACCTGGTGCTCTCGACCCTCCACACCAACGACGCGCCGAGCACGATCAACCGCCTGATGAACATGGGCATCGAGCCGTTCCTCGTCGCCAGCTCGCTCAACCTCGTCTGCGCCCAGCGCCTCGTCCGCCGCGTCTGCTCGCACTGCAAGGTGACCGACGCCGTGCCCACGCAGGCGCTCGAGCAGGTCGGGTTCCCGCCGGACGAGATCGCCGGCATCACGGCCTACCGCGGGACGGGGTGCGACAAGTGCAACCAGACCGGCTACAAGGGCCGCGTCGGCCTGTACGAGGTCATGGAGGTCACCGACGAGCTGCGCGAGCTCATCCTGGTCGGCGCCTCGGCCCTGGAGCTCCGGCGCAAGGCCATCGACGACGGCATGGTCACGCTGCGCGGCTCGGGCCTCCAGAAGATTCGCGACGGCGTCACGTCGATCGAGGAAGTCCTGCGGGAAACGGTCCGCTGACCCCGCGCCCACCCTGCCCCCGGAGTCCACCCGCATGCCCACGCTGCCCGAACTGCTGAAGACGACGGTCGACCTCGGAGGCTCGGACCTCCACCTCTCGATCAACACGCCGCCCCAGGTGCGCGTCGACGGGGAGCTGCGCCGCCTGGAGCAGCCCGACCTGACGCCCGCGGAGGTCAAGTCGCTCGCCTACAGCGTCCTGACCGACGCCCAGAAGAAGCGCTTCGAGGAGACGCAGGAGCTCGACTTCTCGTTCGGCATCCGCGGGCTCGCGCGGTTCCGCTGCAACATGTTCAACCAGCGCGGCGCGGTCGGCGCGGTCTACCGCCAGATCCCCGAGCGGATCCGGACGTTCGACGAGCTGGGGCTGCCGGCCGTGACGGCCAAGCTGGCCGAGCGGCCGCGCGGGCTCGTCCTGGTCACGGGGCCGACCGGGTCGGGCAAGTCGACGACGCTGGCGGCGATGATCGACAAGATCAACACCGAGCGCCACGGGCACATCCTCACGATCGAGGACCCGATCGAGTACCTGCACGCGCACAAGAACTGCCTGGTCAACCAGCGCGAGGTCCACAGCGACACCCAGAGCTTCACCAACGCGCTGCGCGCCGCGCTCCGCGAGGACCCCGACATCGTCCTCATCGGCGAGATGCGCGACCTCGAGACGGTGGAGTCGGCGCTCAAGATCGCGGAGACGGGCCACCTCACCTTCGGCACGCTGCACACGAACTCGGCCTCGTCGACCATCAACCGCATCATCGACGTCTTCCCGGCGCACCAGCAGGCCCAGATCCGCACCCAGCTGTCGCTGGTGCTCGAGGGCATCGTCTGCCAGGCCCTGCTGCCGCGGGCCAACGGGCAGGGGCGGGTGGTGGCGCTCGAGATCCTCGTGCCGACCCCGGGCATCCGGAACCTCATTCGCGAGGACAAGGTCCACCAGATCTACTCCGCGATGCAGACGGGGCAGGAGCGCCTCGGGATGCAGACGATGAACCAGTCGCTCGCCACGCTCTACTTCCGCCGGCAGATTTCGCTCGACGTGGCGCTCGGCGCCTCCTCGAACCGGGAGGAACTGCAGGAGATGATCAACCGCGGCGTCGGCGTGGTGCCGGGCGCGGGGCTGGGGCGGCCGGGCGGCCCCCCTGTGGGCGGACGCCCCCCGGGGCGGTAAGATCCAGACCGGTCACCCTGGCTCCCCCCAGGAACCCGAGGAACCACGACCATGCCGACGTTTGCCTTCTCCGGTCGGACCCGCGGCGGTGAGTCGGTGTCGGGCGAGCGCGTCGCCGACACGATGGACGCGCTGGCCGCGGCGCTCCGGCGCGAGCAGATTCTCGTCACCCGGATCCAGCCCGTGTCGCGGCGTGCCGCGGCCGGCCCCAAGCGCCTGCGGGCCCGCGCGGTGCCCGCGAAGAACCTGGCGGTCTTCACCCGCCAGTTCTCGGTGATGATCGACGCGGGCCTGCCGCTCGTGCAGTGCCTCGACATCCTCGGCAACCAGGAGGACGACCGGCACTTCGCGCAGGTGATCCTGCAGACGCGCACCGACGTCGAGGGGGGGCAGTCGCTCGCCGACGCGATGAAGAAGCACCCCAAGGTGTTCGACCCGCTCTACACGAACATGATCGCGGCGGGCGAGGCCGGCGGCATCCTCGACACGATCCTCAAGCGCCTGGCGACCTACATCGAGAAGAACGTCAAGCTGAAGGCCCAGGTCAAGTCGGCGATGGTGTACCCGATCGCCGTCATCGTCATCGCGGCGGTGGTGGTGACGGTCATCCTGTGGAAGGTCATCCCGACCTTCGCGAGCCTGTTCGCGGGGCTCGGCGCCGAGCTGCCCCTGCCGACCCGCATCGTCATCGCGGCGAGCAACAACCTGATCCAGTTCATGCCCTTCATCCTGGTGGGGCTGGTCGTCGGGTCGATCGCGTTCCAGCGCTACTACGCCACCGAGGGCGGCCGGCGGGTCGTGGACGGCTCGCTGCTCAAGCTGCCGATCCTCGGGCCCATCCTGCGCAAGATCGCGGTGGCCCGGTTCTGCCGTACCCTCGCGACGCTGATGGCGTCGGGCGTGCCCATCCTCGACGGCCTCGACATCACGGCCCGCACCGCGGGCAACGCCATCATCGAGGACGCCGTCCAGGTGACCCGCAAGAGCATCGAGCGCGGCGAGACGATCTCGGGGCCCCTCAAGGACACCGGCGTGTTCCCCGGGATGGTCGTGCAGATGATCGGCGTCGGCGAGGCCACCGGCGCCCTCGACACGATGCTCGCCAAGATCGCCGACTTCTACGAGGAGGAGGTCGACGCGGCGGTCGCCGGCATGCTGACGCTCCTCGAGCCGGTGATGATCGCGTTCCTCGGGACCGTCGTCGGCGGCATCGTCATCGCGATGTACCTGCCGATCTTCGGCTTGATCAGCCAGCTGGCCGGATGACACCCGGGACGCTCGGGCAGCGCCTGTCGACGCACATCGCGCTCAGGCTCGCCGTCGCCACGGCGCTGCTGGGGTCGGCCGTCATCGTGCAGGTGCGTTCACCGGGCGCCTTCCCGGTGAACCCCCTGTTCGTCCTCATCGGCGTGGTCTACGCGGTCAGCCTCGTGTTCATCGCCACGCTCCGGTTCGTCGACCGCTTCCCGTGGCTCACCGACGTCCACTTCGCGATCGACGCGCTGCTCGTCTCCGCCTGCATCTACCTGACGGGCGGCGTCACGAGCCTCTTCTCGTCGCTCTACGTGCTGCCCATCGTCGCGGCCAGCACCATCCAGTTCCGGCGGGGCGCCCTGCAGGTGGCGGCCCTGAGCGCCGTCCTCTACGGCGGGCTCGTCCTGGCGCAGTTCCTGGAGGCCACCGGCAACCTGGATCCGCTCTTCGGCGTCGCGATGGTGGTGGACCTGCCCTCGGCCCGCGTGGCCCAGTACACCGTGGGGCTGAACGTGTTCGGCTTCTTCGCGGCGGCGTTCCTGAGCGGCTCGCTCGCCGAGCGCGTCAGGCGGGCGGATGTCCGCCTCGAGCAGGCCTCCGAGGCGATCGCCGACCTGCAGGCGTTCAACCAGTACGTCGTCGACAACCTCCTGAGCGGCCTGGCGACGGCCGACGAGCGGAACCGCCTGCTCACGTTCAACCGCGCCGCGACGATCATCACCGGCGTCTCGCTCGCCAACGCCCTGGGCCGGGACGCCTGCGAGGCCCTCCAGGTGCCCCGGGAACTCGCCGAGACGCTGCCCGGGACGCTCGCCCGCACCCGCAGCCACCGCATCGACGTGACCTACCAGCGGCCGGACGGCGGCACGATCGACCTCGGGCTCACCGTGGCGCAGCTGCCGCTGCCGGACGGCCGGCGCGGCTACCTCTACACCTTCCAGGACATCACCGAGTTCAAGCGCCTCGAGCAGGGCGCCCAGCTGCAGCGCCGACTGGCCGCGGTGGGCGAGATGGCGGCAGGGATCGCCCACGAGATCCGGAACCCGCTGGCGTCGATGTCCGGGTCGATGCAGATGCTCCGGCAGGAGCTCGCCCTGACGGGCGACCAGGCGCAGCTCATGGACATCGTCCTGCGCGAGTCGGATCGCCTGAACGAGACGATCCGCTCCTTCCTCGCGTACGCGCGGCCCCAGCCGATCGAGGTGCGCCGCCTCGACCTCGGGCGCATCCTCGAGGAGACCGCGACGCTGCTCCGCAACAGCACCGAGATCGGCGATGCGCACGAGGTCGAGGTGGACCTGCCGCCGGACCCGGTGTACCTGGAGGCCGACGAGGGCCAGGTGCGCCAGATCGTCTGGAACCTCTCGACCAACGGCCTCCGGGCGATGCCCGGCGGCGGCCGCCTGCACCTGGCCGCGCGCCTCGAGGCGGCCGCGGACGGCGCCCTGCAGCCCGTGCTGGTCGTGCGCGACGAGGGGGTCGGCATCCCCGCCCAGGAACTCGACGGCATCTTCCAGCCCTTCAAGGGCTCGTTCGGCAAGGGGACCGGGCTGGGGCTCGCGATCGTCTACCGCATCGTCTCCGACTACCACGGCCACATCGACGTCGAGTCCAGCCCCGGCGCGGGCACGACGTTCCGCGTGGTCTTTCCCGCGCCCCGCCGCTCCGCGGCGGCGCGGCAGGCGTCATGACCCCGACCCCGCTCCCGCCCGCGGCGCCGCCCCGCATCCTGATCGTCGACGACGAGCAGTCGATGCGCGAGTGGATGCGCATCCTGTTCCAGCGTGACGGCTTCGACGTCGTCAGCGCCGCCGACGGCGCCGCCGCCCGCGAGATCGTCGCGCGCGAGTTCCTCGACGTGGTGCTGACCGACATCCGGATGCCCCGGGTCGACGGCGTCGAGCTGCTCGCCGCCGTGCGGCAGCTCGCGCCCGACGTCATCGTCTGCATGATGACCGCGCACTGGACCCGCGACTCCGAGGAGTGGGAGCGCGCGCGGGCCATGGGGGCCGAGGCGCTCTTCGAGAAGCCGTTCCGCGACGTCAACCTCGTCACCCTCCAGGTGCGCCAGTTGATCGAGGCGCGGCGGGTCCGGCACGAGCGCGACGTCCTCCGGCAGACGATCGAGAGCCAGGGCTTCGCCGGCATCATCGGCCACAGCCCGGCCATGCTCGAGGTCTTCCGCCTCGTCGAGACCGTCTGCCGCACCCACAGCACGATCCTCGTGACCGGCGAGTCCGGCACCGGCAAGGAGCTCGTCGCGCGCGCAATCCACCAGCTCTCCCTGCGCCGCGACCACCCCTTCGTCGCGGTCAACTGCGGCGCGATGCCGGAGGCGCTGCTCGAGTCCGAGCTCTTCGGCCACGTCCGCGGCGCCTTCACCGGCGCCGACCAGGCGAAGAAGGGCCTCATCGAGGCGGCCGACAAGGGCACCGTCTTCCTCGACGAGATCGGCGAGATGAGCCCGACGATGCAGGTGAAGCTGCTGCGGGTGCTGCAGGAGCGCCGCTACCGCCGGGTCGGCGGCACCGACGAGATCGCCGCGGACATCCGGGTGATCGCGGCGACCAACCGTGACCTGCCCGAGCTCGTCGCCAGCGGCCGGTTCCGCGAGGACCTCTTCTACCGGCTCAACGTGATCCCGATCCGGCTGCCCGCGCTGCGGGAGCGGCCGGAGGACGTGCCGATCATCGCGGCCCACTTCCTGGCCCGGTTCAACCGCGAGATGGGCAAGGCCGTCGCCGGCTTCACCCCCGAGGCGCTCGCCGCCCTCAAGGCCTACCCGTGGCCCGGCAACGTCCGCGAGCTCGAGAACATCGTCGAGCGCGCCGTCGCGCTCGAGCCGGGCGAGCTGATCGAGGCCGGCTCGCTGCCGGCCCACCTGCGCGCCGGCGAGCCCGCCACGCCGATCCGGCCCGCGGATGCCGCCGGCGCCGCCGCGGCGGCGCCCGGCCCGGGCTTCAGCCTCGAGCGTCACCTGCAGGAGATCGAGCGCACGCACCTCGAGCGGGCGCTGGCGCAGGCCGACGGCGTGCAGGTCCGTGCAGCCGAGCTGCTGGGCCTGACCTTCCGGCAGTTCCGGTACCTCGCGAAGAAGCACCACCTCAAGTAGGGGCGACTGACAGGCCGTGGCACCGGCGGTGACACGGATTGTCAGCCGCGCCGTGCCGGCCGCTGGTTCCCCCGTCCGCCCGGCTCGTCCCGTGGCTGCCCAACTCGCTTCGGATGAACGACTTGGCTGGTTTCCGCCGGTCCGCGGCCAGTGGTGGTACGGGGGTTGCTCATGAAAGCGCCCGGAGTCGCTGCCCACGAGACGGCGGCGTCGCCAGAGGAACGACCCCGGGGTCGGCCCGAGCCGCAGAACGGCGCGGGGACCCGGAGCATCCAGTCACCAGGGAGACCACGACCATGCGGATCCAGAACAACAAGGGCTTCACCCTCATCGAGCTGCTCATCGTCGTCGCGATCATCGGCATCATCGCCGCCATTGCGGTGCCGGGCCTGCTGCGCGCCCGCATGTCGGGCAACGAGGCGTCGGCCATCGGCTCCCTGCGCGCGATCAACAGCTCGCAGCAGGCGTTCTCGTCGAGCTGCGGCAACGGCTTCTACGCGGTCGACCTCGTCGTCCTCGGCACGCCCCCCACCGTCGGCGGCGGCGCGGCGTTCATCAGCCCCGACCTGGTGCCCGCGGCCGGCACGTCGGTGACCAAGAGCGGCTACACGATCGACCTGCAGGCGACGGCGGACGCGACGGCGCCGGCCTCGTGCAACGCGGGCGACGTGGCGGGCGGCTACTACGCCTACGGCGACCCGATCACCGCGGGGTCGACCGGCCAGCGCTACTTCTGGACGAACACCAGCGGCACGATCTACCAGGACGATGCCGGCACGCTGTCGGGCGAGACCACGCTCACGGGCGCGCCCGCGTCGGGCACGGCGATCCAGTAACCGGCAGACCGCTCGGCGAACCGGCGGGGGCGCGGCCGCGATGGCCGCGCCCTTCGCCGTTCCGGGCTCGCTCCCCCCAGGGACCACCAGCATGCGAGTCCACGGCACCCACGGCTTCACCCTCATCGAGCTGCTGATCGTCGTCGCGATCATCGGCATCATCGCCGGCATCGCCGTGCCGGGCCTCCTGCGGGCGCGGATGTCGGGCAACGAGGCCTCGGCGATCGGCTCCCTGCGGGCCATCAACAGCTCCCAGACGGCCTTTGCCGGCGCCTGCGGCCTCGGCTTCTACGCCGTGGACCTCACGGTGCTCGGCACGCCGCCGTCGGCGGGCGGGGGCGCGGCGTTCATCAGCCCCGACCTGGTCCCTGCCGCCGGCACGGTCGTCTCCAAGAGCGGCTACGACATCGAGCTCGTCGGCACCGCGGACGCCACGGCGCCGCCGTCGTGCAATGGCGGGGACGTGGCCGGCGGGTACTACGCCTGGGCCGATCCGACGATGTTCGGCGCGGCCGCCGCCCGGTATTTCTGGACCAACACCAGCGGGACGCTCTACCAGAACCTGGCGGGCACCCTCTCGGGGGAGACCGCGCTCGTGGGCGCGCCAGCGGCCGGGACGGCCCTCCGGTGAGCGCGGACGGCCGTGCCGGACGGCCCGGTCAGAGGTAGAATGCGGGCCATGAGCCGTCGCCGCACCCCCACGCCCGAGCCGGCCCAGCCGGCGCCGAAGACCGGACTGCTGACCCTCCTGGCCCTCGGCGGGCTGGCCGCCGCGCTGGCGGCGACCTGGGTCCACTACCGGCTGCTCCAGGACCCCACCTACGTCAGCTTCTGCGACGCCGGGAGCGTCGTCAGCTGCACGGAGGCCTACACGAGCCGCTACGGGTCGATCGCCGGGGTGCCGGTGGCGCTCATCGGCGTCCTGTACTTCGGCTTCGTGCTCGGGCTGATCGCGCTCTGCAGCCGGTCGGCGTCGTCGCGCGAGAACCTGTCGGGGTACGTCTTCGCGGCGTCCACGGCTGGCCTTGCCGGGGTCCTCTACTTCGCCTACATCTCGTTCGTCGTGCTCGGCGCGGTGTGCCTGCTGTGCGTCGGCACCTATGTCGCGATCATCGGCCTCTTCCTCGTGTCGGGCGCGGCGGCGAAGTTCCCGATGAGCACGCTGCCGGCCCGGGCCGGCCGCGATCTCTCGGCGCTCGTCCGGTCGCCCGCGGCACTGACGGCGGTCGCGGTGTTCGTGGCGGCGGCCGTCGCGTCGATCGTCTTCTTCCCGACGGAGCCCGTGTCCGCGATGGCGGCCGAGTCGGCCTCCGGCGCGGCCGCGCCGGCCGGCGGCGCGGCTGCCGAGACCGAGGAGCAGGCCACGCTGCGCCAGCAGCTCGAGGCCTGGCTCGCCGCCCAGCCCCGCGTCGAGGTCGACGCGCCGCGCGACGGGGCGGAGGTCCTGGTCGTCAAGTTCAACGACTACCAGTGCCCCCCGTGCCGGCAGACCTACATGGACTACACGCCGATCTTCGCGAAGTACGAGCGGGAGCACCCGGGCAAGGTGAAGTTCGTGACGAAGGACTTCCCGCTCGACCCGGAGTGCAACCAGTTCGCGCAGGGCGGGTCGCACACCTCGTCGTGCGAGGCCGCCGTCTCGGTGCGGCTCGCCCGGGAGAAGGGCAAGGCCGAGGAGATGGAGCGCTGGCTCTTCGACAACCAGCCCACGCTGACGCCGACGGCCGTCCGCGAGGCCGCGCGCATGATCGCCGGCGTGACCGACTTCGAGGCGCGCTACCCGGAGATGCTGCAGCTGGTGCGCGCCGACATCGCGCAGGGCAACGCGCTCGGCGTCCGGGGCACGCCGACCTTCTACATGAACGGCCTGCAGCTGCCCGGCCTGCGCGCGGAGTTCTTCGACGCCGCGCTCGCCTGGGAGCTGAACCGGGTCGAGTCCGCGAGCCGGCCGGCCGGCACGCCCTAGTGGCGCGCCGGCCCTGGGCCCCCGCCGGCACGGCTGCCGGCTGGCTCCGTCCCGTCCCGCAGGTGCCCTGATCGATGGCCGCGATCGAGATCGAGGAGCTGACGAAGGACTACCGGGTGGGCTTCTGGCGCCCCCGGCCCTACCGCGCGCTCGACCGCGTGACCTTCGACGTCGAGGCAGGCGAGGTCTTCGGCTTCCTCGGGCCGAACGGCGCCGGCAAGAGCACGACGCTCAAGCTGCTGATGCAGCTCATCTTCCCGACCAGCGGGTCGGCGCGGATCCTGGGACGCCCCGCGGGTGACGTCGCCACGCGCCGGCGCATCGGCTTCCTGCCCGAGAATCCACGCTTCTACGACCACCTGACCGCCGAGGAGCTGCTCGGCTACTTCGCCGGGCTCTTCGGGCTGGGCGGCGCGGAGCGGACCGCGCGGGTCGCGCGCGTCCTCGACGAGGTGGGCCTGGGCGCCGAGCGGCGGCACCGGCTCCGCTCCTTCTCCAAGGGGATGATCCAGCGGGTCGGCATCGCGCAGGCCATCCTCAACGAGCCGGAGGTCGTCTTCCTCGACGAGCCGATGTCCGGGCTCGATCCCCTGGGCCGGCGCGACGTGCGCCGCCTGATGCTCGGCCTGCGCGACCGGGGCTGCACGGTGTTCTTCAGCTCGCACATCCTGTCGGACGCCGAGGCCCTGTGCGGCCGCGTCGGCATCGTCGCGGGCGGCCGCCTGGTCTCGTGCGGGCGCCTCGCCGAGCTGCTGCCGTTCGAGCTGAAGGGCTGGGAGGTGGTGCTGGCGGGCGTGCCGGGCGCGTCGGTCGAGGCGCTGGCGCGCCGCGTGCGGCACTTCCAGGCCCTGCCGGACGGCCGCGCGGCCGTCGAGCTCGCGCCGGACGAGCGGCCGGAGCGCTTCCTCCACGAGGTCGGCGCCGAGGGCATCCAGGTGGTCTCGGTCAACCCGATCCGGACCACCCTCGAGGACTACTTCGTGAAGGCCGTCGGCGGGGCGGCGCCGCGGGAGCAGGGCTGAGGCGATGCGCGCCGTGGCCCTCGTCTCGACGGCGGTGTTCCGCGAGTCGGTGCGCGACCGCGTGCCGCTCGCCATCGTGGCGTTCGGCGTCCTGATGATCGGCGCGTCGTTCCTCATCAGCCAGCTGACGGCGGGGCAGGACCTGAAGATCATCAAGGACCTCGGCCTGGCGGCCCTGTCGGTGTTCGGCCTGTTCATCGCCGTGTTCATCGGCATCGGCCTCGTGTCGAAGGAGGTCGAGCGGCGGAGCATCCACGCGCTGCTGGCCAAGCCCGTCACGCGCGCGCAGTTCGTGCTCGGCAAGTTCGCGGGCCTGGTCATGACCCTGGCGGTCAACCTCGGGGCGATGACCCTCGCGCTGTACGCGGTCCTGTTCTACCTGGAGCTCACCACGCCGTCCTTCACGCGGGCGGCCTGGCCGGCGCCGGCGATGGACCCGCGGCTGCTGATCGCGATCGGGCTCCTCTTCGGCGAGCTGGCGATCGTGACGGCCCTGGCCCTCTTCTTCTCGACCTTCTCGAGCCCGCTGCTCTCCACGCTGCTGACGCTCGGGCTCTGGGTCGCCGGCCACTTCAACAGCGACCTCCGGCACTTCGAGGCCGTCCTCGACGCGCCCGCCGCCGTCTACCTGGCCCGGGCGCTCTACTACGTGCTCCCCAACCTGGCGCCCTTCGACGTCAAGGCCGAGGTCGTGTACGGCGTCCCCGTCGGCTGGTCGCACGTCCTGCTCACGGCCGCGTACGCGGTCGTGTACGTCGCGATCCTGCTGATCGGCGCGTCGGCGATCTTCCGGCGGAGGGACTTCAAGTGACCGCGGCCCGCGACCCCCGGCCCTCGAGCCGTCCCCTGGTCGCGGCGATGGCGCTGCTCGCCGTCGTGTCGGTCGGCCTCCAGGCCGCGCGCGACCGCGGCTGGCAGCCGTACGAGCCCGCGACGCCGGTGTTGTGGCTGCAGCCCGGGCCCCTGACGCGCCCGCTCGCCCTCGGCTTCGACGAGCTCGCGGCCGACGTCTACTGGATGCGCGCGGTCGTGTACTACGGCGGCAAGCGGCTGTCCGCCGCCAGGGGCGGGAACTACGATCTCCTCTACCCGCTGCTGGACCTGGCGACGACGCTGGACCCGCGGTTCAAGGTGGCCTACCGCTTCGGCGCGATCTTCCTGACGGAGGCCTACCCGAACGGCCCCGGCCGGCCGGACCTGGCCATCGCGCTGCTGACCCGCGCGCTGGAGCGGAATCCCGGTGACTGGACCTACATGCAGGACATCGGGTTCATCTACTACTGGTGGCTGAACGACTACCGGAGCGCCGCGCAGTGGTTCGAGCGGGCCGCCGACCAGGACGGGGCCCCGTCCTGGCTGCGGCTGCTCGCCGCGAACACCCTCGCCGCGGGCGGCGATCGACGATCGTCCCGCATGCTCTGGCAGAGCATGCTCGACAGCTCCGATGTCGACTGGATCCGGTCCACGGCGCGGCTGCGGCTCGCGCAGCTGGACGCGCTCGACCAGATCGACCAGCTGAACGCCCTGGCCGACCGATTCGAGGCGGACGCCGGGCGGCGGCCCCGCGACTGGCGCGAGCTCGCCGGGGCGGCGCGGCTGCGCGGCGTGCCCCGCGACCCCGCCGGCGTGCCGTACGTGCTCGATCCGGCGACCGGCCGCGTCGGGTTGGCGCCCGGCTCGCCGCTGGCGCCGCTGCCCCCGGAGCCGGCGGCGGGGGGGCGGACGCCGTGACGGCCGGCGCGCTGCCGTGGCTGGCCGGACTGCTGGGCCTGCTCGTGGGCAGCTTCCTGAACGTCTGCATCCACCGCCTGCCCCGCGGGGAGTCGCTCGTCACCCCGCCGTCGCGGTGCCCGCGGTGCGGCCGGCCCCTGCGCTGGCGCGACAACGTCCCGATCGCCAGCTGGCTGCTGCTCGGCGGCCGCTGCGCCGCGTGCGGGGACCCGATCAGCATGCGCTACCCGATCGTCGAGGCGGTGACGGCGGCGCTCTTCGTCGCCGTGGCGCTGACGACGGGCCCCCTGCCGCTCCTGGCGGCGCGGCTCGTCTTCGTGGCGATGCTGGTCGTGCTGTTCGCGACCGACCTCGACCTGCAGATCCTGCCCGACGCGATCACGCTGCCCGGCATCGTCGCCGGCTTCGGCCTGAGCTTCGTCACGGGGCTCGGCTGGCAGTCGTCGCTCACCGGCCTCGTCGTCGGCGGCGGCATGCTGTGGTTCGTGGCGGAGGTCTACTTCCGCTGGCGCCGGATCGAGGGCCTCGGGGGCGGTGACATCAAGATGAACGCGATGATCGGCGCCTTTCTCGGCTGGCCGGCCGTGTTGATCGGCCTGGTGCTGGCCGCGGTGTCGGGCGCGGTCGTGGGCACGATTCTCGGACGCGGCAACATGAAGCACGTCCTGCCGTTCGGCGTGTTCCTCGCCGCTGGCGCGCTCGCGCTCGTCTTCTTCGACGGGCCGATCATGGCGGGGTACTGGCGCCTGATCGACTGGTACCTGGGCCTGCTCGGACTCGAGCTGGTGCGCTGATGCCCGATGCCAGCGCGGCGGGCTACGCGTTCCTCGGGCTCACGGTCATCGTCTCGCTCCTGCTGGCCGTGCTCGCGTTCGCGACGCTGCGCTTTGCCGCCGCGGCGAAGGACTCGCGGCGCCGGCTCCGCGACACCGGCATGGAGACCGCCGTGCTCTCGGCCGCCCTCGAGGAGGCCATCGGGAAGCTGAAGGCGCAGGAGCGCGCGACCGCCGCGCGCGCCGACCGCTCGGAGCGGCTGAGCGGGCAGATCATCGCCGGCCTCACGTCGGGCCTGCTCCTCGTGGAGCGCGACGGCACGGCCGCCATCGTCAACCCGGCGGCCCTCCGCATCCTCGGGCTCGCGCCCGCCGGTCCCACGCCGTACCGGGACCTGCTCGGCGACGTGCCGGCGCTCGCCGAGGTCATCGCCGAGGGCCTCGCGGGCGGCGCGCCGATTGTCAGGCGGACGGTGGCCCTGGCGCGCCCGGCCGGGCCCTCGCACCTCGGCGTCACCGTGTCGCCGATCGCCGACGCCGACGGGCGGCTGCAGGCGGTGGTCTGCCTCTTCACGGACCTGACCGGCGTCCTCGCGCTCGAGGCCCGGCTCCAGCTGAAGGACGCCCTGGCGCGGCTGGGGGAGCTGACCGCGGGACTCGCCCACGAGTTCAGGAACGGCCTGGCGACCATCCACGGGTACGGGCGCCTGATCGACCCGGCGGAGGTGCCACCGCAGTACCGCGCGTGCGTCGAGGGCATCCGCGCCGAGACCGTCGCGCTCGGCGAGGTGGTCACCAGGTTCCTCGACTTCGCCCGTCCCGACGCGCTGGCGCTGACGCGTGTCGACCTCGCCGACATCGTGGCGCGCGCGGCCGCCGACGTCGACGGCGGCTCGGCCGTCCGGATCGGCGGCCGGTTCGGCGCGGTGGACGGCGACGAGGTGCTGCTCCGGCAGGCGTTCAGCAACCTGCTCAGGAACGCCGCGGAGGCGTGCGCCTCGGCGGGCGTCGCCCCGGACGTCCGGGTCGACGGGGAGGTGGACGCCGCGGCCGGCGTGTTGCGGGTGCGCGTGCGCGACAACGGGCCAGGCCTCGCGGACCCGTCCGACGAGCGGCTGTTCAGGCCGTTCTTCACGACGAAGGACAACGGCACCGGCCTCGGCCTGGCGATTGTCCAGAAGGTCGCCGTGGGCCACAACGGCCGCGTGTCGGCCGCCAACCATCCCGACGGCGGCGCGGAATTCGTCGTCCAGCTTCCGCTCGCATAATCTGCCGCGCTCGCTGCGCGTGGCACCGCAGGAACTGCGACCCGCAGGTCGCGTGCCACGGCCGCGCGGCGCGGAACGGGCAGGAGAACCTGCCCCGCGGCTCCGCCGCCCAGGGGCCCGCCCCTTGCACCTGCCTGGGGCATGCGCACCACGGCTCTCTCTCCCTCCGCAGGCTTCACGCTCGTCGAGACGCTCGTCGCGGCGGCGGTCGCCGTCACGGTGCTCGCGTCACTCGCCGAGGTCGCCGCGATGGCGGCCGCGGCCAGCCGCGCGAACCGGCGGTCGGCGGCCGCGGCGATTGCCGCGTCCGCGAAGCTCGAACAGCTGCGCGCCCTCGCCTGGCGTTACGACGCGGACGGACGGCCCGTCAGCGACGTGACATCGGACACGTCCGTGGACCCGCCGCGTCCCGCGGGCGGGCGCGGCCTGTCGCCCTCGCCCGGGGGTGTGCTCGAGCACTCGACCCCCGGGTGGGTGGACTACGTGAACGAGGCGGGGGAGGCGCTCGGCGGCGGCGACCATCCGCCGGCGGGCGCGGTGCTCGCCAGGCGCTGGGCCGTCGAACCGATCGACGCCGGCGACACCATCGTTGTCGAGGTCTGCGTCGTGCGGCTGGTGGCTGGTCCCCGCGGCGAGCCGGCGCCCGAGATCTGCCTGGCCACCATCCGGTCGAGGCAGCCGTGAGCGGCCGGGGGTTCACGCTCGTCGAACTGCTGGTGGCGAGCCTGATCGTGCTCGCGGTCGGCGGGGTGGCGGCGGCCGTGGTCCGTCCCACGATGGCCATCGTGGCGGCCGCGCCGGCCAGCGGCGAGCTGACGGCCCGTGGCCGCGTGGCGCTCGAGCGGCTCGCCCGCGACCTGCGGGGGGCCGGCGCGGGCGCGGTGCTGGCGGGGCCGGCCCCCCTGGCGGCGCCGCCCGTGGTGCCGATCGTCGAGGGGGGCGAGGTGGCCGGCGTCATCCTCATCCGCGTGCCCTGGGGCGCCCCGTCGGGCCGTCTCGCGGAGCCGGTGAGCCGCGCCGGGCCGCTGGTGCTCGACGGGCCGCCGCGGTGCAGCGGGCCTGACCTCTCGTGCGGCTTCGCGGCAGGTGACGAGGTCCTCGTGGCCGATGGGACGACCGCAATCGCCCTCGCGGGGATCGCGTCTGTGCAGGTGCCGCCGCTGCGCCTGGTGCCGGCGGCAGGGCTCGGGTCCTCCTTCGACGCGGGGGCCTGGGTCGCTCGCATCGAGCGGGTGACCTATCGCCTCGAGCGCGCCGGTGGCGCGTTCCAGCTCACTAGGGCCGCGGACGATGGCGCGCCGCAGCCGATCGCCGACGAGGTCGTGTCCCTGCGATTCCGGCTCGCGGGCGACGCGGCCCCATCCACCCTGGACGTGACCCGCCGCCGTGCCACGTACGGGCCGCCGCCTCCGCCTCCGGGCGTGGACGACCCGCGTGATGGATGGGGGGCGGGTGAGAACTGCCTGTTCGCCGTGGACGGCGCCGGGCACCAGGCGCCGAGACTGGCCTCGCTCGGCCCCGCCGGGACGCTGGCCGTGCTGGAGCCCGCGATGCTCGCCGATGGGCCCTGGTGTCCGGACGCCGTTCACCCCGACGCCTTCGATGCCGACCTGCTGCGGATCCGGCGCGTCGACGTCGTGCTCCGGCTGCGCGCCGGCGAGCCGGGACTGCGGTTGCCGGGCTCCGGCGCCGGGGGAGGGGCGCGCCCGGCCTGGGTGCCGGACCTCGAGATGCGGCTGGCCGTGGCGCTCCGCGCCGCGGCACGCTGAGAGGAGGCGCGCATGCGGCGACCACGCGACAACGGCATCGCCCTCGTCATCGCGCTCGTGCTCACCGCCTTCTTCGCGGTGGTGGGGCTCGGCCTGGTGTTCACCGTCTCGGTGGATCGCCTGGGCGCGATGAACCACGAGGACCAGGCGCGCGCGCTCTATGCGGCCGACGCGGCGCTCGCGCTGGCGGCGTCCGAGCTGGCGCGGACGGGGGACTTCGACGCCGTGCTGGAGGGCAGGGCCGTGTCGGCCTACACGGATGGCGAGTCCGCCGGGCTGCGCGTGCTGTCAGGCGGCGGCGCGGTGGACCTGGTGGCCCTCACGGGCGAGCTCAGTTGTGGCCGGTCCGCCGGCTGCACCGACGCGCAGGTCGCCGTGTCGACGGCCGCCCGGCCGTGGGGCGCGAACAACCCGCGCTGGCGCCCCTACGTGTACCTGCCACTCGCCGACGTCGTGGGGCCCGCGGCCGGTTCGCTCTACATTGCCGTCTGGATTGGCGACGACGCGACGGAAACCGACGGCGAGCCCGCCGTCGATGGCGGCGGCGACGCCGGGGCAGGCCGCGGGGTCCTGCGGGCGCACGCCGAGGCGTTCGGCCGGCTGGGGGCGCGCCATGCGGTCGAGGCGGAACTCGCCCGGGTCTGCGTGGAGCCGGGCGCGGGCGCCGGCTGCCTTCCGGGCATCCGTGTGCAGTCCTGGCGACAGGTGGCAGACCGGCTGCCTTGACCTCCGGTGACCCGAGTCGTACGATCGCGGGTACCAGGCGTGGCCCCCCGCGCCGGCGGAACGACCATGCTGCGACTGACCTTCGTCCTGGCGCTCCTCGTGGCCGTGCCGGCCGTCGCGGCCGGGCAGTCGCTCGCCGACGTGGCGCGGGCCGAGGCCGCGCGCCGCAAGTCCGTCGACGAGCCGGTCAAGGTCTACACGAACGAGAGCCTCAAGCCCGACTTCACGCGGCCCACCCCGGCCGCGCCGTCCACGGGCAGTCCGCCGCCCGCCGCGGCCCTGCCGCCGGACGCCCCGGCCACGGACGCGCCGGCTCCACCCGCAGCCCCTTCGGCGGCGCCCGAGCGTGATCAGGCCTACTGGAGCGCCCGTATCAACGCCGCCCGCGCGCAGCTCGAGCGCAGCCGGACGCTGGCCGACGCGATGCAGAGCCGCATCAACGCGCTGGCAACCGACTTCGTCAACCGCGACGACCCGGCGCAGCGCGCGGCGCTCGAAGAGGACCGGCTGAAGGCTCTCGCGGAGCTCGAGCGCCTCAAGCGCGAGATCGAGGACCAGTCGCAGGCCATCGCCGACATCCAGGAGGAGGCGCGCAAGGCAGGCGTGCCGCCAGGCTGGCTGCGGCCCTGAGCGGCGCGTGACCCCACCCGATGGCGCGGGTCCGTCCGCGCCGATCCTGATCGTCGAGGACAAGGACTCGCTGCGCGCGATGCTGCGGCTCGCGCTCGAGCAGGACGATCACGTCGTGCTCGAGGCGCGGGACGAGGCCGAGGCGAGCGTGCGGCTCGCGGCGGCGCGCCCCGCCCTCGTCCTCACGGACCTGCGGCTGCCCGCCGGCGACGGCCTGGGCGTCCTGCGCGCGGCCAAGGAGGTGGACCCGGAGCTGCCGGTCATCGTCATGACGGCCTACGGCGGCATCGAGGACGCGGTCAGCGCGATGAAGAGCGGCGCGCTCGACTTCCTCGCCAAGCCGGTCGACCCCGATCACCTCCGCCTGCTCGTGGCGCGCGCGCTGGCGCAGCGGCGCCTGGCGACCGAGCACGCGCTGCTCAGGGACGAGGTCCGGTGGCGCCGCGGGGCCCCCGGCATCCTCGGGGAGTCGCCTGCCATCCGGCAGGCGTCGGCGGCCATCCAGCGGGCGGCCGCCGGTGACGCGACGGTGCTCCTCGAGGGGGAGAGCGGGACCGGCAAGGAGCTCTTCGCGCGCGCCCTCCACGACCTCGGTCCACGCGCGCAGGCCCCGTTCGTCGCGATCAACTGCGCCGCGATCCCCGACACGCTGCTGGAGGCCGAGCTCTTCGGCTACGAGCGCGGCGCGTTCACGGGGGCGACCCAGCGGAAGCCGGGGCGCTTCGAGCTGGCCCATCGCGGGACGCTGTTCCTCGACGAAGTCGGGGAACTGCCGCTCGGGCTGCAGGCCAAGCTGCTGCGCGTGCTCGAGTCCCGGAGCTTCGAGCGGCTCGGCGGCACCACCACGATCCGCGTGGACGTGCGGCTGGTCGCCGCCACCAACAAGCAGCTCAAGTCGGCGGTCCGGTCCCGCCAGTTCCGCGAGGACCTCTTCTTCAGGCTTTCCGTCTTCCCCCTGGTCATCCCGCCGTTGCGCGAGCGGCCCGGGGACATTGCGCTGCTCGCCCGCCACTTCATCGAGCGCGTGTGCCGCGAGCAGGGGCGCCCCGTGCTGCCGCTGACGCCCGCCGCCGAGGCCGCGCTCGCGGCCTACCCGTGGCCCGGCAACGTCCGCGAACTGCAGAATGCCATGGAGCGCGCGGTCATCCTCTCGGACGGCGACCGCCTGCAGCCGTCGCACTTCCACCTCGAGGGGCTCGGCGCGCCGGCCGAGGCTCAGGACCCCTGGCTCGCGCTGGACCTGACGGGCAGCCTCGCGGACGTGGCGCGCCGCGGCGCCGCGGCGGCCGAGCGCCGCGCGATCGCCCACGCCCTCGAGGTGAGTGGCGGCGACGCCGCCCGGGCGGCCGACCTTCTCGAGATTGGCTTCCGCGTGCTGGCCGAGAAGCGGAAGGAGTACGGCGTCTAGGGCCGCATCACACCGATGGCGCGGAGCGCGGCCTTCAGCTCCGCCTTCGTCACGTCGGTCAGGGTGACGGTCCCGCCGAGCCCGGTGGCCGCGACAAAGTGCAGGGTCCCGGCCACGACCTTCTTGTCGCGGCCGAGCGCCTGCAGGACCTCCTTCGTCGACAGGTCGGCGATCGGCGGCAGGGGGCCCATCCGCGCGACGAGGGCGCGCAGCGCGTCACGCGCGGGCACGGGCGTCACCCCTCGCGCGACGCCGAGGGCCATCGCCGCCATCATGCCGTAGGCCACGGCCTCGCCGTGGCGCAGCCGACGGTAGCGCGTCACCGCCTCGAGCGCGTGGCCGATCGTGTGGCCGAAGTTCAGGATCCGCCGGTGCCCGCCCTCGCGCTCGTCGGCGGACACGACGGCCGCCTTGATCCGGCACGACTCGGCGACGACGGCCGCGATGGCCGACTCGTCGTGGCGGAAGAGGGCCGGCAGCGTGTCGCCGAGGCGCGCGAAGAGCGGCTCGCTGGCGATGACGCCGTACTTGACGACCTCGTACAGGCCCGCCCGGAACTCGCGCCGGGGCAGCGTCGCCAGCACGCCGGGGTCGGCGACGACGAGCCGGGGCGCGTGGAACGCGCCCACCAGGTTCTTGCCGAGGGGATGGTTCACGCCGACCTTGCCGCCCACCGCGCTGTCCACCTGCGCGAGGAGCGTCGTCGGCACCTGCACCAGGCGGACGCCGCGGAGGTAGGTGGCCGCCGCGAAGCCGACCAGGTCGCCGACGACGCCGCCGCCGAGCGCGACGACGACGGCGGAGCGATCGGCGCCCGCGCGGATGAGCGCCTCGTAGACCCGGGCGACGGTCGCGAGCGTCTTGGCCCGCTCGCCGTCGGGCACGAGGATGGGCTCGCGCTCGGTGCCCACGCCCTTGAGCGCGGCGCGGTGCAGCTTCCAGACGAGGGGGCTGGAGACGAGGAAGCGGCGCGGCCCGAGGCCGAGCGCGTCGAGCCGCGCGGAGAGGCCGCGGAGGGCGCCTGGCCCGACCAGCACGGAATACGCGCCCTGGGACGCGTCCACCTCGATGCGGGTCGGTTCCATGGGCAGGTGGTAGGATAACATCCGGTGCGCGCACGGACCGACTTCCTCATCATTGGCAGTGGCATCGCCGGACTGCGGGCCGCCGCTGATCTCGCCGCCGTCGGCGACGTCCTGATCCTCACCAAGGCGGACCCCACCGAGAGCAACACCGGCTACGCCCAGGGCGGCATCGCCGCGGCCCTCGGGCCCGGCGACTCGCCGGCGCTGCACGCCGCCGAGACCATCGCCGCCGGGGACGGCCTGTGCGAGCCCGAGGCCGTCCGCGTGCTCGTCGAGGATGGCGCCCGCTACGTGCGCGAGCTCGTCGACTGGGGCGCGCGCTTCGACAGGGACGTGGATGGCGCGCTCGCCTTCGGCCGGGAGGCGGCGCACAGCGTCCGGCGGGTCCTCCACGCGCGCGACGCCACGGGTCGCGAGATCGGCCGGCTCCTGTGGGCCCGGGTGTCGGCCGCCCCGCGCGTGCGCGTGCTGAACCACGCCCGCGCCGTCGACCTCGCCGTCGAGGACGGCGTCGTCGTCGGCGCCCGCTTCGAGGCGCAGGCGGGCGTGGGGGAGGTGCGGGCCTCGGCGACGCTGCTGGCCACGGGGGGCGCGGGGCAGGTGTTCCGCGAGACGACCAACCCCGCGATTGCCACCGGCGACGGCGTGGCGCTCGCGTGGGAAGCCGGCGCGCGGGTCGCGGACCTGGAGTTCGTGCAGTTCCACCCCACCGTCATGGCCGTGCCGGGCGCGCCGCGGTTCCTCCTGTCGGAGGCCCTGCGCGGCGAGGGGGCCTGGCTCGTCAACGCGGCCGGCGAGCGGTTCATGACGCGCTACGACCCGGCGGGCGAGCTCGCATCGCGCGACATCGTGTCGCGCGCGATCGTCCGCGAGGCCGAGCGGACGGGCGGCGGGATCTTCCTGACCCTGGGGCATCTGGACGCGGCGTTCGTCCTGGAGCGCTTCCCGACGATCGCGGCCGCCGTCGGCCAGGCGGGCCTGGACCTCGCGCGCGACCCGGTGCCGGTGGGACCGGCGGCGCACTACATGATGGGCGGGGTCGAGACGGGCCTCGATGGCCACACCAGCCTGCCCGGGCTCTACGCGGCCGGCGAGGTGGCGTGCACGGGCGTCCACGGCGCGAACCGTCTCGCGAGCAACTCCCTGCTCGAGGGCCTCGTCTTCGGCGCCCGCGCGGCGGCCGCCATGCCCGGTCCGCCCCGGGCCGGCCGGATGCGGGGCAGCCGGGCCGTGGCCCCCGCGGAGGCGCCGGCGGCTGCCGGGGGGCCGGCGGTCGAGATGCCCACGGAGGCGGCGGTCCGCGACCTCATGTGGACCCACGTCGGCCTGTCGCGCGAGCAGGCGGGCCTCGAGGCCGCCGTGGCGCAGCTCGGGGCCTGGCGCCGGGCGGTGGCCGCGGCCGCGGCCTCGGGCCTGGCCGGCGACGCCCTCCGGCGGATCGCGAGCATCGTCCGGGTGGGGGCCCTCATCGCGGCGGCCGCGCTGCGGCGGACCGAGAGCCGCGGCGGGCACTACCGTACCGACTTCCCCGAGCGGGACGATCTACACTGGAACGTTCACCTCGCCGAAGGGCGCCGCCCCTAGCGCGGGCGCCTCGCGCGAGGGCGGAGACTGCGACAGACCCATGTCCACGAAGAAACCCGAGGGTGGCGACGGTTTCGTCACCGAGATCACGCCCCAGTCCACCGACTTCTCGCGCTGGTACCTGGACGTCGTCCGCAAGGCGGAGCTCGCCGACTACTCGCCCGTCAAGGGCTGCATGGTCATCCGGCCGTACGGCTACGCGATCTGGGAGCTCATCCAGCGGCAGCTCGACGACCGCTTCAAGGCCACCGGGCACGTGAACGCGTACTTCCCGTTGTTCATCCCCGAGAGCCTGCTCATGCGCGAGGCCGAGCACGTCGAGGGCTTCGCCCCGCAGGTGGCCTGGGTCACCAAGGGTGGCACCGAGGAGCTCGAGGAGCGCCTGGTCGTCCGGCCGACGAGCGAGACGATCATCGGCGTGATGTACCAGAAGTGGATCCAGTCGTGGCGCGACCTGCCGGTGCTCATCAACCAGTGGGCCAACGTCGTCCGCTGGGAGAAGGTCACCCGGCCGTTCCTGCGCACGACGGAGTTCCTCTGGCAGGAAGGCCACACCGCGCACGAGACGGCGGACGAGGCGCAGGAGGAGACGCTCAAGATCCTCGCCCTCTACAAGGAGTTCGCCGAGAACGTCCTGGCGATGCCGGTCGTCGACGGCCAGAAGAGCGAGAGCGAGAAGTTCGCGGGCGCGTCGCGCACCTACTCCATCGAGGCGCTGATGGGCGACGGCCGGGCGCTGCAGGCCGGGACGTCGCACAACCTCGGGCAGAACTTCGCGAAGGCCTTCGAGATCCAGTTCCAGGGCCGCGACAAGACCCTGCAGCACGCCTGGACGACATCGTGGGGCGTCTCCACGCGGCTGATCGGCGGGCTGATCATGACCCACGGCGACGACAGCGGGCTCATCATTCCGCCGCGCGTCGCCCCCTGGCAGGTCGTGATCGTCCCGATCCCCCGCGGCAACTGGAAGGAGACCGTCCTCCCGAAGTGCGAGGCGATCAAGGCGGAGCTGGCCGCCGCGGGCATTCGCGTGCGCCTCGACGCCGACGAGACGCAGACGCCCGGGTGGAAGTTCGCGGAGTACGAGATGCGCGGCGTGCCGCTGCGCCTCGAGATCGGGCCGAAGGACATCGAGAAGTCGGCCGTCTTCGCCGCGCGCCGCGACACGCGGGCCAAGCAGTCGATCCCGATGGACGGCCTGCCGGCGGCCATCGCGGCGCTGCTCGACGAGATCCAGGCGAACCTGCTCCAGCGGGCGCGGCTCTTCCGCGACGAGCGGACCGCGTCGGCCGAGACCTGGGAGGAGTTCACGGCGCTCATGGAAGGGCGCCCGGGCTTCGTCATCGCGCCCTGGTGCGGCACCGACACCTGCGAGGCGGAGATCAAGGCCGCGACCCAGGCGACCATCCGCAACATCCCGTTCGGCTACGAGGGCGACCCCGGCAAGCCGTGCGTGAAGTGCGGCAAGCCCGGCACCGTGCGCGCCTGGTTCGCGAAGGCCTACTGACGGAATCCAGAATCAAGAATCCAGAATCAAGAAACTGGAATCGAGAAACGACGAGCGGACGGGCCTCACGGCTCTGTCCGCCCGTTTGGCGTTCGGGGGCGCCCATCCACGTTCTGGTACACCGCCGCGGCCGAGGTGGCCTGCCTGTGACCTGCATTGTCTGTGCATCTGTGTTATCTGTGCATCTGTGTTGACTGTGTCCTCTGTGTTCTCTGTGGCCCTCGCGGTCCTGCAGGCGGTGGCCCCGGTCGGCACCGCGACCTTCGCCGACGGCACCCGCGTCTCCCTGGAGGTCGTCGCGACGGAGGAGGCGCGCATGCGCGGCCTGATGTTCCGCGAGCGCCTCGCGCCGGACAGCGGGATGGTCTTCGTCTTCCCGCAGGCGGGCTTCTATCCGTTCTGGATGAAGAACACGCTGATCCCGCTCGACATGATCTGGCTGGACGCGTCGCGGACGGTCGTGGCCGTCGCGGCCAGCGTCCCGCCGTGCACGGCGGACCCGTGCCCCAGCTATCCGCCGCTGGCAGGCGGCCGTCCCGTCGACGCCCTGTACGTGATCGAGCTCGCGTCGGGCAGTGCGCGGCGCCTGGGCATCGTGCCGGGGCAGAAGGTCGCGATGGCCGGGGTGCCCGAGCGCGGGCAGTAGGGCGGCAGGGCGCCCGGCGGGCGGCTGCGGCGGCGGGAATCGGGCAGGGGACGCGCCAGGAACGACAAAGGGCGGCTGGAGTCGGTGACTCCAGCCGCCCTTCGGCGTATCCGATGGGGTCCGCGTCTACTGCATGCGGATGGTGAGGGCCGCGCGGCGGTTCAGCCGGCGCGTCTCCTCGCGCGAGTTGTCGTGCTTGGGCCGCTCCTCGCCGTAGCTCACCGTCTGGAGGCGGCTCTCGGAGACCCCGCGGCTCACGAGGTAGTCACGCACCGCGTTGGCGCGGCGCTCGCCGAGGGCCAGGTTGTACTCGGCCGTGCCGATGTTGCACGTGTGGCCCTCGAGGGTCAGCGTCAGCGCCGAATCCTCGCGCATCGCCGCGACGACCTCGTCGAGCAGGCGCGTGGCCTCGGGCCGCAGCGTGTAGCGGTCGAAGTCGAAGTGGACGTCCTCGAAGGAGTACTCCTTCTTGGGCGGCCGGACGACCTGGATCGTGATCGTGTCGCTGGCCGTCCCGCCCTTGCCGTCCGACACCGTCACGGTGAGCGGCACGCCGCCCTCCGTGGTGGGCGCGGTCCAGCGGGTCTGGCGGTCGCCGGCGTTGCCGAACGAGCCGGTCGGCCCGCTCCACTTGTAGGCGAGCGTGTCGCCGTCGGGGTCGGTGGCGTCGGCGGTCACCGTGACGGACTGGCCGACCTCGATGGTGCAGGGCTCGCAGCGCGCCTTGACGGTCGGCGGCCGGTTGGCCGGCGGCGGCGGGGGGGGCGGCGGCGGCGGGGGCGGCGGGACGAAGACGCCCATGCCCGGGTGGAAGCCGACGCGCGCCTGGAACTCGACACGGTCGCCGGTCGCGTCCTCGGCGAAGCCGCCGAAACGCGACTTGGTGTTCAGGCCGTAGCCGAGGGCGGCGCCGGCGAAGAAGCCGTTGGGCGCCTGGAACTGCACGCCGACCAGGGCGTCCACCGGACTGTCGAGGTTCCAGCTGGCGGGCAGCACGTCGGGCGCAGGGAAGGTGGCGATCGCCGGCCGGCTCGACGTCGCCGTCGAGTCGAAGTACGACTCGCCGTTGACCTCGGCGAACACCTTGAGTGGCGAGCGGCTCGGGAAGCCCACGCCGGCGCCCCAGCGGAAGCCGTTGCTGAGCGTGATGTCGTCCGGGTTGCCCCGGAAGCGCAGGCCGCCGTAGGCCGAGAAGTCGACGGTCTCGTTCATCTCGCGCCCGACGATGGCGTCGACGAAGCCGCCGATCTTGCCGCTGCCGAGCCCCTTGTCCTTGTCGGCGGTCGGCGCGATGACCGCGACGCGGACGCCGAACGCGGCCGGGTTCTGGCGGCTCTGCGAGAGGATGTTGAACTTCGCGCCGATCGTCAGGTCGCCCAGGCCCGTGGCCCAGCCGGAGTTGATCAGCGGATAGTCGGCCGGGCTGCCGCCGCCGAGAAGCGGGCGGCGGTCCACGTCGATCCGGCGCTGCACCGCGAACGCGCCGAAGATCTCGACGCGCTCCGACGCACCGAAGGCGAAGGTCCCCGTGAAGTCGGAGATGTCGCTGAACCCCTCGGTACGGTCGAAGTTGACGCGGTAGGCCGACACCGAGAGCTTGCCCTGGGGCAGCGTCTCGGCGAGCGGGACGAACCACAGGCCGGTGTCACCACTCGGCGTGGTGGCAGCCGGGCGGGTCGCCTGCTCGGATGAAGCCTGTGAACTCTGATCCTGGGCCCATGCGGGCGACAGGGTGACGGCGACCAGCGCGGCGCCGGCGGCCAGCGGACGGAAAAATCTCATAATGAGCCAACCTCCACGTTGGACGGGTGGAGCGGTCTTGACCTCTGCATAGTACGGCGGCGCGGGCGGCGAAGTCAAACCAAGCCCGTCAGTGCCAACGACTTAGATGGCGACGTCGTCCTCGGGATCCGGCATTTTGGATTTCCCGAACGCCCATGCCACCCCGATGCTGAGGAAGTACAGCACGATCATCGGGGCCGCCATGATCACCTGGACCACCATGCTGCCGTCCGGGGTCACCACGGCCGCCACGATGAAGATGATCAGGATGGCGTACTTGAGGTTCTTCAGCAGGAACCCCGCGGTGACGATGCCGAGCCGCGCCAGCACGAAGACGAGCATGGGCATCTGGAAGACGAGCCCGAGGGCCAGGGCGAGCTTGATGTACAGGCCGAAGACCGGTTCGATCCGCGGCGTGAACGTCATGAAGTCGTTGGAGAAGCTCGAGAAGAACCGCCAGGCGGCCGGGAACAGGACGTAGTGGGAGAACGCCACGCCGCTGGCGAACAGCGACGAGGCGAAGAAGACGAAGGGGATCGCGAGCCGCTTTTCCTTCGAGTAGAGCCCGGGCGCGATGAACAGCCAGACCTGCCACATCACCCACGGCGAGGCGATGACGAGGCCGGTGAGGGCCGCCAGCTTGATGTAGATGAAGAAGGCTTCGGTCGGGTCCGTGAAGATCAGGTGCCCGCCGGGGACCTCGGCCGTGAGACGCGCGAAGACGAAGGCCGCGATCCGCTCGATGAAGGCGAAGGCCACGAGGAAGCCGACCAGCAGGCCGAGGATGGCCTGGGTGATGCGGCGCCGGAATTCGTCGAGGTGATCGAGAAAGGACATCCGCCCGCCCAGGGCGGACTCCTCGTCGGGGAAGTCGTCCTCCGGCGGCGGAGGCGGCTGGCCTCCGCCGGCCCCGGGGACGGGAACGATGCGGGTTTCCGGCTCGGCGGCCGGCGGACGCGCCGGTGGCGTCTGGCCGGGCAGGGGCACGAGGGCCATGGGTCAGGGACGGGGGTTGGGGCCGCCGGCGGCTAGCTGTGGCTCTCGGCTTCGCGGGCCACGGGCTGGCCGGGGTCGGTGCTGGCGGCCGCCGGTGCCGCGGCGGGCGCCTCGGGCTGCCTGGGCGCCTTGGCCTGGTTTTCCTTCTGCTCCTCGAGCTTGATCTCCTGTTCGAGCGTGTTCTGCAGGTCCGCCGACGCGCGCTTGAATTCGTTCAGGCTGCGGCCGAGCGACTTGCCGAGCTCCGGGAGCTTGCGGGGGCCAAAGATGATGAGCGCGATCACCAGGATGATGATGAGCTCCGGCATGCCGATGGAACCGAACATGTGGGTGCACCCTTTCTTCGAGACGAGCGCCAGCCGGGATCCAGACGGCGGCCGACACGGCTGCCACGGCTCCAGGGAGGTCTAATAGGTCAGTATAGGGACGGGATTGGCGGCTGGTCAAGGATTCCGGCCCCGGAAGGGCGCCCGAAGTCATTGCGAGGCCAAGGGTTACTTTGTTAGCATCCACTCGTATGCGCAACTACCGGTCTCTGACGGCGGCCGTCCTGGCCATCCTGCTCTCGGCGTTGGCCGGCGGCGTCTTTGGCCGGAGCGCGCTCGCCACCGAGGACCGGGTCCCGGACCACTACAAGGTCTTCACGACCGCGCTCGCCGCCATCCAGGCGGACTACGCCGAGCCGGTCGAGTCCGATCGCCTCGTCTACGGGGCGATCCAGGGGATGCTCCAGACGCTCGATCCGCACTCGAACTTCATGGACCCCAAGAGCTACGCGCAGATGCGCGAGCGCCAGGAAGGCCGCTACTACGGCCTCGGGATCACCATCCAGGCGCAGGGCGGCGACATCACCGTCGTCCGGCTCTTCGAGGGGTCCCCGGCCTACAAGACCGGCATCCGCCGCGGGGACGTCATCGCCGAGATCAAGGGCGAGGACACCAAGGGCTGGACGAGTGACGACGCGGTCCGCGAGCTGCGCGGGCCCAAGGGCACCTTCGTCAAGATCGGCATCCGCCGGAAGGGCCTCGACGAGCTCATCCCGCTCGAGGTCATGCGCGACGAGATCAACATGCCGAGCGTCAGCGCGGCGTTCATGATCGACGACCAGACCGGCTACGCCCGTGTCGACGAGTTCGCCGAGCACACCGACGAGGAACTCGGCAACGCGCTCGAGATGCTGTCGAAGGCCGGCATGAAGCGCTTCGTGCTCGACCTGCGCGGCAATCCCGGCGGGCAGCTCGACCAGGCCATCCGCATCGCCAACCGCTTCCTGCCGCGGGGGTCGATGATCGTCTACACGCGCGGCCGGGTCCCCAATTCCGACCAGGACTACCGCGCGACCGACACGGGGGACTACACCGACCTGCCGATGATCGTGCTCGTGAACCGCAACAGCGCGAGCGCGTCGGAGATCGTCAGCGGCGCCCTGCAGGACCACGACCGCGCCCTGATCGTCGGCGAGACCACCTTCGGCAAGGCCCTCGTGCAGTCCATCTACCGGATCAGCCAGGGCGCCGGCCTCGCGCTGACCACGGCCCGCTACTACACGCCGAGCGGGCGGCTCATCCAGCGGCCCTGGGACGGCACGTTCGACGAGTACCTGACCTACACGCTCCGCGACCAGACGGAGCGCCCGCACACCGACGCGCAGCTCAAGTTCACGGCGTCCGGCCGCAAGGTCTACAGCGGCGGCGGCATCGAGCCCGACGAGCGCTTCGACGGCCCCGTCGAGGGCTTCGACCCGACGCGCTTCGGCCGCTCCCTCTACGCGCGCCAGCTCTTCGCGTCCTTCGCCGAGCAGTTCGCCGCCGTGGGCGACACCCGGCCCGGCGCCCAGGCCGGCCACGACCGCAAGGTCCGGCCCGACTTCACCGTCGACGACGCCATGCTCGGCGACTTCAAGGCCTTCGTGCGCGACCGCGGGATGAAGATCGACGAGGAGGCGTGGCAGAAGGACACGCCCTTCATCCGCGCCATGGTCCGCTTCGAGATCGACGTCGCGCTCTTCAGCGGCGCCGTGGCCCGCGAGCACCTCGTCGAGACCGACCCCCAGACCGGCTTCGCCCTGACGCACTTCGACGAGGCCGTCCGCCTGTCCCGCCTCTCCGCCAGCGGCGCCGGCAAAGTAGGGCAGTAGACCCCAAAATATTGGGGTCTACCTTCTCCTTGCCACAACACACGGGGCCTTGCTAGACTGGCGTCACTTTCCCAGTCAGTGGCCCCAATGCGCCTCCAACGTCTAGATATTTCCGGTTTCAAGTCCTTCTCCGACCGGTCGGAGCTTGCCTTCGACGACGGCGTCACCGCGATTGTCGGCCCCAACGGGTGCGGCAAGAGCAACGTGGCGGACGCCATCACGTGGGTCCTCGGCGAGCAGAGCGCCAAGAGCCTCCGCGGCGAGAAGATGGAAGATGTCATCTTCAACGGCTCGGATGCCCGCAAGCCGACCGGGGCCGCCGAGGTGCGCCTCCGCTTCAGCGGCGTGCCCCTGGCGCCGCGTGACGGCGACGAGGCCGACGAGGCCGCCCGGGCCGCGTCCCGGGGCCACGGCAACGGCCATGGCCACCTGCCGCACGGCGTGGCCCTCGTCGACGCCGTACGCGAGGTCGAGGTCACCCGCCGTCTCTACCGCTCCGGCGAGAGCGAGTACCTGATCGACGGACAGCACTGCCGCCTCAAGGACATCCACGAGCTCCTGATGGACACGGGCCTCGGCGCGAAGGCCTACGCCATCATCGAGCAGGGCAAGATCGGGATGATCCTGAGCTCCCGGCCGACCGATCGGCGCCAGCTGATCGAGGAAGCCGCCGGCATCACGAAGTACAAGTCCCGGCGGCGGGCGGCGGAGCTCAAGCTCGAGGCGGCGCAGCAGAACCTGACGCGCGTCGACGACATCGTCTTCGAGGTCCAGAAGCAGCGCGGTTCGCTCCGGCGCCAGGCGGCGAAGGCGCGCCGGTACGCCCGGCTGCGCGACGAGATGCGGCGCTGGGAGAAGGTGCTCTTCGCGCGGCGCTACCGGGCGCTCGGGGAGGCCATCGAATCGGCGCGGCTGCGGCTGGCCGAGGCGCGCGAGCAGGAGACCGCGGCGTCGGCCCGGCTGGCCGAGGTCGAGGCGGAACTGGCCGCGATGCGGATCACGCTGGCCGAGGCCGAGGCGGCCGCGACCACGGTCCGTGAGGCGGCCCACGCCCGCGAGCTGGCGATCAACCGGCGCCAGCAGCAGATTGCGCTCGACCGCCAGCAGGCCGAGATGCTCGCCGGCCGGAGTGCCGAGCTGCAGTCGGAGCTCGAGCAGCTCGAGGCGCGTCGCGAGCCGGAGCGGCTGGCGCTCGAGGCCCGGCGGGCGGCCGCCGAGGACGCGGCCCGGGCCCGCGACGAGGCGTCGAGCGTCGCCGGGGCGGCCGCCGAGGAGTACGCCGCGGCCCAGCAGGCCATCGAGGCCGCCGAGCAGGACGTCGAGCGCGCGCGCGGCGACGTCTACGCGGTCATGAACACCGTGACCGCGCTCAATGCCGCGGCGCAGTCGTCGGCCGCCGAGCGCGAGCGCGTGGCCGAGATGCTCGGGCGCCTCCAGGCCGAGGCGGCCGACCTCCAGACCGAGCACGAGCGGGCGCGCCAGGCGCGCCAGGCGGCGTCGGACGCCCTGGCCCGGGCCAACGACGCGCTCGACCAGACGCGGATCGCGCGCGCGGCGCGCGAGTCGGAGCTGGCGAGCGCGCGCCTCGAGCACGAGTGGCGGGCCCGCGAGGTGCGATCGCGCGAGCACGAGCTGGCCGCGCTGGCCGCCCGGCTCCGCTCGCTCGAGGAGCTCGACGCGCACCGCGCCGGCTTCGGCGACGCGGCGCGCATGGTGCTGGCGCAGGCCAACGGGGAGATCGGCGTCCTGGGCGCCCTCGCGGACGCGCTCGAGGTCGAGCCCCGCTACGAGCGCGCCGTCGAGGCGTGCCTCGGCGAGCTGCTGCAGCACGTCATCGTCCGCGACGGCGGGCGCGCCGCCGCGGGGCTGGACCTCGTCCGGCGCGAGGACGCCGGGCGCTGCGGCTTCGTCGTCCTCGCCGGCGATGCCGCCGCGCCGGCGCCGCTCGACGCGCCGGCGGGCTGCGTCCCGCTGACGAGCGTGGTGCGCGTGGGCGGCGAGCACGCCGCCGTGCTGCGGGAGGTGATCGGCGAGGCGCTCATCGCCGAGTCGTTCGAGACGGCGGCGCGCGTGGCCCCGCTCGTGGCCGTGCCCGTGGCCACGCTCGACGGCGACGTGTTCCGGGGCGCGCACCTCGTCGCGGGCGGCGGCAAGTCGGACGCCCGCGGCATCCTCGAGACCAAGCGCGAGATCAAGGATCTCGGCGAGAAGCTCGCGGCCGGCCGCGCGTCGCTCGACCGGCTGGTCTCGGAGACCGCCGGCTTCGAGCAGGCGATCGCCCAGGCGACGGCCGCCATCGCGGGCCTGTCCGACGAGCTCCACCGCCAGGAGAAGAGCATCGTCGGCGTGGAGGGGCAGGTCGAGCGGGCGTCGGCCGACGAGCAGCGCCTGGCCCAGCGCACCGCGCTCGTGACGAGCGAGTCGCGGCGCGCCGAGGAGCAGATCGCCGCCCTCGACGAGCGCCACGCCGAGGCGCGCGAGTCGCTCGCGCGGCTCGAGGAGGAGCGCGGCGAGGCGGAGGAGCGCCTGGGCGAGTGCCAGCGGGCCCTCCTGTCCGCGCGCGACCACGCGGAATCGCGGAGCCAGGCGGCCGCCGAGGCGCGTGCCGCGCACGCCGGCCTCGTCGAGCGTGCCGCGGCCGCGACGGCCGAGGTCGGGCGGCTCGAGGACGCCGCCCGCGAGCTCGTGCGCCGCGTCGAGACCTGCACGCGCGACCTCGCGCAGATGCGCGAGCAGCGCGAGCGCCTGCTGGCCGCCGCCGAGGAAGGCCAGCGCCTCATGGACGAGGACGTCGAGGCCCTCGAGGGCCTGCGGCGCGACATGATCGGCGCCGACGAGCACGCGGCGTCCCTGCGGGCGGGCACCGACCGCCAGGACGTCGTCATCCGCGACGCGCGCCGCGCGCTCGACGCCGTGCGCGCGCTCGTCTCCCAGCTCGACGTCACCCGCGCCACCGCCGAGTCCGACCTCGCGCACCTCGCCCAGCAGTGCGTGGACGCGGTCGCCGCGACGCTCGACGACGTCCGGGCCGAGGTGGAGGCGATGGAGGCGGCCGGCGACGTCGAGCCGGACGCCCGGCGCATCCGCGCGGTCGAGGCCGCCGAGCCGGACGAGGACGACGAGGACGGCGAGCCCATCGAGGCGGCCGGGGCCGGCGGGGACGGGGCCGACGATGCGGCCGCCGCCGGCGACGAGCCCGCGGCCGAGGAGGCCGCGCCCATCAGGATGACCGCCGAGGAGGCCATCGCCGAGCTGCGCGCGAAGATCGAGAAGCTCGGGCCCGTGAACATGATGGCGATCGAGCAGTTCGACGAGCTCGAGGAGCGCCACGCGTTCCTGACGACCCAGCGGCAGGACCTCATCGACTCGATCGCCCAGACCAACGAGGCGATCCGGCGGATCGACGAGACGACGCACGCGCGGTTCCGCGAGGCGTTCGCCGCGATCAACCAGAACTTCCAGTCCACCTTCACGACGCTCTTCGGGGGCGGGCGCGCCGGCATCACGCTGCTCGACGAGAACGACCCGCTCGAGAGCGGCATCGACATCGTCGCGTCGCCGCCGGGCAAGCGCCTCCAGAGCGTCCAGCTGCTCTCGGGCGGCGAGAAGGCGCTCACGGCCATCGCGCTCATGTTCGCGATCTTCCGCCACAAGCCGAGCCCGTTCTGCGTGCTCGACGAGATCGACGCCCCGCTCGACGACGCCAACATCGGGCGCTTCGTCGAGATGCTGCGCGGCATGCTCGACCAGACCCAGTTCATCATCATCACGCACAGCCGCAAGACGATGGAGATCGCCAACCGGCTCTACGGCGTGACGATGGAGGAGCCGGGCGTGTCGAAGCTCATCTCGATCCAGCTCAACTGACCCGCCCGGGGGCGTTCCCGCCAGAACCCCCCGGGTGTGACGTCCGTATATCCTTCTGGGAGCTTTCCTCGGGGGGAACCGATGTCCTTGAAAATCAACGCGTTCGCCCGCCTCGCCACCGTCCTGGCCGTGGCGGCCGTGCTGGCGGGCTGCGACGTCAGCGTCGATGGCTCGGGTGGCCTGAGCTTCGATATCGCCGCCGGCAAGGCCCAGGACGAGTGGAGCCGGTCCTACGAGCTGGCCCCCGGCGGGCAGCTCGAGCTCATCAACGTCAACGGCCGGATCACCGCGGAGGCGTCCGACGGGACGCAGGTCGAGCTCAAGGCCGAGCGGACGGCGAAGGCGATGAGCGACGAGAGCGCCCAGGAACTCCTGGGACAGATCGAGATGCGCGAGGAGGTCGGCGACGGCCGGGTGCGCGTCGAGGTCCGCGCGCCTCGCATGAACGGTCCCAAGGGCCATGAGATCAAGTGGACCGTCCGCGTCCCGAAGGGCGTCCACGTCGACCTGCGCACCGTCAACGGGGGCGTGCGGCTCCAGGGACTCGACGGCGACATCCGGGCCCACAGCACGAACGGCGGCGTCAACGGCCGGGGCCTCCGCGCCTCGTCGCTCGAGGCCGGCGTGACCAACGGCGGCGTCGACATCGAGCTGGCCGAGGCTCCCACGAGCGGCACCTTCGACCTCGAGAGCGTCAACGGCGGGGTCGAGCTGGCGATGCCGGCCGACTCGAAGGCCGACATCAGCGCGCGCTGCACGAACGGCGGGGTCTCGGTCACCGGGCTCGACCTCGTGGCGTCCGGCGAACAGACCCGGCGCCGCGTCGAGGGCGCGCTCAATGGCGGCGGCGCGCGCGTGTCGCTCTCCACCGTCAACGGCGGGGTCCGCCTGCGCGCGTCGTAGCGCGGCCAGCCGCCGCAATCGGGGACGCGAATCTGCTACGCTGAGCTACCCTGACACGGGCCGGGCGCAGGCCGCGGTCCCGTCCTGGGCCCGGTGGTACGGGCGCCAGGCCAGGGGCTGAACATCCGTCCCCGACCGTGGCCAACGAGGACAAGGCAACCCGTTATCATCGCCTCCGCCGGCGGGCGGAGCTCGCCGGCACCGCGGCTGCCGGGGCCGCCCTGCTGCTGCTGGTCGCCGGCGGCGCCCACGTCGCCGCGCGCGACCTGGCCGCGGGCCTGTTCCAGGTCCTGCCGGCCGGCGCCGCGACGGCGGCCGGCGCCGCCCTCGTCGCCGTCGCCGCGCTGCTCGTCCTGGCGCTGGTCGAGGCCCCGTTCGCCTGGTACCAGGGCTTCGTGCTCGAGCACCGCTACGGCCTCTCCACGCAGTCCGCGGGCCACTGGCTGGCCGACCACGCGAAGGGCACGGTGCTCTCGCTCGCCTTCGGCGCGGCCGCGGCGGGCGTGGTCTATGCGGCGATGCACTGGCTCGGGTCCTGGTGGTGGCTCGGCGCCTCCGCGGCGTTCGGCCTCGCGATGGTGGGCCTGGTGCAGCTCGCGCCGGTCCTGCTGCTGCCGCTCTTCTTCGCCTTCAAGCCGCTGGAGCGTCCCGCGCTCGCGGCCCGCCTCCTGGCCCTGGCCGAGCGGGTGGGCGCCCGCATCACGGGCGTCTTCGAGTGGACGCTCAGCGGCCACACGCGCAAGGCCAACGCGGCGCTCGCGGGGATGGGCCGCACGCGCCGCATCCTCCTGTCCGACACGCTCCTCGCCGACTACTCCGACGACGAGATCGAGGTCGTGCTGGCGCACGAGCTCGCGCACCACGTGCACCACGACCTCTGGCGCGGCGTCGCCCTCCAGCTCGCCCTCATCGTCGGCGGCTGCTTCGTGGCGGGCCTGGCGCTCGGCTGGTCGGGCCCGGTGCTCGGGCTGACGGGGCTGGCGGACCCGGCGGGCGTGCCGGCGCTGCTGCTCATCGGCGGGGCGTGGTCGCTCGCCGCGCTCCCCGCGGCCAACGCGGCGTCCCGGGCGCACGAGCGCCGCGCCGACCATTTCGCGCTGGAGGCGACGCACAACCCGCAGGCCTTCGTCTCGGCGATGCGCCGCCTGTCGCAGCAGAACCTGGCGGAGGAACACCCGTCGACCCTGGTCCAGTGGCTGTTCTACTCGCACCCCCCGATCCGCGAGCGCATCGAGGCCGCGCGGCGGTGGGAGCGCCTCCGCCAGGCGCGCGGGTGACGCGGGCCTGCTACTTCGGGCGCACGACGAGCGTGCCCTTCATCTCCTGGCAGCGCTCGTCGCTCGTGAGGCTGCAGTAGAAGGTGAAGGTGCCGGGCTGGTCGGCCCGGAACTCGAAGGACACGGTCTGGCCGCCCGCGACGCGCTTGGCGATGCGGTAGGCGTCGATGGCGAAGCTGTGGGGGATGTCGTCGCTCCGGAGGGTGATCCGGACGATGTCGTCCTGCGAGACCTCGATGCGGTCCGGCGTGAACCGGTAGTCGCGCGCCACGATGGTGAACTCGCGGCGGTTGGGGGCCTGCTCCTGGGCCGCGAGGGCGAGGGGCCCGGCGGCGAGGGCGGCGAGCAGCACGGCGAGGGCGAGTCGGCGGGCCATCCTCCGATTGTAGACGGCCGGAGACGAAAACGGGCCGGGGCGAATGCCCCGGCCCGTCTTCGTGGTGTCGGTGGACGCGTCAGTCGCGGCGCGGGCCGCGGTCGCGGCGCGGCGGCCGGCTCTCGCGGGGCCGGTCGCCGCCCTCGCCGCCGCCGTCGCCGGCCGGCGGGGTGGCGGGCGGGGCGTTGCCCTCGTCCGGGCCGAGCAGCGCCTTCCGCGAGAGGCGGATCTTGCCGGTCGGGTCGATGTTGATGACCTTCACCAGGACCTGCTGGCCCTCGGTGAGCTCGTCACGGACGTCCTTGACGCGGTAGTTCGCGATCTCGGAGACGTGCAGGAGGCCGTCGGTGCCCGCCATGATCTCGACGAACGCGCCGAAGTCGGTGATGCGCTGCACCTTGCCGAGGTAGGTCTTGTTGAGCTCGGGCGTGGCCGTGAGCTCCTGGATGATGCCGATCGCCTGGGCGGCGGCGGCCTCGTCGGCCGACGCCACGTTGACGCGGCCGTCGTCCTCGACGTCGATCTTGACGCCGGTGCGCTCGATGATGCTGCGGATCATCTTGCCGCCCGGTCCGATGACGTCGCGGATCTTGTCGACCGGGATCTTGATGGTGACGATCCGCGGCGCGAAGGTGGAGATCTTCTCGCGCGGCCCGGCGAGGGCCTCGCGCATCTTGTCGAGGATGTGGAGCCGGCCGGCGCGGGCCTGCTGCAGTGCGCTCCGCATGATCTCGGTCGAGATGCCGGTGACCTTGATGTCCATCTGGAGGGCGGTGATGCCCTCGGTGGTCCCGGCGACCTTGAAGTCCATGTCGCCGTAGTGGTCCTCGGCGCCGGCGATGTCGCTCAGCACCGCGTGCTTGCCCGACGCCTCGTCGACGATGAGGCCCATCGCGACGCCGGCGACCGGCGCCTTGATCGGGACGCCCGCGTCCATGAGCGCCAGCGAGCCGCCGCAGACGGTCGCCATCGACGAGCTGCCGTTCGACTCGAGGATGTCCGACACGATGCGGACCGTGTACGGAAACTGCTCCTCGGTGGGGATCATCGGGGTGAGGGCGCGCTCGGCGAGCGCGCCGTGGCCGATTTCCCGGCGCCCGGGGCCGCGGAGGAACTTGACCTCGCCGACCGAGAAGGGCGGGAAGTTGTAGTGGAGCATGAACCGCTTCCACAGCTCGCCGTCGACCATCTCGATCTTCTGCTGGTCGTCGGCGGTGCCGAGCGTGGCGGTGACGAGCGCCTGCGTCTCGCCGCGCGTGAACACGGCCGAGCCGTGGACGCGGGGCAGCACCGTCGACTCGATCCAGATCGGCCGGATCTCGTCGAACTTGCGCCCGTCGAGGCGGATGTTGCGCTGGAGCACCTCGTCGCGGAGGACCTTCTCCTGCAGCGCGCTGAAGATCGCCTTCACCTCGCCGGCCCGGTGCGCCTGGTCCTCCGGGAGGCCCGCGATGAGCTCCTTCTGGAGCTTCGCGACCTGCCCGTAGTTCTCGAGCTTGCCCTTGATGCGCATCGCGTCGGCGAGCGGCGCGAGGGCCTTCGCCTCGATTTCGGCGCGGAAGGCCGCGTCCTCCGTGGACTCCGGCTTCGGCAGCTTCGGCCGGCCGGCGTCCTTGGCGAGGTCGTCGATGACGACGCAGATCTCGCGGATGGCCGCGTGGGCCGCCTCGAGCGCCGCGAGGACCTCGTCCTCCGACACCTCGGTGGCGCCCGCCTCGACCATCACGATCCCGTCGCGGCTGCCGGCGACCACCAGGTCGAGCCGGCTCTGCTTGCGCTGCGGGAAGGTCGGGTTGATGAGGTACTGCCCGTCCACGAGGCCGACGCGCACCGCCGCGATCGTCTTCTCGAAGGGCATCTCCGACAGGGCCAGCGCGGCCGACGCGCCCGTGATGGCGAGCACGTCCGAGTCGTTGTCCGTGTCGGCCGAGATCACGAACGCGATGACCTGCGTCTCGTAGTTCCAGCCCGAGGGAAACAGCGGGCGGATCGGCCTGTCGATCTGCCGACTCGTCAGCGTTTCCTTCTCGGTGGCCTTGCCTTCACGCTTGAAGAAGCCGCCGGGAATGCGGCCGGACGCGTAGGTGTACTCGCGGTAGTCGACGGTGAGGGGCAGGAAGTCGATGCCTTCCCGCGGGCTGGACGAATGGCAGGCGGTGACGAGCACCATGGTGTCGCCGTAGCGCACGATGACGGAGCCGTCCGCCTGCTTGGCCAGCTTGCCCGTCTCGATCGAGAGGACCTGCTGTCCAACCTGGAGTTCACGCTTGTGCATTTGAGAGCCTCTGTGGGGTCACGTTCCCCGTCCGCTGGGTGGGATGACAGGAGACACCCTGTCCGGTGAGACCCGGACCCGGAAGCGCTCGGGAGAGCGCCTCCGGCGGCCGGGTAGATGGGTGTCTCATCGGTTCGACCGGGCCGTGCTACTTGCGGATGCCCAGACGCTTGATGAGCTCGGCGTACCGCGCCGTGTTCTTGCTCTTGAGGTAGTCGAGCAGCCGCCGACGCTGGCCGACGAGCTTCAGCAGCCCCCGGCGCGAATGGTGGTCCTTCGCGTGCGTCTTGAAGTGCTCGGTGAGGTAGGTGATGCGCTCGCTCAGGATTGCGACCTGAACCTCGGGCGACCCGGTGTCCGTGTCGTGGGTCTTGTACTCGCCGATGAGCGCGCCCTTCTTGTCCTTCGTCAGTGCCACGTGTCGTATCCTCCACGCACGGCCGAGAGCCCGGACGAACCGCCGCTCCAAGCCGCCGTATGTGTCGTCCGGCGACTGCCGGGCGACCGTCCATCTTAGCTCAGAACGAGCGAGGGATGCAAAAACTCCCCGTCCCCGGCGGGCTCCGCCAGGCCGAGGAGGCGGCCCGCCGGCGTGAGCAGCCGGACCGGGACCGCCGGCGGCAGCGGCGCCGCGCCGAACGCCCCGCCCTCGACCGCCGATGGCCCCAGCCGCTGCCCGTGGCGCGCCCGGCGGACGCCGTCATCGGTCAGGCGGATCGCCGCCAGGTCCGGCAGGAGGGCCTCCAGCGGGATCATCCGCCCGGCCAGCATCTCGCGGTCGCCGGTCGCCAGGGCCTCGAACGGCACCGCGCCCTCCAGGCCGAACGGGCCCGACCGGACCCGCCGCAGGGCCTCCAGGCAGGCGCCGGTGCCGACGGCCTCGCCCAGGTCGTGTGCCAGCGAGCGGACGTAGAAGCCGGCCGCGCACACGAGCGACAGGCGGGCGAGCGGCCCGTCCATCGCGACGAGATCCAGCGCGTGGACGGTGACCGCCACCGCGGGCGGCCGTACCGCGTCGCCGCCCCTGGCGAGGGCATACGCGCGGGCGCCCGCGATCTTCTTGGCCGAGTAGGCTGGCGGCACCTGGTCGAACGTGCCGCGGAAGCGGGGCAGGACGGCCTCGAGCGCCGCGGCCCCGGGCGCGGTGCCCGACCCGCCCGTGGGCGCCCCCTCCCGGTCGTAGGTGTCGGTCGTGACCCCGAAGCGGACGACGGCCTCGTAGGCCTTGTCGCTGGAGGTGAGGAAGCGGGCGAGCCGGGTCGCCTTGCCGACGACGAGCGCCAGCACCCCCGTGGCCGCCGGGTCGAGCGTGCCGGTGTGCCCGATGCGCCGCTCGCCCAGCGCGCGCCGGGCGCGGGCGACGACGTCGTGGGAGGTCGGCCCGGCGGGCTTGTCGACGACGAGGACGCCGTCGGTCATCGGGCGGCCCGGACCGCGTCGCCCACGAGGGCGAAGAAGGTCGCGTGGAGCGCGTCGATGTCGCCGTCCGCGGAGCAGCCCGCCGCGTTGGTGTGGCCGCCGCCGCCGAACCGCCTGGCGACCGCGCCGATGTCCACCGCGCCCTTCGACCGGAGGCTCACCCGCCAGTCGCCCGGCGCCTGCTCCTTGAAGAAGATCACCGCGTCGACCTCCTTCACCGTCATGGGGAAGTTGATGAGGCCCTCGGTGTCGTCGTAGGTGCCCCCCAGGTCCGCCGCCAGCTGGCGCGTGATCGTGAGGGCCGCGACCCGGCCGGCCGGGTCGAGCCGCATGCCGTTCAGGACGGCGCCGAAGATCCGGACCCGGGCCAGGCTGTTGCTGTCGTAGTGGGTCCGGGCGATCCAGACCGGGTCGGCGCCGGCCGCGACCGCGCGTCCCGCGATCTCGTACGTCCGGGGGGTCAGGTGCGAGAAGTGGAACGACCCCGTGTCGGTCAGGACCGCCAGGTAGACATGCGTCGCCATCTCGGGCGTGAGCGTGACGCCGAGCGCCTCGATCAGCGTGAACACCAGCTCCCCGCACGCCGCCGCCGACTCGTCGATCCAGTCGATGGCGCCGTAGCGCGTGTTGCCCGGGTGGTGGTCGATGTTGACGACGGGCGAGCGGTCGAGGCCGCTCACGCCCGTGCGCTCGAGGCTCCCGCACTCCATCACGAACGCGGCGTCCACGGCGGGGCCCGCGTCGGTGGCGATCCGGATCCGGTCGACGGCGGGGAAGGGCAGCAGGTAGGGGGGCGGCACTGCGTCCATCACGACGGTTGCCTCCTTGCCGAGCGCCTCGAGGGCGAGGGCCATCGCGACGGCGCTCCCGACGGCGTCGCCGTCAGGCCGCTGGTGCGAGGCCAGCACGAAGCGCCGCCCCTGCCGCACGAGATCGACGATGCGCGCGATCTCGCTCATGGTTCGCCGGGCGGGTCGTCGCCGGGGGCAGCCGCGGGCGCGTCCGGCGGCGCGGCGTCGGCGGCGGGCTCCGCGTCGGCGGCGGGCTGCCGCGCGGCCTCCTCGGCGTGGAGCTCCATCAGGATCTGCTCGACCCGGTCCTGCGCGGCGACCGACTTGTCGTAGATGAACTGGACCTCGGGGACGCGGCGGAGGGTGAGGCGCCCGGCCAGCAGCCGGCGGATGAACGGGGTGGCCCGCGCCAGCGCCTGGGCGGTCTTCTTCTGCTCCACCTGGTCGCCCATGATCGTCCAGTAGGCGCGCGCGAGCGAGAGGTCGCCGGTGACCTTGACACGGGTGAGCGTCACGAGGCCGATGCCGGGGTCGCTGACCTCGGTGGCCAGCATCTGGCTCAGCTCCTCGCGGATCTGTTCGGAGATGCGTTCGATGCGATGGCTGAGGGGCATGGTGGAACGGTGGTGCTGAGCCGATGGGGCACCCCGGTGGTGCTGGCCGAGGTGCACCGCGGTGGTGCGTCACGACGGTGCACCGCGCTGGTGCACCATCGTGCCGGGCGGGGGCGGCGACCTAGGCGGTCACCGCCTCCTTCTCCATGTGGAACACCTCGATGATGTCGCCGACCTTCACGTCGTTGTAGCCCTGGAGGCCGATGCCGCACTCGAAGCCCGTCTTCACCTCGGACACGTCGTCCTTGAAGCGCTTGAGGGAGCCGAGCTTGCCTTCCCAGAGCTGGACGCCGTCCCGGAGGAGGCGGGCCTGCGCGTCGCCCGACCGCGTGATGCGGCCGTCCTTGACCATGCAGCCCGCGATGGTGCCGATCTTCGGCACCTTGAAGGTCTCCCGGACCTCGGCGCTGCCGAGCCGCACTTCCTTGAAGGTCGGCTCGAGGAGGCCCGCCATGGCCTTCTTGATCTCCTCGGTCACCGTGTAGATGACCGAGTGGTTGCGGATGTCCACGTCCTCGCGGACGGCCACCTCGGCCGCGTTCCGGTCGGGCCGGACGTTGAAGCCGATGATGATGGCGTTCGACGCGCTCGCGAGCAGGACGTCCGACTCGTTGATGGCGCCGACCGCCGAGTGCATGATCTTGATCTTCGTCTTGTCGTCCGAGAGCTTCTGGAGCGACGAGGCGAGGACCTCGGCCGAGCCCTGCACGTCGGCCTTGATGATGATGGGGAGCTCCTTGACGTCGCCCTCCGCCATCTGCTGCTGGAGCGCCTCGAGCGTCACGCGGCCGCTCCGCGCGCCGAGGACCTTCTCCTTGGCCTGCGCCTGGCGGAAGCCCGCGATCTGGCGCGCCTTGGCCGCGTCGGCGACCGACTGGAGCGAGTCGCCCGGGGAGGGCAGGGCCTCGAGCCCGAGCACCTCGACCGGCGTGGACGGGCCGGCCGTCTTGACCGACCGGCCGCGGTCGTCGATGAGCGCGCGCACGCGCCCGGTGACCGGGCCCGCGATGATGTTGTCGCCGACCGACAGCGTGCCGTCCTGGACGAGGACGGTCGCGACGGGCCCGCGGCCCCGATCGAGCTTGGTCTCGAGCACCGTGCCGAGGGCCGCGCGCTTCGGGTTCGCGGTCAGCTCGCCGATGTCGGTGACGAGCAGGATCATCTCGAGCAGCGCCTCGAGGTTCTGCTTCTTCTTGGCCGACACCTCGACGAAGACCGTCTGGCCGCCCCATTCCTCGGGCATCAGGCCCAGCTCGGTGAGCTGGCGCTTGACGGTCTCGGGGTTGGCGCCCGGCTTGTCGATCTTGTTGACCGCCACGATGATCGGCACGCCGGCCGCCTTCGCGTGGTCGATGGCTTCCCTGGTCTGCGGCATCACCCCGTCGTCGGCCGCGACGACCAGGACGACGACGTCGGTGACCTTGGCGCCGCGCGCGCGCATGAGGGTGAACGCCTCGTGGCCCGGCGTGTCGAGGAAGACGATGCTCTTGTCGCCGTTCTCGCCGGCGCCGTCCACGAGGTAGGCGCCGATGTGCTGCGTGATGCCGCCGGCCTCGCGCTCGGCCACGCGCGTCTCGCGCAGGGCGTCGAGCAGCGTGGTCTTGCCGTGGTCGACGTGGCCCATCACGGTGACGACCGGCGCGCGCGGGATGAGGTCCTTCGGGTCGACCGCCTCGGACTCGACCTCGATCAGCTCCTCCTCGAAGCTCCGGGTCTCGACGTCGGCCCCGAAGTTGCGGGCGACGTCCTTGGCGGTCTCGATGTCGATCGTCGAGTTGATGGTCATCATCAACCGCCGGTCGAGGAGCACCTTGAGGACGTCCTTGACGCGGACCTCCAGCTTGTCTGCGAGATCCTTGACGGTCATGCCTTCCGCGAGCGTGATGGTCCGGGTAATCGGCGGCGGCGGCGGCGCCGGCACAGGGGCGGTCGGCCGCGCGTTGTCGCGGCGCTGGCGCGACCCGCCACGCGGTCGGCCTCCGGTGGGGCGCATCCCGCCGGGACGGCGGTACATGCCCGGCGCGCCGGGACGACCGGGCTGGCTCGGGCGGACGGGCTGCGACGGCAGCGGCCGCGGGCCGCCGAGCATCGCGGGATTCACGCCGCCGGGCGGCCGCTGGTAGGGCGGCCGCGGCGTCGCCGGCGCGCCGGGGCGCGGCGGCTGGCCGGTCGGGGGCGCCGGCCGCGGGGGCACGGCGCGGGGCGGCTGGGGCGGCAGCACCACCCGCCGGGGCTGGAGGCGCGGCGCAGGCGGCGGGGCCTGGCCGGGTTCCTCGATCCGCAGGCGGATGCTCGGGGGCACCACGCGGCCCTTCGGCTTCGCGCCGGGCGCCTTGGCGGCTGGCGCCTTCGCCGGGGCCTCCTCGGTCTCGGCGGGCGCCTCGGCGGCCTCCGGTTCGGCCGGGGCCTCGGCCTCGATCTCCGCGACGGCCTCGGCCGGCTCGGGTGCGGCCTCGGGCTCGGGCTCGGGCGCCTCCACGACTGCCGGGGCCTCGGCCGCCGGGGCGGCGACGACGGGTTCGGCGGGGCTCGGCTCGACCTCGGCCGGGGCCGCGGCCTCGGGCTCGGGCGCCGCCTCGGCGGCCGGGGCGGCCTGTGCCGCCGCGTCGGGCGCGGCCTCCTCGTCGTGGGACTCGACCGGCTTGGCCACGCGCTTGATGAGGCGCGGCGGCGGCAGGGCCGGGGCCGCCGGCTTGGCCGGTTCGGCAGCTCCGCCCTTCCGGGACGAGCCGGATTTCTTGGCCGCCTTCACGGCCGCGTCCGAGAACATGTCGCCCTTCGGCAGCTCGATGCCGCGCTGTCGGGCGAGACGCTCGACGAACTGGCGCGCCACGATCTCCTCGACGGTGCTCGAGGCGCTCTTGAGCTCGATGCCGTGGTTCTGCTTGAGCAGCTGCAGCACTTCCTGGCTGGACGTGCCCAGCAGTTCTGCGACCTTGTAAATCCGGACGGTGGCCAAAGGGTACCCTCTGCTTTCGGCGCCTTGCGCGGCTGCTACTTGTTCTCGTCGACGGGCGACTCGATGGCGACCGGCTCCGTCTCGGCCGTCGCGGCCTCCCCGGCCGCCGGCTCCGCAGCCGCGGTCTCGGGGGCCGCGCTCGCGGCCTCCGACTCGACGGCTTCGACGGTGTCCACGGCCTCGCCCGCCGGCGCGGCGTCCGCACCGGCCGCGGCCTCGGCGGCGTCACCCGCCACCTCGCCCCCGGCCGCGTCGGCGCCCGTGCCGAGGTCGAAGGCGCTGAACTGCGCTTCGACCTCCTTGCGCTTCTCTTCCTCGCTCTTGATGTCGATCCGCCAGCCGCTCAGCTTCGCCGCGAGCCGGACGTTCTGGCCCTTCTTGCCGATCGCGAGCGACAGCTGGCTGTCCTCGACGACGACCTCCATCACCTTCTCGTGGTCGTCGACGATCGTGACGCGCTGCGCCTTCGCGGGGCTGAGCGCGTTGGCCACGAACTGGATCGGGTCCTCCGACCAGTCCACGATGTCGATCTTCTCGCCGCGCAGCTCGCGGATGATGGCCTGCACGCGCGTGCCCTTCATGCCGACGCACGCGCCGACCGGGTCGACGTCCCGCTCGCGCGAGTAGACCGCCACCTTCGCGCGATCGCCCGCCTCGCGCACGGCGCCGCGGATGACCACGGTGCCGTCGTAGATCTCCGGCACTTCCTGCTCGAACAGCTTGATGAGCAGCGCCGGATCGGTCCGCGAGAGGATGACCTGCGGGCCCTTGGCGCTCTTGCTGACGCCCTTGATGACCGCGCGGAGCCGGTCACCCTGCGAGTAGCTCTCGGCGCGCGACTGCTCCTTGCGGGGCAGGATGGCCTCGAGCCGGCCCACCTCGACGATGATGTCGCCCTGCTCGAACCGCTTCACGACGCCGGTGATGACCTCGCCGACCCGCTGGTTGTACTCGGCGTGGATGTTCTCGCGCTCGGCCTCGCGCACCTTCTGGAAGATGACCTGCTTGGCCGTCTGCGCCGCGATCCGCCCCAGCACGTCCGTGCGCTTGGGGAACTCGATCTGGAAGCCCACCTCGATGCCGGCGTCCTCGCCGTACATCTCGTTGGCCTCGGCCACCGAGATCTCGGTGGCCGGGTCGGCCACCTCGTCCACGATCGTCTTGACCGCGAAGAGCTCGATCTGCCCGTTCTCGGGGTTGAACTTCGCCCGCAGGTCCTCGCCCGTCTTGTAGTACTTCCGAGACGCCGTCAGCACGGCTTCTTCCATCGCCTGGATGACGACGTCGGGCTCGATGCCCTTCTCTTTGGCGAGGGCCTCGATGGTCTGCAGGAGCGGGTTGGTGGTCATGTGTCCTCAGAACTCCACGTCGAGCCGGGCGCGGCGCACGAGCCGGAGCGGAAGGCGCACGTGCTTGCCGCCCTCCGACTCGAACAGCACGTCCTCGCCGTCCAGCCCCCTCAGCACGCCGGCAAACGCCGTCTGGCGGCCGACCGGCTCACTCAGCACGATCTTGGCCCGCCGTCCGGCGAAGCGCGAATAGTCCGCCGCCTGGCGGAGCGGCCGGTCGAGCCCGGGTGACGAAACCTCGAGGGTGTACCGATGCGGGACGATGTCCTCGACGTCGAGGATGGCATCCAGCTCCCGGCTCACCTGCTCGCAGTCCTCCACGCTGACGCTCTCCTCGGGCCGGGCCGACGGGCCCGGCTTGTCGATCATCACGCGCAGGATCTGCTGCTGGCCTTCCCGCTTCAGCTCGACGTCGAAGATCTCCAGGCCGTAGGACCTGGCGACACGTTCGGCAATCTCGCGGATACGGGCGAGCGGGATCACGGCTCCCCTAAACGAAAAAGAGTGGGCAGAGGCCCACTCTGGTGTTACCCAGTACGACCGGACCCTAAATTCTAGCACGAATTGGCAGGGCTGGTCGTCGGGGCACACGGGAGCCGTCCGCCCGCGCGGCGGCGCGCCCACGGCGATTCGTGACGCCGCCTCCCGATGGGAGGTGGCAGATATTAGGGCGTGCGGCCTAATCAAGCACCCTGGCGACCAGGTCGTAGTCCCGGGCCCCGACGATTTCCACGTCGGCCAGGGTGCCAGGGCGAAGCCGCGCCGGGTCCGCGTCGGTGAGGTAGACGAGGGGGTCGATGTCCGGCGCCTGGCCCGCGAGCCGCCCCGTCAGCACCAGCTCGTGCTCCGGGGAGGGGCCGTCGACCAGCACCCGCGCGCGCTCGCCGACCCGGGCCTTCTGCCGCCGGCGGACCAGCCGCTTCTGCCGCGCCATGATCGCCCGCTGCCGCCGCGCCTTCACCGCCGCCGGCACGTCGTCGGCGAGCCCGGCGGCCGAGGTGCCCTCCTCGTGGGAGTAGGTGAAGACGCCGAGGTGGTCGAAGCCCACGGCCTCGATGAAGTCGCCGAGCTCGGCCACGTCCTCCTCGGTCTCGCCGGGAAACCCCACGATGAAGGTCGTCCGCAGGGTCACGCCCGGCACCCGGTCCCGGATCCGGCGGAGGAGCCGCTCGTAGCTGGCCCGGGTGCCGGGCCGCTTCATCCGCTTCAGGACCCGGTCCGACGCGTGCTGCAGAGGCAGGTCCACGTAGTTGCAGACCTTCTCGCTCTCCGCCATCGCGTCGATCACCTCGTCGGTGATGGTCGTCGGGTAGAGGTAGAGCATCCGGACCCACTCGAGCCCGTCCACGCGGTTCAGCTCGCGGAGGAGCCGGGGCAGCGCCCCGCGCTCCTGGCGGTCGATCCCGTAGAAGGTCGTGTCCTGCGAGATGAGCAGCAGTTCCTTGACGCCGCGGTCGGCGAGCTGGCGCGCCTCCCGGACGATCGACTCCGCCGGGCGGCTCCGGTAGTGCCCCCGCATCTTCGGGATGATGCAGAAGGCGCACTTGTAGTCGCAGCCCTCGGCGATCTTCAGGTAGGCGTAGTGCCCCGGCGTGGCGAGCCGTCGCGGGGTCTCGGCGTCGTAGATATAGGTCGGGAGGTCGAGGCCGAAGACAGGGCCTGGCCGCTCCGCGGCCAGTTGGGCCTCGCCGCGCCCGTCCTCGTGGGGCCTCGCCGCCTCGCTGCGCGCCGGGCTCGTCGGGCCCGGCCGCTTCGCGGCCGGTTGGGACGTGCCCGGATCCCGCTGGTAGAACGTCATGGGCGCGGCGCCGCCGGCCGCCGCGGGCGCCGCCGGCGCGCCGGTCAGGGCCTCGACGATGCGGGGGACGTCACCCGTGCCGAGGACGGCGTCGATCTCGGGGATCTGGGCCTGCAGCTCGTCGCGGTAGCGCTCGGCAAGGCAGCCGGTGACGACGAGCCGCCGTCCGGCGGCCTGCTTCTTGAGCTCCGCCATCTCCAGGATGGTGTCGACGGATTCCTGCTTGGCCCGGTCGATGAAGGCGCAGGTGTTCACCACCAGCACGTCGGCCCCTTCGGCCTCGGCGGTGATTTCGTGCCCCGCCTGCTCGGCGAGGCCGAGCATCACCTCGGCATCGACGAGGTTCTTGGGGCAGCCGAGGGAGATGAAACCAATCTTCATGCTTGAATGGGCATTCAGAAATCCAGAATCCAGAATCCAGAACCGGAAACCGACATGTGTTTCTTGATTCTTGATTCTTAATTCTTGATTACTCAGGGATACAACCGATAGAGCATGCGCGGATACGGAATCGTTTCCCGCACGTGCTCGAGCCCGCAGATCCACGTGACGCAGCGCTCGATGCCCATGCCGAAGCCGCCGTGGGGCACGGTGCCGTAGCGCCGGAGGTCGAGGTACCACTCGAACGCCTCGGGGGGCAGGTCGTGTTCCCGGATGCGCTGCACGAGCAGGTCGTAGTCGTCGAGGCGCTGGCCGCCGCCGATGATCTCGCCGTAGCCCTCGGGCGCGAGCACGTCGACGCAGAGCGCGCGGTCGGGCTGCGCCGGGTCGGGCTTCATGTAGAACGCCTTGATCGCCGCCGGGTAGTGCGTCACGCAGACGGGCCTGTCGAACTGCTCGGAGAGCACCGTCTCGTCGGTGCCGCCGAGGTCGCCGCCGACCTCGAAGGGCAGGCCCTTGTCGAGCAGGATCTTCGCGGCCTCGTCGTAGGTCAGCCGCGGGAACGGGCCCTGCACGGCCTCGAGCTTCGAGGTGTCGCGCTCGAGCACCGCGAGCTCGCGCGCCCGCCGGTCGAGCACGCGCGCCACCACCGACGTCACGAGCCCCTCGGCGAGCTGGATCACGTCGTCGAGGTCGGCGTAGGCCATCTCCGGCTCGACCATCCAGAACTCGGTCAGGTGCCGCCGGGTCTTGCTCTTCTCGGCGCGGAAGGTGGGCCCGAAGCAGTAGACCTTGCCGAGCGCCATCGCGTTCGCCTCGTTGTAGAGCTGCCCGCTCTGCGTGAGGTACGCGGTCGTGTCCTCGAAGTACTGCACCGGGAACAGGGTCGTCGTGCCCTCGCAGGCGGCCGGGGTGAAGATCGGCGTGTCGGCGAGGATGAACCCGTTGCTGTTGAAGTAATCGCGGACGGCGTTGATGACCTCGTGGCGCACGCGGAGGATCGCGGCCTGCCGCTCGCTCCGGATCCACAGGTGCCGGCGGTCGAGCAGGAAGTCGACGCCGTGCTCCTTCGGCGTGATCGGGTAGTCCTCGGACGGCCCGACGACCTCGAAGCCCGAGGCGATGAGCTCGTAGCCCCCCTTGGCCCGCGCGTCGGCCCGGACCGTGCCGGTGACGACGAGCGAGGTCTCCTGGCCGAGGTGGTCGGCCTTCCGGAACGTCTCCTCGCCGACGTCGTTCTTCCCCATGACGACCTGCAGGAAGCCCGTGCCGTCGCGGACGACGAGGAAGTGGATCTTGCCGCTCGAACGGCGGTTGTGCAGCCAGCCCATCACGGTGACCACCTGGCCGTCGTGCCGGCCGATGGTGTCGATGTTCACGTGCGGGGGCCGCGCGGGGGTCTCGGTCATGGCTCGCTCTCTCCCATCATCCCGGCGCCCAGGTCGAGGAGGTCCTCGAAGCGCCGTCTCGCGGCCTCGGTGCGCTTCAGCACAGCGCCGGGGTCGCCGTGCCCGGCGACCTCGAACATCCACGGGCCCTCGTAGCCGATCTTCTGCAGCGACATGAGCGCCGCGTCCCAGTCGATGGTGCCGGCGTAGGGCACCAGGTGATCGTCGGCCCGGCCGCCGTTGTCGTGCAGGTGCGTCGTCAGCAGGTAGCCCGAGCACGTCTCCACGGCCTCGCCGACCTCGCCCATCATGTGCGCGTGGCCGACGTCCAGGCACAGGCCCAGCCGCGGCAGGTCCGGCTCGTCCTCCAGCAGGGCCACGAGCGCCTCGGCGCTCGAGAGCGGGTTCGGGATGACCTCGAGGGCCACCTGCACCCCCGCGGCCTCGGCCATCGCGTACAGCTCCCGGACGCTCTGGCGGGCCGCCGCCTGGACGTTGTCGTTGGCGCCCGCGTACGCGGAGGGCACGCCGAGGTGCACGACGAGGCAGCGGTAGGGAATGGTCCGCGCCAGCGCCAGGGCCGCGGCGGCCTCGTCGAGCGCCCGCCGCCGGCCCGCGTCGTCGCCGAGCGCGGTGGAGTAGGACTCGCCCCAGGTGCCCCGGACGAGGCTGGCCGCAATCGGCGCGTGGATCGACGTCAGCTCGAGGCGGGTGTCGTCGAGCCACTCCGCCAGCGCCGCGACGGCCGCCGGGTCGTGGTAGTCGAAGTGCGTGCGCGTGGCGAAGACCTCGACGGCCTCGAAGCCGTGGGCCGCGATCTCCACCAGGTGCTCGCGGTCCAGGCGGACGTCGTGGAACAGGTGCGTCGAGACGCCGAAGCGCAGGTCGTTCGAAGCCAAACTCCGATTCTACCTTAGCTCCTCGACCAGGTCGGCCAGCAGCCCGTGCAGGCGGCCGAACCGCGGCGCGCCCTCGAGGGTGGCCCGGAGGTAGCGCAGCGTCCGGGGGATGTACTGGATGTAGACCGGATTGCCCCGGGCGGTCGTCTGGTAGCCGAACGTGCCCAGGGCCTTCAGGTTGCGCTGGACCGCCATCAGGTCGAAGCGGGCCCGGAACCGGCCGGCGTCGGTGGCGTCCGCCCCGCCCCGCAGCGCCAGGAAGAACGCGATGAGCTCGTCGACCTGGTCCCCGGTCAGGTCGACGTACGAGTCCCGGAGGAGCGAGGCCAGGTCGTAGGTGTCCGGGCCCAGCCGCGCGTCCTGGAAGTCGATGATGTACAGCGCGTCCCGGTGCAGCATCAGGTTCCGGCTGTGGTAGTCGCGGTGGCAGAGCACGCGCGGCTCGGCGGCGAGCTCGGCCGCGATGGCGCGCCACTCCTCGGCCAGCGCCGCCGCGACGGCCGGCCCGGGCGCCTGGCCGCGGTAGGCGCCGAGGAAGTGCTTCACGAAGAAGTCGAGCTCCCACGTCAGCTTCTCGACGTCGAAGGCGATGCGGTACGGCGGGAGGCGGTCGTCGGCCAGCTCCGCGCCCCGCCGCTGCAGCGTGGCGATGAACCGCACCGCTTCCCGGTAGAGCGCGGCGTGCTCGGCCGGCGGCGCCGCGCCGAGGTGGGCCTGCAGCGTGACGTCGCCGAGGTCCTCCTGCGCGATCACGCCCAGCGCGTCCGAGTGGTGGAGCAGGGCGGGCACCGGCAGCGGCACCGCCCGCATGAGCCCGGCGACCTGCACGAACGGCATGTCCGTGTAGACGATCGGACCGGCGTGCAGCGCCAGCACGATCGACGGGGCGTCCCGCAGGAGGACCCGGTAGTAGCGCCGGTCCGAGGCGTCGCCGGTGAGCGGGAGCACCTGCGTGACGCGGGGCGCGAGGCCCTGCTCGTCGAGGTACCGGGTCACGGTGGGAGAGATTTCGGGCATCTGGTGATCTTGTGATCTTGTGATCTTGTGATCTGGTCAGGCCAGCGGCGTGACCTCGACGCCCGCCGGACCGGCGACCAGGACGGCGTCCTCGTAGGCCGCGCCGGCCGGCACGCTCACATCGTCGGTCACCACGCAGTTGGTGAGCCGGGCGCCGGGCGCGACCGTGACGCGGTCCCACAGCACGCTGCGCCCCACGCGGGCGGCGGCCGCGATCCGGCAGCCCGTGCCGACGTCGAAGGGCTGGCGCTCGCGGCCGGCGACGAGCGCGACGGTCTCGAGGTAGTCGGCCGGCGTGCCCACGTCGAGGAAGCCGGCGCCGCTCTCGAACGTCCGCACGGCGCCCGGCCGCGCGGCGATGAGGGACGGGTAGAGCGCGCGGACGGTCTCGGCCGGCTCGCCCTCGGGGAGGCCGCGGAAGGCCGCCGCCTCCACCGCCTGGACGCCGACGAAGTGGCGCCCGGCACCGCGCGCGAACCCGGTGACCGCGCCGCGCTCGTCGGCGATCACGCCGCCGTAGCGCGCCACGTCGCCGGCGGCGACCGCCATGGTGACCTGCGCGCCGGCCGCCACGTGCGCCGCGGCGAGCGCCGGCAGGTCGACGTCGGTCAGCGTGTCGCCGTTGACGATCAGGAACCGCCCGGCGTCCAGCAGGTCGAGGGCGCGGCGCGGGCCGCCGGCCGACCCGAGGAGCCGCGGTTCCCACGAGTAGCGGACGGCGAGGCCCAGGTCGCTGCCGTCGCCGACGAGCGCCGTGAGGTCGGCCGGCCGGTGGTGCAGGTTCAGGACGGCGCGGCGGACGCCGGCGGCGGCCAGCCACGCGAGGATGCGCCGGACGATCGGCGTGCCGGCCACCGGCAGCGCCGCCTTCGCGCGCAGCGCCGAAAGCGGGCGCAGGCGGGTGGCCAGGCCGGCCGTGAGGACGAGGGCGGGCCAGGCGGAGAGGTCGGTCACTGTCCGGGACGGGGCGGGAACACCATGTCGCGGCCCGTCAGCCCGTGGGCGTCGCGGTGCCGCAGGAACAGCGTCCGGTAGGAATCGGTGATGTAGTCGGCGGGCGTGAAGCCGAGCGCCGTCGCCATCAGCGCGATGTGCGCCTCGCCCCCCTCGATCTCGACGTAGGTGCCGACCGGCGTCTCGTCCACCGCGATGACGACGTCCTCGGCGGCGAACTCCTCCCGGTACTTCTCGTAGCGGAACCAGGGATGCAGGCCGAGCTCCTGGAGGATCGTGAGGATGGTGTCGCCGTCGGCGATGACCGTCTCGTGCTCCTCGCGCAGCTTCATCGGGCCGGGCTGGACCGGGCCCTTGAACGTCAGCAGGCTCTTGCCGCCCTCCTTGCGCACGCGCAGGACCGAGCGGCGCTGCCGCAGCGTCTCCTGGTCGTCGTCGAGCAGGCAGTCCTCCTGGAGGCGGCGCCCGCGGAGGGGGGTGACGCCGAGCGGGGCGAGCCGCGCCCGGGCCTCTTCCGCACTGTCGAACCGAAGCTTGATCTCCCGCTCGAGCGCCATGACCCCTGGATCATACCCGTACGCGCGAAGGGCGGGGCCCCCGGGGAGCCCCGCCCTGCATGGCGATGCGGCCTCGTCGCCCCCGGCCCGCGCCGGGGGCGGCGCGGCTAGTCCTTCCGGACGGTCACGAACGTCTCCTGGCCGGACCGCAGGATGAGCAGGAAGGCGGTCGAGCCGGACTTCACCTCGGCGAGCGCGTCGCTGGCCTGCTGCGGCGTCCGGACGCCCTGGCGGTTCACCTCGAGGATGACATCGCCGGCGACCAGGCCCGAGCGCTGGGCGGAGCTGCCCGGCTCGACCTCGGAGATGAGCACCCCGGTCGTGTCGGCGGGCACGCTCAGGCGGCGGGCGATCTCGGGCGTCAGCGTGCTGAGGGTGATGCCGAAGCCCTCGCTCTGCGCCTGCTGCGGCTCCTCGCTGTTGCGGCGGGCCGTGCGGGCGGTCTCGGCCTCGAGGTTCAGCTCGTCGACCGTGACGTTGAGGGTCTTCTCCGCGCGGTCACGCAGCACCTTGACGGGCACCGTGGTGCCGGGCTTGGTCACGACGACCATGCTCACGAGCTCGTCGCGGCGGCGGACCGGCTTGCCGTTGTACTCGATGATGACGTCGCCGGGCTCGAGCCCGCCCTTGGCCGCCGGGCCGCCCTCGTTGACGGTCGTGACGAGGGCGCCGCGCTTCTCGGTGAGGCCGAACTCCGCCACCGCGTCGGTCGGGACGTCCGTGATCGTCACGCCGATCACGCCGCGGGTGACCTTGCCGGCCCGGAGCTGGGGCAGGAGGTCCCGGATCATGTTGATCGGCATCGCGAAGCCGATGCCGATGTTGCCCTGCTGGCGCGGGTCGCTGTAGATCGCCGTGTTGATGCCGACCACCTCGCCGCGGACGTTCAGCAGCGGGCCGCCGGAGTTGCCCGGGTTGATGGCGGCGTCGGTCTGCAGCACGTCGGCCGACCGGCCGTCGGCGACCGGGAAGGAGCGCTCGGTCGCGCTGATCACGCCGACGCTGACCGTGTGGGCGAGGCCGAACGGGTTGCCGATGGCCATGACCCAGTCGCCCGGCTCCATCTGCGCGGAGTCGCCGAAGCGGACCTCCTGCAGCTCGCGCTTGGGCATCTCGGTCAGCTTGATGAGCGCGCTGTCCGACAGCGGGTCGTGGCCGACGATCTCCGCCCCGTACGAGACGTCGGCGTCGTCGCCGAAGAACGAGACCTCGATCTTCGTCGCGTCCTCGACGACGTGGTTGTTGGTGAGGATGAAGCCGGCCTTGTCGATGACGAAGCCGGTGCCGGCCGCCACCGAGATCTGCTCGCGGGGCTGCTCGCGGCCGCCGCGGCCGCCCTGGCCGCCCTGGCCGCCGCCGAAGAAGCGCTCGAACAGGTCGTCGCCCCCGAAGAACTCGGTGAGCTGGGTCCGCTGGCGCGACTCGGTCCGGATGTTCACCACCGCCGGCGTGACCGCCCTGGCGATGGTGCGGAACGTGCTCGCGTCGACGGGGCCGCTGAGCGGCGCGCTGTTCATCGGCGGCTTCTCCATCGTCTGCGCCGACGAGGTCGGCGAGAGATCGAGGCGCGACGCGATGACCATCCCGACCGCCAGCGAGGCCACGGCGATCAGCAACGCATAGAACACCGTTGTTTTCCGGCTCGACATTGACGTCCTCCACCTGTCCGGCCCGGCGTGGTCCGCCGCGCCGCCGGGGGCTCGTGCTCCCCCGGTTACACCAGTCTGACGATTTCCCGCTGCCGTGGCCCGGTGACCTCGGGCCCGGCCGGCCCCCACACCATGTCGATCTCGGTGCGGACGCCGAAATCCTCGAAGTACACGCCCGGCTCGATCGTGAAGCCGGTGCCCGGCAGCAGCCGCCGCTCGTCGTGCGTCTCGTAGTCGTCGAGATGCGCGCCGTTGCCGTGGACGGTCTCGCCCAGGCTGTGGCCGGTCCGGTGGAGCAGGCCCGCGCCGAAGCCGGCCTGCTCGATCACCGCCCGGGCCGCCGCGTCGACTTCCCAGCCGCGGATGTCGCGGCCGGCGGCGGCCGCCGCCTCCACGACCTCGATCGCGCGGTCACGCGCGTCGCGGATCGCGGCGAAGGCCGCGGCAAACCGGTCGGGCACCACGGCGCCCGTGTAGCCGACCCACGTGATATCGGCGAAGACGGCCCCGGGCTGTTCCAGCTTGCCCCAGAGATCGAGCAGCAGCAACTCGTTGGCCCGGATCGGCCGGGACTGCCCGCGGGACGGGAGGTAGTGCGGGTTGCCGGCGTTCTCCTGGGCCGACACGTTCGGCTCCGCGTCGCTCCAGAGGCCTTCCTCGGCGAACCAGCCCCACATCAGCTGTTGCAGCTCGTACTCGTCGAGCGCGACGCCGTCGCGGGTCCGCTGGGCCGCGACCTCGAAGGCCCGGTCCTTGATGCGGTACAGCCTCGCGGCCGCCGCCTTGTGGGAGGCGATCGCCTCGGCCGACCAGTGGGCCTCGAACTGCTGGACCAGGTCGCCCGACGAGACGACCTCGATGCCGTGGGACCGCACGAGCTCGATCGTGCCGGCGTCGACGCGCGACACGTACGGGATGGCGCCCAGCGGCGAGTATTCCATCGCGACCCGGCGGTGGCCCGCCAGCATCGCGGCCAGGCCCGCCGCCAGCTCCTCGCGCCCGGCGTAGGCGATCTTGCGGCCGGGCAGCCGGTCGAGGTTGAACCGCTCGATCTTGTGGACGAGCGCCGTGGGCTCGCCCGAGGCGGGCACGAGATAGAACCAGCGGCGCGTCGTCATGTGCCCGCCGCCGCCGAGGCCCGCGAGGCGCTGGGCGATCGGGTTCGAGGCCTGGAAGTCGTGGAGCAGCCACCCATCGACACCCGCCGCGACGAGGGCCGCCTGGATGCCCGCTACGTCGATGACCATAGATAAATCAGTATATCTGAAAGCTTTATCCGGGCCGCCGGCGGATTGACAGCCGTCCGGGGCCTCGCATAGTTTGACGCCGTGCTGCCCCGGTGAGTTTGATCCGTGTCCCGTTTCAAGGCGCTTCCCGGAGGCCGGCGCGTCGTCCTTGGCGGCGCGAGCCCGGCCGCGATCTTCCAGGCGGCCGCCGAGGCGTTCACCGAGCGCCTCGTGCCGCTGGCCACGGTCGAGCCTCGCCGGGCGGAGGAGCTGGACGTCGAGGCCCCCGATCTCGAGGTGCTGCTCGTGGATTTCGTGACCGAGCTGCTGTACCGTTTCGACACCCGCGGCTGGCTCACCCGGTCGGCCGAGGTCGAGCTCCGGGAACAGGACGACGGCTGGGCCCTGCTGTCCACGGTGTGGGGCGAGAGCCTGGACCCCGCCCGGCACCGGCGCCGGGAGAGCGACGTGGACGAGGCGTCCTGCGAGCGCTTTCGCGCGAGGGGCGGCCGGTGGGGCGCCGTCCTGGCATTCCACGGCGATGCCCCCGCCACGCGACGAGAGGGAGGAGACGAGTGACCAATCCGCACGACGGCATGAGCCGCCGGCACGTGATGCAGATCCTGGCCGCGCTCGGCATCACCGGGCCGCTGGCCGCGTGTGTCGCGGAGCAGGCCCAGCCGGGCGTGAGCCCGGCGACGCTGAAGACTGCGGCGGCGCTGCTCGGGGGCACGTTCGACGAGCCCCGCCTCGAGGTGGCGAGCAAGGCGCTCGACCGGAACCTGGCGGCCTTCGAGGTCGTGCGCGAGCTCGAGATCGACGACGCGATCGAGCCGCCGACCATCTTCGTGGCGAGGAGGTAGCCGATGCCTCTCGATCCCGAGCTGCTCTTCAAGCCGGCGCACGAACTGGCCGGCCTCATCAAGGCCCGGCAGATCTCCCCGGTGGAACTCACCGAGGCGTTCCTCGCCCGCGCCGAGGCCCTCAACCCGCGCGTCAACGCGTTCATCACCGTCACGACGGAGCCGGCCATGGCCGCCGCCCGCGCGGCCGAGCGCGAGATCATGGCCGGCGACTACCGCGGCCCCCTGCACGGCATCCCCTACGCGCCCAAGGACATCCTGGCGACCCGGGGCATCCGCACCACCAACGGCTCGAAGGTGACCGCCGACTGGGTGCCCGACTACGAGTCGACGATCACCGAGCGGCTGAACGCCGCGGGCGCCATCCTCGCCGGCAAGCTGAACCTCCTCGAGTTCGCGATGGGCAGCGGCGTCGTCTCGGGCTTCGGGCCGGCGCACAACCCGTGGGACCTGACGCGCACCCCGAGCGGGTCGTCGAGCGGCTCGGGCGCGGCGCTGGCCGCCGCGATGATTCCCCTGTCGATCGGCACCGACACCGGCGGGTCGATCCGGGGGCCGGCCGCGTTCTGCGGCATCGTCGGCCTCAAGCAGACCTACGGGCGCGTGAGCCGCCACGGCGTCACGACGCTGGCCTGGACGCTCGACCACGCCGGGCCGATGACGCGGTCGGTCGCCGACGCGGCGCTGATGCTCCAGGTGATCGCCGGCCCCGACCCGCGGGACCGGACGACGGTGGACGTGCCGGTGCCCGACTACACGCTGGCCCTGAACGGGGACGTGAAGGGCCTGCGCATCGGCGTGCCGACGCGGCACTTCACCGAGGGGGCCGACCCCGAGGTGGAGGCCGCCTACCGCGCCGCGCTCCAGCAGCTGGTCCACCTGGGCGCGACGCTCGTCGACGTGGACGTGCCGCACGCGAACTACGCGGGCTCGGCGGGCTGGCTCGTGGCGATGGCGGAGGCGGCCCAGTTCCACGAGAAGCGGCTGCGCGAGACGCCGGAGCTCTTCGACCCGGTCGTGCGCGAGCGGCTCGACGCCGCCCGCTTCTACACCGCGACCGACTACATCAAGGCGCTGCGCGTGCGGACGATCCTGATGGACGAGATGGCCGCGGCGCTCGAGGCCTGCGACGTGATGGCGGTGCCGGGCAGCACGAGCCTGCCGGGACCGCTCGAGCCGCCCGAGGTGGCGGGCACGGACGTCAAGCCCGGATCGGCGCCGGTCCGCTTCCGCACGGGCAACACCTTCATCGGCAACATGACGGGCCTGCCGGCCCTCGTGCTGCCGTGCGGCTTCTCGGCGGGCCCCCCGGCCCTGCCGATTGGCCTCGAGCTCTACGGCCGCGCCTTCGACGAGGCCACGCTCTTCAAGGTCGGCCACGCCTACGAGCAGGCGACCGACTGGCACCGGCGGCGGGCGCCGGTGGAGTAGAAGAAGAGGTTCCTCGGGTTCCTCGGGTTCCTGAGGTGCCTGAGGTGCCTGAGGTGCCTGGGGTGCCTGGGGTGCCGGGGGTGCCTCGTAATGCGAGGCACCTGGGTACCCCGGCCCCGCGCCCATGCCCCGCGCGCCAATGCCCCGCGCACCCGTGGCACCCCTGGCACCGTTGGCACCTGTGGCACGCGCACCCGTGGCACCCCTGGCACCGTTGGCACCCGTGGCACGCGCACCCGTGGCACCCCTGGCACCGTTGGCACCCGTGGCACGCGCACCTGTGGCACCCCTGGCACCGTTGGCACCCGTGCCACGCACACCCGTGGCACCCCTGGCACCCCTGGCACCGTTGGCACCCGTGCCACCCGCACCCCAGGCACCCCAGGCACCTTAGGCACCTTAGGCACCCTGGCGTCCAAGTCTCCCCGGCCCCCCGGGGCGTCTTATACTGAAGAGGCCTCCCTGCCTCCAAGACCGCCATGTATCGACGCCTGTTCCTGACATTCGCGCTCGTGGCGCTGGCGACGGCTGCCGCCGTCGGCCAGCAACCGTCCTCGTCCGCCCCGCCGGCCGCCGCGCAGGCGCCGCCGCCCGCGGCGGGGGAGCCGCAGCAGCCGCCCGTCGTCTTCCGCGCCGAGGTCAACTACGTCGAGGTGGACGCGCGCGTCCTCGACGCGGAGGGCCGCTTCGTGCCGGGGCTCTCGGCCGGCGACTTCACGGTGATCGAGGACGGCACGCCGCAGGCCGTGACGGTGTTCTCCTACGTGAACATCCCGGTCGAGCGGGCGGAGCGCCCGCTGTTCCGCAGCCAGCCGATCGAGCCGGACGTGCAGACCAACGTGGGCAGCGACCGCACCGGCCGGGTCTACCTGCTGGTGCTCGACGACCTGCACACGGCGCCGCTGCGGAGCGCGCAGCTCAAGGCCGCCGCGAAGCGCTTCGTGGCGCGGTACCTCGGCGCCAACGACGTCGCGGCGGTCGTGCACACGAGCGGCTCGTCCAGGCTCGGGCAGGAGTTCACGTCGAACCCGCGGCTGCTCGACGCGTCGATCGACAGGTTCATGGGCCGCAAGATCCGGTCGGCGACGCTCGGGCGGCTGGACCAGGAGTCGCTGACGCGGGGCACGCGCCAGAGCGGCGAGACGATCGACGACCCGGACGACGCGGAGCGCGCCTACCAGGCGCGCAACACGCTGGACATCGTGAAGAACCTGTCGGAGTTCCTCGGCGGCGTGAGCGGCCGGAAGAAGGCGCTCATCTTCTTCAGCGAGGGCATCGACTACAACATCAACGACCCGTTCGGCAACTCGGCCGCGACCAGCATCATCAGCTCGACGCGCGACGCGATCTCGGCCGCGACGCGGGCCAACGTCTCGATCTACGCCGTCGACCCGCGGGGCATCGCGACGAGCGGCGACGAGATGATCGAGGTGATGGACTTCCCGACGGATTCGTCGCTCGGGCTGAACTCGTCGGCCTTCGACAACGAGGTGCGGCTCGGGCAGGACAGCCTGCGCGTCCTCAGTGACGAGACCGGCGGCTTCGCCGCCGTCGGGTCCAACGACCTCGACGGCTGGTTCCGCCGCATCGTCGAGGACAACAGCTCCTACTACGTGCTCGGGTACTACCCGACCAACGAGCGGCGCGACGGCCGCTTCCGCAAGATCGAGGTGCGCGTGTCGCGCCCCGGCCTGACGGTGCGGGCGCGCAAGGGCTACGCGGCGGCGCGCGGGCGCGCCACGAAGCCGACGCTGGCGGGCCCGAAGGAGGCCACCGAGGAGCTGCGCGAGGCGGTGTCGAGCCCGCTGCCGGTGTCGGACCTGCCGATTGCCGCGACCGCCGCGGTGTTCAAGGGCCCCGACCGCAAGGGCTCGGTCGTCATCTCGACGCTCATCGGCGGCCGCATCCTGGAGCTGGTCGAGAAGGGGGGCGCCTACCACGACGACCTGGAGATCGTAGCGATTGCCGTCGGCGCCGACGGCAAGACGTACCCCGGCGACCGCAACACGGTCGCGATGAACCTCAAGCCGGAGTCGGTGCCGCGCGTGCGCGCCGCGGGCTTCCGCGTGATCTCGTCGCTCGACCTGCCCCCGGGCCGCTACCAGCTGCGCGTCGCCGCGAGCGAGGCGAACGGCAAGCGCGCCGGGTCGGTGCTCTACGACCTCGAGGTGCCCGACTTCACCGGCGCGTTCCAGATGAGCAGCCTCGCGGTGACGTCGGCCTCGAGCGGCCTGGCGCCGACCGCGCGGGCCAAGGACCCGCTCGCCGAGCTCATGCCGGGGCCGCTCACCACCTACCGCGACTTCCCGACCAACGACGAGATCGCCGTGTTCGCGGAGGTCTACGACAACATCCGCGGCGCGGCCCACAAGGTGGACATCGCCGCGACCGTGCAGGCCGAGGACGGCCGCACGGTCTTCCAGACGCAGGAGACGCGCGACAGCTCGGAGCTGGCCGGGAGCGCCGGCGGGTACGGGTTCACCACCCGCGTTCCGCTCAAGGATCTCGCCCCGGGGCGGTACGTGCTGCGCGTCGAGGCGACGCCGCGCACCGGCGACACGGCGCCGGTGGCCCGGGAGACGGTCTTCCGCGTGGTGGCGCCGCCGCCGGGACAACCGTAGGTGACACGCGAACCGGGGCCGCGGCCCCGTGAGGAGACGCCATGGCCCGAGTGCTGCTCGCTCTCGCTCTCGCCGTTCAGGCGGCGTCCATGCCGATGACCGTCCTCGCCGACGCGGCGATGAGCAACGTGGACACGCCGCGCCAGGTCATCGCCCGGACCGACGCGGAATGGGACGCGCTCTGGCGCGCCCACGCCGGCGACGCGCCCCGGCCCGCCGTGGACCTCTCGTCGCAGATGGTCGCGGCGGTGTTCCTCGGCACGCGCACGACCGGCGGCGTCTCGGTCGCCGTCGTCGGCACGCGCCAGGACGGGGACGGCCTGGTCGTCGAGTGGACGGAGCGCCGCCCGGCGCCCGGGCAGGTCGCCCCGCAGATCATCACGGCGCCGGCCATCCTCGTCGCGCTGCCGCGCGTCGAGGGGGCGGTTCGCTTCGAGAAGGTCTCCGGGGGGCGATGAGGAAGTTAGAAGTCAGAAGTTAGAAGTCAGAACGCGGCAGGCAGGCGTACAGACGAAGGGCCGGCTCCCTGGAACGGGGCCGGCCCTCCGTGCGTACGGTGTCGGATCCGGGGGTTACTGACCGGGGTCCGGCAGGTCCAGCTTGTCCACCACGGTCGTCTTGACGGTGCCGTTGGCGTGGGAGAACTGGTACTGGTTCGAGTTCATGGTCGGCCGGCGCGGAGTCGTGAGGACGACCTCGATGACCTCGCCGGGCTTGAGCGGCCGGCGGTGGCGGTACGTGTCGCCCCCGACGGGATTGCCGCCCTTGTCGTACCAGTTCTCGTCGACCTTGAGGCCCGCGATGGGCGCTTCGGAGATGTTCTTGACCCGAATCTTGGTCACCACCTCACCCTTCACGATCTTCGTGTCCGGCTTGGTGATCTCGACGTTGGCCTCTCCGCGCTGCGGCGCGATAAGGCGGCGCTCCTGCGCGGCGAGAGCGGCCGGCAGCGCCAGCACGCCTGCCACCGCCACTGCCGCGACCATCCGCTGGCTCAGGCGAATCATTCAACAACCCTCCGAGTAATGTGGTAGCCCGTGATCTGTCGGATTATAGCCACTTACATCTCGCCGTTCCAGTCCTCCGGTTCGGCTGAGTTCGCGCGGAACACCTCGAGGTGCCACTTGCCGCCGCCCCAGGGCTCGATCACCTCGGTCGCGACGACGTCCACCAGCAGCTCCCCGAAGGTCCGCCCCTCCGGATCCCCCTCGAGGTGGTAGGCCGGTTCCTCCCACCCGAAATTCGGGTAGAGCACCATCGTGAGGAACAGGTCGTAGCCATCGTCCACGACGATGAGCTGGCCGCAGGGGCGCTTCTGCGTCGAGTGGTAGATCAGGTACTTCTCGGCGCTGTGCGCCCGGATGTACCGCTTGAGCGCGAACTCGCGGGCGACGATCTCCTCGACGGCGATCTTCTTGTCCCAGCAGTCGCGGCAGTACCGTTCCTCGCCGCGCGGCTCGGAGACCTCCTTGGCCCCGCAGAGCGCGCAGCGTTGCTTGTTCGCGATCGATTTCCGCGACATATCATCTCATTGTATGCGATTCATCCTGCTCGCCGCCGCGCTGGCCCTGGGCGCCGCCCAGCCGGCCGTGCCCCCCCACCTGCCGCCCCTCGATCGGGTCCTGCCGCCGCGCGCGGAAGCCGCCTACCGGGCCGTCGCCGGCCGCGTGGACACCGCCGTCGCGATGGACACGGTCCGCTTCATGAGCCGGTTCTGGCGGCTCGCCGGCAACCCCGGCTTCGACCAGTCGATCGACTTCATCGAGGCGCGGCTGACGGCCGGGGGGTTCGTGCCGGTCGCGCCGGGGACGCCGTCCGCCGGGCCCCGCGTGTGGACCGAGGCCTACCCGAACGCCGGCCAGGGCTGGGAGCAGGTGCGCGGCACGGTCGCCATCGCGGACGAGGCGCGGACGGTCGTGCTCTCCCGGGAGCAGGACCGGCTGGCGCTGGCCATCAACTCGTTCTCGACCCCGGCCGGCGGCGTGACGCTGCGGCTCGTGGACGCGGGGGCGGGGGTGGCCGAGGCCGACTACGCCGGGCTCGACGTCGCCGGCGCCGTCGTGCTCGCCGACGGGCCGCTCGGCCGCGTCTGGGCCGAGGCCGTGCGGGCGCGCGGCGCCGCCGGCGTGATCTCGACCGAGGTGCCGGCGTACCTGCGGCCGGCCGACACGCCGGACGTGCTGCAGTGGGGCAGCATCCCCTACGACGAGGCGCGCCGGTCGTTCGGCTTCAAGGCGACGCCGCGCGCCACCCGCCTCCTGCGCGATCGCCTCGCGGCGGGGCCCGTCTCGCTCGCCGTGGACATCGAGACCACGTTCCATCGTGGCGAGAGCCGGATGCTCGTGGCGGAGTTCCCGGGCGCCGCGCGTCCCGACGAGCGCGTCGTGCTGGTGGCGCACGTCCAGGAACCGGGCGCCAATGACGACGCCAGCGGCTGCGGCACCCTGCTGGCCGCGGTGCTCGCGATGCGGCAGGCGATCGCCGCCGGCGCGGTGGCGCCGCCGGACCGGACGATCACGGTCCTCTGGGGTGACGAGATCCGGGGGAGCCAGCACTGGCTCGACGCCGACCCCGCCCGCGCTGCCGGCGTCATCGCGATGATGTCGCTCGACATGACCGGCGAGAACACGGCGCTCACGGGCGGCACGTTCCTCATCGAGAAGGGGCCCGACCCCTCGGCCGTCCACGACCGGCCGTCGGATCCGCACACGGAGTGGGGCGCGGGCGAGGTCGACCCCGCGTGGGTGCGCGGCCACTACCTGAACGACCTGCACCTGGGCGTGTGCCTGCGCGAGGCGCGCGACACGGGCTGGGTCGTCCGCACCAACCCGTACGAGGGCGGCAGCGATCACACGTCGTTCACGCGGGCGGGGGTGCCGGCGCTGCTCAACTGGCACTTCACCGACCGCTACTACCACACCAACCTCGACACGCCCGACAAGACGAGCCCGGAGGAGATGGGCCACGTCGCGCGCGCGGTGGCGACGACGGCGTTGTTCCTGGGGTCGGTGGGCCCCGTCGATCGCGAGCCCCTCCTGGCGCTCGTCCGCGAGGCCGAGCGCGCCCGCCTGGAGACCGAGCGGCGGAACGCGGCGAGCGAGGAGATCCTCGAGGCGTGGCGGACGTGGTACGCGCAGGCGCGCGCGAGCGTCGAGGCGCTGAGGTAGGCGGCGCGGGGGCCGGCTGCGAGCCCGCCCCCGCCCCGCGGACGGGTCAGTCGGCCTGGCGCGCGGCCGGCGTGTACATGCGCGTGACGTAGTCCTTGAGCATGCGCCGGGACGAGAAGCGCGGCAGGTTCGACCGGATGGCCTCGCGGACCACGGCGATCCACCGGCGCGGGACGCCGCTGGCGTCGCGGTCGTAGAAGGCCGGCACGACCTCCTCCTCGAGGAGGCGGTAGAGCGCCTCGGCGTCGGCGGCGTCGGTCGCCTCGTGGTCGTCGGGGTCGGTGGCGCTCTCGATCAGCCAGCCGTTGCTGCCGCTGAAGCCCTCCGCCCACCAGCCGTCGCCCACGCTCAGGTGGGGCACCCCGTTCAGCGACGCCTTCATGCCGCTCGTGCCGCTCGCCTCGAGCGGCTTGCGGGGGTTGTTCAGCCAGACGTCGCAGCCCGACACGAGGTAGTGCGCGACGTGCAGGTCGTAGTCGTCAATGAAGGCGATGCGGCCGGCGAAGACGGGGTCGAGCGCCCGCTTGAAGACGCGCTGCAGGTGGTGCTTCGCGGGGTCGTCGGCGGGGTGCGCCTTGCCGGCGAACACGATCTGCACCGGCCGGTTGGCGGCCGTGAGGATGCGGGCGAGCCGCTCGGGGTCGTGGAACAGCAGTTCCGGGCGCTTGTAGGCCGTGAAGCGGCGCGCGTAGCCCAGGGTGAGCGCGGTCGGATCGAGCATCGCGCCGGCCGCGACGATGCGCGCCGGGCTGACGCGCTCGCCGGCCCAGCGCAGGCGCAGGCGCTCGCGGACGAAGGTGAAGAGGTCGGCGCGCAGCGCGTTGCGCGTGGCCCAGAGCGCCTCGTCGGGCACCTCGGCGATGCGGTCGACGAGCGCCTGGTCGTCGTGCCGGTCCATCCAGTCTGGCCCGAGGTGGCGATCGAGGAGCGCCAGGACCTCGGCGTCGATCCAGGTGGGCACGTGGACGCCGTTGGTGATCGAGGTGATCGGCAGGTCCGCCTGCGGCGTGTCCGGCCAGATCGGCTGCCACATCGCGCGGGTCACGTCGCCGTGCAGGGCGCTCACGCCGTTGACGTGCGCCGCCGTGCGCAGCGCGAGCGCCGTCATGTTGAAGAGCGACCCGGTCCCGTTGTCGTACTCGCCGAGCGCGAGGAAGCGCTGGCGCTCGCCGCCGAGGTCGCCCCAGCATCCCGCGAGGTGCTTCTCGACGAGGTTGAAGGGGAACGCGTCGTGGCCCGCGGGCACCGGCGTGTGCGTCGTGAAGACCGTGGTCCGCCGCACGGCCGCGAGCGCCTCGTCGAACGACCGCCCCTGCTCCAGGTGCTCGCGGATCCGCTGCAGCGCGACGAAGGCCGCATGGCCCTCGTTGAGGTGCCAGACCGCCGGCTCGATGCCGAGGGCCCGCAGCACGCGCACGCCCCCGATGCCGAGGATGACCTCCTGCTGGATCCGCGTCTCGCGGTCGCCGCCGTAGAGCCGCGCCGACAGCTCGCGGTCCCACGGCGCGTTCTCCTCGAGGTCGGTGTCGAGCAGGTACAGCCGGACCCGGCCCACCTTCACCCGCCACACCGCGGCGAGCACCGTCCGGTCGCCGAGCGGCACGGCCGTGATGCACGGCTTGCCCTCGGGCGTCAGCGCCGGCTCGATCGGCGCGTCCGTCCAGCTGATGCGCTCGTAGTGCTCCTCCTGCCAGCCGTCGTTCGACACGCGCTGGTGGAAGTACCCCTGCGGGTACATGAAGCCCACGCCGATGAGCGGCACCCCGAGGTCGCTCGCCTCCTTGCAGTGGTCGCCCGCGAGCACGCCGAGCCCGCCCGCGTAGATGGGCAGCGACTGGTGCAGCGCGAACTCCGCGGAGAAGTACGCCACCGCCCGGCCGTTGATGTCGGGGCCGGACCCGGACCACCACGTGCCCTTGGCCGCCCGCGCCTCGTCGAGGCCCGCGATCACCCGGTCGTACAGCGCCACGAACGTCTCGTCGGCGACCGCCGCCTCGAGCCGCGCCGGCTCGATGGTCCGCATCATGCGCACCGCGTTGTGCGACGTCGTCTTCCAGAGCGCGTAGTCGAGGCGCCGGAACAGCTCGCGGGCCTCGGGTTGCCAGCTCCACCAGACGTCGAGGGCCAGGTCGTGGAGGCGGTGGATGCGGGACGGCAGGGGGGCGGAATTCGAGAAACGTTCCATCAGGTATCAGACTCGCTGGCCGGCCGGGGGCCGGCGGCTAGGGACACGCGCCGACGAGCGACGCGAACTTCGGCAGGTCGACGTTGCCGCCGGAGACGACGGCCACCACCTTGCCCGTGCCGGCGCGGCCGCCGAGCGCCGCGGCGATGGCGCAGGCCGCCGCACCCTCGGCAATGACGTGGACGCGCTCGGCCGCGTGCTTCATCGCGCGGGCGGCCTCGTCGAGCGTCACGACGATGGAGCCGTCCAGCCGCGAGAGGAGCGGCCACATGGACGGGAGGACCGACTTGCCGCCGGCGCCGTCCACGAACGACGCGGTCCAGCCCGGGAAGTAGCTCGCCTCGCCCCGCGCGAGCGACGTCGCGAGGGGCGCCGCCGTGTCGGGCTCGGCGGCGAAGACCCGGGTGTCGGGCTTGAGCGCGCGGGTCGCCGCATGGATGCCGGCGAGCAGCCCGCCGCCCCCGAGCGGCGCGACGATCGCGTCCACGTCGGGGAGGTCCTCGAGGATCTCGAGGCCGGCCGTGCCGTTGCCCGCGATGAACAGGTCGTCGTCGAACGGATGGACGAAGCGGCCCCGCATCCGGTCGGACTGGTGCGACTCCACCGTGCGCCAGGCCTCGTCGTAGGTGACGCGCACGATCGACGCGCCGAGCCGCTCGATGGCCCGCACCTTCGTCTCGGGCGCCGTGTCCATGACCATGACCGAGCACGGGCAGCCAGCCAGCCGGGCCGCGAACGCGACGCCCTGCGCGGCGTTGCCGGCGCTCACCGTCCAGACGCCCTCGGCCAGCGCCTCGGGCGGCAGCGCCCGCACGGCGTTCCAGGCCCCCCGGATCTTGAAGGAGCCGATCGGCTGGAGGTTCTCGAGCTTGAGGTAGATTTCCGGCCCGCCGGACCCGGCGAAGGGGAGATCGAGGCGGATGAGGGGGGTGCGCACGGCCGCCGTGTAGACGGCGCCTGACGCGTCGCGGACGGCGTCGATCGAGATCTCCCGCATGCGTGAACCTCGCGGATCGTATCATGCCCCCGTGAGGAACCGCCGTTCGGTCGTCGCCGCCCTGATCGTGGCCGCGTCCCTGGGGGCTGGTGCCCAGGACCGGCCCCGGGCGCGGGACCTCGGGCTGGCGCCGGGCGTCTTCCCGCCGGGCGCCCTGGACGCCATCACCGACGTCGCCGGGGTCCGGGTCGGCCACGTCACGCTCGTCGAGGGCGACGACGTCCGGACCGGCGTCACGGTGGTGGTGCCGCACCCCGGCGACCTCTTCGACGAGAAGGTGCCCGGCGCGGTCTTCGTCGGCAACGCCTTCGGCAAGCTCGCCGGGTCCACCCAGGTGGAGGAGCTCGGGACGATCGAGACACCCATCGCGCTCACCAACACCCTGAGCGTCGGCGCGGCCGTCGAGGGGCTGGTGGCGTGGACGCTGGCCCGCCCCGGGCACGAGGGCGTGCGGTCGGTGAACGCCCTCGTCGGCGAGACGAACGACGGCGGCCTCAACGACATCCGCGGCCTCCACGTCCGCCCCGCGCACGTGGCCCAGGCCATCGCCGCCGCCACCGCGGGTCCGGTGGCGGAGGGCAGCGTCGGCGCGGGCACCGGCACGCGCGCGTTCGGCTGGAAGGGCGGCATCGGCACGGCGTCGCGGCGCCTCCCGGAGGCCATGGGCGGCTACACGCTGGGCGTGCTGGTCCAGACCAACTTCGGCGGGGTGCTCACGATGGGCGGCGCCCCGGTGGGCAGGGAACTCGGCCGCTATGCCTTCGGCCCCCCCGTGCCCCCGGCACCCCTGGCACTTCTGGCACCCTTGGCACCTGGGCACTCCGAGGGCGCACCCGTGGCACCCTGGCGTGCCGCCGACGGCTCCTGCATGATCGTCGTCGCGACCGACGCGCCGCTCGACGCGCGCGACCTCAAGCGGCTGGCCGCGCGGGCCATCTTCGGACTGGCGCGCACCGGGTCGTCCTACAGCAACGGCAGCGGCGACTTCGCGATTGCCTTCTCGACCGCGCCCGGCCTGCGCGTGGGCCCCGGCGCCGCGCCCGCCCCGCGCGTCGTGCTGCCGACCGACGCCGTCTCCCCCCTCTTCCAGGCCGCGCTCGAGGCCACCGAGGAGGCGGTCTACAACTCGCTGCTGCAGGCCACCACCGTGACCAGCCGCTTCGGCACCGCCGAGGCGATCCCGATCGACAAGGTCGAAGGGATCCTCGCGCGCCACGGGATTGCTCGGAAGTGAGTGTTCAAGTCGCGCGCAAGTGAGTAATCAAGAATCGAGAGTCAAGAATCTAGAAGCATGAAGCGCGTCGCCGCGTGACTCGCTTCCTGTCTTCCTGTCTTCCTGTTTCTTGATTCTCAATTCTTGATTCTTGGTTACTCGAAGATCTTCATGATGTTCGCCCAGGGCGTCGGCAGCGTGTGCATCGCGAAGACGGTGTCCACCGCGAGGCCGTTCCGGCGCACGGCCTCGGCGACTTCCCAGGCGTATTCCGGCGGGCCGTTGCGGCCCATCTGGATCATGTCGTCGGCGTACAGCAGCCGGTGCCCCGGGAGGTACGCGAGCATGGAGCGCTCGCCCGTCTCGCCGCGCAAGGGATAGAGCTCGATGCGGTTGGGCCCGTCGCCGATGACGACGCGGTCCTTGACCGGACGCAGGTCCGCGGCGCGGGGGGCGCGCTCCAGCGCGTCGGGGTGCAGCGTGTGGGGGCTCCCGAGGGCGCGCTGCACCTGCGCGACGTTCAGGTCCAGGACGTAGAGCGGGATGCCCCGCGCGGCGTACTCGCGGACGCCGCCGATGTGCGGCCACGCGTCGGACGTGCTCACCACCGCCTTCACGGGCACGCCCGGGAAGCGCCGCGCGGCCTCGTCGAGCACCGCCGCCGAATAGCCGGACGAGATCGGCGCCTCGAGGACGACGAGGCCGTCGGCCTGCCGGACGAAGGTGATCGCCCAGGACCCGGGAACGTGCACGACGCCGTCGGCGAGGTCCATGGCCGGCTGCCGCGGGCTCCCGAGCACCGGGGCGTCGAGGCCCGGGGCCGACCGGAACGCGGCCCGCTGCGCGGCGGGGATCGCGAAGGTGCCCTCGGGGAACGCCGGGTTGGCCTCGAACGCCGTCAGCGTCACCGCCCGGTGCGGGCGGCCCAGCAATTCCACGTCCCACTGCTTCGGGAAGAACAGGCCATCGTCGAGTCGCTCCCAGTACGAGACGCTGACGCGGGTCGGCACGTCGCCCCAGACCGCGAGGAAGGGGTCGTCCGGGTAGGCGCGCGTCACCTCCGCGGCGGTGAGGAAGCCCGTGCGCGCGCTGAGCAGGACCCGCACGCGCGTCCCCTGCCAGGCGAACGAGACGACGTGCTGCGCGGTGCCCTGGTAGGGGACGTCCGACTCGAGGCGCAGGTCCGGCGCGTCGAGCGCGAGCGTGAGCACGCGCGGCGGCGTGAGCGAGAGCCAGTCCTCGGCGTGCTCCACCTGCGCGCTCGTCGCCGGAAGCCAGCGGTCGCCGAACTGGCGCGCCGCGATGCCGCCGGCCATCACCTCGCGCATCGTGTACTCGCCGCCCGCGCGCAGGGTGAGGTTGGCGTCCCAGGCCGGGCCGTCGAGGTCCCAGTACTCGACCGACTGCTCCCACTGGGGGATCCAGGGGCCGTCGGGGCGTTCCGACTGTTCGAGGAGGTTCCGGTACCCGGTCGTCTCGATGCGGAGTCCATGGATGGCGCGCAGTTTCGCCTCGCCGCCCATGCGATCGGCGGCGGTCGTGACGAGCGCTCGCGCTGTCGGGGGCTCGGGTTGGGACGAGGCGAGGGATGAGGGCGCGGCGAGGCACGCCGCGAGGAAGACGAGCGGGATGCGGATGATCGACACAAGACGTGAGACGAACGCCTGGCCCCGTTGGTTCTATGGCGTGAACCGCTTCTCGCCGGCCGGCGTCATGGACAGGCCGCCCGTGTGCAGGAACAGGACCCGGGCGCCCGCCGCGATACGGCCGTCGGCCACGAGGCCGGTGAGCCCGTGGAAGGCCTTCGCGGTGTAGACCGTCTCGAGGAAATAGCCCTCGGTCTCCGCCATGCGCCGGATCGCGGCGTCGCTGCCGGCGCTCGGCACGCCGTAGCCCTCCTCGGCGAAGCCGTAGACCACCTCGTGCGGCGGGATGTCGCCCTCGCCGAGGGGCAGGCCGAAGTGCGCGGCCGACTCGAGGAAGAGCGTGGCCGGCGGCTTGGTGTGGAAGCACTCCTCCACGGCATACCGGGTCTCGATGGCGATCGGGTGCACGCGGGCGGCGAAGCCGCCGAGCGACAGCCCGAGCAGCACGCCCGTGGTCGTCGACCCGGTGCCGTACGCCACGACGACGTGGTCGAAGTCGAAGCGGCCGCCGCGCTGCCGCGCGATCTCGGCGATCGCGTTCATGTAGCCGGGCTCGGCCTGCGGCATCGTCCCGCCCGCGGGGATGAAGTAGCCGTGGGTGTCGCGCGTCACGGCCGCGGTGAGCGCCTCCATCCGCGCCCCGTCCTCGGGTGTCGGGTGCGCGAAGTTCATCGGGCAGAAGTGGAGGCAGGCGCCGAGGTAGTCGAGCAGCAGGAGGTTGCCGTGCCAGCCGGCGGCCGTCTCCGGCTCCGGGCCCGCGACCACGCAGTGGATGTCGAAGCCGGCGCGGCGGGCGGCCGTCGCCGTCATCATGGTGTGGTTCGAGGTCACCGGCCCGACGGTCACGAGCGTCTTCGCGCCGGCCGCGCGGGCGTCCGCGAGGATGTACTCCAGCTTGCGCGCCTTGTTGCCGCCGAGGGCGAGCCCCGAGACGTCGTCGCGCTTCATCCACAGGTCGATCCCGAGCGAGGCGCCGAGCCGCTCGAGGGGCACCAGCGGGGTGGGGAAGCTGCCGAGGCGTTCGCGCGGGACCGACCCGAGGAACTGGAGGAGCGCCGTCAGGGAAAGCACGGGAACGATTCTAGCCCGCCGGAGCCCGGTGGCGGCGGCGGGCGCCGGCGATCAGGCCGGCGGCGGCGCGGCAGGCAAGGTCAGGTGGAAGGTCGACCCGATGCCCTCGATCGAGTCCACGGCCAGCCGTCCGCCGTGCGCCTGGGCGATGGCGAAGGCCGTGGCCAGGCCGAAGCCCGTGCCCTTGCGGCCCTTCGTCGTGAAGAACGGGCGGAACAGCTTGGCCAGGACGGAGGGCGGCATCCCCGCGCCCGTGTCGCGGACCAGCACGACGTGCCGCCCGGCGCCGGGCTCCAGCACGAGCTCGACCCGGCCGCCGGGCGCCGCGGCCTCGATCCCGTTCTTGACGAGGTTCAGCAGCAGCTCGCGGAGCTCGCTCGCGGACCCCTTGACGAACGCGCTGCCGCGCGCCTCGACGACGACCTCGGTCGCGGCGCCGCCCTCGGCCGCGGCGTGGCGCGCGGCGAAGTCGCGCCCCCATTCGGCCGTCTGCTGGACGACGGAGGCGAGGTCCAGCGCGGCGAACCCGGCGCCGGGCCGGCCGTGCGCCATGAGCGTCCGCACGCGGCCCACCAGGTCCGTGCCGTCTTCGCCCGCCGTGCGGATCGCCTGCAGCCGCGAGACGACGTCAGCGGGCAGGTCCTGCCGCGACAGGAGCATCTCGGTGGAGCCCATGATGACCTGGAGCAGGTTGCCGAAGTTGTGGGCGACGCGCGCCGCGACCTCGCCCACTTCCCGGAACCGCTCGGCCTCGAGCACCTGGAGCCGGACCTCGTCCTGCGAGGTGACGTCGTTGACGGCGATCAGGCAGAGCGGCCGGCCGTCGTGGCTGAACGGGGTGAGCGTGATCTCGACGTCGCGCGGTCCGTGGGCGAGGGGGAAGTGGAAGGCGAAGCGGGCGGCGCCGACCCCGCGCGCGATCAGCTCCTCGAACCGGCCGTGGAAGGCCTGGACGCGCGTGCAGGGCGCGATCTCGGTGAAGAAGTTCCGGCCGACGACCTCGTCGCGGCGCCGCTGGGCGATCTGCTCCTCGCGCTCGTTGTAATAGAGCACCGTCCCCGATTCGTCGACGACGATGATGCCGTAGGGCAGCAGGTCGAGCGTCGCGAAGTCGAAGCGGGACGCGGCGGCGCCGCCGGACTGGGGATTCGGGGCCATACAGTTCGAAGTCTAAGACAGCCGGGCCACGCGACGACAGCCGGGACGCGGCCGCCGCCCGCCCCCTCCGGGCACGTCCGCCGGGTGGTACAGGGACATAATCGGCGCGGCGCGGTCGTCCATGAGCGGCGCCGGGCGGCACGGGCCGCTGGACGGTCGAGGCCGAATTTTGCTATAAGTAGAGGTTCCTGCCTCGACGGTATCGGCGCTTCAGTGCGGAAGTGGCGGAATTGGCAGACGCGCAAGCCTCAGGAGCTTGTACCCGCAAGGGTGTGAAGGTTCGAGTCCTTTCTTCCGCACCAATCGACGCGCCGCCCGTGGCTCCTTCCCCTCATCGCCGGATGATCGGCGTCACGACCTCCTCGTCGCACGTGTCGTTGCCGAACGCCCTCGACCGCCGCGTGTAGCGGCCGTCCGCGAACTCGAACACCCAGTACGAGTAGAGGTACGCCGGCGTGGGCACGTCGCGGATCGCGACGCACAGGTCGTGCAGGCCCTCGTGCCGCCCGGGCAGCAGGCCCATCACCACCGACACGCCCTCCGCGAGGATTGCGCGCCCGTCGTGCAGGATGAGCGAGGACTTCTGGCTGCCGACGTTCTGGTCGGTCTCGACCAGGATGAACTCGCCCGGCTCCCGGCCGCCCCCGCGGAGGTCCGGCAGCAGGCCCATGCGCGTCCGCTGCACGAACTCGTCGAGGGTCGCGCCGGCGCTCGCCGTGCCCGCCGCGACCGACAGCGCCTGCACGCGCGCGAGGTCGGCGCGCGGGATCCGCACGCCGCTCGTCCCGTCGATGGCCCCGACCACGATGACGGCGTCCGGTTCGCTCGGCAGCGCCGCCGGGGCGCGCGCGGGCGGGGGTGCCGGGCGAGCCTCGGGCGCCGACGGCGCGGGGGGCGTCGTTGCCGGGGCGGACGGCGCCGGTGGCGCGGCTGGTGTGGGGGCCGGCGCCGGAGCGGGGGGCGCCGGCGCGGCGGCGGATGGGGCGGGCGCGGGCGCCGTCCGATCGGGCCCGCCTGCGGGCGGGGCGTCGGCGGGCGGGCCTCCGCGGGGCGGCGAGGGCGGTTCCGGCTCCGGCGCCGCTTCGCGCGTCCGGGCAGCCTCCGTGGCGCCCGCGGCCCCGGATTCGGCTCCCGGCTCAGGCGCCCTGTCGGCGACCCCGAGGCGCTCGTACAGGATCTGCTTCGTCCCCCCCTCGCAGCGCCCGACGACGGTGAGGGGGGTGCGGTCATCGGCCGGCGCCACGGTCAGCCGGTAGCCCCGCACGCCTTTCTCCTGGAGGCGCGCGTCGATCTCCTGCCGGAGCTCGTCGCACGGCTTCGTCTGGGCGGCCGCAGCCGCCGGGGCGGCCAGGAGCACCGCCGCCAGCACCACTCTGGAGCATCGCATCGGCAGTAGCTTCAGTCACCCGCGCCGGTTGGCGCAAGGTCGGCCGCAGGATTGGCGGGACGGGCGGGGCGCCCCTGGACGGGGGGTGAGGGGGGAGCGGGGGATCGCCGGGGCCGCGCGGCGGCGGCCCCGGCGATGGCGGCAGGTCAGCGCTTCTTGCGCGTGGCGGTCTTCTTCTTCGCGGCCGGCGCGGCGGCGGCCGGCGGCTTGCCGTCGACGCCCTGCTTGATGCCGCGGACCTTCATTGGCAGGCCGAAGAGGTCGATGAAGCCGCGCGCGGCCGTGACGTCGTACCCCTGCATCGCGAAGCTGGCGAGCGAGGTGTCATAGAGCGACGTCGGCGAGGTGGCGCTCACCGCGGCGGCGCGGCCCTTGTACAGCTTCACGCGCGCGACGCCCGTCACCACCTGGCTGGCCTGGTCGAAGAACGCCTGCATCGCCTCGCGCAGCGGGTGGAACCACTGGCCGTAGTAGACGATCTCCGCGTAGCGGAGCGCGAGCCGCATCTTCTCGTGGTAGAGGTCGCGCTCGAGGCAGATCTGCTCGAGGGCCTTGTGGGCCTCGTAGAGGATCGTGCCGCCGGGCGTCTCGTAGACGCCGCGGCTCTTCATGCCGACGAGCCGGTTCTCGACGAGCGTGGCCTGCCCGACGCCGTGCCGGCCGCCGATCTCGTTGAGGAGCTGGATCAGCTCGTGGCCGCGCCCGCGGAACCGCCTGCCGTTCACCGACACCGGCACGCCCGCCTCGAAGCCGACCTCGACGTACTCGGCGCGGTTGGGCGCCTGCGCGGGCGGGACGCTGATCGTGTAGACGCGGTCGCGCGGCTCCTCGGCCGGGTCCTCGATCTCGGCTCCCTCGTGGGAGAGGTGCCAGAGGTTGCGGTCCTGCGAGTAGATCTTCTTCTTCGTCTGGACGACGGGGATGCCGTGCTTCTTCGCGTAGTCGATCGCCGTCTCGCGGTCGGTGAGGCCGTCGGCGAGGAACTGCGGGTCCTTCCAGGGCGCGATGATCTGCAGGGTCGGGTCGAGCGCCATGTAGGTGAGCTCGAAGCGCACCTGGTCGTTGCCCTTGCCCGTCGCGCCGTGGCCGACGGCGTCGGCGCCGATCTTCTGCGCGTAGAGCACCTGGTGCTTGGCGATGATCGGTCGCGCGACGCTCGTCCCGAGCAGGTAATCCTGCTCGTAGGTCGCGTGCGCGCGGAGCATCGGGAAGCAGTACTCCTCGGCGAACTCCCGCCGCAGGTCCTTGACCAGCACGCCGTCCGCGCCACTCTGCATCGCCTTGCGCTCGATCGTCGCGAGCTCGTCGCCCTGGCCGAGCTCGGCGGCGAAGGCGTACACCTTGACGCCGGGATAGCGGCTCTTCAGCCAGGGGAGGATGACGGAGGTGTCGAGCCCCCCGGAGTAGGCGAGGACGATCTTCTTCGGTGACGCGCTCATGGATGTGTCCCTGTGGAGTGATGGTGGCGCTCGGCCGGGGCGCGGGCGCGCCGGCGGGCAACCCTGCTGGCCCGCTGGCCCTGAGTCACTGCCGGCCGCCACGCTGCCGCGGCCGGCGCTGTGCGGTTCGACACCGCGGTGCGTGGCAATGAATCAGGCGCTACGGTCCACTAGAAGGGTAACACGCGGCGTGCTATCGTACGTCGCGCATGTCGCCCTTCGTCATCGGCGTCGCCGGCGGCTCCGGTTCGGGCAAGACCACCGTCGTCCGCCGCATCGTCGAGAGCCTCGGCTCCGACGAGGTGACCGTCCTCGATCACGACCGGTACTACCGCGACCGCAACGACCTCCGGTTCGAGGAGCGCGCCGCGCTCAACTACGACCACCCGGACGCGCTCGAGACCGACCTGATGGTCCGGCACGTCGAGGCGCTGAAGGCCGGCGCGCCGATCCACGTGCCGCGCTACGACTTCTCCCGCCACGCGCGCCTCGCCGACCGCGAGGGCGTCGTCCCGCGGCGCGCGCTCATCGTCGAGGGCATCCTGGTGTTCACCGACGCGGCGCTCCGCGCGCTCATGGACATCAAGGTGTTCGTCGACACGGATTCCGACACCCGGTTCATCCGCCGCCTCACGCGGGACGTGGCCGAACGGGGCCGGACGATGGACTCGGTGATCGAGCAGTACCAGTCGACGGTCAAGCCGATGCACCTCGAGTTCGTCGAGCCGAGCAAGCGCTACGCCGACGTGATCATCCCCCAGGGCGGCCACAACACGGTGGCCGTCGACCTCCTCCTGACACTCATCCGCAGCGTCGCGGCCCGCTGACGCGCCCCGGTCCGGACCTGTCCCGCCCCGCACTGGCGTAGGATGGTGGTGTATGCCCGAAACGGCGGCGCTTGGACAGATCTTCGGCAAGCGGGTGATCGTCATCGGCGGCGGCGCGCAGGTGGGACAGGTCGCGCTCGGCGCGATCAGCGAGGCGGACCGTCACAACCTGCGCGGGGAGCGGATCTCGGTCGACACGATCCCGCTCGTCGGGGAGGCGAACCTCGCGGCGGCCGTGCGCGCGGTGCCGGGGCTGCCGCGCGCCGCGATGCTCGTGCTCGCCGGCGCGATCATGGGCGGCGACGTCGCCGCCGCCGTCCGGCAGGTCCGCGAGGCCGGCGTGCCGGTGATCGCCCTGAACATGGCCGGGAGCGTCCCGGAGGCCGCCGACCTCGTCGTCACCGATCCCGTGCAGGCCGGCGTCATGGCCGTCATGGCGATCGCCGACACGGCGGCCTTCGACATCGCCCGCCAGCGCGGGAGACGGTACTGATGCGCGCGCCCGCGTCCCGTCGGGCCCCGGCGGCCAGGGGCGGCCGATGATGCCCGCCCTCCTCATGGCGACGGTCGTCGCGGGCCTGCTCGCCGTCGCGCTGCCGGCCGCGCAGGCGCCGCCGGTCGATCGCCTGCTGACCGACGTGCTCGGCTTCTCGCGCGGCGACCTGCGCGACCTCTACGCGGGCAAGGCCATCGCCCGCATCCTCGACACCGACCGCGCCGAGGAGGTCGCCTCCGCCGGGGCCGTCCTCATCGACGCGCCGGTTGCCACGCTCGTGAGCTGGTCGCACGGGGTCGAGGGCTTCAAGCGCGGCAGCGGCGTCAAGCAGATCGGGATCTTCCACGAGCCCTTCGACCGCGCCGACCTCGGGGGCCTCGTGCTGCCGCCGGAGGACCTGGGCGCCCTGGCGGCCTGCCAAGTGGGCGATTGCGCCCTCAAGCTGACGGCCGGCGCCATCGAGCGCTTCCGCACCGAGGTGCGCTGGGGCACCGGCGCCGCGAGCGTCGACGCGACGCGCATCATGCGCGACGTGCTGTTCCAGATGCTCGTGGACTACCGCCGCGACGGCCTCGGCGCGCTGGGCCCGTTCGTCGACAAGCCCGAGCCGCTGGACGTCCAGGACGCCTTCTACCGCATCGCGGCGCACGACCCCCTGCTCGCCGACTACGCCCCGGGCGTCTTCGCCTACGTGACCTCGTTCCCGCGCCGCCTCATCACCAGCGTGGACGACATCTTCTACTGGTCCACCATCGACTTCGGCCTCAAGCCGACGATGCGCCTCGACCACCTGTCGATGCACCCGATCGGCAACGGCCGGGACGGCCTCGGGTACGTGTTCGCATCGACGCAGATCTACGCGGCCCACTACTTCCGCACGGCCCTGGACCTCCGCTTCGTCTTTCCCCGCCCCGACGGCCGGGGCTTCGTCCTCATCAACACCGCGCGCTCCGACAGCGACGGCCTCACCGGGATGTTCGGCTGGCTCGTCCGGGCCAAGGTGCGCCGCGGCACCCGGTCCGGGCTGCTCAGCTACCTGGAGACGATGAAGACGACGCTCGAGCACCAGGCCCGCGCCGCGGCCCCGCCCCGGCCTTGACAGATTAAATAGACAAAGTAGATATTAGCGGCGTGCCGACGATCCCGCCGCCCGTGCTCGGGGACTTCGAGCAGCTCGTGATGCTGGCGCTCGCGCGCCTCGGCCCCGCGGCCTACGGCGCCGCGGTCTGCCGCGAGATCGAGGAGCGCGGCGGGCGCGAGGTGTCGGTGAGCGCGGTGCACACCACGCTCGAACGGCTCGAGCAGAAGGGGCTGGCCCGCTCCGCGTTCGGCGCCCCCACGCCGCAGCGGGGCGGCAAGCGCAAGCGGCACTACCAGGTGACGCCGCTCGGCGTCCGCGCCCTGCAGGCGTCCTACCGGACGCTGCAGCGCATGGCGGATGGCCTCGACGGCCTGCTGGGGGAGCTGGCGTGACACCGCCGCGCCTGGCCGCGTGGGTGCTGGCGCGGGTCACCCCGCCGCGCCGGCGCGAGGACCTGGCCGGCGACCTCCACGAGCTCTTCGACGAGCGGGCCGCCCGCGACGGCGCGGCGCGCGCGCGCCGATGGTACTGGCGGCAGGCCGTGGCCGCGGTGGCCGAGGCGCTCGACGACTGGCGGCGCCGTCCCGGGCGCCACGGAGACTCCCCCATGCAGACCCTCGTCCAGGACGTCCGCCACAGCCTGCGCTCGCTCGGGCGCCAGCCCGTGTTCGCCGTGGTGGCGGTGGCGATCCTCTCGCTCGGCATCGGCGCCAACGCGACGGTGTTCAGCTGGGTGAACGCCGTCCTGCTCGACCCGCTGCCGGGCGCGGCCCGGCCGGGCGACCTCGTGCAGGCCGTCTACACGTTCCGCGGCAACACGATGAGCTCGTTCTCGTACCCCGACGTCCGCGACTTCGCCGCCGGGGCGGCGACGCTCGACGGCGTCGCGGCGCGCGACCAGCTCCGCGTGGGGATGGTCATCGACCGGACGGCGGAGCGCGTGTGGGGGGAGATCGTCACGGGCAACTTCTTCGAGGTCCTCGGCGTCGGGGCCGCGGCGGGCCGCGTGCTCCGCCCCGCCGACGATGCGGCGGCGGCCGCGCCGTCGGTGGTCCTGGGCTACCCCTTCTGGCAGGCGCGGTTCGGGGGCGACCCCGGGGTCGTGGGGCGGACGCTGCTCATCAACGCGCGGCCGTTCACCGTCGTGGGGGTGGCGGCCGATGGCTTCGAGGGCGGTGAGTCGGCGCTGCGCTTCGACTTCTGGGTGCCCGTCGGCCACCTCGCGGACCTCGGCTCGGACGCCGCGCGGCTCGACGCACGGGGCAGCCGCTGGCTGAACGTGATCGCGCGGCTGGCGCCCGGCGCGACCGCCGCGCAGGCCCAGGCCGAGCTCGGCGGCATCGTCCACGGGTTCCGCGACCGGTTCCAGGGCTACGAAGAGATGGGCGTCGCGGTCTATCCGCTGGCCGAGGCGCAGACGGGCGGCGTCAGCGTCCTGCGGCCGGCGCTGCTCGTCCTCATGGCGGTGGCGGTCATCGTCCTCGTGGTCGCCTGCGCGAACCTGGCCGGCCTGCTCCTGGCGCGCGCCTCGGCGCGGCAGCGCGAGATGGCGATCCGCCTCGCCGTCGGCGCCGGCCGGTGGCGACTGGTGCAGCAGCTGCTCGTCGAGGGCATCGTCCTCGCCCTGCTCGGCACCGCGGGCGCGCTCGTGGCGCTGCAGTGGACGCGCGGGCTCATCATGTCGTTCGCGCCGCCGTCGGCGCTCCCGATCCACCTGGACGTGCCCGTCGACCTGCGCGTGGTCGGCTTCACCGCGGCCATGGCGCTCGGGACGGTCGTCCTGTTCGCGCTGCTGCCGGCGCTGCAGGCGACCTCCACGGACCTGCTCGCCGGCCTGCGCGAGGGCGGCGCGGCCGGCCGGGTGTTCGGCCGGCACCGCACGCGACGGGTGCTCGTCGCGGCCCAGGTCGCGCTCTCGACCACGCTGCTGGTCGGCGCGGGGCTCTGCGTGCGCAGCCTGGCGGCGGCCAGCGCCCTGACGCCCGGCTTCACCGCCGATGGCGTCGTGGTCGGCTGGATGGACCTCTTTGCCGCGGGGTACGGGGTCGAGGAGGGCACGGCCTTCTACCAGCGCGTGCTCGACCGGGTGCGACGGCTCCCCGGCGTCGAGTCCGCGACGCTGGCGCGCCGCATCCCCCTGGGCTTCGAGGGGACGAGCTCGTCGAGCCTCACCGTGGACGGGTACACACCGGACGGCAACGAGCCGATGTTCGTCGGGGTCAACAACATCGGGCCCGATTACTTCCGTACGCTCGGCACGCCGCTCGTCGCGGGCCGGGAGCTGACCGATGGCGACGTGACGGGCGCGCCGCGGGTGGCGGTGATCAACGAGACCATGGCCCGGCGGTTCTGGCCGGACGGCGGCGCGGTGGGCGGGCGCTTCTGGTTCGGCCGCGAGCGGACGCCGGAGCGCGAGATTCGCGTCATCGGCGTCGCCAGGGACATCAAGCAGCGGCAGTTCACCGAGCGGCCGTATCCCTACGCCTTCCTCCCGCTGCTGCAGGCGCCGTCCTACCAGCCGGCGGTCGTGCTGCACGCGCGCGCGGCGGGGAACGGGGCCGGGCTGGCCGGGGCGCTCCGCGGCGTGATGCGCGAGCTCGACCCCGGCGTGCCGTTCTTCGACGTGGGCCTGCTTGCCGACCACACGAAGGCGGCGACCTTCCAGCAGCGGATGGTCGGCGAGCTGCTGATGGTCTTCGGCGGGCTGGCGCTGGTGCTGGCGGCGGTCGGCTCGTACGGCGTGCTGTCGTTCCTCGTCGGGCAGCGGCGCCGCGAGATCGGGATCCGGCTGGTGGTCGGGGCGAGCCGCGGCGCGGTCTTCCGCGAGGTGGCGTCGAGCGGCGGCCGCCTGGTCGTGGCCGGGGCGCTCGCGGGGTGCGTCCTGTCGGTGGCGGTCGGCCAGGCGCTGCGGGGCCTGCTCATCGGGGTCCAGCCCACGGACCCGGCCACCTACGGCGTCGTCCTCGGCCTGCTGGGCCTGGTCGCGCTGCTCGCCTGCGCGCTGCCGGCCAGGCGGGCGTCGCTCGTCGACCCCGCGATCACGCTGCGGGACGACTAGTGGTGTGTACGCCCCGAATCACCACCGGCCGCTCCGTTGTCGCGGCCGTCGATCCGCGGTTCGACACCGCCGTCCGTAGTACTGAATCAGTCGATACGGTCCACTAGCGGCGTGCACGCCCCGAATCACGACCGGCCGCTCCGTCGTCGCGGCCGTCGATCCGCGGTTCGACACCGCCGTCCGTGGTACTGAATCAGTCGATACGGTCCACCAGCTGGACCGCCATGCCTGGGACGACCGCCATTCGTCCCAGACTTCCCACGGGGGCCGAACGTCCATAGACTCGCGAAGGCCGCGCCCCGGGACATCCCCGGGGGACGGGTGGCCGGCCGGGGGAGTGCATGGACACGCTGCTGCAGGACATCCGCCACACGTTTCGCGTCATGGTCGGCCAGAAGGCCTTCACGGCCGCGGCCCTGCTGACGCTCGCGCTCGGCATCGGCGCGACGACCGCGATCTTCTCCGTGGTGGACGGCGTGCTGCTGCGGCCGTTGCCGTACCCGGCCGCCGACCGTCTGGTCCGGGTCGGCGAGCACCGGCCGGGCATGCCGCCCACGCGCGACCTCATCCTGCTCAATTACACCTACCACGCGTGGGCCGAGGCGCCGCGCACCATCGACGGGCTCGGGGCCTGGAGCAACCGCGCCTTCACCCTCACCGACGGCGCCGACCCGGAGCGGCTGCGCGGCGCGGCGGTGACACCCGAGCTCTTCGACCTGCTCGGGGTCACGCCGGCCGTCGGCCGGTTCACGACCGCCGCCGACGCCGTCCCCGGCGGCGCCCCCGTGGTGGTGCTGTCGTACCGCTTCTGGCAGGAGCGCTTCGGTGGCGAGACGAGCGCCGTCGGCCGGACGATGACGCTGGACGGGCGGGCCTATACGGTTGTGGGCGTCGCCCGGCCCGACTTCTACTTCCCCGACCGCGACGCCCGCCTCTGGACCGCGTTCCGGCCGTCGCCACCGTCGACGAACCCGAACGAGGTCCGGATCGAGGCCGTGGCGGCCCTGGCGCGGCTCGCCCCGGGCGCCACCCCCGCGCAGGCGGCGGCCGAGGGCGAGGCGGCGATGGCCAACGCCGGGCTGCCGGCGGCCCTCGGGCGGGCCGCGGGGCCTGACGGCGGCGGCGCGCCGCCGCTCCGGATGGAGGTGCAGCCGCTCGTCGATGCCGTGACGGCGAACGTGCGTCCCGCGCTCCTCCTGCTCGCGGTTGGCGTCGGGATCGTCCTCCTCATCGGGTGCGCCAACGTCGCGAACCTCTTCCTCTCGCGCGGCGTCTCGCGGGAGCGCGAACTGGCGGTCCGCGCCGCCATGGGCGCCGGCCGCGGCCGCCTGGTGGCCGAGCTCCTGGTCGAGAGCCTCGGCCTCGCCCTGACGGGCGGGGCGCTCGGGCTCGGCCTCGGCTGGGCGCTGACGCGGGCCCTGCCGCTCGTGGCGCCGGCCGACTTCCCGCGGCTCGATGACGTGCAGGTGGATGGCACCGTGGTGCTGTTCGCCCTGGGGGCGTCGATCCTGGCCGGCCTGCTGTCGGGGCTCGTGCCCGCGCTCCGGGCGTCGCGGGTGGACCTGGTCCCCGCGCTGCGGGAGGGCAGTGGCGCGTCGAGCGGTTCGCGGATGGCGCGGCTGCGCGCCGGCCTGCTGATCGCCGAGTCCGCGCTGGCCGTGATGCTGCTCGTGGGCGCGGGCCTGCTCGCGCGGAGCTTCGCCGCGCTCGTCACCGTGGACGGCGGCTACGACGCCGCGAACGTGCTCACGGCGACGGTGTACCTGGGCCGGCCGGGCCCAGGCCCGGGCGGTCCCGGCGGCGGCCCGTCAGTGCAGCCGTTCACCGATGCGCTGCTCGAGCGGCTGCGGGCGCTGCCGGGTGTCGAGGCGGCGGGCGGCAGCAACATGGCGCCGCTCTCCGGGGCGCTGCGCATCGAGGCGACGGACCTGCCCGGGCCGCCGGGGCCGGACGGCCAGCCGCGCATCGCGCGCGCCGCGGGCTACACCATCACGCCGGGCTACGGCGAGGCCCTGGGCCTGCGCCTGCGCGACGGGCGTTTCTTCACGGCGTCCGACATCGGCTCCGGCCTCCAGCCGCTCGTCGTCAACGACGCGTTCGTGCAGGCGTACCTGTCGGACGGCGACCCGGTCGTGGGGCGGCGCTTCGAGCAGTTCGCCGGCGCGGACCGCCCGACGGAGATCGTCGGCGTGGTGGGCAACGTGCTCATCCGGGGCCTCGACGCCGAGCCGATGCCCGAGATGTACTTCCTGGCCACCGAGGCGAACCCCCTCCGCCAGTCGGTCATCCTGACGATCCGCACGGCGGGCGACCCGCTGGCGGTGGTGCCCGCGCTGCGCCAGGCCGTGCGGGAGGCCGACCCCGGCGCCGTGCTCGACGCGGTGCAGCCGCTGGCGACGCGCGTGTCCGCGTCGGTGGCGCAGCCCCGCTTCGCCGCGGCCCTGCTCGGCGGGTTCGCCGCGCTGGCCCTCGTGCTCTCGGCGCTTGGCCTCTACGGCGTCATGTCGTACAACGTCACCCGGCGCCAGCGCGAGATCGGCGTGCGGGCGGCGCTCGGCGCGAGCCGGCGGCGCCTGGTCGGGCTGGTCCTGGGCCAGGGGCTCGCCGTGACCGCCGCGGGCCTGGTCATCGGCATGGCCGGCGCCGCCGCGCTCACGCGGCTGCTCGGCGGCCTGCTGTTCGGCGTGGCGCCGCTCGACCCCGTGTCGTTCGTCGCCGCGCCCCTCGTCCTGCTGGCCGTGGCGGTCGTTGCCTGCCTCGTGCCCGCGCGGCGGGCGGCCGCGATCGACCCGGCGGTTGCGCTCCGGTGCGAGTAGTGCGAGGGACTGGGGACGGCCTCGTCGTGCGGGGCCGGGCGGGGAGGTGACGCGATGGGCGCGATCGGACAGGACGTGCGCTACACGTTCCGCATGCTCGGGCGGCAGCGCGGCTTCACCGTGGCCGCGCTGGCCACGCTGGCGCTCGGCATCGGCGCCAATGTCGCCATCTTCTCGGTGATCTACGGCGTCCTCCTCCGCCCGCTGCCGTACCCCGGCCAGGAGCGCATCGTCCGCCTGTCGGAAGTGCACCCGGGCGCGAACGCACCCGTGAGCGAGCCCCTGCTGAGCAACCTGACGCTCGTGAACTGGGAGGCGCCGCGGACGCTCGCGTACGTCGGGGCGTACGACCCGGACACCTACACGGTGGCGGGCGGCGACCGGCCCGAGCGCCTGCCGGGCGCCGGCCTCACGCCGTCGATGTTCGACGTGCTCGGTGTCGCGCCCCGGCTGGGCCGCCGCTTCGAGGCCTCGGACACCGGCGCGGGCGCCGCCCCGGTGGTGATCCTCAGCGACGGCTTCTGGCGCGATCGCTTCGGCGGCGACGAGGCGGCGCTCGGGCGGGTGCTGCGCCTCGACGATGCGGCGTACACGATCGTGGGCGTGATGCCGCCCGGCTTCTACTTTCCCGGCCGCGACACGCGCTTCTGGATTCCGTACGAGGTCCAGCGGCCGGAGCAGCGCGAAGGCGGCGGCACGTCGATCTCGATCTTCCCGGCGCTCGGCCGCCTCGCCCCCGGCGCGACGCCGGCGCAGGCCGAGGCCGAGGGCACGGCGGCGGCCCGCGCCGGGGGCGAGCGGCCGATGGTCGCGGACCTCATCTTCGGCAAGGGCGGGCCCGTCGAGGTGCGGGCCGTGCCCGTGGCCGCGCAGATCACCGCGTCGATCCGCCCCGCGCTTCTCGTCCTCGCGGTCGGTGTCGGGCTCGTGCTGCTCATCGCGTGCGCCAATGTCGCCAACCTGTTCCTCTCCCGTGGCGCCGCCCGCGAGCGCGAGCTGGCGGTCCGGGCGGCCATTGGCGCGGGCCGGGGCCGGCTCGTCACCCAGCTGCTGACCGAGAGCCTGGTCATCGCCGGCGCGGGCGGCGCGCTCGGCCTCGCGACGGCATGGGGCCTCACGCGGGTGCTGCCGCTCCTCGCGCCCGAGAACTTCCCGCGGATCGCCGACGTCCGGGTCGATGGGGCGGTGCTGGCCTTCGCGGCGGCGGTCTCGCTGGCCGCGGGCGTGGCCTCCGGGCTCGTGCCGGCGCTCCGGGCGTCGCGGGTCGGCCTGGTGCCGGCCCTGCGCGACGGCGCCGGCGCCTCGTCGAGCCGGCGGCTCGCGGCGTTCCGGTCGGGCCTCCTCGTCGCCGAAGCCGCCCTGGCGGTGGTGCTGCTCGTCGGCGCGGGGCTCCTCGTGCGCAGCTTCGTCCGCCTGGTCCAGGTCGATGCCGGCTTCGACCCGGCCAACGTCGTCACGGCCCGGCTCTACCTGCCGGCAACGCCCGGCGACGACCAGCCGGCGCGCGACACCGCGGACCGGCTCCTGGACGAGTTGCGGGCGATGCCGGGGGTGCTGGCCGCCGGCGCCAGCAACATGGCGCCCTTCGGCAACTCCACCGCCATCAGCGGATTCAGCCTGCCCGAGACCGGTCCGGACGGGCAGGAGGTCGTCGCGCGGGCGCTGTCCTATACCGTGACGCCCGGCTACGCCGAGGCGCTCGCGCTGCACCTGGTCGACGGGCGCCTCCTGGCGCCTGGCGATCGGGGGGCCGCGACGCAGGCGCTCGTCGTGAACGAGGAGTTCGTGCGCGCCTACCTCGACGACGGACGCCCCGTCGTGGGGCGGCGCTACGAGGACATCCTCGTGCGGGACGGGGAGCACCTGACGAGCGAGATCGTCGGCGTTGTCGGCAACGTCCTGAAGGACGGGCCGGACCGCCAGCCGCAGCCCGAGATCTACCGGCTGCCTCGCGACAACCGGGCGTTCGGCCGCTTCGCGAACCTGGTCATCCGCACGTCGGGCGAGCCCCTGGCGGTCGTGCCGGCGCTGCGCGCGGCGCTCGCCCGCATCGACCCGGCCGGCGCGCTCGACGAGGTGGCGACGCTCGCCAGCCAGAAGTCCGCCGCGATCGGCCAGCCGCGCTTCGCGGCCACGCTGCTGGCGGCCTTCGCGGCCGTCGCGCTGCTGCTCGCCGCGGTCGGGCTGTACGGCGTGCTGTCCTACAACGTCGCCCGGCGGCAGCGCGAGATCGGCATCCGCTCGGCGCTCGGCGCCACGCGCGCCCAGCTCGTGGGCATGGTCGTGCGGCAGGGGATGGCGGTCACGCTGGCGGGACTGCTCATCGGGGTCGGGGCGGCCGCCGGGCTCACGCAGCTGATGGGCAGCCTGCTGTTCGGCATCGAGCCGCTGGACCTGCCCTCGTTCCTGGCCGCGCCGGCGGTGCTGGCGGTGGTGGCGCTCGCCGCCTGCCTCGTGCCCGCGCGCCGCGCCGCGTTGACGGACCCGGCCGATGCGCTGAGGTGCGAGTAGGGGACAGCCGGGGCGACCGACTCGGTTACACTGCCCGCGTCGGAGGTGCGCCGTGACGCGTGTCGTGTTTCCCCTGCTCCTCGCCGCTGCCGTCCTGACCGTCCCGGGCCCGTCGCCCCTCGCGGCGCAGGCGACGGGCCCCTACCCGCCCGCGCTCCTGCAGGAGCTCCGCTGGCGCAACATCGGGCCCCACCGCGCCAGCCGGACGCGCGGCGCCACGGGCGTCGTCCAGCAGCCCTTCACCTTCTACATCGGCGTCTCGAACGGCGGCGTCTGGAAGACGACGGATGCCGGCCGGACCTGGCGGCCGATCTTCGACGAGGAGTCGACCGGCTCGATTGGCACCGTCGTCGTCGCGCCGTCGGACCCCGACGTCGTCTACGTGGGGTCGGGCGAGGCGCACCAGCGGCCCGACCTGTCGGTCGGCAACGGCGTCTACCGGTCGCGTGACGGCGGCATCACGTGGACGCACCTGCCGGGGCTGCGTGACACGCAGCAGATCCCTGCCATCGTCGTCGACCCGGCGAACCCCGACCGCCTCTTCGTCGCCGCCCTCGGCCACCCGTACGGCCCGAACGAGGAGCGCGGCATCTTCCGGTCCCTCGACGGCGGGCGGACCTTCGAGAAGGTGCTCTACCGGGACGAGAACACGGGGGGCGCGGACGTGGCCCTCGACCCGGTGAACCCCGACATCGTGTACGCGACGCTCTGGGAGGCGCGGCAGGGGCCGTGGGAGAACGGGGACTTCCGCGGGCCCGGCAGCGGGCTGTTCAAGTCCACCGACGGCGGCACCACGTGGCGGCGCCTGGAGGGCGGCCTGCCCACCTGGGAGGCGGACCGGCTCGGGCGCATCGGCGTCACGGTCGCCCCGAGTGATCCCACGCGCCTCTATGCCGTCGTCGAGGCGGCGCAGCCCGGCATCTTCCGGTCGGACGACGCGGGCGAGACGTGGCGCCGCATGAACAGCGACGAGCGCGTGCTCGCGCGCCCGTACGACGCCGCCGACATCCGTGTGCACCCGCGGGACCCGGACGTCGTGTTCGTGCCGACGGTCGTGACGTGGAAGTCGCTGGACGGGGGGCGGACGTTCACCGCGATCCGCGGCGCGCCGGGGGGCGACGACTACCAGAAGATCTGGATCAACCCCGAGCGCCCCGAGATCATGCTGATGGCCTCCGACCAGGGCGCGATCGTCACCCTGAACGGCGGCGACTCGTGGAGCAGCTGGTACAACCAGCCGACCGCGGCGTTCTACCACGTGACGACGGACAACGCGTTCCCGTACCGCGTGTGCAGCGGCCAGCAGGAAAGCGGGTCGGTCTGCGTGGCGAGCCGCGGCGACCACGGGCAGATCACCTTCCGGGACTGGTCCCCGGTCGGCGTCGAGGAGTACGGCTACGTGGCCCCGGACCCGCTCGACCCCGACATCGTGTACGGCGGCAAGGTCTCGCGCTTCGATCGCCGGACGGGCCAGGTGCAGAACGTGGGGCCGAAGCCCCTGCGCGGCGACGGCTACCGCGTCGTGCGCACCATGCCCATCGTGTTCTCCCCCGTGAACCCGCGGAAGCTGTACTTCGCCTCGAACGTCCTCTGGCAGACCACCGACGGCGCCGCGACGTGGCAGCAGATCAGCCCCGACCTGAGCCGGGAGACGTGGGCGGTCCCGCCGACCGTCGGCAAGTACACCGGCACGCCGGCCGCCGCGCCCGGGCGCCGAGGGGTGATCTACGCCATCGCGCCGTCCCCCGTCGACGAGGACGTGATCTGGGTGGGGACCGATGACGGCCTCATCCACCGGACGACCGACGGCGGGCGCGCGTGGCAGAACGTCACGCCGCCGGGGCTCGCGCCGTGGGCGAAGGTCTCCATCATGGACGCGTCCCACACCGACGTGAACACGGCGTACGCCGCGGTGAACACGATCCGCCTCGACGACATGCGGCCGCACATCTACCGGACGCGCGACGCGGGCCGGTCCTGGACGCCCATCACGGACGGCCTGCCCGACTTCGGCCCGATCAACGTCGTCCGCGAGGACCCGGTGCGCAAGGGGCTGCTCTTCGCGGGGTCCGAGACGGCGGTGTACGTCTCGTTCGACGACGGCGACCACTGGCAGTCGCTCCGGCAGAACATGCCCGCCACTTCCGTCCGGGACCTGGTCATCAAGGGCGACGACCTCGTCGTCGGCACGCACGGGCGCGCGTTCTGGATCCTCGACGACATCACCCCGCTCCGCCAGTTGACGCCGGCGGCGCTCGCCGGGCGCGCCCACCTCTTCGAGCCACAGCAGGCGTGGCGGTTCCGCTGGAACAAGAACACCGACACCCCGCTGCCGCCGGGCGAGCCGGCGGGGGAGAACCCGCCGGACGGCGCGGTGCTGCACTACTGGCTGCGTGACGACGCGAGCGGGCCGGTGACGCTGGAGATCCTGGACGGCGCCGGGGCCGTGGTGCGGCGCTACGCCAGCGACGACCCCGTCACGCCCCCGGTGGAGGGCCGCAACACGCCGGACTACTGGCTGCGCCCGTTCCAGCCCCTCCCGGCGTCCGCCGGGATGCACCGCTTCGTCTGGGACGTGCGCCACGAGCCGCCCGCCGTGGCCGGGTTCACCTACCCGATCGCCGCCATCTACCGGAACACGCCGCAGGCGCCCGCCGGATCGTGGGTGCTGCCCGGCCCCTACACCGTCCGGCTCACGGTCGACGGGGAGGTGCTGACCGCGCCGCTCACCGTGCGGATGGATCCGCGCGTGACCACGTCCGCCGCGGACCTCGCGCGGCAGCACGCCACCTCGCGGGCGATCGACGGCGCGCTCCGGCGGGTCGGCGCGGCGCTCGCCGCCGGGCGCGGCGACCGGCAGGTGCTCGGCCGCCTGCGCGGCCAGCTGACGCAGCTCTTCACGATGGTGGAGCAGAGCGACCTGCCGCCGACCGCCGCGATGCTCGACGAGTGGCGGTCCCTCGAGGCCGCGGTCGCGGCGGCAAGCGGAGACAGATAGAGATTTCAGATCTCAGATTGAAGATTTCAGATTGAAAAGGCGCAGAGGGGGCCGTCAATCTGCAATCTTCAATCTGAGATCTGCAATCGGAATATCTGGCATCACGAAGCGGGCGCGGGCCTCGTCGGACCACAGGCGCGCCTCCGAGTAGTAGGTGTCGAGCACCGAGGGCTTCCAGGCGAAGAGGTCCGGGTTGGCCTGCGCGAAGGTGTCCCAGGCGGCGCCGGGCGCCTGGGCGTCGCGCTCCGCGATGAGCGCGAGGTACGCCCACGTGATGGTGGCGTGGTAGAGGCCCGGCGCCCCCTTGGCCGCCGCGAAGTGCCGCAGGTCTCGCGAGAAGCGGGCGATGGCCTCCTCGAGACCGCACTCCCGCACGTAGAGCCACGCCATCCGGATGTGGTCGGCGTGGTGGAACTCGGCGAGCGTCCCGTCGCGGAAGGCGTCGACGAACGCCGAGGCGTCGAATCCGGCGCCGTCGACGCCAGGCGCGGCGCTCAAGACGCCCCCCGCTCGTCGTCGACCGCCCGCAGGTTGTGGGCGTCGGCGGACGTGAGGTCCAGCCCGAAGACGCGCTTCAACTCCTCGATCTTCTCGCGGGTGGCGGGCTGGAACGGGGCCTTGCCCTCGAAGGCGTGCAACACGATGCCTTCGAGGAGGTCGCCGAGGGTGAGGTCGAGATAGTCCGCGAGCGCCTTGAGGACCTTGAGCATCCGCTTCTCCATCCGGACCCCGGTCTGGAGGCGCTCGACGGTCACGGGCGGGCGGGCAGGTGTTCGTGGCATCCCTATATTGGTACATAAGTACCTATGTACGTCAATGCTGCTCTTGTGCAGGAGCTGGCAGGAATCGTGCAAAACCCGGAACGGAGGCGCCGCCCCGGCGGTGACGCGGCAGGACGCCGCGGGCTTCCCGAGGAGCGTTCGGACTGGCGTGGCCGGCCCGGCGCCCCGCCTGTCCTCGTCGCGGCGACTGCCGCCCGGGGTGGCGGCCCTGCCTTCGGGCGTGGGCCGTGGCGAGCGGGTGGGGTGTGCGGCGGGCGCGATTCCGCACGGAGTAGTATGTTTCGAGATCGATCGAGTGCAGCCGCGGCGGTCCCTCCCCGTGGCCCTTCTGGAATGGCATCCGTGGACGAGAACTCCGAAGCCCTGGTCGCCCGCATCAAGGAACTCGAGACGTTGTGTGGTGAGGTGTATGTCGCGGCGGTGGAACTGGGCCTGCCGCAGCCGCTGCTGAACCGCCTCTGGTCAGTGGTGTCGCATGGCACGACCCCTCACGCGTTCGTCGTCGACATGCCGCCGCGGCAGCCGGTGGTGACGCCGCCGGCGCCTGTCGCCGTCGAACCGCCGTCGGCCGGCGTCGGCGCGCCGACGGCCCCGCGGCCGACGGCCGCCCCAGCCGCCAAGGCGCCGCTGCAGCTGCCCGACATCCGGCTGACCGACAGGCCCGCGCCCCGCGAGGGCGACTCGCGGACCCGCTCGCCGCAGCCCGACCTGAAGCCGCTGGCCGGCCGCAGGACCGTGTGCGTCGTGGACGACGACCCGATGATGCTCGAGGTCCTGGTCCGGATCCTCCGCCGCGAGAACTACGAGCTCATCACGGCCGGCCATGGGGCCGAGGCCATCGACAAGGTCGCCGGCGTCGCGGACGCGGTGGACCTGCTCGTCACCGACTTCGCGATGCCCGGCATGAAGGGCCACGAGTTGGCCGACCGCATGCGCGAGCGGTTCCCCGGCCTGCGCGTCCTGTACCAGACCGGCTTCAGCGACATGCTGTTCGAGGATCGGCTCGAGCTCGAGGAGGGCGCGGCGTTCCTCGAGAAGCCGTTCACCGCGCGCGGCCTCCGCGAGGCGGCCCGCATGCTGCTCTTCGGCCAGATCAACCCGTGACCGGTCCGGTCCGCGCGGGCCGTGCGCCGAGCACCGCCCGCACGGCCGGTCGCGCCCGCAGCTCTCCCCACACCGGATCGACGCCCACGAACGCGGACTCGACGGCGCCGTTCTCGATCGCCTGCAGCAGCCACGACACCGCGGCACCGGCGTCGCCGGCGCCCCACGCCGCCATCGCCAGGCTCGCCGCCGGCGCCGCGCCGGCGTCCGCCCGGGCCAGGCGCGCGGCGATGGCGCGCGCCCGCTGGCGGTCGCCCGCCAGGCCGCTCGCCCACGCGAGTTCCGCGAGGGCGGGCGGCGCGTCGCCGCTCAGCGCGGCGACGCGCTCGAGGACCGGGACCGCCTCGGCGGCGCGGCCCTGTTCGACCCGCAGCCGCGCCAGGTGGCGGCGCGCGGGCACGAAGTCGGGGTCGATCGTCAGGGCGCGCGTCAGGTGCTGGTCGGCCTCGGCCTGGCGGCCTGCCAGGTAGAGCACGTATCCCAGGGCATCGCTGGCGGCAGGGGCGAGGGGCGCAGCCGAGAGCCCGGCGCGCGCCTGCCGCTCGGCCGAGGGCCGTTCCCCCCGCGCTGCCAGGGCGAGCGCGTACGCCCGCCGGACCGCCGGGTCCCCGGCGTCGATCGTCAGCGCCTTCTCGAAGTGCCAGCGAGCCGTGGACCAGTCGCCGTCGAGATAGATCGAGGCCTGTCCGAGCGTGGCATGTGCCCCGGCGAGCGCCGGCGAGAGGCTGAGGGCGCGGTTGGCCGCGTCGCGCGCACGCGCCAGCGCGGCGCGCGGCGGCGTGCTGGCCTCCATGGCCCGGAGCGCCAGGGCATCGGCCAGGCCGGCCCAGGCCTCGGCATAGGCGGGGCTGAGGCCTGTCGCGAGTTCGAAGTGCTCGATCGCCAGCGCCAGGGCGGCGGGTGTCTGGCGCGCGAGGGCCAGGCGTCCGCGCCGGTACGCGTCCTCGGCGGCGTAGATCGGGGACAACCCCGCCCGCGCCGATCGCTCCGCCCGCGGCCCGGCGGGTGATGCCGGCGCCTTGACGGAGTGGTCGCGCACCACGAGCGCCACCGCGCCGAGCGCGAGGACCACGAGCCCCGCGGCGGCCGCGACGCGCCCGCGCCTGCCGCCCGCCTGCGCCGGCCCCCGGCCAGCCGCCCCCGGCGGCGCGGCGCCGCTGCCCGGCACCTCGGCCGCCCGCGGCACGGCGGCCTCCGCCGGCCCGACCACGACCGGCGCGATGAACCGGTACCCCCGCTTGGGCAGCGTCTCCACGAAGCGCGGATTCTCCGCCGAGTCCCCGAGGGCGTCGCGCAGCTTGGTGATCGACTTGTTGAGCGACTGGTCGAAGTCGACGTTCACCCCGTCCGGCCACAGCCACGCATGCAGCGCCTCGCGCGTCACGAGCTCGCCGGGGTGCTCGACGAGCGCGCGCAGGACCTCGAATGGCTGGTGCTGGATACGCACGAGCCGGCCGGCGCGGCGCAGCTCTTCCGCGTCGAGGTCGGCTTCGAAGGTTCCGAATCTGGCAATGCGGCCGGGCATGGGGACTCCGTCCGGGGGGATACCCGGGTGAACCCCGCCGGTCCCGGTTGTATTCCCGGGTACCCGCCGGCCCAAGTCCCTGTCGCGCAACGGCTTGCCAGGGAAGGAACGGTTCGCCCAGCGGTCAGAATCCCGCCCGCTCCGGTCGCGGTCCCAATCGCCGACAGCCGCCGCGCCGGCGCGCGGCCCGCCCTCGGGGCCGGGCCGCCGGCCGCGGGACCCCGACAACCAAGGAGAGCGACACCCATGACACGCACCATGCTCGGGCTGACCGCGACGTTCGTGGTCGCCCTCGCGATGATGCCCGGACGGGCATCCAGCCACCGCGAGGCGCCCCTCATCGCCCAGGACCCGATGGCCGACAACACCGACGTCTACGCCTTCCGCTCGCCCGACGAGCCGGACAAGGTCACCCTGATCGCCAACTTCATCCCGTTCCAGTCGCCGGACGGCGGGCCGAACTTCTACCAGTTCGACCCCAATGTCGTCTACGCGATCCACGTCGACAACGACGGTGATGCCGTCGAGGACATCACCTTCGAGTGGCGCTTCGTGACCGAGGTGCGCAACCCCGCCACGTTCCTCTACAACACCGGGCCGGTCACCTCGCTCGACGACGAGGACCTCAACGTGAGGCAGTACTACAGCCTCACGCGGATCGACGGCCCGCGGCGCACCGGCACGCGGACCCTGATCGAAGGGCGCCTGCCGGTGCCGCCGCCCAACATCGGGCCCCGCTCCACGCCCGACTACGCGTCGCTCGGCGGCGCGATCCACGAGCTCCGGGGAGGCGGCCGCGTCTTCGCCGGCCAGCGCGACGAGGGGTTCTTCGTCGACCTGGCCGTGTTCGACCTGCTCGGCGTCGGATCGGGCGAGGTCGGCGACAGCACCGCCGGCTACAACGTCAGCTCGCTGGCCATCCAGCTCCCGACGGAGCAGCTGACGAGCTCGCACAGCGCCCCCGCCAACCCGAACGACCCCTCCGCGGTCATCGGCGTCTGGTCCACGGCGAGCCGGTACCAGACCCGCACGCTGACGCCCGGAGGCCAGGTGCACTCGGGCGATCTCGTCCAGGTCTCGCGCCTCGGCAACCCGCTCGTGAACGAGGCCGTGATCGACCTCGCCCGCAAGGACGCGTTCAACAGCCTCGAGCCGACCGGCGACGCCGCGGCCCTCGACCGCGTGACCGATCCCGAAGTGCCGAAGCTGCTCGAGGCGATCTTCGGCGTCCAGTCGCCGCCCGCGCCCCGCACGGATCTCGTGACGATCTTCCTGACGGGGATCCCGGGCCTCAACAAGCCCGCCAACGTCACGCCGTCCGAGATGCTGCGGCTCAACGTGGCCGTGCCGCCCTCGGCCGCGCCCGACCGGATGGGCGTGCTGCGCGGCGACATCGCCGGCTTCCCGAACGGCCGGCGCGTCGCCGACGACGTGACGGACATCGTGCTGCGGGCCGCCGCCGGCGCCACGCCGCTGACGCCGGCCTACAACCGTTCCCCGAACGACACCCTCGGGGACGGGGTGGACGCCAACGACGTGCCGTTCCTGGCGCACTTCCCCTACCTCGGGATCCCGCACGCCGGAAACCGCTGACACGCCGGCCGCCGGACCCGCGCCGGGCCCCGGCGGCCGCCATCCACGGCGTTGCCCCCGACGAACCCGACGAACCCGTCGAACCCGACGAACCTGACGAACCTGACGAACCCGTCGAACCCGACGAACCCGACGAACCTGACGAACCCGACGAACCTGACGAACCCGAGGACCCAATGACCCGCTATATCGTGCCGGCTGCCATCCTTGCGACCCTCGCCATGGTCGCCGTCTCCACCTGGCGTGATGCCCACGCCCCCCATCCGGCGGCTGGCGCCGCGCGGGTGCCGCTGGTCACGGCGACCTCGCGTGAGGGGCTGCGCGCCGCCACGGCAGCGCTCGAGGCGCGGCTCGCCGCGCGTCCCGACGACGCCGAGTCGGCCGTCCGCCTGGCCGACACGCTCATCCGCATCCAGCGCGTCGAGGGCGACGCGACGGCCGTGGTTCGCGCCGAGCGCGTCCTCGAGGACGTCCTCGCGCGCGTGCCCGGGCACTACGACGTCCAGCGCATGCTCGGCGCCGTGCTGCTCTCGCAGCACCGCTTTGCCGAGGCCATCCGCGTGGCCCAGAAGGCGCGGGCGATCGACCCGCGCGATGCGTGGAACTACGGCGTGATGGGCGACGCGCACCTCGAGCTCGGCCACTACGACGAGGCCTTTGCCGCCTTCGACATGATGGGCCGGCTTCGGCCCGGGCCTGGCGCCTACGCCCGGGTGTCCTATGCCCTCGAACTCGAGGGGGACCTCGACGGCGCCCTGACGACGATGCGCATGGCCGCCGCGGCCACCCCGGCGCACGATCCGGAAGGGCAGGCCTGGCACTTCGCGCAGCTGGGCCACCTGCTGCTGCTCGAGGGGCGGCTCGGCGACGCGAAGCTCGAGTTCGAGCGCGCCGCCTACACGTTCCCGGGGCACCCATACGCAATGAAGGGGCTCGCCCAGGTGGCCATTGCCGAGGGCGACCTGCCCGCCGCGCTGGCGACGGTCCGCGACCTGCTGGCCCGGTCGCCGAGTCCCGAACTGGCGGCGATGGCTGGCGACCTCGAGGCGCGGCTCGGTGACGCCGCGGCCGCCGAGCGCCACTACGACGAGGCCGAGCAGCTCGAGCGGCAGGGATGGGCCAACGAGGAGCCCCAGCCGCAGGCGCTGGCGCGCTTCCTCGCCGAGCGCGACCGTGACATCGCCGAGGCCGTCCGCCTCGCCGAGGACGCGGCCTCACGGCGCCGGGACATCACGACCATGGACGCGCTGGCGTGGTCGTACTTCAAGGCCGGCCGGACGGACGACGCGGCGGTCGCGGCCGCGGCCGCCGTGCGCACGGGCACCCGCGACCCGCGCCTGCTCGAGCACGCCGCGACGATCTTCGACGCCGCTGGCCAGCCCGCGCGGGCGCGTGACCTGCGGAGCCGCATGCTGACGCCCTGCTTCGACTGCCGGCTCTCGTCCTGACGTGCCGGGCTCCCGCGCGCCGCCCGTGTGACCGGTGGTGTGACGAGCGTGGGGGCGGGTCCGTGCCGCCGGCGCCCGCGCGAGTGCCCGGTGGACGCGCGCGTCCACCGGGCGCGGCCCCTCGCGTTCGGGGGGACACGGGCGGCGTCCGGGCGGGGACTATACTGGCGGTGTGAAGCGCGGGGTCGCCCTCGTCCTGTTCCTGATCGGGCTGGCGTTGACGGTGTCGGCGGCCGGCGTCCTGCTGCTGTACCTGATGGCGGGCGGCGAACCCTCGGTGCCGACCCGGGCGACGCTGGTCCTGCGCCCCGGAGGCGACCTCCACGAGCTGCCCGGCGACTCGGTGATCGGGCTGGTCGGCCAGGCCGACGCCGGCACCCTGACCGCGTACATCGAGTCGCTCCGCAAGGCCAAGCGCGACCCGCGCATTGCCGCCGTGCTGCTCGCCCCGCGCGGCTTCAGCTCGCCGTACTGGGCGCGGATCCAGGAGCTGCGCGACGCGGTGCTCGACTTCCGGACGTCGGGCAAGCCGGTCGTCGCGTTCCTCGAGTACGGCGGCGACCGGGAGTACTACCTTGCCAGCGCGGCGGACCGCGTGCTGCTCATGCCGTCGGCGACGCTCGACCTGACCGGCGTCGCGACCTACGAGGTCTTCCTGCGCGGCGCCCTGGACTGGGTCGGCACCTATCCCGACTTCCTCAAGATCGGCGCCTACAAGACGGCGGTCAACCAGCTCACCGAGCGCACCTTCACGCCCGCGCACCGGGAGATGAGCGAGTCGCTCACGCGCGAGGCGTACGACCAGCTGGTGCGCGGCATCGCCGACGGGCGCGGCCTCGCCGAGGACGACGTCCGGGCCGCCATCGACCGGGGGCCCTTCCTGCCGGACGCCGCGCTGGCGGCCGGGCTCGTGGACGACCTCGCCTACGAGGACCAGATCGACGACGTCGCGACGGAGCTGCCCGAGGACTGGACGAGCCACCGCGTCTCGCAGGCCGACTACGCGCGCGTCACCTGGAGCGCGATTGGCGTGAGCCGGCCCTCCCGGATCGCCGTGATCCATGCCGTCGGCGCGATCAACTTCGGGCGCAGCTCGTTCGATCCGGTGGGCGGCGGCGTGCTCGGCTCCGACTCGCTCATCGCCGACATCCGGCGCGCGCGGGCCGACAGCTCGATCCGCGCGATCGTGCTTCGCATCGACAGTCCCGGCGGGTCGTCGGCGGCCTCCGACGCGATCTGGCGCGAGCTGATGATCACGCGCGAGCGCGGGCTGCCGCTCATCGTCTCCATGTCCGACCTCGCCGCGTCCGGCGGGTACTACATCGCCATGCCGGGCGAGGTCATCGTCGCCGAGCCGGGCACGCTCACCGGCTCGATCGGGATCTACTCGGGCAAGTTCGCCACGGGCGGGACGCTCGAGAAGTTCGGCGTCGGGGTCGAGGCGGTCAGCGAGGGGGCCCAGGCCGAGATCTACTCCCCGACCCGCCCGTTCAGCGACAACGAGCGGGCGCGCATCCAGGCGCAGATCGACGCGTTCTACGCCGGGTTCCTCGAGAAGGCCGCGCGGTCGCGGCACACGACGCCGGACAAGATCGACCAGGTCGCACAGGGGCGGGTCTGGACCGGGCGGCAGGCCCGCCAGCACGGGCTGGTGGACGAGCTCGGGGGGCTCATGGACGCGGTGGCCATCGCGAAGCAGCGCAGCGGCGTCCCCGCCGACGAGGAAGTCGAGCTCGTGCACTACCCGGAGGCGCGGGGACTCTACGACCTGCTGACCGCCGAGTTGCAGGACCCCGGCTACGGCGCCAGCAGCGCCGCCTCCCTGGACGCGCTCCTCGGCCTCCTGCCGCCCCGCGAGCGCGTGGCCCTCGCCGCGGCCCTCACCCCGGCCCGGCTGTTCCGGTCGGGCGAGGTGCTCGCATACATGCCGTATGTGTTTCTTCGATGAGTAATCAAGAATCAAGAATCAAGAATCAAGAATCAAGAATCAAGAACGAAGAAACAAGAAACAAGGCGGCGCGACTACAGGAAGGGCCGGCGCTCCCCGGGGGAGGGCCGGCCCTTGTTGTCTTCAGTCGTGCTGGCTTCTTGATTCTGGCTTCTTGATTCCTGCAGCGCGAGCGTCAGCTCGCGATGCGGGCGAGCACGTCCGGGTACATCTCGATCTTCAGCTGGCCCTTGGCCTTGGTCATGTACGCGCTGAAGAAGCGCGAGCGGCGCTCGCCGACCATCTCCTGGCGGAGCTGGTCGCGGCCGGCGGCGACCTCGGCGTCGGTCACCTCGCTGCGCTCGACCACGCGGACGATGACGGTGCCCTGGGGCGTGGTGATCGGGGCGCTGACCTGGCCGGCCGCCAGCGCGAACGCCGCATCGTCGACGGCGGGGCTCACCCCGACGGTCGGCAGCGCCGAGCCGCGCGCCACGAGCTCGGTCGTCTGCACCTCGAGGCCGGCGCGCTTGGCCGCCGCGGCGAAGTCGCTCGCGGCCTTCAGCGAGTCGGCGATGCCCCCGGCGCGCTCCTTGGCGAGCTCGCCGGCGCGCTCGGTGACGAGGTCCTCGCGCACGCGGGACTCGACCTCGGCGAACTCGGGCAGGTGCGAGGGCTCCTTGCCCGTCACCGTCGCGATCGCCCAGCCGCGCGCCACGCGCAGGGCCGGCGTCACGGCGCCATCGGCGAGCTGGAACACCTGTGCCGAGACCTCCGGGGCCGGCCCGAGGCCGTCGATCGGGTCGCTCTGCAGCAGCGGCCCGGTCTCGGTGATCGGGAGGCTCCGCTCCGCGGCGACCGTGTCGAGGTCCGCCGCCGTCTTCACGCTTGCCTCGATGACCTTCGCGGTCTGCTCGGCCAGCTCCTGGGCGCGCTGCCACTTGAGCTGGTCCTCGATCTCCGGCCGGACGTCGGCGAGCGGGCGGGTCTCGGCCGGCTTCTTGTCGGTGACCTTGATCACGTGATAGCCGAACGGGGACTTGACCGGGTCGCTGATCTGGCCGACCTCGAGGCCGAACGCCGCCTGCTCGAACTCGGGGACCATGCGGCCGCGGCCGAAGTAGTCGAGGTCGCCGCCGAGGTCCTTGTTGCTCTCGTCCTCGGAGTACTGCTTGGCCAGCGCGGCGAAGTCGGCGCCCGCGCGCGCCTGGTCGGCGAGCGACTGGGCCTGGGCCTTCACCGCCTCCTCGTCCTTGCCCTCGGTGCGCAGCAGGATGTGGCTGGCGCGGACCTGCTCGGGCGTCTGGTACTGCTGCAGGTTGTCCTGGTAGAACTTCTCGATGTCCGCCTCGGGCACCGTCGTCGTCGCCCGGACCGCGTCCACGTCGACGAGGAGGTACTTGACCTTCCGCTTCTCGCCGACGCGGTAGGTTTCCTTGTGGGCGTCGAAGTAGGTCTTCAGGTCGGCGTCGGTGACGGTGACGTCGCTGCGGAAGGCGTCGGGCGAGACGGGCACGACGTCGAGCTTCACCTTCTCGTTGCGCCGGCGGTACTCCTGGTCCACCTCGCTGTCGCTGACCGACATCCAGCCCGTGACCGCGCTCTGGAGCTTGTCCACCGCGATCGCGCGCCGCAGGTTGTTCTCGAAGTCGGCGGTCGTGAGCGGCGGGTTCTGGAACTGCAGCACCTGGCGGTAGCGCTGCTCGCCGATGAACTGCCCGTTCTCCTGGAAGGCGGGCATGGACAGGATCCGCTGGCGGACCTCGACGTCGCTGACGTCGATCCCCTGGCGCCGCGCCTCGGCGACCATCGCCTCCTCGTCCACGAGCTGCTGCAGGATCTGCTGCTGGATGCCCAGCTGGCGAAGCAGGTCCTCGCTGAGCTGCGAGCCATACGCCTGGCGGTACGCCTGGAGCTGCGCCTGGTACCGACGCTGGAACGCCCCCACCGTGATGGACTGGCCCTCCACCTCGGCGACCACCGAGCCAGGAGCCGCCCCGGTGGCGGTGGTCAGGAAGTCGGGAATGTAGAAGACCACGAAGGTGAGGACGACCAGAGCCAGGCTCCACTTGAGCCAGCCCTTGTGCCGCCGCATCTGGTCGAGCATCGTCATACGGTCGCGAACCTCGTCAGGAAAATACCGCGCGAACCCGGTATCGTACGTCAAGGTCGGGATGATGGCAACCCGGTCCCCCGGCGTGCGGGCCGCCCCGGCGACCGCGGTGCCCGGCGCGCCCGACACGGGGCGCCGCACGGCCCGCCGGGGCCATCCGGTGGGGCGGCACGCCCGGAAAAGGGGCCGCCGGGCGCTGGGGCCTATGATATATTTCTCAAATATTGAAGGACTTACGGCGGTTCGGACCGGGACGATGGTAGTCCCCGGCCGCGGCTGGAAGTCGAGTATCCGATGCCACCCGTGCCGGGTGTCCGCCCCGACCTTGCCACCCGCCTTCGGCAGCGACAGCGCACGCTGAAAAGCCGTCTTGGACGGCCCGAGGCGGTGCTGGCCCTCATGCGTGCCGCGCACGACGCGCTCGATCCCACCCAGATCGGCGAGATCGTGATCGACCAGCTGAGCGACTGGTTGCCCGAGACGGCGTGTGCCGTCCTCGCGCCGGGCCTCGACGGTCGGGTGGGGGCCATCGCGTCCCGGGGCGTCGCGCCGGATCTCGCGCCGGCCGCTGCCGCCGTGGGGCGGTGGGTCGTGCGGCACGGGCGCGAGCTGGCCACGGCCGACGTGAGCCGCGACCCGCGGAGCCGCGAACCCGGGGGGGCCGCGCTCGGCCTGCCGCTGCGGTGCCGGGGGCGCGCGGTGGGCGCGGTGGTGCTGATCGACGAGGCCGCGTCGGGGACGCCGCCGCGGCTGGCGCCGGAGGGGCTGGCGCTGCTGCAGGCGGCCCTCGAGGGGCCGGCGATGGCGCTGGACGTCGCCATGGCGCTGGGGCGGGCGCAGGCACTGTCGGTCACCGACGACCTGACGGAGCTGTACAACTCGCGGTACCTGAACCAGGTGCTGCGCCGGGAGGCCAAGCGGGCCTCGCGGTCGGGCCGTCCGCTGTCCCTGCTGTTCCTGGACCTCGACGGGTTCAAGAGCGTCAACGACTCGCACGGGCACCAGGCGGGGAGCCGGGCGCTCGTCGAGGCGGCGGGGGTGATTCGGGGGTCGGCCCGCGAGACGGATGTGGTCGCCCGCTTCGGGGGGGATGAGTTCGCGGTCGTTCTGCCCGATACAGGGGGCGAGGGCGCGGCGGCGGTGGCCGAGCGCGTCCGGGAGCGGCTGGAAGGCCACCACTTCCTGGCGGCGGACGGCCTGGTCGTCCGGCTGACCGCCTCGGTGGGGGTCGCGACGCTGCCCGATGCGGCGGCGTCGGCTGAAGAGCTGGTGCGAACGGCCGATATGGCCATGTACCGGGTCAAGGCGTCCGGGAAGAACGGGATTCGTGTCGCGCTCGGCGAGCCCGAGCGTTGATGCACGGTTTGTCACTCGCGCGGGCCTGACGCCCGCGTCGCGGAAGGAGCAGTCCCCTTGGGACTCGGGTCGTTCCTGTCATTTCTCTCCACCGATCTGGCCATCGACCTCGGGACGGCCAACACCTGCGTGTACGCGAAGGGCCGCGGCATCGTGGTCAACGAGCCGTCGATCGTCGCGGTGAACAAGGTCAATGGCCGGGTCGAGGCGGTCGGGCGCGAGGCGAAGGAGATGCTGGGGCGTACCCCCGGCAACATCGTCGCCATCAAGCCGATGAAGGACGGCGTCATCGCGGACTTCGACGTGACCGAGAAGATGCTGACCTACTTCATCAAGAAGGCGCATAACGGGAACGTCTGGGTCCGCCCCCGCATCGTCATCGGCGTGCCGTCGGAGATCACCCAGGTCGAGAAGCGGGCGGTCAAGGACAGCGCGTACCGGGCGAAGGCCAGCGAGGTCCACCTCATCGAGGAGGCCATGGCGGCCGCGATCGGCGCGGGACTCCCGATCACCGAGCCGGCCGGGTCCATGGTCGTCGACATCGGCGGCGGCACGACGGACATCGCCGTCATCTCGCTCGCGGGCATCGTCTACAGCAAGGCGGTGCGGGTCGCGGGCAACGAGATGGACGAGGCGATCATCCAGTACATCAAGAAGACGTACAACCTCCTGATCGGGGAGCGCACCTCGGAGCAGATCAAGGTCGAGCTCGGGTCGGCCTACCCGCTCGAGGAGCGCATCACGATGGAGATCAAGGGCCGCCACCTCATCGAGGGCGTGCCGAAGACCATCACCATCACCGACGAGGAGATCCGCGAGTCGCTGGCCGAGACGGTCAACGTGATCGTCGATGCCGTGCGGGTCGCGCTCGAACGCACCCCTCCGGAGCTGTCGGCCGACATCGTCGACCGCGGCATCGTCCTGACCGGCGGCGGCTCGCTGCTGCGCAACCTCGACAAGCGCCTGCGCGAGGAGACCGGGCTGCCGGTCACCATGGCGGAGGACCCGCTGTCGTCGGTCGTGCTCGGCGCCGGCAAGATGCTGTCCGAGTTCGATCTGCTCCGGAAGATCGCGATTGACTGACGGCCGGGCGGGCCCGCGCGGCCGCCCGGCCTCCCGACCCGGCTCGACTGCATGGCACTTGCCGACATCCGCCAACGCCCGGGCGTCCTGCTCGCCGCGGCCATCGTGCTGCACGTCGGGCTGATCTCCGCCCAGGTCAACACGAAGAGCGGCCTGCCGCTGCTGCAGGCGGTCATCTTCGGCGCCTTCGCGGAGGTCCAGCGCCTGACCACCACCACGGTGGACGCAGGGCGCGGCCTCTGGTCGGGCTACGTCGCCCTCCGCGAGGTCGAGGCCGAGAACGACGCCCTCCGCCGCGAGCTCCAGGCGCTGCAGGTGCGCCTCCAGGAGGAGCGCGCCCTCGCGCAGCGCACCGAGAGCCTCCGCCAGCTCCTCGAACTCCGCAACCGGGCCGGGTTGCAGACCACCGCGTCGGAGGTCATCGCCGCCTCCGCGAGCCCCGAGTTCCGGACGATGACGATCGACAAGGGCACCCATGACGGCCTCGAGGCCGACATGGCCGTGATCTCGCCCAACGGCGTCGTCGGCCGCATCATCCTGCCCAGCCTGCGCGCCTCGAAGGTGCAGCTGCTCATCGACCGCAACGCCGCCGTGGGGGCGCTCGTCGAGCGCACGCGCGCCCAGGGCGTCGTGGTGGGAGTGGGCGGCGCGACGCTGGAGATGGACTACGTGCCCGGCACGGCGGACGTCAAGACGGGCGACCTCGTCGTGACCTCGGGCATCGACGGCATCTACCCGAAGGGGTTCGTCATCGGCACGGTCGAGGACATCCAGGACCGCGGGCCGGGGTCGTTCCCGGTGATCGCCATCCGGCCAGCCGTCGACTTCTCGCGCCTGGAGGAGGTCCTGGTCGTCCTGACGCCGCCCGCCGCGGCCGAGCGGCCCGGGGACCCCGAGTGAAGGCCGCGAGGGTCGTGGCGGCGATCGTCGTCGCCCTCGCGCTCCAGACGACGCTGGCGAGCTTCGTGATCCGGGGGAGCGCCGCGCTCGACCTGGCGCTCATCGTCGTGGTGTATTTCGCGCTCCGGTCGGGGCCCGTGACGGGGCTGCTGGCGGGGACGCTGGCCGGCCTGATCCAGGACGCGCTGTCGAGCGGCGTCCTCGGCATCGGGGGACTGTCGAAGACGGTGGTGGGCTTCCTGGCGGGGGTCGTGGGCACGCAGTTCATCGTCACCGCCCCCCTGCCGCGGTTCGTCGTGTTCTTCCTGGCCACGGTCCTGCACGCGGCCGTGTTCATGGGGTTGTACGTGCTGCTGGACCTGCGGTCGTTCCCCGAGCCCTACGCCGCGGTGCTGGGCCAGGGGGTGGGGAACGGCTTCGTGGGGGTCGTCCTGTTCCAGCTCATCGACTGGCTGCCTGGCATCGCGGAGCGGCGGCGCGCGCGCCGGCCGCTGAAGCGGTAATCGGTGTACGCTTAACGCGGTCCCCCGGACCGGCGCCGCCGGCGCCGGGGGACGGAAGAGACTACGTCTGATGGCCATTGCGGAGGATCGTCGCCGCCTCGCCTCGCGCCTGACCGCGCTCAGGGTGGGCGTGGTCTGTGCCTTCATCCTGCTCGCGGTCAGCTTCTGGTTCCTGCAGGTCGTCCAGCACGCCCGGTTCCAGGAGATGGCGGAGAACAACCACCAGCGGACGCTGCCCCTCCGGGCGCCGCGGGGCGTGATCTACGACCGCACGGGCCGGGTGCTCGTCGAGAACCGGCACTCCTTCAACATCTCGATCGTCCGCGAGCACACCAAGGACCTCGACCGCACCGTCCGGCTGCTCGCGCAGGTCACCGGCGTGCCCGAAGCCCAGGTGCGCGACACGGTGGACCGCCACCGCCGCGAGCCGGCCTACCGCCCGATCGTCGTCATCCAGGATGCGTCGCTCGCGCAGGTGGCGGCGGTCACGGCGCGCCGGCTCGACTTCGAGCTGCCGGACGTCGTGGTCCAGGAGGTGCCGACGCGGCAGTACCCCTCCGACTCGCTCGGCGCGCACCTCATCGGCTACGTCGGCGAGGCGAGCGACCAGCAGGTCAGCGACGACGGCGTGCCGAGCGGCGCCATCGTGGGGCAGTCGGGGATCGAGCGCGTCTACAACCAGCTGCTGATGGGGGAGGACGGCAAGCGCCTCGTCGTCGTCAACAGCATGGGCCGGGAGATCCGGGCGATCGAGGAGGAGCCGCCGGTCGAGGGCCGGCGGGTGCAGCTGACGATCGACTACAACATGCAGCGCGCGGCCGAGGAAGGCTTCCACGCCGCCGGGTACTCCGGCGCCGCCGTGGTGCTCGACCCGCGGAACGGCGACGTGCTGACCTACGTCAGCCTGCCCGCCTACGACCCGAACGCGTTCGCGACCGGCATCGACAGGGCGGCCTGGCAGGCGCTCAACACCGACCAGCTCCGCCCCCTGCAGAACCGGGCGATCCAGGGCCGCTACTCGCCGGGGTCGACCTTCAAGATCGTCGTCGCCACGGCGGCGCTCGAGGAAGGGCTGATTACGCCCGACCACAAGATCTACTGCCCGGGCGGCGCGACGTTCTACGGGCGGTACTTCCAGTGCCACCTCGCCCGCGGGCACGGCAACATCGACCTCGAGCACGCGCTCGAGCAGTCGTGCAACGTCTACTTCTACACGCTCGGCAACATGCTCGGCATCGACCGCATCCACGAGTGGGCCGACAAGCTGGGGCTGGCGGGCAAGACGGGTATCGACCTGCCGAACGAGGTCGAGAGCATCGTGCCGTCACCCGAATGGAAGCTGGAGCGGACGGGTGAGAAGTGGTACGCGGGCGAGACGATCTCGGTCGCCATCGGGCAGGGGCAGGTGTCGGTCACCCCGATGTCGATGGCCGTGATGATGTCCACCGTCGCCAACGGCGGCACGCGCGTCGTGCCGCGGCTCGTCAACGCGGTGGACGACGGCGAGGGGTGGACGCCGGTGCCGCCGCCCTCGAACCCGTTCACCCCCTTCCTCATGAAGCCCGAGACCCTGGAGGCCGTGCACCAGGGGCTCTGGATGGCCGTCAACGAGCACGGGACGGCGGGCCGGGCGCGCATCGCCGGCCGGGACGTCGTCGGCAAGACCGGGACGGCGCAGGTGATCTCGAACCAGGGGCGCGCGAGCGCCCGCGCCCGCGGCAGCGAGAAGGACCTGCGGGACCACGGCTGGTTCGTCTTCTTCGTGCCGCGCGACAACCCGGTGCTCGCCGGCGTCGTCTTCGCCGAGCACAGCGAGCACGGCTACCTGGCGGCGCCGATCGCGCGCCACATCATCGAGACCTACTACGCCGAGCAGGAGGGCCGGCCCCTGCCCGAGCTGCCCCGGCCGGCCCTGCCCGCCCCGGTGAGTGGCGGCGCGGCGGCGGCCGCCGCGGCCGGCGGCGCCGACCGGCCGGCCGCCGAGGCGGAGCGCACGCGACCGGGCGGGGGCCCGGGTCGCTGAGGCGGCGGACACGACCATGTTCGAGCGGCGCCTCTATCACCACATCGACTGGCTCCTCATCGCGGCCATCGCCGTGCTCTGCGCGATTGGCCTGACGATGATCTACAGCGCGACCGGCGGCGCCGGCCGCATCTACTGGACGCAGGTGTACGCGATCGGCCTCGGGCTGGTCGCCATGACCGTGGCGCTGTCGATCGACTACCGGTCCCTGGCCGACAAGTCGCACCTGATCTACCTCGCGATGCTCCTGCTGCTCGTCGGCGTCCTCGTCTTCGGGGCGGTCCGGGGCGGGTCGCGCCGCTGGATCGACTTCGGGTTCTTCAACCTGCAGCCGTCCGAGTTCGCCAAGGCCGTGCTGGCGCTCGTGCTCGCCAAGATGCTCGGCGAGAGCCGCCGGACCCTGCTCACCAACCACGACCTCGTCGTCGCGGGCGTCCTCACCGCGATCCCCCTGCTCCTCATCTCGCGGCAGCCCGACCTCGGGACGGCCGTGACGCTGCTCCCGATTCTCTTCGCCATCACCTACGCCGCCGGCCTGCCCCTGCGGTATCTCGCCATCCTGGCGCTCGTCGGCGCCATGGCCGCGCCGGTCGCCTGGAAGTTCGGCCTCCAGGACTACCAGCGCGAGCGCATCGAGACCTTCCTCGACCCGGCCCAGGACGCGCGGGGCGCCGGGTACCAGCAGATCCAGGCCCGCATCACCGTCGGCTCCGGCGGGGTGTGGGGCAAGGGGTTCCGGGAGGGCACGCAGGGGCAGCTGCGGTTCCTGCCCGTCGCCCACAACGACTTCATCTTCTCCGTCCTCGGCGAGGAACAGGGCTTCGTGGGGGTGCTCGTCGCGCTCGCGCTGTACCTGTTCGTGATCCTCCGGGCGCTCGATGCGGCCCGGCTCGCCAAGGATCGGCTGGGAGCCTATCTCGTCCTGGGCGTGCTCGCGTCGTTCACGTTCCAGGTCATCTACAACATCACCATGTCGGCGGGACTGGCGCCCGTCAAGGGACTGACCTTGCCCCTGATGAGCTATGGCGGGTCGTCCATGATCGCCACCCTTGCCGGCTTCGGCCTCGTCCTGAACGTCCGGATGCGCCGATTCACGAACTGATCCCACCACCATGACCAAAGAGATGATCATCGCCTCGAACGGCCACGAGACCCGTGTGGCCATCCTCGAGGACGACCAGCTCGCCGAGATCTTCGTCGAGCGCGAGCGCAACAGGGGCGTCGTCGGCAACGTCTACAAGGGCCGCGTCTCGAAGGTGCTGCCGGGCATGCAGTCGTCGTTCGTCAACCTCGGGCTCGAGCGCGACGGGTTCCTCTACGTCTCCGACGTGATCAACACCGTCGAGGAGTTCGAGCGCCTGAGCGGCGAGGAGGACGACGAGGACGCGCCGGCGGCGGTCGAGGCGGGTGCGGCGGCCGCCACGAGCGGCGGCGGGGGGCGCGGCGGCCGCGGGGGGCGCGGCGGCAACCGGGAGGATCGCGAGAAGACGCCCGAGCCCCGGATCGAGGACCTGCTCAAGGAGGGCCAGGACGTCGTCGTCCAGGTCGCCAAGGAGCCGCTCGGCACCAAGGGCGCCCGGCTCACCTCGCACGTCACCCTGCCCGGCCGCTTCCTCGTGTTCATGCCGACCGTCGACCACATCGGCGTCTCGCGCAAGATCGCGACCCGCGAGGAGCGGCAGCGGCTCCGCGGGATCGTCCGCGAGTTCCGCGAGCAGCACAACTTCGGCGGCGGGGTGATCATCCGCACGGCCGCGGAGGGCCGGCCGAAGGAGGACATCCTCTCGGACCTCAACTACTTCCTGAAGATCTGGACCGAGATGCGGCAGAAGTCGGAGTCGCAGCGCGCGCCCGCCATCGTCTATCGCGAGCCCAGCCTCATCAACAAGCTCCTGCGCGACCTGCTGACCGACGACTTCACCGCGATCCGCATCGACGACCGGCGCGAGCACGAGCGCGTGCTCGACTTCATCGAGCGGATCATGCCGAACCTCGCGCCGCGCGTGAAGCTGTACGACAAGGACTACCCGATCTTCGAGGAGTACGGCGTCCAGGCCGAGCTCGACAAGGCCCTCCGCAGCAAGGTCTGGCTCAAGTCCGGCGGCTCGATCGTCGTCAACCAGACCGAGGCCCTCGTCGCCATCGACGTCAACACCGGGCGCTACGTCGGCAAGAAGACCGCGGGACGGCTCGAGGACACGATCCTCAAGACCAACCTCGAGGCCGTCAAGGAGATCGTCCGCCAGGTGCGGCTCCGCGACCTCGGCGGCATCATCGTGCTCGACTTCATCGACATGGAGGAGAAGAAGAACCGCCAGAAGGTCTTCCAGGCGGTGGAGCAGGAGCTGCGCAAGGACCGCGCCCCGTCCAAGGCGCTCCAGGTCTCGGACTTCGGCCTCGTCATCATCACCAGGAAGCGCGTCAAGCAGAGCCTCGAGCGCGTCCTCACCGAGCCCTGCCCGTATTGCTCCGGCACCGGCAGCATCAAGTCGAGCTCGACGATCTGCTACGAGATCCTCGCCGAGGTCCGCAAGGTCGGCGTCGACATGGACGGCCCGGGCGTGCTGCTCCGGGTCAACCCCGACATCGCGCGCGCCCTCAAGGACGAGGAGCGCGCCGTCCTCAAGGACCTGAAGCACGCCCTCGGCAAGGACGTCATCGTCAAGCCGGACGTCCACCTGCACCACGAGCAGTTCGACGTGATGTCCATCGGGGGATAGGCGAGGGCCGGGCCGGGAGCCCGGCCCGCCAGACACGACAAAGGGCCGGCTCGCATGTGCGGGCCGGCCCTTCGTCCGTCCGTTGCCGGGGCGCGCTGCCTGCAGCCGCCCGGACCCGCCGCCGGGTCTAGCTCTGCGGCGGCAGGTGAATCAGGTAGTTGATCCCGCCGCGGTTGATCCAGATGCGGAGGTAATCGTTGCCCTTCAGCATCTCGACACGCACCCCGCCGGTGGCCGGGCGCGGTCCGGTCTCGCCGTAGAGCTGGTCCCACTCGTCGGCCGGCACGATGCTGACCACTTCGCGGCCCTTCGTCTCGCCACCCTGCACGAACTCGACCCAGCGCTCCATCGACTGGCCGGCCACGGCCGGCATGGCCGCCTGGGCCGTGAGGCGCACCTGATAGCGGCCCCGCATCAGCGGTTTGCCGTCCGCCATCACCGTCCGGGGAATCGTCACCGTGCCGAGGCTCGTCTCGCCCGTGGGGACGGCGCCTGTCGTTTGCGCCCCCGCCGGGACCACGAGGAAACCCAGCAGCAGGATGCCCGCAAGCCACGTGTACTTCATCCCTGTCCTCCTGCCGCCATTATACAGTCCTTCACGCCAGCCCGGCTGTCAGCGCCCGGCCGGCGCCCGCTAGCGGCGCGCGATGACGACGCTGCCGCTGAACGACCGGACCGACAGGATGGCGCTGGCGTCGCCGTACGACCCGCGGATGGACTGGTTCGACCGCGAGCGACGGCCACGGCCGCCGTCGGACCGCATGGTGATCGGCAGGTCCGAGCGGATGCTGCCGCTGAAGCTGTTGGCGTCGAGCTCGAAGCCCGTGTCGCTGGCGAGATGGAGCCGGATGTCCCCGGAATGGGACGACAGCTCGTACCGGCCCCCGCGGGCCAGCGCCCCCGTGAACTCCACGTTGCCGCTGACCGACTTGGCCTCCAGGCGCTCGACCTCGAGATCGACGAGGTCCAGGTCGCCGCTCACCGAGCCGGCCTCGAGCGTCCGCACCTTCAGGTTGCGGGCCACGACGTCGCCGCTGACGCTGCCGAGCGACAGGGTGGTCCGGGAGCCGATGTCACGGGCGGTGACGTTCCCCGAGACCGACTTGGCCGTCGCGAGGTTCGGCGTCCCGGTCACCTCCACGTTGCCGCTCACCGACTCCGCGCGCACCTCTCCCGCCACCCGCAGCACCCGCACGTCGCCCGAGACCGTCTTGACCGCGACCGAGGCGCCCGACGGCACCGTGACCGTGTACGCCACGCTGGCCGAGACGTCACGCCCCGTCGACCGGGGGTACTGGGTCCGCACCTCGATGCGGTCGCCCACCCGCCTGATGTCGACACGCAGCGCCTCGAGCAGGCGGTCGGCGTCGCCGCCGCGCGCGCGGACGCGCTTCACGGCCTCGACGCGGATGTCCTGCCCGTCGCCGCCGGTGACCTCGACGTCCCCGGACAGGTTCTCCAGGTCGAGCGCGCCGCCGTCGCCCACGCGGAACGTCTCGGACACGCGGTCGGTCTGCTGGCCGCCCTGGCGGGCCTCGACATAGCGCTCGTACCAGGCCGTCCGCCCATCGGCCGCGCGGGCGTCGCGCTGGGTGACGGCGGCGATCGCCGGCGTGCTGGCGGCGAGCAGGACGACGGCGGTGAACCGGGTGACGGTTGAGGTGTTCATGGCTGTTTCAGACCCTGGATGAGGCGCCCGGCTTCGGCCTGGTTGCCCTTGCGCATCTCGTTGATCAGCTCGACGGTCTGCTGGAGCAGCGAGACCTTCGAGCGCATCGCGTCGAAGAGGCTGTCCTGCGCGTACTGGCTCGCCGGCTCGGCCCGCAGCGCCGCCCGGCTCTCGCCGATGGCCTGGTCGATGACCTGCAGGTTCTTCTGCAGCACCGCCGCCACTTGCGGGTCGAGCGCGTCGCTGTCGCTCGCCGCGATCTGCTCGAGGCCGTCGATGGCCTTCTGGTAGTGCGTCTCGGCGGCCTGGAGGTCCGCCTCGACCGAGGCCACGAGCGCGGCGTCGTCGGGGGGCGTCCCGGCGCCGGCCCCCGAGGCCCCGGGGCTTCGGCCCACCAGGGGGTACAAGCCGGCGGCCGTCACCAGGAGCAGCGCGGCCGCCGCCGCGAGCCAGCCCGCGCGGCCGAGCGCCGCGGGCCACCCCGGCAGGCGTCCGGCCGGCGGCGGCTCGGCCGCGAGGCGCGTCTCGAGCCGCTGCCACGCGTCGGCCGGCGGCTCGTGCCGCTCCAGCGTGAACGCCGCCGCCCGGATCGTCCCGAGGTCCGCCACCAGGGCGCGGCACGCCTCGCACCCCTCGAGGTGCCGCTCGATCGCCCGCCGCCGCGCGGGGTCGAGCTCGCCCTCGACGAGTCCGGCGATGTCGTCCGCGAACGCCCTACACTCCATGACCTGATAGACCCTGTGTCAGGAACGCCCGCAGCCGCAGGCGCGCCTTGTGGACCTGCGACTTCGACGTCCCTTCCGAAATGCCCAGGATGGCGCCGACTTCCTGGTGCCCGAAGCCCTCCACGTCGTGCAGGAGGAACGCGGCCCGGCACGCCGGCGGCAACTGGCTCACGCCCCGCTCCAGGTCCAGCCGGTTCACCGCCCCGAGCGCGGGGGTGCCGGGACTCGCCACCGGTGGCGCGCCGTCGGCGTCGAGCGAGTCGGTCTGCTGGCCCATCCGCGCCTGCCGGCTCCGCAGCACGTCGAGGCAGTGGTTCATCGCCAGCCGGTAGAGCCAGGTCCCCAGCGACGACTCGCCGCGGAAGCCGCCGATCTTGCGGTAGGCCAGCAGGAAGATGTCCTGCAGCAGGTCATCCGCGTCCTGCGCGCCGCCGGCCATCCGATACGCGAGATTGTAGAGCCGCGAGGCGTGCTGCTGGTACAGCTCCTCGAAGGCGCCGCCGTCGCCACCGCGAATGCGCGCCACGAGGGCGCGGTCCGAGGTTCTCACGTCTTCTACAGGCTTAGACGAGGGCATGTCATGCGGGGTTGATGGCCGCCGGGCGATTCCGTCACGGGCCGCGGCGGACGTCGCGGCGATGGCCGCGCGTTCACTCCCACTAGACGAGACGGGGGCGGGATCGGTTCGGTGGGCGCCGGCCCGGGCCCCCGGCTACGGCCAGGCCGCCTCGGCGAATCCCCGGACCCGGCCGCCGGACACGACGAGGCCTTCGGCGACGAGCAGGCTCCGCTTGAGGCCCGGCGCGCCGCCAAAGCCCCCCAGGCGCCCGCCGGCGGCCACCACGCGGTGGTACGGCACCCCGGGCACGCCGCCCTGCCGCATGATGTTGCCGACCGCGCGGGCCGCCCGCGCCCGGCCCGCGAGCCGCGCGACCGTGCCGTAGGTGGTCACGCGTCCCGGCGGGATCCGCCGCACGACGCTCAGCACCCGGCGCGCGAACGCCGTGTCACCCGCCGATCGTGATCTTGACGCGGACGCTCGTGCCGCCAAGGTTGTCCTCGCCGAACGCGGCGGCGACGCCGGCGTCCCCGAGCGCGTTCGGCACCCGCGACCAGGCCGCCTCGCCGCCGACCGACAGCCACCGCAGGACCTGCACCTCCGCGCCGCCCACCACGTGGACGCCGCCGTGGCGCGCCTGCACCTCCTCGTCGGGCTCGGCGAACTGCGACGTCTCCGTGTACCGGTACGAGCTCCACCCGCCGCCCACGTACGGCACGATGCGGCCACCCCGGCCCGCGAAGCGCCAGCCCGCGGTGAGCTCGACCGGCGTCACCGTCACCGAGACCGGGATGCCGAGGCGGAAGACCTCGTTGTTCGCCCCGATGAACACGCGCTCGCCATCGGCCGCGAACCGCCAGGCCACCACCTCGACGTAGATGCCGCGCGGCAGGAGGACCTGGCCGCCGCCGCCGACGATGCCCCCGCTGGACGAGCCGAGCACCGCGTCGAAGCTCTTGCCCGACGCGAAGGTGGTGCTGCCGGCGAGCGCGACGCCGCGCACCTGCACGGGCGTGCCCTGCGCGTGGACCGTCGCCGCCGAGAGGAGCAGCAGCGGCAGCACCCGCGCCGCGACGCCCAGGCGCCTGGCGAGCCCGCTCATCGCGCCAGCCCCAGCCCGCGCAGCGTCGCCCGCGGGTTGATCAGGCCGGCGCCGTAGGCGTCGTCGCGGCCCGGCGTGCCCTTGTCGGTCGCGAAGCGGGTCATGGCGGCCTCGATGGCCGCGGGGCTCGTGATGCCCTGCTGCATCAGCAGGGCGGCGAAGCCCGAGACGTGGGGCGTGGCCATCGAGGTTCCCTGGAAGTAGTAGTAGGCGAACGCGTCGGCGCGCGGCGCGGTGTAGGTGGCCGGGCCGCCCTCGTAGGTGTTCAGCAGGTCGAGGTCGAGGGTCTGCTGGAGCACGCCGCCCGTCCCGCCGTCGCGCCGCTGGTCGCCGCCGGGCGCCGCGATCTCCACGTAGCGCGCGGTCGTCGAGTAGTACGCCAGGTCGAAGCTCCGGCCGACCGCGCCCACCGCGACGACGCCCTGGATGCGTGGCGCGATCTCGGCGAGCCGGCTCGGGGCGTTGCCCGTGTCCCGCGCGTTGCCGGCCGCGATCGCGACGAAGGCGCCGCGCGACACCGCGTACTCGAGCGCCGCCTCGACGGCGGGCGCCGGGCCGCCCTCCTCGCGGCCGATGCTCATGTTGATGACCTTCGCGCCGTTGTCCGCGGCGTAGCGGATGCCGCGGGCGACCACGTCGTCGGTCCCGGCGAACGGGCTGCCGAAGATGTCGTCCCACAGCTCGGCGATCACCTTGACCGGCATGATCCGGACGTTGAAGGCCATCCCGGCGACGCCGATCCCGTTGTTCGTCAGCTGGCCGATCGTGCCGCTCACGTGCGTGCCGTGGCCGTCGAGGTCGAGCGGGAGGTCGTCGCCCCACACGAAGTCGCGCGGCGCGACGAACCGCGACGCCTCGCCGAGGTCCGGCGCGGCGGCGAAGGGGACGTCCACGACCCCGAGCGCCGGGAACACCGGCCCGTCGTCGTCGAGCTGGAACGGGAAGGCCGCGTCGTAGCGCACCGTCACCGTCTTGTACGCGACGCCGCTGTCGAGCACGGCGACCACGATGCTGGAACTGGCGCCGGGCTGGATGTCCCACGCGCGCTCCATGTCGAGCCCGGTGAGGTTCCACTGCCGGTCGTAGAACGGGTCGTTGGGCCGCAGCATCGCGTGGTTCAGGTAGCGCGGCTGCGCGTACTCCACGTCCGGCCGCGCGCGGAACGCGGCCGCCGCGGCCTCGGGGTCGGTCCCCGCCGCCAGCGTCACGATGTCGAAGTCGGCGGAGGATGGCCGCGACCTGTCGATCGCGCCGGCCGCGTCCATCGCCGACACGACGGCCGGGCCCTGGCTGCCGTCCTTGAACTTCACGATGAGGGAGTCGGCGAGGTACGGGCGATCGGCGCGGCCGCCGTCGGCGCGCCGCGCCCGGCGGGGCGTGCGCTCCCCGCGAGGGGCGCGCGCCGGGTCCTGGTCGCGGAGCCCGCGGTCGATCGCCGGGAGTCCGGTGGCCTGCACCACCGCGCGGGCGGCGCCCGCGAGCGGGTCGGCCTGGCCGAGACCGCTGGCGACCCAGAGGCCGGCCGCGCAGGCGGCCGTCAATCCGGCGCGGATCAGCGTCCGGCGCCCATCGCGAGTCGTCATAGGGGCGTGTCCTGTTCCGGGAAGGGGCATCGGGTCCCCGTGCGGCGCGGCCCCTCCATCTTACGCGCTTCGGCGCCCGGGTGGCGCCCCCCGGTCACGGCGCCGCCGTCGTCAGGACGTGGCCCTCGGTCCCCGGGAGGACCAGGCCGACCAGCGCGCCGAGCGTCGGGGCGATGTCGGCGGGCGAGGCCGGCGCGGCGTACCGGCCGGGCGCCAGCCCCGGCCCGGCCAGCAGGACCGGGACGTGCTGGTCGTACTCGTACAGCGAGCCGTGCGTGGTGGCGTCGCTCGACGACAGCACCCAGCCCTCGCGCGGGACCACGATGAGGTCGCCGCTGCGGCCAGGGACGTAGCTGAAGGCGGCCGCGCGGACGACAGGGTCCGCGCTGTCGCGGCCCGTCCCGAGGCCGGTGGCGTCGAGGACACGCGCCACGCCGGGCAGCGCGCCGACGGCGGCCATCGCGCGCTCGCGGGCCCCGGGGGCGGCGGCGAGCGCCTCGCGCGTGCGCGTCGTGAAGTAGACGTTCGTGTAGTCGACGTCCGCCACGTGGGGCCCGGGGCCGAGGTCCGCCAGGGCGTCGTTCACCGCGGCCGCGATCGCCGCCGGCGGCACGCGGCCGGCGTTCCCGGCCTGTGCCTCGGGAATCGGCGCGACCCCGTGGTCCGCCGAGAGCGCCACGGCGTAGTTGCCGCGCCCGACCTGGCGGTCGAGCGCGTCGAGCAGCGTCCCGATCGTCTCGTCGAGCCGCAGGAGGGTGTCCTGCACCTCCTGCGAGTCGGGCCCGAAGTCGTGCCCGACGTAGTCGAGCGCCGAGAAGCTCACGCCCAGCAGGTCGGGGCTGTCGCCGCGCCCGAGGCCGAAGCGCTCCACGAGCGCCGCGGCCATGCGGCCGAGGTACGCGTCGCTGAACGGGCTGCGCCGCCACAGCGTGAGGTACTGGGTGTCGGGGGTGCCGGGCGCGCCCGCCAGCGGATGCGGGAACGTCGCGGTCCATCCCTTCTTCGGGCGCTCGCCCACGCCGTCGTCCGCCCCGGTGTAGGTGTCCGCGGGCAGGACGCGGTCCCAGACGGCGTCCTGGTCCGCCGCGACCGGGTGCTGGTCGACGAAGTCCTTCACCTCGGGGACGAGGGTCTCGGTGTACTGGGTCGACGTGGCCCAGTTGTCGTTGTCGCCGAACCAGGTGACCGCGGTCCCGCCGTGGCCCGCGAGCATCACGGCGCTCCGCGCCTTCATCGAGAGCGTCACGACGCGCGAGCCCGGCGAGCGCTCGCGCAGGCGGTCGGCCAGCGTCGGCACCTGCTGCAGGCCCGCGCCGTGGCCCGTCGGCTCCGGCAGGCTGGCGTAGGACACGGGCTGGGACACGCCGTCGTCGGTGCACGCGATGCGGCGGCCCCGTTCACGGCTCCACCACTCGTTGAGGAACACGCCGTGCGTGGCGGGGAACGTCCCCGTGCCGATCGTCGAGTGCCCGGCACAGGTCACCGTGTTCAGGTACGGGTACCGGGCCTCCGTGAAGAGCGCCCCCTCGTCGAGGAGACGCCGGAAGCCCCGCGTCCACCGCTGGTCCATGCGGGCGATGTAGTCGAAGCGCATCTGGTCGACGACGAGCACGACGAGCAGCTTCGGCGCGGTGACGGCCGGCGGCGGAGGGGTGGCGGTGCCGCAGGCGATGAGGGAGCCGACGAGCACGCTGCCCGCCAGGGCAGCCAGGAATCGCGAACGCATGAATGCGGACCTTCCTCGAATGGCGGCGTGGCGGTGGGCCGGCGGCGCGGCCGGCCGGCCGTGGGCCGCGGCAGGCAGGCGTGACATCACCGCCTGCGGTACACGACTTCGCCGCCGATGATCGTCGCCGCCACGAGGGTGCCGGGGATCGCGGCGGGCTCGGCCTGCATGATGTCGGTCTCGAGCAGGACGAGGTCGGCGAGCTTGCCCACGCGGATCGAGCCGAGGTCGTCCTCGGCGTGCGCGGCGTAGGCCGCGTTCCACGTGAACGACCTGAGCGCCTCGTCGCGGGTGAGGCGCTCGTCGGGCATCCAGCCGCCGGGCGGCTGCCCGGCGCGGTCCTGCCGGGTGATGGCGGCGTAGAAGCCCAGCATCGGGTTCGGTTCCTCGACGGGGAAGTCGGACCCGTTGGCCAGCACGACGCCGGTCCGCAGCAGCCGCTGCCACACGTACGCCCCTTCGGCGACCCGCGCCTCGCCCAGGCGCGCGGCCACCCAGGGCATGTCCGACGTGGCGTGCGTGGCCTGCATCGACGCGATCACGCCGAGCGCGGCGAACCGCGGGATCTCGGCCGCGTCGAGGATCTGCGCGTGCTCGTTCCGCATCCGCAGCGCCCGCGCGCCCGGCACCTCCGCCTGGACGCGCGCGAAGGTGTCCATCACGACGCGGTTGGCGCGATCGCCGATCGCGTGGATGGCGGTCTGGAAGCCCGCCTTCGACGCCGCGAGCGTCTGCGCGTAGATCTCGTCGGCCGGCGTCGTCAGGAAGCCCGACGTGCCGGGCTCGTCGGCGTACGGCTCGAGCAGCGCCGCGCCACGGGAGCCCAGCGCGCCGTCCGCCACGATCTTGATGGCCCGCACGGCCAGGTGGTGGTCGCCGTAGTCGGTGAGCGGTCCGCGCGCGAACTCCGGCGCCAGCATCGACAGCGGGCCGCGGAGCATCACGTAGAGGCGGGTCTTCAGGGCGCCGCGGTCGATCAGGCGCTTGTACGCCTCCACCACGCGCGGCGTCGTGCCGGCGTCGTGCACCATCGTCAGCCCGAGCCGCGTGGCCTCGCGGTCGGCGAGCAGGATCTGCTCCTCGAGCTGCATGTCGGTGATCGGCGGGATACCGGCGGCCACGAGCGCCTGGGCGCGGTCGACGAGCACGCCCGTGGGGGCGCCGTCCGCGGCCCGGATGATCCGGCCGCCCTCGGGGTCGGGCGTCGCGGCCGTGAGGCCGGCGGCGCTCATCGCCGCGCGGTTGACCAGCGCGGCGTGGCCGTCGATCCGGGTGAGGTAGACCGGGTTCGCGGGCGCGGCGGCGCTCAGCGCGTCGTGCGTCGGCCAGTCACTGTCGGCCCAGTCGTTCTGGTCCCAGCCGCGGCCGACGATCCATTCCCCGGGCCGCGCGTCGGCGGCCCGCGCCCGGACGAGGGTCACGACCTGGTCGTAGCTCGTCGTGCCACGGAAGTCGAGGCTCTGCAGGCTGGCGCCGAGGCCGGTGAAGTGGCCGTGCGCGTCCTCGAGGCCCGGCACGAGCGCCCGGCCGCCGGCGTCGATCACCTCGGTGTCGGGGCCGCGCATGGCCAGCGCGCCGGCGGTGTCGCCCACGTAGGCGATGCGCCCGTCGGCCACGGCGACCGCCGCCGCGCGCGGCTGCGCGTCGTCGACCGTGTAGACGACCGCGTCGTGGATGATGAGGTCCGCCGGACCCGGGCCGGCGGGAGAGGCGCAGGCGGCGAGCAGGCCGAGCGCGGCGGGCAGCGTGAGGACCAGCGGGCGACGCATCGGCATCTCGGTGTGCCGCTGAGTATACCGGCCGGGCGCCGCCGCGCACCAGCGCGGCCGGCGCGCCACGCGGCCGTCACAGGTATGACAGCGGGTCCACGCCGTACTCGGCGGGATCGAGCGGGGCGCTGACCGCGCGGGGGCCGGCCTCGGCCGGCTCCCAGAGCGCGATGTCTTCCGGTGCCGCGAGGGGCGCCCCGTCGGCGCCGGCGATGACCCGGACGCGGGGGCGGTAGGGATCCGGGGCGTGCACCTCGAGCACGACCGCGCGGGCGCCGGTGTCGAGCCGCACCAGCGTGCCGGGCGGGTAGATGCCGACGAGCTGGGTGAAGCGGCGGACGAGGTGCTGGTCGAACTGCTGTCCGTCGTTCCGCTCGAGGACGGCCTTGATGCGATCGGTCGGGAAGGCCTGCTGGTACGCGCGCTGCGACCGCATGGCGTCGTACACGTCCGCGATGCTGCAGAGCATCGTGCCGAGGTTGAGGCCGGTGCGGGTCACCCCGAACGGGTAGCCGGCGCCGTCGAGGCGCAGGTGGTGCTCGAAGGCCACGACCGGCGCGAGGGCCGGCATCTCGGGCGTGGCCCGGAGGATCTCCGCGCCGTCCACGACGTGCAGCCGCATCACCGCGAACTCCCGGTCGTCGAGCTTGTCCGGCTTGTTGAGGATCTCCGTGGGCGTGCGGACCTTGCCGATGTCGTGCATCAGCGCGGCGATCCCGAACTCGCGGAGGAGCGAGCCCTCGACGCCGACCGCGCGCGCCTGCGCCATCGTGAGGATCGACACGTTCACCATGTGCGTGAAGGTGTAGTTGTCGTAGTGCTTGAGCGCCGTGAGGGCGATGAGCGCCGTCCGGTTCTGTGCGACCGCCTGGGCGAGCGAGTCCACGAGCGCCCGGGCCTGGCGGGGGTCGGGCTGTCCCTCGCTGGCGGCGAGGTCCCAGAGGGCCGCCGCCGTCTCCACGCTGTCGCCGTAGAGCCGCCGCATCGTCGCGGCGTCGGCGGCCGCCTGCCCCCCGCCCCCGCCGACCTGGATCCGGCCGACGCGGATCCGCCGGAGGCCCGCCAGGGCCTCGCCGGGGTCCGCCGGCGTCACCCCGGCCGCGGTCTCGCCGGCCCGGCGCTCGGGATGCGCCACGACGAGGGCCAGGGTCCGCAGCTCGTCGGGAGGCACGTCCCGTTCGATCGTGACGCGCTCGATGCCGAGGGCCTGCATGCGCTTGATCAGCTCCCCGAAGCTCTCCGCGGCCCGCGGCACCGGGAGGTCGCCCACGACGATCTCCTGGCCGATGAAGCCGATCGTGAGCGCCGGGCTGTCGGCGACGAGCGGCCCCACGGCGTCCGTGAGGGCGTCAAGAGCCCGCTGCACGAGCGGGTGGGTCGGGGCATAGAGCTGCGCGCCGCGGACCGCGGCCGCGAAGCGCCGGACGAAGTCGTCGGCGAGCCGCGCGTGGCGTGCCGGCTCCATCAGGCCTCCCTCCGCGGCCTGGGCGACGGGAGGGCCAGCGCCGCCCTGGCGGCGCGGCGCACGCCGCGCGGGCCGGCGGCCGCGGCCTCGGTGAGCACGCGCTCCGCGGCGGCGGCGCCCGTCGCGCGCAGCGCCGTGGCCGCGGCCAGCCGCAGCCGGCTCGTCCGGAACGGCGCCCACCACTCGCCGCGGTAGAGCACCTCCCTGAGGGCCTCGAGGGTCTCGTGGTCGCCGGCAAAGCGCGCGAGGGCCTCGATGGCCGAGGTGTAGACCGGCTCGAAGCCGCCCCGGTGGTCCGCATGGCGGAGGATGTGGACGAAGAGCGGCGCGGCCCGCTCGTCGCGGAGCGACCCGAGGGCCTGCATGATCGTGTCGCGCGTCCGCGCGGCGCCCGACCCGAGCGCCTGCTCGAGCGCCGCGTAGGCCTCGTCCGTGCCGAGCTGCACGATCGCGCGCAGCGCGTCGCGCTGCACCTGCGGCTCCGCGTCGTCGAGCAGCGACCGGAGATCCGGCAGCGCATCGTTGCCGGCCACCGCGCGCAGCAGGTCGATGGCGGCGCGGCGCACGGCGGGGTTCGGCGACGAGCGCAGCTCGTCGACGTGGGCCCGCGCGTCGGCGCCGAAGGCGATGATCACGTCCCGCAGGCGCCGCACCGCGCGTCCGTCGCCCTCGCTCGCGAGCGCCTCGGCCAGCGGGCCGACGAGCGCCGGGCCGACGGCCTGGCAGAACGCGGTCACGAGCGGCATCTCCTGGTCGGACACCTTCCGCGCGGCGAGCGCCACGTGTCCCGCCAGCTCGCCCCGCGCGAGCCGGTCGAGGCCGCGGGCGGCCTCCTCGTGGAACGGGGTGTCGGGCGTCCTGGCGACGGCGACGACGGCCTCGAGCAGCGCATGCGCGAGCGGCAGGTCCCCCAGGAGCACGAGCTGGTGCAGGCGGGCGAGGGTGGTCTCGAGGACGCCGGCCCAGGCGTCGGGCCTCGCCTCGATCCGCAGCAGGTCGAGCAGCAGCTGCTGGTCGAGATACCGGAGCTCGCGGCCGCCCACCGTCGAGAGCCAGGCGCTCAGCCGCTCGGGCGGGTCGTCCTGGAGCCGCTCGACGGCCGCGGCCTGGGCCCGCGCGCCTCCCAGTTCGCGCGCGTAGGCCTCGGAGACGAACGACTCGTCCGAGTACGACGTCAGCAGGTCGACCGCGCTCGACCAGACCTGCTCGAACCGGGGCTGGTCCGGGATGGCGGCCGCCACCTGTCGCGCCGCGCCGGCGAGCACCAGCTCCTGCTGCTCCGCGTCGGGGACGAGCGCGTGGAACGCCTGCGCGAGCCGCGCCGTCGCGCCCTCGTCGCGCAGGACCGCGGAGGCCACGAACGTCGCGAGCTGCTCCGCATCGAGCCGCGCGCGGATCTCGGCGCCCACGTCCGGCCCGTCCGCGCCGCCCGCGGACGACTCGGCGACGAGCGCGAGCAGCAGGTCCGGCGACAGCCGCGACGCCGCGCCTGCCAGGTTGTCGAGGATCGGGTCCAGGGAGGCGGGAGACGAACGGGCGGCGTGCCGCGCGAGCCCCTGCACCAGCCGCAGGATCGAGACCCGGTGCCGGCCGGTCTCGCCGTCGGCCCGCGCCCGCTCCTGCAGCCGCGCGAGGAACGCGGCGAGCTGCTCGGGGTCCTCCGCGATCGCGTGCAGCGCGCCCAGGGCCTCGCCGTCGAGGTCGCCCCCGCTGTCGAGGCAGGCGCCGATGATCCGGTCCCACGTCGCCGGCCGGCCGTCGCCCGTCCGCTCGCGGAGGACGTGCGCGTAGTCGATCTCCTTGATGTCGACCGGCCCGCCGCCGGCGGCCATCCACGCTCGCGCGAGCCCGCCGTCGGCGCGCACCTCCTCGGGCGGCCGCGCCGCGATCGAGAGGAACGCGTGCCAGGCGTCCACCGACATGCCCGCGCCGACCGTCAGCTCGCCCACCAGGTGCGCATGGAGCAGCGCCGCGAGGTCGGCCACTGCCGGGTCGGGCCGCGGCAGCGCGCGGCCGTCCACCAGCAGGTCGTCGGGCAGGACCGTCACCGCCAGCGGCCCGTCGGCGGTCGCCCGGTTCCCCGCGTCGACGATCCGGCCGAGCGCCGCCTGGATGGCGGGGTGGCTGGCGGGGTACATCGCGACGATGCGGGTGGCCGCCTTGCACGCGCGCGCGAACTCCGCGAGGCGGGCGGCGGCTTCCGGTGCCAGCGGGTCCTGCGGGGCGGTGGTGGACATGCGCGCTCAGGACTCCAGGTAGGCGAGCGGGTCGACCCCCGCCTCGGCGGCGTCGACCGCCTCGACGACGGCCCGGGGATAGTCGCCCCGATCGTCGCGGTCCCACATGTTGGCGAGGACCGGCCTCTCGAGCGCCTCGCCGCGGCTGTCCCGCAACAGCTTCACCTGCGGCCGGAACGGGTCGTCCGGGTGCGTCAGCGTCACGACGGCGAGCTCGTCGGTGTTGAGCCGCACCAGCGTGCCCACCGGGAAGAGCCCCATGAGGTTGACGAAGCGCCGCAGGAGCACGCGGTTGAAGGCCGTGCCGTCCTGCTGCGCCATGATCGCCTTGATCCGGTCCGTCGCCAGCCCCTCGCGGTACACGCGGTTGCTCCGCAGCGCGTCGAAAACGTCCACGATGCTCACGACCATCGTGCAGAGGTTGAGCGTCCGCGCGCCCACCTTCTCGGGATAGCCGCTCAGGTCCTGCTTCAGGTGGTGCTCGAAGGCCACGACCGGCGCCAGGGCCGGCACCTCCGGCGTGCGCCGGAGGATGTGCGCGCCGTCCACGACGTGCCGCTTCATGATCTGGAACTCGTCCTTCGTCAGCTTGTCGGGCTTGTTCAGCACCTCCGTCGGCGTGTGGACCTTGCCGATGTCGTGCATGAGGGCGGCGAAGCCGAACTCGCGCAGCATCGGCCCATCGAGGTTGAGCGACCGCGCCATCGCCATCGAGAGCGCCGCGACGTTCACCATGTGGGTGAACGTGTAGGTGTCGTGGCGCTTGAGCGCGGTGAGCGCCATGAGGGAGGTGCGGTCCTGGTAGACCAGGCGCGACAGGCCGTCGATGATGTGCCGGGCGCCCGCGGGGTCGGGCTGCTCCCCGCTCTTGGCCGCGGCCCAGATCTGCTCGGCGGTCGACACCGCCTTGGCGTACATCTGCTTCGCGGCCTCGAGGCCGACCGGCTCGGTGTCCTCCTCGTCGGCCGCGACCCGGCCGACCTGGACGCGCCGGATGCCGCGCGCCGACAGCCGGTCCCCGATGCCCGTGCGCGCCGACCGGTCGCGCAGCTCGTCGAGCAGCGCCCGCACGTCGGTGGCCTCCACGCCCCGGGCGAAGGTGATCTTCTCGACCTGCCGCTCCCGCATGTCGCGGAGCAGGCCGGTCAGCGTCGCCGAGTTCCTGGGCAGCCGGAAGTCGTTCACCACGACCTCGCCGTCCAGGAACCCCACGATCACCGTCGGCGCGGCGGTGAGCGCCTCGGTCACGGCCTGGTGCAGCCCGCCTGCGGTCCGCTGGACCAGGGGGTGGCCGGGCGCGTAGAGTTCCGCCGCCCGCACGGCGGCGCTCAGCCGCCGGACCAGTTCGTCGGGCGCCACGCTCATCCTGCCGTCTCCACGTGTGCCGGCGTGGCCCGCGCCATCCGCCGGAGGAACCAGTCGCCCGTCCGCGCCAGCTCCCCGATCGCCGCGGTGCTCTTCGGCGAGCCGATCCGCGCGAGGCACATGAGCGCCGCCCGCCGGACCTGGCCGGTTCGCTTCCAGGCCAGCAGCCGCCTCTGGCGCGCCACGGCCGCGACGGCCGGGATCGCCCGGTCGTCGCGCGTGGCCGCCATCGCGCCCAGCGCATCGAGCACCACGACGTGATCGTCGCCCAGCGGATCGCTGTCGGACACGATGCGGACGAGCATCGGGACCACGCGCGGGTCCTGCAGGCCGACCAGGGCGGCGATTACGGCCTCCCGCGCCTCGCCCGTCGCCGCCCGCAGCACGGTGTGCAGCGCCCGCGCCGCCGACGGGTCGTCGATGCGGGCGAGGCCGGCCACGGCCGCCTTGAGCACCCGGACGTCGCTGCGCCGGAGCAGGACCTGGAGCGGGGCCACGGCCGCCGCCGTGCCGATGCCGCCCAGGAGCCGCGCGACCTCCCGCTGCACGAACCACCGCCGGTCGTCGAGCGCGGCCTGCAGCGCGGGAATCGCCGGCGGGCCGAGCGCGACGATGATGGCCGAGGCGCGGTCCGCCGCCGCGCCCCCTTCCTCGCGCTGGTGCGCCGCCAGCAGGGCCGGCACCACCGAGACGCCGATCGCCCGCGCCAGGCGGCCGAAGGCCGTCACCTCGGCCGCGTCGAGTTCGGCGAGGCCCTGGACGGCCTCGACGAGGGCGGTGGTGCGGCCGAGCCGCTCGACCGCCTCCCGGCACGCCGCCGGCGCGACGGGCGGCTGCCGCCGGGTCGCCTCGCCGAGCGCCTCCACGACCGCGGTGGCCTCGGTGTAGGCGCCGGCGAGCACGAGGTCCTCGACGAACGCGGACATGTCCTGGGCGATCTCCGCCGCGCGCCCGGGCGCCGTCTCGAGGCGCAGCAGGTCGGTCAGGAGGATGCCCGAGAGGCGGCGCACCTGCTCGTGGCCGAGCGTGGTCAGCCACTCGTCGAGTTCGGGTGGGAGGTCGCGGCCCGCCAGGTCGGCGGCGCGTCCCGCGGCGTCGTCCATCGACTCCCGGTAGCCCGCCGAGACATAGGCCGACTCGTCGTAGCGGAGCAGCAGTTCCTCGAGCGACGCGCGGATGTCCTGGAGGGGGCGGCGGTCGCTGCCGAACTCCCGCTCGGTCAGCATCCGCTCGGTCAGCTTGAGGACGCGATGGCGCCGCGCCTCGTCGGGCGCGAGCGTGTCGAGGACCTGCGCGAGCCGCCCGGTGGGGTGGCCGGGCGTGGCCAGCGCCCGCGCCAGCATCAACGCCACCTGGTGATCGTCGAAGGTCTTCTTGAGGGTGGCCATCACGGCCAGGGCGTCCTCGTCGGAGTCCTGCTGGCGGAGCAGCTCGAAGGCGACCGCAGGTTCGAGCTCGGCGGCCGCGAGGGTGAGGTGGCCGAGCACCTCGGTGGAGCGGTCGGGTTCCAGCACGGCGACGGTCGCGGCCACGTGGCGGTACACGGCCAGGACGGTGGCGGCCTGCGTCGTCAGCAGGGGCGCGCCATCCGGGGTGCAGAAGGGCCCGCGGCAGTCGGCCGCGAGCTCGCCCACGGCGCCCGGGTCGCGGGAGATCTCGAGCAGGCGCTCCTGCTCCTCGACGCTGAAGGTCCGGCGGCCGCTGATGACCGACCGCACGATGGCCTTCCAAGTGCTGTCGCGGCGCGCCGCGCTCTCGTCCGCGTCCCGCTCGAGGATCTCCTGGTAGTCGATCTGCTCGACGAGGATCGAGGCGTCGCCCTCGGCGAGCCAGATGGCGGCGGGCCCTCCCCGCTCGCGGCGCGTCGCGCGGTCGAGCGAGAGCATCTCGAGCAGGGCGAGCACCGCCGGCCCGGGCGGCGTGGTGACGAAGCCGAGCTGGAGGACGTCGCGATCGTGGAGCAGCTGCGCGCACTCGGCCACCGTCAGGTCCGGGGCCTCGACGGCGACGCCGTCGATGAAGAGCGTCCGCGGCGTCACGGCGAGCTGGAGGAGGCCCCCGGCCGTCGCGTCGCGGCAGGCGGCCGTGAGGCGGTCGACGGCCAGGGCGATCGCGGGGTGCTCGGGGGGATAGAAGCCCCAGCCCCGCACGGCGACGTTCAGCGCGCGGGCGAGCGCGACGGCGTTCCGGGTCAGCTCGGCGGGCAAGGCGGCGCGCTGGGCCATCAGCTCCTACGTTATACTGCCGACCGGCCCATGCGAACGGTCGACATCATTCGCCGCAAGCGTGACGGGCATGCCCTGTCGCGCGAGGCCATCGACACCTTCGTTCGCGGGGTCGCCGACGGTAGCTGGCCGGACTATGCCTCGGCGGCCCTCCTCATGGCCATCGTCATCCGCGGGATGGACCCCGACGAGACCCGCTGGCTGACCGAGGCGATGGTCGCCTCCGGCGAGCGCGTCGACCTGTCCGACCTGCCGGCGCCCACCGTCGGCAAGCACAGCACCGGGGGCGTCGGCGACAAGGTCTCCATCGTCCTCGCGCCGGTCGTGGCGGCGTGCGGCGTCATCGTCCCCAAGATGTCCGGCCGCGGCCTCGGCCACACCGGCGGGACGCTCGACAAGCTCGAGGCCATTCCCGGGTTCCGCGTGGCGCTCGGGCTCGACGAGTTCCGCGCCCTCCTGGCCCGGGTCGGCTGCGCGATGATCAGCCAGACGGCCACGATTGCCCCCGCCGACAAGACGCTCTACGCCCTCCGCGACGTCACGGCGACGGTGGAGAGCGTGCCCCTCATCTCGGCGTCCATCATGAGCAAGAAGCTGGCGGAGGGCAGCCAGTCCCTGGTGCTGGACGTCAAGTGCGGCGCCGGCGCGTTCATGAAGACCCCGGACCAGGCGCGGGTGCTCGCACGGTCGCTGGTGGCCATCGGTGCGAGCGCCGGCGTGCGGACGGAGGCGTGCATCACCCGCATGGACCGGCCGCTCGGCCGCGCGGTCGGCAACGCCCTCGAGATCGTCGAGTGCCTCGAGACGCTGAAGGGCCGGGGGCCGGCCGACCTGACCGGCCTCGTCGTGCACCTCGCGTCGCGGATGCTGGAGCTTGGCGGGCGCGCCACCTCCGGCGCGGAGGGCGAGCGGCTGGCCCGCGAGGCGATCGCGTCCGGCGCGGCGCTCGACCGCTTCCGCCGGATGGTCGACGGGCAGGGCGGCGACCCGCGCGTCGTCGACGACTACGCCCGCCTGCCGACGGCGGCCGGCCGGCACGTGCTGACCGCCCCGGCCTCCGGCGTCATCGCCCACATCGACGCGGAGGCGATCGGCCGGGCGTCGATGCACCTCGGCGCCGGCCGCGAGCGCGTCGGCGACCGCATCGACCCGGCGGCGGGCATCCTGCTGCGGCTCGAGCCGGGCGACGAGGTGCGCGCCGGCGATGCCGTGTTCGAGCTGCACTTCACCGACGCGGCCCGGCTCCCTGAGGCCGCCGAGATCGCCAAGTCCGCCCTGTCCATCAGTCCCCTGGCGCCCGCGTCCCGGCCGCTCGTGATCGAGTGGGTGCGCGCGGGCGCCGCCTAGGACCTCCATGACCCCAGCCACCGCCCCCGCCGCCGCGTCCGACCGATCCCTGCGCCTCGTCGCCCTCGCGGTGGCGGTGCTGGTGCCCGCGCTCGCCTGGCTGGCGAGCGGGGTGATCGGGCCGCGCGGCCAGGCCGCCGCCGGCGCGATCTGCTTCATCAGCATCTGCGCGGCGTGCTCGACGAACCTGCGCGCGGTGAACTGGCGGACGGTCGGCTGGGGCATGGGCCTGCAGGTCGCGCTCGCCGTCGTGATCCTCCGGCTCGAGATCGGCGGCGTCCGGCCGGGCTACGCGTTCTTCAGCGCCGCCGCGGGGCTGGTCAAGCAGTTCCTGGACTTCACCAACGCCGGGTCGTTCTTCGTCTTCGGGCCGCTGGCCAACCAGGAGCTGATGGGCCAGATCTTCGGCGCGGCCAACGGCTTCGTGTTCGCCGCCGCGGCGCTGCCGACGATCATCTTCATCTCGTCCTTCTTCACGGTGCTCTATTACTTCGGGGTGCTGCAGTTCATCGTCTGGGTGATGGCGCGCGCCATGATGTACGCCCTCAAGACGAGCGGCGCCGAGACGCTGTCGGCCGCGGCCAACGTGTTCATGGGGCAGACCGAGGCGCCCATCATCGTCAAGCCGTACGTGCCGACCATGACGCGGTCGGAGCTGCTCGCCCTCATGGTCGGCGGCATGGCGACGATTTCCGGCGGCGTCATGGCCGTCTACATCAGCCTCGGCGCCGACCCGATCGCCATCCTCACGACGAGCGTGATGGCCGCGCCCTGCGGGCTGTACCTCTCGAAGCTGCTGCTGCCCGAGACCGAGGTGCCGGCGACCGGCGGCAACATCCCCCTCCGCGTCGAGCGCCACCACGTCAACGCAATCGACGCCGCGGCGGCCGGCGCCGGCGACGGCCTGACGCTCGCGCTGAACGTCGCGGCGATGCTCATCGCCTTCCTCGCCTTCATCGCGCTCATCGACGGGCTGCTCGGCTACCTGTGGGACGGCATGACCCTCGCCCGCATCTTCTCCGTCGTCTTCGCGCCCGTCTCGTTCCTGATGGGCGTGCCGGCGAAGGACATCGGGCCGATGGCCGACCTGCTCGGGACCAAGCTCGTCGCCAACGAGTTCGTCGCCTTCGTCAAGCTCACCGGGCAGTACAAGGACACGCTCGATCCCCGGAGCTACGTCCTGGCCACCTACGCCCTGACCGGCTTCGCGAACCTCGGCTCGATTGGCATCCAGCTCGGCGGCATCGGCGGCATGGCCCCCAGCCGGCGCGCGGACCTGGCCCGGCTCGGCATGCGCGCCCTGCTCGGCGGCTTCCTTGCCACCTTGATCAATGCCTGCCTGGCGTCCATGCTGTTGTAGGGACGAACCTGACGAACCCGACGAACCTGACGAACCCGACGAACCTGACGAACCCTGAGATGACCCACTTCGACCACGTGACGGAAGCCACCGAGTGGCTGCGGGCCCACGGCTTCGGGGGCGGGGAGGCGGCGGTCGTCCTCGGTTCCGGCCTCGGGGCGTTCGCCGAGCGGCTGGAGGATGCGTTCTCGGTTCCGTACCGCGACATTCCCCATTGGCCGCAGGCGTCGGTCGTCGGCCATGCCGGCCGTCTCGTGGGCGGCCTGGCCGCCGGCCGCCGCGTCATTGCCCTGTCGGGCCGCGCGCACTTCTACGAGGGGCACAGCCTCGACACGGTCACCTTCGGCATCCGGGTCCTGGGCCGGCTCGGCATCCCGCAGGTCGTGCTGACCAACGCCGCCGGCGGCATCAACACCCGCTTCGCCGAGGGGGTGTTGATGGTGATCGACGACCACATCAACCTGCTCGGCTCCAACCCGCTGGTGGGGCCCAACGACGATCGGTTCGGCCCGCGGTTCCCGGACATGTCGGAGATCTACTCGCGCCGCCTGCGCGACGCCGCCGACCAGGCCGCGGCGGACATCGACCTGGCGATCGAGCACGGCGTCTACGTCGCGGTGCACGGCCCGAGCTACGAGACGCCGGCCGAGATCCGGGCGTTCCGCACGCTGGGCGCCGACGCGGTCGGGATGTCGACCGTCCCCGAGGCCATCGTCGCCCGGCACATGGGCATGGAGGTGCTGGGAATCTCGTGCATCACGAACATGGCGGCGGGCGTGCTGCCGGCGCCCCTGCGCCACGAGGAGGTCATGGCGACGACGACCCGCGTGCGCGAGCGCTTCATCGCGCTGCTCGAGGGCATCCTTGGCCGCGCCTGACCCGCTCGTCGACGCGGCGCGCGCGGCCCGCGCCCACGCGGTGGCGCCCTTCTCCGGCTTCGCCGTCGGCGCGGCGGTCGAGACCGAGGACGGGACGATCTTCACGGGCTCGAACGTCGAGAACGCGAGCTACGGCCTGACGATCTGCGCCGAGCGCGTGGCGGTCTTCACCGCGCTGGCGGCCGGCCACCGCGGGTTCCGGCGCGCCGCCGTCGTGACCGACACCCCGGCCCCGACGCCGCCCTGCGGCGCGTGCCGCCAGATCCTGTGGGAGTTCGCCGGCGACATCGAGGTCGTCCTCGCCAACCTGGACGGCGTGACCGCGGTGCACCAGATGGCGACGCTCCTGCCGCACCCCTTCGACAGCCGCAACCTCGAACCCTAGCCCCGCCCCGCGCGCCATCCGCACTACCGGCACGCTCTGCTTTCCGGCGCACCCCAGGCACCCTTGGCACCCTTGGCACCCCTGGCACCCCTGGCACCCCTGGCACCCCTGGCACCCCTGGCACCCCTGGCACCCTTGGCACCCCTGGCACCCCTGGCACCCTTGGCACCCCTGGCACCCAGATCACGAGATCACAAGATCACGAGATCACCAGATATGATCTGAGCTCTATGCTGCCAACGATTGCCTGGGAAGACGATGCCGTGGTGATGGTCGACCAGCGGAAGCTGCCGGCCCGGGAGGTCTACGTCCGCGCGAAGACCGCCAAGGAGGTGGCGAAGGCCATCAAGACGATGGTCATCCGCGGGGCGCCGGCCATCGGGGTCGCGGCGGCGATGGGCATCGCGCTCGGGATGGAGCGCAGCAAGGCGACCGGCACGCGCCAGTTCGCGGCGGAGTTCCAGAAGACGTGCGACCTCATGGCGGCCACCCGGCCGACCGCCGTCAACCTGTTCTGGGCGATCGAGCAGATGAAGCAGGCCTTCGCCGCGGGCGCGCTCGCGGGCGAGTCGGTCGCGCAGCTCCAGGCGCGGCTCAGGGCCGAGGCCATCCGGATCCACGACGAGGACGTCGCCAGCTGCCGGGCGATCGGGCGCCACGGCGGCGCGCTCGTGCCGGACGAGGCGCGCGTCCTGACGCACTGCAACGCGGGCGCCCTGGCGACGGCCGGCTACGGGACCGCGCTCGGTGTCATCCGCGGCGCCGTCGAGGCGGGCAAGAAGGTCACGGTGCTGGCGGACGAGACGCGCCCGTTCCTCCAGGGCGCCCGCCTGACCGCCTGGGAGCTGGTGCGCGACGGCATCGAGACCACCGTCATCACCGACAACATGGCGGGGGCGCTCATGGCCCAGGGCCTGGTGGACGTCGTCGTCGTGGGCGCCGACCGCATCGCGGCCAACGGCGACACCGCCAACAAGATCGGCACCTACAGCGTCGCCGTGCTCGCGCGCGAGCACGACATCCCGTTCTACGTGGCCGCGCCCTGGTCCACGATCGACCTGGCGACGGCCGACGGATCGGGCATCCCGATCGAGGAGCGCAGCGCCCGGGAGGTCACCCACGTCGGGCCGACGCAGCTCGCCCCGGCCGGCGCCGGCGTCCGGAACCCGGCCTTCGACGTCACGCCGCACCGCTTCATCGCCGGCATCGTCACCGAGCGGGGCGTGTTCCGTCCGCCCTTCGCGGTGTCGCTGGCGGCCGGCGCCGTCTGATGCGCGTCCTCGGCATCGAGACCTCGTGCGACGAGACCGCGGCCGCGGTCGTCGAGACGACCGGCGTGCCCGCCCGGCCGTGGCGCGTTGTCTCGAACGTCGTCGCCTCGCAGGTGGACATCCATCGCGAGTGGGGCGGCGTCGTCCCCGAACTGGCGTCGCGCCAGCACGTGCGCGACATCTGCGGCGTCGTGGAGCGCGCGCTCGCCGAGGCCGGCTCCGGCTGGGACGCCGTCGACGCGATTGCGGTCACCCGGGGACCCGGGCTGATCGGCTCGCTGCTGGTCGGCGTGTCCTTCGCCAAGGCCGCGGCCTGGGCGCTCGGCAAGCCGCTCGTCGCCGTGCACCACCTGTCCGGGCACATCGAGTCGCTCTGGCTGGAACACGGCGAACTCCCGACGCCGGCCGTCGTGCTCGTAGTGTCCGGTGGGCACACCAGCCTGTACCGCGTGCCCGAGCCCGGCCGCTACGAGGCCATCGGCCGGACCAGGGACGACGCGGCGGGCGAGGCGTACGACAAGGTCGCGAAGCTGCTCGGGCTCGGGTACCCGGGCGGCCCGATCATCGACAGGCTCGCGCGCGACGGCCGCGCCTACGCCATCGACCTGCCCCTGACACGGCTCACCCACGCCGACAGGAACGCCCCCGACCGCGAGTACCGCTTCGACTTCAGTTTCAGCGGCCTCAAGACCGCCGTCCTGCGCCACGTCCGGGCGCGCCAGGCCGCGCTCGGCGCGGAGCGGCTGCCCGACGGCGAGGTCCGCGACATCTGCGCGAGCTTCCAGGCCACGGTCGTGCGCACGCTGGTGGACCGCGCGTTCGCGGCGGCGCGGTGGCACGGGGCCCGGTCGGTCGGGATCGCCGGCGGGGTCTCCGCCAATGCCCGGCTCAGGCAGGAGGCCGCCTCGCGCGCCGCGGGACTCGAGGGGGTCGGCGTGTTCGTCCCCGGGCTGGCACTCACGACCGACAACGCCGCGATGATCGCGGCGGCCGGCATGCGCCGGCTCGCGGCCGGGGATCTTGCGCCGGCGGACCTCAATGCCGCCGCCACGCTCCCGCTCGGCGCCTGACGCTCGCGCGGGTCCGGCAGGGGGCGGCTAGTCGCCCGCCACGATGGGATGCGGGGCCTGGTCGAGGACCTGGCGGACCTTCCGGGCCAGCGACCAGGGCGTGTAGGGCTTCTGCAGGAACGCGACCTCGGCCTGCAGCAGTCCGTGCCGGACGACCGCATCGTCCGTGTAGCCGCTCTGGTAGAGGACCCTGAGCTCGGGGTGCGTGGTCCGCAGCGTCTCGGCCAGCTCGCGGCCGCTCATGCCGGGCATCACGACGTCGGTCAGCAGCAGGTCCACCCGGTCGGCCTGCTCGCGGAACACCCGCAGGGCGTCCTGCCCGTGCCGGGCGGTCAGCACCGTGTAGCCGCGCGCCTGCAGGGCGAGCACCGCGAACTCGCGCACGGCTTCCTCGTCCTCCACGAGCAGGATCGTCTCGGTCCCGCGGCCGACCTCGGCCGCGTCGAACGCCGGGGACTCCACCTCGGTGCCGTCGGTGACGATCGGCAGGTAGATCTTGAAGCTCGAGCCCTGGCCGACCTCGGTGTAGAGGCCGATGTGCCCGCCACTCTGGCGCACGATGCCGTACACGGTGGCCAGCCCGAGGCCGGTCCCACGCCCCGCGGACTTCGTCGTGAAGAACGGCTCGAAGATGCGGGCCTTCACCTCCGGGGACATCCCGCAGCCGGTGTCGGTGACGCTCAGCCGGACGTAGCGGCCCGCCGCGACGTCCGGGTGCGTCTGCTGGTAGCTCGCGTCGAGCTCGGTCTCGGCGGTCTCGACCGTCAGCTGGCCGCCGCGCGGCATCGCATCGCGCGCGTTCACCGCCAGGTTCAGGAGCACCTGGCTCATCTGGCCGGGGTCCACGCGCACCGCCGGCAGGTCGGGCGCGAGCGCCGAGACCAGGCGGATGTCCTCGCCGATCAGGCGCCGCAGCATCCGCTCGGTCTCGAGGACGACGCCGTTCAGGTCGAGCACGCGCGGCTCGAGCACCGCCTGTCGGCTGAACGCGAGCAGCTGGCGGGTCAGCGACGAGGCCCGGTCGCCGGCGTCGGCGATCGCCTGGAGCATCTGCGCGTCGCGGGCCCCGGGCGCGCGGCCATCGTCCTGGAGGAGCAGCGCGGCATAGCCCGAGATGACGGTGAGCAGGTTGTTGAAGTCGTGGGCGACGCCGCCGGCCAGCAGGCCGATGGCCTCCATCTTCTGCGCCTGGCGCAGCTGCTCCTCGAGCCGCCGTTCGGTCGTCACGTCGCGCACGACGCCCGTGTAGTGGCGCCGATCGTCGAGCGCGTAGCTGCCCACCGCCAGCTCGACGGGGAACGTGCTGCCGTCCGCCCGCCGCGCCGACAGCTCGCGCCCGATGCCCGCCGGGGGCGGGAAGCCGCCGGAGACGTCGATGTCGGGCAGGAGATCCGAGAGGGGCCGGCCGACGATGGCGGCCGGCGCCCAGCCGAACAGCCGCTCCGCCGAGGCGTTGAACCACTCGACGGTTCCCGCGTCGTCGATGCCCAGGATGCCGTCCACGACGTTGTCCATGACCGAGTCGATGAGGACGTCGGCGCGCCGGCGGGCCGTCATGTCGCGCGTCACCTTGGCGAAGCCCCGCAGCTCGCCCCGCTCGTCGCGGAGCGCGGTGAGGATGGTGTGCGCCCAGAAGCGCGACCCGTCGCGGCGCACCCGCCAGGCCTGGTGCTCGCACCGCCCGTCGGCGCGGGCCCGCGCCAGGTCGCGCGCGGGCTCGCCGGCGGCGACGGCGTCGGCGGGGAAGCAGATCGAGAAGTGCGTGCCGATGATCTGCGTCTTCGTGTACCCCGTCAGGCGCTCGGCCCCGGAGTTCCAGGTGACCACGTAGCCCCGGGTGTCGAGCAGGAAGATCGCGTAGTCCACGACGCCGTCGACGAGCAGGCGGAAGCGGTGCTCGAAGTCCTTCCGGGCGGCGGCCTCCGCGCGGAGCGCGTCGGCCTGCGCGGCGACGCGGCCCACTTCGGCGGTGAGGGCGCGGCGCTGGACGACGATCAGGGCGATGAGGGCGGTGACGACGAGGGCGAGGGCGACGTCGTGGAGGGGCGGGTACGGCCAGCCGGTCGCCAGGCGCGCCCACGCCACGAGGCCGGCCACGACCGCGAGGCCAGCGACGGCGGCGGCGGACGGCGCGCGCCCGCTGGTGGCGGAAGAGGGCATTCGCCTGGTCTCTCCCGGGCGCCCGGGGGAAGGGCGCGCCCGCAGTCTGGACGGGCCTGGTCGGACCCGTGGGGCAAATATCTGGCGCGGCCACGCCGGCTCCCGTCGTCGCCGCAAGGACAGGGCGCCAGCGTAAGATCAGGACGCCGGAGAGTCAATGCCATGAAGACGCTGACCGAGTACCTGTGTTTCAAAACGGCGACACGCCGGGAATTCGTGCGCATCACCGATGAGGTGGCGGCGATCGTCGGGCGGAGCGGCGTACAGGAGGGCATGGCGCTCGTCTCGGCGATGCACATCACGTCGGCCGTCTTCGTCAACGACTGGGAGGATGGCCTGCTGCACGACTTCGACGCATGGCTCGAGAAGCTGGCGCCGGCGGGCCTGCCGTACCGCCACCACCAGACCGGCGAGGACAACGCCGACGCGCACCTCAAGCGGACCCTGATGGGCCACCAGGTGATCGTGCCGATCACGGCCGGGGCCCTCGACCTCGGCCCGTGGGAGCAGCTCTTCTACGGGGAGTTCGACGGGCAGCGGTCGAAGCGGGTCGTCGTGAAGGTGATGGGGACGGCGTGAGCCGCGCCTATCCGGCCGCGCCGGTCGTCGGCGTCGGCGCCGTGGTCGTCGGCCCGGACGGGCGCGCGCTCCTCGTGCGCCGCGGGCGGCCGCCCCTCGAGGGCGCCTGGTCGCTCCCGGGCGGCGGCGTGGAGCTCGGCGAGACGCTCGTCGAGGCGGTGGTGCGCGAGGTCCGCGAGGAGACGGGCCTGGCCGTCACGCCCGGACCCATCGTCGAGACGTTCGACCGGATCCAGCGGGCCGCAGACGGGCGCGTCGAGTACCACTTCGTGATCGTCGACTTCCTCTGCCGGGCGACGGAGACGGCGGCGGTGGCCGGCGACGACGCGGCGGCGGTGGCGTGGGTGCGCGGCGACGCGCTCGAGGCCCACGGCGTGCACGCGCACGCGGCGCGCGTGATCCGGCGCGGGCTGGCGCTCGCCGCGGGGGCGCCGCTGACACCGGCCGGGGGAGTCGGGTAAGCTGTCCCGCGAGATGAGCCTGTCGAGGGAGCCCGCCTGGGCATTGCTGACCGAGTGGACCACGGGCGAGAGCCTGCGGAAGCACGCGCTGGCCGTCGAGGCCGCGGTACGGGGGTACGCCCGCCGCTTCGGCGAGGACGAGGACGACTGGGGCGTCGTGGCGCTGCTCCACGACTTCGACTACGAGCGGTACCCGACGCTCGGCGATCACCCGGTCAAGGGCTGCGCGCACCTGGCGAGCCTGGGGTATCCCGAGTGGGCGACCCGGGCCATCCTGTCCCATGCCGTGGAGATCACCGGCGTGACCCGTGAGTCCCGGCTCGAGCACACGCTCTTCGCGTGCGACGAGATGGCGGGGTTCGTGACCGCGGCGGCGCTGGTGCGGCCGAGCCGGAGCGTCCTGGACCTCGAGGCGTCGTCGGTCAGGAAGCGGATGAAGGACAAGGCGTTCGCGCGCGCGGTGCCCCGGGAGCACCTGGTCAAGGGGGCCGAGGAAATCGGCCTGCCCCTCGAGGAGCACATCGCGAACGTGATCGGGTTCATGCGCGAGCAGGCGGACGCGCTCGGCCTGCGCGGAACGCTCTGACGGGCCCCGCCGTATACTCCAGTGCATGCCGGACGCGCCGTCTGAGCTCCATCCCCCGAGCGGTGACCCCCAGCCTCCGGCCGGACCTGTCGTCCAGTGCGACCAGGTCAGCGTCCGGTACGGCCGCCAGTGGGCCCTCCGCGAGGTCACCGCGTCGTTCCCGCCCGGTGCGGTCGGGCTGCTCGGGCCGAACGGGGCCGGCAAGAGCACGCTGCTCAAGTCGCTCCTCGGCTTCATCGCGCCGGATCGCGGGCGCATGACCGTGCTGGGCCTCGACGTCGCGTCGCAGCCCCTCGAGATTCGCGCCCGCATCGGCTACATGCCGGAGAGCGACGCGCACATCCCCGGCATGAACGCGGTGTCGTTCGTCGCCTACTGCGGGCAGCTCGCGGGGCTGCCGTCGGCCGACGCGATGCAGCGGGCGCACGAGGTGCTCTACTACGTCGGCCTCGGGGAGGCCCGCTACCGCCGCGTCGACACCTACTCCACGGGGATGAAGCAGCGCATCAAGCTCGCGCAGGCGCTCGTCCACGACCCCGACCTGCTGTTCCTCGACGAGCCCACCAACGGCATGGACCCGAAGGGGCGCGACGAGATGCTCGAGCTCATCCGCGACCTCGCCCACAACAAGGGCGTCAACCTGATCCTCTCGTCGCACCTGCTCCCCGACGTCGAGTACACGTGCGACCGGGTCGTGGTGATCGACAAGGGGACCATCGCGACCGAGGGCCCGATCGAGGCCCTGAAGGGCCCCGCCGGCCGCGTCTTCGAGCTGCGCGTGAAGGGCGACCACGCCGCCTTCCTCGAGGTCCTCCGCGCCGAGGGGTACGAGTGCCACGACACCGACGAGGACGTGATGCGCGTCTTCGTGCCGGGCGCCGCCGACGGCAGCGCGCGCGTGCTCTTCGGCCTCGCGGCGCGCGAGGGGGTGCAGGTCCGGCACCTCAAGCCGAGCGTGCCGACGCTCGAGGACGTGTTCGCCCGCGCGGTGGGGGAGGAATAGGCCGTGCCGATCCACGACCAGGGCTACCGCCGCTACGTCGGCTCGCGCGCGGGCGTCGGCCGGGCATGGCAGATCATCGCCGGCGCGGGCATCCGCCAGATCGTCACCGAGCGCAAGTTCATCGCCCTCATGCTCTTCGCCTGGGCGCCGTTCGTCGTCCGCGCGGTCCAGGTCTACGTCGCCGCCAACTTCCAGCAGGCGTCGTTCCTCGCGCCGAAGGCCGACACCTTCCGCGAGTTCCTCGACCAGCAGGGCATCTTCGTCTTCTTCGTGACCATCTGGGTCGGGGCGGGCCTCATCGCCAACGACCGGCGGGCCAACGCGCTCCAGCTCTACCTGTCCAAGCCGCTCACGCGCGCCGAGTACATCGCGGGCAAGCTCGCGGTCCTCTTCACGCTGCTCGTGGCCGTGACGTGGGCGCCGGCCATGGCCCTGCTCGTCGTCCAGGTCGCCTTCGCCGGCAGCCTGGCCTTCGTCCGGCAGAACCTGTTCCTGGTGCCCGCGATCACGCTGCTGTCGCTGCTGCAGGTGCTGCTGGCCTCGCTCACGATGCTCGCGCTCTCGTCGCTCTCGAAGAGCAGCCGGTTCGTCGGGATCATGTATGCCGGCCTCATCTTCTTCTCGAGCGCGCTGTTCAACGCGATTCGCGGCATCACCGGCCGCAGCACGCTCGCCTGGCTGTCGCCCACCGAGACGCTCGCCGAGCTCGGCGACGTGATCTTCCGGCTCGAGCCCCGGTTCGACATGCCGCCCGTCGTGGCGGTCGTCGCCGTGCTGGTCCTGCTGGGCGGCTCGGTCCTCATCCTCGAGCGCCGCGTGCGCGGCGTGGAGGTGGTCCAGTGAGCGGCCCGTCCGCGGCCCCGCCCGCCGTCGTGCAGGCCGAGCACCTCTCGAAGTGGTACGGCCAGGTGTCGGGGCTGAACGACGTCACGGCCGTGATTCCGGGCGGGATCACCGGCCTGCTCGGGCCGAACGGCGCCGGCAAGTCGACGTTCATGAAGCTCATGACGGGCCAGCTCAAGCCGAGCCAGGGGACGGTCCGGGTGCTCGGCGAGCCGATCTGGGGCAACCCGCAGATCTACGCCCGCATCGGCTTCTGCCCGGAGCAGGACGCCTTCTACGACCGGATGACGGGCCTCGAGTGGGTCACCGCCCTCGTCCGCCTGAACGGCCTCGACGAGGCGGCCGCCGACGCGGCGGCCCGGCGCGCCCTGGAGGAGGTCGACCTCATGGGGGCCGCCGACAAGAAGATCGGCGCCTACAGCAAGGGCATGCGGCAGCGCGTCAAGCTCGCCCAGGCCCTCGTCCACGACCCCGAGCTCCTCATCCTCGACGAGCCGCTGACGGGGATGGATCCCCTGATGCGCCGCAAGACGATCCGCTTCGTCAAGGAATGGGCCCGCCGCGGCAAGCACATCATCGTCTCGAGCCACATCCTGCACGAGATCGAGTCGATGACGTCGAACATCCTGCTGATCAACAACGGGCGGATCCTCGCCGAGGGCAACGTCCACCAGATCCGCGAGCTCATCGACACGCATCCGCACACGGTCTTCGTCCGCGCCGCCGACCCGCGCGCCCTCGCCCGCCACGTGATGGCCGACGACGACGTCCGGAGCCTCCGGTTCGAGCCGGGCGCCGTGGTCGTCGAGACGACCAGGCCCGACGCCTTCTACGCGCGCCTCACGGCGCTTGCCGCCTCGGGCGAGGCCGGCGCGATCGACGAGGTCACCTCGCCCGACGACAACCTCCAAGCCGTCTTCCGCTACCTGGTGAAGCAATGAAGTACTGGGCCGCCTCGCGCCGCGTCTTCGACCTCTCGCTGGCCGAGATGCTGTGGTCGCGCCGTACCATCTTCATGGCCCTGGTCGTCGGCGGCCCCGTCCTCCTCGCCGCGATCGTGCGCGTGCTGGAGATGTTCGGCCTGCCCGCGCTCCGGGTCAACGGCCGCCAGGTCGGCGGCATGGCCGTCTTCGGCGTGATGATCTGGATGCTGTTCCTCCGCTTCATCGTTCCCGTCCTGGGCGTGTTCTACGGCACCGCGCTGATGGCCGACGAGGTCGAGGACCGCACGCTGACCTACCTGTTCACCCGCCCCATCCCGCGCGGGTCGGTGCTCCTCGGCAAGTACCTGGCCTACCTGGTGTGCACCTCGCTCGTCGTGCTGCCCTCGGTCATGCTCGTGTACTTCCTGGTCGTGCCGCTGGCGCAGGTGCCCGGCAGCTTCGGGCAGCTCGTCACCGACCTCGGGCTGCTCGGCCTCGGGCTCGCCGTCTACGGCGCCGTGTTCGCCCTGGTCGGCGCCGTGTTCCGGCGTCCGCTGGTCATCGGCCTGGTGTTCGCCTTCGGGTGGGAGCAGGTGGCGATGGCCCTGCCGGGCTACCTCAAGCAGTTCACCATCGCCTACTACATCCAGGCCCTCGTCCCGCACGCGATGCCCTCCGAGGGCGTCGTGGGGCTGCTGCAGGGCCTCTTCCGGGACACGCCGCCCGCCCTGGTGTCGGTGTCCTGGCTGGCGGTGTTCCTCGTGGTCTCCCTGGTGCTCGCCGCGCGGACCGTCGAGCGCCGGGAATACGTGCTCGAGCAGTAGGTGCGCTGCGTGACGAAGATCGAGCGAAGCTCCCGTAACCGGCGTGGAACTCCGGACCGCCGTAGATCCGTATAGTTCAGCAGGGGGAGACACATGACGAAGAAGACCCGGTATTTCGTGCTGGCCTCGGTCGCTGTCCTCGGGGTCGGCCTGACCACGGGCCTGGTGGCCTCGTACATGGGCCTGCCGGTCCAGGTCTTCTCCCAGGCGGCCGGCCCTGACGAACTCCAGTACGTGCCCGCCGACGCCTCCCTCGTGGCCTACGCGAACGTCCGCGAGGTCATGAACTCCGAGTTCCGGCAGCGCTTCCGCCAGCTCGAGCCCGAGTCCCGCGAGCGCGACGACTTCCAGCAGAAGACCGGCCTCGACATCGAGCACGACATCGACTCCGTCGTCGCCGCCGTCGTGGGCGGCGCCGCCCTCGACGACGCGGAGCACGGCATGCTCGTGCTGGCGCGCGGCCGGTTCCAGCAGGCGCAGCTCGAGAGCCTGGCCCTCGAGCACGGCGGACGGGTGGACGAGTACGAGGGCATCCGGCTCCTCCGGACCCCGATGGAGCGGCGCGGAGGCACCAAGGGCGACGACCTGGCCATGGGCTTCCTCGAGGCGGACGTCGTCGCCCTGGGCAGCTACGACGCCGTGCGCCAGGCCATCGACACGACCCGCAGCGGCCGGAACGTCATCTCGAACACCGAGCTCATGCGCCAGGTCGGCGAGGTCGAGGGCAACAACGCCTGGGCCGTCGGCCGGTTCGATGCCATCGCCCGCGAGGCCAAGCTGCCGAGCGAGGTCCAGGCGCAGATTCCGGCGCTCACCTGGTTCACCGCGGCCGGCCACATCAACGGCGGCGTGAGCGGCGTCCTGAGCGCGGAGGCCCGCGACGACGAGTCGGCCCAGAACGTCCGCGACATGGTCCGCGGCTTCCTCGCCCTCGCGCGGATGCAGTCGGGCGGCAACGCCGGCATGAAGGCGATGGTCGACTCCCTCCAGCTCACGGGTGACGGCCGGACGGTCTCGGTGGCCTTCTCGGTCCCGACCGAGGTCTTCGAGGCGCTCGAGGCCATGGGGCGGCAGCGGCAGGGCGGCGACCGGCGCTGAGCGCCGGCGAACGGGCGGAACGCGTGACCGAAGGGGCGGCCGTGGCCGCCCCTTCGCACGTACGCGCCAGGCCATCGCCGTTATTTGGCGCGCGAGGGGCCTCCTGTATTACACTTCGCTCGGTTCCTTCTCTCCCGGCAGGCCCCTTGTGTCCGAGCGCGTGTTTTTCTACGGCACCCTCATGACGCCCTTCAATCGGCCGGGGCGGCAGCGGGTGAACCCCAAGCTCTCCCTCGTCGGGCGCGGCACGATCCAGGCCGCGCTGTTCGATCTCGGGATCTATCCCGCGGCCGTGCCGACCGAGGATGGCAGCGTGGTGTGGGGCGAGGTCTACGAGATCCTGGACACGACGAGCGTGCTCGGCACGCTCGACGAGATCGAGGGCTACCGGGCCAACGAGCCCGAGACCAGCCTGTACACCCGGGTGCTCGCCGACGTCACGCTCGAGGACGGCGCGGTGGTGGACGCCTGGGCCTACTTCTACAATGCCCCGCTCGGCCGCGCCCAGCGCATCGAGTCCGGGGACTACCTCGAGCACCTGAACGTCCCGCGCTGACCTGGCGCCCCTGCCGGCCAGGGTCGGCCCCTCCGGAGGCATCCCGACCATGTTCACGCGACTCGCCCCGCTGGTCGTCCTGGCCGTCCTCGCCGTTCCCGCCCAGCCCCGCGCCCAGGCGCCCGCCACGGACCTCGATCCGCGGATCATGGCGTTGCTGCCGGAGGTCTCGGAGGTCCGGCTCGCCGAGACCGTGGCCCGGCTGGCCTCGTTCGGGACGCGGAACACGATGTCGCCGCAGGACCAGGCCGACCGCGGCGTCGGCGCAGCCCGGCAGTGGATCTTCGACGAGTTCCAGCGCGCCAGCAGCCGCCTGCGCGTGAGCTTCGACACCTACCGCATCCCGCCGACCGGTCAGCGCATCACGCGCGAGGTGGAGGTCCGCAACGTCATGGCCGTCCTGCCGGGCCGCAGCCCACGCCGGGTCTACGTGAGCGGGCACTACGACACGGTCGCGCGCGTCGAGGGCAGCCAGCAGGGCTTCGACTGGTCGAAGGCGGACAACCCCGCCCCGGGCGCGAACGACGATGGCAGCGGCACGGCGCTCGTGCTGGAGCTGGCGCGGGTCCTGGGCGGGTCGGGGCTCGACTTCGACGCCACCATCGTCTTCGTCGCCTTCGTGGGGGAGGAGCAGGGGCTGGTGGGCGCCAAGCTGCACGCGCAGCGCGCCGACGAGCAGCACACGCCCATCGAGGCCGTGTTCAACAACGACATCGTCGGCAACGCCACCGGCGGCAACGGCATCGTGGACGCCGAGAGCGTCCGGGTCTTCTCGGAGGGCCCCGAGGACTCGCCGTCGCGGCAGCTGGCGCGGTTCATCCGGCGTGTGGCCGGGCGCTACGTGCCGTCGCACCGGGTGCGCCTCATCGCGCGCCACGACCGGTTCGGCCGCGGGGGCGACCACACGTCGTTCAACCAGCACGGCTTCACGGCCGTCCGCATCACCGAGGCCAACGAGAACTACTCCCGCCAGCACACGGTGCGCGACACGCCGGACGGCGTGGACCCGGCCTACCTGGCCCGCAACGCCCGGATCAACCTCGCGGGCGTCGCGGCGCTGGCCTCGGCGCCCCCGCGTCCCGACGTGATGGACCGGGGCCCGATGCTCGACCGCGGCGAGAGCGGCTACGACGCGCGCCTGCGCTGGAAGCCCGTGCCCGGGGCCGTGGCGTACCGGGTGTTCTGGCGCGAGGCCTGGACGCCGGACTGGCAGCACGAGGCCGTCGTCGGCAACGTGACCGAGTTCACGATGGCCAACGTCTCGATCGACGACTACATCTTCGGCGTGGCGGCGATCGGCGCCGGCGGCCACGAGAGCCTGGTGTCGGCCTACGTGAACCCGCCGCGCGAGCGCGTGGACATCAAGACGCTGCCGCCGCAGTAGGGCCGCGCGCGGTGTGCCTAGGCGCTCTCGCGCCCCTGGCGGACGGTTTCGATGAACTCCCCGATCACGTCCGCGACCGGGACCGACGGCTCGATGAACTCGATGCCGGACCGGTAGGTGACCTGGTCCTGGTCGACGTCGCTGATCCGCGAGTGGGCGACGCGGCCCTTGACGACGACCGAGCGGTCGCCGAGCGTCAGGCGGAAGTCGTGAAGCGAGTCGAGCTGCAGCGGGAAGGCCGTTTCCACCTGCATGCCGCCGCGGCTGATCTGGCGCACGCCCGTGGGCTGGAAGACCATGACCTCGCCCCGCAGGCCACCGAGCAGGTCGATGCGCTCCGAGTCCCGGTTGTCGCTGGCCATGTCGCCGGGATTATACCGCCGGCGGCCGGTGCCGCGCCGGCGGTCGCGGGCCTAGTGCCGGCGCACCGGGGCGAATGCCCCCGCCACCGGCACGCGGACGCCTTCCGGGCCGTCCAGCAGGTCGCTCAGGTCCGCTTCGTCCTCGCGCACGTAGGTCAGCACCGGGATGCCGGCCGTGCGGGGGTCGAGCTGGAGCATCGAGAGCAGCGCGAAGCCCTCCTCGTCGTCCAGGCCGAGCGACACGATGACGAGCGATGGGCGCATGGCCAGGACGGTGCCGTAGGGCTCGTCATCCATGTCGACGAACTCGATGTCGTAGACGCGCCCCTGGAGCAGCGGCTCCACCGACGCCAGCACACCGGCCCGGCCACCGATGACGAGGGCCAGTTCACGGTCAGGGATCTGGTAGTCGGTGTTCATCGTCGTCTCCTCGGACAGGACGAATACAAGATCCGCGCCACCCCTCGGCTGCCGGGCAGGAGCGAACCCGGACGGCTTTTCACGCAGGTACCGGCCGCCGTCACCCCGGCGAGAGCCTGCCTGGCGCCGCCCGGTGTCGGTGCGGCGACCGTTTTCGAGCACGGGACGCGGCGCGCCGTCCCCGAGCGGGGACGTGGCGGGCCGGGACGCCCAATGTCGAGCTGGGGCGTGATGGCTAGGCGCTGGTGCCGGATGGCTGGTCGTCGCGCGTGAGGCGGTAGCCGTCCCCGTGCGCGGTGCGGATGTAGCGGGGGTGGTGCGGGTCGGGCTCGATCTTCCGGCGGAGCCTGAAGATGAAGCTGTCCACCGCGCGGGTGACGGGCGGCTCCCGGTAGCCCCAGACGAGCTGCAGCAGTTCCTCCCGGGTCACCAGGCGTCCCTCGCGCTCGGCGAGATGCCGGAGGATCTCGAACTCGCGGTCCGTGAGGCTGAGGTCCTTCTTGCCCCGCGTCGCGCGCAGGTGGCGGAAGTCGATCTGGACCTCGCCGAGGGTGAGCACGTCGGGCCGCGGGGAGGTCCGGCGCAGCACGGCGTGCACCCGCGCGAGCAGCTCGTCGAGCGCGAAGGGCTTGACCATGTAGTCGTCCGCGCCGAGCCGGAGCCCCCGCACCCGTTCCTCCTTCTGCCCCCGGGCGCTGATGATGATGACGGCCGTCCCGTGCACGTGGCTGAACGTCCGGCACAGCTCGTAGGCGTCCACGCCGGCCGGCAGCATCAGGTCGAGGAGCACGAGGTCGGGGGGGTGCCGCTGGGCCTTCTCCAGCGCGTCCCGCCCCGTGGCCGCCCAGTCCACCGTGAAGCCCTCGTACTCCAGGTTGTCCTTCACGAGCCGCGCGATCGACTTGTCGTCCTCGACGATGAGGACCCGCTTGTTCATGTCCGCTCCTGTGCCGGCAGCGAGACCTTCACCGCCGTGCCCGAGGCGGGGGCGCTGCCGAGGGTGACCGTCCCGCCGTGCTGTTCGACGATGCGCCGGACGATCGCGAGGCCGAGGCCGCTTCCCGACTCGGTGACCGCCTTGCCGCGATAGAACTTCTCGAAGACCCTGGGCCGCTCCTCGGCGGCGATGCCGGTGCCCCCGTCGGTGAAGATCACCGCGACCTGGCCGCCCTCGGTGTGCGCCTCGACCGCCAGGCGGCGCGTCTCGGGCGAGTACTTGATCGCGTTGTCGATGATGTTCTCGAAGACCTGCATCAGGCCCACCCGGTCCCCGCGGACGGGCGGGAGGTCGTGGGGCACCGACACCGAGAGCTGGAAGCCCAGCTCGCTCAGGCGGAGGCGGAACGGCTCGAGCGCGTCCTCGACGATGTCCGACAGGTCGATGGCCTCGAGGTGATAGGCCTGCTTGAGGTCGCTCAGGCGGGAATAGGTCAGGAGGTTCTCGATCAGGTGGCTCAGCCGGCGCTCTTCCTGCGACAGGATCGTGGCGTAGTCGCGGATGGTGTCCGGCGAGGTGTAGCGGCCTCGCGCCAGCGTCTCGCCGACGAGCTTGAAGAGCGCCAGCGGCGTCTTCAGTTCGTGGGTGACCGCCGAGACGAACTCCGACTTCATCGCGGCCAGCTCCGCCCGCACGCGCACCGCCCGCACCGTGAACAGGACGGCCACGAGGGAGGCCAGGCCGGCGAGCGACGAGACGAGCAGCATCCGCGTGCCGAGGGCGGCCGACGCCGCCGCCATGTTGGCCGACGGCGTGACGCGCGCGGTCCACTGGCGAATCGGCGGCCGGCCGGGCGTCAGGGCCGGCACGAGCGCCGGCTCGAAGAAGAGCAGCGGGAACGTGCGCTCGCGGACCGGTGTCGCCGCGCCGGCGCCTCCGCTCGACGCCACCTGGCGGCCCGATTCGTCGAGCACCGACACGACCATTGCGTCCTCGGCGCCGTCGATCGTCGCCACCTGCCGGAGCAGCTCGCCGAGGTACTCCCGGTGCGCCCAGTCGAGGTTCACCATGAACGCGGCGAACCCCGCGAGGTGGTTGCTGTCGGGCACGGCGTACATCAGGTGCACGACGACCTGGTAGGGGACGCCCGCGACGGTCGTCTCGACGATGGCGAACCGCCGATGGTACGCCGCGTCGGCGCGGATGAGCGCCACGAGCGGGGCGAGCGCGGCCGGTGCCTGGACGAGCGTCACCGGGTAGGGCTCGATGCCCCGGCTGTCGGCCTCCCACGGCGCCGGCCGGTCGGCGCGCGTGAAGGCATACGCCCGCCCGGCCGGCTCGTCGCTCTCGGTCCAGATGAGGAAGGACTCGGGGTACGGAAAGCGCGCGAACGCCCGGCTGAAGTTCTGCAGCAGGTCGTATGGCGGTTCCTCGCGGATGGCGCTCAGGTCGAGGGGCACGAGGAACGAGAGCCAGGCGCCCTTCATGTCGCGGTCGAGCGCCGCCGACGTCAGCGCGAGCACCTCGCTCGCCCGCCGCTCCAGCAGCAGCGCGGTGCTCCGCCGCATCTCGCCCGTGGCGCTCCAGGCCAGCCACACGAGGGCGACGGTCGCGACGGAGAGACCTGTCGTGAGGGCGAGGATGCCGGCCGTGGGCGACACCGCCCTGCCGCCCGCCCGGGGCCACATCATCGGAAGATCTCGCGCTCGCGGTAGTAGCGGGCGGCGCCGGGGTGCAGGGGGATCGGCGTGGCCGGTCCTTCCTCCAGCGTGATGAGGCCCGCCGCCGGGTGCACGCCCTGGAGCGCCGGCAGCGCCTCGAAGAGGAGCCGGGTGAGGCGGTACACCGTCGGCTCGTCGAGGTCCTGCCGGCAGGCCAGCATGCTGCTCACCCCGACCGTCTCCACGTCGGCGTCGTTGCCCGGGTAGGTGCCGCCCGGGATGACCTGCGGCTGCAGGAACGGGTACTGCCCGCGCATCGCGCGCACCTGGTCCCGCGGGATGGGCAGCAGCCGGACCCCGGGGGTGGCGCTCATCTCGGTCATGGCGACCGTCGGGGTGCCCGCCACGACGAACGCCGCGTCGAGCTTCCCGGCCCGCATCAGCGCCACCGTCTCGACGAACGGCGGGAACGACGGCTCGAGGTCCGCGTAGGTGAGGTCATAGGACTCGAGCACGATGCGCGCGAGCGTCTCGGTGCCGCTCCCGCGCGTGCCGACCGACACCCGCTTGCCCCGCAGGCCCGCGATGTCCCGGATGCCGCTGTCCGTGGTCACGGCCACCTGCACCGTGTTCATCCAGAGCACGGCGATGCCGCGCAGCTGCTGGAAGGCGTGCGGGTCCTCGCCGAGGCCCCGGCGGTAGGCAACGTAGGCGACGTCGGATTGCGTGAAGGCGATCTGGGCCCGGCCGTCCTCGAGCGCCTGCACGTTCTGCGACGAGCCCCCTGACCCCACCGTCGTCCGGAGTCCGGGGATGCCGGCCTCGTACACGCCGGCGAGCGCCACTCCCAGGGGGTAGAAGGCGCCGCCGGGGCCGCCCGTCGCGATGGCGAGTGTCACGGGGCCGCCGGCGGCGGGGCGGGACCCGCACCCGGGCGCCCCGGCCGCGACGAGACAGACGAGCGCCCATGGCGCCAGAGGCTTCGCCCACGTCATGGAGTGCAGGTGTCGCGCGGAATATACCACTGCCGGGCGGCTGCCGCGGCGTGCCTGGGGGAGGGACCTGACGGGAGCGGACGGGAGCGGACGGGACGGCGGAAGCGCAGGCTCCCGCCGTCCGTCGTACTGAATCAGTCGAGACGGTCCCCTAGAAGGTCAGCTTGAAGCCGAGCTGGCCCTGGAAGGCGTCGAACGCCTGCCGGGGCTGGCCGAACCCGGTCGGGATCCCGGTGGAGGTGAAGCCGGGCGCCGACCGCTGGTTGCCCTGGTAGTTGTTGAAGTTCACCGTGTTGAACACGTTGAACATCTCCCAGAGGATCTCGCCCGAGACCCGGCCGAACGTCACCTTCTTCGAGAGGCGGAGATCGGTCTGGAAGTAGGTGTCGCCGCGGCCCGAGTTGAAGCCCTGGCCGGCGGGACGGTCGTTGTTGACCGCGTCGCGGTTGGCGTCGGTGCCCAGGGTGATGTTGTACGGCGGCGCCGAGTTGGCCGTCACGATGCCGCCCACCTGGATCTGGTAGGGCAGCTCGTAGATGACGTTGCCCACGAAGCGGTGGCGGACGTCGTTGCTCGTCGGGCCCCAGTCGGCCATCAGGTCGTAGTTGTCGCTGGGCGTGCCGTTGTTGGCGATGGTCTTGGCGCTGCCGATGGTGTAGCCGGCCAGGAAGCCGAGCTTGCCCGAGAAGCGCTTCTCCAGGCGGATCTGCGCCTGGTGGATCCGCATCGGCGCCGCGTCCGAGTACAGGTTGAGGCGCGTGCCGCTCGCGATGAGCGGGAACGTGCCGTCGGCCTGTCGCGCGTTCACGTTGCGCGTCACCGGGAAGTGCTCGCCCCGCATGTAGACGTAGTCGAGCGACACGGCATAGTCACCGCCGAGCTGCCGCGTCGTCCCCGCCGTCATCTGGTGCGTATAGGGCGACTGCGCGGTCGGGCTCGCGATGTTGAAGGCGCTGCCCTGGGCCTGCGGGAACGACTGGGTCGGCAGGTTCGGGAAGAAGTCGTTCGGGATGCGCGCGCCCGAGCGGGAGTCGTTGGCGATCGACGTCGCGATGAAGCCGGGGTAGCCGGCGACCACCGACCGGAGTGTCGTCGTGTTGATCTGGTCGTAGTAGATGCCGTACCCCGCGCGCACGACCATCGTGCCCGAGTGGGACGGATCCCAGGTGATGCCGAGGCGCGGCGCGATGTTGTTCTTGTCGTTCGGCGCCGGCTTGAAGTTCTGCCCGCGCAGGTCGCCGGTGATCGTCCGCACCCAGAACTCCTCGGGCGAGATGTCCGACGGGATGTCCTGGCCGTTGAGGTCGCCGCGCCAGAGCTGCCAGTCGTACCGCACCCCGAGGTTGATCGTCAGGTTGCTCGCCGGCTGCCACTGGTCGTTGATGAACCCCGAGTAGATGTTCACGTCGCGCGCCATCTGCGACAGCTTCCCGCGCAGCTCGATGCCCTGCGTGAAGCGGAACGGCAGCGTGCTCGGGTCGCCCGGCACGACGGGCTGGTCGGCGAGGAACTCGAACAGGCCGTTGTACGACTGGTTGATGAGGCTCGTCGTGGGGACGATGTTCATCTCGAAGCCGAACTTGAGGTCGTGCGAGCCCTTGCCGACGAAGTGCATGGTCGTGGCGTTGGTCAGGATGTAGTTGTCCTGCACGCGGCTCTGCGGGATGTTGCTCGCGCGGCCGAAGTCCACGGTCGGGAAGCGGATCTCCGGCTTCGAGGTCGAGCCGGCGGGCAGGACGCGGTCGAGCGCCTGGTGCGACGCGCTCACGCGCAGCTCGTTCACCGCGCGGGTCCCCAGCACCGACGTCAGGTTGCCGACGACGAACCAGCCGCGGCGCTGGTCGTCGTAGCCATGGTCGCCGGCGCTGTCGCCGCCGACCTGCTGGTTGAACAGGTCGCGGTGGTCGTACATGTAGGTCACGTTCACCGAGTGGTTCGTCGCGGCGAGGTACGTGCCCTTGAGGAAGTAGTTGTTCTCGTCGGTCGTCACCGGCACGTCCGTCCGCGTGTCGTACCCGAGGGACTTCGCGAAGTCGCGGACCGATACGGGAATGTTGACCTGCACCGAGCGGTTGTTGGCGCGGCGCTCCCACGAGCCGAAGTAGAACAGCTTGTTCTGCTTCACCGGCCCGCCGACGGTCGCGCCGTACTGCTCGATCTTGAAGGGCGGCACTTCCTCGGCGAAGTAGTTGGGCTTCTCGAAGGCGTCGTCACGGCGGAAGTAGAAGCCGCTGCCGTGCACGTCGTTGCCGCCCGACTTGGTGACGATGTTGATGGCGCCCGAGGCCGAGCGGCCGAACTCGGCCGAGTAGGAGTTGGCCATCACCTGGAACTCCTGGATGGCCTCCGAGGCCAGGGCGATGCGCGTGGCGGAGGACAGCGAGCTGCCGCCGCCGGTGACCTCGTCGTTGAAGTCGACGCCCTCGAGCCAGATGGACTTGTAGTTCTCGCTCATGCCGCCGAACGAGATGGAGTCGGTCTGGCCGCCCGAGGCGGAGCCCTGGTCGCTCACGACACCGGGGGAGAGCATGGTGAGGTCGAGGAAGTCGCGGGTCTTGAGGGGGAGGGACGCGATCTGCTGCGTGTCGATCAAGGTCTTCACGACCGACTCGGTCGTGTCGACAAGGGGCGCCTGCTCGGTCACCGTCACGCTCTCGGTCAGGCTGGCCAGCTCGAGCGTGATGGGCACGGCGATCTGCGAGTTGATCGGGAGCCGGATGTCCGTCCGGCTGATGTCCTTGAAGCCGGGGAGGACGGCCGTCACGGTGTACGTGCCGGGGGGCAGGGCCGCGAAGCGGTAGTTGCCCAGCTCGTCCGTCACGGCCTCGCGCGTGGCCCCGTTGCTCTGGTTGGTCGCCGTCACGGTGACACCCGGCAGGCTGCCGCCCGTGGCGTCCCTCACCTCACCGAGGATCGTGCCGGTCGTACTCTGTGCCGCCGCGCTCGTGGCGACGGTCAGCAGGGCTGCGAGCGTGAGCCACGCAGCCGCTGTTCGGAAACGGTTCATGTGCCGCCCTTTCGTGGTGAACGAATGTTGCCCGGTGTGACGAGAGTGATACCTCAGCCGTCAAGAGGGCGACTTCTATGACTAACTTGTTGTCGATTCAGGAGATAGGGCCGTTTTTGTCGGCCAAGCTCAGCAACAATTTGGAACAATTGCTGAGGTCGCTCCGGGCCCGGGGTCGCGCTGGCGCGTCGGAGAGCGCCCGAGACCTGAACGCACCGAATCGGCGGCCGGGCAGCGCGGGGCAGGCGACGCGAATGGGGGCGGGAGGCGTGGGGCCGGGACCGGCCGTGGGCGGGGCGCGCGAAGGCCGGGGACCCCAGGGGGCCCCCGGCCCTGGCGGCTAGAAGGTCAGCTTGAAGCCGAGCTGGCCCTGGAAGGCGTCGAACGCCTGCCGGGGCTGGCCGAACCCGGTCGGAATCCCGGTGGAGGTGAAGCCGGGGCGCGACCGCTGGTTGCCCTGGTAGTTGTTGAAGTTCACCGTGTTGAACACGTTGAACATCTCCCAGAGGATCTCGCCCGACGCCCGCCCGACGTTGAACTTCTTCGAGAGGCGGAGGTCGGTCTGGAAGTAGGCGTCACCCCGGGCGGAGTTGAAGCCCTCGCCGGACGGACGGTCGTTGTTCGAGCCGTCGCGGTTGGCGTCGGTGCCCAGGGTGATGTTGTACGGCGGCGCCGAGTTGGCCGTCACGATGCCGCCCACCTGGATGCCGTAGGGCAGTTCGTAGATGACGTTGCTGATGAAGCGGTGGCGGACGTCGTTGCTCGTCGGGCCCCAGTCGGCCATCAGGTCGTAGTTGTCGCTGGGCGTGCCGTTGTTGGCGATGGTCTTGGCGCTGCCGAGCGTGTAGCCGAGCAGGAACCCCAGCTTGCCGCTGAAACGCTTCTGCAGGCGGACCTGCGCCTGGTGGATCCGCATCGGCGCGGCGTCGTCATAGAGGTTGAGGCGCGTGCCGCTCGCGATGAGCGGGAACGTGCCGTCGGCCTGTCGCGCGTTCACGTTGCGCGTCACCGGGAAGTGCTCGCCCCGCATGTAGACGTAGTCGAGCGAGAGGGCATAGTCGCCGCCGAGCTGCCGCGTCGCGCCCGCGGTCATCTGGTGCGTGTAGGGCGCCTCCGCGTCGGGGCTCGCGATACGGAACGCGCTGCCCACGGCCTGCGGGAACGACTGGGTCGGCAGGTTCGGGAAGAAGTCGTTCGGGATGCGCGCGCCCGAGCGGGAGTCGTTGGCGATCGACGTCGCGATGAAGCCGGGGTAGCCGGCGACCACCGACCGGAGCGTCGTCGTGTTGATCTGGTCGTAGTAGATGCCGTACCCCGCGCGCACGACCGTCGTGCCCTCGTGAGACGGGTCCCAGGTCACGCCGAGGCGCGGCGCGATGTTGTTCTTGTCGTTCGGCGCCGGCTTGAAGTTCTGCCCGCGCAGGTCGCCGGTGATCGTCCGCACCCAGAACTCCTCGGGCGGGATGTCCGACGGGATGTCCTGGCCGTTGAGGTCGCCGCGCCAGAGCTGCCAGTCGTACCGCACCCCGAGGTTGATCGTCAGGTTGCTCGCCGGCTGCCACTGGTCGTTGATGAACCCCGAGTAGATGTTCACGTCGCGCGCCATCTGCGACAGCTTCCCGCGCAGCTCGATGCCCTGCGTGAAGCGGAACGGCAGCGTGCTCGGGTCGCCCGGCACGACGGGCTGGTCGGCGAGGAACTCGAACAGGCCGTTGTACGACTGGTTGATGAGGCTCGTCGTGGGGACGATGTTCATCTCGAAGCCGAACTTGAGGTCGTGCGAGCCCTTGCCGACGAAGTGCATGGTCGTGGCGTTGGTCAGGATGTAGTTGTCCTGCACGCGGCTCTGCGGGATGTTGCTCGCGCGGCCGAAGTCCACGGTCGGGAAGCGGATCTCCGGCTTCGAGGTCGAGCCGGCGGGCAGGACGCGGTCGAGCGCCTGGTGCGACGCGCTCACGCGCAGCTCGTTCACCGCGCGGGTCCCCAGCACCGACGTCAGGTTGCCGACGACGAACCAGCCGCGGCGCTGGTCGTCGTAGCCATGGTCGCCGGCGCTGTCGCCGCCGACCTGCTGGTTGAACAGGTCGCGGTGGTCGTACATGTAGGTCACGTTCACCGAGTGGTTCGTCGCGGCGAGGTACGTGCCCTTGAGGAAGTAGTTGTTCTCGTCGGTCGTCACCGGCACGTCCGTCCGCGTGTCGTACCCGAGGGACTTCGCGAAGTCGCGGACCGATACGGGAATGTTGACCTGCACCGAGCGGTTGTTGGCGCGGCGCTCCCACGAGCCGAAGTAGAACAGCTTGTTCTGCTTCACCGGCCCGCCGACGGTCGCGCCGTACTGCTCGATCTTGAAGGGCGGCACTTCCTCGGCGAAGTAGTTGGGCTTCTCGAAGGCGTCGTCACGGCGGAAGTAGAAGCCGCTGCCGTGCACGTCGTTGCCGCCCGACTTGGTGACGATGTTGATGGCGCCCGAGGCCGAGCGGCCGAACTCGGCCGAGTAGGAGTTGGCCATCACCTGGAACTCCTGGATGGCCTCCGAGGCCAGGGCGATGCGCGTGGCGGAGGACAGCGAGCTGCCGCCGCCGGTGACCTCGTCGTTGAAGTCGACGCCCTCGAGCCAGATGGACTTGTAGTTCTCGCTCATGCCGCCGAACGAGATGGAGTCGGTCTGGCCGCCCGAGGCGGAACCCTGGTCGCTCACGACGCCGGGGGAGAGCATGGTGAGGTCGAGGAAGTCGCGGGTCTTGAGGGGGAGGGACGCGATCTGCTGCGTGTCGATCAAGGTCTTCACGACCGACTCGGTCGTGTCGACAAGGGGCGCCTGCTCCGTCACCGTCACGCTCTCGGTCAGCGTCGCGAGCTCCAGCGTGATCGGCACCGAGACCTGCGACGCGATCGGCAGGCGGATGTCTGGCCGCGTGACCTCGTTGAAGCCTGGCAGCAGGGCCTTGACCGCATAGGTGCCGGGCGGCAGGGCGGCGAACCGGTAGTTGCCGAGTTCGTCCGTCACCGCCTCGCGCGTGGCCCCGTTGTTCTGGTTGGTGGCCGTCACGGTCACCCCGGGCAGGCGGCCGCCCGTCGAGTCCCTGACTTCGCCGAGGATGGTGCCCGTCGTGGTCTGCGCCGCCGCGAGCGACGCCGTCCACACGAGCACACCGAGAATCAGACACGCGCGTGTCCAGACACGATTGTTCAAGCTGGCCTCCCTCGTAACGCGGACGTCGTGTCCACTGCCGAATTGATGTACTCCGCGTGTCAAGTGGCCGGTAACGGCAACTAAGTTGTTGCGGCTAATCGAGATGACAGCGTTTATGTCGTCGAGGCGCGGCAACAATTTGAAACAAATGAACGTGTCGTGACGGCAAGTCTGTTGTCGACTGATGAGCTTTAAGCTCGTCCGTTCGTGAGGGGGCGGCCCGGCGGCGGGCGGCCGGCACCAGGGCCGGGGTGGGGGCCCGGCAGGCCAGAAGGGCGGCAGGTGACGTGGGCGCCCTGGGGGAGCGGACCGGCCCGGACCGCGGCCCCCACGGGGGGAATCCACCCGTTTCCCGAGAAAATCGAGGGGTTTCCCGGAAACGGAACAATTTGTAACAAGAAGGCCGATGCGTGTTTTCGGGGCCTCCCCTATACTGCCCCGAGGTTCTCCACCAAATCAGGACTCTTGTACGGACCCCGGAACCGGGGCCCGTCGGGGGAGGGAATGAAAAAGGTTCTCGTGATCCTGCTGGGTCTGCCGCTGGCGGCCCTGGTCCAGGCCGCGCCGCCCGCGGCCAGGCCAGCGGCCCCGGCGGCCGTCGCGCCCGCCGTCTCGCACGCCGTCCCGGCCGCCCAGGCCGCGGCGCCCGCCGACGCGGAGCTCGTCAAGACCTACTGCGTCGGCTGCCACAACGACGCCCGCAAGATCGGGGGGCTCACGCTCGAGCACTTCGACCCCGCGGCGGCCGCCGACGCGCCCCAGACCGCCGAGCGGATGATCCGGAAGCTGACGGCCGGGATGATGCCGCCCGCGGGCGCGCGCCGCCCCGACGCGGCGACCCTGGCGGCGTTCACGGCCGGGCTCGAGACGCGGGTGGATGCGGCCGCCGCCCGGCACCCCGTGCCCGGCTGGCGGCCCTCGCAGCGGCTGACCCGCGCCGAGTACGCCCGCGCGGTCGACGACCTCCTCGGCCTCGACGTGGATGTCACGGCCTACCTCCCGCCGGACACCATCACCGACGGCTTCGACAACGTGGCGGACGCCCAGAGCTTCTCCCCGTCGCTGCTCGACGGCTACCTCCGCGCGGCCAGCCAGATCGCCCGGCTGGCGGTCGGCGACCGGCAGGCGTCGCCGACGACGGTGACCTACAAGGTGGCGGGCTTCGAGTCGCAGATGCGGCACGTGGAGGGCACCCCGTTCGGCGCGCGTGGCGGCTTCGCCGTCACCCACGTGTTCCCGGCCGACGGCGACTACACGTTCCGCGCCCTCTTCGTCCGCACGGTCAGCGGGGAACTGTTCGGCAACACCGCCATCGCCCTCCAGGGCCAGAACGAGCAGCTCGAGATCACCATCGACGGCGAGCGGGTCGCCATGCTCGAGGCGCACCCGGGGATGAGCGACGCCGACAAGGGCGGGCTCTCCGTCGAGACGCCGCCCATCCACCTGACCGCCGGCCCCCACACCCTGGCCGCCGCGTTCGTGCCCCACTCGGTCGGGCCGGTGGACGACCTGATGACGCCGATCGATCACACGCTGATCGACACGCGCTACGGCACGGGCTTCGGCATCACGTCCGCGCCCCACCTCCAGGACGTGACCGTCCTCGGGCCGCTGACGGTCACGGGCGTCTCGGACAACCCGGTCCGCCGCCGCATCTTCACCTGCCGGCCGACGGCCGCGAGCGAGGAGGCGGCCTGCGCCGCGTCGATCGTCCGGCGCCTGGCCACCGAGGCGTTCCGCGGCACGATGGCCCCGGCGGACTTCGAGGACATCATGGGCTTCTACGAGCAGGGCCGGAAGGACGGCGACTTCGAGTCGGGCGTCCGCCTCGCGCTGCAGGCCCTGCTGGCGCACCCGCGGTTCCTGTACCGCTTCGAGACCCAGCCGACCCGGGCGGCGGCCGACGCCGCGGCCCCCGTCTCCGACCTCGAGCTGGCCTCGCGCCTCTCGTTCTTCATCTGGGGCACCGTGCCCGACGCCGAGCTGATCGAGGTCGCCCGCGCCGGCCGCCTCGGGCGCCCGGCGGTCTTCGACCAGCAGGTCCGGCGCATGTTGAAGGATCCGAGGTCGGAGGCGCTGTCGACCCGCTTCTGGTCGCAGTGGCTCCGCCTGCAGGACGTCGACAAGCTGCGGCCGGACGGGCTGCTCTACCCCTACTGGGACAAGTCCCTGTCGGAGGGCTTCCGCCGCGAGACCGAGCTGTTCTTCGACAACCTGGTCCACGAGGACCGGAGCCTGCTCGAGATGCTCACGGCCGACTACACGTTCGTCAACGAGCGCGTCGCGCGCCACTACGGCATCCCGAACGTGACGGGCAACGCGTTCCGACGGGTGGCGCTGCCGCCGGAGCGCCGGGGCATCCTGACGCAGGGCAGCATCCTGCTGCTGACGTCGGTCGCCGACCGCACCTCGCCGGTGCAGCGCGGCAAGTGGGTGATGCAGGTCATGCTGGCCTCGCCGCCGCCCCCGCCGCCGCCGAACGTGCCGGCCCTCGACGCGACCAAGGGGGTCGCGGACGGCAAGGTGCTCACGGTCCGCCAGCGCATGGAGCAGCACCGGGCGAACCCGGCGTGCAACTCGTGCCACCGGGTGATCGACCCCATCGGCCTCGCGCTGGAGAACTTCGACGTCACGGGCCGGTGGCGGATCAAGGACAACGGCACCCCGGTCGAGGTGACCGGGACGCTCTATGACGGGACCGAGATGGACGGCCCCGCGGGCCTGCGGGACGCGCTCCTGGCCCACAAGGAGGCGCTCCTCCGGGGCTTCACCGAGAGCCTGATGACCTACGCCCTCGGCCGCCGGGTCGAGTACTACGACATGCCGACGGTCCGCGCGATCGTGCGTGACGCGGCCAAGCAGGACTACAAGGTCTCCGCCTTCATCCTGGGCGTGGCCAACAGCCCGGCCTTCCGCATGCGCGGGCCGGAAACGACCGAGGCGGCCGCCGGCGGGCGGTAGCGCGTCGCATTCACCGGATCGTTCAGGAGGCAGAAGGCGATGTACATCACTGGCAAGCACCTCTCGCGGCGCACGGCGCTCAAGGGCATGGGCGTGACGCTCGGCCTGCCGCTCCTCGGCGCCATGGTGCCGGCGGGCACCGCGTGGGCGAAGACCCAGGCCCGCAGCAAGGTCCGCCTGGCCTGCATCGAGATGGTGCACGGCGCGGCCGGCAGCACCAACTACGGGCTGAAGGCCAACCTCTGGTCGCCGGCGGCGGTCGGCCGCGACTTCGACCTCTCCGAGACGAGCCTCCAGTCGCTCGAGCCCTTCCGTGACTACCTGACCATCGTCAGCAACACCGACGTCGCGATGGCCGAGGCGTACTCGGCGCCCGAGATCGGCGGCGACCACTTCCGGGCGAGCGCGGTGTTCCTGACCCAGGCGCATCCCCGGCAGACGCAGGGCTCCGACGTCCGCGCCGGCGTGTCGATCGACCAGTTGTACGCGCAGCGCTTCGGGCAGGACACGCCGATCCCGTCGATGCAGCTGTGCATCGAGAACGTCGACCAGTCGGGCGGCTGCGAGTACGGCTACTCGTGCGTCTACATGGACTCGATCAGCTGGGCGGCGGCCGACCAGCCGCTGCCGATGATTCGCGACCCGCGCGCGGTGTTCGACCAGCTCTTCGGCGTCGGCGCGACGCCCGAGGAGCGGGAGCAGCGCCGCCGCGAGGACAAGAGCATCCTCGACACGATCTCGTCGGCCATCGAGCGGCTGAAGGCCGACCTCGGCGCGGCCGACCGCGCGCGGCTGTCGGACTACCTCGACGACGTGCGCGAGATCGAGCGGCGCATCCAGACCGTGGAGGCCCGCAACTCGAGCGGCGAGCACCGCGAGCTGCCCGAGGCGCCCGTCGGGGTCCCGGACGACTTCGGCGAGCACGTCAAGCTGATGTTCGACCTGCAGGCCCTGGCCTTCTCGTCCGACGTCACCCGCGTCTTCGCCTTCAAGCTGTCGCGCGACGTGAGCGGCCGCGTGTACCCGCCGAGCGGCGTCTTCACCGGCTTCCACAACGCCTCGCACCACAACGAGAACGAGGACCGGATCAAGCAGTTCGAGAAGATCAACCGCTACCACGTGAGCCTGGTGCCGTACTTCCTCGAGAAGCTCAAGAACACGCCCGACGGCGACGGCAACCTGCTCGACAACACCCTGGTGGTGTACGGGTCGCCGATGGGCAACCCGAACCTCCACAACCACAAGCGCTGCCCGCTGTTCTTCGCCGGCAAGGCCGGCGGACAGCTGAAGGGCGGCCTGCACCTGAAGGCGGCCGCGGGCACCCCGATGGCCAACGCCTTCCTCTCGACCCTGCACAAGCTCGGGCTGGACGACCTCGCGTCGTTCGGCGACAGCAGCGGCGAGCTCGACCTGAACAGCGTGCCGGACGCGACCGCCGCGGCGGCCGAGTAGGAGGAACGACTGCGATGCTGAAGCACAGGCTGCTTGGCGGCATGGCCGCCGGATTCCTCGGGGCGCTCTGCCTGGCCGTCGGGCTCCAGGCCGCGGCGGCCGACACCCGCGTCGCCGACGCCGCCATGGCCGGCGACCACGAGGCGGTCCGCACGCTCCTCAAGGACGGCGCCGACGTCAACGCGACCCAGGGGGACGGCGTCACCGCGCTCCACTGGGCCGCCCGCCGCGGGGACGGCGAGCTCGCGAAGATGCTCCTCGTCGCCGGCGCCAACCCGCGCGCCGCGACGCGGTTCGGTGACTACACGGCCCTCCACCTCGCGGCCGAGCGCGGCGACGCCACGGTCGTGGCCGCGCTCCTCGCGGCCGGCGCCGACGCCAACGCGCCGACCACGACCGGCGCCACCCCGCTGATGCTGGCGGCCGACTCGGGCGACGCCGGCGCCATCGCCGCGCTCCTCGACGGCGGCGCCGACGTCAACGCGGCGGAGACCGACCGCGGCCAGACCGCGCTCATGTTCGCGGCCGCGAAGGACCGGGTCGACGCCGTCAAGCTGCTCCTCGCCCGCGGCGCGGACGCGAACAAGGCGACCCACGTCGTCGACCTCGCCGCCCTCAGCGCCGACGGGTCCAACCCCGACGGCCGCAACCTGCCGAAGGAGTCGGCCGGCCGGCGGGAGACCCCGACCAATGCCCAGGGCGCGAGCCGCCCCGAGGCCCCGGCCGCCCGCAAGGTGCGGACGCCCGGCGTCGACCGGCAGTACCTGATCAACGAGCTCGTCCACGCGTCGGGCGGCTTCACGCCGCTCCACTACGCGGCCCGGCAGGGGTACATCGACGTCGCCGCGGCCCTCCTCGACGCGGGGGTCGACGTCAACCAGGTCACGGGCGGTGACCACACGAGCGCGCTGCTCGTCGCCGCCATCAACGGCCGCTTCGACCTCGCGCGGATGCTGCTCGAGCGGGGCGCCGATCCGAACATCCAGGCCGAGAACGGCGTGACGCCCCTTTATGCCGCCATCAACGTGCAGTGGGCGCCCAAGGCCGCCTACCCGCAGCCGCGCGCGCACCTCAACCAGGAGCTCAACTACCTGGGCTTCATGAAGCTGCTCCTCGAGAAGGGCGCCGACCCGAACGTCCGCGTCAACAAGAAGGTCTGGTACTCGGGGTACAACTTCGACCAGTCGGGCGTGGACGAGGTCGGGGCGACCGCGTTCTGGCGCGCGGCCTACGGCGCCGACGTCGACGCCATGAAGCTGCTCGTGGCCCACGGCGCCGACCCGTCGATCCCGACGATCAAGCCGCCCGGCCGCCCGCAGACCGGCGACGTCGCGGTCCGCGAGCTCAAGGACGTCTCCGGCCTCGCCGAGGTGCCCGTTGGCGGGCCCGCGGTGCCGCCGGTCATCGCCGCCGCCGGCGTCGGCTTCGGCGAGGGCTTCGCGGCCAACTCCTACGTCTCGGCCCCTGGGGGGCAGCTTGCGGCCGTCAAGTACCTCGTCGAGGAACTCGGCGCCGACGTGAACGCCCGCGACCACGAGGGCAACACCCCGCTCCACATGGCCGCCTCGCGCGGCGACACGGCGATGATCCAGTACCTGGCCGACCACGGCGCCGATGCGACGGCGCTCAACCGCGAGGGCCAGACGACCGCCGACATGGCCAACGGCCCCGTGCAGCGCACCCAGCCCTACCCGGAGGCCGTTGCCCTCCTCGAGAAGCTGGGCTCGAAGAACAACCACAAGTGCCTGTCCTGCTGACCCGGCCCTGACCCGGCCCTGACCCGGCCCTGACCCGTACGTGGAACGAGGCGGCCCGCTGACGCGAGCCGCCTCGTTCCACGTACAAATCACAAGATCACAAGATCACGAGATCACCAGATCTCATATTCTCAATATCTTCCTTGAGCCTCGGATTGACCCTGAACCCCGCGGCCTCGGCCTTCTGCACGGCGTCCACCGCCTCGGCCTTCCGGCCGGTCTGCAGGTAGATGACCGCGAGGTTGTTCCAGGCCTCGCCGAGCCGCGGCTCGGTCTTCACCGCCTCGGTCCAGTAGTACTCCGCCCGCTGGGCGTCGCCGTTCCGGAAGTGGGCGCTGCCGAGGGCCAGCATCACCCCGGGCGGCGCGACGAAGCGCGCGGTCAGGCTCGACTTGCGCCACTGCAGGTCGTAGATGTACTGCTGCAGCCAGCGCGCCTTCAGGCTGCCGCCCCCGAGCCGGCGGACGGTGTCCTGGATCTCCCGGATGGTGTCGTCGATCTCCCGGTCGTTGCCGACCCGCTCGCTCTCGCGCAGGCCGTGGAGCAGGCGGGCGGCCTCGAGGCACCCTTCGTACGCCCGGGCGGCGCTCACGTAGCGCTCCTGGCCCATGTAGGCCTGGCCGAGGCCGTAGTGGGCGTCGGTCAGGAGCGGCTCGAGCTTGATGGCGCGCTGGAAGGCCTCGGCGGCCTGCTCCCAGCGCTCCGAGGTCAGCCACTCGACGCCCTCGCGATAGGCGGCGAGCGCCTCGCGCCGGTCGTAGGCGCTGGCGAGGGACTGGGCGGCGGCGGGGGCGGCCAGGGGCGCCGCCAGGGCGGCCGCGAGCAGGGCGGCGGCGAGTCGCATCAGCGTCCCTCCATCTTCCGGATGTCCTCCTTGAGCTGCGGGTGGACGCGGAAGCCCGCGCGCTCGGCGCGCTTCACGGCGTCCTGGGCCTCGGCCTTGCGGCCGCTGCGCAGGTAGATCACCGCGAGGTTGTTCCAGGCCTCGCCGAGCTTGGGGTCGACGGTCACGGCCTGGTGCCAGGCGGCCTCCGCCTCGTCGCGGTCGCCCGCGCGGAAGTGGGCGCTGCCGAGCGACAGCAGCACCGCCGCCGGCGGCTGGAAGGGCTTGCCGAGGCTGGACTTGCTGGTCTCGAGGTCACGGATGCGCTGCTCGATGTCGGTCGACTTGGCGACCGATCCGCCGCGCATCGACTGGGCGCGCCGCAGGTTGTCGCGCAGCTCCTTGAGCTCGTCGTCGATCTGGCGGTCGCCGGCGACGCGGTCGCGCTCGCGGAGGGCGTGGAGGTTCCTGGCCGCGTCGATGCAGCCCTCGAAGGCGTCCACGGCGCTGGCGTAGCGCTCGAGGGGCATGTAGGCGCGGCCGAGGCCGTAGTAGGCGTCGGTGAAGAGCGGGTCCTTGGCGATGGCGGCCTTGAAGGCGTCGGCGGCCTTGTCCCATTGCTCGCCCGACAGGAACTCCTGGCCGGCGCGGTACTGCTGGAGGGCGTCGCGGCGGTCCTGGTCGGAGGCGACGGTCTGGGCGGCCGCGGGGCCGGGCGCGGCGAGGGCGGTGACGGCGGCGAGGACGACGGACGCGATCAGGCGATGGCGCATGGGGAGTCCCCCTGGGGTGTCGGTCCCATCCTGAAAGAAAACGGGGGCCGGTGGCGAACCACCGGCCCCCGGGTCTTACACGAACGCGGGTGTTACCACTCGAAGCGGGCGCCGATGCGCGCGGAGAACGGCGCCTGGTACTGCTGCCCCGACACGTTCGCCGAGGTCGGCGTGCCGAAGTCCGGGTTGCGCTCGCCGAAGATCGTCTCGTAGCCGGCGTTGTAGTCGGTCACGCGACGGATGTTGAACAGGTTGAACACGTCGGCGAGCACCGTCAGGCGGCGGCCGCCGCCGACGTTCAGGCCGTAGCTGGCCTGCAGGTCGACCTGGGTCTCGAACGGCGTGCGGGTCTTGAAGCCGTCGACGGTGTCGAACCCGCCGCCGCGCTCGGTCATCGGGATCTCGTTGCCGTTGCCGTAGGCCGAGAGGCCCGCCAGCGCGGTGAGCGGCTTGCCGGACGAGAACTGCGTGCCGATGCCGATCGCCAGGCCGTTGTCGAAGGCGTAGTTGCCGTACACCTTGATCTGGTGCGGACGGTCCAGCGGGAGGACGCCGGACTGGCCGAGGTAGCGGATGTCGCCCAGGTAGCCGAACTGGGTGCCGCCGATGGCCGTGAAGCTCGGGTCGTTGGTCGGGAAGTCGTAGAGCGACGTGATGCCCGGGTCCGACTGGCCGTTGTCCTCACGGAAGAAGCCCTCGAAGTTGCCGCGCAGCCGCGAGTAGCGGTAGCTGGCGTTCACCATCCAGTTGTCCGCGAACCGCTTGTCCATGGTCAGCTCGATGGCGTTGTAGGTGTGCTTCGGGTCGTCGAACTTCGCGCCGAGCTCGGGGAAGAGCGTCGGGAAGCTGCTGGTCGGGTTGGTCAGGATGTACTCGACCGAGCCGAGGCCGGGGAGGCCGAGGTCGTAGGCGACGACCGGGGCCGCCGCGATGTCCTCGAGCACGCGCCCGATGTTGCGGTAGATGTAGCGGACGCCGATCGTGGTGTCCGGCAGGGCCTCCCACTCGTAGCCGGCCACCAGCTCGTCCTGGTAGGACAGCTTGGTGTTCGGGTCGATCTGGTCGGCGCCGACGCCGGCCGCCAGGAGGTGCTGCGTCTGGCCGCCCGCCAGCACGCCGTCCGGCACGGGCCGGGTCAGGCCCGCGTCGAAGTAGTCGGCGCGGCTGACGCCGTCGTCACCCGACAGCGCGCGCGCGGCCAGGTCGTTCGGGATGCGCGCGAAGAAGCGGCCGTAGTTGGCGTAGAGCTTCGACTTGCCGTTGCCGAGCACGTCGTAGACGACGCCGACGCGCGGCGCCCAGTTGTTCTTCAGCGCGAACTCGCTGAGGGTCTGGCCGTCGAGGGTCTGCAGCTCGCTGAAGGTCCCGACGAGGGTCTGCTGCTCGTAGCGGAGCCCGGGGTTGATCGTCAGGCGGTCGTTCACCTTCCAGTTGTCCTGGACGAAGAACGCGCCGTAGCGCTGCTTGGTCGTGCGCGCGCTGTTGTAGTTGGCGCGGATGACCCGGTAGATCTTGCCGAAGGCGGGGTCGCTGATGATGTCGACGTTCGCGCCGGTCGCCGTCGTGCGGCCGTCCGACGTGGTGAACGTCGGGCCGGTGCGCTGGTTGACCTGCGAGTACTCGACGTCCTCGTAGAGGCCGCCGACCTTGAGCTGGTGGTCGCCGAAGATGAACGTCGACTTCGCCGAGAACTGGAGGTTCGTGCTCTCGTTGCCCTTCTCGTAGAAGCCGATGCCGCCCGTCGTCACGTTGGGCACCACCGTGCGGTCACGGACGCGCCACTCGTTGATCTCCGGCGTCTCCGCGAGCTTGTTGAAGGCGCGGCCGAAGCTCGCCTCCATCAGCCAGTTCGGTGTCACGACGCCGTCGTAGCGGAGGGTCTGGTTGTTGCCGCCGTACTCGATCGAGCTCAGCGAGGTCAGGTCGTTGACCAGGAGCGCCGAGCTGCGCTGCGGGCCCGACTCGCCCTTGGAGGGGTCGCCGAACACCGACAGGTCGATGCGGTGGGTCGGCGTCAGCTGGTAGGTGGCCTTCGCCGCGTAGGACACGCTCGTCCGCTTTCGGTCCACCTCGCCGAGGCTCTGCAGCGGGAAGCCGTCGGGCGCGATGAACGTGCGGCGGTCCCAGCTCGGGTTCACCGCGCCGAACATGAACAGCTTGTTCTGGACGATCGGGAAGCCGGCCTCGATGCCGATGTCCGACTTCTCGGTGCCGACGGTGTTGACCGTCCCGTTCACCGACTGGTAGGTCTTCCAGGTCCCCTCGAGCGCCTTCGGCTGCGTGTAGCCGAAGAAGGAGCCGCGGAGCTGGTTGGTGCCGCTCTTGGTGATGACGTTCACCACGCCGCCGAGCGCCTGGCCGTACTCGGCCTCGTAGCCGCCCGTCTTGACCTGGACTTCCTTGACGAAGTCGAAGGGCGTGGCGTTGCCGAGCGACCCGAACACGATCGAGTAGCTGCCCACCGCGCCGTAACCGGTGTTGGTCACGTTGACGCCGTCGACCACGTAGAGGTTGTCGAGGCCCGAGGCGCCCGACAGCGACGGGTTCGCGCGGCCGGTCGACGTCGAGCTGACGCCGGGGGCGATGTAGAGCGTGTCCGTGAAGCGGCGGCCCACCGGCACCCTGGCCAGGAAGTCGCTCGAGAGGACCGCGCCGGTCGTGGTCGACTGCGTGTCGACGACCACCGTCGAGCCCACGACCTGCACCGTCTCGGTCAGGCCGCCGACCTCCATGTTGATCGCGAGGTCGGTGTTCTGGCCCAGGCTCACCGTCACGCCGGTCAGCTCGACGGCCTTGAAGCCCTCCAGCTCCGCGCGGACCGTGTACTGGCCAGGCACGAGGAAGGGAGCACGGAAGCGGCCCTCACCGTCGGTCACGACCGACTTCGAGCCCTGGTCGCCGGACACCGTGACGGTGACGCCGGGCACGGCCAGTCCCTGGGAGTCGGTGAGCTTGCCCGACAGGCTGCCGGTGGTCTCCTGCGCGGAGGCCACGGTCGCCAGGGCAAAGACGAGGGCCATGAAGATGGCGCTCATGCGGGTTCGCATTGCAGGTCTCTCTCCTTGAGTAACGTATCAACGAAAACCGAACGGTTGGTAGGATTGGAAGTTTCGTGCCACGGCCAACCCGCCTTGATCACGCCGGTTTTGCCCCGTCCACAGGGATGAAAAGGGACCAAAATCGGTTGGAATCGAAAATCTGGAGAGGCGGATCCTGAACTTTGGATTCGACCTTGGGACGAAACGCAGGTGGAGCAGGCCGGAAACCCACCGCGTAGGGGCGGAGGCATGGGGCAGGGCCGCGACGGTTGGGGACGGCACCCGCGGACAGGGACGGACGCCGGGAGGGAGGGGACGGGCCGTCGTCGGGGCGAGCGAGGCCCGGGCGCCAGACCCACGGTCTGGCGCCCGGGTGGACGGACGGGCTAGAACTTCACGCGCGCGCCGATGAAGGCGCGGCGGGGCGCCAGCCATGAGATCGGGTCGCCGAAGGCCGTCGAGCCGCTGCCGGCGACGAGATCCTGGTTGCGCACGGAGCCCTGGTTGTCGAGGACGTTGAACATGTCCACGAAGAACTCCAGGTCCGTGACGCCGACCGTGCGGTTGTACTGCGCCCGCAGGTCGAGCTGGCCCCACGAGGGGTTGGTCAGCGCGCCCACGGTGTTGGGGGCGATCCAGCGGGCGACGACGCCGCCGAACTCGTACTGCTCGGCCGCCGAGACGCGGATCGGGAGGTTGCGGCCCGAGGCGCGGAACGTGCGGCTGGCGAGCGTGCCCGAGTTCCAGCTGACCGTCGCGCCGAGCTGGAGCCCGAAGTCGAACGTGTAGGAGCCGGCGCCCTTCAGGATGTTCTTGATGAGGCCGGGCTGCGTCGCGTACTGGTTCGGCGCGCGCGGGTCGAGGAACAGCACGTCACCCTGGAAGTCGGCGTTCGAGTCCGAGTTGGTGTTGCCCTTGCCGTCGTTCCAGTTGTACGAGGTCAGCAGCTGCCAGTTGTTCGCGAACCGCTTGCGGAACACGAACTCGAGGCCCTGGAAGTTGCGCTCGCCGCCGGCCAGCGTGCCGATGACGAAGTTCGACCCGGGGTTGGCGGTGTAGCCGAAGTAGTCGAGGCCGAGGTAGAGGGAGTTCGGGGCGTTGATGTCGCCGCCGTAGCCCTCGGGGCCCTCGGCATACAGCCCGAGGTCGTAGTCCTCGAGGATGTCGCGGGTCTTGCGGTTGAAGTACAGGGCCTCGAAGCTCATGCTGTTGCCGAGGTCCATCGCGTAGCCGACCTGCAGGTCGTCCGTGTAGGGCGTCTGCGTCGTGGGCGAGAAGAACGCGTCCTGCACCGACGGGCCGCCACGCGTGCGGTAGGTGACCCACTGGCCGAGGGCGTAGACCTGCTCCTCGAGGATCGAGCCCGTGAGGGTGCCCGCGAAGTTGGTCATGTTGTTGCGGACGGGGTCGTAGTAGCGGCCCCAGTAGACGCTGGCGCGCTGCCGGCCGTTGCCGAGCACGTCGAACGTCGCGCTCAGGCGCGGCGCGAACTCCCAGTCGAACGTGTAGATGTTCTCGCCGGTCGTCGCGAAGTGCTCCCAGCGCTCGGTGCGGACGCCGAGGTTGAGCGTGAGGCGGTCCATCTGCCACTCGTCCTGCACGAAGAAGCTGAGCCCCTTCGAGTAGGTCTCCTGCGGGCCGGTCGCCGCCTGGTTGTCGCGGTCGTAGTTCACGCCGCCGTTCGGGTTCCCGGCCGTCGAGTTGAACACCATGGCCGAGCCGAGCTCGCCCGACGTGATCGTGCCGTCACCGTTGAGGTCGTACGCGGCGTAGAACGCCGCGCGGTCGGGGCGCGCGTCAATCGTGCGGATGAAGCCGCCGAAGTCGCTCGTGTTGGTCACGTCGAACTGGAGGGCGCTCCAGCTGCCGTTGGCGATCTGGGCCGCGGTGATGCCCGCACCCGCGTAGCGCGGCGCCAGCGAGCTGAATCCCGCGCTGCCCACGTACAGGGTGTCGCGGAAGTTCTCGGACTTGCTCCACTCGCCGCCGGCCTTGAACGTGTGGTCGCCGAAGGTGCGCTGCACCGACCCGCGGACCGCGATGTTGTCGCGCTGGTCGATCAGGTCGCGGCCGAAGCCGCCCTGCTGCTCGTCGGTGAGCAGGCGGCTGTCCGTCCGCTGGAAGAGGATCTCGTTGCGGCTCTCGCGGATGGCCGAGAAGTCCGAGACCTCGCCGTTGTGCTTGTTGGCGCCGAACTCGATGAGCGTGCTGCCCCACACCTTCGTGTAGGTCACGCCCCAGCGGTTGCCGCCCTGCTCACGCGACCGGTCGCGCGCGTTCGTGATGTCGCGATCGCGGCGGCCCGAGATCGTCGTCGGGTCGTTCAGGAACACGACGCTCAGCAGGTCGGTCGTCGTGGGCGCCCAGCTGCCCTTCGCGAAGCCCTGCTTCTGCGTGTTGTCGACGGTGCGCATCAGCTCGTTGGTGTCGAGCGTCACGACGTCGTCCTGGCGGTTCGTGTAGCGGAAGCTGCCGAAGAACCACACCTTGTCGCGCAGGGCCGGCCCGCCGAAGGTGAACGCGGTGTCCTTGGTCGAGAACTCCGACGCCGCGGCGTTCTTGTTCTCGGCGACCAGGTTGCTGTTCTGGAAGAAGTAGTTGGCCGAGCCGTGGAACTGGTTCGAGCCCGACTTCGTGATCACGTTCGAGATCAGCCCCGGCGCGCCGACGAACTCGGCCGGGATGCCGCCCGTCGTCACCTTCATCTCCTGGATGATCTCGGTGTTCAGGTTGGCGCCGAACGTGCCCGTGACCGGGTCGGTCACGTTGATGCCGTCGAAGTAGTAGACGTTGTCGGACGACACGCCCATGTTGCCGCCGATGTCGCTGTAGTTCATGCCCGACCGCGCCGCGGGGTTGCCGCTCGAGGTCTGGTCGTCCGGCAGGACGCCGGGCACGAGCTGCAGGTAGCTCTGGTAGGAGCGGCCCGTCGGCAGCGACTCGGTCAGCTGCAGCGTGATGTCCTGGCCGGTCGTCGCGCTCCGGACGTCGACGAGCGGCGTCTCCGCCGTCACCGTCACCGCCTCGGTCACCGACGCCAGCGACATCGTCAGCTGGAGGCTCGCGGTCTGGCCCGACCGCACGAGGATGCCCGTCCGCGTGATGTCGCGGAAGCCGGGCAGCGACGCCGTGATTTCGTAGTTGGCCGACGGTGCGAGCGCCTCGAGCGAGGCGACGCCCTCCGCGTTGGTGATCACCGAGCGGGTGGTGACCGTGTCTTCGGCCCGGGCGGTCACGATGACGCCGGGGAGGCGGCCGCCGTCCTGGTCCTCGATCACGACCTGGACGCTGCCGGTCTGGGCGACCTGAGCCGCAGCGGTGCTGGCGACGCCGACCGCCAGGGTCAGCATCACGAGCAGAGTACGTCGAAACATGGGGCTCCTTCCGGCCACCCGTCCTCAACGGACCAGTGACCAAACGACAAGAAAAAGGGACCAACGGTGATCCCTGACTGTCGTCTGTAGAGGAAGTTCCGTGCCATGCGCGTCATGCGAGCTAAGTCGCTGATAACAGTGCTGTTACACGAACTGAGCAGTTTTCGGATTTGTCGCATATCCGAAATAATGGATAATTTTGAACGTAATATTGAATTTCAGATGTGGCAGTTTTGTCCGAGATTTTATTGATATCCGACTTTTTGGTACGGGTCACTATCGCGTCATGCCGACCTGCCTTCATGACGTTCGTCCCTGGTGGGAAGTGGCGGGGCCCCGGTGCCCCGCCAGCCCGGCGACCGGGCCCGCGCGCCTGGCCCACCAGTTTTGAACGCTCGTTTGATATGATCGGCGGACATGTCCGCGCGTCACGTCGTCATCCTCGGAGCCGCCCGCACCCCCATCGGCAGGTACGGCGGCGCCTTCAAGGACCTCCACCCCGCTGAACTCGGCGCCGTCGCGACCCGCGCGGCCATCGAGCGCGCGGGGGTCACACCGGGTGACATCCAGGAAGTGCTCATGGGCCACGGCCGGCAGGCCGGCTCGGGCCCGAACCCCGCCCGCCAGGTCGGGCACCGCGCCGGGATCCCGGTGACGGCCCCGGCCCAGACGATCAACAAGGCCTGCGCGTCCGGCCTGCAGGCGATCGCCGCCGGCGCCCAGAGCATCCTGCTCGGCGAGTCGGACGTGGTGGTGGCGGGCGGCATCGAGTCGATGAGCCGCATGCCGTACCTGATCGACAGCATCGACGCGCGGTGGGGCCACAAGATGGGCAACTTCGAGCTCGTCGACGCGATGTACCGCGACGGGTTCCTCTGTCCCCTGTCGGACCTGATCATGGGGCAGACCGCCGAGATCCTGGCCCGCCAGTACGGCATCACGCGTGAGCAGTCGGATGCCTTCGCGCTCGGGAGCCAGCAGAAGGCCGAGGCCGCGCAGGCCGCCGGGCACTTCGCCCGCGAGATCGCCCCCGTCACCCTCACCGTCAAGGGCACGCCCGTCGTCGTCGACGCCGACGAGCATCCCCGCGCCGGCAGCACGATCGAGGGGCTGCGGAAGCTGCCGACGGTGTTCCCGAAGGTCGACGGCCACGACGGGATCATCACGGCGGGCTCCTCGTCCGGCGTCACCGACGGCGGCGCGGCGCTCGTCCTGGCCTCGGATCAGTGGGCGGCGGACCGGGGGCTCACCCCGCTCGCGCGCATCACGGGCTGGGCCAGCGCCGGCGTCGACCCGCGGACGATGGGCATCGGGCCGGTGCCGGCGATCGCGCGCCTCCGCGAGCGGACGGGGCTCGGCCTCGAGAGCTTCGACCTGGTCGAGCTGAACGAGGCCTTCGCCGCGCAGGTCCTCGCCGTCCTCGCGGACGCGCCGATTCCCGCGGATCGCCTGAACGTCAACGGCGGTGCCATCGCGCTCGGGCACCCCATCGGCGCCACCGGCGCGCGCATCGTCGTGACGCTGCTCCACGAGCTGTTGCGCCGGGGCGCGAGGACCGGGCTGGCCACGCTGTGTGTCAGCGGCGGCATGGGCATGGCGCTTTCCATTGAAACGATCTCGGATTGAAGGTTGAAGATCGCGCGAAGGGCGGGCGGGACGAGGCGGGCTGCGTGCCCGTCCGGCGCCCCACGTTCAACGCGGGATCTGCGAAGATCTTCCATCGTCATCTGAGATCTGGCATCAATCATCAATCTTCAATCTGAGATCTGAAATGAGAGTCGCAGTCATCGCGGGAGACGGCATCGGCAAGGACGTCACGGCCGAGGCCCTCAAGGTGCTCGATGCCGTGAAGGCCGCCTTCGGGACGCCGATCGAGACCGAGGCGCTGCCGTGGAGCGCGGACCACTACCTGCAGACCGGCGTGACGCTGCCGCCGGGCGGCTACGACATGCTCCGGAACGACTTCGACGCCGTGTTCGTCGGCGCCCTGGGCGATCCACGCGTGCCCGACAACCGCCACGCGCGTGACATCCTGCTCGGCGCCAGGTTCGAGCTCGACCTCTACGTGAACTACCGGCCCGTGCGGCTGCTGGACGACCGGCTGTGTCCGCTCAAGGATCGCGGCCGCGCGGACGTGAACTTCGTCGTGTTCCGCGAGAACACCGAGGGCGTCTACGTCAGCATCGGCGGGCGCTTCAAGGCCGGGACCGAGGACGAGGTCGCGATCCAGGAGGAGATCAACACCTTCAAGGGCGTCGACCGCATCATCCGCCACGCCTTCGCGTACGCGGACCGCCACGGGCTCACGAAGGTCTGCATGGCCGACAAGAGCAACGCCATGCAGCAGGGCCACGCGCTCTGGCAGCGCGTCTTCCGCCAGGTGGCGTCGGAGTATCCGGCCATCACGGCGACGCACCAGTACATCGACGCCCTGGCGATGTTCCTCGTGAAGGACCCGGGACAGTACGAGGTGATCGTCACCAACAACCTCTTCGGCGACATCGTCACGGACATCGGCGGGGCGCTCCAGGGCGGGCTCGGCATGGCGGCGTCCGCGAACATGCACCCCGGGCGGACCTCGCTCTTCGAGCCCGTCCACGGCTCGGCGCCGCCGCTGGCGGGGAAGAACGTGGCGAACCCCATGGGCGCCATCCTCTCCACCGCCCTCATGCTCGAGACGCTGGGGCGGCCCGACGAGGCCGCGGCGGTCGAGCGGGCGGTGGCCGCGGCCCTGGCCGCGGGGCAGATGACGACGGACATCGGCGGCGCGCTCGGCACGCGGGAGGTCGGCGACTGGATTGCGGCGGCCGTCGCGCGCGCGTAGGCGACTCTTCATTCCGGAACAGCGACAGACGAGGCAGGGACTCCAGACATGGCTAACGACGTCTTCATTCTCGGCGGGGCACGGACCCCGATGACCGACTACGTCGGCGCGCTCAAGGACGTGTCGGCAATCGACCTCGGGGCGGTGGCCTCGAAGGGCGCGCTCGCGCGGACGGGCACCGAGGCCGGGTGGATCGACCACGTGGTCTTCGGCAACGTGCAGCAGAGCAGCGTCGACGCCCACTACGGCGCCCGGCACGTCGGGCTCAAGGCGGGCCTGCCGATCGAGGTGCCGGCCCTCACCGTGAACCGCCTGTGCGGCTCGGGCGTGCAGGCCGTCATCAGCGGTGCCCAGCACATCCAGCTCGGCGAGGCCGGCATGGTCCTCGCGGGCGGCATGGAGAACATGAGCCAGGTGCCGCACCTGATCCGCGGGCTGCGGTCGGGCCTCAAGCTCGGGCAGGGCAAGCTGGAGGACTGGCTCTGGGAAGGCCTGACCGACCCCTATGCCGGGTGCTCGATGGCGATCACGGCGGAGAACTGCGCCGAGAAGTACGGCATCACCCGCGAGGAGGCCGACCAGTTCGCGCTGCGCAGCCAGCAGCTCGCCGACAAGGCGTGGTCCTCGGGGATCATGCAGGACGAGGTGGTGCCGGTCGAGATCAAGACCCGCAAGGGCGTGACCCTCGTCGAGCGGGACGACCACATGCGTCCGGAGACGACGCTCGAGATCCTCGCGAAGCTGCCGGCGGCCTTCAAGAAGGACGGCGTCGTCACCGCGGGCAACGCGAGCGGGATCGTGGACGGCGCCGCGGCGCTCGTGCTGGCGGGTGACGCCGCGGTCAAGGCCCACGGCCTGACGCCCCTCGGGCGGCTCGTGGCCTGGGCGGCGGTCGGCGTGGACCCGAAGCTGATGGGCATGGGCCCGGTGCCCTCGATCCGCAAGGCCCTCGAGCGGGCGGGGATGTCGCTCGGCGACCTCGACCTCATCGAGATCAACGAGGCCTTCGCCGCGCAGTACCTCGCGTGCGAGAAGGAGCTCGGCCTGGACCGCGAGAAGGTGAACGTGAACGGCGGCGCCATCGCGCTCGGGCACCCGCTCGGCGCGAGCGGCGCCCGCATCCTGTTGACGATGCTGCTGGAGCTCCGGCGGCGTGGCAAGAAGTTCGGCGTGGCCTCCGCCTGCATCGGCGGCGGACAGGGCATCGCCGCCATCGTGGAGGCTCTCTAATGGCGATCAAGACGGTTGGTGTGCTCGGCTGCGGGCTGATGGGCTCCGGCATCGCGCAGGTGTCGGCCGCGGCCGGCTTCAAGACTTACGTGCTCGAGGTCAGCGAGGACGTCCTGAACAAGGGCATGTCGCGCATCGAGAAGTTCCTCGCGGGCGGCGTCGAGAAGGGCAAGATGACCGCCGAGCAGCGCGACACCATCGTGGGCAACCTCGTGGGGACCACGCGCTACACGGACCTCAAGGAGTGCGACCTCGTCATCGAGGCCATCGTCGAGAACGTCGAGGTCAAGAAGAAGGCCTACGCCCAGGTCGAGGCGGTCGTCGGCCCCGGCTGCATCATCGCGTCGAACACCTCGTCGCTCTGCGTCACCGAGCTCGCGGCGGCCACGAAGCGCCCCGACAAGGTCGCCGGCCTGCACTTCTTCAACCCGGTGCCCCTCATGAAGCTCGTCGAGGTCATCCGCGCGCTCAGCACGAGCCAGGAAACCTACGACGCGCTGTTCGAGTTCTCCCGCGCGATTGGCAAGGAGCCCATCGCGGCGCCCGACAAGGGCGGCTTCATCGTCAACCGGCTCCTCGTGCCGTACCTCCTCGACGCGATCCGCTGCCTCGAGGAAGGGCTCGGGACGGCCGAGGACATCGACAAGGGCATGAAGCTCGGCTGCGGCTACCCGATGGGGCCGTTCACGCTGCTCGACTTCGTCGGCCTCGACACGACCTACTACATCGCCAACATCCTCTTCGAGGAGTTCCGCGAGACGCGCTTCGCGCCGCCGCCGCTGCTCAAGCGGATGGTCCTCGCGGGTTATCTGGGCAAGAAGTCCGGCAAGGGCTTCTACGACTACCCCGCGAAGTAGCGGGATTCGCCACGGGCGCGAGGGGCACGGCCGCCGCAGGGGCGGCCGTGCCCCTCGTCGTTTCAGCGCCCGCCGAGCGTCGCCAGGAGCGCCCGCGCCTCGGCCTGGAACCGGCGGTCCTCCGGCGCCCAGTCCGGGTCCGGCGTCGCGGCGATCGCGGCGCGCAGCTGAGCCCGCGCCTCGTCGTCCTTGTCCCGCGCGATCAGGGTCTCGGCCAGGAAGACCCGGGTGATGATGCTGTCGGGGGCGTAGGCGAGCGCCGCCCGCAGGTGCGCCTCCGACCGTTCCTTGCTGCCCCCGAACAACCCGGGCACCTTGTAGTACCAGCGGCCCAGGGCCCGGTCGGCGGAGCCCTGCAGGTAGGCCGGGTCGAGGGCCAGCACCCGCTCGAGCTCGTCGCGGATGGCCCCGCGGTAGCGGAGGCCCTGCCGCAGGCCGAACGACTCGGCCAGCGCCCCCATGTTGGCGGCGATCCAGAAGTGTCCCTCGGGACGATCCGGCCGCGCGGCCGCGGCGCGCCGGCCCGCCGCGATCCCCGCCTCGAGGGCGTCCTTCCTGGCGGCCTTCGCGGGCAGCCCGTTGGTGCCGAGCCAATAGCGGGCGCGCGCGAGCTTCCAGGCGGCCTCGAAGTCGGCCGGGTCGCGCGCGAGGCGGTCCGCCCAGAGGTGGGCCGCCGCCTCGGCGCTGGCGAGGTGCTCGCGGTCGGCGTAGAGGCGGTCGGGATCCGGGGGAACCTGCGCCTGGCGCGGCGCATCCAATGCAGTGCCCGCCATGACGGCGGGCGAGAGGGACGGCGACATGCCCGTGATGCCAGACGAGGCCGGCAGCCCGGCAGACATGGCGATATACAATACCGCGATGCAGGATCTCATCAGCCGTCTGCTGGTGGAACTCGGCGAGGATCCCTCGCGCGAGGGACTCGTGAAGACCCCGAAGCGTGTCGACCGCGCCCTCCGGTTCCTCACGAGCGGGTACCAGGCGGACATTGACGAGGTGCTCAACGGGGCGCTGTTCAGCGTCGATTATAGCGAGATGGTCATCGTCCGCGACATCGACTTCTACAGCCTGTGCGAGCACCACCTGCTGCCGTTCTTCGGGAAGTGCCACGTGGCCTACATCCCGAACGGCCGCGTCATCGGCCTGAGCAAGATCCCGCGGCTGGTCGACATCTTCGCGCGGCGCCTGCAGCTGCAGGAGCGGATGACGAACCAGATCGCCGAGACGATCCGGGAGAAGATCAATCCCCTCGGCGTCGCGGTCGTCTGCGAGGGGACGCATCTGTGCATGGCGATGCGCGGCGTCGAGAAGCAGAACTCCTACACGATCACGTCGGCCATGATCGGCGCGTTCCGCGACCACGCCCGCACGCGCCTCGAGTTCCTCGAGCTGCTCAAGCACCGTGGCGGGCACCTGCAGGGCGCGCTGACCGTGCAGTCGGCCGGGGTGACCTGCCTGGATGAAGAATAGGACGCGATGAGACGAACCGCGCTTGTCTGCCTTGCCGCGCTCGGCCTGGTGATCGGGGCGGCGCCCGCCCCGATCCAGGCGGGCCAGTCCCGCCGCGCCCCCGCGATGACGCGGGTCGAGGCCGAGCTGACGTGCCCGTCAGAGCTGGGGGTCGGCATCAAGACCGGCCGGATGTTCTGCGACGTGCTCACCGGCCGCGACGTCGCCAGCGGCATCCTCGTCAAGATCCCGGCGCACCGCGGCCCGGTCACGCTGTCGTTCGAGCTGCACAACCGGCATACCTACTCCGAGGCGCTCGTCAAGGAGGGCAAGGGCTACCGGAAGTACACGGCGACGATCGGCGTCCTGACGATGGACAACACGCTGGTCGACCGGGCGGTCGTGCAGAGCGAGTTCCGGACCGAGGCGGACCTCTTCGACCGGATCGGCGGCGGCGCCGGGCCGGGCGGCATGAAGGCCGTCGCCCCGACGGGCACCGAGTTCATCGTCATGGAACTGCCTGCCAACGTCGGCACCGAGGTGAGCATCCTCGGCGAGAAGCTCTCGGTCGTCCGCCCCGACGGCACCGACCTCTTCACCACGCCCGGCCGCCCCATCGCGACCATCAGCAACGTGATGCTCGAATACCGGCGCAGGTGAATGGCAGATTGAAGATTGAAGATTGAAGATTGCAGATTGCAGATTGAAGATTGACGACTGCAGCGGCGGGAAAGGGGGAGACCCCGCTTCTGTCCCCTCAACCCGAACGCCAATCTGAAATCTTCAATCTGAGATCTTCAATCCGATTTCGCCCTGTTCCAGCATCTGGCGATCGCGTCCGCTGACCTGTCGATGTCGTCGGCGGTCGTGGACCAGTTCGAGACCGAGATCCGCATCACCGCCCGGCCCTGCCAGACCGCGCCGCCCGCCCAGCACGTCCCGTCGGCCTGGACCGCCGTGATGACCGCCCGCGTCGCCTCGTCATCGTCTCCGAACCGCACGAGCACCTGGTTGAGCACGACGTCGTTCAGGACGCTGATCCCCGGCGTCTCGCGGAGGCGCCCGGCCATCCGCTGGGCCAGGCGGACGGTGCCGCCCACCATGCCGGCGATCCCGTCCCGCCCCAGCGCGCGGATGAGCGCGTAGATCGGCAGGCCCCGGGCCCGCCGCGACGACTCGGGGACCCAGTCCATCCCCACGCGCTCCTCGTCCGCGCCCCGGACGAGGTATGACGCCTGCAGGCTCAGGGCCGCCCGATGCGGCGCGGGGTGCCGGACGATGGCGAGGCCAGAGTCGTAGGGCACGTTGAGCCACTTGTGGGCGTCGGTCGTCCATGAGTCGGCCTCGGCGAGGCCCGGGGCCAGCCCGCGGAGCGCCGGCACGGCGGCCGCCCACAGGCCGAAGGCGCCGTCGACGTGCAGCCAGCCGCCTGCCGCGTGCGTCAGTCGCGCGATCTCCCCGACCGGATCGCTCGCCCCGGTGTTGACGTTGCCGACCTGCGCGCAGACGACGAGCGGCCCCCGGACGCCGGCCAGCGCGGCGCGGAGCGCGTCGGGACGCATGCGTCCCTGGCCATCGGCCGCGACCCGCACCACCTCGCTGGCGCCGACCCCCAGCAGGCGCAGCGCGCCCACCACCGACACGTGGACCTCCTCGCCGGCGAGGACGCTCAGCCGGGGCGCCCGCTGCAGCCCGTCGGCCTCGACGTCCCACCCCGCGCGGCGGAGCACCTCGTGCCGCGCCGCGGCCAGGCAGGTGAGGTTGGCCATGTGGGCGCCCGTCGCGAAGCCGACGCTCGCCTCGCGGGGCAGGCCCAGCAGCTCGAGCAGCCACGCCGCGGTGACGTCCTCGATGACGCTGGCGGCCGGCGACATCACGTACAGCGCGCCGTTCTGGTCCCAGGCCGACGCGAGCCAGTCGGCCGCGACGGTGACCGGCACCGCGCCCCCGGTGACGAACCCGAAGTACCGCGGCCCGGCGGTCGCCACCAGGCCGGGGTCGGCGTCCCGGGCCAGCGCGTCGATCACGGCCAGCGCGTCGGACGGACCCGCCGGCAACGGCCCGCCGAGGGCCGCCGCCAGGGCCTCGCGCGAGGCCACGCCGCCGACGTGCCGCTCGCCGACCGAGGCGAGGTAGGCGACGGCGAGGTCACGGGCACGGGTGAGGAGGGGGGAGTGGGGGATCATGAGGAATCAAGAATCGAGAATTAAGAATCAAGAAAATTGGGAATCGAGAATCACAAGCTCTAGACAGCACGCTTCAATCTGAAATCTTCAATCTTCAATCTGCAATCGACGTGACCCAGTCGTCGAGGATGCCGAGCAGGTCGAGGTCCGGGGCGATGAGGCAGATGTGGCCGTGGCCTTCGAGGACGCGCAGGGTGGCGCGCGGGACGTGGGCGGCCATCAGCCGGGCCTGCTCGACGGCCGGGACCAGGTGGTCGCGGTCCGACGCGAGGAACAGCGCCGGTGCGGTGATCTCCGGCAGGCGCGCCCGGACGTCGTACTCGCGGAGGATGCCGAGCCGCGCCAGGTAGCCCTCGCGCGTCGTGCGCCGCATCAGGAGGCGGAAGCGCCGCAGGTCGGCGGGCTCGGTGTGCGCGGAGTGGAGGCGCCAGGCCGTCAGGCGCCGGACGAGCGGCATCACGGCCCAGGGGGTGACCCTCGCGAGGTGGTAGCCCAGCCGGAGCCTGCCCTGGGGGCCGAAGTGCGGGAACGAGTTGATGATGACGAGCCGGGCGACGCGGTCCGGGTGCGCCAGCGCGTAGCTGAGGGAGAGGGCGCCGCCGAAGGACTCGCCGACCAGGGTGACCGGACGGCCGAGCGCCGTGATGCGGACGTCGAGGTCCGCCACGAGTTCGTCCATGTGGCGGCGGTCGTCCCGGAGCGCCACGGTCGTCACCTCGTAGCGACGCGAGAGCAGGGGCACCTGGCGGTAGAAGAGGAGGCCCGTCCCGTCGAGGCCGGGCACGAGCACCAGCGGGGGGACGGACCGGGCAATCGCGGGCGACTCGCTCACCCGTCCATGGTACGTTGAAGGGCCTTCCGGAGGACAACGGATGCCCCTCGCGCGCTGGGGCCGGGTGGCCTGGGCCATCGGCACCATCTTCGTCGTCGAGAGCCTCGTGTTCGGCTTCGCCGTGCTGCCGGCGTTCCTGTTCTGGACCTGGTCGCTGCAGTGGGGCGTGCCCGCCTGGCCCCTCGTCCGCCCCGCGATCGTCGCGATGTCGCTCGTGCCCGCGTACCTGGTCTTCGCCGCGGCGCTGATCGTCCTGTCGGCCGGCTCGACCCGGCTCTTCGGGTGGCGGACGGCGGAGTCCGGCGCCTGGCGGCTCGCCGACCTCGAGTGGCCGCTGCTCGACTGGTCGCGCTACATGATCTCGACCCACGTCGTGCGCGTGCTGGTGGGCACCTTCTTCAGGAGCTCGCCGCTCTGGACCTGGTACCTGCGGCTGAACGGCGCGCGGATGGGCCGGGGCGTCTACGTCAACAGCCTGTCGATCTCGGACCACAACATGCTGGACTTCGGCGACGGGGTGGTCATCGGCGAGAGCGTCCACCTGTCGGGACACACCGTGGAGGGCGGTGTCGTCAAGACCGGCCGGGTGCGGCTCGGCGCCGGCGTGACCGTGGGACTCGGCAGCATGGTGGGCATCGGCGTGGAAGCGGGCGACAACTGCCAGATCGGCGCCCTCAGCGTCGTGCCGAAGCACAGCCGCCTTGACGCCGGCGATGTCTACGTCGGCGTGCCGGCGCGGAAGGTGGAACGCGATGTGCCGCCGGTGTTCGACGTCTGAGCGGCGCGGAGCACGGCGCGCGAGGACGGGAAAGGGGGCTGACCCCATGCCCGACTCCGGGCGTCCCGACGCACGTCACCGGGCGCGCACGGCCACGATCGGCAGATCCCGTTCCCGCGCCCAGGCTTCCCAGTCCCCGGCCGTCCGGCCGGTGAACGCGTCCGCCAGCGGCGCGTCGATCGGCCGGTCCAGCGCGTCGTAGAGCCGCCGCCGGAAGTGCGGCTCGAGCGCGGCCACCGCGACGTGGCCCTCGCGTGCCGGGTAGACCCCGTAGGCCGCGAGGCCCCCGCCCAGCAGCTCGCCCGCGCCGGTGAGCCCGTGCCTGGCCGGCGCCGACAGGGCGTCGAGGCTGTCGGCCAGGCCGACCTCGGCCCGCCCGCCCGCGGGGCCGGCGAGCAACAGGAGCGCGGCTGACAGCGCCTGCTCGGCGCCCAGCAGGTCGGCCAGCAGGGTGGCCGGCAGCCGGTCGGTGAGCAGGCCGCGCGCTGCCTGGTAGGTCAGGTCGTGCCCGGCGTGCTCGGGGCGCGCGCGCTCGCCGACGATGTTGAGGTGGCGGAGGGCGGGGAAGTCGGCGGCCAGCCGGGAGGCGCCGAGGCCGAGGCGCCCGAGCGCCGACGGACGCTGGCTCGAGACCAGGAGCGCGGCCCCGGAGAGCATCGCCGCCAGCGCGGCCTGCCCCCCCGGCGACTTCAGGTCGACGCGCACGACCTCCACGCTCGCGGTGAGTTCCGCGTACCACGTCGGGCTCATCGTCTCGAGCGGGTCGCCCGCCGGCGGCTCGATCTTCACGACCCCGGCGCCAGCGGCGGCCAGCCTCGCGACGGCCACGGGGCCTGGCACGTTCAGCGCGATGGAGACGATGCGGGTGCCGGAGAGCGCAGCCATCCGACGATCATATCCACTGCGGATGGCGGACGAGGCGCGAGCGTCAGGAACCGGGGAACCTGAGGAACTCGAGGAACTGTGGAACCCGAATTCACTCCTGCCGGAGCGCGGCGGCGGCGCGGGCGTGGCCGCGCCGCTCGGCGAGGTCGAGCGGTGTCTCGTGGTCGTCGATGCGGGTCCTGGCGTGCCGGTCGGCGCCGTGCGCGAGCAGGATCTCGATCGCGTGCACGTCGTCCCGCTCGGCGGCGACGTGGAGGGGCGTGTAGTCGTTGAGGCCACGCTGGCCGGGGTCGGCGCCGTGGGCGAGCAGGGCCGCGATGAGGTCGTAGCGCTCGGGCCCGTCGCGCTCGATGGCGCAGTAGAGGGCGGGGAAGCCGTCGGCCGCCTCGAAGTCGGGGTCGGCGCCGAGGTCGAGCAGGACGTAGACGAGGCTGGCGGGCGCGACGGTGAGGGCCCACTGGAGCAGGGGCGAGCCCGTCAGGGGGTCGGCGACGTTGGGGAACCCGGGGACGCCGGCGAACACGGCGCGGATGGCGGCGAGGTCGCCGGCCTTGAGGGCGCGCTCGAGGGCGCGGTGCTGGTGCTGGGGCTCGATGGGCGACACGGCTGCTGTCGGCGGGGCCGCTGGGGGGTGACGGCGACCGTCCAGCCTCCAATCTACCCCAGGGGCGGGCCCGGCGGCAGCACGGCGGGAAAAAAGAAAGGGCGCCCGCCGGGGGCGCCCTTTCCTGGTCGTCGTCGCGCGGGGTGCGCTAGTTCTCGGGCTTGTGCAGGACGTCCTGCACCGGGGCCTTCTTGCCGCCGGTCTTGAGGCCCTGGATCTGGATGACCGGCTGGACCGGCTCCTTGAGGACGTGCTGCCGGTAGAGCTGCGCCATCTCCTCGTGGTGGCGCTGCTCCTCGGGCGACATGTTCTTCTTCTTGCGGGCGGCGAGCTGTTCCTCGCGCGCGTTCTTGGCGATGCCGAGCTCGTCGAGGTCGGTCTGCGCGCCGGCGGCGACGGCCTCGGCGTTCAGCACGAGCGAGTGCTCGGCGGTGTTGAGCGGCACCGCCTTGTTGCCGGCGAAGATCTCGTGCCGGCCGTGCTCCTCGTACCACTTGGTGAGGCTGGCCGTCATGTGCATCTTCTCGATGATGTTCCGCCAGCCGATGCCCGTGTTGTAGGCGCAGAACGAGATCTCGCCCATCTGCGTGGCGTACGGGATGATGCACATCTCCGTGCGGCGGAAGTCGTAGTTGAAGAGGTCCTGGAACCACATGCCCGCGATGAACAGGAAGTTCCAGCGGTCGGCGCGGCGCTTCTCGATGTCGGCGGCGGTGCGGTCGCCGCTGACGCTGCCGTAGTCCTTGCCGGTCGCGCCGAACGTCTTGTCGAACTTCTTCAGCAGGTCGGTCAGCTTGAAGTGGGTGGGCGAGCGGAACGGGTCGTAGTTCCGCGCGAGCGCCAGCGCCATGCCGGCGACCGTCAGGAACTTGCCGCGCGCCGCGTCGTTGACCTCGGCCACGTCCCTGGCGAGCTGCTCGGCCTTGAGGAACGCCGTCACCGGGACGGCCTCCTTGGTCTCCTTGTCGATCATCACGGCCATGCCGATGCCGCAGTTCGGGTGGCAGCCGCACGTGAGGTTGCCGAACTCGGTCTCCGGCCCCTTCGCGAGGTCGGCCCAGTCGGTGAACGTGCCCATGAACGAGATCGGGAACCAGTCGCGGATCGGCTCGCCGAGGCCGGTCTGGTTCTTCACGTCGTGCGCGAGGTGCGACAGCGTGTAGCGCTGCGCGGCCCGGCGCTCCGGCGTGACCTCCTCGTCGCGCCCCGTGAAGCTCACGGGCTGGAACGAGAGGAAGTTGATCTTCTTCGGGTTGTCGAGCGCGAACTCGACCACGCGGCCGACCTGCTCGTTGTTCAGGCCGTTGACGATCGTGATGACCGGCACGATGTCGACGCCCGCGGCGTGCAGGTTCTCGATCGCGCGCAGCTTGACGTCGAAGAGGTTCCCGACGCGCCGGTGCGAGTTGGCGGCGTTGCCGATGCCGTCGAACTGCAGGTACGCGTAGCGGAGGCCGGCCTCGGCCGCCGCCTTCGCGAAGTCGAGGCTCTTGGCGAACTCGATGCCGTTGGTCGCCGCCTGCACCGAGTTGTAGCCGACCTTGCGCGCGTAGCGGACCGCGTCGAGGAAGTAGGGCGAGAGCGTCGGCTCGCCGCCCGAGAACTGCACCGACATCTGCCGCCGCGGCTTGATGGTGATCGCGTTGTCGAGGACCGTCTTGATGTCCTCCCACGTGAGCTCGTGCACGAAGCCCACCTGGTTCGCGTCCATGAAGCACGGGTCGCACATCATGTTGCAGCGGTTCGTCAGGTCGACCGTCAGCACCGAGCCGCGGCCGTACTGCACCGTGCTGCTGCCGTGGTTGTGCAGCTTCTCGTCGTTGTGCGCCTTGATGTCACGGCCCGGGAACACCTCCTCGAGGTGCTTGAAGAAGGCCGGGTCCATCGCCATCACGTCCTCGAAGTGGCCGTGGATGGGGCAGTCCTTCACCATCACGATCTGGCCGTCCTTCTCGGTGATGGTCGCCTTGATCTCGCCCACCTTCTCGTTGAGGAGCGTCTCGAGCGGCCGCGTGCCGTCGATGATCGCCTGCCGCGCCTCGCGGACACAGGTCGGGCACAGCGAGTCGGTCTCCCGCGGCCAGCCGAGCGGCGGCTTGGTCTTCTGGTAGGACTTCAGCAGCGGCTTGTCCGACCACTTCGGGGTGAACGACGGGTTCTGGCTGATCCGGTTCAGCCGCGAGAACACCTGCCAGAGGCCATTGGCCGCAATCGACAGGCCCTTCTCAGCGTACTTGATGGGAGCGTGCATCGCTCGACTCTCCTCGTAAGTGATAAACCTGCCGTATTTTACGCGCCCATCCCGGGGCGGCTGCACAGGTTTCGGGGAAGGGGCCGAGGCGCCCCCTGAGCGGGCACGCGCCGGGCCTCAATTGTCATCGCAGACCAAAAGAGTCGGCTTTTCGGGTCGTGCACGCCCGCCGCCTGGCCTGCGGACGGCGTGATCACAAGAGACGCCACGAAGATCACGACGAGCACGAAGGGACGGCACGAAGGTGACGCTTCTCCAACGAGGTGAGAGGCCAACCCCAGCTTCTTCGTGACGTCCTTCGTGGCCTCCGCGGTCTTCGTGGCGTCTCTTGTGCGGCCCCTCCGACACGCGTAACGTCGGACCGGCTAGTGCGCCGTCGGGTACAGGTCCGACTGGCCCTGCAGCCACTTGTCGAACCACCCGACGATGTGGCGGAGGCGCTCGACGCGGTGGGTCGGCTGGCCCGAGCGGGAGAGCTCGTGCGTCTCGCCGGGGAAGCGCACCATCACCGTCGGCACCTTCAGGTATTTCAGGGCCCGGAACATCTGCTCGCCGCCATCGGAGGGCGGGGTGCGCAGGTCGGCGTCGCCGTCGACGAGCATCAGCGGCGTCTTCACGCGGGCCACGTGCGTGATCGGCGACCGCTGGTGGAAGTCGTCCGGGTCCTCCCACGGCGCCTTCCGGAACCACGACGGCGTGAAGAGCGTGAAGTCGGCCGTGAACCAGAAGCCGTACCAGTCCGCGATCGAGCGCTGCGACACGGCGGCGGCGAAGCGCGGCGTCTGGGTGATCACCCAGTTGGTGAGCAGGCCCCCACCGGAGCCGCCCGTGACCCCCAGCCGCGCCGCGTCGATGTAGCCGCGCTTCAGCACCTCGTCCACGCCCGTCATCAGGTCGGTGTAGTCGTCGCCGGGGTAGTGGTACTGGATCACGTTGCCGAACGCCTGCCCGTAGTTGCTGCTGCCGCGCGGGTTCGCGTAGAGCACCACGTAGCCCTTCGCGGCCATCCAGTGGAACTCGTGCGTGAAGACGTTGCCGTACGCCGAGTGCGGCCCGCCGTGGATCTCGAGGATGAGCGGGTACTTCCTGCCGCGGTCGAAGCCGGGCGGGTGGAGCAGCCAGCCCTGGATCGGCGTGCCGTCCGGGCTCGTCCACGAGACAGCTTCCGGCTCGGTCAGGGTCAGCTGCGAGAACAGCGCCGCGTTGACGTCCGTCAGCCGCCGCGGCTCGCCCGCGGCACCGGGCGTGACCGCGTACAGGTCGCCGATGTTCGTCGCGGTGGAGACGAGCGCGACGATCGTCGCGCCCGACCGGTCGGCCGAGTAGGACTGCACCGTGCGCGCGCCGTCGAGCACCGGCGTCACCGCGCCGCTCTGCGCGTCGACGCGCACCAGCCCCGCGTCGCCCCGCACCCCCGAGACGATCACGAGGGACCGGCCGTCGGCGGCCCAGAGCGGGCCCGTGCTGCGGCCGCCGCGCGGCGCGGCCTGGTCGCCGCCGACCCCGCCGTTGATGTCGTAGTCGTACCCCGCCGTCAGGTTGGCCGGCTGCGGCAGCGGGCCGCCGGGCCGGAGCGCCGCCAGGTCGAGGACGAAGAGGTCCGTCTGGTCGTAGGACCGTTCCGCCGGGCCGTTGGCCGACCCGACGAAGGCGAGGCGCCGGCCGTCGGGCGAGGGCCGCAGGTTGCCCGCGGAGCCGTTGATGTCGGCGACCTTCACCACCTCGCGGTCGTAGGTCGCGCCCGGCTTCAGCACCGTCGCGTCGACGGCGAAGATCGACGTGGACGCGGGCGAGAAGTAGGGCTCGTCCACCCGGGTCGACGTGAAGTACAGGCGCGAGCCGTCGGGCGCCCAGACGTGGCCGGTGTCGTCGTACGCGCCGGTCGTGAGCTGCACGGCGCGCGGGATGTCCGCGCCCGGCGCCACGTCGGTCATCCAGATGTGCGACGGGCGCCCGGTCTCGTCCCAGCCCCCGCCGTTGCTCCGGTACACCGCCGAGGTGATCACGCGGACGTCGGAGGCGGGCTCGGCGCGGCCCTGCCCGGGGAAGTCGTCCGGACGCGTCGTGCTGCTGAACGCGATGCGCGCCCCATCGGGCGACCAGGCCGGCTGGCTCGCGCCGCGCGGGAGGTTCGTCACCGCGCGGGCCTCTCCGCCGTCGAGGTCCAGCACGAACACCTGCCCGGGCTGCGGCTTGCCGTCGCTCACCGTGGCCCTGACGAATGCGAGGCGCCGGCCGTCGGGGGACCATCGGGGCTGCTGGTCGCGGGTTCCCGCGGTCAGGGGCCGCGGCGGCGCGCTGCCGTCGCCCGGCACGATCCAGAGGCTCGTCTCGTAGCCGTCGCCCGCCCGGTTTGCCACGACCTTGACGAAGGCGACCCGGGACCCGTCGGGGGCAATCTGGGGGTCGGCGATCCACTGGAAGGCCAACAGGTCGGACTCGGTGATGAGCCGCTTCTCCTGGGCCCTGCCCGCGGTCCCGAGCGTCACGATCACGAGCGCGGCGGTCGCCGCGCGGAGCGTCCAGCGATTGGTCATTGCCTTCTCCTGCCCACGGGGCGGCTGCGGCCCGCCTTGCGGCGGCCGTCCGTGATTCTGGCGTACTCGTGCGCGGTCGCCTAGCGCCGCCCGTTCAGGTACACGACCCACGTCTCGACGAGCGCGGCCAGGGGGCCGCCGCGCGCGAGGTACGCCTCGGCCCACCGCGTGGCCCGCGCGCGGTCGGCCTCGAGCGTCTCCGCGCGCGCGACGGGCTGGTGGCGCGCCCACGTCGCGTACACGCCGGCCGCGAGCGCGCCGTCATCGTCGGGATGGCCCTCGAGGTAGCCGGCGAGCAGCGGAAGGGCGTCCGGTGCCCTGCCCCCGAGCGCGTAGGCGAACGCCAGCGCCCGCGCGGCGCGGCTGTCGGCCGCGTCGGCGGCCACGGCGCGCTCGAGCGGGCCGATCGCGAGCGCGGGCTCGCCCGCCCGGAGCCAGGCCTCCCCCGCCAGGAGGGGCCCGTCCGCCGATACCGCTTCGGGCACGCTCTGCAGCAGGGCGGCCGCGTCGCCGCTCCGTCCGGCGTCGACCAGGCTGGCCCCGAAGAACAGCCGCGCCGCCCCGAGCGCCGGCTCGAGTTGCAGGGCCGACTGCAGCGTCTCGAGGGCGCGCGGCCCGTCGCCCTCGCGGAAGTAGTCGAGCCCGCGCAGCAGGGTGGCGAGCGCGAGGTCCCCGGCCGCGAGGGCGGTCAGGGCCGCCGCCCCCAGGTCCCCGCGGGCCGCCTCCTCGAGGGCGGGGCCGGCGTCGCCGGCACGGCCATCACCGGTGGCCGACAGGGCGCGGGCCAGCGCCTCAGGGGCCAGCAGCCGCGCGCGATCGATTGGCGGCAGGGCGGCAATCAGGGCGCGCCGGAAGGGCGGGGGCACGGCGGCCATCCGGCCGCCGCTGCCGGCGCGCGGCCGGCCCCCGGCCGCCGACGGCGTGACGAGGAACGGCCGCGTGCGGCGAGCCCGCTCCTCCCCGGCCTGCCTGACGGTGGCCCGCGCGAGGTATCGGCCCGGCGAGAGTTCCGCCGTGTCGACCACCGCCCGCGCGGTGCCGATCCCCGGCGCGGCGGCGGTGTCCAGGTCCATGGGCTGCGACACGAGTGGTTCGCCGGTCTCGGTGCGAATGACGTCGAGCGTCACCGTCACGTCCGCGAGTGCGGCGGCCGCCGCCGGGTAGACCTCCAGCAGCGCGGCCAGCGGCTCGTCCACGATCCGGGCCTCGACGGTGGGGGCCAGCGCGCCGGCCCCGCCGACAGGCGCGGCCGCGACGAGCAGGTCGCTCGCGGCAAGCCCGTCGTCAGGCAGGCTGGCCGCGTCCACCATGCGATCGACGGCGCCGACCCGGCCACGGGCATCGGCGAGGGCGAACCGGACGCGGTACCGGCCGGGTGTCACGGTGACGGCGGCCGAGTAGATTGCGATCCCGGGATCACGCGTATGCCGGGGCAGGTGCCGTTCCTCCACCGCACGCGTGCGCACCTTGCCGTCGTCGTCCACGACGATGATGCCTGTCGTGACGCTGGCGTTGTCGGCGGGCAGCTCGGCCTCGGCGTCGATCATGAGGCGGACGCCGGTCCCACCCGGTTCCCTGAAGGTCCAGGTGGCCAGGCGAAGTGGCACGCCGGCGTGCGGCACCAGCGCCTGCAGCGCCTGCTCGACGGCCTCGGCCGGTGAGGCGGGGGCGGCGCGCGCAGGGATGCGGAACGGGCCGCGGGCGCGCACACGGAGGCCCTCGCGGGTGGTCCCGACCGCGAGGCGGTGGCGCGGTCCATCGAGGTCCCCGGGCCGCGCGTCGACTGTCAGCAGGAAGTATCCCTCCAGGGCCTGGCGCAGCCCGGCGACCGTCCCGCCCGGCGGGTCCGCGAGGGGGACGAGATTGCCGCGGGCCAGGCTCGCGACGGTGTCGAGGCCGGCTGCCGCCTGCGCACGCTCCCCGGCCGCGGCGGGTCCTTCGCCGTTGCCCGCCGGAGGCACCACGAGCACGTCGAGGCTGGCCTGCACCTCGGCGGCCGTCGCGGCGAGCTCCTCGACGTCGCGTGACAGCCCGTCCACGACGAAGCCCTCCGAGAGCAGGACGGCGGACTTGGGCCCATCGATGGGTGCCAGGCGCACCAGGACGTCGCGCAGGCCGCGGAGCGACTGCCTGGCCGTGTCGCGTGCCGCGATGACCCGCTCCCCGGCATGCTGGACGAGGTCGCGCTGGCAGGTGTCGCGTTCGGCCGGCGAGGCGGCCGACCCGCACTCGCGGGCGATCGCCCGCGTCGCCGCCGGCGCGCCCGGGTCCCCGGCCAGCGCGCGCGCCTCGGCGTCCGAGACGGTGAACGGCGTGCGCGCGTCCCGGGCGCGGCCGATGACCGACCGCAGTCCCTCGCGGATGGCGTCGCGATCCGTCGTGAAGTCCACGAAGACTCCCGGGGCGGGCACGGCGACGAGCGCGATCCGGTCGGCCGGTCCCAGGGCATCGAGCAGTGCCGCCACGACGGAGAGGCCCGCGTCGGCCCGATCCGCGTGCAGGTGCGCCTCGTCGACCAGGAACAGCACGAACCGTCCGCCGGGCCCCGCAGTGCGGTTCGACGTGAAGTAGGCGTCGGCGGGCGCGGTCGGGGCCGATCCCGCCTCTCGGCCCTCGAGCCGGACGTACTCCGCCGACACCACGCGCCGCGACTCGCCGTCCGTCGTGACGACGAAGTCGGCCGGGCCGAGCGTGGGGACCTGGCGGCCGTCGGCGTCGAGGACCGCGACGTCGAGCACGAGGCGGGTGGGGGCGTCCGGCGCCGCGGGCTCCTGGGCCTGGGTGACGACGGGCAGGAGGACGAGCGCGGCCAGCCACAGGGGCGACGGGCGCCACGGGCGGCCGGCGGCGTGACGTGGTGGGTGCGGGCCGCGCGAGCGCGGACGGCGCCCGTGGGGACGTCCGGTCAGTGGCGACGGGCAACTGGGCACGGTGGGCTCCCGGAGCATGAGGTTCCTGGGGCTCGTCCGACGGCGCGGCCCTATCTTATGCCAGCCTCGCGCGGACGCCCGACGCGGTGCTCGCGGCGCATTCGGTAAGATCGGTGCATGTCACTCCGTGACGTCATCATCGTCGGCGGGGGGCCGTCGGGCCTGGCCGCGGCCATCCACGCGAAGCAGAAGGGGCTCGACTACCTGGTGCTCGAGAAGGGGCATCTCGTGGACGCGATGGTCCGCTTCCCGATCAACATGGTCTTCTTCACGACCCCGGACCTGCTCGAGATCGGCGGCATTCCCTTCATGACGCCCTACGACAAGCCGACCCGCGCCGAGGCGCTGCAGTACTACCGGAAGGTCACCGACACCTACCAGCTGCAGGTCGCGCTGCACGAGGAGGTCCTGTCGGTCGAGCACGAGGACGGCGCGTTCGTCATCGCGACCCGCGATCGCAGCGGCAACCAGCGGGCGCGGCACGCGCGCGCGGTCGTGCTGGCCATGGGGTACTACGAGCGGCCGAACCTGCTCGGCGTCCCCGGCGAGGACCTGCCGCACGTCTCGCACTTCTACCGCGAGGCGCACGCCTATTACCGCGAGCGCGTCGTCATCGTCGGAGGCAAGAACTCGGCGTGCGAGGCGGCCCTCGAGCTGTACCGGAACGGCGCCCACGTCACGCTCGTCCACCGCGGGGAGGCCCTGGGCGCGTCGGTCAAGTACTGGGTGCGGCCCGACGTCGAGAACCGCATCAAGGAGGGCGCGATCGCCGCGCGGTTCGGCACGCGGGTCGTGGCGATCCGGCCGAAGGCGGTCGAGGTCGAGTCGATCGCCGATGGCGCCCGCTCGACGATTCCGGCCGAAGGGGTGCTGCTCCTGACGGGCTACCAGGCCGACCCGGAATTCCTCCGCCGCGCGGGCGTCGAGCTCGACCCCGACACCAACGCCCCGGTGCACGACCCCGGGACGTTCGAGACGACGGTGCCGAACCTCTTCGTGGCGGGCGGGCAGATCGCGGGCCGGAGGACGGGCTCGATCTTCATCGAGAACGGCCGCTTCCACGGCGCGCGGATCATCGACGTGCTGGCGGCGCGGCTCGAGGCCGGGCGCTAGGCGCCGTGGGCCCGCGGCGCCGGGCTACGCGAGGTCGACGACGCGCGGACCGAGGACGTCGAAGCGGGGGCGCACGCCGAGGCCCGGGGCGGTGGCGGCGGCCATCGTGCCGTGCTCGCGCCGCGGCGCGCCGTCCGCCACGCTGACCGTCACGTAGCTGTTGAAGTCGGTCGCCGTGAAGCGCAGCGCCTCGGGGGTGCTGTGCGCGAGGTGGGCGATGGCGGCGGTGGTGATGTCGCCGCCCCAGCTGTCCTCGAGCGTCATGGCGATGCCCATGGACACGCACAGGTCGCGCAGCTGCCGCGTCTTCGTCAGGCCGCCGAGCTTGCTGATCTTGAGGTTGACGACGTCCATGGCGAGGTCCGCGCGGGCGCGGAGCAGCATGTCGATCCCGTCGACGTTCTCGTCCAGCACGAACGGGTGGTCGGTCTGGCGCCGCACGGCGAGGCACTCCTCGTAGGTGCGGCAGGGCTGCTCGATGTAGACGTCCACGTCGCGCACCGCGCGCGCGACGCGCACCGCGTCGTGCTGCGTCCACCCCGTGTTGGCGTCGGCCACCAGGCGGTCGGTCGGCTCGAGCATCCCGCGCACGGCGCGAATCCGCTCGATGTCCACGTCGGGGTCGCCGCCCACCTTCAACTGGAACCGCGTGTAGCCGTCCGCGCGATACCCCGCGACCTTGCGCGCCATCGCCTCGGGCGCCTCCTGGGAGATGGCTCGGTACAGGCGGACCCGCTCCCCGAAGCGCCCCCCGAGCAGCGTGCAGACCGGCAGGCCCGTCGCCTGGCCGAGGAGATCCCAGCACGCGATGTCGATCCCCGACTTCACGTAGGGATGCCCGGCCAGCGCCGCGTCCATCCGGTGGTTGAGCGCCGACAGCTCGAGCGGATCCGCGCCGATGAGCTGCGGCCCCAGCTCGCGCAGCCCCGCGCGCACGCCCTCGGCGTAGGCGGGCAGGTAGAACGGCCCGAGCGGGCACACTTCGCCGTAGCCGGTCAGGCCCGTGTCCGTCTCGACGCCGACGATCGTGCTGTCGAAGACGGAGACCGACTTGCCGCCGGACCAGGCATAGCGGCCCTCGTGCAGGGGCAGTTCGACGCGGTGCGCGAAGATGCGGACGATTCTCATGACGCTGGCATCCTAGCACCGCGCCACCGGGGGTAGAGTGTCTGGTGTCGTGGCGGCCGTCACGGTGGGCGGGGCGCCCGCCGGTCCGCCGGGCCCGCAATCCTCGAGGAGCGTCGACATGTTCCTGGCGTTGACCGTGCTCTCGCTGGCGCTCCAGGCGCCGGCTCCGCCTACCGGCCCCCTGACGCCCGCGCAGACGCTCGCCGTCCGCACGCCGTCCGACCCCCAGGTGTCGCCCGACGGCACCCGCGTGGCGCTGGTAGTCACCGAACCGCCGGACGGCGACGAGCAGCCGCGCCAGATCTGGATGCTCACGGTCGGCACCGGCGAGGTCCGGCAGCTGACCTTCGTCGCGGGCGGCAACCAGGCGCCACGCTGGTCGCCCGACGGCCGCACGCTCGCGTTCCTGTCCGGCCGCCGCGGGCCGGATCAGATCTACCTGCTGCCCATGGACGGCGGCGACGCGATGCGCCTCACCGATCACGGGAGCCGCGTCCGGTCCTTCGCGTGGTCGCCCGACAGCCGCGCGATCGCCTTCATCGCGACCGAGCCACCGACCGCCGAGGAGCGGCGGAAGCGCGAGGACAAGGACGATGCGCGGGTGGTGGACCAGGACGACCCGCACGCCCGCGCCTGGGTGGTCGACGTGGCGAGCCACGAGACGCGCCGGCTCACGGGCGAGCCCTGGGCCATCTCGCGCGTGCTGTGGACCCCGGACGGCGCCAGCCTGGTCGTCCAGGGCACGCGCCGGCCGGCGTCGGAGGAGGAGACCGACGAGATTGCGCGGGTGGCGGTGGCCGACGGCCGGGTCACGCCCGTGGCCGCGCCGCGCGGGCCGTTCGGCGGCGTCGTCGTGTCACCGGACGGGAAGACGCTGGCCTGGATCGGCGCGCGCGTCGACGGGCCCATCGGACACGACGTCTACGCGCAGGCGCTCGACGGACCCCAGGCGCGCAACCTGACGGCGGCGACCCTGGATCGGCCGGTGGGCGGCATCGAGTGGACGGCGGGCGGCCGCCTGCTCGGCATCGTGCAGGACGGCTTCACGAGCCGGCTCTCGACGGTGGCCCTCGACGGCCGGGTCGAGGACCTGCCCGCGGTCCCCGTCCAGCCGTCGGCGTTCTCCTCGGCGGCGGGCGTGCTGGCCTTCACCGGCGAGACGGCCACCGAGGCCCCGGAGCTCTGGCTCGCGGCCGGCGGCGCGACCGCGGCCCGCGTGACGCACTTCAACGACGCCTGGGCGCGCCCGCCCGCCGTGGCGCCCGAGCGCTTCACCTACCGCAGCGCCGACGGCACCGCGATCGAGGCGGCGCTGCTCGTGCCGCCCGGCCGCGCGGCCGGCGCGCGGCTGCCGCTGGTCGTCCTCGTCCACGGCGGTCCCACCGGCCGCTGGTCGGACCGCTTCGAGCCGTGGGGGCAGCTGCTCGTGTCCCGCGGCTACGCGGTGCTCTACCCGAACATCCGCGGGTCGACGGGGTACGGGTTCGACTTCCTGGCCTCGAACCGGGCCGACTGGGGCGGCGGCGACTTCACGGACGTCATGGCCGGTGTCGACGCGGTGATCGCCAGGGGCGTGGCCGACCCCGACCGGCTCGGCATCGGCGGCTGGTCGTATGGCGGCTACATGTCGGAGTGGGCGATCACGCAGACCGACCGGTTCAAGGCCGCCGTGGTCGGCGCCGGGCTCTCGGACCTGGCGAGCGAGTTCGGGACCGAGGCGGGGCCGTCGTACGACGAGTGGTTCTACGGCCTGCCGTACGAGCGGCTGGACGGCTTCACCCGGAGCTCGCCGGTCACCTTCATCAAGAACGCGAAGACGCCGACGCTCATCCTGCAGGGCACCGACGACACGACCGATCCCCAGGGGCAGAGCGACCAGCTCTACCGGCCCCTGAAGCGCTACGGCGTGGAGGTGACCTACGTGCTGTACCCGCGCGAGGGGCACGGGCTGCGCGAAGAGAAGCACCTGCTGGACCGGCTCGACCGCATCATCCGGTGGTACGACGCGCACCTCCGGTGAGCGGGGCGGGCCGGCCGCGCGCTAGCGGAGCAGCGCAGGCGGCAGCGCCGCCATCGACGGCGTCGCCGGCGCCAGGCCGTCGAGCCGCAGCAGCCGGTCGCAGCCCTCGGGCTGGATGCTGACGGTGCCCACGAAGGGGTGGTCGAGCTCGACGGTGACGTAGACGACGAGCCCGATGAGCGCGGCGAGCAGGACGACCATCACGGCGTGCGCCTTCACGTTCTCGGTGCCGAACAGGCAGGTGAAGCCGACCGTGAGGAGGCCGCCGCCGATGATGGCAATCCAGAGGACCGACGGCACCTCGTTCCGCGCGTCCTCGAGGCGGGTCGCGCGCGCCTCGCTCATCTCGTTGAGCCGGTCGAGGACGTGGTCGTAGATCGACTGCTCCCAGGCGTTCTGCGGCTGCAGGGTGTCGAGCGACTTCCAGATCTGCTCGGCGGCCGCGGTCGTCTCGGCGCTCTCGACCGCCCGCGCGAGCATCGGGTACTCGACGGTGACGATCAGCCGGACGTGCTCGAGCAGCGCCGCCCGCACGGGCGCGGTGGCCTCGGGCCTCGGGTAGGCGTCGAGGTCGCGGCTGAGCGCGACGGCGGCGACGCACTCGTGGCTGGCGTTGGCGCGCGCGGCGTTGAATTCCTCCCAGACGACCAGCACGGCGAAGCCGAGCAGGACGCCGTACAGCACCCCGATCGACGCGAACACGAAGCCCGCCACGTCGTTGTGCACCCGGCGCATCGAGACGGGCAGGCGCCGGTGCACCGCCCAGAACATCAGCAGCCCGATGGCGACCGGCCCCCCGACGAGGAGCAGCAGCGCGGCGGCTTGCGGGAGGTGAAGGAGCTCGGTGGTCACGGACATGGCGCGGTCTCGGGCCTGCGAGGCCGGCGGCCGGAGGGGGCCGCCGGACTGGAGTCAGGCTAGCACATCGCCCGCGGCCGGCCCGGCCGTGCGGCCGGGCGCGCCGCCGGACCTCCGTGGTTCCGGCAGCCGCCGGTCGTCCGGCGGCGCGTGGCGTGCGAATCGCGGCGGGCGTGGCGTCCGGCGCTGGCGTGGTCCCTGCATACCCCCGTGGCGGCATCCCGGTTCTGCCACCACGGCTGCGGCGCCTGCGGGTCCCGCCGTGTGCCCGCCGGCCGGGTCGCGACCGGCCGGCGCCGGGCGCCAGGATGGAATCCATGGGACAGACCGCCGTTCCCGAGCTGCCCGCGTATCTGGACGAGGCGCTGCGCCGGCACGGGACCGATCCGCGGGCGTTGCTGCAGATCCTGGTCGATGTCCAGCACACCTTCCACGAGGTGTCGGCCGAGGCGGTCCGCGTCCTGTCCGGGCGCCTGCACGTGCCCGCCGTGCGGGTCGAGGGCCTGGTCAGCTTCTATTCGTTCCTGAGCGCCACGCCGCAGGGCGACTACGTGATCCACCTGAGCGACGGGATTACGGACCGCATGCTGGGCAGCGAGCGCCTGGCCGCGTTCCTCTGCGAGCGGCTTGGCGTCGCCCCTGGCCAGACCCGGGCGGACGGCCGCGTCAGCGTGCACCTGACGTCCTGCACGGGCCTGTGCGACCAGGGCCCCGCCGCGCTCGTGAACTACCGCCCTGTCACGCGGCTCGACCAGTCGCGGGTCGAGGCGATCGTCGGCCTCGTCGACGCCGGCGTGCCGCTGGCGGACTGGCCGTCCGCGTGGTTCCGGGTGGACAGCCAGATCCGGCGGTCGGACGTCGTGTTCCGCAAGCCGGTTCCCGAGGCCGGCCTGCGCGCGAGCCTGGCCCGCGGCGGCGAGGGCCTGGCCGCCTGGGAAGAAGGGCTCCCGCCGGCCGACGCGCGCAAGCACCACCTCGATCGCGGGGCCGCGGAGACCCTCAAGGAACTCTACCGCTCGGGCCTGCGCGGGCGGGGCGTGGCCGGCTTCCAGGCGGCGGTGAAGTGGCAGACGGTGCGCGAGGCCGCCGGCCGCGAGCGCTACGTGGTCTGCAACGCCGACGAAGGCGAGCCCGGGACGTTCAAGGACCGCGTGCTGCTCACCGACCACGCGGACCTGGTCGTCGAGGGCATGACGATCGGCGGGCACGTCGTCGGCGCCCGCCGGGGGATCATCTACGTCCGGCAGGAGTACTGGTACCTGCGTGACCACCTGGAGGCGGTGCTCGCGCGCCGCCGCGCGGACGGACTGCTCGGCACGAACATCCTCGGCACGGCGCTCGACTTCGACATCGAGGTGCACTTCGGCGCGGGCGCGTACATCTGCGGGATGGAGACCGCGATGCTCAAGAGCATCGAGGGACGGCGGGGCATCCCCCGGCGCCGGTGGCCGCTGCCCGTCCACCAGGGGTACCTGAAGTGCCCGACGGTCGTGAACAACGTGGAGACGTTCGCCTGTGTGGCGGTGATCAGCGCGAAGGGCGGCGACTGGTTCGCCGGCATCGGCACCGAGGCGTCCACGGGCACCAGGCTGTTCTCGCTGTCCGGCGACTGCGAGCGGCCGGGCCTGTACGAGTACCCGATGGGCGTCACCATCCGCGAGATCCTCCGCGACTGCGGCGGCCTCGACGCCCGGGCCATCCAGGTCGGCGGGCCGAGTGGCACGTTGATCAACGCCGGCGACTTCGACAGGACGGCGTGCTTCGAGGACCTGGCGGGGGTGGGCACGCTGACGCTGTTCGGGGCGCACCGCGACGTGTTCGACGTCGTGGCGCACTTCGCGCGGTTCTTCCGGCACGAGAGCTGCGGCCTGTGCACGCCGTGCCGGGTGGGGACGGCGCTGCTGGCCAACTACGTGAAGAAGTTCCAGCACGGCTTCGGCTCGCCCGTCGACGTCGAGGAGATGCGCGCACCTGCCCCACGAGGAGGCCTGACATGCCGACATTCCACCTCGACGACAGAGAGGTGCCCTTCGCGGAGGGCCAGACGATCCTGGAGGCGGCGCTGGCGGCGGGCCACTACATCCCGCACTTGTGCTGGCGGCCGGAGCTGGAGCCGCACAGCTCCTGCCGGCTGTGCACCGTGGTCATCGACGGCCGGCCCTTCGCCGCCTGCACGCAGCCGGCGATCAAGGGGCAGCGCGTCGCGTGCGACACCCCCGCGCTCACGGCGATGCGCCGCGCGGTGACGCAGATGCTGTTCGTCGAGGGCAACCACTACTGCCCGGCCTGCGAGGCCAGTGGCCGCTGCCGGCTCCAGGCGACCGCCTACTTCCTGGGCATGCAGGACAGCCACTTCCCCCACCAGTTCCCGGTGCGGGCGCGCGACCTGAGCCACCGCGACGTGATGCTGGACCGCGACCGCTGCATCCGCTGCGAGATCTGCGTGCGCGCCAGCCGGGCGCTCGACGGCAAGAACGTCTTCGCCGTCCACGGGCGCGGCAGCGCGTCGACCCTCGCGGTCAACGCGCCGACGGGCCTGCTCGCGGACAGCGACGTGTCGGTGGACGACGCGGCCGTCCGGCTGTGCCCCACGGGCGCGCTCGTCGACCGGCGGGTGGGGTTCGGCCCGCCCATCGGCTCGCGCCTCTTCGACAGGGAGCCGATCAGCGTGGTGGACCTGCGGGAGCACGCCGCGCGCGCGGAGGGCTCCGATGGCTAGGGCGACCGTCGCCACGTGCTCGCTGGCAGGCTGCTTCGGCTGCCACATGTCGCTGCTCGACATCGACGAGCGCCTGGTCGACCTGCTCGAGCTCGTCGAGTTCGACCGGAGCCCGCTGACCGACATCAAGCGCCTCACGCGGCGCGTGGACATCGGCCTGGTGGAGGGGGGCGTCTGCAACGCGGAGAACGTCCACGTGCTCCGCGAGTTCCGCCGGATGTGCGCCGTGCTGGTCGCCGTGGGCGAGTGCGCGAACACCGGCGGCATCCCGTCGATGCGCAACGGCATCCCGCTGCGGCGGTGCCTCGAGGACAGCTACGTCCGCGGCCGGGGTGTCGAGAACGCGCAGGTGCCCGACGACCCGGAGCTGCCCCTGCTGCTCGACAAGGTGCGGCCCCTGCACCACGGCGTCGCCATCGATCACTTCCTGCCGGGGTGCCCGCCGTCGGCGGAGGCCATCTGGTACTTCCTCACCGCGCTCCTGGCCGGCCGCGACCCCGGGCTCCCGGCCCGGCTGATTCACTTCGACTGAGCAGGGACACCATGAGCGACAGCCCCGTCACGCGCCTCGAGTCCGCCGCCCGGCCCGCGACGCTCCGGCGCGTCGTGATCGAGCCGCTCAGCCGTGTCGAGGGGCACGGCAAGGTGACCTTGCTCGTCGACGCGGAGCGCCGCGTCCGGCAGGCGCGGCTCCACATCGTGGAGTTCCGCGGCTTCGAGACCTTCATCCAGGGCCGTCCGTACCAGGAGGTCCCGGTCCTGGTGCAGCGCCTCTGCGGCATCTGCCCGGTGAGCCATCACCTCGCTGCGGCCAAGGCCGTCGACGCCCTCGTCGGCGCGACGACGCTGACGCCGACGGCGGAGAAGCTCCGGCGGCTCCTGCACTTCGGGCAGACCCTGCAGAGCCACGCGCTCCACTTCTTCTACCTCGCCAGTCCCGACCTGCTCTTCGGCTTCGACGCGCCGGTGCCCGGCCGGAACATCGCGGGCGTCGCCGCGGCGCATCCCGAGCTGGCCCTCCGCGGCGTGAGGCTGCGGAAGTTCGGCCAGGAGGTCATCCGCATCCTGTCGGGCAAGCGGGTCCACGGCATCCTCGCCGTGCCCGGCGGCGTGAACAGGTCGATGTCCCGTGCCGACGGCGAGTCGCTGCGGCGCGACATCGACGAGGCCGTCGCGTGGGCGCAGGGCGCCGTGCAGGTGGCGCGCGATCTCTACGCCGCGGACCTCGACCGGAACGCTTCGTTCGCGAGCTTCCGCTCCAACTTCATGAGCCTGACCGCGCCCGACGGCAGCTTCGAGCTGTACGACGGCGGCCTCCGGGCCCGGGACGCCGACGGCGGGACGATCTTCGACCACGTGGCCTGCGGGCACTACCTCCGCCACCTCCACGAGGAGGTGAAGCCCTGGTCCTACATGAAGTTCCCCTTCATCGTCGCCCTCGGGGCCGACGACGGCTGGTATCGGGTCGGCCCGCTCGCGCGCCTCAACAACGCGGACCGCATGCCCACGCCGCTCGCGGAGGAGGCGCGCCGCGTGTTCGCCGCGATGGGGCAGGGCGGTCCGGTCCACGCGACGATGGCCTACCACTGGGCCCGGATGGTGGAGCTGCTGTTCGCCGCCGAGGCGATTCGCGACCTGCTGGACGACCCGGACTGCTACGGGAGGGACCTCGTGACCACGGGCGAGCGCGCCTTCGAGGGGGTCGGCGTGCTCGAGGCGCCCCGGGGCACCCTCTTCCACCACTACGTCGTCGACGAGACGGGCGCCGTGACGAAGGCGAACCTGATCGTGGCGACGACCCACAACAACACGGCGATGAACGCCGCCGTGCGGGAGGTCGCGGCGCGCGACTTCGACGGACGCGAGCTCACCGAGGGCCTGCTGAACCACCTCGAGGTCGCGATTCGCGCCTTCGACCCCTGCCTTTCCTGTGCCACGCACGCGCTGGGGAAGATGGCGCTCGACGTCACGCTCGAGGATGTCACGGGCCGGGTCATCGACCGGCTGACCCGCGGCGGCGATGGCGCGGTCGTGCGCGGAGCCGGGGCGTGACCGCGGCCGCCACGCCCCTGGCGCGGGTCGTCGTGCTCGGCTGCGGCAATCCGAGCCGGGGGGACGACGCGCTGGGCCCCGCGCTGATGGCCCGCGTGGCGGCGTGGGTGGCCTGCCGGCCCGGCCGCCCGGTGGAGGCCGTCGAGGACTTCCAGCTGCAGGTGGAGCACACGCTGGACCTCTGCGAACGGGACCTGGCCCTCTTCGTCGACGCGGTCGCCGGCGGTCCCGCGGCCGTGCGATTGCGGCGCGCCTGGCCCGCGCGCGCCGGCGGCGTCTCCACGCATGCCCTCGCGCCGGAGGCGCTGCTGCACGCCTACTCGACGCTCGGGCGCGGCGCGCCGCCACCCGCCTACGTGCTGGCGGTCCGCGGGCGCGCGTTCGACCTCGGCGCGCCGCTCACGCCCGAGGCGGCGCGCAACCTCGAGACGGCGTGGGCCGTGCTCGAGCGGCTGCTGGGCCACCCGGCGCGGGCCGACTGGGACGCCCTGTGCGCGTCCGGGCCGACTGCGCTACCATGAAACATCGTCCTGCCTTCAGCGTTCGACCGTCCTCGTGCCGTGCGGCCCGCCCCAGGCCGGCCGGCGCGTCGCCCCCGGTTCCCGGCTGGCGCCCTGCCCGCCCCGTCCAGGCGACGCCCGGTTCGCGCGCCTGGCGCGCCCGGTCCCGGGCCGCGGCCGATCATCCCGCTGACCGACGGTCGTGGTCGCTCTCGATAGAGGAGTCGTCCGATGCGTGCATGGCGTGCCCCGTCGCTCTTCCCGCCTCTCCTGCTGCTCGCCTTCCTTGCGATGGCGGCGCCGGTGCGGGGGCAGCCCGCCGGCGTCGCGACGACCATCACTGCCGAGGATGCCGTCCGCCTGGCCCTGCAGCACAACCAGCCCCTGGCCGCGCAGCGGCTCGACGTCGACCAGGCCCGCGCCGACGAGACGACCGCCTCGCTCAAGCCCAACCTCACCGTCTACTCGGCCAACGCCGACTTCCCGGTCTTCCACCCCCACAACTTCAGCTGGAACCACCTCACGACGAACCAGTCGTTCGCCGAGGGCGTGAGCTACCTGTTCGAGCGCGGCGGCAAGCGCCGCGGGCGCCAGCAGGTCGCGGCCGACACCACGGAGGTCGCGGCGAGGACCGTCTCGGAGGCCGAGCGCCAGGGGGCACGTCTACGACTCCGACCTCGCGGAGGTCCGGGCGGGGAACACCGTCGAGGTGACGAGCCCGGCGTTGCCCCACCCGTACCCGGGCGTCGTGGCCTACGTCGGCGCCGCGCTCGACCCCGAGACCCGGACCACGCCGGTCCGCATCGTCACGCGCAACCCCGACGGGCTGCTGAAGAAGGACCTGTTCGTGGACGTCTCGATCCACACGGCGGTCGAGCACGACGCGGTCGTGGTGCCGACCTCCGCGGTGCTCTACAACGAGGACAACTTCCCGTTCGTGTACGTGGAGGCGTGGCCCGGCCAGTTCGCGGAGCGCCTCGTGACGACGGGCGCGCGCCAGGACGACCAGGTGCAGATCCTCGACGGCCTGGCCGCGGGAGACCGGATCGTGTCGCGGGGCAGCGTGTTCCTGCAGTTCGCCCAGACCTACTCGCGGTGACGAGGCGAGGTTCCCGATGATCGACCGCATGGTCTCGTTCGCGCTCTCCCAGCGATTCCTCGTCGTGATGATGGCGCTCGCCGTCGGCGCGTGGGGGGTCCTGTCGTTCCAGAACCTGCCGATCGACGCGTACCCGGACCTGTCGCCGCCGCACGTCGAGATCGTCACGCAGTGGCCGGGCCACGCGGCCGAGGAGGTCGAGCGCCTCATCACCATCCCGATCGAGCTCGAGATGAACGGCATCCCGGACCTCGAGTCGCTCCGGTCGGTGTCCCTCTACGGCCTGTCGTCGGTCGACATGAACTTCAAGTACGACGCCGACCCGTACTTCGCGCGGGAGCAGGCGTTCGAGCGGGTGCCGAGCGCCGAGGTGCCGGACGGCGTCAGCCCGGACATCTCGCCCCTCTACAGCCCGAGCGGGCTCATCTACCGGTACGTGCTGCAGAGCGCCGACCGGACGCCGCAGGCGCTCAAGACGCTCGAGGACTGGGTGGTGGAGCGGCGCTACCGGGCGATCGAGGGCGTGGCCGACGACTCCGGCTTCGGCGGGACGACGATGCAGTACCAGGTGCTGCTCGACCCGCGGCGGCTGCTCGCGTTCGGCGTCTCGGTGCCGCAGGTCGTCGACCAGCTCGCCGCCAACAACGCGAACGCGGGCGGCGGCTTCTACTCCCAGGGCGGGCAGTTCTACTACGTCCGCGGCCTCGGGCTCGTCCGCACCCTCGACGACATCGGCAACGTCGTCCTCCGCGCCCACGACGGCATCCCGGTGCACGTGCGCGACGTGGGGAAGGTCGAGATCGGGCACGCCGTGCGCCTCGGGCAGTTCGGCTTCATGCGGCAGGACGAGTCGGTGGAGGGCGTGATCCTCATGCGCGTCGGGGAGCAGGCGCAGGTCGTGCTGAAGCGGGTGCAGGCGGCCACGGCCGACCTGAACGCGCACGTCCTCCCGCCCGACGTGAAGATCGTGCCGTTCTACGACCGGTCGGACCTCATCGCGGAGACGACGAAGACGGTGGAGCGCAACCTGTTCCGGGGCATGGTCCTCGTGCTCGTGGTGCTCGGGTTGCTGCTCTTCAGCGTCCGCACCGCGCTCATCGTCGCGGTCACGATCCCCTTCTCGCTCCTCTTCGCGTTCATCTGCCTCGACTGGGCGCACATCCCGGCGAACCTGCTGTCGATCGGCGCGATCGACTTCGGCATCATCGTCGACGGCTCGGTGGTGATGGTCGAGAACATCTTCCGCGAGCTCGCGGAGCGGCACGGGCAGGACTACCGGGTGGCCGACGTGATCCGGGCCGCCGCGCACGACGTCGAGCGCCCGATCTTCTACGCGGTCGCGGTGATCATCGCGGGCTACCTGCCCATCTACGCGCTGTCGGGCCCGGCCGGCCGCCTGTTCCACCCGATGGCCGACACCATGGCGTTCGCCCTCGTCGGCGCGCTCCTGTGCGCCCTGGTGGTGCTGCCCGTGCTGTGCGCGTGGTTCCTGCGGGGCGGCGTCCGCGAGCCGCGGGTCGCCGTCTACGAGGCCGTGCGGCGCCTCTACGGCCGCCTCCTCGGCGTCGCGCTGGCGCACCGCGTGGCGACCGTCGCGGTGTGCCTCGCCGCCTTCGGCGCCTCGCTGCTCCTGGTGCCCCTCATCGGCGGCGAGTTCATGCCCCACCTCGACGAGGGCGCGCTCTGGGTGCGCGCGACCACGCCCTACACGATCTCGTTCGACGAGGCGTCGGCGCTCGCCCCGCGGATCCGCGGCGTGCTGATGGCTTTCCCGCAGGTGACCGTCGTGTCGAACGAGCTCGGGCGGCCCGACGACGGCACCGACGCCATCGGGTTCTTCAACGACGAGTTCTACGTCGGGCTCAAGCCGTACGATGACGCGGCCTGGCAGGGCGACATCCGGACGAAGCCGCAGCTCATCGCCGCGGTCCAGCAGAAGCTGTCGGCCTTCCCGGGGGTCATCTTCAACTACACGCAGCCCGCGGAGGACGCGGTGGACGAGGCCGAGACGGGGCTCAAGAGCGCGCTCGCCGTCAAGATCTTCGGGCCCGACCTCGCGACGCTCGAGGAGAAGGCCGACCAGGTCAAGCAGGTGATCGAGCAGGTCCCGGGCATCACGGACATCACCGTCGTCCGCGAGCTGGGGCAGCCCAGCCTGACCGTCGAGCCCGACCGCGCCAAGCTCGCGCGCTACGGGCTGAACGTCGCGGACATCAACGCCGTGCTCGAGACGGGGGTCGGCGGGACGGCCGCGACCCAGGTCATCCAGGGCGAGCGGCAGTTCGACCTCGTGGTGCGGATGCAGGAGCCCTTCCGCAAGGACATGGACGCCATCCGGCACCTGCTGGTGGCGACCCCGGACGGCCAGCAGCTGCCGCTCGCCGAGTTCGCCGACGTGAAGGTGAGCAAGGGGGCGTCGTTCATCTACCGCGAGGCGAACTCGCGCTACATCGGCATCCAGTACAGCGTCCGCGGGCGCGACCTCGCCGGGGCGGTGGACCAGGCGCGGGCGGCCGTCGCCGCCGCCGTGCCGCTGCCGGCCGGCTACCGCTACGACTGGGGCGGCGAGTACAAGGACTACCTCGCGGCGCGGGCGCAGCTGAAGGTGATCGTGCCGCTCACGATCGTCCTCATCCTCGGCATCCTGTTCGCCCTCTACGGGAACCTGAAGTTCCCCGCGATCATCATGTGCTGCACGCTGGTCACCGAGCCGGTGGGCGGCCTGCTCGCCCTGAAGCTGACCGGCACCAACTTCAGCGTCTCGTCAGTGCTCGGGTTCATCGCCCTGATGGGGGTCGCCGTCCAGACGGACGTGATCCTCTACTCGTTCATCAACAAGCTGCGGCTCGAGGGCAAGGACATCCTCACGGCCACGCACGAGGCCGCCCTGCTGCGCCTCCGGCCGATCCTGATGACCGCGCTCGTCGCCTGCCTCGGCCTGCTGCCTGCCGCCATGTCGACCGGCATCGGCAGCGACTCGCAGAAGCCGTTCGCCATCGTGATCGTCGGCGGGCTGCTGTCGCGGCTGGCGCTGTCCATCTTCATGGCGCCGGCCCTCTACGCGCTCTTCGCGCGCCCGGGCGACACGCTGAAGGTCTAGTGGACCGCCACGAGGGGGCTACCAGCCCTGGCGCAGGGCGGCCCACACGGCCGCGCCGATGACCGCGCCGGCCAGCAGGAGGCCCGGCACGGTCGAGACGAAGTAGGGGTAGACCATCAGCGCGACGCCGCCGACGACCTGCGGCAGCCGCGCCTGCTTGCGCCCGTACGAGAAGAGCACGAAGCCCACGCCGGACGCGGCCAGCGAGACGAGGAGGAACGCGGGATCGAAGGACACCCGACTGGGCCCGCCTACCGGGAGGGCTTCGACTGCACGGTCACCCGATGCCCCCGGATCTTGGTGGACTTCAGCGCGGCAATCACGCGGGGCGCGACCTCGTCCGGAATCTCCACGAGCGAGTAGTCGTCGTGGATCTTGATGGCGCCGATCGCGCTCGAGGGAATCTGGGCCTCGCCCGCGATGGCGCCGACGAGGTCCGCGGGGCGGACGCCGTCGTCCCTGCCGACGCTGATGCGGAGCAGCGTCATGGGGCCGTCCTCGCGGGGCCGGGCGGCCCGGCCCTCGCGGGGCGGCCGCGCATCGCGCGCCGCCCGGGGCGCCTCGACCTCGGCCGCCGGGACGCCCTTGTCCGCCGCGTCGTTCGCCATGGCGATGGCCGCCGCGGCGATGTCGATGAGCTCGAACTCCTGCGCGAGCGACTCGACGAACTCGCGGGCCTGGTCGAGGCCGCCCGCCGCAATCCGCTCGCGGAGCGCGTCCCGGGTCGCCTCGAGGCGGCGCTTCCGGAGGTCGGCCTCGGTCGGCAGCCGGCCGATCTCGATCTTCTGCTTGGTGAGGCGCTCGACGTACTGCAGCTGCCGCTGCTCCCGGGGGGAGGCCAGCGTGATGGCCACGCCGTCGCGCCCGATCCGGCCCGTGCGGCCGATCCGGTGCACGTACACCTCGGGCGCCGTCGGCAGGTCGAAGTTGACCACGTGCGACACGTGGTCGATGTCGATGCCGCGCGCCGCGACGTCGGTCGCCACGAGGATCTCGGCCTTCTCGCTCCGGAACAGCTGCATGACCCGGTCGCGCTGCTTCTGCACCATGCCGCCGTGGAGCGCCTGCGCGCTGTAGCCGTGGGCGTTCAGCGTGTCGGTCAGCTCGTCGACCTCCAGCCGCGTGCGGCAGAAGACGATCGCCGACTTGGGGCTCTCGAAGTCGAGGATGCGGCCGAGCGCGTTGATCTTCTGCCCGCGCCCGACGATGTAGGCCACCTGGCGGACGCGGGGCAGCTTGCCGGCGGCCCGCTTCTCCTGCGCGATCTGGACCCGGACCGGCTCCTTCAGGTGCCGGCCCGCGATCGAGAGGATGCGCGCCGCGAACGTCGCCGCGAAGAGGGCCGTCTGCCGGGTGTCGGGGGTCTCGGCGATGATCGCGTCGATGTCCTCGGCAAACCCCATGTCGAGCATCTCGTCGGCCTCGTCGAGCACCAGCACTTCGACGGCATCGAGCGCGAGGGTCTGGCGCCGCAGGTGGTCGAGGACGCGGCCAGGCGTGCCGACCACGACCTCGGCTCCCCGCCGGAGCGCGCGGATCTGGTGGTCCATCGGGGCGCCGCCGTACACCGGGACGACGTTGAGGTTGGACCCCTTCGCGTACTTGTGGAGGGCCTCGGCCACCTGCATCGCGAGCTCGCGCGTCGGGACGAGGACCAGCGCGCGCGCCCGGCCGCGGTTGGTCTTGCCGTCGCGGGACAGGCGGTCGAGCAGGGGCAGGGCGAACGCGGCCGTCTTCCCCGTGCCGGTGGCGGCCTGGCCCAGCATGTCGTGGCCCGCGAGGAGGACCGGGATGGCCTCGCGCTGGATCGGGGTGGGTTCTTCGTAGCCGAGCGCCGTCACGGCGGTCACGAGGGGCGCCGCGAGCCCGAGGCCGTCGAACCGCACGGCCGGCTCCTCCGTCTTGCTGGTGATCATCTCCCGATCTTAGTGCGCTTCTGGTTTCGCTGTTAGGCTGTCGGCCGTGGACCGACCCGAACGGCCCCCGGGCGGGAGCCAAGGCGCGAACCAGACCAGCGGCCCTCGCCCCTACGTCTTCCGGAGCGAATGCCGGTCGCTCCTCTTTCCCCTCATCGACCGCGCCTGGTGCCGCCCGCTGCTGCGGTGCCTGCCGGGCGCGGTGCCCGCGAACGCGCTGACGCTGGGGGCGCTGGCCTGCGCCGCCGCCGCGGCCGCGCTGTGCCTGGCGGCGTCCGCCGGGGTCGCCGGCGACGGCGCGCTCATCGGGGCAGCCGTCTGCGTCTGGTGCTACCACACGCTCGACGACATCGATGGCCCGCAGGCGCGCCGGACCGGGACCGGCGGGCCGGCCGGCGAGCTGCTGGACCACGGGGTGGATGCGCACGCCATCTACCTGACGACCATCGGGTTCGCCGCGTGGCTCGGCCTGCCTGGTATCGTCGTCCTCGGGCTCGCCGCCCTCGGGGGCCTGACGGTCTGGGCCGCCGTCTGGGACCACCGGCACACCGGCACCTTCTATTCGGGCCGCGTCTCGGAGGTCGAGGGCTGCGTGGCCCTGGTGGTCCTGCTGCTGGCGGCGGCATGGATGGGGCAGCCGCGCCTGGCGGCACCCGTCGCCCCCGGCCTGCCGTCGCCCCGCGTCGTGCTGGCGGTCGTGACGGCCACCGGCCTGCTGGCGCAGGTCGCCGGGCACTGGCGCCGCGTGGCCCGCCCGCGGCCGTGGACGGAAGCCGCGCCGCTGCTGGGGTGCCTCGCCCTGGTCGCACTGGTGGCGGTGCTGTCGGGGGCGGGGCTCGCCTGGTCCTTCCTGGCCGGCCTCGTCATTGCGCGGGCCAGCCGCCGCCTGATCGAGGCACGCCTCGCCGGCGGCGCCTACGCCGCCTGGGACCGGGTCGCCTGGGTTGCCGCCGGCGCCGCGGCGATTGCGCCCGGCAGCTGGGCCTGGCTCGTCGTCGCTGGCGTGGCCGCGGTCGAGGCCGCGGCGTTCCATGCGGCGGTGGTCTCGCTCGGGCGCCCGCCGGCGGCCGCCGGCCGGCGCGCCGTCAGCGCCGGCCTCGGAGTGCCAGGCGCGCCCGGGCGCGCAGGTGCCGGAGCCGCCGCTCCACCCGGAAGCTGAATCGCAGCACCGGCTGCCGGTACTCGTCGGCCTGCTCGAAGCGATCGAGGTCGGCGCCGCCATCGACGTCCGGGTCGAAGGGCACGGGCGTCACGCCGCGCGCGCCGAGCGGCTCCAGGGAATCGGTCGGCAACTCCAGGCCCGATCGCCGGCGGATGACGTCGAGGCAGACATAGCCGAGGGCCCAGCCGGTGCTGGTGTCGAGGTCCGCCGGCGGCGGCGTCTCCGGGGTCCGTGGCCGGCCCGCGGCATCGGCCAGGAAGCGGCGCATCCCGTCGAGGAACCGTCCGTCCACGTAGGCCGGGTCGTCGAACAGGTGGAAGGCGGCACGCCCGATCTTCAGCGCGTTCATCGAGTCGCGGGGGAAGTCCCGGGTCACGAAGAACGCGACGTCGCCCGGGGCCCGCGCGAGCCGGTCCAGCGCCTCCGCGCTCACGCGCTCGTCGGCGAAGAGCAGCAGCACGTCGTCATCGACGCCGGCGAGGCCGGCGAGCACCGAGTGGACGGCCGCCTCGCGGTAGCGCGGGTTCACGGTCAGCTCCACCGGCCGCCCGTACGCGGCGGTCCACCGGGCGATGTCGGCGGCCCGGTAGCCGACGACGACGCGGGGCGTGGTGCCGAGCCCCAGCTGGTCGATCGTGTCGAGGACGCGCTGGAGCTGCACGACGCCGTCGCGCGAGTAGAGGCACTTGGGCCTCGCGAACGGGCCCAGGGGGAAGGTCGGGTTGTTCGCGCCGGCCGCCAGCACCACGGCTTTCATCGTTCCTAGAACTGGAAGTAGATGAAGTCGGTCTGCACGGGGCTCGAGAGCGTGAGGATCGCCAGGAGCAGGACCGCCGCCACGACCGTCTGCGTGGCGAGGTAGCAGCCCCGGCCCGCCAGGCCCGCGGCCCGCGGCTTGACCCAGGCGAGGAACGCCATGTGGGCGGCCATGGGCGCGGCGTAGATCGCGGTGACGACCAGGTAATAGACCGCCGCCGCGCGCTGGACCTCCGTCATGGCGGCGGGCGAGAGGGTGAGCCAGTGGGCGATCCAGCCGGCGTCGTGTTCCCGGAAGATGAGCCACCCGACCATCGTGAACCCGAACATCACGACGATCCGGAGCGTCCGGCGGACCGGGCCCGCGGCGAACGCCGCCGGCGCCACCCGGCGCGCACCCCGGTAGATCAGCGTGAGCACGCCGTGGTAGAGCCCCCAGAGCACGAAGTTCCAGGCGGCGCCGTGCCACAGCCCGAACAGCGCGAACGTGGCGATGACGTTGCCCACCTGCCGCGCCGGTCCGACGCGCGAGCCGCCCAGCGGGATGTAGACGTAGTCGCGGATCCACGACGACAGCGAGATGTGCCAGCGCTTCCAGAAGTCCGCCGGGCTCTCCGCCAGGTACGGGTTGGCGAAGTTCTCCATCAGGTCGAAGCCGAGCAGCCGCGCCGAGGCGCGCGCGATGTCGGTGTAGGCCGAGAAGTCCGCGAGGATCTGCACCGTGAACGCGAAGACGCCGACCCACAGCAGCCCGAAGCCGGGGTCCGAGACGCCGAGGATCTTGTTGCAGATGACCGCGGCGTTGTCGGCGACCACCAGCTTCTTGAACAGGCCCCACAGGCCCAGGAAGAACGCGCTCCTGGCCGCCGGCACGCTGAGCCGGCGCGGGGTCTCGACCTGCGGCAGCAGGTGCGAGGCCCGCTCGATGGGGCCCGCCACGAGCTGGGGGAAGAACGCGACGAAGAGCGCGAAGTCCAGCGGGTCGCGCCGGGCCGCGATTGTGCCCCGCGACACGTCCACGACGTACCCGATGACCTGGAACGTGTAGAACGAGATGCCGACGGGCAGGAGGATGTTCAGCGACCAGGTCCAGTTCGCGAGGCCGCCTGCCGCGAGCAGCGCCGAGATGTTGCCGAGGAAGAAGTCGAAGTACTTGAACACCCCCAGCACGGCCAGGTTCGCCGCGACCGTTGCCCACAGCCATCGCCGGCCGGTGGCGCCCCCGCGGGCCACGCCGAGCGCCCCCCAGTAGGAGACGGCGGTCTGGCCGATGATGAGCAGCAGGTACCAGGGATGGACGTAGCCGTAGAAGTAGTAGCTCGCCGCCAGCAGCAGCCAGTTCTGTGCGCGGTGGGGCAGGGCCCAGTAGGTGGCCAGGACCGCCGTGAAGAAGAGGAGATAGTCGACGCTCTGGAAGATCACCGGGGCCCCACGTAAGTCCGGGCGACGTCGGCGAAGTAATCCGTGTAGTCGGCCAGGCGCGCGGGCGCGATGTGGTCGCCCTCCCCGAACCAGTCCGGCGTCGGGCCGGGGTGGCTCGTCATGTCGAGGTAACCGGCGCCCCGGCCCTCGAGATAGGTTCGCAGGCGCGCCAGGTAGGCGAGGTCGCCCGCCGTGGCCGGCACCCGCGTCCGGACCCGGACGAAGACGAGCCGCAGGCCACCGGCGTCCGCCGCGCGGAGGAGCGCGGGGAGGACGGACCGCCCGAGCTCCTCGTCGAACGGGCCCCGCGGCCGTCCCGCCGGGGCCGGGGCGGGGCCGGCGCCGGGCCGCAGGTTGGCGTCGGCGAACACCGCGTTCGCGCGCTGGCGGACCTGCTCGCGCTCGGCGCGGAGCCGTTCCGTGCTGGCGTCATCGAGCGCCGCCAGGTGCAGCCGGGCCGCCATGAGCCGCCACGAGCCGGGCGCGAGCGGCGTCGCGGCCAGTTCGCCCACCGACTCGCGCGCCCGGTCCGCGCCGGACACGATCGGGTAGACGCGGCGCAGGCGCTCGGCGACGGTGTCGGCAAGGGTCCGGTTGGACGCCAGGATGGCCTCGAGCTCCGGTTCGTCCCCGTCCGAGAGCGCCTGCAGGTTCGTCCGCTGGATGCCGTCGAGCGAGGCGAACGGCTCGGTCAGCGCGCGCCCGCGGAAGAACACGAAGACCCGCTCCGGCCGCGGGTCGATTCGCGCGGCCACGTTCTTCACCGCGAGGTACCAGTGGGGGGGCGACGAGCCGCCGAGCGCGATCATGTCAACCGGCAGGCCGAGCTCGTCGGCCAGGCGGCGGGGATCGACGCGGCTGTACAGCATCGAGTTGCCGATGAGCAGCCAGGCCGGCGGGCGGGACACGAAGCGGCTGCGGTCGAAGCCGGCCTCCTCGCCGCCCGGTCGGAGCAGCGCCGGGCTTGCCAGCGACACCGCGAGGGCCACGCAGACGGCGATGAGGGAATGGTCTCGGGACACGCGCTCGTGGCCACAAAAATACACCAGTTTGCCGTCGTGGTCCGGTCCCCGCGGTCCGGCGTGCGCGTCGCGGCTCCCGCCTGCCGCGACGCTGGCGGCGGGCGCGCCCCGGAATCGTCCGTGAAGCGAACCGGCTGCGGCCGTCGTAGGAACGTCAGAGTAGAATCCGGGCTTCAGGCGTGTGCGGCGCACGGGGGCGCGCCACGCATCGACTCCCTGGGCCTGCCGGCGGCGGAGATGTCGTGTTCGAGACGCTGTTCCAGCTCGTCTTCAAGTACCGGCCCATCGTCTTCTCCGAGGGCGAGCTGCACTTCGCGGCAGGGGGCGGGGTCGTGCCCGCGCTCGTGGTGGCGGCGGCGGCCCTGGCGGTCACCGTCGTCAGCTACCGTTCCGCCGGCCCCCGCCTGACGACGCGCGACCGGATCGTGCTGACCGGGCTGCGCGCGGCGGTCCTGGTCATCGCGCTCGTCTGCCTCTTCCGCCCCGTGCTGGCCGTCCAGGCCGCCGTGCCGCAGCAGAACGTGCTGGCGCTGCTGCTGGACGATTCCCGGAGCATGCAGGTCCCCGACCAGGACGGCGCCGCCCGCGGCGCGTTCGTCGCGCGCGAGTTCGGCGACCCGGGGGCGGCGATTGCCGGCGACCTGTCGGGGCGCTTCACCGTCCGCACGTTCCGCTTCTCGTCGGCGGCCACGCGGCTGGCGCCCGGCGCCCCCCTGGCCTTCGACGGGGGCAGCACACGCCTGGGCGCCGCGCTCGACGCGGCGCGGCAGGAGCTGGCGGGCCTGCCGGTCGCCGGGATGGTCGTCGTCTCCGACGGCGCCGACACCGGCGAGGCCGCCCTCGGCGAGTCCATCCTCGCGCTCAAGGCCGCCGGCATCCCGGTCTCCACGGTGGGCGTCGGGCAGCCGCGGCTGGCCCGCGACATCCAGGTCGGCCGCGTGACGACGCCGCGCACCGCCCTCAAGGGCACGTCGCTCGTCGTGGACGTCGTCCTCACGCAGACGGGCTACGACGGCGAGACCGTCACGCTGGACGTCGAGGACGAGGGCCGCATCGTGGGCAGCCAGGCCGTGCAGTTCCCGGCCGACGGCGGACCGGCGACCGCGCGCGTGCACTTCACCGCGGAGGACGCGGGGCCCCGGGTGTTCCGCGTCCGCGTCGCGCCCCGCCCCGACGAGCTGGTCGACGGCAACAACGCGCGGGAGATGCTCATCGACGTGCGCGACCGCAGCGAGAAGATCCTCTACTTCGAGGGCGAGCCGCGCTTCGAGCTCAAGTTCCTGCTGCGCGCGGTCGCGGAGGACGAGAACCTGCAGGTCGTGGCGCTGCAGCGGACCGCGGACAACAAGTACCTGCGGCTCGGCGTGGACGGCCCCGATGAGCTCATCGAGGGCTTCCCGAAGACCCGTGACGAGCTGTTCGCGTACCGCGGCCTGATCCTCGGGAGCATCGAGGCGGGCGCGTTCACCGGCGACCAGCTCCGCATGATCGCGGAGTTCGTCGAGCGCCGGGGCGGCGGGCTCATCATGCTCGGGGGCCCCCGGGCGTTCGCCGAGGGCGGGTACGCGGGCACGGCGGTCGCCGACGCGCTGCCCGTCGTCCTCGACCCGGGCGACGCGCGCGAGGACGACCCGCCCGTGACGCGGATCACCGTGGCGCCGACGCGGGCCGGCCTCGCCCAGGCCGTGACGCAGCTCGCCGAGACCGAGGCGGCGTCGAGCGAACGGTGGCGGACCCTGCCGCCCGTCACCACGGTCAACCGGGTCGCCGGCGTGAAGCCCGGCGCGACCGTGCTGCTCACGGGCACGGGCGAGGATCGCGGCGAGCGTCCCGTGCTGGCCTTCCAGCGGTACGGGCGCGGCAAGGCCTTCGCCTTCATGCCGCAGGACTCGTGGGTCTGGCAGATGCACGCGTCGATCCCGGTCGACGACCTGACGCACGAGCACGTCTGGCGGCAGATGCTCCGGTGGCTGGTGGACGGCGTGCCCGACCCGGTGGAACTCACGGCCACCGAGCGGGTGGACCCCGGCGGGCAGGCGACGATCACCGCGGAGGTGACCGACGCCGGCTTCGTGGCGGTCAACGACGCGCGCGTGACCGCGACGATCACCGCGCCCGACGGCGGCGAGACCGAGGTGCCGCTCACGTGGACCGGCGAGCAGAACGGGCAGTTCCGGGGCGTGTTCACGGCGGCGGCGCCCGGCTGGCACGGCGCGCGCGTCGAGGCGGCCCGGGGCGACCAGGTGCTCGGCAGCGCGTCGACCTTCGTGCGCGCCGAACCGGGCGACGACGAGTACTTCGACGCGACCCTGCACGAGCCCGTGCTCACCCGGCTGGCCGAGGAGACGGGCGGGCGCTACTACACGCCCGCGACCGTGGCGGGCCTGGCCGAGGACCTCCGTTACACCGCCCGCGGCGTGACCACGGTCGAGGAACTCGACCTGTGGCACATGCCCATCGTGCTCGTCCTGCTGGTGGGGCTGCTCTGCGCCGAATGGGGGTACCGCCGTGCGGTGGGACTCGTCTAGTGGACCGTCTCTGCTGGCGTGGTACTCGCCACGCCGGCGGTCGCCCAGGGCCCTGCGGCCGCGACAACGGAGCGGCCGGTCGTGACTCGGACGGTACGTGCCACGAGGCGCGTCGCCGTGCCCGCGCTGGCGGCGGCCGCGCTGCTGGCGGGGAGCGTGGCGGCGTGGGCGCAGTTCGTGGACGGGCAGGGGCTTTTCGGGCGCCGGCGCGCGCCGGTGGTGATCGAGGACCAGGTGGTGCCCTACGACGGGAAGTTCGCGTTCGTGCGGCTGCGCTACGACACCCGGTTCGGCCGGCGCGAGCCGCCGTGGTCGCACGACTACCCGCGCGCGGAGCGCCACTTCATGCGCATCCTGCAGGAGATCACCTTCCTGCGGCCGCACCTGGACGAGACGAACATCCTCGGCCTCGGCGACCCGGCGCTCTTCGACTACCCGGTGGCCTACATGTCGGAGCCCGGGTACTGGACGATGACCCCGGAGGAGGCGGCGAACTTCCGCGCGTACCTGGACAAGGGCGGGTTCGTGATTTTCGACGACTTCCGCGGGCAGCACTGGTACAACTTCGAGGCGCAGATCCGGCAGCTGTACCCGGAGGGCCGGCTCGTCGCGCTCGACGTCTCGCACCCGATCTTCCACTCGTTCTTCGAGATCGTGTCGCTCGACTTCGTGCAGTTCTACGACCGGAGCGAGACGCCGATCTTCTACGGGCTCTTCGAGGACAACGATCCGGACAAGCGCCTGCTGCTCGTCGCCAACTACAACAACGACATCGGCGAGTACTGGGAGTTCTCCGACCAGGGCTACGTGCCGATCGACCTGTCGAACGAGGCGTACAAGCTGGGCGTGAACTACGTGATCTACGCGATGACGCATTGAGACGCACGCCCCCGCGCGGGGCGGGTTCGCCGATGGGGCGGGCAGACGGAGGAGGACAGGTGGACATCGTCGACACGGGCAGAACCGATCTCGACTCGCCGGATGACGTGGCGCTGGCCGACCGGATGAAGGCGGGCCGCGACCAGGTCATCGCGGAACTCCGGAAGCTGATCATCGGCCAGGACCAGGTGATCGAGCAGGTGCTGCTGACGCTCTTCGTCGGCGGGAACAGCCTGATCGTCGGGGTGCCGGGGCTCGCCAAGACCCTGCTCATCCACACGATGGCGCGCGTGCTGGCGCTCAAGTTCAACCGCGTCCAGTTCACCCCCGACCTGATGCCGTCCGACATCACCGGCACCGACATCATCCAGGAGGACGCCGCCACGGGCCGCCGCCAGATGGTCTTCTCCCCCGGGCCGATCTTCGCCAACATCGTCCTCGCCGACGAGATCAACCGCACACCGCCGAAGACCCAGTCGGCGCTCCTCGAGGCTATGCAGGAGCACCGGGTGACGATCCAGGGGCGCACCTACAAGCTCGAGGAGCCGTTCTACGTGTTCGCCACGCAGAACCCGATCGAGCTCGAGGGCACCTACCCCCTGCCCGAGGCGCAGCTCGACCGCTTCATGTTCCACATCGTCATCGAGCACCCCCCCGAGGACGAGGAGTTCGAGGTCGTGCGGACCACGACGGCGATCCTCGAGCCGGAGTTTGAGCGGCCGGTGAGCGGCGAGGACCTGATCCAGTTCCAGCGGCTCGTGCGGCGCGTGCCGGTGGCCGAGCCCGTGATGCGCTACGCGCTCGCGCTCGTCCGCGCGAGCCGCCCGAAGTCGGACACGACGCCCGAGTCGGTGCGCAAGTGGGTGGCGTTCGGCGCCAGCGTCCGCGCGGCGCAGTACCTCGTGCTCGGGGCCAAGGCCCGGGCGCTCACCGGCGGGCGGTACCACGTGAGCTTCGACGACATCCGCGCGCTCGCGCACCCGGTGCTGCGGCACCGCGTGCTGACCAACTTCCACGCCCAGTCGGAGGGCATCACGAGTGACATGCTCGTGGACCGCCTGCTCGAGGCCGTGCCGATGCCGCGGTCGGGGATGTAGGGCCGATGAGCGTGCACACCCCGGTGCCCGGCGCCCGATTCGTCGACCCGGCCGTGCTCGCGCGCGTCGGCAACCTCGAGCTGGTCGCGCGCGGCGTCGTGGACGGCGTGATCAACGGGCTCCATCGCTCGCCGTTCTTCGGCGCGTCGGTGGACTTCGCCGAGCACCGCGGCTACGTGGCGGGCGACGACATCCGGCGCGTGGACTGGAAGGTGTTCGCGCGCACCGACAGGTACTTCGTCAAGGAGTTCGAGGCCGACTCGAACGCCAACTTCGTGGTCCTGCTGGACGTCTCGAAGTCGATGGCCTTCGGCAGCCGGGTCAGCAAGCTCGACTACGCCCGCACGCTGGCGGCGTGCCTGACCTACCTCGTGCACCGGCAGCGCGACCGGGTCGGCCTCGTCACGTTCGACCAGGACATCGTCGAGCACGTGCCGCCGTCGGCCAAGCACCTCGACGTCGTCCTGCACGCGCTCGACCGCGCCGAGCCGGCGCGGGCCGGGGCGCTCGGCCCGCCGCTCCGCAAGCTCGCCGAGCACTTCGGCCGGCGCGGCATCGTCGTCCTGATCTCGGACCTGTACGAGTCACCCGAGGCCGTGTTCGAGGCCATCGGCCCGATCCGGTTCCGCGGCAACGACGTGATCGTGTTCCACGTCCTCGACGATGCCGAGATCGACTTCGGGTTCGGCGACGCCGGCAGCTTCGAGGACCTCGAGACCGGCGAGCAGATGCCCGTGGTGCCCGAGGCGCTCGCCGAGCAGTACCGGTCGCTCGTCCAGGCGCACATCGCGGCGCTCACGGACCGCGCGGCGGGGCAGCGCGTCGACTACGCGCTGCTGCGCACGTCCGAGCCCCTCGACCACGCCCTGTTCCGGTACCTGTCGATCCGCGATCGGCTCACGCGCACGCGGTAACCCGACATGTCGTTCCTGGCCCCGCTCTTCCTGCTCGGTCTCGCGGCCCTCGCCGTGCCGGTGGTGCTGCACCTGACCCAGCGCGAGCGGAAGACCGTCGTCCCGTTCCCGTCGCTGATGTTCCTGCAGCGCATCCCGCACCAGGTGGTGAAGCGGCGGCGCGTCCGCGACTGGCCGCTGCTGCTGCTGCGGCTGCTGGCCCTGGCGGTCATCGTGGCCGCGTTCGCCCGCCCGTTCTTCCAGGAGGACGGGCTCGTCGCGGCCGGCGGGACCGCGCGCGACGTGATGATCCTCGTCGACCGCTCGTACAGCATGGCGTTCGACGGGCAGTGGGCGCGGGCCCAGGACGCGGCGCGCGGGCAGGTGGACGGCCTGGCCGCCGGCGACCGCGCCTCGCTCATCTTCTTCGACGAGGGCGCGGAGGTGGCCGTGGCGGCCTCGGCCGACCGCGCGCGGCTCGGCGCCGCGATCGACGCCGCCCGGCCGTCGGCCGGCGCGACCCGCTACGGGCCGGCGCTGAAGCTCGCCGGGAGCCTGCTGGCGGGCTCGGAGCTGCCGCGCCGCGAGGTGGTGATCGTCTCCGACTTCCAGAGGCAGGGATGGGAGCCCGACGAGGGCCTGCGCCTCCCGGCCGGCACCGCGGTCACCCCGGTGCCCGTCGCGGCCCCCGAGGGGGCGAGCCTCGCTCTCGCGCCGCTGGCCGTGGCGCGCGAGACGTTCTCGGGGCAGGAGCGGGTCACGATCACGGCGGGACTGCTGAACCGCGGGACCGAGCCGGCGGTGGACGTGCCGCTGACGCTCCAGCTCGGCGCCCGTGACGTGCAGCAGCTCACGGCGAGCGCGCCGCCCGGCGGGTCGGCGTCGGTCACCTTCCAGCCGCTCGTCGTCCCCGCGCCCAACACCCGGGTGACCGTCCGCCTCGCGGGGGACGGCCTCGAGACCGACAACGCGTTCCACGCGGTGCTGTCGCCGCCCGAGCCGGTCGGTGTCCTGGTCGTCGACGCGGGTGCCGCCGCGCGGGGCAGCGACGTCTACCTTGCCCGGGCGCTGGGCATCGGCGACGACCCGCGCTTCGAGGTGGCGACGCTCCCTGCCGACCGCGTGGCTCGCGACGGCGTCGGGGCCGCCCGCCTCGTCATCCTGGACGATGCGCCGGTCGGGCCGGCGCTGGCCGCGGTCCTCGGCCGGTTCGTGGAGCAGGGCGGCGGCCTGCTCGTCGCGGCCGGGCCGCGCGCCACCTGGCCGGCGGAGGGGACGACGACGCTGCCGGCGGCCCTCGAGGGCATCGTGGACCGCAGCCGAGGGGCCGCGGCCACGCTGACGGGGCTCGAGTACGGCCACGCCGTGTTCGAGCCGTTCCGTGGCCCCCGGAGCGGCAACTTCACCGCCGCCCGCTTCTACAGCTACCGGGCGCTCGCGCCCGCGCCCGGCGCCGAGATCCTGGCGCGGTTCGACGATGGCGCGCCCGCGCTCGTCGCGGGCCGGTCGGGTGCGGGACGGGTGCTGGTGTGGGCTTCGACGGTCGACCTGGGCTGGAACGACCTGGCGCTGCGCCCCGTGTTCCTGCCGTTCATCCACCAGGCGGCCCGGTTCCTCGCGGCCGTGCGCGAGCGGCCCGCGTGGCGCACGCTGGGAGAGACGCTCGACCTCGGCACGCTGCCCGGCCCGTCGCGGGACCGCCTGGCCGTGGCGCCCTCCGGCGCACAGGTCCGCCTGCCTGGCGACGGGCCGGCGGCGCTGGCGCTGGCCGAGCCCGGCTTCTATGAGATCCGGGACCAGCAGGCCGGCGCGGCCGAGCCCCACGTCGTGGTCGCGGTCAACGTGGCCCTGGCCGAGTCCGATCGCGCCCTGGTGGACCCCGCCGAGGTCGTGACCGCGGTGACGGGCCTGTCGGGCCCCACAGACGACGGTCCCGCCCTGCGGAGCCCCGGCGACGTCCGAACAGATGATCTCCAGGAGGGGACGCAACGCGTCTGGTGGTACCTGCTGTTCGCGGGTATCCTGCTCCTGATCGGCGAATCGCTCATGGCCGGCCGCCTGTCGCGGCGGCCGCTGTAAGGAGAGCGCCACCATGTTCGAGCATGGCACCGGGCCGGCGACCGCCCTCGTGGACGTGATTCGTCAGGTACGGCTGCGCTGGCGCAGGCGCCTGGTGGCGCGCGGCCTCGTGCAGTTCCTGCTCGCGGCCGTGGGCGTCGTGCTCGCCGCCGCCTGGGCGCTCGAGGCGCTTCGCTTCACCCCCGCCGCCATCCTCGGCTTCCGCGTCGTGACCCTCGTGGCGGTCGGCGCGGCCGCCTACGGGTTCCTGGTGCGGCCCCTGCGCCGGCGCGTCACCGACGAGCAGGTCGCGCTCTACCTGGAGGAGCACGAGCCGACGCTCGAGGCGACCATCCTGAGCGCCCTCGAGGCCGAGCGCGCGGGGGACCGGGCGTCCGCGTCGCCGGCGCTGGTCGCCCGGCTCGTCGAGGAGGCCATCGACAGGTGCCACCGCATCGAAGAGGGCCGGCGGATCGAGCGGGCGCAGGTGCGCCGGTCGGTGATCGGCACGGCGATCGTGGCGGTGGCGACGGCCGCGGTCTTCCTCTTCGGCCCGGTGTTCCTGCGGCAGGCGGTGTCGGCGCTGGTCCTCGTCTCGCGGAGTGTCGAGGCCGCCTCGCCGTACCGGATCGAGGTCACGCCCGGCGACGTGACGGTGCCCAAGGGGGCCGACCAGGCGGTGCGCGCGACGCTCGAGGGCTTCGACGCCACGGACGTCGCGCTCGTCGTGCGGCGCGGCGCGTCCGGGGCGTTCGAGCGCGTCCCCATGGTCTCGACCGACGGCGGGCCGTTCGAGGGGCTGCTGTTCGACCTGGCCGAGCCCATCGAGTACTTCGTCGAGGCGTCCGGCGTCCGCTCGAAGAGCTTCACGCTCGACGTCGTCGAGCTGCCCTACGCGCGGCAGATCGACCTCGAGTACACCTTCCCGGCCTACACCGGCCTCGCGCCGCGGACCATCGAGGACGGCGGGGACATCGCCGTGCTGAAGGGGACGGCGGTCGCCGTCCGCATCACGCCCACGATGCCGGCGTCGGCCGGGCGGCTGGTGCTCGGCGAGGACACCTCGGTCCCGTTGACCGTCGGGCCCGACGGCACGCTCGGTGGCGGGTTCACCGCGGAGGCCGACGGGTTCTACCGCGTCGAACTCGCCGCCGCGGGCAAGGACCTCGTGGCGGCCTCCCCGCAGTTCACCATCGACGTGCTGGCGGACATCGAGCCCTCGGTGCGCATCTCCGAGCCGGCGCGCGACACCGACGCCACGCCGATCGAGGAATTCCGCGTCGAGGCGATGGCCGACGACGACTTCGCGGTGCGCGACCTGCAGCTCGTGTACCAGGTGAACGGGGGACCGGAGCAGACGCTCCGGCTCTACGGCGGGTCGCAGCCGCTCAAGGAGGTCACCGCCGGCCACACCTTCTATCTCGAGGAGCTCGGGGTCGAGCCCGGCGATGCCCTGTCGTACTACGCCCGCGTCAGCGACAACGACCAGGTGGCCGGGCCCAAGCGCGCGACGAGCGACATCTACTTCCTCCGGATCCGGCCGTTCGACAAGGACTTCCGCCAGGCGACCTCGCAGGGCGGCGGCGGGGGTGGCGGGGGCGGCGGCGGGGACGTCGGGGCGCTCTCGAAGCAGCAGCGCGAGATCATCGCCGGCACCTTCAACGTGCAGCGCGATCGCCGGACCATGACCGCCGACCAGGTGCGCGAGTCGGTGGTGGTGCTGGCCTTGTCCCAGAGCCGGCTGCGCGAGCAGGTGGAAGGCCTCGTGGCGCGGATGGGGAGCCGGCTCGTGACGCCGGACCCCGCGTTCCAGAAGATCGCCGAGCTGCTGCCGAAGGCGGCGGAGGAGATGAAGCTCGCCGAGGCGAAGCTGCAGGCCCGGAGCCCGGACGGGGCGCTGCCGCCCGAGCAGAAGGCTCTCCAGTACCTGCAGCAGGCAGAGGAGGAGTTCGAGGCGCAGGTCAGCACGAGCCGCAACGCCGGCGGCGGCGGTGGCGGCGCCGGGTCGATCGCCGAGGACCTCGCCGATCTCTTCAAGCTCGAGCTGGATCGCATGGCGAACCAGTACGAGACGAACCAGCGGGCCGACGGCGAGCAGGCCGACGAGCGCCTGGACGAGCTGTCGGAGAAGCTCAAGGACCTGGCGCGGCGCCAGCTGCAGGAACTCGAGCGCCAGCGCCGGCTCGCCGCGGGCCAGCCGGGCAGCGCCAACGCCGACGGCCAGCGCGCGCTCGCCGAGCAGGCCGAGGCGGCCGCGCGGCAGCTCGAGCGGCTCTCGCGCGAGCAGAACCGGCAGGACCTCGCCGACGCGGCGCGCCGCATGCGCGAGGCTGCCTCGGCGATGCGTCGTGCCGCCGCCAATGGAGACCCCACGGCCGCGGGCCAGGCGGCCGCGGCCATCGACCGCCTGAAGGAAGCGCAGCGCCAGCTCGACCAGGCGCAGGCCGCCGGCGTCGAGCGCGCCATACGCGACGCGATGCAGCAGGCCGAGGAGATCTCGCGCGAGCACGCGAGCATCGCGCGCGAGGCGCAGGGCCTGTCGGCGGCGGGACCGGACCAGCTCAGCCAGATGCAGCTGCTGTCGCAGCGCAAGGAGGCGCTCGAGCAGCGCGTCGGCGCGCTCGAACGGCAGCTCGATCGGACGGCCGGGGACGTCGCGCGCGACGAGCGGGCCGCCAGCCGCAAGCTCCAGGAGGCCGCCGACGGCATCCGCGACGACAAGCTCAAGGAGAAGATTCGCTACTCCCGTGGCCTGCTCTCGCGCAGCGGCGACCTGTTCACCCAGTCGCTCGAGGAGGACATCGACGGCAACCTCCGCGACCTCCGGCAGCGGCTCGGCGACGCCGTGCAGGCCCTCGGGCAGGGCGGCAACGGGGACAGGACCGCCGAGGCCCTCGATCGCGCGCGGGAACTCGCCCGCGGCGCCGAGTCGCTCCGCCGCCAGACCGAGGAGCGGGCGTCGGGCAGCCAGGCCGGGCAGGGGCAGCAGGGACAACCGGGCGCGGAGGGGCAGCAGGGACGAGCCGGCGAGCAGGGCCAGGCCGGGCAGCAGGGCCAGGCCGGCCAGCAGGGTCAGGCCGGGCAGCAGGGGCAGAGTGGCCAGCAGGGGCAGGGCGGCCAGGGCCAGCGGGCCGAGGGCGGCCGCGGGACCGGCGACACCGAAGGGGGGATGCGCGACGGCGGTGGCTTCGGCGATCGGCGGCCGGGCCTCTCGCCGGACGATGTCCGGCAGCTGCGCGGCGAGGTCCGGCGCTGGAGCTCGGAGGTGCAGGAACTGCGCGACCTGATGAACGAGCAGGGGCTCGACGCGGGCGGCCTCGACGACATCCTGCGACGCTTCCGCGAGCTCGACAACGAGCGGGTCTACAAGGACGCCAGCGAGCTCGCGCGCCTGCAGGGCGCCGTCGCCGACGGGCTCAAGCGGTTCGAGTTCGACCTGCGCCGCATGGTGGGTGCCGAGGGCGACCGCGCGCTCGTGACCGGAGCCGAGGAGGTCCCGCCGGCCTTCCGGGCGCTCGTCGAGGAATACTACCGCTCGCTGTCCAGGACGCCGCCACGCCGATGAGCCGCCTCCGCCTGCTCGTCGTCATCATCGCGCTCGCCGCCGTCACGGTCGCGGCGCAGGGGCAGTTCTGGGGCCGCCGCGGGCGGTTCAGGGTCCCGCCGCGCTACCCGACGGCCGAGAGCTTCGACGGCCGGTTCAACTTCTGCCGCCTCCAGTACGCGAGCGGCTACCGCGAGGCGGGCGGGCAGGGCTGGACGACCGACTACCCCGACGCCGACATCAACTTCTCGATTCGGCTGTCGGAGCTGACGAAGACCCGCGTGAGCCGGCAGCCCGACGGCGAGCCGAACCACCTCGTCGTCCGCCCGACCGATGATGCGTTGTTCTCGTGCCCGTTCGTCCTGGCGTCGGACGTGGGCACGATGGTGCTGGAGGACGGCGAGGCCGAGGCGCTGCGCGCCTACTTCCTCAAGGGCGGCTTCCTGTGGGTCGACGACTTCTGGGGGCCGTGGGCGTGGGACAACTGGGCGAACCAGATCGGGAAGGTGCTGCCGCCGGCGCAGTACCCGATCGTCGACCTCCCGCCGGACCACCCGATCTACCGCACGCTGTTCCCGGTCGCCGCGGTGCCGCAGGTGCCGTCGATCCAGTTCTGGCGCCAGACCGGCGGCCGCTACACGTCCGAGCGCGGCGAGGAGAGCGCCGAGCCGCACCTGCGCGGCATCAGCGACCGCCACGGCCGCCTGATGGTGGTGATGACCCACAACACCGACATCTCGGATGCGTGGGAACGCGAGGGCGAGGACCCGCGCTTCTTCTACAGCTTCTCCCCGCAGGGCTACGCGGTGGGGATGAACGTCGCCCTCTACGCGATGACGCACTGAGGGCCGCCGGGCGCCCGGGTGCGCCGCGGGAGGCGGCCACCACGACCCGGGGTCAGTGGACGAGGCCGGTGCCGCCGGGGCGCTTCTCCATGAGTGCCTTCATCTCGAGCAGCTCGATCAGGGACCGGCACCGTGCCAGCGGGTCGCGGCGCTCGAGCAGCGCCTGCCGCTCGACCGGCTCGAGTTCGAGGTACTGCGCGAGGGCGTTGACGAGGTCCTCGTCCGGCATCGCCGGCGGCAGGTGCTGCTCGGCGCCCTCGAGCAGCGGCGCGACGATCGCCTCGAGCCGCCGGCGCTCGCTGCGCAGGGCCGCCGTCTCCTCGGGGGTGGCGGGCTCGGCGATCGGCGCGACGAGCGCGCGCCGATAGAGGACCTCGGACGTCGGCTCCTCCTCGCCGATGATGCGGAACTTCTCGAGCCCGCGCAGGACGATGTTGAAGAGCCCGCCCGGCACCCGCTCGACATGGGTGATGAGGCCGGCGCACCCGACATCGAACACCGGCGGCCGCCCCTCGTAGTCCTCCTCGAACCCCTCCTGCAACAGCACGATGCCGATCATCCGGTCGCCCGCCAGCGCGTCGGCGACCATCTGCCGGTACCGCGGCTCGAAGACGTGCAGCGGCAGGAAGACGTTCGGGAAGAGCACCACGGAGGGCAGCGGGAAGATCGGGAGGGTGGTGGGCAGCATGAAATTTGGGGAATCTTGTGATCTTGTGATCTTGTGATTTGGTGCGATCTGGTGATCTCGTGATCTCGTGATCTTGGGATTTGTGACCTGTGACCTGTGACTGGGGGTCGTTGAGTTGCGGGCGGCGCAGTTGCGGGTGCTGAGTCCTCGATTCGTGAAGGGGCTCGGCTGATTGAGCCGGGCGGCGAACGGCCCTGAGGGCCCAAATCACAAGATCACGAGATCACAAGATCACAAGATCACAAGATCACAAGATCACAAGATCACGAGACCTAATGAACCGTCCTGGTCTTCTTGTCCATGTAGTCCATCAGGACGTACTGCCCCAGCGTGTACGGGGTGGTGAAGTAGGCCTTGCCGCGGCACATCGACGCGACGCGGCGGACGAAGGCGACGAGGTCGTAGTCGCGGGCCAGCATGAAGGTGTTGATCATGATGCCGGCCTTCGCGCAGGCGGAGACCTCGGCGAGGGTCTCGCTGATCACGTACGGGTCGAGGCCGAAGGGGTTCTTGTAGATGCGGCCGTCGGGCTGGGTCAGCGCGGAGGGCTTGCCGTCGGTGATCATGATGATCTGCCGCATGTCCTTGCGCTGGCGCTCGAGCAGCCGGCGGGCCATGCGCAGGCCCTCGCGCGTGTTGGTGTAGTACGGCCCGACGCGGACCCGCCCCAGCTCGCGGATCGGGATTTCCTCGGCCGAGTCGTGGAACAGGACCGCCTTGAGCGTGTCGCCGGGGTACTGCGTGCGGATCAGCTGGGAGAGGGCCATCGCGACCCGCTTGGCGGGGGTGAAGCGGTCCTCGCCGTAAAGGATCATGCTGTGGCTGCAGTCGAGCATCAGCACGGTGGCGCACGAGCTGTGGAACTCGCCCTGGGCGACCATCAGGTCGTCGTAGGTCACGTCGATGACCGGGTCGGTCCCCGGTGACACCAGCGGCCGGCCGTCGGCGTGGGCGCGGGCGACCGCGTTGAGGATGGTGGCGCTCGGGTCGATGTTCAGGGTGTCGCCGAACTCGTAGGGTTTCGGCGCGCCGCTCGCCTCGATGCCCGTCGAGAGGTCCCGCGTGTCGTGCCGGCCCGCGCTGCTGTGCCCGACCGAGCCGAGCAGGTCGCGCAGGGCGCGGTAGCCGAGGAAGTCGAGCGCCTTGTCGGTCACCTCGAACGTCACGGGCCCCTGCGCCTCGCCCTCGCCCCCGCCGCCCTGGGCGCGCCGCTGCTGCTCGGGCGCGAGGTCGGGCGCCGACGTGATGTAGCCCGACTCCTGCATGCGCTCGACGATCTGCTGGATCAGCTGCTCGAGCGCGGCCCGCGCCTGCTCCTGGTCGCCGTCGGCCGGCTCCCCGAAGAGCCGCTCGAGGACGTCCGGCGGCAACACCCCGCCGCTGAAGAGGGCCTCCAGGATGGCGTCATGCAGCGCCTGCATCGTCCGGTCCTCATCGTCGAACGGGTCGCCCCACGGGTTGCTGAACCCGCTCGACAGCAGGAGGTCGGACAGCTTCGACATGAGCTCGTCCATGTCGAGGTCGTCGAGAAGGCTCGGGACGTACTTGCTGTACTTGTAACGCATGGTCGTTCGACGGTCACTTACGGAGGTGCTCCACGGCGGTGCTGGAGCGAGCCCCGACCAGATCACCAGATCACCAGATCACCAGATCTCAAAAATTCAGTTGTAGTACTTCTTCTTCCTCCTGCCCCCCCCGCCCCCGCCGTTGCCGCCCTCGTCGTCCTCGTCGTCGGGCGTGAGGACGGGGAGGCGGCGGCCGGCCGTCTCGCGGGGCGCCGGCGCCTCGGCGGCGTGGTAGCCGCGGTCGTCGCTCCGGCTGATCTTCTTCTTGGCGTAGAGGCCCTCGAGCACGAAGTCGATGGCGGCGGCGAGCAGCGGCGCCGGCGCGTCGGCCGGGATCCCCGCCGTGCGGGCGAGGTCCACCAGGCCCTGCACGGCCCTGGCCGACTCGATCACCTGCGCCGCCGGCGCGCTGTCGCCGAGCGAGAGCGCCCCGCCGAGGTCGAACCACTCCACGATGGGGCGGACGTCGGCGTCGGGGAAGTAGCCGTCGAAGATCACCGAGACGGCGCCGCGCACCAGCTCGCGGCCGACGGTCTCGGCGCCCTTCAGCTCGCCCTCGTACTCCAGCTCGAACTTGCCCGTCATCGCCGGCAGCGCGAGGTACACGTCGGTGACGCGGGGCACGGCCGGGGTCTCGCCGCCGGCGAAGGCCCGGCGCTCGGCGTTCGACACCGCGCTCTCGAGCACGCTGATCGGCATGCGCTGGCTGACGCCGGACCGCTTGTCGATCCGGCGATCCTGGCGCGCCTGGAAGGCCGCCTCCTCGACGACCTCGCGGACGAAGGCCGGCACGGTCACGGCGCCGCCGCGGTCCACCCACGCCTCCTGGGCGGTGATGGCCATCGCGTCGGCGCGGCTCGCCATGTAGTGGGTCCGGATCTCGGCGCCGATGCGGTCCTTGAGCGGCGTGATGATCTTGCCGCGCGCCGTGTAGTCCTCGGGATTCGCCGTGAAGACCATCATCAGGTCGAGCGGCAGGCGGACGGGGTAGCCCTTGATCTGGACGTCGCCCTCCTGGAGGATGTTGAACAGGCCGACCTGGATCTTGCCGGCCAGGTCGGGCAGCTCGTTGATGGCGAACAGCCCGCGGTTCGCGCGCGGCAGGAGGCCGAAGTGCATCGACAGCTCGCTGCCGATCTCGAGCCCCGTGCGCGCCGCCTTGATGGGATCGATGTCGCCGATCATGTCGGCGATGGTGACGTCGGGCGTCGCCAGCTTCTCGACGTAGCGCTCGTCGGGGCCGCGCCACGCGATCGCCAGGTCGTCGCCGCCCTCGGCCACCCGCTGCCGGCCCCAGGCCGAGAGGGGCGCGAGCGGGTCGTCGTTGACCTCGCTGCCCGGGATGACCGGGATCGCCTCGTCCAGCAGCGTCGTGAGCGCGCGCAGCAGCCGCGTCTTCGCCTGGCCCCGCAGGCCGAGCAGGATGAAGTTGTGGCGGGCGAGGACCGCGTTGACGAGCTGGGGGACGACGGTGTCGTCGTAGCCGATGATGCCGGGGAAGAGGACCTCGCCGCGCTTCAGCCGGCCGATGAGGTTCTCGCGGACCTCGTCGCGCACGGAGCGGGGCCGGTAGGTGCCGGCGGCCACCGCCGCCTTCAGCCCGCCGAGCGTCGTGGGACGTGTAGTGGAGGACATGGACGTATTATGACGCGGTGACCTCCCGTGGGGGTGCCCGCGTCCCGTCCGTGTTCGCCGCCGACCGTCCCCTCGTCTTCGCACACCGTGGGGGCGCGCGCCTGGCCCCCGAGAACACCCTGCCGGCCTTCGCCCGGGGCCTGGCTGCCGGCGCTGACGGCCTCGAGTGCGACGTGCACCTGTCGCGGGACGGGGTTCCCGTCGTGATCCACGACCCGACGCTGGAGCGGACGACGGACGCGGCCGGGCCCGTCGGGGCCCGCACGGCCGCGGAACTGGCGCGCGTGGACGCCGGCTGCCGGTTCCGCGGGCCCGACGGGTCGCCGTGGGGCGGCGCGCGGGCCGCCGTGCCCGCGCTCGCGGAGGTGCTGCACACCTTTCCCGCCGCGCGCGTCATTGTCGAGATGAAGGGACAGTCGGCGGCGCTCGGCCAGGCCGTGGCCGGGGTCGTGCGGGCCGCGGGCGCCGGCGACCGGGTGTGCCTGGGGGCCTTCAGCCATGTGACCCTGGCCGCCGCGCGCGCCGCCGCGCCGGAACTGGCGACGAGCGCCTCGCTCGACGAAGCGCGCGGGACGCTCTACCGGTCGTGGATTCGCTGGCCCCTGGCGCGCCCCCGGCCGTACGCCGCCTTCCAGGTGCCCGAGGCGTTCGGGCGCCTGCGCGTGGTGCGGCCGGCCTTCGTCCGGCAGGCGCACCGCGAAGGCCAGCTCGTGCAGGTCTGGGTCGTCGACCGCGAGGCGGACGTCCGCCGGCTGCTCGACTGGGGCGTGGACGGGATCATCTCGGACCGCCCCGACCTGGCGGTCGCGGCAAGGGATGCGTGGAGGGGACAGGTAATCTCAGATCTCAGATCTCAGATCTCAGATTGACTCGAGGGGCGCCAGCCGCCGGCCCGGCCTGGCGCCTCCCGTGTGCGACTCAATCGGCAATCTTCAATCTGCAATCTGCAATCTTCAATCTGCAATCGCCTTGGCCCGCTGTTCCGTCGAGGCGCGGCTGTGGATGGCCGTGGCGACGTGGCGGCCCGACTCGAAGGCACCCTGCATCCAGGCGTTCAGGTTCAGGTGGTCGCCGGCGAGGTAGACGCGGCCCTGTGGGACGTTCAGGGCCTGCTTCGTGTCGGCGGGCGTGGACGACCACGAGCCCTTGTTCCAGGTCACCCGGTGCCATGCCACCGAGAAGGCCGTCTCGAACTCGGTGTCGTACTGGGGGTGGATCTGGCGGCCCTGGTCGATCGCGAGCGTGATGCGCTCGTCCGGCGTCATGTTCCCGACGGGCCGGCCGGTGTTCCCCATGAGGTAGTAGCCGAGCAGGGTGCCCTTCTTGCCCAGGTACCCGGTCGACGGGTAGACGATCTGCGAGATCTGCAGGTCGGTCTTCGTGGCGCCGCCGAAGATCTGGTCGTCCTCTTCCCAGAAGCGCCGCTTGAACTGCAGGCCCATCTTGCCGGCGGCGGCATACGGAACGGACTTGACGAGCTTCATGAAGTCGGCGGGCAGGTCCGTGTCGAGCTCCCCGAGCAGGGGCAGCGGCATCGCGCACACGAGGTAGTCGGCCTCGAGTGTCCGCGGCGCCCCGCCGGGTCCGTCGTAGGTCACGACGACGCCGGCCTCGCTCTGGCGGATGCGGCGGGCCGGCGCCTCGTAGGTGATGCGGCCCTCGAGCCGGCTGGCCAGCGCGCGCGGCAGCCGGTCCATCCCGCCCACGACCTGCAGCATGGTCGGCTGGTACTCGTAGCTCAGGTCCACGTAGTACCCCAGCCGCGAGGCGAGCAGTTCGGAGAGCGGCAGCGGCTGGCTCGGCACGTCCTCGCCGTACCCGGCGTGCGGGTCCGCGGGGCCGCGGAGCTCGGGGTTGCCGGTGTACTTGCCCTGGGGGTCCAGCTGGCCCATCCCCTTCAGGTGCTCGAGCAGGCGGTCGGCGTCCTCCTTGGTCAGCTCGCCGTCGAGCGCGTGCTGGGAGACGGCCTTGCTGAGCAGCTCGGACACGTACCCGTCGACGTCGGTCCGCACCTCGCGCAGGCGCACCTTGCGGCCCTTGAGGCCGCCCGACTTGGTCATGTAGAGGTAGGCCGAGTCGGCCGAGACGGCGAAGACCTCCACCGGGACGTTCAGCTCCCGGCAGTAGTGGAGCGTCGTGTCGTGGTGGTAGGCGATCCGCATGGGGCCCGGGTTGAAGTAGAGGCCCTCGTCGTAGTCGCAGACCTGCCGCGGGCCGTCCTCCTCGCTGACCGTGCCGCGCCGGACCGTGTGGGCGCGGCCGCCCGGCCGCGACCGGGCCTCGATGACATGGCAGTCGTAGCCGAGCTTGCCGAGCTCGTACGCCACGGTCAGGCCCGAGATGCCGGCACCGATGACCGCCACGCGCGCACCCAGGCCGGAGCCCTGGAGGGCGAACGGCGCGGGCCGGGGCGCCGCCATCAGCCCGAGGCCGAACATCGACTCGTAGGCCAGGGAGGCGCCGCCTGCCGCGGCGATCTGTTCGATGAAGTGGCGTCGCGTCAACATGCGGTGTCTCCCCTGGACGTCGAGGCGCCCGGCACGGCGCTAGCGGACCGCATCGACTGATTCAGCACGGTGGATGGCGGTGTCGAACGGCGGTTCGACGGCCGCGACCCCGGAGCGGCCGGTGGTGATTCGGGGCGTACCCGCCACTAGTGGCCGCCCGGCCGCTCGCCGGTGGCGATCGCCTTGATGGGCACGGCCGTCTCCGGCGTCAGGGGCGCCTGGCCCGCGACCGCGCCGTTCTGCTGGAGGATGTAGGCCACGACCGTCAGGTACTGCGCCTCGGTGAGGCGGGGGCCGCCAGGGGGCATGCCCTGGACGTACCGGAAGAGGTCGAGGGTCGTCTGGCCGTTCCAGGTGAAGAAGAAGTCGCTGCCGGCGAGCTGTGGCGCGTCGGGACGCCCGCCCAGGTCGGCGGCGTGGCACGCGGCGCACGACGCCTGGTACTGCTCGGCGCCGGCCGCCGCCTGGGCGGCGGTGTAGACGGGCGCGGCATCCTGTCGGGCGGCCAGCGGCGCGGCAGCGAGGGCGGCGGCGGCCAGGCAGGCGAGGAGGGGCAGGCGGAGTCGGGTCATCTGTGGCCCCATCCCGCGGGGGCGTCGGCGGCCGTGGCGCCGGGCACCGGGCGCGCACCCGGGCGGCTGGCTGGCTCGAGGCGTGGCAGCAGAAGCACGTGGTGATCCGGAGCCGCGGCGGGGACGCCGCGGGACTGAACGGTCGGTGAACCGGGCCGAGCGTAGTTCCGCGCCGCCGCGCCTGTCAAGCCATGACGGTTGCGGCTGGCTTGGCGGAGGGCGTAGGATACGCGACGGGTTCCGCTCGACGTCATTCAGGAATGGCGGCGGCCCGGCGCACGGGGCGCCGGCGGCCGCCAACACAGGGCAGGAGGCTTCAATGCGGCGTATGGTTCTGATGGTCGGTGTCACGGTGCTCGGGCTCGCACTGGCCAGCCCGGGGTTGGCCACGCTCGGCGCGCGGCAGCACGACGACACCCTGCACGAGGCGATGGAGAAGGTCGGGCCGGCGTTCGGCATGCTGCGCAAGTCGATGGACGGCATGAACGCCAACATGGCCAGCGAGAGCGCCGCGACGCTCAAGCAGGCGTTCACCGAGACCGAGGCCGCCTTCAAGGCGATGGACAAGGCCGACGCGGTGGAGTGGGCCCAGGGCGCGGGCAAGGCCGCCGGGACCATCCAGAGCCAGGTCGGCGCCGGCAACTGGGACGCCGCGAAGGGCACCGTCGGCGAGCTCGGCAAGTTCTGCCAGGGCTGCCACGGCAAGTACCGGGAGAAGGGCGAAGACGGCAAGTGGCGCCTGAAGCCCGGCATCTAGCCCAGGGCCTTCAGGACTCGTGACACGAGGCCGGCCACCCCGCGGTGGTCGGCCTCGTCTCGTGTACGGCGGCGCTCACGGCGCCGCACCGGCGCGAAGCCGGGCCCGTACGCGACACGAGGCCGGCCCCCTGCGGGACCGGCCTCGTGCGCATGGTGTTCGCGACGCGGGGCGGGCTACTGTCGGCTCGTGCCGCGCTTGGCGGCCATCTGCTCGCGGATCTCGGCGACCGTGTTGTTGATGCCCATCTCCGCGAAGATCTTGCCCAGCTCGGGCGTCGACGCGTGCGGGTCGCCCGTCAGGCCGTTGCCGAGCCGCGGCGGCGCGTTCGGGTCGCGGGGCCGCCGCTCGGGGCGCTTGCCGGCCTTGATCGCGTCCTGCGCGGCCTTCCACTCCTCGTTGGTCTGCCCCGTCGGGTCGCCGGGCACCGTCTTGTAGTTCGGCCGGACGTAGGCGCCGTCCTTCGTCTGCCAGTAGAGCATCTCGGACGTCTCCATCATCGCGCCGTGCCCGCCCACCGGCAGGTCGTGCTCGTAGAGGTACATCGCGATGTCGTCGTGCGTCTTCTGGTAGAAGTCGTTGATGTAGTAGACGTGGATGCCCTTCGGCGCGAGCTTCGCGTCCATCTCGGCTGCGGCTTCCTCGAGCTGCTTCTGGCCGCCGCCGTGGTCGCTCATCAGGAAGATGTCCTTGAAGCCGTTGTCGACCATGCTCTGGATCTGGGCCAGCTGCACCAGCTTGAAGACGTCGGCCGGCATCTCGACGCCGCCGGGGGTCTTGGTCTCCTCGCTGACGCCCGTGGCGTCGACGGCAATCGGCAGCACGGGCGCGACGAGCGTGTGGCCGAGCACCTTCGCGATTTCCACCGCGCGGTTGTGCGCCATGATCGTGTGGCCGGCGAGGATGTTGTGCGGTCCGCGGGCCTCGGTGCCGCCCGTGACGACGAGCACCGACGTCATGCCCTGGTTGTGGATCTTGTCGTAGACCTCGGTGTTGGTCAGCAGCTCGAGCTCGACGATCTTGCTCGTGTCGAAGGCCGCCTGGGCGTGGACGCTGGTGGCGGCGGCGGCCAGGGCCGCGGCGATGACGAAGGTGCGCGAACTGAACATGGAGCCTCCCGGCTGTCTGGCGTCGCCTGGTGAATGGGGGGCGCGGCCGACGACAGGCGCTCCACTGTAGTGGGCCGCACAGTCCCGCGCAAGGACGTTGGCGGGCCGTCCGGAAGATCGCCGTGACATCCCGTGACACCCGGCCGGGGCGGGCCGGCGGCTACCGCCGGGCGGGCCCGAGCAGCCGGCGGAGCGTCCCCCCGAACAGGGCGTCGTACATCGCGGGGGTGACCCGGCCCGTGTGGGTGTTCTGCCGGGAGGGATGGAAGCACCCGACCAGCGCCCGGCCGTCGCCGAGGCGCGCGACCGCGCCGTGGCCGAACGCGGGGCGCGGCCGCGGCAGCGGCGCGTGCCGCGCGTGGCGGTCGAGCCAGGCCTTCCAGGCGATCTGGCCGAGCGCCACGACGACCGCGAGGCGGGGGAGCGCCGCGATCTCGGCGTCGAGGTGGTCGAGGCAGGCGGCGACCTCGGCGGGCGTGGGCCTGTTGGCGGGCGGCGCGCAGCGCACGGCCGCCCCGATGTACACGTCCCGCAGCCGCAGGCCGTCGTCGGCGGCGTGCGAGGTCGCGCGATTCGCGAGGCCGGCGCGGTGGAGCGCGCCCACCAGGAAGTCGCCCGACCCGCCACGGCCGTCGCCCGTGAAGACCCGGCCGGTCCGGTTGGCGCCGTGGGCCGCGGGAGCGAGGCCGAGGATGTAGATCCGCGCCGCGGGATCGCCGAAGCCGGGCACGGGGCGGCCCCAGTACGTGTCGGCGCGATAGGCGGCGCGCTTCTCGCGCGCGACCGCCGCGCAGTAGCCGCGCAGGCGCGGGCACCGTTCGCAGCCCGTGATGGCGGCGTTGACCGCCGCGAGGGCGCCGGCGGGAGAAGAAGCGGAGCGCATGCGTGTCATGTCCGAAGTCGATGCGGCAGGGGGCGCGCGCCGAACGAGGGAAACCGGGTTGTCACATGCGGCGCCGTCACCTTTGCAGTGCGGCCTCGGCCTCCTCTAGAATGGTACGATTGGCTCCTAGCGAAAAGCGACAGAAAGGTCAGTGACGGCCATGAGGAACTCCGCTCCCACCGATCCGGCCGAGCTCGAAGCCCTCGAAACGCGCGAGTGGCTCGAATCGCTCGACTACGTGCTCCAGCACGGAGGCGCCGCCCGGGTCGGGCACCTGCTCCGCCAGCTCGGCATCCACGCCCAGAACGCGGGCGTCAAGCTTCCGTTCACCGCCAACACGCCCTACATCAACACGATCCACGTCTCCGACCAGGCGCCCTACCCGGGCAGCCGCGAGATCGAGCGCCGCATCAAGAGCCTCGTCCGCTGGAACGCGATGGCGATGGTCGTGCGGGGCAACCGGATCGAGGACGGCATCGGCGGCCACATCTCGACCTTCGCGTCCTCGGCGACGCTGTACGAGGTCGCCTACAACCACTTCTTCCGCGGCCGTGAGAACGGGCAGGAAGGCGACGTCGTCTTCTTCCAGGGTCACGGGGCGCCCGGCATCTACGCGCGCGCGTTCCTCGAGGGCCGGCTCGACGTCCGCGACCTCGAGAACTTCCGCCGCGAGCTGAAGCCCGACGGCGGGCTCTCGTCGTACCCGCACCCGTGGCTGATGCCGGACTTCTGGGAGTTCCCGACGGTGTCGATGGGGCTCGGCCCCATCATGGCCATCTACCAGGCGCGCTTCAACCGCTACCTGGAGGACCGGGGCCTCAAGCCGGCCACCGACGCGAAGGTCTGGGCCTTCCTCGGCGACGGCGAGACGGACGAGCCCGAGGCCCTCGGCGCCATCACGCTGGCCTCGCGCGAGAAGCTCGACAACCTGGTCTTCGTGATCAACTGCAACCTGCAGCGGCTCGACGGCCCGGTGCGCGGCAACGGCCGGATCATCCAGGAGCTCGAGGCGATCTTCCGCGGTGCGGGCTGGAACGTCATCAAGGTGATCTGGGGCTCGGAGTGGGACGCGCTGCTCGAGAAGGACACCGAGGGCCTGCTCGTCAAGCGCATGGGCGAGATCGTGGACGGCGAGTACCAGAAGTACGCCGTCGAGCCCGGCTCGTACATCCGCAAGCACTTCTTCGGCACCGACCCGCGCCTGCTCGAGATGGTCAAGCACCTCTCGGACGAGCAGCTCAAGAAGCTCACCCTGGGCGGCCACGATCCGCTCAAGGTCTTCAACGCCTACAAGCGGGCGGCCGAGACCAAGGGCATGCCGACGGTCATCCTCGCGCGGACGATCAAGGGCTACGGCGTCGGCGAGTCGGGTGAAGGCAAGAACATCACCCACCAGCAGAAGAAGCTGAACCACGAGGAGGTCAAGGCCTTCCGCACGCGGTTCGGCATCCCGATCTCGGACGACGAGGTGGCCGAGGCGCCGTTCTACCGGCCGCCGACCGACAGCGCCGAGGTCAAGTACATGCTCGAGCGCCGCGCGGCGCTCGGCGGCCCCGTGCCGCGCCGCCAGGTGCGCGCCGAGGCGATTCGCCCGGACCTCGCCGAGCAGGTGGACGAGTTCCTCAAGGGCACCGGCGACCGCACCGCCTCGACGACGATGGTGTTCGTGCGCATGCTGTCGAAGCTGCTGCGCGACGAGCAGATCGGCAAGCTGATCGTCCCGATCGTGCCGGACGAGGCGCGCACGTTCGGCATGGAGGCCCTCTTCCGGCAGGTCGGCATCTACGCCCACAGCGGCCAGCTCTACGAGCCGGTCGACATGGACACGCTGCTGTACTACAAGGAGGCGAAGGACGGCCAGATCCTCGAGGAGGGGATCAACGAGGCCGGGTCGATGTCGTCGTTCATCGCGGCGGGCACCGCCTACGCGACGCACGGCATCAACATGATCCCGTTCTTTATCTTCTACTCGATGTTCGGCTTCCAGCGCGTGGGCGACCTGATCTGGGCGGGCGCCGACATGCGGATGCGCGGGTTCGTGCTCGGCGGCACGTCGGGCCGGACGACGCTCAACGGCGAGGGGCTGCAGCACGAGGACGGCCAGAGCCACGTGCTCGCGCTGCCCGTCCCGAACTGCCAGTCCTACGACCCCGCGTTCGCCTACGAGCTCGCGGTCATCATCGAGGACGGCATCAAGCGCATGTATGGCGACCAGGAGAACATCTTCTACTACCTGACCGTCATGAACGAGCAGTACGCGCACCCGCCGATGCCCGAGGGCTCGCGGGAGGGCATCCTCAAGGGGATGTACGTCGCGAAGCCGACGGGCAAGCCGAAGGCCAAGCTGCGCGCGCAGATCTTCGGCAGCGGCACCATCCTGCTGCAGGCGCTCGCGGCCCAGCAGATCCTCGAGGAGCAGTACAACGTCGGCGCCGACGTCTGGAGCGTCACGAGCTACGTGAACCTCTACCGCGACGGCCACGCGTGCGACCGCTGGAACCGGCTCCACCCGGGCGAGGCGCCGCGCGTACCCTACGTCACCGCCGTGACCAAGGACGCCCCGGGCGTCTTCGTCGCCGCGTCGGACTACCTCAAGGTGCTGCCGGACGCGATCGACCGCTGGCTGCCCCGCAAGCTCCACGCGCTCGGGACCGACGGCTTCGGCCGGAGCGACTCGCGCGAGGCGCTCCGGGACTTCTTCGAGGTCGACGCCCGCTTCATCGTCCTGGCCACGCTGCACGCCCTCTTCGAGGACGGGCAGGTCGAGGCGTCTGTCGTATCGAAGGCAATCGCCGATCTCGGGATCAACACCGAGAAGGCGGATCCGGCGATTTCCTAACCCAAGCGGAGAACGGACCATCGTGCAGGAGTTTCTGCTCCCCAATCTCGGTGACGGCGTGGCCGGGGGCGACGTGCTCAAGGTGCTCGTCAAGGTCGGCGACACGCTCACGCGCGACCAGCCCGTCGTCGAACTCGAAACCGACAAGGCGACCCTCGAGGTCCCGTCGAGCGTGGCCGGCGTCATCAAGGAGATCCGCGTCAAGGTCGGCGAGAAGGTGACGACGGGCCAGGCTGTCCTCGTGGTGGACGAGGCCGCCAGCGGCGCCCCCGCCGAGAAGGCGGCGCCCGCTCCCGCCGAGGCGGCCCCGGCGGCCGAACCGGCGCCGGCCCCCGCGGCGTCGGCCGCGCCGGCGGCGGCCGAGGAGCCGCGCCGGGCGTCCGTCGTGGAGTTCCAGACCCGGCAGGCCCTGCCGGGCGCGGCGGCGGCCCCGGCCGGGCCCGTCGCGCCGGCGGCGCCGTCGGTGCGGCGCCTGGCGCGCGAGATCGGCGTGGACATCAACGAGGTCCCAGGCTCCGGCGCGAACGGCCGCATCTCGCAGAACGACGTCAAGGAGTTCGCGCGGAAGGTGCTGAGCAGCCTCGGCACCAGCGGCCAGACGGCGGCGGCCGGGGCCCGTCCCGCCGGCGCGGGCCCGGCGCTGCCGGACTTCGCCAAGTGGGGCGAGATCGAGCGCAAGCCGATGTCGGGCATCCGCCGCAAGACGGCGGAGCACCTGTCGCACGCGTGGAATGCGATCCCGCACGTCACGCAGTTCGACAAGGCCGACATCACGGCGCTCGAGCAGATGCGCAAGCGCTACGGGAAGGAAGTGGAACAGGGGGGCGGCAAGCTGACCGTCACCTCGGTCCTCGCCTACGTGGTGGCGCATGCCCTCCGGCGCTTCCCGCAGTTCAACGCGTCGGTGGACGCCGCGGCCGAGACCATGGTGCTGAAGAAGTACGTGCACGTCGGCATCGCGGTCGACACCGAGCACGGCCTGCTCGTGCCGGTCATCCGCGACGCCGACCGCAAGAACATCGTCGAGCTGTCGGCGGAGATCCAGGCGCTCGCCGAGAAGGCGAAGGCCCGGAAGCTGTCGCTCGACGAGATGTCGGGCGGCTCGATGTCGATCACGAACCTGGGCGGCATCGGCGGCACGGCGTTCACCCCGATCGTCAACTGGCCGGAGGTCGCGATCCTCGGCGTGTCGCGCGGCGCGATCGAGCCCGTCTGGATCGACGGCGCCTTCCAGCCGCGGATGATGCTGCCGCTGTCGCTCAGCTACGACCATCGCCAGATCGACGGCGCCGACGCCATCCGGTTCCTGCGCTGGATCGTCGAGGCGCTGGAGCAGCCCTTCACGCTCGCACTGCGATCTTAGGATTTGGTGATCTTGTGATCTTGTGATCTCGTGATCCTGTGATTTGTCCCCGCGATTGGGGCCATCGGGCCGGACCGACCGCGTCCGCCAGAACGCCACAATCACGGAACCGCCAAATCACAAGATCACAAGATCACAAGATCGCTGGATCACCAGATCAAATCACGAGATCACGAGATCACGAGATCACAAGATTATGAGTAATTCACCCAAGATCGCCGTGATTGGCGCCGGTCCCGGTGGCTATGCGGCGGCGTTCTACGCGGCCGACCTTGGCATGGACGTCACGCTCGTCGACGCCGAGAAGAACCCCGGCGGCGTCTGCCTCTACCGCGGCTGCATCCCCTCCAAGGCGCTGTTGCACGTCGCGAAGCTCCTCGAGGAGGCCGACCACGCGAGTGAATGGGGCATCGACTTCGGCAAGCCGAAGGTCGACGTCAACAAGCTCCGCGCCTACAAGGACCGCGTGGTCGAGAAGCTGACGAGCGGCACCGGGCAGGTCGCGAAGCTGCGGAAGATCCGCTACCTCCAGGGCCGCGCGACGCTCACCGGGCCGACGCGCTTCACGGTCGCGCTCGCGGCCGGCGGCGAGGAGGCGGTCGAGGTCGACGACATCATCCTGGCCACCGGGTCGTCCCCGACGAGGATTCCGTCCCTCTCGCTCGACAGCCCGCGCGTGCTGGACTCCACGGGCGCGCTCGACCTGCCCGAGGTCCCGAAGACGATGCTGGTCGTCGGCGGCGGGTACATCGGGCTCGAGCTGGGGTCGGTGTACGCCGCCCTCGGCGCGAAGGTCTCCGTCGTGGAGATGACGCCGGGCCTGCTGCCGGGCGCGGACCGCGACCTCGTGAAGATCCTGGCGCAGCGCGTCGAGAAGACCTTCGACAAGGTGATGCTCGCGACGAAGGTCACCTGGATGAAGGAGGCCAAGAAGGGCATCACCGTGTCGTTCGAGGGCGAGGGCGCGCCGGCGAGCGAGACCTACGACTACGTGCTCGTCTCGATCGGGCGGCGGCCGAACGGCCACGTCCCGGGACTCGAGACGACGCGGGTGCAGGTCACCGACAAGGGGTTCATCGAGACGGATGGGCAGCGCCGCACCGCCGAGCCGACCGTCTTCGCCATCGGCGACGTCGCCGGCGAGCCGATGCTCGCGCACAAGGCGTCGCACGAGGCCCGCGTGGCGGTCGAGGCCATCGCGGGTCACAAGGCGATCTTCGAGCCCCTCGCGATCCCGGCCGTCGTCTTCACCGACCCCGAGGTCGCGTGGGCGGGGCTGACCGAGGCGGATGCCGAGAAGCAGGGCATCGAGGTGGAGGTGGCGCGGTTCCCGTGGGGCGCGTCGGGCCGGGCGATCTCGATCGACCGCGTGGACGGCCTCACCAAGATCCTCGTCGACCCGAAGACCGAGCGCGTCCTCGGCGTCGGCATCGTCGGGTCGGGCGCCGGCGAGCTCATCGCCGAAGCGACGCTCGCCATCGAGATGGGGGCCACGGTCTCGGACCTGAAGCTGACCATCCACGCGCACCCGACGCTGTCGGAGACCGTGATGGAGGCCGCCGAGGTGTTCTTCGGGCAGGCCACGCACGTGTACAAGCCAAGACGGAAATAGATTTGGGAAATCTCGTGATCTTGTGATCTTGTGATTTGGGATGGGCGGCCGGGCGTGGGTCCGGCCGTTCGTCTGTACGGCCGCCGGCCGATTTGATGGTGCGATTCGGAGTGCGGCCGGACGCGGGACGGGCCAGAATGGGCGCGTCCGTCAGGAAGGAGCCCGACATGTCCGTTCCAGCGCCCCCGCCCGTCGATTCCGTGCTGCAGGCCATCGGCCGCACGCCGGCCGTGCGCCTGCACCGCCTCGCGCCGCCCGGGTCGGCGGCGGTCGTGATCAAGCTCGAGTACTTCAACCCCACCGGTTCGTACAAGGACCGGATGGCGCTGGCGATGGTCGAGGGCGCCGAGGCGCGGGGGGCGCTGACGCCGGGGATGCGGGTGGTCGAGTTCACCGGCGGCAGCACCGGGTCGTCGCTCGCGATGGTCTGCGCGATGAAGGGGTACCGGTTCCACCCGTTGTCCTCCGACGCCTTCTCGGCGGAGAAGCTGAACACGATGCGGGCCTTCGGCGCGGACCTCGAGGTGGTGCCGAGCGACGGCGGCAAGGTCACGCCGGCGCTGTTCGACCGCTTCCGCGCGCGCATCGCCGAGCTCACGAAGGACCCCGGGACGTTCTGGACCGACCAGTTCAACAACACCGACGCCCTGGACGGCTACGCGCGCATCGGCGAGGAGCTGGTCGAGCAGGTCGGCGCGGTGGACGCGTTCGTCGGGGCGGTCGGCACGGCAGGCATGCTGGTCGGCGTCTCGCGCGCGCTCAAGGCGGCCGGCAGCGCGGCCCGCATCGTCGCGCTCGAGCCGTCCACCTCGCCGTTCCTGACGACGGGGACGGCGGGGGCGCACCGGGTGGAGGGCACCGCGTCGGGCACCTGGCCGCCGCACCTGGCGGCCGGAACCTACGACGAGGTCCGGGCGATCGACGAGGAAGAAGGGCGCGTGATGGCGCGCCGCGTCGCGCGCGAAGAGGGCATCTTCGCGGGCACGTCGACGGGCCTCAACCTCGTCGGCGCCCTGCAACTGGCGAAGGAACTCGGCCCCGGCAAGGTCGTGGCGACCGTCGCGTGCGACACGGGGCTCAAGTACCTTGCGGGAGATCTCTACATTTCGTGATCTTGTGATCTCGTGATCTTGTGATCTGATCTGGAAATCTGGAGATCTGGTGATCTGGTGATCTGGTGATCTGGTGATCTGGAGGATCTATCTGGAGATCTCGAGGATCTACCTTGTGATGTCTGGGTGATCTACGGATGTGCGGCCGGCCCGTGGGGCCGGCCGTTCGTGCTGGACGCAGTTGGGCGTTGCCGGTGGCGGCTGCTACCGCGCCGCCAGCGCCGCTTCCGCGGCGTCGGCCTGTTCGTGCGCGTGGTACGAGCTGCGGACCAGCGGGCCGGCCTCGACGTGGACGAAGCCGAGGCCCAGCGCGATGCGCTTCAGCTCGCGGAACTCGTCGGGGTGGTAGTAGCGGGTCATCACCGCGTGGTCCTGCGAGGGGCGCAGGTACTGGCCGAGCGTGAGGATCTGCACGCCGACGCCGCGCAGGTCCTTGAAGACCTGGACGAGCTCGTCCTGCTCCTCGCCGAGGCCGACCATCAGGCCGGTCTTGGTCGGGATGCCCGGCGCGTAGTGGCGCGAGTGGTCGAGCAGCTCCAGCGTCCGCGTGTACTTGCCGCCCGACCGGGCCATGCGGTAGAGCCGCGGCACGGTCTCGGTGTTGTGGTTCAGCACGTCGGGGCGCGCGTCGAGCACGGTGCGCAGCGGCGCCTCGTCGCCCTTGAAGTCGGGGATCAGCACCTCGACGCGGCAGTCCGGCCGCCGCGCCTTGATCTCGCGGATCGACTCCGCGAAGATGCCGGCGCCGCCGTCGGGCAGGTCGTCCCGGTCCACCGAGGTGATGACGACGTAGGAGAGCGCCATCTTGTCGGCGGCCTCGGCCACGCGGCGGGGCTCGTCGATGTCGAGGGTCGCCGGCCGCCCGTGCGCGACCGCGCAGTACGCGCAGGCGCGCGTGCAGATGTCCCCCAGGATCATGAAGGTGGCCGTCCCGTGGTGCCAGCACTCGCCGATGTTCGGGCAGTGGGCGTCCTCGCAGACGGTGTTGAGCTTGAGGTCCTTCATGATGCCCTTCAGCCGGAGGTAGTTCTCCGACCCGGGCGCCCGGACCTTCAGCCACTCGGGCTTGGGTTCCCGGGGCTTGATGAAGTGCAGAGGGGCTTCGATCACGAGATTTAGTTTATCTCGTGATCTTGGGATCTTGTGATTTTGGGTGCCAGGGGTGCCAGGGGTGCCAGGGGTGCCAGGGGTGCCAGGGGTGCCAGGGGTGCCAGGGGGGCCAAGGGGGTCAGGAGGGCAAGCGGTGCCAGGAGGGGAGGTCGGCGCCAGGGGCGTGGCGGACGCAGAAATTGCGGTGCCGGGCTGGGGCCAGTGTTGCGATTCCTGCGCGAATCCTGCCGTGTTCGTCGATTCCGTTCGGACTTGGGGCCGGCTCGGAATTCGCACGGCTCCGGGCATGGACAAGGAACAGTTGCAGGCGCGGACCCGGCGTTTTGCGCTAGCAGTCATCCGCCTTGCCCCGGGAATCCGGGCGTTGGCGGGGACGCGGAGCGTGGCGGACCAGCTGGTGGACGCCGCCACGTCGATCGGGGCAAACTACCGAAGTGCCTGCCGGGCGCGGTCCCGGCGCGAATTCATCGCGAAACTTGGCATCGTCGTCGAGGAAGCCGATGAGGCCGTGCACTGGCTGGAGCTGATCGAGGACGCGGGCATCGGCCCGGCCGACCGGGTTCCCACCCTGATCGCCGAAGCTCGGGAACTGCGCGCCATTTTCGCCGCGTCGGTCGCGACGGCCCGCCGCAACTACAAATCACAAGATCACTAGATCACTAAATCACGAGATCACGAGATGCAGACACTCGCCATTACCTGGCTCGGCCACTCCGCCTTCCGCCTCCGGACGCCTGGTGGCAAGGAAGTCCTGTTCGACCCGTGGTACACCGGCAACCCGTCGTTCCCGGCGCACGCCAGGCCGGCCACGGCCGATCTCATCCTGGTCTCGCACGGGCATTCGGACCACGTCACCGATGCCGCCCAGATGGCCAAGGCGACCGGGGCGACCGTCGTGGGCATCTTCGAGGTCGTCTCGTGGCTCGGCGGCAAGGGCGTGCAGGCCGTCGAGGCGATGAACAAGGGCGGCACCATCGAGGTGCAGGGCCTGCGCATCACGATGACCGAGGCCATCCACTCCAGCAGCTTCGACGACAACGGCATCGTCTACCTGGGGGAGCCGGCGGGGTTCGTCGTCCGGCTGGAGAACGGCCAGGTGATCTACTTCGCCGGGGACACGGCGCTGTTCAGTGACATGAAGCTCATCGGCGAGCTGTACAAGCCCGACATCGCGTTCCTGCCGATCGGCGACCGGTTCACGATGGGACCCGACACCGCGGCCATGGCCGCCCGCTGGCTCGGCGTCAAGCAGGTCGTGCCGATGCACTGGGGGACGTTTCCGCTGCTCACCGGCACGCCCGACCAGCTCGAGGCGCACCTGGCCGGCAGCGGCATCGAGGTCCTGCGGCTGGCGCCGGGCGAGACCGCGGAGTAGTAGCGGGAGCGGTCACTCCCCGGTGGCACAAGGAACGCCACGAAGAAGGCCAAGGACACGAAGGACGGCACGAAGCCGGAAACGTTAGACAGAAAGCTGGAACGTTAGAAAGACAAATCGGAGCTTCGTGTGTGGCGTCGTGCCCTTCGTGTCCTTCGCGGGGGGGCTTGTGACCAAGCGCGCGGGGCGGGGAGTGGACCCCAGGGCGTTCAGCCCGTCGCTGCCTCGTTCGGGACCGCGGGCGCGGACGGGCGGTCGCCGGCGCGGAGGCCGCCCACGAGGTAGTCGGCGAACGCCGAGCCGATTTGCTCGGAGGTCATCGGGCCGGCCGGGTCGAACCACTTGGTGATCCAGTTGACGGCGCCCATGATCGCGAACTCGATCATCTTCGGGTCGCCGGGCACGAACAGGCCCTGGTCCATGCCCGTCTGGATGATCTCCCGCATGCCCCGGTCGAACTTGTCCCGCTTGGTGACGACGCGCTTGAGCATGACGGGCGAGAGCGCCTGCATCTCGAGCGTCAGGGCCGTCCCGGACAGCTCGTCCAGGATGATGTGGATGAACGTGAGGATCAGCCGGCGGAGCTTCTCGTCGGGCGGCGCCACGTCGGCCTGGACCTCGGCCATCAGCGCCAGGAGGATGTCGAGCGAGTAGTCGTGGCAGGCGTAGAGAATCTCTTCCTTGTTCTTGAAGTAGTAGTAGAGATTCCCCTTCGTCATCTCCAGCGCGGAGGCGATCTCGTCCACGCTCGCGCCGTGGTAGCCCCGGCGGCGGAAGGCGGCCGCCGCGCTCTTGAGGATCTCGACCCGCCGGTCGGCGCTCGCCGAAACCTTGGCCATGGTCCCGTAGTCTAACATGATTTGAACGGTCGTTTAAATTGGTGTAGAGTGGTCCCCCTACGAGGTAACAGTGGAACAGACCGCCCAGTCCCCAGTCACGTTCGAGACGTCGCCCGACCGCTACCAGCACTGGAAGCTCTCCTTTGACGGCCCCGTCGCCACGCTGGCCATGGACGTCAACGAGGACGCCGGGCTCCGTCCGGACGACTACAAGCTCAAGCTCAACTCCTACGACCTCGGCGTCGACATCGAGCTGGCCGACGCGCTGCAGCGGCTCCGGTTCGAGCACCCCGAGGTGCACACCGTCCTGCTCACGAGCCTGAAGCCCCGGATCTTCTGCGCGGGCGCGAACATCTTCATGCTCGGCAGCTCCAGCCACGGCTTCAAGGTGAACTTCTGCAAGTTCACCAACGAGACGCGCAACGGCATGGAGGACATGAGCCGCAACTCCGGCTTGCGGTTCCTCGCGGCGCTGAACGGCATCTGCGCGGGCGGCGGCTACGAGCTCGCGCTCGCCTGCGACGAGATCTACCTGGTGGACGACGGCGCCGCGGCGGTGTCGCTGCCCGAGACGTCGCTGCTCGGCGTGCTGCCGGGCACGGGCGGCCTCACCCGGGTCGTCGACAAGCGCAAGGTCCGGCGCGACCTGGCCGACCACTTCAGCACGCTCACCGAGGGGCTGCGCGGCAAGCGGGCGGTCGAGGGCCGCTTCGTGGACGCCACGTTCCCGACGAGCCAGTTCGAGGAGGCGGTCGCCAAGCGGGCGCGCGAACTCGCGGCCGAGTCCGATCGCCCCGCCAGCGGCCCGGGCATCACGCTCGGCCCGCTCGCCCCGGCCATCTCCGGCGACACCATCCAGTACAAGTACGTGAAGGGCGTCATCGACCGCGACAAGCGGGTCTGCGAGCTGACGATCAGCGCGCCCGACACGCCGCAGCCGGCGACGCCGGAGGCGTTCCTGGCGGCGGGCGACCAGGCCTGGGCGCTCCGCGCCTTCCGCGAGTTCGACGACGCGCTCCTGCGGCTGCGGCTGAACGAGCCGGAAATCGGCGTGGTGCTGCTCCGGACGACGGGTGATCCCGCGGCGGTCCTCGCGGTGGACGAGGCGCTCGTCGCGCACAAGGACCACTGGCTGGTCCGCGAGATCATCGGCCACATCCGGCGCACGCTGAAGCGCGTGGACCTGACGTCGCGCACCTTCTTCGCGCTCATCGAGCCGGGCAGCGCCTTTGCCGGCACGCTCTTCGAGCTGGCGATCGCGGCCGACCGCGCCTACATGCTCGACAACCCGGACGCGCCCAACAGCGTCGCGCTGTCGGCCGTCAACGGCGGGTTCTACCCGATGAGCAACGGCCTGACGCGCCTCGAGACCCGCTTCCTCGGCGAGCCCGAGTCGGTCGCGGCCGTGCTGGCGCACGACGGCCCGTTCGATCCGCAGGCGGCCCTCGAGGCCGGCCTGGTCTTCCAGTCCCCGGACGACCTGGATTGGGACGACGAGGTGCGGCTGGCGGTGGAGGAGCGCGCGAGCTTCTCGCCCGATGCGCTCACCGGGATGGAGGCGAACCTGCGGTTCGCCGGCCCGGAGACGATGGAGACGAAGATCTTCGGCCGGTTGACCGCGTGGCAGAACTGGATCTTCCAGCGGCCGAACGCGGTGGGGGAGAAGGGCGCCCTCATGACCTACGGCCGTGAAGGCCGGCCCTCTTTCGACTGGAGGCGGACGTAAATGATCTCGAGCGAACGCATTCCGAACAACGTCGACCTCGGCGGCAACAAGCGGCTCCAGCGGGCGCTGGAGCACTGGCAGCCGAAGTACCTCGACTGGTGGCGCGACATGGGGCCGGACGGGTTCCAGGACCACCACCAGGTCTACCTGCGGACCGCGATCTCGGTGGACGCGGCCGGGTGGGCGCACTTCGACTACGTGAAGCTGCCGGAGTACCGGTGGGGGATCTTCCTCGCCGAGCCGACCGCCGACCGCAAGATCGGCTTCGGCGACTTCATGGGCCAGGACGCCTGGCAGGAGGTGCCGGGCGAGTTCCGCAACCCGCTCCGCCGCTTGATCGTGATCCAGGGCGACACCGAGCCGGCCTCCGTCGAGCAGCAGCGGAGCCTCGGGCAGCACTGCCCGAGCCTGTACGACCTCCGCAACCTCTTCCAGGTGAACGTCGAGGAGGGCCGGCACCTCTGGGCGATGGTGTACCTGCTGCACTCGTACTTCGGCCGCGACGGCCGCGACGAGGCCGAGGCGCTCCTCGAGCGCCGCAGCGGCAACGCCGACACCCCGCGCATGCTCGAGGCCTTCAACGAGCCCATCGACACGTGGCTCGACTTCTTCGCCTTCACGATGTTCACCGACCGTGACGGCAAGTCCCAGCTGCTCTCGCTCTCGGAGAGCGCCCTCGACCCGCTGGCGCGGACGACGCGCTTCATGCTCACCGAGGAGGCGCACCACATGTTCGTCGGCGAGACGGGCATCTCGCGCATCCTGGAGCGGAGCTGCCAGCTCATGAAGGAGGCCGGCTACTCCGGCGACGTCCGCAAGATGGGCGGCATCGACATCCCGCTCATCCAGAAGTTCGTCAACTTCTGGTTCAGCCGCAGCCTCGACCTGCACGGCAGCGAGGTCTCGAGCAACGCGGCGTCGTACTTCTCGAACGGCCTCAAGGGCCGCGCCGAGGAGGAGAAGTACAACGACGACCACGTGCTGGCGGCCGACAACTACATCCTCGACATGCTCGACGAGAGCGGACGCATCAGCCGCCAGGAGGTGCCGATGCGCAACGCGCTCAACGAGGTCCTGCGCGACTGGTACGTCGGCGACTGCCAGGCGGGCGTCGACCGCTGGAACAAGCGCGTGCTCGAGGCGAACGGCATGTCCGAGCGCATCACGCTGCCGTCGCGGAAGTTCAACCGCCTCGTCGGCGTCTACGCGGGCAAGCACTTCGACCCGATGGGGCACCCGCTCAGCGCCGAGGAGTGGGAGCGCCGCAAGGACGACTGGCTGCCCACCGCGGCCGACAAGGAATACCTGCGCCACATCCAGGCGACACCGGTCTACAAGCCCGGGCAGTTCGCCAACTACATCGCGCCCCCGGCGCGCGGCATCAACCGCCAGCCGATCGACTTCGAGTACGTCCGCACCGAGTCATAAGATTGAAGATTGAAGATTGACGATTGACGATTGACGATTGACGACGGCACGACTCGCGGAACGAACCGATTGACCGGGGCCCGGCGCGTGCACCACGCGCGCCGGGCCTTGCTCTGTGGACACGCAGCATGGCCTACACCAAGATCCGCTACCAGGTGACCGACGGCGTCGGTCTCGTCGAGTTGACCGACCCGCCGGCCAACACCTACTCCTACGAGATGATGCGCGAACTCGACGACGCGATCCTCGCGGCGCGCATGGACGCCGCGGTCCACGTCATCGTGATCGCGGGCGCGGGCGAGAAGTTCTTCTGCGCCGGCGCGAACATCGGGATGCTCAAGGATGCCGACCCGGGCTTCAAGTACTACTTCTGCCTCCACGCCAACGAGACGATGGCGCGGCTCGAGCAGACCCCCAAGCTCGTGATTGCCGCCCTCAACGGCCACACCGTCGGCGGCGGCCTCGAGGTCGCCATGGCGGCCGACCTGCGCATCGCGCGGCAGGGGGCCGGCAAGATCGGCCTCCCCGAGGTCGCCCTCGGCGTCCTGCCCGGCACCGGCGGCACCCAGCGCCTCGCCCGGCTCGTCGGCAAGGCGCGCGCGATGGAGCTGATGGTCAGCGGGACGCTGATGACGTTCGACGAGGCGAAGGCGATCGGGCTCGTCAACCAGGTCTGGGACGACGCCGACCTCGGCGGGCGCCCTTTCGCCGAGGCGGTGCTCGACTACGCGCGGCAGTTCACGCCGCCCCACCGCGCGAGCAAGGCCGTGGGCCACATCAAGCGCGCCGTGCAGTCGGGCCTCGAGATGAGCTTCACCGACAGCCTCGCCCTCGAGCGCGAACTGCAGCAGCGGCTCTTCGAGAGCGACGACGCCGGCGAGGGCATCCGCGCGAACCTCGAGAAGCGGCGCCCGGCCTTCACGGGCAAGTAGATTGACGATTGCAGATTGACGTCTGCAGACTGACGACAGAGGGGCGGACACGATGGACGTGAAGACGGTGGCGGTGCTCGGGGCGGGGACGATGGGGCACGGGATCGCGCACGCGGCGATGGCGGCGGGCTATGCGACGCGGCTGTACGACGTGGCGGAGGCGCAGCTGACCCGGGCGCGCGCGGCCGTCGAGGCGGTGGTGGCGAAGGGGGTCGAGCTCGGCAAGGTCAGCGAGGCCGATGCCGGCGCCATCCGCGGCCGGCTCACCACCACCACCGAGGTCAAGGCCGCCGTCACCGGCGCCGACATCGTCATCGAGGCCGCGCCCGAGAAGATCGACCTCAAGCTCGCGCTGCTGGCCGAGGTGGAGGCGCACGCGCCGGCCGGCGCGGTCATCGCGTCCAACACCTCGGCGCTCAGCGTCACCGAGATGGCGGCGGTGCTGAAGGCCCCGGGCCGCATGGGCGGGATGCACTTCTTCAACCCCGTCCACAAGATGAAGCTCGTCGAGATCGTCCGGGCGCTCGAGACGAGCGACGAGACGGTCGCGGTGATGGAGGCGGTGTCGCGCCAGATGGGCAAGGAGACCGTCCTCATCCGCGAGTCGCCCGGGTTCATCACCAGCCGGATCAACGCGATGATCGGCAACGAGGCGTTCTACATGCTCCAGGAGGGCGTGGCCTCGGCGCGCGACATCGACAAGGCCCTCAAGCTGGGGCTGAACCACCCGATGGGGCCCTTCGAGCTCGTCGACCTCGTCGGTCTCGACACCCGCCTCAGCATCCTCCAGTACCTGCACCGCACCCTCGGCGAGAAGTTCCGCCCCTGCCCGCTGCTCGAGCAGCACGTGAAGGGCGGGCGCCTGGGCAAGAAGGTGGGGAAAGGCGTCTACGAGTACTGACGCTGAGTAATCAAGAATCTAGAATTAAGAATCAAGAAAACAAGAAACAAGAAACAAGAATCAAGAAACAAGAAGCACGACGCAGGTCAGCGGCAGGCCCGTCTTCCGCCACCCATCCGGGCGGAAGGCGGGCCTGTTCCGTCTGCGGGCTACTGGATCGTGATGGTGCCGCGCAGGGCCGCGTTGGTCGGCTGGTTGTGATCGTGGAAGCCGCAGGTGCCGGGCGTCGTCAGGTTGCCGGTCTGGCGCGACTGGCCGGGCTGGAGGAACCCGACCTGGTTGATCGGCGGGCAGTCGGTGTGCTCGGGGTGCGGGTCGGACGACATGTCGTGGGCGCGGCTGTCGGTGTTGACGAAGGTGACCTGGGCGCCGGCGCTCACGGTGATGGCCGAGGGCGTGACGCGGCCGTCCGCGCCGATGGTGATGGTCGTGGTCGTGGGGCCGCCGCCGCCGCCGCCGGGCGTGGTGGGCGTCGGCGCGGTGGGCGTGCCGCCCCCGCCGCCGCCGCCGTTCCCGCCGCTGCTGCACGCGAGGGTGAGGACTGCCGCCAGGAGCGCGCCGCCGCCGAGGATGTGCCGCCGCGTCATCAGGACTCTCCGATTCCAGCTTAGAAGAACTTGCGCGTGATGTTGAAGCCGATGAACCAGTCGTCGTGGCTGACGCCGCCGCGCGCGAGCTGGGCGAGCGTCGAGCCGAAGCCGTTCGCCACGCTGATCTGGAACGCGTGGCCGCCGAGCCGCTTCTCGAGGCCGACGCTGAACTGGGTCACGCCAGGCGCGTAGCCCGCGACGCGCGGCGTGGCCTCGAGGACGACGTACACCGTCGGCCGCGCGCGGAGCCTGGCGCCGAGGGCGACGACCGCCGTGTGGTTGTCACCGGCGGCATCGGCGGGCAGCGGGTTGGTGTTGGCCACGAACGCCGGCTCGACGTAGAGCGCGCCGTGCGTGCCGATCTCGCGCGACACCAGGAGGGCGACGCCCGGCCGGTACTCGTCCCTGAAATTGTGCGTGCCGTCGACCGACACCTGGATCGCGATCCCGAGCGGGGAGCGGTCGCCCTGCGTGCGGATCGACCGGACGCCAAAGAACTGGATCGTCTTGTCGCTCGTCCGGTAGAGACCCACCTGCGTGCCGCGCATGAGCCCGAAACGGTACTCGAGGCCGATGAGCGCGCCCGAGTCGAACCCGAAGAAGTCGTCGAGCAGGTCGCCGAAATCGCCCTGCCCGAGCGGACGGGCGAAGCGGTGCGTGACGCGGAACGCGCTCTTGTGGCGCGCCAGCCGAAGCGTGGTCGGCAGCGCCGTGAGCGTGAAGTCCGGCTGGGAGACGTTGGTGTCGAGATCCGGGTCGTCCTGCGGCGCGGAGGGCGCCTGCGCGGCGGCGGCGCGGGGGCACGCGAGCAGCGCGAGGACAGCGAGCCGGGCCGCGAGGCGGCGGACGGCGGACGAGGACTGGTGGGTCACCTGGGACTCCTGGAATCAGGGATGCCGTGGGGCTGGTGGCGGCGTCGCATGGACGACGAGGACGCCCTTCATCCCGCCGTGGCCCGGCCCGCAGTACTCGGAACACAGGATCTCGAACGTACCCGCCCGGTCGGCGACGAACTCGATGGTCACCGGCGCGCCGCCGCGCGGCACCGGTGCATTCACCTTGAAGGCCTTGATGCCGACGCCGTGGACGCCGTCGGCCGAGCGCACGACGAGGCGCACCCGCTCGCCCTGCTGGACCTCGACGCGGTCCGGCTCGAAGGCGAAGCGGCGCGCGACGATCTCCACGACCCGCGCGTCGGGCGGCGGCGGCGCCGGGGCGGCAGCGCCGCCCGCGGCCACCTGCGCCACCGTCGCGGCGAGCAGCGCGCGGCCGATCTGGTATCCGGGCATGTCCGGGGCCATCGCAAGTTCGGTGCCGCCGGCAGGGACCCCTGTGAACGCGGGCCAGGGCCCAGCAGGGTGTGGCAGGGGCGCTGGCTGGCCTTACGGGCAGGGAAAGGCCCTTACGAGAACCGTAAGGGCCGGGGCGGTGCGCGACCAGCCGGCCGGATCTCAGTCGATCCGGTACTTCGCCAGGTAGTGGCTGAGCGCGCGCTGGCTGATGCCCATCAGTTCCGCGGCCGCCTTCTTGACCCCGCCTGCCTGGGCGAGCGCGCGCCGGATGGTCTCGCGCTCCGCCCACTCGACGTTCTGGTGCAGGCCGAGGCCCGGCAGGCCGCCCGCCGCGGGCGCGGTGGCGCCCATCAGCCAGATCGCCTCGCGCGTGACGCGGGGCCCGGAGGCGAGCACGATGGCGCGTTCGATCGTGTTCTCCAGCTCGCGCACGTTGCCCGGCCAGTCGTAGGCCTCGAGCGCCTGCATCGCGGCCTCGTCCACGGCCTCGACGCGGCGGCCGGCGCGGCGCGCGAAGTGCGCGACGAAGTGCTCGACGAGCACCGGGACGTCCTCGCGCCGCTCCCGCAGGGGCGGGATCTCGATCGGGATGACGTTGAGGCGGTAGAAGAGATCTTCCTGGAAGCGGCCCTCGGCGACCAGCTGCCGCAGGTCGCGGTTGGTCGCGGCGATGACGCGGACGTCGACCTTCACCGTGCGCTCGGCGCCGAGCGGCTCGAACTCGCGCTCCTGGAGCACCCGCAGGAGCTTGGCCTGCACGGTCAGGCTGAGCGTGCCGATCTCGTCGAGGAAGATGGAGCCCCCGTCGGCGAGGGCGAAGCGGCCCTTCTTGCTGTAGGCCGCGCCCGTGAAGGCGCCGCGCACGTGCCCGAAGAGCTCGGACTCGAGGAGCGTCTCCGGGATCGCCGCGCAGTTCACCTTGATGAGCGGCAGGTCGCGCTGCGCGCTCCGGGCGTGGATCGCGCGGGCCACGAGCTCCTTGCCCGTGCCCGTCTCGCCGGTGACGAGGACGGTGCTGCGCGCGGCGGCGACGCGCTCGGCGCGGTCGATCACGGCGCGGATGGCGCGGCTGCGCCCGACGATGCCGTAGTGGCTGAACTCGTCGTCCCGCTCGCTCAGGAGGTAGCGCAGGCCGCGGTGCGCGCGGAGGTCCTCGAGCGCGCGGCGGGTGATGGCGAGGAGCTCGTCGACCTCGAAGGGCTTCTGCAGGTAGTCGCGCGCCCCCAGCTTCATCGCCTCCACCGCGTTCTCGATGGATCCGTGCGCGGTCATCATGACGACGGCGGGCCGCTCGCCGGCCGGGGTGGTCGCGGCGAGCTCGGCGACGAGCTCGAGGCCCGTCCGGCCCGGCATGAGGTAGTCGACGACCAGGAGGTCGAAGGGCCTCGCCGCGAGCAGGCGGGCCGCCGCCTCCGCGCTCGCCGCGGTCACCACGTCGTGCCCGTCCTCCGCGAGGGCCCGGCCGAGCGTCTTGAGGATCTTCTCCTCGTCGTCCACGAGGAGGATGCTGCCGGCGATGGTCATGGGGTCCTGGGGGCGGGCGCGTCGCCGAGGGTGACGCGAATCTCGGTGCCGGCGCCCGGCCGGCTGGTGACGTCGAGGGCGCCCCCGAGCGCCTCGACGATGTTCTTGGCGATCGGGAGGCCGAGGCCGGTCCCCGCGCGCCTGGTCGTGAAGTATGGATCGAAGATGCGCGGGAGGTCATCCGGGGGCACGCCGATCCCCCGGTCCGCAATCGTGATCACGATCCGCCCGCCCTCCGCCCGGTGGGTGGCCAGGGTGACGGGCGCGCCGGCGGAAAGGTCGTGGCCGGGCGCGGCCGTGACCGCCTGCCGCGCGTTGGCCAGGAGGTTCACCAGGACGGTCCGCAGCCGTTCGCCGTCGGTGCCGAGGAGGGGCAGGCCCGGGGTGAGGCGCGCCGAGACGGGCGGGTCGGGCTCGGCGGCCGTCACGGCCGCGATGGCCTGCTCGCACACCGCGTTGACGTCGGTCGGCGCGGCCTCCACCCGGATCGGCCTGGCGAAGTCGAGCACCTCGGTGACCACGCGGTTGAGCCGCCGGGTCTCGCCGTCGATGTCGGCCGCCGCGTCGCGGATGTCCTCCGGGCTGGCGCCCGGCCGGGCGAGGTGGCGCAGGGCGCCCTTGATGATCATCAGGGGGTTGCGGATCTCGTGGGCGACGACGGTGGACATCCGGCCGAGCGACGACAGGCGCTCGCGCTGGGACGCCTCGCGCTGGAAGCGGGCGACCGAGTCGGTCAGCGTGTTGAACGTCGTCGCCAGCACGCGGACATCGCCGTCGGCCCAGCCGGCGCGGCGGTCCACCGGGAGCTTCCGCGTCAGGTCGCCCGTGGCGGCCACCTCGCGCATGTGCGCGGTGAGGGCGGCGAGCGGCCGGGTGATGGTGCGCGCCACGCCGTAGCTCACCGCGACCGCGGCCAGCACCGTGGCGAGGGCGAGGCCGGCGAGCGCGGTCTGGATGGCCGACAGCGTCCGCATGCGCTCGGTGCGCGAGCGCAGCACCACGGCGATGGGGGTGCCCGGCCCGCCGGCGAGCTCCACGCCGGCCGGCGGCGACAGGGGCCGGGCGAGCGCCGCGTACTCGGCGTCCCCGATGAGGACGCGGGGGCGCGGCGTGGCGCCGAGCAGCGGCACGAGCGCCGCGTCCGCGGCGGCCCCCAGGGTGGACGACCGGATCCGGCCGTCGAGCGCGAACGCCACGTCGGCGCCCGTCAGCTGCTTGAAGCGCTCGGCGCGATCGTCGTCGAGCAGGTAGCCGACCGTCAGGCTCCCGAGCAGCTCCGGCCGGTCGAGGCCGATCGTGACGGGCACGCTCACGAGCTGGAGCACCCCTCGCGCGTTCGGCCAGTAGGCGACCGCCGGCTCCCCGTCCAGGGCGCGGGCGACGCCGGGCGCGCGCTCGAGCCCCTCGGCCAGCACGCCGGCGACGGCCGCGGTCGCCAGCGGGACGCCCGCCGGGTCGGTGGCGAGCAGCAGGTCGGCGCCCACCTGCTCGCGATAGCCCGCGATCAGCGGGTCGACGGTCGGGGCGTCCCCGGTCGACAGTGCGGCCTTCACGGTGGGCAGGTCGGCGAGCAGGCGCGCCGTGAGGACGAACGAGTCGAACAGCGTGGCGCGCTGCTGGTCGACGAGGCTGGCCGCCTCCTGGAGGTCGCGGTCGAGCTCGGCCTCGACCTCGCTCCGCACGCGCGCGCTGACGAAGTAGACGGCGGCGCCGATCGACAGGGTCGCGAGCAGCGCGCTCGCCAGGAAGATGCGGTTGCTCAGCGAGTCGAGGGCCCGGCTCATGGCACCACCAGCGCCAGGTCGGCCACGCCGCCGGCCGGGACCGTCACCTCGCGCGTCACGCGCGCGGCCCCCTCGTACCAGCCCACCACGGTGTACGTGCCCGCGGGCACCGGCGGCAGCGCGAAGCGTCCGTCCGCATCCGTGACCGCGAAGAACGGGTGGTTGAAGACGACGATGAACGCGTTCATGTGCGCGTGGATGTCGCAGAACACCCGCACGACGCCCGGCCGGTCGAAGCGGACCGACTTGGACCGGCCCGCGGCGTACCGGCCGAGATCGAACCGGCGCGCCTTCGAGAGCGAGAAGACGTTGTGGTAGATGGTGTCGGAGTTCGGGAAGTCCACGCTGTCGCCGGTCATGAGCGCGAGCACGTGCGGCACGAACGTCTCGTTCCGCTGGTCCATGACCTGCCGCGACGGCTCCCGGTCGTCGAACGCCCCGCGCGGCGCGCTCTCCAGGTACACGATCCCGCGGCTGGCCCCGCCGGGCGCGCGGGGCACCGCCGCGCCGGGGGCGCTCACCGACGGGCGGCGCTCCACCGACCGCGCGGCGGCCGACAGGTCGAGGGTCCCGCGGATGGTGCCGGTGTCGGCCGGCCGCGACTGGCCCGGCGCCGCGGCCCGTGGCGACGCCGCGGGGACGAGGAGCAGCACGAGGACGAGGGACGGCAGGAGGCGTCGCACGTCAGAACCAGTAGAAGAGCTGGGCCGAGACCAGCGACAGCCGCCGGACCCGCCCGCCGTCGCGGCGGTTGTGCTGCCAGGACGCCTTGAGCGTCACGTTGCGAACCGGGGACCAGCCGCCGCCGAGTTCGACCCGGGTGACCGGGGCATCCCACGTCTCGAGTCCCGCGCGCCCGCGGATCCGGCTGAAGCCCAGGTGCTCGGCGCGCGCCGCGGCGTAGACGCCGGGCCACAGGCGGTACCGGGCCTCGCCCAGCACCGCGACCGCGCCGAGCGGCCGATCGATGGCCGGCGCGCCGAGCGTCGGCATGTCCCACCGCGACCAGATGACCTCGGCGCGCGAGAGGAAGTGCCCGGCGGAGTACTCGCCGTCGAGGCCCAGGGCCCGCTGGGTCGCCGATTCCACCGAGGTGCCGGTGGGGAGGACGCCGGCAAGCGAGCGGCTCAGGTACGCGCCGCGCGCCGCCGACACGCCGATGGCGACGGCGGGGCCCGGGCGCAGGACGACGCGCCCCGCCACCTGCCGGCCGTCGTTGTCGTCGTCGAGCCGCGGGTTGGACAGGGTGCCGGTGGTGACGGCCGCGATCCACTCGAACGGCCCCTGCACGGCGTGGAGCTGCAGGCCGGCGTCGCGGCGCGTCGTGTTGACGATCGGCACGCCGGGCGCCGCGGCCCGGTTGCCCGCAGGGTAGCTGGCGAGCCAGCCGCGGCCGCGCATGCGGAGCAGGTCGTCGGCGGTGCGCGGCAGCGCGTCCGTGCGCAGGGACGTCAGGTACTGGTAGGCGAGCGGCTGGCCAGGCAGGAGGCTGTCCGCGCCGTACGAGCGGTGGCCGAACGCGCCGAAGGTCGGCGGCACCCGGCCCAGCTGGATGTCGAACGCCCGCGAGGGCCAGGGGCGGATGCGGGCGAACACGGCATACGGGCGCAGGCGGTCGCCGTCGAGCCTGATCTCCGACAGCACCTGCAGGCGCGTGGAAGGGCGCAGCTCGACCGCGACGCCCAGGCGGAAGTTGCGCAGGGCGCTGTACTCGTAGTCGGTGTAGTTGAAGAACCCGGGGTCGGTCGGCGCGACGGTCGCGGTGACGTCGGCGCCGATCACCAGCCGGCCGTCGCCGAGCGAGATCGGCTCGGCAGGCAGGCCCTGCCCGCGGGCCGGCGCGGCAGCCGCGAGTCCGAGCGCGATGACGAGGGCAAGTCGACGCACGGGCAACCTCCGGAGGGCCCGGCGCTGACCGCTCCGCCCACGTATAATGGCACGGTGGGCACCCAATCCGCAGCGGAGCGCATCTTCAGCCTGACCGACGCCCGCGAGATGCTGCCGGCGGTCAAGGCCTTCACGGCCGAGGCGGTGCGGCAGGTGGAGCGCCTCGCGTCCCGGCTGCAGGCGGTCCCCGAGACCGATCCGCAGCACGACGAGTTGAACGCCGAGATCGCCGACATCGTGAACCAGTGGGCCGACACCGTCCGGGAAGCGGGCCTCGAGGCGAAGGGGCTCTGGCTCGTGGACTTCGACAACGGCGAAGGGTACTACTGCTGGTGCTATCCCGAAGAGACCATCGGGCATTTCCACGGCTACGACGACGGCTTCGCGGGCCGGGTGAAGATCATCTGAGGGCGCTCTGCGCCGGGGCCGCGGCCGCGGTCCTGTGCCTCTCCGTCCTGCCCGCGTCCGCGGGCCAGGCCGACACGCGCCTGCTGCCCCTGCCACCTGGCCGCACCCTCGCCCTCGACGTCACGGTCGGCGACGTCGACATCGAGGGCTGGGATCGGCCGGAGGCCCAGATCGTCATCGAGCGCCGCGGCCCGGGCGACGAGGCCCTCCAGAAGCTGCCCATCGAGGTGAAGGAGACGCCCGGCGCGGTGACGGTGTCGGTCGTGCAGGCCGACGGCGCCACCGACCCCGCCCTGCGGTCGCGGGTGCGCCTGCGGCTGCCGGCGGGCGCCCGCCTCGAGCACATCCGGATCTTCGAGGGCACGCTCGCGATCGAGGACTTCTCGGGCGACGTGCGCGCCGACGTGCGCCGCGGCGACATCACCGCCACGCGGCTTGGCGGCACGGCCCGCTTCGAGACCGGCATCGGCGACGTTGTCGTCAAGGCGCCGCGCCTCGAGGCCGGGGGCCTGCTGCACCTGCGGACGTTCAACGGTGACGTGCGGCTCAGCTTCGATGGCGCGCCGCCGGACGCGCGGATCATGGCCCTCGCGCTCAACGGCACCATCGAGTCGGACATCCCCCTCACGATGAAGGACGCGTGGGGCCCACGCTGGGGCGAGACGACGCTCGGCGCGGGGGATCCCGTGGTGTCGATCGACATCGTCACGGGCCGCGTCCGCATCGAGACACGCTGACGATGCCCTTCACGACGCTGAGCACGGGCGCCCGGCTGGCGCAGTACGAGGTCGTCGCCCCGCTCGGGGCCGGCGGCATGGGCGAGGTGTACCGCGCGCGCGACATGCGCCTCGAACGTGACGTGGCGATCAAGGTGCTCCCGCAGCACATGGCCGGCGATCCCGAGATGCGCCTCCGGTTCGAGCACGAGGCGCGCGCGGTGGCCGCCCTCACGCACCCCGGCATTCTGGCGATCCACGAGTTCGGTCTCGTCGACGGGCTCTCGTTCGCCGTGACGGAGCTGCTCGAAGGCGAGACGCTGCGCGCGCGGCTCCAGGCGGGGGTCCTGCCGTGGCGGCTGGCCGCGGAGCTGGCGGGGCAGGCCGCCGACGCCCTCGCGGTGGCCCACGCGAAGGGCATCGTGCACCGGGACATCAAGCCCGAGAACCTCTTCCTGACGCGCGACGGGCGGCTGAAGGTCCTCGACTTCGGACTCGCCCGGTCGACGGCGCCACGGGGAGGCGTGCCCGAGACCGGCCTCGTGATGACGGAGCCCGGGATGATCCTCGGCTCGCTCCGCTACATGGCCCCGGAGCAGCTGCGCGGCGAGGCTGTCGGGCCGGCGAGCGACCTCTTCGCGCTGGGCTCCGTGCTCTTCGAGGCACTCGTGGGCCGTCCCCCGTTCGCCCGGCCGACGTCGGCCGAGACGATGGCCGCGATTCTCGACGCCCCCGCGCCGGCGCTGGACGGGGAGGCGCCCGGCACGCCCCCGCAGCTCGCGCGGGTCGTGTCGCATTGCCTCGAGAAGGCCCCGGAGAGGCGCTTCGGCAGCGGCCGCGACCTGGCGGCGGCGCTGCGCGCGCTGCTGGCCGACCCGTTGATGTCGTCGAGCGCCATTGCCGCGGGACCACGACGCCGTGCGACACCACGGTCCATCGCGGTCCTGCCGTTCGAGACGGCCGGCGAGCCAGAGACCGACTACCTGGCCGAGGGCATCACCGAGAGCGTGATCAACAGCCTCTCGCAGCTGCCCCGCGTGCGGGTCGTGCCGCGCGGCACGGTGTTCCAGTACCGGGGCCGTGGCATCGACGTGACGACGGTGGGGCTCGCGCTCAACGTGCGGTCGCTGGTCACCGGGCGCGTCGCGCGACGCGGCGACCAGGTGAGCGTGCAGGCCGAGCTCATCGACGTGGCGGGCGAGTCGCAGGAGTGGGGCGAACAGTACCGGTTCCCGGTGGCGGGGATGCAGACCGCGCAGGAGGAGATCGCGTGGCACATCGCCGAGGCGCTGCGGCTGCGGCTCGCCGGCACGCGCCGGCGGCGGCCGGCGCCCCGGCCGCCGGCCGCGCCCACCGTCGACACGGAGGCCTACCAGGAGTACCTGCGCGGGCGCTACCAGTGGGGGCGGTGGCGCCGCGAGAGCCTCGAGAAGGCCGTCGAGCACTTCGAGAAGGCCATCGCGCGGGCGCCCGAGTACGCGAAGGCCTGGGCGGGCCTGGCCGACGCCCTCGGCGTCCTCGGCTACTACGGCATGATGCCGGCGGCCGAGGCCATGCCGCGCGCCAAGGCGGCGGCCGCCCGGGCGCTCGAGATCGACCCCTCCCTGGCCGAGGCCCACGCGACGACGGGCATCGCGCTGATGCTGTTCGAGTGGCGCTGGGCGGAGGCCGAGGCCGCGCTTCGCAAGGCCGTGGCCCTCGATGGGGCGCTGCCGATGGCGCACGCCTACCTGGCGCTGGTGCTGGTCGCGCGCGGACGAACCGCCGAGGCGCTGGCGTCGGCGCGGCGCGCGCTCGAACTCGACCCGTTGTCGTTGCTGATGAACCAGGTCCTCTCCTGGGTGCTCTACTTCAGCGGCGAGTTCGAGAGCTGCCTCGCGCAGTTGGGGGCGACCCTCGAACTCGATCCCCATTTCGCCGAGGCGAACAGCCTCCTGATCGTGAGCAACGAGGGGCTCGGGCGCCTCGACAGGGCCGCCGAGGCCGCCGCCCGCCCCCTGCCTGTGTTCGGCATGGAGATCGCGGGGGCGGGCCGCCTGGCTGCCGCCCTGGAGGCCGGGGGGCGCGAGGCGTACTGGCTCGAACGACTGCGCATCGCCGAGGAGGCCGATACGGGCTGCGGCGGGTCGGGCACCGGGCGGATCGAGCCGCTCGTCGTGCTGGGCCGGATCGACGAGGCGCTCGACTTCGTCGAGCAGATGGTCGCCAACCGCGAGCCCATGGTCGTATTCCTCCGGGCCGAGCCGATGATTGCCCCCTTGCGCGGCCACCCCCGGTTCGAGGCGGCGCTGGCGCAGGCCGGCCTCTGACCGCCCGGCCGCCGGCCTACTGCAGCCGCGCCTGCGCGTCCGCGTAGCGCCGCGACCCTTCGGGAACCCGCCGGTAGGCGGCCCGGGCCTCGTCCGGCGCCGCCAGCTCGCGCTCGTAGATTGTCCCCAGCCGGAAGGCCGCGTCGTAGGGATTGTCCGGGAAGGCCTCGACGAGCGCCTCCAGCTGGGCGGCCGCCTCGGCCGGCCGGCCGATGTCGTCATAGATCAGCGCCAGGCGATGGCGCGCGCTCATCTCGGCCCGCGGCGTCCGGGGCTGCGCGATCTCGGCGCGCAGCGTGAACACGACGGGCGGCACGTCGACGCCGAGATCGGGGTCGTGCACCAGGCGGCGCGTCGGGTCGTCGGCGCCGCGCTTCGCGGCGGGGAGGGCGCCAGTGGACGCCGGCCGCCACGCGGGCCGCGCGGCGTCGCGCGGACCGGCGCTTCCAGGGCCCGCAGCCGCCTGCGCGGGCCGCAGTGCCCGGACGGAGGCCGGCCACCATGTCCCGCCAAGGACGAAGGCCGCCACGAGGACGGCGGCCATCGCGGCGGCCGCGCCCGTCGTCACGCGCGCGCGCGGGCCTCCAGGCGCCGGGACAGGGGGGCAGGTCGGCGCGAGCACCGTTGCCGCCGGGGCATGGTCCAGCGCGACGGGGCGCGACCCGTGGGCGAGGCTGGCCAGGTCGGCCCGCATGTCCGCCGCCGACTGGTAGCGTCGCTCGCGGTCCTTCTCGAGCGCCCGGGCGATGATCGTGTCGAGCCCCGCCGGGAGGCCGGGGTTCAGCGCGCTGGGCGGCACCGGAACGCGGTTCAGGATGCCGTCGAAGACGATGGCGGTCGTGGCGCCGTCGAAGCCGCGCCGGCCCGTTGCCAGCTCGTAGAGCACCACGCCCGCCGAGAAGAGGTCCGAGCGCGCGTCGAGCGGCTCGCCCCGCGCCTGCTCGGGCGACATGTAGGCGACGGTCCCGGCGGTGGTCCCCGGCGCGCTCGCGAACATCTCTGTCGGGTCGCTCCCGTCGGCGGCCCCGGCGCCGGCGAGCTTGGCGAGCCCGAAGTCGAGGACCTTCACCCGCCCGTCGGCGGTGAGGAACACGTTGGCGGGCTTGACGTCCCGGTGCACGATGCCGCGGGCATGGGCGGCCTCGAGGGCCGCCGCGAGCTGGACGCCAATCCCGAGCAGCTGGTCCGGCGGCAGCGGTGCTCCACGGCGCACGCGCTGGTCGAGCGGCTCGCCCTCGAGCAGCTCCATGGCGAGCACCAGCCGGTCGTCGAGCTCGTCGAACCGGTAGATAGTGCAGATGTTCGGGTGGTTCAGGGCGGAGGCGGTGCGGGCCTCGCGCCTGAACCGCTCGACGAGGCCGGGTTGGCGCCGCAGGGCGTCGGGCAGCAGCTTCAGCGCGACCAGGCGCCCCAGGCTGAGGTCGCGTGCCTTGTACACGACACCCATGCCCCCCGCGCCTATGCGCTCGAGCAGCCGGTACGGGCCCAGGGTGACGGCGCGGCCATCTTGACCGGCGCCGCTCTTTGGGTCAGAATATTGAAACTGCATTCCGCATGTCGGAAACATCGTCTCCTCGCCCCGTGCCCGAATCCGGCCAAGTGACGTCGATCGACAAGGCGCTCGAGGTCTGCGAAGTGCTGAGCGCGAGTCCCCGGGGCATGAGCCTGTCCGATCTGTCCCGCGCCCTCCGCCAGCCGCCGTCCACCGTGCACCGCCTGCTCGGCGTCCTCAAGCGCCGCGGCTACGTCCGTCAGGATGATGAGACCCAGCGGTACGGCCTGACGTTGAAGATGCTGGACCTCAGCTTCCGATCCCTCGGGCGCTCGGAGCTCCGCCTGCACGCCTACCCGATCATGCGCGAGTACGTGCTGCGCACCGTCCACCGCGGCTTCATCGCGATTCCGTCGGCGGGAGAGGTCACCTACATCTGGAGCACGGGGCCCGACGAGGTGGCGATGCGGACGGTCTACGGCAAGGAGATGCCGGGCCACTGCGCGCTCTACTTCACGCCGCGCCAGGCCACGCGCCGGTTGAGCTGCCTGCGGCTGCTGAACGCCGAGGACGTCGGCCGCGCCGACGACGTGGTGGTGCGGCTCGGACCGCCGCCGGTCGAGCCCGAGGCGTCCCAGCGCCTCTTCTGCACGTGCGCCCCGGTCCGCGACTACACGGCCCAGGAGGTCGCCCGCGTGGGCGTCTTCGGCCATGGCTCCGACGATGGGCCGATCCTGACCGAGCATCACCGGGGGGCCTGGGACCTGGCCCGGCGGATTTCCATGCGCCTCGGCTACCTGCCGTCGTCGGCGCTCGAGAGCACTGCGTAGCCGGCCCGGCCGGCCGCGACGATTCGTATTCATCAGGAGGACGACTTGGCTTACATCATCACGGAACCCTGCATCGGCACGAAGGACACCGCCTGCGTGGACGTCTGCCCGGTGGACTGCATCCACCCCCGGAAGGACGAAGGCGACTTCGAGGCCGCGGAGATGCTCTACATCCACCCGGACGAGTGCATCGACTGCGGCGCGTGCGTCCCGGCGTGCCCCGTCGAGGCGATCTTCGCGCTCGACGAGGTTCCGGAGAAGTGGCAGAACTACATCGAGATCAACTCGAAGCACTATCAGGAGTAGGCGCCGGCTGAGCCGGCGATCGGCCCCGGGACACGAGAGCGGTTGACTTTTCGTCCCCGGGGCCCTTGAATGGTGAGCACACCCCACCGGAGCAGGCGTGCGCCAGCCTTGCCCCGGGCGGTCCGGAAAGGGTCGCTATGCCGACTGGACGTCGTCGTCTGATGTTGGTGGCCGTCGCGCTCGCGGCGGCGGTCATGGTTGGCGCGCAGGAGCGTCCGCCGGAAGGCGACGCCGCGCTCCAGCTGCAACTCGCCAACCTCCTCGTCGAGGAGACCCGGTTCCCGGAGGCGCTGGCCGCCTACCGGCGGGCCGCGGCCGCGGCCACCGATCCGTCGGTGGCGGTGCGGGCGCGGATCGGGGTCGTGCGCATGGCGCTGCGCATGGGGCTCTTCACGGACGCGCAGCGCGAGGCGGCCTCGCTCCGCGCGGACGCGCCGGGCAACGCCGACGCGCTCTCGGCGCAGGCCGACGCGCTCTGGTCGGCGGGGCTGTTCGACGAGGCGGAGCAGGAGTGGCGCGACGCCCTGGCGATCGAGCCCGACCTGTCGCGGGGCCACCACGGCCTGGCGCGGTCGCTCGCCTCGCAGGGCAAGCTCGCGCTGGCGCTGGACGAGGCGCAGGCGGCGCTCCGGCTCTCGCCGCGTGACGGCGAGATCCACCACACGGTCGGGGCGATCTACGAGCGGATGCGCCGCTACGAGCAGGCGGCGGCCGCGTATTCCGACTACATCAACCTGCTCCCGAACAAGGAGCGGAGCGAGAAGGCGGCGTGGTCGCGCGCCCAGGTGCGCTTCCTGAAGTCGTTCGGCGAGCGCGAGCCCCTGGCGATCGACCCCGACTCGCGCGGCCGCCTGCACACGGTGCCCTTCGACGTGATCGACGACAAGGTCATCGTCAAGATCAAGGTGAACGGGCAGCGCGCGACCGACTTCGTGCTCGACACGGGGTCGGAGCAGACGACGATCTCGCGGCAGGTCGCGGCGGCGCGCGGCGTGCGGCCCATCACCTACACGCTCAGCGCCGGCGTCGGCGAGGTGGGCCTGCGGGGGCTGCAGCTCGGGCGGCTCGACACGTTCGAGATCGGCGACCTCAAGATCCGCAACGTCCCGGTGCTCATCAAGGCGCCGGCGCTCCGGAACATCCCGAAGCGGGAGACCGAGAGCTTCGCCCCGGCCGCGCTCGGCCTCTCGATGACGATCGACTATGCGTCGCGGCTGCTCACGATCGGCGAGTCGCTGCCCGACGAGCCCGCCGACTTCCGGCTGCCGATGCGGCACCACCGCCTGTCCATGGTGCGCGGCCTGGTCAACGAGACGCACCCCGCCTACTTCGTCGTCGACACGGGCGGCGAGGTCATCTCGATCAGCAAGGCGACCGCCGAGTCGCTGGCCGCCGAGCCGCCGCGCCGCATCGGGCTGCGCGTCTACGGCACGTCGGGCTGGGACCGCGACGCGTTCCTGCTGCCGGGCGTCGACCTCGCGTTCAACGACATCGCGTACCGCAACTACTCGGTCGTCGTCCTCAACCTGGACGCGCCGAGCGTGCTGCTCGGGTTCCAGGTCGGCGGCATCGTGGGACACAAGTTCCTGAGTCCCTACCGCGTGTCGCTCGACCTCGCGCGCAGCGAGGTGCGGCTGACCCGAACCTCGGCCGCCGACCTCACGCCGCCGCAATGAGCCTGCAGCCGAAGCGCTGGCAGGACTCGGCGAGCGAGACCGTCCAGGTCGTGCTGCCGAACGACTCGAACCCGCTCGGCTTCATCCTGGGCGGGACCGTGATGCACCTCATCGACATCACGGGCGCCATCGCGTGCCACCGCCACACCAACACGCTGGCGCTCACGGCCGCCGTGGACGGGCTGGAGTTCCTCCACCCGATCCGCGTCGGCGACATGATCATCCTCAAGTCGCGCGTGACCGGCACCTTCCGCACCTCGCTCGAGGTGGAGGTGGAGGCGTTCTCGGAGGAGATCCTCACGGGGACCCGGCGGCTGACGAGCCGGGCCTACCTGACGTTCGTCTCGATCGACGCGGAGGGCCGGCCCCAGCCCGTCGCGCCCCTTCTCGTCGAGACGCCCGAGGACGAGGCGCTCTCCCGGGCCGCCCACGCCCGCCGCGCCGAGCGCCTCGCCCGCAAGGCGCAGCGCGCCCAGCCCCCCGACGCCTGACGTCCTGACGGATCGTCGCGAGTACAGACGAAGGCCCGGACGCGCGCTGCGCGTCCGGGCCCGTCCTGTCTCACGCGACCGTCTCAGAAGTCGTAGCCGATCCAGACGGTGAACTTCGGCTTGCGGAAGGCGGTGCTGCCGCCGTCGCGGGCGAAGACGATGTCCTCCCAGTCCTTGTTGAAGAGCGTCCGCCAGGACCAGTCGAAGTGGATGGGGAAGCCGATGGCGAAGGTCTGGAGGCTGATGCCGTAGGAGGCGCGGCTGTCGACCAGGCGGAAGCCGCTGACCGTGACCGGGTCGCCGTAGACGGGCACGAGCGTGTTGCCGTCCGGGCTGAGCTCGCTGCCGATGATGGGCGTCTCGGTGGTCGTGTCCTTGGTGTAGGCCTTGAACCCCTGGTTCTCCCAGCTGGCGCCGCCGACGTTGAAGAAGAAGGCGCCGCGGATGCCCCCGAGGATGCCGATCGGGGTGGCCATGGCGTCGATGAGCGGGAAGCGCAGCTCCGCGTCCAGGAAGAACGAGTTCTGCCCGACGAACGACAGGTAGTCGTAGCCGCGCATCTCGGAGTTGCCGCCGAAGTAGATGAAGTCGGGGTTGTCGCCCCAGCTCTTGAAGCCGCGGGCCCGCAGCGCGAGCAGGCCGCTGCCGGCGATGCGGTAGTACTTGCGCGCGTCGGCGTCGAGCGACTGGCGCGACAGGGTGCTGTCGCCGAGCTTGGGCGCGTACTCGTACGCGAGGCGCATGGTGCTGCCGGCCAGCGGGCCGAACTCCCGGAAGATGGTCGTCTCCTGCACGAAGGCGACGCCGAGTGGGACCATCGTGCCGTTGTTGAAGAGCTGTCGACCGAACTGCTGCTGCTGGAAGTCGCTGGAAAAGGCCTCGAGGCTCGGATCCTCAAACGACTCATTGTAGTGGGAGATTCCACCGTAGACCTCGACGCGCCGGTAGCGGTTGAACGGGTAGATGCCGAAAGCCGTCGCTCCGCGCACCGTCCTGGTGGCGGTCGCGAGGTCGCGGTCGATGAAGCCGCTGAAGGCGGGATCGAAGAAGACACCCTCGAGCTGGCCGAAGAAGAACTGCGTCTGCGAGTAGCCCTGGAGCGCCCACTGGAAGCGGCGCTCGAGGTTCATCCAGCTGAACGACAGCGTGCGGTACTGCGAGACCGACGCCGCGTACATGCTGATCTGCTGGTCACCGAGGACGTCGGTGAGCGCGATCTGCGTCCCGCCGAAGAAGTCGCCGCCGCTCGTGACGCCGACGTTGACCGGGGGCCGGCCCTCGAGGAACAGCTTCTCGAACTTGCCCTTCTTCTTGTTGTTCTCCGCGACCAGCGTGTGCTGGAGGGGCGACTGGAAGTCGATGACCGGGCCGGGGGCGCCGAAGTCGGACGTCGAGGCCTGGCCGATCGGGTCGCGGCGCTCGAGCACGTGGAGGCCGTACTCGTTCTTGTAGTAGGTCACGAACGCGATCTGCGGCTCGGCGTTGCCCTCGCGCAGCACGATGGGCGACAGGTTGCCGGTGAGCGCGTCGGTGTACTGGCGGAGCTCGCCGGTCTTCAGGCTGAGCGTCCAGATGTTGTAGATGTTGCCGTTGCGGGCGACGTCGGGGTCGATCGGCAGCGCCGGGTCCGTCGCCGTGGACGAGAACACGAGGGTGTCGGCGTCGATGAACTGCGCGCCGCTGTCGTCGTGGGTCCCGAAGGTCAGCTGGGTCTTCTTGCCCGTCTTCGGGTCGAGGCGGAACAGCTTCTCGTTCCCGCTCACCCGCGACAGGTGGATGAGGTAGGAGCCGTCGGGCGACCAGGTCGGCGCGTAGTCGGCGAGCTCGTCCTTGGTCAGGTTGGTGAGGGTGCCCGTCTCCAGGTCGACGGTGAAGATGTCGGCGTAGCCGCCCTGCATGGCCGAGAAGGCGATCGTGCGGCCGTCGGGCGAGAAGTCCGGCGACTCCGGCGCGTCGACCGTGTTCAGCGCGATCTTGGCCTCGGTCTTCCGGGTCAGGACGTTCTGCACGATGAGCGACCGGTCCTTCTCGGTCCGGACGAAGTAGGCGAGGCGATCGCCCTGCGGCGACCACGACATCCACGGCACCGAGTTCCACCGGCCGCCGGGCGTCACGATGTACTCGAAGCCGCGCTCCTGGTCGAAGCCGCTGGTCAGGTTGCGGATCACCTGCCCGTCCTTCGCCGAGATGAGCACGATGTCGAGCTCGCGGTCGTTGCGGTTGCCGGTCATGCCCGCGATGAGGTCGCCCGACGGCGAGGGCTCGACCGAGAGCACGTTGCTGAACTTCGAGCGCTCCGGGTTGGGCGCCAGGTCGCGGCCGTAGTCGGCCGGCCGCTCCTTGTCGCGGAACGGCTTGAACCGCTCCTTCAGGTAGCGGTCGAACTGCTGGTCCCACTCCTCGGCGTCCATCTGGAACGCCTCCTGGTAGGCATCGTCGCCGCCGCCGATCACGCTCTTGCGGAGCGCGAAGATGTACTGGCGGACGCCTTCCTTGCCCCAGCGCGACTCCATGAACTCGAACGCCGCGTGCCCGAGGTTGTAGATGAGGCGCGGGTTCGAGAACTGCCCGTAGCCCTGCAGGCGGCTCATGCGCGGGATGATGTCGGCGACCGCCGCGTCGCGGACCGTCATCAGGTCGAGCGGCCGCCAGATGCCCGTCATGTAGTCGGACATGCCCTCGTTGACCCAGAGCGGCGTCGACTGCCGGATCAGGGACGTGGGGATGATGTCGAACTGGAAGACGTGGGTGAGCTCGTGGACGATCAGGCGGTACAGCAGGTCCGACGGCTCGTCGATCGGCATCAGGATGCGGTTGCGGCTGGGCTCGGCGAACGCGCCGACCCCTTCCTGGGCCGCGCCCGGGATGACGTTCTGCTGGAAGAACTCGCTGCTCGTCGTGAACAGGATCAGGGGGACCTTGAAGGCCAGGTCGTGCTTGAGCTCCGAGCTCACGTGCTGGTACGCGCTCTCGGCGTACCCGGCGATCCGCTCCAGGTGGGGCGCGATGTCGTCGTAGTAGTAGATCTCGAAATGCTCGGTCGTGTAGATCTGCCACTCGAAGTGGTCGTAGCGGATCTGGTTCTTCCCGTAATAGGGGACAAAGGACGTTTGCGCTGCCGCGTCCCGCACGCCCACGGCCATGACTAGCGCCGCGACGAGCAAGGCAGCGACAGGCGCAAGGATCCGGCCCCGCGTGGGCGTGTGCATGGACCTCACTCCTGGCAGGCTTCAAGCATCTTACTGTCCTCGGGTGACACCCGCAATCACGAGGTGCCGTGCGTGTCCGGCCAGCAAGAACCGGACCCGCGTACCTTGTCCTATACTGGTGACGCCCGGACCCCCTTCGGCGGTCCCGGGAATATTCCAGGCCGCCTCCGGGGTTCTCCCTGGTGCCGGCCACCACCACCCATGGTATTTGGCCGACGCCGGCGGGCCGACCCGCCACCGCCCGAGGCCGATCGATTCGGCGCCGAGGCGCTCGAGTTCCTCGACAGCCTGTACGGCACGGCACTCCGGCTCACCCGGAACCCCGACGCCGCCCAGGACCTGGTGCAGGACACCTACCTGAAGGCGATCCGCGCCCGCGACCGGTTCGCGGCCGGAACCAACCTGAAGGCGTGGCTGTTCACGATCCTGCACAACACGGAACGGAACCGGCGCCGCGACCGCGCCAGGTCCCGCGTCGCGTTCGACTCGGAGGCCGTCGAAGAGGCCGGGGACGGGGCGGCGCCGACCGCGCCGACGGTGGACAGCCCCGAGACGCTGCTGCTGCGGTCGTCGATCGACGCCGACCTGCAGGCCGCCCTCGATGCGCTGCCCCCGGCATTTCGCGAGGCCGTGTGGCTCAGGGACGTCGAGGAACTCTCCTACCAGGAGATCGCCGACGCGCTCGATGTGCCAATCGGCACGGTGATGTCCCGCATCTCGCGTGGACGCAAGCAGTTGTACGAACGCCTGGGCGCGGCCCGCGGGCCGCAACCCCTCGGCCCGGACCGCGTCTAAAGAGTCAGAGATGAACGACTGTCGCCTGATCGAGTCGATGTTGGCGCCGTTCGTGGACGGTGCGCTGGAGCCGGCGGACCGCCGCCGGGTCGACCTGCACCTGGAGGCCTGCGCGGGCTGCCGGGCGCAGGTGGCGGCGCAGCACGCCGCGCGGACCGTCCTGCGCGCCCGGGCCAGCCAGCTCGCCGTCGCCGCGCCTCCCGGCCTCCGCACGCGGATCGCGGCCCGCGCGTCCGCGGACGCCGCCGGGGCGGCCCGCCTCGGCTGGCGGGCGCGGCTCGGCGCGTTCGCCGCGGCGGCCGCCCTGGTCCTGGCCGTGGGCGCCGGCGTCCTCGCCGTCGTCACGCCCCAGTGGTCGGTCGTGCTGGCCGCCCAGCTGGCCCTGGACCACCTCAAGTGCTTCGCGATCGACGGGGACCGCGACCTGCCGGCGATGCCGGAGGCCGAGGCCGAGGCCGCCATCGCGGCGGCGCACGGGTGGGGCGCCGAGGTGCCGGCCGGCGACCCGGCGCGCGGCCTGCGGCTCGTCGCGGTGCGCGAATGCCTCTACGCGGACGGCATGGCGGCCCACGTCCTCTACCGCCAGGACGGCCAGGCCCTCTCGCTCTTCATCCTGCCGGGGCAGGCGCACCCGGACCGGGAACTGGACCTGCTGGGGCAGGCGTCGCTCGTCTGGTCCGCCGGGGACCGGACCTACGTCCTGATGACCGACGCCGGTAACCGGGACGGCCTCCTCCGCGTAGCACACTATGTGAGGAATGAGGCAAGATAAGCACATGGATCAGCCCAGCCCCAAGGTGCGTCTGGTGGCGATGGCCGCCACGGTGATTGCGCTGCTCGCGATCAGCATCCCGTTCGTGTGGCAGCACGGGATCGAGGCCGAGCCCGGGCCGGCCGCCTCGGGGTCCGCGCCCGTGCTGGCGCCCCTGGCGTCGCACGCCGGCACCGACGCGGTCGCCGCGATGGCCGCCGGCGAGGAGCAGGGGTCGGATGCGTGCGCGGCGGACGCGGCGCCCGCCAACCTCGACTTCACGCTGCCCGACCTCGAGGGCAACGACGTGACCCTCGCCTCGTTCAAGGGCAAGGTCATCCTCCTGAACTTCTGGGCGACGTGGTGCGGGCCGTGCAAGGCGGAGATCCCGTCGTTCGTCGAACTGCAGGCGAAATACAAGGACGACCTGGTGATCATCGGCCTGTCGGTGGACGACCCCGCGGACAAGGCCCAGGCGTTCGCGACCGAGTACAAGATGAACTACCCGGTGCTGCTCGGGCTCGGCCACGAGGAGATCCAGGACGCCTACGGTCCCATCTGGGGGATCCCGGCGTCGTTCCTCATCGGGCGCGACGGGCGCGTCTGCAAGAAGCACCTGGGCATCGCGCCGAAGGCGGTCTTCGAGAAGGAGATCACGGCGCTGATGTAGGGGGGCTGTAGTATGATCGCTTCAAGACGATGTTGAAGGGATTCCAGCACGCCCGCCTCTCCTGCGGTTGCCGCGTCGCCTTCCGTGAGGGCACGTCCGGCAGTCCCGTGACCGTCGTCCTCGACGAGAAGGCCCCCGGCTGCGGCAACCCGATCCACGTCCGCTCGCTGCCGCTCTACGACTACCGCGAAGCCCTCCGCCCCTCGACCCGACTCGGCCCGCTCGAGGAAGAAGAATTCGAAGAAGAAGGCTAGTGTTCGCCAAGCGCCTCGCGGTCGGGGTGTTCTGGACCGTCCAGGCCTCTGCGCTGCTCGTCTTCGTCGTGCCCTTCACCTGGGCGTACGTCGGCCTCTGGGCGGCGTCCCACTTCGTCAGGGCCGTCGGCCTCACCCTCGCCTACCACCGCTACTTCGCCCATCGCGCGTTCCAGATGTCGCGCGGCGCCCGCTTCTTCTGGGCGCTCGCCGGGACGGCGGCCATGCAGAAGGGGCCCATCTGGTGGGCGGGGCACCACATCGACCATCACAAGTACGCGGACCGCGAGGGCGACCCGCACAGCCCGCGGGTGAGCGGGTTCTACCACGCGCACGTCGGCTGGTTCCTGAGCGACACGCGGCATGACCGGCTCGCGCCGAACAACCCGGTCGTGCGCGACTTCGGCGGGGTGCCGGAGATTCGGTGGCTCGATCGCTGGTACGTCGTGCCCCCGCTCGCGCTCGCGGCCGGCCTGTACCTGGCGGGCGGGCTGCCCTGGCTCGTGTGGGGCTTCTGCCTGCCGACGACCACGCTGGCGCACGCGACCTTCGCCATCAACACGGTCAACCACCTCTGGGGCACCCGGCGGTTCGACACCGTGGACGACTCGCGCAACAACCTGCTGACGGCCGTCTTCGCGGTGGGCGAGGGCTGGCACAACAACCACCACCGGTACCAGCGCGCCGCGCGCAACGGGTTCTACTGGTGGGAGGTCGACGTCACGTGGTACGTGATCCGCGCGATGGCCGCCGTCGGCCTCGCGTGGGACGTGCAGCCCGTACCCGCCCGCATCTACGCCGAAGCCGCCGGCCGCCCGCCTGGCGCGGCACCCGCCTCCGACGCGGCCTGAGGGCGTCGGGCCTCGGCGGCTCCGCCGCCTCGGTGGGACTCGTCCTCCCTGGAACACGTGTCGGACTTCGCTGGGACTCGGCCTCGCTGGACCGCGCGTCGGCCTCGCTGGGACTCGGGGCTTCGCGCCTCGCTGGGATCCGGAAGGCAGTGGGGCCGATGTGCGGCTTCTTCCCGGCGAACGCAGTGAGTCCCAGCGAGCCGCAGGCGAGTCCCAGCGACGGCCCCAGGCCGGCGTCCCAGCGACCGAAGGGCGTCCCAGGGAGTCCCAGCAAGCCGCAGCGAGTCCCAACGCGCGGAGCGGCCCCTTCGACACGTCTGACAGCTGGTTGTCATCTCGACTAGTGATTGGTCGGGCGAGAAGCATGCAGGTTCCGCTGTTTCCAATTGACACCAGCGAACCTCGTCTGTAAAAGCTCTGCAGTACAGGCACCACAACTCTCGTCAGGTGACTCATGCCGGCGCCTGCTGGCGGCAGAGGACAGGAGGTTTCCATGCTCGGTATTGGACGAACACGGCTTGCCGCACTCGCGTTGCTTGCCTCACTCGGCCTTGCCCTTCCGGCGCTGGCCCAGACCACGGGCACAATCACGGGCCGTGCCCTCGACGCCAGCGGCGCGCTGCTGCCGGGTGTCGAGGTCTCCATCGTCAGCCCGTCCATGATCGGCGGGGCGCGCACGGTCGTGACCGACGAGCAGGGGGCTTACCGCTTCACGCTGCTCCCGTCGGGCGAGTACCGGGTGTCGTTCCGGCTGATGGGCTTCCGGACGCTCAACGTCGAGGGCGTCATCGTGGGTGTCGGCCAGACGATGACGATCAACGGGACGCTCGAGATCGACGCGCTCTCGGAAGAGGTGACGGTGACCAGCGAGGCGCCGACCATCGACCTGGAGGGCGCGACGGTCGGCATCAACTGGGACGAGAAGCAGATGGAAGACCTGCCGTACGGCCGCGGCGTGCGCGGGCTGGCGCGGCTGGTCCCGGGCCTCTCGCCCACGCAGTTCGACGTCGGCGGCAACACGGTCGGCGGCTCGACGACGACGGGCGCGCGGTCGTACGGCCGCACCGGCGGCGAGCTGATCAAGTTCGACGGCGTCGTGTGGGACCAGTTCTTCGGCGACTACAACACCTACGAGCAGGTGCAGGTCTCGGCGGCGGCCAAGGGCGCCGAGTCGCAGAGCCCCGGCGTCACGCTGAGCTTCGTGATCAAGTCCGGCAGCAACACGTTCCACGGCAACTACCTCGGCGCGTGGCAGGATGGCGCGTTCCAGAGCGACAACGTGACGCCCGAGTTGCTGGCGAAGGGCTACGTGCCCGGCGACAACAAGTTCACGCGCTACAACGACGTGAGCTTCGACCTGGGCGGGCCCATCCTGCGCGACCGCCTCTGGTTCTATGCGGCGTACGGCTACAACTACTCGGGCCAGCTGATCCCGGGGTTCATCTCCGAGAAGACCGGCGAGCAGGTCGAGTTCTTCACGCGCCTCGACAACCCCACGATCAAGCTGACCTACCAGGCCTCCCAGAACAACAAGCTGGAGTTCACGCAGCAGCTCAACCGGAAGTGGCAGCCGTACCGCACGGCCAGCCAGTTCACGCCGCTCGAGGCGTCCCAGAACCAGCTGGCGTGGACGGCCATCGGCCCGGCAATCAAGTGGAACTACATCCTCAACCAGAGCATGACGGTCGACGCCGGCGTCAACCGCTCGGGCTACTGGTGGCCGGACAAGGCGTGGACGAGCGACGTCCGCCGGACCGACCTGACGACGACGCAGAACTCCGGGGCGTTCCTCGAGCTCAACCGCGAGCCCGCGCGGTGGGGATACAACGCGAACTGGGCGTGGTTCACCAACTTCGGCTCGACGAACCACGAGATCAAGTCGGGCGTGCTCGGGTACCGCAGCACGCAGTTCGTCGAGACCTACGGCTACCCGAACCAGCAGCTGTACCGCTACCGCAGCCTCGCGGGTGACACCGACCCGTTCCTGCGGCCGGACTCGGTGCAGGTCTTCGACTACCCGAACTTCACGAACAACGGCGTCTACTACAGCTCGTGGTACGTCAACGACATGATCGCGTTCACGCGCAAGCTGACGCTGAACGCGGGCATCCGGTTCGACCGCTACTCGTCGTGGCTGCCCGAGCAGGGCAACCCGGGCACCGGCCCGTTCGCCGAGGAGTTCCTCTACCCGGAGAACCACGACTTCCCGACCTACAACGCGTGGTCGCCCCGCCTCTCGCTGATCTACGACCTGACGGGCAGCGGGCGGGTGGCCCTCAAGGGCAGCTACGGCCGCTACGCCGGCGCCGGCTCGGGGCCGACGGCGGCCGCCGGGCCCGTCGCGGCGAGCGTGAACCCCGCGGCGGCGACCATTCGGACGTACAACCGCTGGGACGGCTCGATCCCGTACGTGCCGGTGCCGGCCAACCTGGTGTCGGTGTCCGGCGGCCGCGGCACGCGGACGCTCGACCCGAACCTGAAGGGCGAGTACATGGACGAGTTCACGACCGGCGTGGACGTCGGCCTCAACCGCGACGTGCTCGTGCGGGTGAACTTCGTCTACAAGAAGGACCACCGGGGCAGCCAGGTCGTCGACCTCGCGGCGCCCTACGGCGCCTACACCGACTACCGGACCGGCGTGGACCCCGGGCGCGACAACATCGTCGGGACGCCCGACGACGGCGTGGTCGAGGTCTGGTCGGTGCCGCGCTCGTACCCGACGTTCGGGCAGGTGATCACCCAGACGCGCAACACGGGCCCCGAGGCCGACGACAGCTACCGCGCCTTCGAGGCGACGATGAGCAAGCGCTTCTCGAAGGGCTGGTCGGCGCTGGCGTCCTACACGTGGGACCGGCACGAGATCCGCAACCCGACGCCACTCAACCCGAACGAGGAGCGCTACAACTGGGAGCTGCCCGAGACGTACCAGGGCGTGCGGCTGAACGGGACGTACGAGCTGCCGTGGGGCGTGATGGTGGCGTCGACCTTCACCGCGCAGCAGGGCGCCTACTACCCGCGCATCGTGCAGGTGCGCAACGCCCTGAACTCGCTCGTGAACGTGACCGTGGAAGGGCAGGCCGGCCGCTACGACTGGGTGAAGCTGGCGGACCTGCGGCTCGCGAAGACGTTCACCTTCGGCCGCCAGTCGCTCGAGGGGATGTTCGACGTGTTCAACCTCACGAACTCGAGCGTGATCCTCCGGCTCGTCACGACCAACGGGCCGAACTACCTGAAGCCGCTCTCGACCGGCGGCATCGACGCGGCGTCGGCGCTGCCGATCCCCGCGCCCCGCATCTTCCGGCTGAGCGTGCGGTACAAGTTCTAGGCGCCTGGGGGCCACGGGACGTCGTCCCGTGGCCCCCGGGCGATGGCCGCCCGCTGCGCGGGGCGTTGGGCCGCGCTTCGCGCGTTGGGCCTCGCCCCTCGCTTCGCTCGGGCTCGTTGGGCCTCGGCGGCCGCGCCGCCTCGTTGGGACTCACTTCGTTCGCTGGGACTCGGCCTCGCTGGTCCGCGCGTCGGCCTCGCTGGGACTCGGGGCTTCGCCCCTCGCTGGGATCCGGAAAGCAGCGGGGCCGATGTGCGGCTTCTTCCCAGCGAACGAAGTGAGTCCCAGCGACGGCCGGAGGCCGGAGTCCTCGCGAGCGTAGCGAGTCCCAGCGAGCGCAGCGAGTCCTGACGCCGCCAGCGGCGGCGGCCTAGATGTCCTTGATGTACCTGATGATCTCGCCCGTGAAGCCGGCGCGCTCGTAGAGGCGTCGGGCCCGGGCGTTGACGGCGAAGACGTGGAGCGTCATCGACCGGGCGCCTCGCGCGGCGGCCTCGGCCTGCGCCGCCTCGAGGAGCGCCGCGCCGAGACCGCGGCCTTCGGCGGCGGCCGCGACGGCCAGCACCTCGAGGTGCGCGCCCGGCGCGTGGCTGAGCGGCTCGGGCTGGAGGCGCACCACGGCCACGCCGTCGAGCGCCGGGCCCTCGCCGGCGACGAGCGCGAAGCAGTCGTCCTGCTCGCCGCGCGCCCACCGGCGGACCAGGTCGGCATCACCCGCCCACAAGTCCCGCGCCTCCCGCCCCGGCGGCAGATCGAACGCCGCGAGCCGCGGCAGCAGCGCGAGGATCGCCGCGAGATCGTCAGGCCCACCAGCAGTGATGGCGTGCGTCATCTGCCGTCCGTGTTCCACGTCTTAGATTCCAAATTCTAAATTCTTGATTCTTGATTCTTGATTCCTCAACCCTCCCCCCTAGAGTTCCCTGAGCGCCGTGGGAATCGGCAGGCGGGCGGCCCGGATGGCGGGGAAGAGGCCCCCGACGAGTCCCATGATCAGCGCGTAGACGAGGCCCAGCACCAGCAGGCGCGGCGTCACCTGGAAGGCGAACGCGACCTGGCTGAACGTCTGGAAGTTGATGGTCGACGTCTGGTAGCCGTTGAAGCCGACGTACGCGAGCAGGCCGCCGATGACCCCGCCGATGGCGCCGAGGGCGAGCGACTCGGCGAGCACGGAGACGACGACCGAGGTGGTGTTGAACCCGAGCGCCCGCAAGGTGGCGATCTCGCGCGACCGCGTCGAGACCGCGGTGTACATCGTCAGGATCGCGCCGAAGATCGCGCCCACGCCCATGAGCCCCGCGATGCCGAACCCGACGCCCTGGATGAGGCTGCTCAGGGCCCGCGACTGCTGCGCGTAGTACTCCGTCTCGCGCCGCACCTGCACGTTGAGCTGCGGGTTGCTGGTGAGCCAGTCACGGAACGTGTCGAAGCTGCCCGTCGAGTCGAGGCGGGCCAGGACGGTCTGGTAGGTGTTGCCGCGCCGGTAGGCGCCCTGCAGGACCCGCGCGTCGCACCAGATCTCGGTTTCCGACACGCCGCCGCCGGCCGCGAAGACGCCCACGACCCGCCAGGTGTTCTGGCCGGAGTGGATCTCGCTCCCCACGTCGAGGCCGGCGAACTGCCCGTTGGCGCCCCGCCCGACGACCACCTCGTTCGTGCCGAACTCGAACATCCGGCCGCTGACGATCGACGCCTCGTCGCGCACCGCGAGCACCTCGCGGTCCACCCCCCGCATGGGGACGTTGGCGGACGTGCCCGTCGACTTCTTCGGCAGGTCGATGATGACGTAGAGCTCGGCCGAGGCGAGCGCGGCCTGGCCCTCGCGGCGGAGGCCGGGGGCCTGCCGGATGATGTCGACCTCCGAGCCGCCGAGGCCGCTCGTCATCTCGCTGTCGGCGCCGCTGCGCATCACCAGGGCCCGGCCCGGCGAGCCGGACCCCTGCATCGCCGCGGTGAAGCCGGCGGCAATCGACAGCACGGAGACGAGGACGACGACCACGCCGGCGATGCCGATGATCGCGACGCCCGACGATCCGAGGCGCCGGGGGATGGTCCGCAGGTTGAGCGCGGTCACCGCGGCGGTCTGGCCAATCCAGTTGAACACGGCTCTCTCCTCAGTTCCGCCGGAGCGCGTCGGTAATCTTCAGCTGCATCGCGCCGATGGCCGGCAGCAGGCCCGCCGCGACGCCCAGCACGAGGACGAGCCCGCCCCCCGCGACCAGGTCGCGGGTCGGGAGCACGAAGATCGGCAGCATGCCGCCGGTGGGGTCGCCCTGCTGGACGATGAGCCAGGACACGGCAAGCCCCATCCCGCCCCCGATGGCCGCGATCAACGCCGACTCGCCCAGGACGAGCGCGAGGATCGACCCGCTCGAGAAGCCGAGGGTCTTGAGCACGCCGATCTCGCTGGTGCGCTCGCGCACCGACTGCGCCATCGTGTTGGCGGCGACGAGCATCATCGTGAAGAGCACGGCCACGAGGATCGCGATCATCATCGAGCCGATGTCGCCCACCTGCTTGGCGAAGCCCTCGACGAAGCCCTTCTCGGTCGTCGTCTTGGTCTCGGCCGACGAGTTGGCGAACATCGCGTCGAACTTCGCCCCCATCGCCTGCGCCTGCGACGGGTCGGCGATCTTGACGACGTACCACCCGACGAGCCCCTCGCCGCGGCTCCGGTTCTCGTCGAGGTAGTCGTAGCGGAAGAAGAACTGCGTCTTGTCCACGCCGGGGTCGCCGTCGTAGATGCCGTCGATGTTGAACTCCCAGACCTGCCCCTGCTTCGGCTGCCAGATCGTCCCGAGGATGGGCACGCGGTCGCCCACCTTCCAGCCGAAGCGGCGGGCGAGGTCGGCGCCGACGATCGCGCCCTGCCGGTCCGCCAGCCAGGCCTCGCGCTGGGCCGGCGGGAGCCGGTAGTCCGGGTAGATTTCCAGGAACGGCTCCGGTTCGACGGCGATCTGCGCGAAGAAGTTCGACGGATCCTGGTACACGCCGCCGAACCACGTGTTGTGGGTCGCGAGCACGACCCCGTCGGTCGCGTTCAGCCGCGCCTCGTACGACACCGGGAGCGGCATGATGAGGCTCACCTTGTGGATGAGCACCAGCCGGTCGAGCCCCGCGATGTCCACCCCGAAGCTGAACGCCCCGCGGATCGTCATCAGCAGCCCGAAGAGCAGGAAGGCGACGAAGATCGAGAGCAGCGTGAAGACCGTGCGGACCTTCTTGCGCCAGAGGCTGCTCCAGAGGAGCGGCAGGTACTTCATGCGGCCTCCGCCCCGAGCAGCACGCCCTTGTCGAGGTGCAGCGTCCGGGTCGCCCGCTCGGCCGCGCGCGGGTCGTGCGTCACCATCACGATGGTCTTGCCGTGCCGCTGGTTGAGCGCCTGCAGCAGGTCGAGGATCTCGTCGCCCGCCTTGCGATCGAGGTCGCCCGTCGGCTCGTCGCAGAGCAGCAGGGTCGGATCCGTCACGATCGCCCGCGCGATGCCCACGCGCTGTTCCTGCCCGCCCGACAGCTGGCGGGGGTAGTGCTTCGCCCGCTCGGCGAGCCCCACCACCTTGAGCGCGATCGCCACCCGCTTCTTCCGCTCCGCGCGCGACAGCGACGTGAGGAGCAGCGGCAGGTCGACGTTCCGCTCCGCGGTGAGCACCGGCAGCAGGTTGTAGAGCTGGAAGACGAACCCGATGTGGTGCGCCCGCCAGCGGGAGAGCTGGCTGCCCGACAGCGTCGCGATGTCGGTCCCCGCGATCGAGACCGACCCGGCCGACGGCCTGTCGAGGCCGCCCATCAGGTTGAGCAGCGTCGTCTTGCCGGAGCCGGACGGGCCCATCAGCGCGAGGAACTCGCCCTGCGGAATGTCGAGGTTCACGCCCTTCAGCACGTCGATGCGCTCGCTCCCGCGGGCGAAGTACTTGTGGACGCCGGCAATGCTCACGAGTGGGTTCATGACGCCTCAGCTCCCCTTGATGACGATGGCCACGCCCTCGGCCAGCTCCGGCGGCGGCGCGACGACGACGCGGTCGCCGGCGGTGAGGCCCGCGACGACCTCGATCCGGTCGCCATCGGTGCCCGCCGTCTGCACGGCCCGCCGCTCGACGGTGGCCTCGCGCACCACGAACGCGTAGCTCGCGCCGCCCTCCGCGCGCACCGCGCTCCGTGGCACGAGTTGCACCGCGCGCGCCGGCGCCGCGCCGGCCTCCGGCGCGTCGCGCAGGAAGGTCACCTTGACGCCCATGTCCGGCAGGATGCGCGGGTCCAGCTGATCGAAGCCCAGGCGCACCAGCACCGTGGCCTTCTGCCGATCGGCCGCCGGGACGATGGCGATCACCCGGGCCGGGATCTGCCAGTCGGGATACGCGTCGAGGACGGCCTCCACCGGCTGGCCGGCCGCGACCCGGTTGATGTAGCTCTCGTTGACGTCCACCTCGATCTCGAGCGACGCCATGTCCACGATGGTGCAGATGCCCGTGCGCGTGAACCCACCGCCGGCCGAGACCGGCGAGACCATCTCGCCAGGCTGCGCGTCCTTCGAGATGGCCACGCCGCTGAAGGGCGCCCGGATCACCATGTCGTCGATCGCGGTCTGCTGGAGGGCGACCTGCCGCTCGGCCACGGTCACCTGCTCGGCCGTCGCGGCCAGCCGCGCCACGAGCGAGTCGACCTCGGCCTGCGCCTGGTCGAGGTCGGACGCCGTCGAGAGCTGGTCTGCCATCAGCTGCTGCTGGCGCCGGAGCGTCACCCGGGCCTGGGCGAGCCGCACCTCGGTCTCCGGCACCGCGCGCTTCGCGGCCTCGAGCTGCGCCCGGGCCAGCGCCAGGCCCGCCCGCAGGGTCGAGTCGTCCAGCCGCGCCAGCACCTGGCCCTCGCGGACCGCCATGCCTTCCTCGACGTTCACCTCGATCACCTTGCCGGTGACCTTCGACGACACCGTGGCCCGCCGCCGCGCCGTCACGTAGCCGGACGCATTCAGCACCGATGCCTGCGCGCCCGCCGCCCGCTCGGTGACCGTCGCCACCTCGACCTCGACCGGCCGCTCGCGAGTGAACCAGGTCCAGCCGCCGAGGCCTGCTGCCGCCAGCACGACGAAGAGCACGACCCAGCGCGTCCACCCCCGGCCACCGGGCCGCAGGGGCTCGCGCTCGATGCGGAGCGCCGACAGGTCATCCATCGAATCAGTCACGGAACGAGTCCTCGGGGGCAGGCCGGCGGCCGGCCCCGGAATGGCGCCGGGAACGAGACTTTGTAAGCGAATAAAAAGGGAAAGTCAACAGGCCCACGGCTTGTAGGAGTCTGGCGCCAAACGGCGGCCGCGGTTCGGCCCCGAGTCGCCGGTGGCGGGGATTCTGGATCGAGCGGCGCCTACGCGGCGTCGTCGGGTGGCGGGGTGGGGGGAGCCGGGGCGCGGAGGCGCCCGGCCTGCTGGAGGCTCCGGCGGAGGAGGAACTCGATCTGCGCGTTGAGGCTGCGCAGGTCGTCGTTCGCCCACCGCTGGACCGCCTCCAGCAGCTGCGGATCGACACGAAGCAGGAACGCCTTGCGATCGGCCATGGATACCCGTCTGCGGGCCGCGGTGGCGGCCCCCTACTGGTAGATGGTCCCGGTGTTGATGACGGGCGTGGTCCCGCGCTCGCCGCACAGCACGACGAGCAGGTTGCTCACCATGGCCGCCCGGCGATCCTCGTCCAGGTTCAGGATGGACTTCTCGGCCAGCATCGCGAGCGCCATCTCGACCATGCCCACGGCCCCCTCGACAATGCGCTGGCGCGCGGCGATGATGGCGCCCGCCTGCTGCCGCTGGAGCATCGCGGCGGCGATCTCCGGCGCGTAGGCCAGGTGGCTGATCCGCGCCTCGATCACCTCGACGCCGGCCTTGGCGAGCCGGTCCTGGATCTCCCGCTTCAGGTGCTCGGCCACCGCGGCGGTGTGCCCGCGCAGGGAGACGTGCGCGTCCTCGTGGGCGTCGTACGGGTAGCTCGTGGCCAGGTTCCGGACGGCGGCCTCGCTCTGGACGTGGACGTAGTTCTCGAAGTCGTCCACCTCGAAGACGGCCTCCGCCGTGTCGACGACCTTCCAGACCACCACGGCCGCGATCTCGATCGGGTTGCCGTCGCTGTCGTTGACCTTGAGGCGGGAGCTCTCGAAGTTGCGCACGCGGAGCGACACCACCTTCTTGGTGAGGAAGGGGTTGGCCCACCGGAGGCCCTGGATCTTGGCGGTGCCCACGTACTCGCCGAAGAGCTGCAGCACCTTGGCCTCGTTGGGGTTCACCATGAAGAGGCCGGCCAGCAGGGCAGCCGTCACCACGAGCCCGACCACGGCCGCGACCACGAGCACCGGCTCCTGGGCGCGGATGGCGGTGAAGAGCGCCCAGCCGAGCCCGCCGAGGACGGCGAGCAGGACGAGGAGCGTGGGGAGTCCGGGAATACCGTGGGCGTCGCGTTCGCGGGTCATGTGAGCCGCCTCCTTGTGATACCTAAGTGATATCACTATGAAAGCGTCTGGTCAAGCGACAGGAGCGGCCTGCGGCGGGCGCGTGTTCCGCGCGTCGAGTTCGTCCCGGATGCGCCGGCAGGCAGCCTCGTCGAGCGGATAGCGCGCGGCCACGACGAGGGCGGCGAGGTAGCACGCGCAGGGCACGAGGCAATAGAGCACGCGGATGGCCAGCAGCGCCGGCTCGGGCGGCGTCCCGGTCCCGGCGTAGCCGGCCCACCCCAGCACGGTGAGCCCGGCGCCGGCGCCGATGGCGGCCGAGCTCTTCATGACGACCGACCAGAGGCCGAGGTACACGCCCTCGCGCCGCGCCCCGGAGCGGAGCTCGTCGAGGTCGAGGGTGTCGGCCTGCATCGAGGCCGGCAGCACGAGTCCCGCCCCGAACCCGGTGCCGCTCAGCACGACGACGGCGCCGTAGGCCAGGGTGTCGCCCGGGCCGAGGAGGAACGCGGCGGAGAACACCGCCACCGAGAGGCCCATGGCGGCGAGGAAGGCGGGCTTCTTGCCCACGCGCCTGGCCAGCCACGTCCAGGCGGGCAGGCACGCGAACCCGACGAGGAAGTAGAGGGCGAGGAAGAGGTCACCCAGTTCCGGCGCCGCGAGGACGTGCTCGACGAAGAAGAAGATCAGCGTGCCGGGCAGCGCCCCGCCCAGCGCGCCGATCGCGTAGGCGGCGAGCAGGATGCGGAAGGGCCGGTTGGCAAGGGCCTCGCGCGCGACCCGCCAGGGTGGGGCCGGGGCCGTGGTCCGGGCGGCCGGGGGCCGCTCGCGGAGGACGGCCACCGCGCCCCAGGCGAGGGCCACGATCAGGCTGCCGTAGATCGCCCCCATCCACCCGAAGACCGCGCGCTCGCCGGCGCCGTCCGGCAGGACGGCGCGCAACAGCGCCGGCATCGCGGCTGCCACCAGCGTGCCGGCCATCCAGAGTCCATCCCGGACGGCGAAGAGCGCCGTGCGTTCGTGGTGTCCGGTCTCGAGTTCCGGGCCGAGCGCCGCGTAGGGGATCTGCACCGTGGTCCACGCAAGGAATCCCGCAGCCATGGTGACGGTGAACCACGCGACGGCCCCTGCTGGGCCGAGCGCCGGTGGGGCCATCAGGAGGGCGACGGCCAGCGCCAGCGGCGCCGCGCCTGCGGCGATGAACGGGCGCCGGCGTCCCCAGCGGGTCTCGGCGCGGTCGCTCCACGCGCCGATGACCGGGTCGAGCGCGGCGTCCCACAGGCGGGTGAGGAGGATGGCGGCGCCCAGCGCCCCGATCGGCGCGCCGGCGACATCGGCGTAGAACCGCGGCAGGTGGACGAACACCGGCACGCCGAAGAGCGCCATCGCGAAGGCGGGCGCGCCGTACGCGATCCGCGTCCGCATGCTACCCGCGGGTCGTCCTGGCGACCAGGCGCTCGTAGATCGGGTACGGCAGCACCCGCAGCGTCTTCATCAGCCAGGAGAACCGCCCGGGGAAGTGGATCTCCTTCCGGCGCCGGACGAGGCCGTCCACGATCACGCGCGCGGCGTCGGCCGCGTCGATGAGCCCCGGCATCCGGAAGTCGTTGCGGTCCGTCAGGGGCGTCCTGACGAAGCCGGGGTTCACGACGGTGACGTCGATGCCCTTCGGCGCGAGGTCGAAGCGGAGCGCGTCGAGCGCCAGGATGGCCGCGGCCTTCGACGCGCCGTAGGCGGCGGCGGTCGGCAGCGCGCGGTAGCCGGCCAGGCTCGCCACGCCGGCGACGTGGCCGCGGCCCCGCGCGAGCATGCCGGGCAGCACGGCCTCGAGGCCGTAGATGACGCTGAGGTAGTTGACGCGGACGAGCCGCTCGAAGTCGGCCGCGTCGAGCGCCAGGCCGGACACCGGCGTGTGCGTGCCCGCGTTCAGGATGGCCAGGTCAATCCCCCCCCACTCGTGCTCGATGCGGGCGACGGCGGCGCCGACCGCGGCGCGGTCGGACACGTCGACCGGCACGACCAGCGTCCGGCCCGCGGGGGCGGTCCGGGCCACCCGCTCGAGGGCACCGGGGGTCCTGGCGCTCAGGGCGACGCGCGCGCCGTCCGCGATGAGGGGCGCGACGAGGGCCTCGCCGATGCCGGAGCTGGCGCCGGTCAGCCAGACGCGCGCGCCGTCGAGTCGAGGGGCGGGAATAGCCGTGCCTCCAGGGGGGTTGATGACGTGTGGAACCGGTTTTCAGGATAAGAGGTGCGAATTGCGATTGTCGGTGCAGGGATCTCGGGGTTGTCGGCGGCGTTCGTGCTCTCGCGCGCCCACGAGGTGACGCTCTTCGAGCGGGAGCCCCGGCTCGGCGGCCACGCGCACACCCACGACGTGGCGGTGGGGGGGCGGCCCCTGGCGGTGGACACCGGCTTCATGGTGTTCAACGCGCGCACCTACCCGAACTTCCTCACCCTGCTCGCCTCGCTCGGCGTCGAGAGCCGCGCGAGCGACATGTCGTTCGGCGTGCGGTGCCGGCGCTGTGGGCTCGAGTACTCGAGCCTCGGCCCCGCGGGCCTGTTCGCGCAGCCACGGCGCGCGCTCGACCCGCGTCACTGGACGATGCTGGCGGACGTGGCGCGCTTCTTCCGGGCCGGCCAGGACGCGCTCGTCGACGGGTCGGCCGAGGGCCTCTCGCTCGGCGCCTTCCTGGACCGTCACGGCTTCGGCCCTGGCCTCGTGCGGCACTTCATCCTGCCGATGGGCGGGGCGATCTGGTCGGCCTCGTCGGCCGACATGCGCGCGTTCCCGGCGCTGTCGTTCCTCCGCTTCTTCGACAACCACGGGCTGCTCGCGGCGACGGGCCAGCCCACCTGGCGGACGGTCGCCGGCGGCAGCCGCGCGTACGTCCAGGCGATTGCGCGGCGGCTCGACGGGGCCGTCCGGGCGGGACTCCCCGTGGCGCGGATCCTCCGCGACGCCGACGGCGTCGCAGTACGCACGGTGAACGGCGAGACCACCCGGCACGACCACGTCGTGATCGCGACGCATGCGGACGAGGCCCTCGCGCTGCTCGGCGACCCGAGCGACGCCGAGCGGGAGGCGCTCGGCCGGTTCCGGTACTCGACGAACGACACCTGGCTGCACACCGACGCCTCCCTGCTGCCGCGGGCGCGCGGCGCGCGGGCCTCGTGGAACTGTGACCTCGCCGACTGCGAAGCCGACGGGGCGCCGGTGTCCGTGACCTACGACCTGAGCCGGCTGCAGGGCCTCGGCGACGAGCCCCGTGTCCTCTGCTCGCTGAACCCGGTCGCGCCCGTCGGCGGGGAGGTCCTGGCGCGCATGACCTACACGCACCCCATCCTCGACCGGGCGGCCTTCGAGGGACAGGCCCTGGTGGCGCGGCTGAACGGGCAGCGGCGGACGCACTACTGCGGGGCCCACCTGCGCTACGGCTTCCACGAGGACGGGCTCGTCTCGGCCCTCGCCGTGACGCGCGCCTTCGGGCTGGACCTGTGAGGCCGCCGGCCGGGTTCCGCTCGTCGCTCCTCGCGGGTGCGGTCATGCACCAGCGCCTCGCGCCGTGGCCCCACGGGTTCCGGTACCGCGTCTCGATGCTGCGTCTCGACCTCGATGAGCTGCCCGCCCTCGACGCCGGCCTGCGGCTGTTCGGGGTGAACCGGGCGCGCCCCGCCGCGTTCCACGAGTCGGACCACCTCGGCGATCCGTCCGAGCCGCTCCGCGCCCGGGTCGAGCGCTTCGCCAGGGCCGGCGGGGTCACGGCGCCCCTCGGCCGGATCGAGCTCGTGACCCAGGCGCGCGTGTTCGGCTTCGTGTTCAACCCGGTCAGCTTCTACCTGTGCCATGACCGGGCCGGCGCCCTGGCGGCGATCGTCGCGGAAGTGAACAACACGTTCGGCGAGCGCCACTGCTACCTGCTGCCGGCCTCGTCGGGCCGGGCCGCGGCGCCGGGCGCGCCGGGCGCGGGGGCGGGGGCGCGCGTGTGGCAGGACAAGAAGGTCTTCCACGTCTCGCCCTTCTTCACGCTCGACGGCACGTACCGCTTCCAGTTCGCGATCGCCGAGGCGCACCTCGACATCCGCATCGACCTGTACCGCGGGGGGGCGCCGGTCTTCGTGTCCCGCCTGTCCCTCGACCGGCGGCCGCTGACGGACCGGGCGCTCCTGGGCCTGCTGGCCCGCCGGCCGTGGTCGACGGTCCAGGTCGTCGCGGCCATCCACTGGCAGGCCCTTCGCCTCTGGCTGAAGGGCGCGGCCTACCATCCCAAGCCCGCGTACGACCCGGAGTCGGCGCGGCGAACCGAGGCGTGAGGCAGGAGAGCATGCAGAACCCAGAGTGGCGGATGCCGACGGCGGTGCCGTCGATGAGCGGGAGGGCCGCGGCCCTGGACCGGGCCGGTCTGGTCGACCGCCTGTTCGGGACCATCGTCCGGCGCCGCCTCGCCGACGCGCTGGCGGCGTGGCAGGTGGGGCGGCTGACCGTGCACCTGCCGGACGGCCAGCGGCTGTCGGGCGGGGCGCCCGGCGCCGAGCCGCACGCGACGCTCTGGGTCGCGCGCGAGGCCTTCTTCCGGAAGTTCGCGCTCGGCGGCGACCTCGGGGCCGGCGAGTCGTACATGGACGGCGACTGGCGCACCGACGACCTCGCGCGGTTCGTCGAGCTCGTGCTGCGCAACCAGGCGGCGCTCCCGCTCGACTCGCCGCTCTCGCGCCTCGCGAACCTCGCCAACGACCTGGGCCACCGGCTCCGCGCCAACACGCGCCGGGGCAGCCGCCGCAACATCGAGGCGCACTACGACCTGAGCAACGACCTCTTCGAGACGTTCCTCGACCCGTCGATGGCGTACTCGAGCGGCGTCTACGAGGCGGCCGACGACACCCTGGCGGACGCGCAGGCGCGCAAGTTCCGCCGCTGGACCGAGCGCCTCGCGCTCGGGCCGGACGACCACGTGCTCGAGATCGGGTCGGGGTGGGGCGGCTTCGCGATGCACGCGGCGCGCACGACGGGGTGCCGCGTGACGGGGATCACGGTGTCGCGCGAGCAGCTCGAACTGTCGCGCGCCCGGGTCGCCGAGGCCGGCCTCGCCGGCCGGGTCGACATCCAGTACTGCGACTACCGCGACGTGACCGGCCGCTACAGCAAGATCGTCTCGATCGAGATGATCGAGGCCGTCGGCCGCGAGTTCTGGCCCGGCTTCTTCCGCGCCATCGACCGCGCGCTCGCGCCCGGCGGGCGCGCCGGGATCCAGGCCATCACCATGCCGGACCACCACTTCGACGAGTACGCGCGCCACTGCGACTGGATCCAGAAGCACATCTTCCCGGGCGGGCTGCTGCCCTCGATCCGGGAGGTCGCCGGGGTCGCGGCCCGCGTCTCGCGGCTCGGCCTCATCGAGATCGAGGACCGGCCGCTCGACTACGCCCGGACGCTCGCGGCCTGGCGCGCCGCGTTCTTCGAGCGGATCGATCGCGTCCGGTCGCTCGGCTTCGACGCGCGCTTCGTGCGGATGTGGGAGTACTACCTGGCGACCTGCGAGGCGGCGTTCCGCACGCGGAACCTCGGCCTGGTCCACCTCGTCCTGGCGCGGGCCGGCGAGGACCTCCGCTGAGGCGCCCCGGCCCCGCCCGGCGGGCGCCGCGCGGGCGCCGCTAGAGAGCTGATCACGTAAATCGGCCACTGGCGGGCCGGGGGATCGACGCCGCGATCGGGCTGTGATCTGATGGGCACATGCCCACTCCGATTCGCTGGTCGTGTCCGACGGTGCTCGATGC
>JBFWOG010000003.1:0-336676 GCA_050250645.1 Vicinamibacterales bacterium
CATCCTCGGCTCTGATCTTGAGACTGCGGACGCGGCGCTCAAGCTCGGTTCGTTCATCGGTCGTCAACGTCAGCGCCATATGGCGCCAAACAGTACCAGTACTGCTTCAGTGAGTACAAGCCACTAGCGGCCGCCGAAGAAGGACGGCAGCGCGGTGTCGCGCATCGTGCGGAGTCCGGGCGCCGCCGCGATCACCTTCGGAATCGAGTTGACGGTGATCGACGCCGTCGCGATGTCGCCGTGGACGCCGCCGGCGATCTTCTGCTCGATGCGCGGGCTGCCCTCGATGGTCACCGAGTCGTACGACTCGGGCGCCCCGAGGTAGGCCTCCATGTGCAGGGTGATGATCGCCTTGCCGTCCTTCCAGCCGGTGCCGTCCTGCACGATGCCGCACACGTAGCCGGGGTCGACCGCGAGGAACTCGCTCTCGACCGTCTCGGTGGCGATCTGGGGCTTGATGACGTCGGTCACCTTGTCGAGCTTCCAGCCCATCGCCTCCGCGATCATCGTCACCGACTCGGCCAGCCCGACGTGCCGCACCGACCCGTCCTCGACCTTGCGCTGGAACTGCTCCTTCGTCAGGCCGGATCCGATCTTCTGCTGGAAGGGCAGGCGCCGCACGCTTGCGTCCTGCACGCGGTGCACGACGATGCGGTCGACGCGTTCGCAGACGCCGCTCAGGGCGATGGGGAGCGCGTCCATCACGAAGCCCGGGTTCACGCCGGTGCCGAGGACCGCCACCTTCGCCTTCCGCGCCAGCTCGTCGATTTTCTTCGCGAGGCGCCGGTTCGGCCCGACGGGGTACGACAGCTCCTCTGTGGTGCTCACGATCGGCACCTTGAGCTTCAGCACCGCCTCGATCTGCGGCATCACCTTCTTCAGCGACGAGTTCGTGCAGAGGACGACGCAGTCGGGGCGGGCCTTCTTGATGGCGCCCACCGCGTCGTTGGTGACGCGCACCCGCATCTTCCGGCCGAAGCCGATGACCTCGCCCAGGTCCCGCCCGATCTTCGCGCGGTCGATGTCGATGCCGCCGACGATGGTGAACCCCTTGCGCGTCGCCACCTGCCGCGCCACCGCGGCGCCGATGGGCCCCAGCCCGTAGAACATCACGCGAATCGCCATCTCTCCACCCTCGGTCCGGCCGTGAAAGCGGGGCCGAACCGCACGATCATATACGAGGCGGGGCGCCGGTTCCGGGTGTAGGATCGGCGCGACACGCGACACCATGCGACAGAGACGACACATGCACGAACAGCCGGGCCGAACGGCGCCCGGATCGCGCTTCGCGGCGCTCCTGCCGGCGCTCGCGGCGCCACGCCGCGTGCTGCCGGTGGTCTTCCTGGCGGGCCTCCTCGTCGGCCTCGCCCCCTCGACTCCGCTCGGGGCAGGCCCTTCGGCGGCGGCCGTCGCGGACGAGGTGGCCACGGCCGGGCAGGAGGTCTTTCCGGAGCTCCCGGAGGCGCCCGAGCCGCCCGCCGTCCTGCGGCGGCAGGACGACCAGCCCGCCCCCGGCGCCCTTTCGCCGAGGAACGCCAGCTACGAGATCGAGGCGCGGCTCGACCACGCCACGCGCACCATCGTCGGCACCGAGACCATCCGCTGGCGCAACATCGGCGGCGCGCCCACCGACACGCTCCGCCTGCACCTGTACTGGAACGGCTGGCGCAACACGTCGTCCACCTGGCTCCGTGACCGCCAGCTCGCGGGCGGCACGTCCGGCGCCGCGGACCGCGAGCCCGGCGACTGGGGCTACACCGACGTGACGGCCATCGCGCTCGTCGGCCAGGACGGTGGCGCCACCGACCTGCTGCCGGGCTTCGCCTACGTCCAGCCGGACGACGGCAACGCCGACGACCGCACGCTGGCGGCCGTCGCGCTGCCCGCACCCGTGGCTCCCGGCGAGACGATTGCGGTGCGGCTCTCCTGGACCGCGCACGTCCCGCGCACGTTCTCGCGCACGGGCGCGCTCGGCCACTACTACTTCATCGCCCAGTGGTTCCCGAAGGTCGCCGTCTACGAGGACGGCGCGTGGACGGCGCACCAGTTCCACGCCAACACCGAGTTCTTCTCCGACTACGGGGTGTACGACGTCCGGCTGACGGTGCCGACCGGCTGGGTCGTCGGCGCGACCGGCGTGGACCAGGCCGACACCGACAACGGCGACGGCACGACGACGCACCGGTTCTACCAGGAGGACGTCCACGACTTCGCGTGGACCACGAGCCCCGACTTCCTCTCCCTCACCCGCCGCTTCGAGCAGCCGGGCCTGCCGCCGGTCGAGATGCGCCTCCTGCTGCAGCCCGAGCACCGGGGCCAGGAGGATCGGCACTTCGACGCGACCGCCGCGGCGCTCCGCTACTACGGCGAGTGGTACGGCCCCTACCCGTACGACCACATCACCATCGTCGACCCGGCGTGGCAGAGCGGCACCGGCGGCATGGAGTACCCGACGCTGTTCACCGCCGGTTCGCGGTGGCTCGCGCCGGCCGGGAGCAACCAGCCCGAGTCGGTCACGGTGCACGAGGCCGGCCACCAGTTCTGGTACGCCATCGTCGGCAACAACGAGTTCGAGCACGCGTGGATGGACGAGGGGCTGAACACGTTCTCCGAGGAGCGCGTGCAGTCGATCGCGTTCACGCCCAACTACCGCGTCGAGCGGTTCTTCGGCGGGTTCCTCCCGTGGCAGATGCGCGACATCGCGCTCGACCGGGCGACCGACGGCAACGGCCTGAACGGGTACCGGGGCGCGGCGGAGCGCGACGCGCCGTCGACGTCGACCTGGCGGTACTGGCCGGGCACGCACTCGCAGATCACCTACAGCAAGACGGCGCTCTGGCTGCAGACGCTGGAGCGCTACCTCGGGTGGGACACGCTGCAGCAGGCGATGTCGACCTACTTCGAGCGGTGGAAGTTCCGGCACCCGCGGCCCGAGGACTTCTTCGCCGTGCTGAACGAGGTGAGCGGCCGCGATCTCACGTGGTTCTTCGACGAGGTGTACCGGGGCTCGAACGTCTTCGACTACGGCGTCGAGCGCTTCGAGAGCCGGCGCGCGGGCGTGCGCGGCATGACCGACGGCCCCAACCCGTCCTTCGAGGACGAGACGTCCGACACCTGGCACACCACCGCCGTCGTCCGGCGCTTCGGCGAGGCGACCTTCCCCGTGGACGTGCTGGTGCGCTTCGCGGACGGCACCGAGGCGCGCGAGACCTGGGACGGCCGGGACCGCTGGCACGCCTACACCTGGGACCGCGGCGTCAGGGCCGTGTCGGTGCAGGTCGACCCGGACCGCGTGCTGCTGCTCGACGTCGACTACACGAACAACAGCCGGACGCTCGAGCCGGAGGCGGACGCGGCGTCCACGAAGTGGGCGCTGACCTGGATGGTCTGGGTGCAGGACCTGATGCTGACGTGGGGGTTCTTCGCATGACGGAGATCCAGGCGACGGCCGTTCCGGAGGCGACGGCCGTTCCGGAGGCGGCGGCGCCGCGGGCCACGCGGGGCGTGACCGGCGCGTTCGCCGACGGCCTGCGGACGGTCGCGGGCGCGACGTGGCTGGTGGCGGGGCTCTGGCTCGCGACGGTGCTGCTGGCGCTGCCGCTGGCCCTGACGCTCCGGGGCATGCTCGCGGCGCACCTCGGCGACAGCCTCGCCGCCGCCGAGGCCGCGCGCGGCGTGAACTTCGACTGGTGGAACGAGTTCCTCGCGCAGGCGGCCGGCATCGGCCAGACCTTCGTGCCCGCGATCATCGGGTTCGCGGCGGTGCTGAAGAACCTGAGCGGGGTGGCCGACGCCGAGGGCCTGCCGACCGTCATCGTGTCGGCGGTGGCCGCGCACCTCGTGCTGTCGACCTTCCTGCTCGGCGGCACGCTCGACCGGCTCGCGCGCGGCCACCGGGTCGGCGTGGCGGGCTTCTTCGCGGCGTGCGGCACGTTCTTCTTCCGCTTCCTGCGCCTGGCGGTCGTCGCGGGCGCGGCCTACTGGGCCCTCTTCGCCTGGGTCCACCCGCTGCTCTTCGACACGGTGTACGGGGCGTGGACGCGCAACGTCTCGATGGAGCGGACGGCGTTCGTGTACCGCGTGGCGCTCTACGCGGCCTTCGGCGCCCTGCTGCTCGTGGTGAACCTCGTCGTCGACTACGCGAAGATCCGCGCGGTCGTCGAGGACCGGCGCAGCATGCTGGGGGCGCTGGTGGCCGGCGCCCGCTTCGCCTGGCGCAACGCGTGGGCGTGCCTCGGCCTGTATCTCGCCGACATGCTGCTGTTCGTCGCGCTGCTTCTCGCCTACGCCGTCGTGGCGCCCGGCGCGGGCGGGGGCATCGGGTTCTGGATCGGCTTCGCCGTGTCGCAGACCTACCTGGTCCTGCGCGTCGTGGTCCGCCTGCAGTTCGCCGCGTCCCAGATCGCGCTCTTCCAGGACCGCCTGGCCCACGCCGGCTACACCGCCGCGCCCGTCCCGACCTGGCCCGACTCCCCCGCCGCGGAGGCCATCAGGCCGGCGTAGTCAGCCGACAGGTGCTCGGGATCACAAGTAACGCCACGACGCGCACGAAGAACACGAAGCCACGGCACGAAGCAGGGCTTCGGCCGGGAGCGTTCCTGATCCCATCGTCGTCGTCCTTCGTGTTGCCCGTCCTTCGTGGCCTTCGTGGCTACCCGTGATCCCCCGTCGTCAGCGGACACGTAGGCTCGTCGGGCCGACGGGTTCGACGGGTTCGCGCTCCGTGTCCAGCGCACCGCTGGCACCCTTGGCACCCTGGCTCTAGACCAGTCCCACGCCGGCGGCGCTCGAGGCGGAGCGCTTCAGCTTCTCGCGGGCGTCGACGGCCGTCGCGCGCAGCAGCGGGTCGGTGTCGCTGGACCAGCGGTCGAGCACGTCGGCGAAGCGGACGAGCCGCAGCTCGCCGATCGTGTAGGCCGCGCACGACTGCAGCCACGGGTCCTGGCTGAGCGCCATGACCTCGATCGCCTCCTCGCGGTCGCCGAGCGAGGCCCCGAGCAGGCGGTTGGCGATGCGCGCCCGCGCCGCCAGCGTCACGTCCCTGTCGAACAGCGGCACGACGAGCGTCCGCATGTGGGGCGGCAGGATCGTGTCGAGGAACTCCAGCGCGTTGTCGCGCACCACCGGGTCGTCCGTCCGGAGGCCGACGTAGGCGCTGTGCAGGTCGTGCTCCGGGTACAGGATCTTCAGCAGCCGGAAGATCCGCTCCGCCTCGTGCTCAATCGAGTCCCTGAGGCCCTGCACGACGGGGTCGCCGGCCTCGTCGAGCGTCGTGCCGAGCGTGCCGAGCACCTGGTACGACCGGTAGTGGCCCATGATCTCGGCGGCGAGCACCGTCTCGACGATCTTGCGGTTCACGCGCCGCTCGGGGTGGAGCTGCCCCAGCTTGTTGAGCGCGGTGATCACGTGGTACCGGAGCACCGTGTCGCTGTCGAGCACGCTCTCGGTCAACACGTACTGCGCCGCCGGGGTGCCGATGGCCTGCAGGATCGCCGGCACCTCCCGGCGCACCGCGACGGGCATGTCGCCGTCGATCAGGTAGTCGCGCAAGGTCCCGACGATCCGGTCGCCGAAGCCCGCGAGCGTCTCGACGGCCACGGGGGTGAGCGCCGGCTCGGCCAGCCGCTCGAGCACGCGCGGCACGAAGGCGCGCTTGTGCAGGCGGCCCACGGCCCGCACCGCCTCGACGGCCACGTCGGGGTCGGCGTCCTGGAGCAGGAGCCGCAGCTCGCGGTCGAACACGTCCGGCAGTGACGCGATGAGGCGCGCGGCCTCCAGGCGCCCGGGGCGGCCCCTGCCCGACACGTCGTCCACCATCCGGCCGAGGATCGCGCGCGCGGCATCGAGCTTCTGCGTCCGGCCCGGCCGCGCGAGGAAGGCCGCCATCGCCGCCTGGATCGAGAAGTCGGGGAACGCGCCGAGCTCCTCGATGCGCTCGAGCGGGTCGATGTGCGCGTGCTCCGCGAGGTACAGCAGCGCCTCGGTCCGCACGTCGAGGTGCTCGTCGTACAGCCGCCGCTCGACGTCGGCGAGCACGGTCGTGTCCCCGGCGCGGCCGAGCAGCGCGATCGCGCGGCAGCGGACCTCGGGCGACGGGTGGTTGACGAGCGCGCGCACGGCGGGGTGCACCGCGCGGTCGTGCGCCATCTCGAAGAGCCTGAGCGCGTAGATGATCTGGCCCGGCTCGCCGTCCAGCTTCTGGACGATGAGCTCCGCGGCCGACCGCTCCAGCACGGGCGTGGAGCGGCGCTCGGTGTCGACGCGGTGCTGGTGGATGCTCTCGCTCAGGTTGGCCACGTACTCGCGGCGCGCGAACGCCGCCGCCGCGAACCAGGCCGCCACGAACGCGAGGCAGACCCAGGCCATCCCGACCGCGCTCACGCCGAGGTAGGCCGCGAAGACGAGGACCGCGAGGCCGCCGAGCGCGTCGCCCATCCGGTACACCACCGTGTCGATGAACGCCTTGACCCGGAAGGTCTGCGCGGCCGGCACCGGCAGGTAGAGCAGCTCCACCGTCACCTTGTCGATCGAGTAGCGCAGCACCTGGTCGCTCGCCTTCACCGCCGACGCCGCGACGAGGGTGCCGAGCAGCAGCAGCGACGCCGAGCTCGCCGACAGCGCCACGGGCACGATGAACAGCGCCGCGCCCACCCCGACCTGCCGCAGCACGCGGTCCGTCAGGGCGAGCTGCAGGGCCAGCGAGGCCAGGCCGGCGACGATGTTGAAGGTGCCGAAGAAGACGGCGAGCTGGTCGGTGTCCGGGATCGTGGCCTTCGCGATGGCCTTGAACTGCCAGCCGGCCACCGTCGTCGCGAGCGCCGAGAAGAGGATCACGAGGGCGATGGCGCGGAGGTAGCGCGACTGGTGGATCGTCACGAGGCTGCTGAGCAGGCTGCTCATGCCCATCGCGCCGCCGCCCCCCGCCGGCGCGTTGGCGACGTACGACGGCCTGTCGCGCCAGAGCCGGAGCACCAGGAGCGCCGACACCACGAGCGTGGCGGCGACCCAGAGCAGGAGGCTCTCGACGCCGAAGCGGCCCGCGGTCTCGCGGGTCGCCAGGCCCCCGACGATCCAGCCCAGGATCGCGCCGCTGCCGATGAGGCCGAAGGCCCGCCGCGCCTCGCGCGTCGTCATCACGTAGTTGGCCAGCGTCCAGACCTGCGTCGGCACGAGCACGCTGAACACGCCGACCCAGACGTAGATGACCGCGAAGAGCCAGCCGCCGGCGCCGGCCCGCGCGAGCCACCAGAAGGCGACGGCGCTGGCGGCGAAGAAGAGCAGGCTGCCGACCTGCAGGGTCCGCAGGCTGGCGCGCTGGCCGATGCGGATGTACAGCCCGGCGACGAGGCCGACGAGGCCGGCGATGGCGATGTCGGCGTACGGGAGGTCGACCGCGCGGTACCGGTCGAGGAACAGCGCGTCCCGCGTCGCCTTGCTCGCCACCGACCCGGCCATGGTCAGGAAGAGGTAGGCGAACAGCTGCAGCGCGCGGCTCAATTCGCGCGGCGGCAGGCCGGTCAGGCGTTCGAGGAACTTGCGCATGGTCGCGGGCTTCCGAGTTTACCCCGGCGGGCCGCGCGGGCGTCCCGGCTGGGGTAAGATGGCGCCGGTTTCCCACATGACAGAACGGTCGACCGGCTCGCTCGCGAGCCGGCTGTTCAGCCCCATCGCGCAGGTCCGGGACGGCGAGGCGCTCACCGCGCTCCTCATGTTCGCCTATTCCTTCCTGGCGATGACCAGCTACAACATCGTCAAGCCGATTACCCGGTCGCAGTTCATCGGCAGCCTCGGCGCCGACAACCTGCCGTGGGTGCAGTTCGCTGCGGGCGTGCTGATCGGCGTGATCATGCAGGGCTACTCGCGGGCGATCGCGGTCGTGCCGCGGCGCTGGGTCGTGCCGGTGACCCAGGCGGCCATGGTGGCGCTGCTCGTCGCCTTCTGGGTGCTGTTCACGCGCGTCGGCGCGGAGTGGGTCTCGGTCGCGTTCTACCTGTTCGGCCTGATCCTGGGCATCCTGCTCATCAGCCAGTTCTGGACGATCGCCAATGACGTGTACGACGCCCGGCAGGCCAAGCGGCTGTTCGGGCTCATCGGGGGCGGCGCCAGCCTGGGCGGCGCCACCGGCGCGGGGCTGACCACGGCGCTCGTCGAGGCGCTCGGCCAGAACGCCATGCTGCTCGTGAGCGCGGCGATCCTGCTCGCGTGCCTCGGCATCGTGACGTGGGTCATCGCGCGCGAGCAGCGCGCGGGCCAGTCGAACGCGGCGGCGACGGGCGAGGAGGAGCGCGTGAGCGGCGCCGAGGCGCTGCGGCTGCTCCTCGGGTCGCGCCACCTGCAGGTCATCGCGCTCGTCATCGGCTTCGCCGCGATCGGCGCGGCGATCATCGAGCAGCAGCTCAACATGGCCGCGGCCGAGTCGAAGGGGTCGGCCGACGCGATCGCGGCGTTCCTCGCCCAGATCATCCTCTACCTGTCGCTCATCGGATTCTTCATCCAGGTGGTGCTGACGAGCCGCATCCACCGCTACCTGGGCATCGGGTTCGCGCTGCTCATCCTGCCGGTCAGCCTCGGGAGCAGCGGGATCCTGATGCTGGTCAACGGCGCGCTGTGGACCGCCGGGCTCGCGCGCGTGCTCGACACCTCCCTGCGCTACACCGTCGACAAGACGTCGCGCGAGATCCTCTTCCTGCCGTTGCCGCCCGACCTGAAGTACCGGGCCAAGCCGTTCATCGACGTGACCGTCGATCGCCTGGCCAAGGGCCTGGGCGCGCTGCTCATCCTCGTGCTCATCAAGGACTGGGGCCTCGGCCTGACGTGGCAGCAGCTGAGCTACGCGAGCCTGGCCATGACGGGCCTGTGGATCCTCTTCGCCCTCCGCGCGCGGCGCGAGTACCTGACCGCGTTCCGGCGGAGCCTCGACCAGGAGGCGCTCGAGCCCGCCGAGATCCGCCTCAACTCCGGCGACCTCACGACCGTCGAGACGCTGGTCGCCGCGCTCGCGGGCCACGACCCGCGCAAGGTCGTGTACGCGATCGACCTGCTCGAGTCGCTCGACAAGCGCCACCTCGTCACGCCGCTCCTGCTCTTCCACGAGTCGCCCGTCGTCCGGGCGCGCGCGCTCGGCGTGGCGGCGGAGATGGGCCCGGCCGCCGGCGCCGCCTGGCTGCCGGGCGTCGAGCGGGCGCTGACCGACCCCGACCCCGAGGTCGGCTTCGCGGCCGTGCGGGCCCTGGCCGCGCTCCGGCGCGAGAGCGCGGCGGACGCCGTCCGCGGCTACCTCGTGAGCGCGGACCCCAGGATGGCCGTGACCGCCGCGACGGCGCTGACGCTGAGCGCGGCGCCCGCCGACGTGGACGCGGCCGAGGACGCCTTCCGCCGGCTCGCCTCCGACACGCGCGACCTGGCGGCGGACGTGCGGCTCGAGGTCGCGCGCGCGCTCGGGCACGTCGAGCACCCGCGCTTCCGCCCGCTGCTCGTGCCGCTGATGTACGACACGAGCGTGCCCGTGGCGCTCGAGGCCATCCGCAGCGCCGGGCGCCTCGGCGCGGGCGACTACCTCTTCGTCCCCCCGCTCGTCTCGCTCCTGCGGCACCGGCTGCTCAAGCGCGCCGCGCGCGAGGTCCTCGTCGGCTACGGCGAGGGCGTCGTCGAGGCGCTCGCCTACTTCCTCGAGGACCCCGACGAGGACGTCTGGGTGCGCCGGCACGTCCCGGGCACGCTGGCGCGCATCCCGACGGCGGCCTCGCTGGCGGTCCTCGTGCGCGCGCTCGACGCGCCGGACGGCTTCGTGCGCTTCAAGGCCATGACCGCCATCGGGCGCCTCCGCCGCGATCACCCGGAGCTGGCGGTCGACCAGGCGACCGTCGAGCGGCGGCTCGTCCACGAGACGACCCGCGCCTTCGGCGCCCTCACGCTGCACCACAACCTGTTCGTGGCCGGCGGGCTCGACGCCGACTGCCTGCTCGCGCGGGCCCTCACCGAGAAGCACCGGCGCGCGGTGAACCGCATGTTCCTGCTGCTCGGCCTCGTCCACCCGCCGCAGGACATCGCCGCCGTCAGGCGCGCCCTGGCGCGCCGGGATCCGCGCGGGCGGTCGAGCGCCGTGGAATACCTCGACAACCTGCTCGCGGGCGACACCAGGCGCCGCGTGATGCTGCTCGTCGAGGACCTCCCCGCCGAGGAGCGCATCCAGAAGGGCAACGTCCTCCACCGCACCCGCGTGCGCGACGTCGAGGACACGCTGGCGCAGCTCATCCACGACCGCGACCAGGTCGTCGCCGCCGCCGCCATCCAGTTCGTCGAGGCCCACGGCCTGTGGGCCCTCGCCGACGACGTGGAGCAGGCGCTGGCGCGGCGGGACGCCGCGGACTGGTTCGTCTTCGAGGCCGCGTCGTGGGCCTCGGCGGCGGCGCGCCTGACGCCGGGCCGCCGGCAGTCGCTCTGGCAGGAACCGCTGCCAGCCGTCGAGGTCGCCGAGCGCCTCCGCCACGTGCCGCTCTTCGCCTTCGCGTCGGCCGCCGAGCTCTTCCGGGTCGCCGCGCTCGGGCGGCAGGCGCGACTCGAGCGGGGCCGGCAGCTCTACGAGGCGGGCCAGCCGGTCGACACGGTGTACGTCCTGCTCGAGGGTCGCCTGGGCGTGACGGTGGACGGCCAGCCGCCCGACGAGGTCACCGCGGTCGCCCCCCTCGGCTTCGAGGAGGCGCTCGAGGGCCAGCCCGCCGCCGCCACCGTGGTCGCCACGGAGCCCAGCGTGTGCCTCTCGCTCACGACCGAGCAGTTCCTCTCGCTCCTCGCCGAGAACGTGGAGATCGCCCAGGGCATCTTCCGGATGCTGCTCGAACACGGCGGCACCGCCGACTGGCGCACCGTGCTGCACGGCCGGCTCGCCCCGGAGGTCGAGGCCCGGGTCGCGGCGGGCCTGCGGACGGTCGACCGCGTGCTGCTGCTCGAGGGCAGCCCGCTGCTCGCCAGGGCCACCGCCGATGAGCTCGTGTCGCTCGCGGGCATCGGCCGCGAGATTCCGCTCGTGCCGGACCACCCCGTCCTGACCGACGAGCCGGCCATCCTCGTGGTCCTGGCCGGCGCCCTCCGGGTCGTCCACGAGGACGGCCGCGAGGACGCGGCCGCGGCCGGCGACGCGGTCGGCATCTACGAGACCCTCGGCAACGTGCCCATCGCCGCCCGCATCGAGGTGACCGCCCCCGGCATGGCGCTCCGGTTCGGCCACGCCGAGCTGATGGACCTGATCGCGGACCACGTCGAGCTGCTGCAGGGCCTCTTCAGCGGCCTGCTGCACGCCCGCCACCGCAAGCCGGCCGGCACGCAGGCGATCTGATCAAGAAGCATCCGCGGATGGACGCGGAGGCACGCGGATTCCGGACGGCGAGGCGACGGTGACGGCACCCGAAGGGTGCCGGGGGAGGCCAGACCGTCGCACGGGAGAGCACCTCGAGCCCGTCCCTGGTGTTCTCCCGTGCGGCGGTCCGGCCTCCCCGCGCGCGCCGCTTCGCGGCGCGCCGCCGTCGCCGGGCATGCGTGAGACGCTAGCGCCGGACCTCCCGGCCCCAGCCTGATCCCTTCCGCGTTCATCCGCGTCCATCCGCGGATGCCTGCCCTACCCCGGCAACTCCATCTCGAACGTCGTCTCCACGCCCGGCGTGCTCGTCGCCCGCACGCGCCCGCCGTGGCGCTCGACGATGGCCTTGACGATCGAGAGCCCGAGGCCGGAGCCCGCCTCGGCGCGTGACGGATCGGCCTTGTAGAAGCGATCGAAGACGCGCGGCAGGTGCTCGGCGGGTATGCCCCGCCCCGTGTCGGTGACCGACAGCACGATGCGGCCGTCCCGGCGCGCCGCGCCGAGCGTGACGCGGCCGCCGCCGGGCGTATGACGCAGGGCGTTGGCGGCCAGGTTCTGCAGCGCCTGCTCGAGCCGCAGGGGGTCCCCGGTCACCTCCGCCGCATCGTCAGCGATGCGGACGTCGAGCGTGATGCCGGCGTCGTCGGCCCGCCGGCGGTGGCGGGCGTCCACGCGCGCGAACAGGTCCGACACCCGGACCGTGACGGGTTGCAGCTCGCCGCCCCCGGCCTCCCAGCGCGCGAGGTCCAGCAGGTCGCCGACCAGGCGCTCGATGCGCTCGACCTCCTCCTGGATGATGCCCACGTAGCGGGCGCCGTCCGGGGACGCGGGCGCGAAGCGCGGCAGCGTCAGGGTCTCGGCGTAGCCGCGGATGGCGGTGAGCGGCGTCATCAGCTCGTGCGAGACGTCGGCCAGGAGCTGGCGCCTGGTGCGGTCGGCGTCGGCCAGCTCGGCCTGCCGCGAGGCGAGCTCCGCGGCCATCCGGTTGAAGGCGCGCGCGACGTCCGCGACCTCGTCCCGACCCTCCTCGTTGGCGCGGGCCTCGAGGTTGCCGCGGCCGACCTCGCGGGCCGCGGCCTCGAGCGCGCGCAGGCGGGCGTGGGCGGGCCGGAACACGACCAGCGCGGCGACGAGCGTGCCGCCGACGAGCAGCAGGACGAGCCCCGCGCTCAGCAGCGGGCCGAAGTCGGTGACGATGCGGCGGGGGCCCCGCTGGGGGAGCACGATGACGGCCGCGACCGTGCGCCCGCCGGACCGGACGGGCGCGAAGGCCGCGGGCCGGCGCGGCATCATCGCCGGCATGGGCTCGAGCCCCGCGGGCTCGCCGCGCCGGAGCCGCCGCGTGGCGAAGCGCTCGATGCCCGGGGGCACGATCGTGTCGGGCGACGCGATCACGTGCCCGTCGGGAAACACCACCGCGGCCGGGCGGTGCAGCTCCCGCAGGCGCCGCCGGGCGTAGGCGTCGAGGTCGAGCCCGGGCGTGGCCTCGAGCGCCGCCGACAGGTCGGTGGCCAGCAGCGTCGCGACGTCCGACAGCATCTCCGGGGGCTGGCCGCCCTCGGTCCGGACGGCGAGCCACACGAACAGCGCGGCCTGCAGGAGCAGCGTCGTCGCCAGCAGGGCGATGAAGCCGAGGGCGATCCGCCAGTAGAGGCTCCGCGTCCGGCGGCGCTCAGGCATCGGAGAACCTGTAGCCGCTGCCCCAGACCGTCAGCAGGTAGACGGGGGTGGCCGGATCGGGCTCGATGCGGCGGCGCACGCGCTTGACGAGCGTGTCGACGCTCCGCTCCGTCACGTGGGTCTCGTCGGGCCACACGCGGGCCAGCAGGGCCTCGCGGCTGAAGACGATGCCGGGGTGCGAGGCGAGCAGGTGCACGAGGCGGAACTCCTGCGCCGTGAGGTCCACGTCGCGCCCGGCCACCCGCACCCGCTGGCGGGCGGGGTCGATCTCGAGGTCGCGCACGCGGATGACCTCGGTCGCCGCGGCCGCCGACGGGCGGGGCCGCCGCAGGAGGGCGCGGACCCGCGCCACGAGCTCGCGCGTGCCGAACGGCTTGGTCAGGTAGTCGTCGGCGCCGCTCTCGAGCCCCAGCACCTTGTCGCTCTCCTCGCGGCGGGCCGTGAGCATCAGGATCGGGACGTCGTGGTTCGGGCCGCCGCGGCGGATGGCCCGGCACACCGAGATGCCGTCGAGCCCCGGCAGCATCAGGTCCAGGATGATGAGGTCGTAGCTCGCCGCGCCGGCCCGGTCGAGGGCCTGGCGGCCGTCGCCGAGCGCCTCGGTCTCGAGGCCCTCGAGGCCGAGGTGCAGCACGACGAGATCGCGGATGTGGGTGTCGTCCTCGACGACGAGGATGCGGCTCATGGGACGTCTCGCCCTGAGTCTGGCACAGCGCGGCGCGTCCGGGATCGCCTTCGTGCGCCCGGGGACGGCCTGCCACGGAATTGTCACAGTCCCGCCACGGCCGTGCCACCACCGTCGCGTCCAATGAGACAGGAACCAGCTACGGAGGACCGTGCCATGACGACCACCATTCGATACATCGGCGCCGCCGCGATCGCGGCTTCTCTCATCGGCAGCGCGGCGATCGTCGCCAACGCGCAGCAGCCCGGGCCCCAGGCGGGCCAGGCGCGGATGCACGCGCGCGGCCCGGGCGGGCCGGGCGGGCCCGGCATGGGCGGCCCCGGCGGCGGCATGCTGATGGGCCTCAGGGCCCTCGACCTCACCGACGCGCAGCGCACCCAGGTGAAGGACATCGTCGACGCCAACAAGGCCGCGTTCGACGAGATCGGCCAGCGGATGCGCACGGCCCGCCAGGGCCTGCAGAAGGCCATCGAGGCCTCGCCGGTCAACGAGGAGGCCATCCGCGCGGCGAGCGCCGCGGTGGCGGCCGTCGAGGCCGACGCCGCCGTGCTGCGGGCGAACGTGCACAGCCAGGTCTTCGGGCTGCTCAGCGCCGAGCAGTTGCAGAAGGCGGCGGACCTCAAGGCCCAGCGCGAGACCCGCATGAAGGCGCGCGGCGAGCGCCGGCAGGATCGGCGCGGCCAGCGCGGCGCCGGCCAGCAGGGCCCCCCGCCCGGGCGGTTCTGACCGCCGCCGCGCCGGCGTTGCGCCCGACCGCATGAAGGCCGATGATGGAGGGACGACATCCTTCCATCCGAGGCCTTCATGCGTCGATTCCTGATCAGTGCCGCCGCCATCGTCCTGGCCCTCGCCACCGTGGGCGCCCAGGTCCGTCCCATCTACAACCGCGGCGCCGACCGCATGGAGCTGCTGCTCGGGCGGCTCCAGACGACCGCGTCGGCGCTCCACACCGGCGCCCACCCGGACGACGAGGACAGCTCGCTCATCGCCCGGCTCGCCCGGGGCGACTACGCGCGGGTCGCCTACCTCGCGCTCAACCGGGGCGAGGGCGGCCAGAACATCATCGGCACCGAGCTCTTCGAGGCCCTCGGCGTCATCCGCACCGAGGAGCTGCTGCAGGCCCGCCGGCTCGACGGCGGCGAGCAGTTCTTCACGCGGACGATGGACTACGGCTTCTCGAAGACCCGGTCGGAGGCCGCCGCCAAGTGGGGCGAGCGCGCGGTGCTCGGCGACATGGTGCGCGCGGTCCGCACCTACCGGCCGCTGGTCATCGCCTCGCGCTTCAGCGGCACGCCCGCCGACGGCCACGGCCAGCACCAGCTCGCGGGCTACCTCACGCCCCTCGCGTTCAGCCTTGCCGCCGACCCGTCCGAGTTCCCGGAGCAGATCGCGGCCGGCCTGCGCCCGTGGCAGGCGAAGAAGCTCTACGTCGGCCAGGGCTTCCGCCCCGACCCGGCGCACCCGCCCACGACCCGCATCCAGACAGGGATTCTCGACCCGGTGATCGGCCGCACGTACGCGGAGATCTCGATGGAGGGCCGCAGCCAGCACAAGTCCCAGGAGATGGGCATGATCGAGCTGCGCGGCCCGCAGTCGTCCGCGCTGCGTCTGCTCGAGAACGGGACTGGCGCGCCGGGGACCGACGAGGACTCGCTCTTCAACGGCATCGACACGTCGATCGCGGGCATCGCGGCACTGAGCGGCCTCCCCGACGGCGCGATTGCGGGCGAGCTGCAGGCCGTCCAGCAGGCGGCCGCCGACGCGGCGCGCGCGTGGGAGCCGCGGGCGCCCGGCGCGACGATTCCGGCCCTGGCCCGCGGCCTCGCGGCCACCCGCGCCGCGCGGGCGGCGCTGGCTGGAGCGGCCGGCACGGCGGCCGCGAAGGCGGACGCCGACTTCCTGCTTGCCTTCAAGGAGGACGACTTCGGCGAGGCGCTGGCCCTGGCGGCCGGGCTCGACATCGACCCGCTCGCGAGCGCCGAGACCGTGGTCCCCGGCGGCCACCTGACAGTGACGGTCCGCGCCTTCCAGCCCGACGGGGCGCTCGCCACGGTCGGCGCGGCCACGGTGATGGCGCCGGCCGGCTGGCAGGTCGCGCCGAGCGGACCGCCGCCGGTCGACGAGAGCAACCCGTTCGCGCGGTTCTTCCGCGAGCGCCCGCCCGTCGAGTCCCATTTCACGGTGACGGTGCCCGCCGACGCCGCGTACACGGAGCCGTACTGGCTGCGGCAGCCCCGGGTGGGCGACATGTTCCAGTGGCCGGCCGGCGGCCCGCAGGGAGCGCCGTTCGGCGCGCCCCTGCTCGAGGCGCGCGTGCCCGTCACCGTCGGCGGCGTGACGTTCGACCTCGTGCGCCCGGTGGAATACCGCTACGCCGACCGCGTCCGCGGCGAGCTGCGCCGGCTCGTCAACGTCGTGCCGCCGGTGGACGTGAGCCTCGACTCGAACCTGATGATCGTGCCGACCTCCGAGGCCAGCCGCGAGCGGCGCATCGTCGTGCGGGTGACGAGCTACGAGGGCGGAGCGATGGACGGCCAGGCGCGCCTGACGCTGCCCGACGGCTGGACCGCGACGCCGGCCGCGCAGCCGTTCAGCCTGAAGACGGCCGGCGACGAGACGGCGCTGACCTTCGCGGTGCGGACGCCGGCCACGGTGACGCCCGGCACCTACGAGGTGGGGGCCGCGGCGGTCGTGAACGGCCGCACCTACGACCAGGACATGCAGACGATCGCGTACCCGCACATCCAGACCCACCGGATCTACCGGCCGGCCGCGGTGCGGGTGCAGGCCATCGACGTGTCGGTGGCGCCTGTGACGGTGGGCTACGTGATGGGGAGCGGCGACGAGGTGCCGGAGGCGATCCGGCGGCTCGGCGTCAACGTCGAGCTCATCCCGGACGGCATGCTCGCGACCGGTGACCTGTCGCGCTTCGACACGATCGTCGTCGGGATCCGCGCCTCCGAGGCGCGGCCCGCCTTCGTCGCCAACAACGGGCGGCTGCTGCAGTACGTCGAGCAGGGCGGGACGCTCATCGTGCAGTACCAGCAGGGCGACTATGCCGAGCGCGGGCTGGCGCCGTATCCCGGGGAGATCGGCCCGCGGGTCACCGACGAGACGGCCGAGGTCCGCATCCTGCAGCCGAACCACCCGGTGTTCACGTTCCCCAACCGCATCACGGCCGCCGACTTCGAGGGCTGGGTGCAGGAGCGCAATCTGTACAGCTTCGGCACGTTCGACGCGCGCTACGTGCCGCTGCTCGAGGCGAACGACCCGGGCGAGCCGGCCAACCGCGGCGGCGAGCTCTACGCCGAGGTCGGCAAGGGCCGGTTCGTCTACACGTCCTACGCGTGGTTCCGGCAACTGCGCGCCGGCGTGCCCGGGGCGTACCGGCAGTTCGCGAACCTGCTGAGCCTGTCGAAGGCGCCGAAATAGATTTCAGATCTCAGATCTCAGATCTCAGATCTCAGATTGAAGGCCGGGGCGGAAGAGGGGTCAGCCCCCTTTCTCGGGGACGCACTCGAGAAAGGGGTCTGGCCGCGCCCCGTGCCTACTCCGCCCTGAGCGCGGTCGCGGGATCGATGCTTGCGGCGCGGTGAGCGGGCCACAGGCTTGCGGCGACCGCCACAAGGACGAAGACCGCGGCCGCGGCGAGGGCGAGGCCTGGGCTCACGGGGTCGAGGTCGAAGACAAGGGAGCGCGTGACACGGGCGGCGGCAAGCGACACCACCACCCCGATCGCGCTGCCGCACCCGACGACGAGCAGCGCCTCACGCACGATCATCGCGACAACGGCGCGGCGCGGCGCGCCTATGGCCATGCGCACACCGATCTCCCTGGCGCGCTGGGTGACGGCGAAGGCCAGCGCCGCGAAGAGCCCGATGAAGACCAGGAGCAGCGCGAGGACGGCGAACAGGCCAGAGAGCCACGCAAGGAGGCGCTCGCGGAGGAGGACGATGTCGAGTTCCTCGTCGAACGTTCGGGTCGTCGCCCTGGCGTACTCGTGGCCGAACCCGGCGACCGTCCGGCGGAACGCGTCATCCACAGCCGCCGGGTCGCCGTCCGCCCGGTAGATCACGATGGGCACCCGGTTGGAGCGCGGCTCCTGCATGCGGGGCCGGAACACCATCGGCAGGCGGCCGACCCTCAGCGCGCCGAGTGTCGCGTCCTTCGCGACCCCGACGACTTCGAGGCGCGAACGTTCGGGCGTGTCGCCGATCCGGATGTGCCGGCCGACGATATCGCCGTCCGGGAACAGTTTCGCCGCGAGCAGCTCGTTCACCACGACCACGCCTGGCGCCCCGGCATCGTCGTGCCACGTGAAGTCGCGTCCCGCAAGCAGCGGAACCCCGACGGTCTCGAAGAACGCCGGCGAGACGAACTCGACGAACGACTCGACCTCGCCCCCTCGTCCCGGCGCGCCCGCCCGCGCCACGGGGTCGCGCCCGAGGACCTGGGGAAAGTTCCAGTAGGCCGGGAAGTAGCTCGAGAACGCCACCGACCGCATGCCCGGGAGCTCCTCGAGGCTGCGAGCAAGCGCCGGGTAGTAGGCGGCGAAGTCGAGGCCGTCATAGCCGCCCGGGACGGCAAAGAGGCGGGTGAACCTCGGCTGCGCGGTGTCCACGCCGAGGTCGAGCGCGCGCAGGCGCAGCAGGCTCGTGGCGAACACGCTCGCGCCGAAAAGCAGCACGAGTGAAATCGCCACCTGCGTGACCAGCAGGGCCCGGCGCGACCGCCCGGACGCGGTGGTGATGGTTCGCGAGCCCGGGCCGCCTGCCAGCGGCGCGCGGGCGCTGGCCATCCAGCCCGGCAGCGCGGCCATGACGATCGCGGTCACCGAGGCCATTGCCGCCATCAGAGCGAGCACGCGCGCGTCCGGCTCGACGGAGATCGCGAGCGGCGATGAGCCCGTCCACGTCGCGGACACCAGGGCCACCGACGCCGCCCGCGCCAGGGGATACGCCAGAGCCGTCCCAATCAGCGACAGCAACAGCCCTTCAGCGGTCCAGCGCCGCACGAGCGCGCCACGGGTCGCGCCGAGTGCCAGGCACACGGCAATTTCGCGACGCCTTGCCGTGAGCCGCGACAGCAGCAGCCCACTCAGATTCGTGCAGCCGATGACCCAGAGCAGCACGGTGATGCCAGCGAGGGCGACGAGCGCGGAACGGTAGCGCTCGCGGAGCAGCGAGAAGCCACGACCGATCGGCGCCACCGTCATCTGTTGACGAGCGATTTCCGCCCGCTCGGCCGCCGGCAGTCTCGCCGGCACGGCCTCGACACGCAGCGCGGGCCAGGCGGCAGTGACCGCGGCTCGCGCCTGTTCAAGCGCAACCCTCGGACGCAGGCGCCCGACCGCCTGCAGGCCGCGGGGTGGCTGACCAGACGGGTTCGTGCCCAAGGCCTGAATCATGTAGGTCAGCGGGACGGCGAAGCCGAACCCGGAATCCACCTGCATGCCCTTGAATTCCGGCGGCGTGACGCCCACGACGGTCACCGGTTCGAGGTTGATCAGCATGTGCGACCCGACCGCCCGTGGGTCGCCGGCGAAGTATCGCTGCCAGAAGTCGTAGCTGATGACCGCGACGGCCGCCGCCGGACCATCACCCGGGGCATCGTCGTCGCTGAAGTAACGACCGAGGTACGGCCGAAGGCCGAGTGTCTCGTAGAACCCCGGCGTGACAGCCTCGATGATGCCCTCGCCCGCGACGCCGTTCACCTCGGTGCCGAACACACCGCCGCCGGAGTACATCTCGAGGGCGCTGAACACAGGCAGACGCGCCAACTCGACGTAGGTCTGGTAGTAGAGGGGGCGGTTCAGCCGGCCCGGCTCGTCCTTCGCCTGGAGCACCACGAGAGCGTCGGGATCCTCGATGGGCAGGCTCCGCAGCACCACGCCGTTGAGAATGCTGATGAGCGCGGTGCTGGCGCCGATGGTCAGCGCCAGGGTCCCGATGACCGTCAGCGAGAAGCCCGGCGCACGCCAGATCTGCCGCCACGCGGCGCGGAAGAGGTCGGCCATGCGGCGGATGCTAATGCAGGTTGAGGCGGAACCCAAGTCTTCAGATCTCAGATCTCAGATCTCAGATTGAAGATTGAAGACCAGGGCGAGAGAGAGGAAAGCGGGTCTGACGCCTCTTTCCTCTCTACTCGCTCCTCAGCGCCACTGCAGGGTCGACCCTCGCCGCGCGGCGTGCGGGCAGCCAGCAGGCAAAGGCCGACGCCGCGACAAGCAGGGTGGACGCGCCAAGGAGCGCGATGGGATCGGCGGGCGATACGCCGACGACCTGTGAGCCGAGCAGGCGGGTCACCGCGAGCGACAGGGCAAGGCCCACGACCAGCCCGACGCCGACCGCGGCGAATCCCTGCTTGCAGACCAGCGCGAGAATGTCCCGGGCAGTGGCGCCAAGGGCCATCCGGACGCCAAGTTCTCGCGTCCGCCCGGTGACCGACTGCGCGACAGCCGTATACAAACCGACCGAGGCCAGCAAGAGCGCGACGCCGGCGAACCCGGCGAACATGGCTGTCACGTCGCCCTCGAAGGCAAAGGCCCGTTCAAGACGCGCGTCCAGGGAACCGAGCGCGGGAACCGGCAGCGCGGGGTCCAGCGCGTCGATCTCCCGCCTGACGACAGCAGCCATCTGTTCGGGCGGGCTGGCCGACCGCACGAAGGCAAACATGTTCGGCTGCGGGCTCTGCGCATAGGGCACGTAGACGAGCGGTTCGAACGCCTGCCGCGTCCTGTCGTTCTGGACGATGTTGCCGACGACGCCCACGACGGTGAGCCACGTTGCCGGGTCCCCTCCCGCAGACACCAGACGGAGCCGCCGCCCGATCGGCGCCTCGTCCGGCCAGTGCCGTTTCACGAATGCCTGGTTGACGATCGCGACGGGGACGCTCGTGGCGCGGTCGGAGTCGTCGAACTCGCGCCCGGCCATGAGGGTGGCACCCAACGCGCGGAAGTAGGCGTTGCTGACGACAGAGCGTCCGACCTCTCGATGCCCCTGGTCGCCGGATGGGCTCTCGCCTTCCAGCTCGTAGGGAACGCGCGGCGTGAAGTCGGTCGGTGCGGCGGTCGCCAGGCCGACGGACCGCACCCCAGGCAACGCCTCGGCGCGAGCGACGAGATCGCGGTAGAAGGCAATCCGGTCCTCTGGCATGGGGTAGCGATCCGGCGGCAGGTACAGGGACATCGTCAGCACCCCCTTCGTCTCGACGCCCAGGTCCGCCGTATAGACAGCGAGCACACTGCGAACGACGACACCAGTGCTGGCGAGGAGCGCAACGGCCAGGACGACCTCGACCCTCACGAAGAAGTCGACGAGTCGTGTCCGGGACGTCGAGCCGGCGCGGTCGCGAACCGCGTGGATCAAGTGGCCATCGGCGCCGGGCCACGCGAGCCTCGCGGCGGCGGCAGCGCCGGTGAGGAGACCTGCGACCATCGACGTAGCGATGAGGTAGGCGATGACCCGCTCGTCCATCGCGAGATTCAACCCAGAGGCGCCAAGCGGACCGGAGGCATAGAGGGACACGAGGGCGCGGGCGATCCCCCAGCCGCAGAGACCCGCCAGCAGCGACAGCGTCAGGCTCTCGACGAGGCACTGCCAGACAATGCGTCCGCGGGCGGCGCCGAGCGCCAACCGGATGGCGATCTCGCGGGATCGGCCCATGGCCTGCGCGAGCATCAGGTTTGCGACGTTGGCGCAGACGACCAGCAGGACGAACCCCACCGCCGCCCAAAGACCCTGGTAGAGGGCCCGTGCGTCGCGGCCGATGAACCATTCGGAGAAACCGCTCACGACCGGGCGGAGATCCCCGTTGGTGCGCGGGAAGGCAATCGCCAGGCGGCGGCCGATGGTGTCCAGCTCCGCGCGCGCACCCTCGACAGTGGCCCCATCGGCCAGCCGGCCGTACGCGTGGCGCGCGTACCCGGTGTCGCGCGCCAGCGCCGCCGAGGACGGCACGAGTGGGGTCCACATCTCCTCGGTGGCGGGGAACGAGAACCCACGCGGCATCACGCCGATCACCGTCGTGGGGACGTCGTCGAGCCGGACGACGCGGCCGATGGCCGCAGGGGTCGCGCCGAACGAGCGCACCCAGGTGTCATGGCGGAGGATGACGACCGGCGTCGCGCCGGGCTGGGCGTCCGAGGGAGTGAAGTCACGGCCCAGCATCGGCGAGACGCCGAGCAGCCGAAAGGTATTGGCTGTCACCTCGCCGGCGAAGGCCGTCTCAGGTGCGTCGCCGCCTGCGTCGACGGCATGGAACACCCCCCGGACCAGCGCCATGTCCGCGAACGAACGCGCCCCCTCTCGCCAGCGCTCGAAGTCGGGGTAGTACACGAAGCCCTTCGACGTGGTAATCCGGACAATCCGGTCGTTCTGCTGGACCAGGGGATAGCCGTCGAAGAGCGCGGCGCGCGCGACCGTGAAGACGGCGCCGTTGACGCCAATCCCGATGGCCAGCATCGCCACGGCTGTCAGCGAGAAGCCAGGCGCCCGCCAGATCTGCCGCCACGCGGCGCGGAAGAGGTCGGCCATGCGGCGGATGCTAATGCAGGTTGAGGCGGAACCCAAGATTTCAGCTCTCAGATCTCAGCTTGAAGGCCGGGGCGGAAGAGGGGTCAGCCCCCTTTTCCGTGCCGCTAGCGGACGCGGAGGAGCCGCAGGCCGTTCAGCGTGACGAGGACGGTGGCGCCGGTGTCGGCGAGGACGGCGAGCCAGAGCGGGGCCACGCCGAAGGCCGCCGAGACGAGGAAGGCGAGCTTGGTGAGGAGGGCGAGCGAGACGTTCTGCCGGATCACGCCCAGTGCGCGCTTCGCATGGCTCGCCAGGAACCCGGCGGTGCCGCGCTCGTCGAGGAGCACGGCCTCGCCGGCGTCGATGACGGCGCGCGCGGCGTCAGGGCCGCTGGCGGCGCGCTCGAGCGGGCCGCCGCCGTGGATGAGCAGGCCGTGGCGTGCGGCCGACGTCAGCGCCGCGACCACGGTCACCGGCGTGGAAATCACCAGGGCGCACGGGCAGGCGAGCACCAGGAAGACGAGCGCGCGGTAGAACCACACGCCCCACTGCCCGTCCACGAGGGGCATGCCCGCCGCCAGCACCACCGCCGAGAGCGTGACCGCCGGGGTGTAGATCGCCGCGAACCGCTCGATCCACCGCTCGACGGGCGCCGTGTGGTTCGGGCCGGCGGCCAGCGCCGCGCGGTGCTCGGTGAGCTCCCCGATTGCCGCGCGCGCGCGCTCGATGCTCCACGCCTCCATCCGGTGCGCGACCGCGAAGAGGAACGCGACCGACGCCGCCTCGGCCCACTGCCCCACCGCCGCCGCCCCGATGGCCGACAGGCAGACGAGCACGTGCATGTCGAGCCGGAAGAGCCGCAGGGCGGCGATGGCCCGCGGGATGACGGGGCCGAGGCCGGCCGCGAGCGAAAGGCCGTAGAGCCAGATCGCCACCGGATCGTGCGCGTGCGCGAGCCCGCCCTCGTGGTGCCCGACGAGGGCCTCGAGCCAGGTGTCCGCGCGCCACGCCTCGACCCCCCAGGCGGCCGCGAACAACGTGCCCGCCAGCACCATCCAGCGTGACGGCGCGTCGGCATGACCATGGCCATGGTCGTGATCGTGGGCATGGGCGTGGCCGTGGTCGTCGTGGGCCGTGAGCCCCGTCCGGCCGATGGCCGACGCGATGGCCGCGGCGCAGGTGCGGTCGGGATCGAACCGGACGGCGACGCGGCCGGCCACCAGGTCGAACTCGACCGACTCGACGCCCGGATCGGCGTCGAGGGCGCGCCTGATGAGGGCGGCCTCCTCGGCGCAGTCCATGCCGTGGACGTGGAAGGCGATCGAACTCACGCGTGGCGGACCATCACCGCCCGCCCCGTCCGGCCCTCCACTACAGCGCCTTGACGGCGTCGAGCACCGCCTCGGCGTGGCCGTTCACCTTGACCTTGTCCCAGCGCTTCACGACCTTCCCGTCCGCGCCGATCAGGTAGGTGGTCCGCACGAGGCCCATGTAGGTGCGGCCGTACTGCGACTTCTCCTGCCAGACGCCGTACTTCTCGGCCACCGCGTGGTCCGCGTCGGCCAGCAGCGGGAAGTTGACGTCGTGCTTGGCGGCGAATTTCGCCTTGCTCTTCTCGTCGAGGATGCTCGCGCCGAGCACCACGGCCTTGCCCTTCTTGAAGGCCGGCAGGTTGTCGCGAAAGGCGCACGTCTCGGTCGTGCAGCCGGGCGTGTCGTCTTTCGGGTAGAAGTAGAGCACCACGGGGCGCCCCGCGTAGGCCGAGAGCCGGTGCACGGTGCCGTCCTGGTCCTTGAGCGCGAATGCGGGCGCCTTCTTGCCGGGTTCGATGAGGGGCATAGTCGGGTTCGTCAGGTTCGACAGGTTCGTCAGGTTCGTCAGGTTCGACAGGTTCGACAGGTTCGACAGGTTCGTCAGGTTCGACAGGTTCGTCGGGTTCGTCAGGGTTTCGGGTACGGGACCGCCGCGTGCGAGCGCCGTGGCTCGGCGCCGCCTTCGACCGTGTGGTTCGCGACGTCCACGGTAATCGCCGCGGCGTAGCCGTAGCGCACCTCGCCCTTGCGGCCGATCTTCTGCAGGTGGTGCCCGCGCGCGAGGAGGGCGTCGACGGCGGCCTTCGGGAAGCGGTCCTCGATCTCGATGCGCGCGGCGCTGTCCTCCGGGTCGGCCGGATCGCGCCCGGGCAGGAAGCGCGGGGCCTCGATCGCCGCCTGCGCCCCCAGCCCGCCGTCGATCACGCCGGTGATGATGCGGTAGACCGACACGGGAATCCAGGCGTTGCCGGCGCACCCGACCGCCAGCTTCGGCACCTCGCCCGCCGGGGTCTGCTCGAACACGAGCGTCGGCACGCTCGACGTGCTCGACCGCTGCAGCGGCAGGATGCTGCCGTAGGCGCCCTCCTGCGTGCGGTTGGACCGCAGGTGGTTGTTGTAGAGGAACCCCAGGCCCTTGGACACGTAGAAGGTGCCGCCCCACGTGCTGAGCGTCTGGGTCACCGCGATCATGTTGCCGTCGGCGTCGGCCACGGCGAACGACGTCGTGCCGGTGCTGATCCGCGGCTCGGGCGCCCGCGGCACGAGCGGCGGCTCCGGCTCGGGGCGCTCCATGAGCGACGCCGTGTCCGGGTCGATCTTCGCGAACATCTGCCGCGCGTGCTCGTCGGTGAGGTGCTCGGCGAAGTCGACCGGCCACCGCTCCGGGTCGGCCACCCGGCGCACCTGGTCGCGGACCTTCCACGCCTCGATCAGGTAGTGCAGGTAGTCGGGATCACCCGAGAGGCTCAGGTCCGCCTTCGGCGTGTAGTTCTCGAGAATCTGCAGCGACTCGAACATCTGGATGCCGGTCGGGACCGGCGGCCCGCTCGCGTAGAGCGCGTGGCCACGGTAGTGGCCCTTGATCGGCTCCCGCTCGATCGCCCGGTACTGCGCGAGGTCGCCGAAGGTGAGGATGCCGCCGTTCTCCTCCATGTCCGCCGCGATCTTCCGCGCGATCTCGCCGCGGTAGAACGCGTCGGCCCCGCCCGTCTGGATGGCCCGCAGCGTGTTGGCGTAGTCCTTGTTGACGAAGCGGTCACCCGGCTTCGGCACCTCGCCGCCCGGCAGGTAGATCTTCGCCGCCTCGGGATACTTCTCGAGGAAGTGCCGGCCCTCGGCAATCGTCGTCGGCAGGGACTCGTTGAGGATGAAGCCCTCGTCCGCGAGCGTGATCGCCGGCGCCACGAGGTCTTCCCACCGCACCTTGCCGCTGCCGTAGTGGGTGTAGAGGTAGTCCAGCCCCGCGACGACCCCCGGGATGTTGGCCGCGGCCGGGCCGTCCGCCACGATGCGCCCGTCCTGCACCATCAGCGGGTTGTCCATCGTCGCGTGCGCCGGCGTCATGTCCTTGTAGTCGATGACGGTCGGGCGCGCCATGCCCTTCAGGTAGAGCACGGCCGAGCCGTCCCCCCCGACGCCCGAGGCCTCGGGCTCGACGACGCCGAGCGCGAACGAGACGGCGATCATCGCGTCCACGACGTTGCCGCCCTTCTCGAACGCGAGCCGGCCCGCCTCCGACGCCAGCGGGTGGCCCGACACGACCACCGCGCCGCTCGAGGTGACGACCGGCTTGATCAGCGGCTGCTCGGCGACCAGCTGGTCGATGACGGTCTCGAGCGCATCCGGCGACTTCGCCGCCGCGGCGCGCGGGCGGTACTTGTCCCCGAGCGCCGTCCAGGCCGCGGCCTGGCTGCCGGTCGAGTAGTAGAGGTCGCTGAGCGTCCACCAGACGCGGTCGAAGGTCGCGGAAAAGAGCGCCGGCGACGGCTCGACGGCCGCGTCGACGACGCCGCCCTCGTCGTGCACCGGCAGCGGCGCGGGCAGGCGCCACAGGTGGAACGCCGCGTTGACGGCGAAGAGCGGCGGCGCGGGCGCGTCGTTCCGGAGGGGATTGCCGTTGTACACCGGCTCGGGATCCGGCAGCCCCGTGACCAGCAACGTGCGGCCGTCGGGCGACCAGGCGGGGGCGCCGCCGGCGCGCGACACGAGCTGCGGGGGCGCCGCGGGCTTCGGGCGCGCCGCGGGCACCTCGTCGTCGTCCGCGCGATCGGCCTCGATCGTCGCGACCCAGACCGAGCCGACGCCCTGCCGCACCGCGTAGTAGGCCACGCGCGCGTTGTCGGGCGCCCAGCTCGGGTAGGCTTCCGCGCCCCCGGCCCGCGCCACGCGTCGCGCCACCGGCGGCGCCGGCCTGTCGCCGGCGGCCGCGCCCGTCCCGCGGCCAGGCGCGCGGGCGCCGAGCGGCACCGGCGCCGTCTCCGACGCGGGCGGCACCGGCATCACCCACAGGTCGACGTCGTCCTCGTTGTCCCGGTCCGAGACGAAGACCACGCGCGTGCCGTCGGGCGACACCCGCGGGAACGTCTCGCTGGTCGAGGTGGTGTCGGAGAGGGCCACCGGCGCCTGCCAGCCGGTCGATCCCGCGACGGGAGCGGCGAGGTAGAGATCCCACGTCCGGCCGGGCGCGGTGGCCTGGCCGGCCGGGCGCGGCTCGCGGTGCGAGAAGACCAGGCGGCCGTCGGGCGTCCACGACGGCCAGCGCTCGTCGCCTGGCATCGCGGTGACGGCCACCGCCGCGCCCCCGCGCGCCGGGGCGACGAGGATGTCGAAGCCGTCGCCGCGGTCGGCGGCGAAGGCCACGCGGCTGCCGTCGGGCGACCAGGCCGGCTCGCGCTCCACGCGCGGCTCGTCGCCGGGCACCAGGCCGCGGGCCTGGCGGCCATCGGGCGCCATGGTCCAGATGCGATCGAGGTAGGAGACCGCGATGCGGCGGCCGTCGGGCGCCCAGGCGGGCTCCTGGAGGCCCACCGGCCCGGCGCCGGCCTGCGCGAAGAGACGGGGTCCCGGGGCCTGGACGGCGGCGATCGCCGCCACCGCCATGATCGCGCGTACGCACTGCCGCATGAGGAATGCTCCCTGCGCCGGGCGCCGGAGGGACCCCGGCCCGGCCGCCTAGCCCTTCACCGCGGCGACGATGTGCCGCGCGGAGATGCCGTACTTGTCCAGCAGCTCGGCCGGCTGCCCGCTGCGCGGGATCTCGCGCACCGCGAGCCGCGTGACGGCAAACCCGTCGGCCGCGACCGCCGCCGCAACGGCGTCGCCGATGCCGCCCGTCGCGTAGTGGTCCTCGACGGTGATGAGGCGCCCGGTCTCCTTCGCGGCGGTCACGAGCGTGGCGCGGTCGACCGGCTGGATGGAGTAGAGGTCGATGACCCGGACGCGGATGCCCTCGGCCGCCAGCGTCTCGTGGGCGGCAATCGCCTCGAACAGGGTCACGCCGGCGGCGACGATGGTCGCCGTGTCGCGGTCGCTCGAGCGCACGACCTTCGAGCCGCCGATCGGGAAGGCCTCGTCGTTGGGATAGATGACCGGAGTCTTCGGCCGGGTCGTGCGGATGTAGACGGGCCCCTCGTGGTACGCCGCGGCGGCGAGGAGGTGCTCGGTGCTGACGGCGTCGCTCGGGTACAGGACGGTGATGTTGGGCTGCGCCGACATCATCGCGAGATCCTCGAGCGCCATCTGCGACGGGCCGTCCTCGCCGATCGAGACGCCGGCGTGCGAGCCGGCCATCTTGATGCCGACGTTGCTGATCGCGGCCATGCGGACGAAGTCGGCCGCGCGGGTCAGGAACGCCGCGAAGGTCGAGGGGAACGGGATGGCGCCGCGCGCGGCCAGGCCCATGGCCGCGCCGATCATCGCCTGCTCCGCGATGAAGTTCTGGAAGAAGCGGTCCGGGAAGCGCTCGCCGAACTTCAGGCTGAAGGTCGAGTTGCCTACGTCGGCGTCGAGCGCGACGATGCGCGCGTCGACCGCGCCGAGCCGGGCCAGGGCCGCGCCGTAGGCCTCGCGGGTCGCGACCTCCTCGCCCATCGTGTAGGCGGGCGGCGGCAGCGGCGCCGGCGCGGGCTCGGCGACCTCGGGCGGCGGCGCCGGGATCGCGATCGCCGCGCCGGCCGGCTCCGGCACGAACTGCCCCTCGAGCTCGGCAATCGCGCGGTCCGTCTCCTCGCCCTTCTTGAACGCCTTGCCGTGCCAGCCGTCCTTGCCGGCGACCGACGCCACGCCGTGGCCCTTCACCGTGCGGGCGAGGATCGCGGTCGGGCGCCCCGTGGTGCGCCGCGCCTCGGCATACGCCTCGACGATCGCGGCCATGTCGTGGCCGTCGATGACGATGGCGTGCCAGCCGAAGGCCTCCCAGCGGGCGCGGTACTGCGCCATGTCGTGCTCGAGCTGCGTGTGCCGGCTCTGCCCGAGCGCGTTCACGTCGACGATGGCGCACAGGTTGTCGAGCTTGTGGAACTCGGCCACCGACGCGGCCTCCCACACCGACCCCTCGGCCGTCTCGCCGTCGCCCATCAGCACGTAGGTGCGGTAGTCGGCGCCGATCCGGCGGGCGTTCAGCGCGGAGCCGACCCCGGCCGCGAGGCCCTGGCCGAGCGAACCGGTCGCGACGTCGACGAAGGGCAGCCGCGGCGTCGGGTGTCCCTCGAGGTCCGACGACAGCTTGCGCAGGTCGAGCAGCTCGGCACGGGGAATCAGCCCGGCCTCCGCCCACGCCGCGTAGAGCAGCGGCGCGCCGTGGCCCTTCGAGAGGACGAAGCGGTCCGACATCTTCTGGTGCGGATGGGCCGGATCGAAGCGCATGTCGGCGAAGAACAGCGCGGCGACCAGGTCGGCCGCCGACATGCAGGTGGTGGGATGTCCGCTGCCAGCCTCGCTGGTGGCCCGGATCGACTCGATCCGGAGGCGGGTGGCGATGTTCTGAAGGACAGGCAACTGAGCGGGCATCTCTACGGGCACTCTCTTCCTCCGGGCAGGAACTCTGAAGTGTAACAAATTCAGGGTGCGGGGTGCGGGCGCGACCGCGCGCCCGGGGATCCGGCTGCCGGGCGCGGGGCGGCGCCCGGTATAATGGCGGGATGCTTGCCTTGCGCTACGCCTACCTGCTGGCCCTGGTCATCTGGCTGGGCGGGATGGTGGTGGCGGGGCTGGTCGTCGCGCCCTCCGCGTTCGGGGTCCTGCAGGCCTGGAACCCCACGGAGGGCCGCGTGCTGGCCGGCCAGGTCTTCGGCGCGGTCCTGGGGCAGCTGCACCTGCTGGGCTACGCCGCGGGGGCGCTCATGATCGTCGTCCTCACGATCCAGCGGCTCCTCGGTCCCCGCCCGGTGGCCTACGGGCTCCGCGCCGGTCTCGTCGCGCTGATGCTGGGCGTCATGCTCTACTCGGGCCTGGTGCTGCTGCCCGAGATCGAGGCCATCCAGGCCGGGGTGCAGGGGCCGATGAACCAGCTCCAGGCCGACGACGCGCGGCGGGTGCGGTTCGACGTGCTCCATGCGCGCTCGACGAACCTTGTGGGCGCGGCCATCGCCGGTGGCCTCATCCTCCTCCTCTGGGAGGCACGCGAGAAGTGACGACAACGACGCAGGTACTCGACACCATCGGCGCCGCGGTGCTGGCGGCGACGGACCGTGACGGCGCGCTGCGCGCGGCCGTCGAGATCCTCAAGGCCGAGCGGCCGGCGTACACCTGGGTCGGCGTCTACCTCCTCGAGGGCGACGTGCTGGTGCTGGGGCCCTACCTCGGCAAGCCGTCGCCGCACACCCGCATCCCGCTGCACCAGGGCATCTGCGGCGCCGCGGCCAGCGCGGGCGAGACCATCATCGTCGACGACGTCAACGCGGACCCGCGGTACCTGGCGTGCAGCCTGGAGACGCGCTCGGAGATCGTCTCGCCGATCGTGCGCGACGGGCGGGTCCTCGGCGAGATCGACATCGACAGCGACCAACCGGCGGCGTTCGGTCCCGAGGACCGGGCGCTCGTCGAAGGGGCAGCGGCGCTCGTCGCGACCCGCTTCTAACCCCGGATTCGATCAGGCAGCCATGAAACACACGATCACGCTCATCCCCGGGGACGGCATCGGCCCCGAAGTCACCCGTGCAGTCGTCCAGGTCCTGGAGGCGGCGGGCCTCGAGGCGACGTGGGAGTCGTACCCCGCGGGCGCCGAGGCGGTCGCCGACCACGGCACGACGCTGCCGCCGGCGCTGCTCGAGTCGGTGCGGCGGACCAAGGTGGCGCTCAAGGGCCCGATCGGCACGCCGATCGGCGAGGGCTTCACGAGCGTGAACGTGGGGCTGCGCAAGGCGCTCGACCTCTACGCCAACCTGCGGCCGGTGTGGAACCTGCCGGGGGTGACGTCGCGGTACGAGAACGTCGACCTCATCATCGTGCGCGAGAACACGGAGGACCTCTACATGGGCCTCGAGCACGTGGTCGTGCCGGGGGTCATCGAGAGCCTGAAGATCATCACCGAGGCCGCCTCGACGCGCATCGCGAAGTTCGCCTTCGAGTACGCGCGGGAGCACGGGCGCAAGCGGGTGACGGCGGTCCACAAGGCGAACATCATGAAGCTCGGCGACGGGATGTTCATCGACTGCGCGCGGCGCGTGGCGAAGAACTACCCCGACATCGAGTACGACCAGCGCATCGTCGACGCGGCCAGCATGCAGCTGGTGATGCATCCCGAGAAGTTCGACGTCCTGCTGCTGCCCAACCTCTACGGCGACATCGTCTCGGACCTGTGCGCGGGCCTGGTCGGCGGGCTCGGCGTGGTGGCGGGTGCCAACCTGGGCGAGAACAACGTCGGGGTCTTCGAGGCGGTGCACGGCACGGCGCCCGACATCGCGGGGCGCGACATGGCGAACCCGACGGCCCTCCTGCTCTCGTCGCTCCTGATGCTGCAGCACATCGGGGAAGAGGCGATGGCGTCGCGGATCCGGACGGCGCTGTGGTCGGTGCTCTCCGCCGGCCGGGTGCGCACGCCCGACCTCGGGGGGACGGCCGGCACGCGGGCGTTCGCCGACGCCCTGTGCGAGGAGCTGGCGCGCGCCTGAGGCGCGGCTGGCCCATGCTATAGTCGAGCAGCGGTCCGATGATGGACGACATCACAGCGGCCGTGCTGTCACGGGAGGAAGTGGCGGAGTACCTCCAGGGGAGCCACGGTCTCACCGGCGACGCCGCGCGCGAGCGTGTCATCGGGTACCTCGATGAGCTGCGCACCACGCAGCGCTACGAGCTGTACCGGGCGCTCGAGTACCCCCTCTTCCCGATCCTGCGCAAGATCGACCGCATCGTCGAGCACGGCGACCGCGCGGTCGCCGCGGCGGCCGCCGGGCGGGTCGTCTACGCGTCGAACCACCGCAGCCACACCGACTACCTCATCGAGCCGCTCGTCCTCGACGATGCCGGCGTGCGCCCCCCGGTCATCGCGGCGGGCATCAACCTGTTCGGCGGGCCGCTGGGCTTCATCCACAAGCACGTCACCGGCGCCCTGCCCATCCGGCGGAACACGAAGGACCCGGCCTACCTCATCACGCTCAAGGCCTATGTGGCCGAGCTGCTGCGCAAGCACGACCTCTTCTTCTACCCGGAGGGCGGGCGCAGCTACAGCGGCGAGCTGAAGTCGTCCAAGACCGGGCTCTTCAACGCGTGCCTGGCCGCCGGCGTCCCGAACCTCGTCATCCTGCCGACGGCGATCGCGTACGACCTCGTGCTCGAGGACCACATCCTCGCGCGCCAGCGGGTCAAGCGCCGCCAGCGGCCGTTCAGCCGCGAGCTCGCCGAGATGGTCCGCTACGCGGTCGGCTACCGGAGCCGCGCGTACGTGACCTTCGGCCGCCCGATCCCGCTCGAGGGCTACGACCACCAGTCGCGCCGCTCGGTGCTCGACCTGTCGCATCGCGTGCGCGCGGAACTGGGGGCGCTGATCAAGATCCTGCCGACCGGCGTGTTCGCGGCCGCGATGCGGCCCAACATCGAGCGCCGCGACCTGGTCGCGCGCGCCGATGCGCTCATCGCCGCCCTCCGCGGGGTGAACGCCAACCTCGGCGTCCAGTCGGGCGACGAGGCGGTGGAGGCGGCCGCCGGGCTGCTCGAGGACCGCGGGATCATCGTCTCGGAGCGCGGCCGGTTCCGCGTGCGGGAACGGCACGTCCTGCGCTACTACGCCCGCTCCGTCCAGCACCTGCTGCAACCGTCCGGACCCGCACATTAGCGGCGTGTATGCCCGGAAACACGACCGGCCGCTCCGTTGTCGCGGCCGATGGTCCGCAGGTCAACGCCGTCTCACTGAGCACTGAACCCGTGGACACCGTCCACCAGGCAGGCCCGCGAGGCCGATCGACGCCCGGGCGCCCGGTGGCGCCCGCCGGCGCAGGAATTCCCGAATGCTGGATGCCACCTCGAAAGCCCTGTTCCATACCCTCGCGCAGATCGGCACGCTGCAGCGGCTGGCGTCGCGCTACGGCATGGCGCCGGGCGGGTTCGCGCGCCGCTTCATCGCCGGCGAGTCGGTCGAGGAGGCCGTCACCGCCGTCGAGCCGCTCGCCGGCCAGGGCCTGCGGCTGACGCTCGACTACCTCGGGGAGAGCGTGAGCACGGCCGAGGCCGCCGACGAGGCGACGCGCGAGTACCTGCGCGTCCTCGACACCATCGTCGCCGCGGGCATCGAGCGCAACATCTCCCTCAAGCTGACCCAGCTCGGCCTCGACGTCGACCGCGCGACGGCGGTCGACAACCTGCGGCGCATCCTCGACCCGGCGGCGGAGCACGGCTTCTTCGTCCGGATCGACATGGAGAACTCCCCCTACACTGAGTCCACGCTGCAGGTGCTCGAGACGGTCCGGCAGCAGGGCTACACGAACGTGGGGATCGTGCTGCAGTCGTGCCTCCTCAGGACCGACGAGGACCTGACGCGCGTGCTCGCGCTCGGCGCACGGGTCCGGCTGGTCAAGGGCGCGTACAAGGAGCCGGCCGACGTGGCCTACCAGCGGAAGGCCGAGGTGGACGAGAGCTTCGTCCGGCTCATGCGCCGGCTCCTGGACGACGGGGGGTACCACGCGATCGCCACGCACGACCCGGCCATGATCGACGCCGCGAAGCGGCACGCGGGAGCGCAGGGCTATCCGAAGGACCGCTTCGAGTTCCAGATGCTCTACGGCATCCGCCGCGACTTCCAGGCGGCGCTCGTCACCGAGGGCTACCGCGTCCGCGTCTACGTGCCCTTCGGCCGGCAGTGGTTCCCGTACTTCATGCGCCGCCTGGGCGAGCGTCCCGCCAACGTCGGGTTCGTCCTGAAGGGGATCGTCGGGGAGGGCTGAGGGGCCAAAAGGCATCCGCGGATGGACGCGGAGGAACGCGGAAGGGTCTCGTTCGGCATGACGCCGTGACGCGGCGCCTGCGGTGCGCCGCGAAGCGGCGCGCCGTGGCCCCGCGAGCGGGTGGTGGAAGAACACGCCCAGTGCACCCGTGCTCTTCCACCACCCGTTCGCGGGGCCACTACACCCTTCGGGTGTCGTCAGGCGCCTCAGCGGACCAGTTCCGCGTGCCTCCGCGTGCCTCCGCGGATCGTCCCGTGAGGGACGCACTACCCCCGGCACCAGGTCCGGGCGTACTCGACGAGGACGTCGCGGCACGTCACCACGCTGTCGGTCTCCACATACTCATCGAGGCCGTGCAGGCCCGCGCCGGTGGGGCCGAAGAGGACGGACGGGATGCCGGCGTCGCCGAGCACCGCCGCATCGGTCCAGAAGCTCATGCCCGTGATCGGCGCGTCGCACCCCGCCGCCGCCGCCGCCGCGGCCAGGCCCCGCGGCACGTCGTGCCCGGCCCCGATCTCATACGGGGCGCGGGCGAAGAGCTCGCGGCTGCGGGAGGTGAACTCGGGGTCCTCGGCGGCCAGCTCCGCGAGGATTGCCGCCACTTCCCGCGCGCCGCTCCCCTGCCGCTCGCCCGGCAGGGTCCGCCGCTCGAGTTGCAGCGTGCAGTGGTCCGGATAGCTCGAGAGCTCGCGCCCGCCCTCGATGAGCGACGCGTGCAGCGAGGCGGCGCCGAGCAGCGGGTGCGCCGGCTTGCCCTGCAGGTCGCGGTCGAGCCGCTCGAGTTCCCCGAGCACGCGACCCATCCGCAGGATGGCGTCCCGCCCGTCCCGCGGCCGGCTCCCGTGCGCCGCGCGGCCGTCCGTCTCGATCTCGATCCACTCGAAGCCCTTGTGCGCCACGGCGATGGCCAGGTCAGTCGGCTCGGTGACCACCGCCGCGTCGGCCCGCCACCGCGTGACGAGCGCGTCCGCGCCGATGCTCGCGTGCTCCTCGTCCACCACGCACGCGATGACGAGGCGCCCCGCGTCGAGGCCACCCGACTCGACGATGACCCGCGCGGCGCCAATCATGGCGGCCACGCCGCTCTTCATGTCCTGCGACCCGCGCCCGTAGAGCCGGCCGTCGCGTTCCTCCGGGACGAAGGGCCGGCCCATGCCCGCCACGCCGACCGTGTCGATGTGCCCGCAGTACATCAGGGACCGGCCGGGCCCGCGGCCCTCGAGCGTCCCGACGACGTTGGGGCGGCCCGGGGCGGCCTCCTGCACCTCGACGGCCAGGCCCATCCCGCGCAATTCCTCGGCCAGCGCGCGCGCAATGGCCGCCTCGCCGGCCGCGCCAGGCACGAGTGAGGGATTCACCGAGTCGATCGCCACGAGGTCGCGGAGCAGCCGGAGGGTCGGGTCCATTGAAACGCGTCCTTCTCTTTCTTACTTCCTACTTCTTACTTCTTACTTCCTACTTCCTATTTACTCACCCGAAGTCCCCGAAGCGCCTGCTCCCACCGCACCAGCTCGTTCAGCATCGTCGTCGCGGCCCGCTGGTTCGCGTCGGTGGGCTGGAAGGCGCCCGTTTCCTTGTCGAGGTGCTGGCTGACGAACGGCAGCGCGACCGCCTCGACAATGGGGACCATCCTCAGGGTGGTGACAATCGACTTGGTGATCTGCACCGCGCGGATGCCGCCCGAGAGCCCGCCGTAGCTCACGAAGCCCAGGGGCTTGTAGGCCCACTCCGTGGAGAGGTACGAGATGGCGTTGATGAGCGACGGCGCGGGGCCGTAGTTGTACTCGGGTGTGACGAATGCGAAGGCGTCGGCTCGCGCGACGCGCGCGCTCCAGTCGCGCGTGTGCGCGTGCTCGTACTTCCCGAGGCGCGGGTGCGCGGGCTCGTCGAAGAGCGGCAGGGCGATCTCGGCCAGGTCGGCCACCTCGACCTCGAACCCGCCATGCGCCTCGGCAACGGCGACGAACCACTCGGCGATGCGTGGGCCGACGCGGGTGGGACGGGTGCTGGCAATCAGGACCTGCAGGATGGGCACGGCGGATACCTCGGGGCTCGGACGGGGCGACATGCCCGATCAGGGTTGTATGACGGGCGGGGCGCCGGCGAGGATCCCGGCGGCGTCGACGAGGCCGTCGACCCGGACGGTCACCCGCGCGCCGGCGCCCGGCGACAGCGGGTCGTCACGGTCGACGAGGAGCAGCACCGCCCGCGGCATGCCGTCGACGACCGCAACGCCGCTCACGCCGGCCCAGCCGGGAGCGGTCTGGACGACGCCGGCCGTCACCTCGTAGGCGGCGCCGCCGGGGGCCGTGATGCGGAAATGGCCGGAGGGCCCGGCCGCGCCGGCGCCCTGCGCGAGCGCCACGTCGATCGCGGCCGCGCCCACGGCGCCCGTCAGCTCCAGCCGCTTCGCGACGCCGGCGCTCATGCGCCGGCTCGGCATCTGCGCCGTGCGCCGGAGCGCCCGGCCGGCCTGGGCCCCGGTCAGCGCCCCGTCGCGAAGGGCGAAGCGCCCGTTGACCAGTACGTGCCGGACGCCGGTCGAGGGCCGCGTCGGCTCGTCGAAGGTGGCGTGGTCGATGATCGTGGCCGGGTCGAACACGGTGAGGTCGGCGGCCATCCCGGGCGCGAGCAACCCGCGGTCCACCAGGCCGATGGTGGCGGCCGGCAGCCCCGTCATCTTCCGGATGGCGTCCTCCAGGGTCAGGACGCCCTGCTCCCGCACGTAGCGCCCGAGCACGCGCGGGAACGAGCCGTAGTAGCGCGGGTGCGACGCGCGGCCGTCGGTCGATCCGCAGTCGCAGGCCACCGACGTGGCGGGGCCGCGGAGGATCGCGACGAGGTCGGCCTCGGCCCCGAAACGGAGGATCGCGCCGCGATCGGCCTGCTCCAGCGTGCGGACGAGGGCCTCGCCCGCCGTGACGCCGCCCATCTCGCGCATCAGGTCGGTGAGCTCGCGGTCGAGGCCCGTGACGAACACGCCGGAGGGCCCGCCGAACCGGAGGCGCATGGCCTCCTCGGCCTCGGCAATGATCCGCTGCCGGAGCGCGGGGTCCTTGAACCGCGCCAGCATCGCGTCGCGGCCGCCCTCCTGCGCCCAGCCGGGAACGAGCAGCGCGCCGAGTCCGGTCTGACCGGCGAGGTAGGGATAGACGTCGGCTGCCGCCAGCCCGCCGGGCGACGCGGACCGCTGGATGAGGTCGATGAGCGCCTGGCCCGTGCCCTGCTCGTGTCCCTGGGCCTTCATGTGCGTCACGACCGGCACGAGCCCCGAGCGCCGCCCGATCCCGAGCGTCTCGGTGATGCCGGCGCGGGAGCTGTAGTTCGACTCCGGCGTCAACCGGTCGTGGTTCGTGAAGTTGGTGCGCCACGGCCCCGCCACCGACACGACCGCGGTGACGTCCTCGGTCTGCGCGAAGTAGGCCGGCTTGTAGTCGAGCCCCGCCGACACGCCGAAGGCCCCGGCCTCGAGGCCCGCGCGCACCAGGCCGCGCATGCGCTCGCGCTCGGCGTCGGTCGGGCGCCTGTCGTCCTGGCCCACCACCGCGGCCCAGATCGTGTTGAACCCGACATTGGCGCCGATGTTGACGGCGAGGCCCGAGGCCTCGAGGGAACCGAGCTGGCCCGCGACGTCGAGCGGGCCGCCGCCATCGGGGTTCAGGATCTCGGTGGTGACGCCCTGCGTCAGCATGTTGCCGGCCTGCTGGAGGCCGCCGGGCGTCGGGTGGCTGTGGATGTTGATGAAGCCCGGCGCGACGACGAGGCCCGACACGTCGAGCTCGGTGTCGGCCGCCACGCCGCCGAGCTCGCCGACCTTCGCGATGATGCCGTTGGCGATGGCGACGTCGCCCGCCGCACGCGGCGCGCCCGAGCCGTCCACGACGGTGCCGCCGCGCAGGATGACGTCGTAGCGGACCGGCGCCGGCTGCCGCGCCGCGACGGCGACGGCCGCGAGTGCGGCCGCGAGCAGGGTTCCGAACGCGAGATGGCGAGTCACCGGTCCTCCAGTCGCGGCGCCGCTGGCCCGCGTGGGCATGATAGCAGGGCGCCCAGGCGCGGCCTGGCCGCGCCCCGGCGCGATCCTGGACCGCATCCACTGCGGCGGTGCGGCTTCCCCGCGCGCGCCGCCGGCGGGAACCGTCGCGGGGTGGGAACCGACGAGGCCGCTAGTGTCGCGGGTGGGCGTGATGCAGGAGCCCAGGCAGTTCCGCGACGCTGCCGATGAGGTGGGTCGGCCGCTCCGCCTCGAGCATCTCGCGGGCGTGCGCCCCCGACAGCACGGCGACGTTCACGCGGACGCCCGCCGCGTGCCCCGCGCGGACGTCGAGGACCGTGTCGCCGGCGCTGGCGACGCACCCGGGGTCGGTGACGCCGACGCGGTTCATCGCGGCGCGAATCAGGTCCGGCGCGGGACGGCCCGCCTCGACCTCGTCGCCGCAGACCACCGCGTCGAACATGCCGGCACCCCAGCCGAGGGCATCGAGCAGCATGGTCGTGATGCCGCGGTCGAAGCCCGTGTTCAAGGCCACGAAGATGCCGCGGCCCCGGAGCGCGTCGACCGCTCCGGCGGCGCCGACGATCGGCGTGGCCGTCTCGCGATAGCGGCGGGCCAGCTCGTCGCGGAAGTCGGCGTAGGCCGCCTCGGCGCGCGCGGCGAGATCCGGCCCCTCGGGGAGGAGGCTGAGGATCGCCTGGCGTTTCGACGCACCGCGCACCTGGCGCACCTGGTCGGCGGTGAGGTCGACGCCGTGCGCCGCGAGCGCCGCCCAGAACGCCGCGGGCACCTGCCCGTCGTCGCGCACGGTGGTGCCGGCGATGTCGAGCACGGCGAGTCGGATGTCCACGGGGCGATGGTAACGGAGATCGGCCACGCGCGCATGCCGGGCGCGATAAGCTGGCGTGGTGTCCGGCGCGACTCCCCAGGCCGATCCCGTCGCCCTCGCCGCGACCGTCGCCGCGCACGTGCGGGCGCGGGGCGGCCGTGCGCTCGCCGTCGGCGGCTTCGTGCGCGACCGGCTCCTCGGCGCGGCGTCGAAGGACCTCGACCTCGAGGTGTTCGGCGTGCCGCAGGCCGACCTCCCGGGCGTACTGGCCGAGCTCGGGCGCGTCGAGCCGGTCGGCCAGGCCTTCCCCGTCTACAAGCTGGGCGCGATCGACGTGGCGCTGCCGCGCCGGGAGTCGAAGGTCGGGCGGGGCCACAAGGGCTTCGAGGTCGCCGGCGACCCGGGCATGTCCTTCGCGGAGGCGGCTCGCCGCCGGGACTTCACGATCAACGCGATTGGCTGGGACCCGCTGACCGACGAGTACCTCGACCCGTTCGACGGGCGTGGCGACCTCGACAGGCGCCTCCTGCGGGTCGTGGACGAGGCCACCTTCGCGGACGACTCGCTCCGCGTGCTTCGGGCCGTGCAGTTCGCCGCGCGCTTCGCCCTCGAGGTCGAGCCCCGCACGCGCGCCATCCTCGCGGCGATCCCGCTCGACGACCTGCCGGCCGAGCGCATCTGGGGCGAGGTCGAGAAGCTCCTGCTGCAGGCCACCCGGCCGTCGATCGGCTTCGCCCTCGCGCGGGAGATCGGCGTGGTGCGGCAGGTGTTCCCCGAGATGGAGCCCCTCTACGACTGCCCGCAGGACCCCGAGTGGCACCCGGAGGGCGACGTCTGGACGCACACGCTGATGGTCGTCGACGAGGCGCGGGCGCGGAACGCCGACCTCGATCGCGCGCGCCTCGCCATCGTCATGCTCGGCGCCGTCTGCCACGACCTCGGCAAGCCGGCGACGACGGCGCCGATGGACGGCCACATCAAGTCGCCGGGCCACGAGGCGGCCGGCGTCGCGCCCGCCACGCGCCTGCTCGACCGGCTCAACGTCCAGTCCCTCGACGGCGTGGACGTGCGGCGGCAGGTCCTCGGCCTGGTCGCGGAGCACCTGCGGCCGAGCGCCTTCTTCAAGGCCCGCGACACGATCACCGACGGCGCCTTCCGGCGCCTGGCGCAGCGCGTGGACCTCGAGCTGCTCGCGCGCTTCGCCCGCGCCGACTGTCACGGCCGCGCCGGGACCTTCGACTGCAGTGCCATGGACTGGTTCATCGAGAAGGCGCGCGCCCTCGGCGTGGAGCACAAGCCGCCCGCGCCCCTCCTCCTGGGCCGCCACCTGCTCGCGCTGGGCGTGGCACCCGGTCCGCGCATGGGCGAGATCCTGCGGGCCGTCTACGAGCAGCAGCTCGACGGCGCCGTCACCGACGTCGAGAGCGCCACCGCCGCCGCCCGCGCCATCATCGCGACCTGATACGCCGGAGGCGCGGCCCAACACGCCGCAGGCGTGGCCCAACGCCCGAAGGGCGGCCCGCCCGCCGCAGGCGTGGCCCTACCGGGCCGCCGCGAGCGCGGCCTCGAGCGACATGCGGTAGATGTCCCCGCCCTTCCCGCCGCGGCCCGACGTGAAGTACAGCGTCTGCCCGTCCGGGCCGAGCGCCGGCGCCGACTCCGCGAACTCCGAGTTGACCCCGGGGCCCAGGTTGACGGGCGCCGACCAGGCGCCGTCGCGGTGGAACGAGACGTAGAGGTCGATCTCGCCGACGCCGCCGTCACGCCCGCTGGCGAAGATCAGCCACGACCCATCGGGCGCGATCAACGGGTTGTTCTCGTCGTCATCCGGGCTGTTGAGGGGTGCCGGCAGCCGCACCGGCGTGCCGAAGCCTCCGGCCCCATCCGGCGGCGCCATGTAGATGTCGGTGTTGCCGTCGCGGTCGGACGAGAAGTAGAGGGCGCCGTCGCGGGTCATGGTCGAGTAGACCTCCTGCGCGGGCGAGTTCACCGCGGCCACGTTCACGGCGGGCCCCCAGGTGTCGCCGTCGCGCTCGACATACCAGATGTCGAAGTCGGAGGCCTTGTCGCCGGTCTCGCCTTCCATGGGACGGTTCGACGAGAAGTAGACGCGGCGGCCGTCGAACGACACGAACGGGTCCGGGTCGCGGAAGCTGGAGGCGAAGGGCGCCGGCAGCGGCTCGGCCCAGCCGTCCCCGAACCGCACGGCGCGGTAGATGTCGATGGTGCCGCGGCTCCTGTCGGTGCGATTGAAGTACACCGTCTCGCCGTCGGGCGAGAACGCGATGCCGAACTCCGGGGCATCGACGGTGGAGATCACGCCGGGCGCGAAGATCTCCGGCGACGCGGGCGGCGCGGCATGGCTCGCCGCCGGCGCGGTGGCGGCGGCCTCCGGCGACGCGGGTTCCCCGCCACCGCAGCCCGCGGCGGCAACCGCCAGGGCGGCGAGGACCAGGAGGCGGGCGCGGCGGAGGGCGGGAGTCTCGCGTGTCATGCCTGCGAGCGTACAACGGCCGCGCCGCCCGCGCCACCAGCGGGACGGTCAGCCGGCGAGGATTCGCGCGAAGAGCTCCGGCGCGACGTTCCCGCCGCTGACGATCGCCGCCGTCCGGCCCCGCGGGCTGCCGAGGCCGAGCGCGAGCGCGGCCACGGTCGCGGCGCCACTGGGCTCGGCGACCAGGCGGGCGTGGCGGAAGATCCACCGGACGCCGGCCGCGATGGCCTCGTCGGGGACCGTCACCACCTCGTCCACGTATGCCTGCGCGTGCGCGAACGTGAGGTCGCCGGGCCGCACGGGCAGCAGGCCGTCGGCCACCGAGGCGGTCGACTCCAGGGTCACGGGATGCCCCGCCGCGAGCGAGCGCGACATCTTCGGGGCGCCCTCGGGCTCGACCCCGACGACGCGCGCGCCCGGCCGCTGCCGCTTGATCGCCGTGGCGACGCCGGCCAGGAGTCCCCCGCCGCCGACCTCGACGAACACCGTCTCCACGCCCGGATCCTGCTCGAGGATCTCGAGGCCGGCGGTGCCCTGCCCGGCGATGATCCACGGGTGGTCGAAGGGGGGAACGATGGTCAGGCCGCGCTCGCCGGCAAGCGCCTCGGCCCGCGTCTTGCGGTGCGCCGAGGTCGTCCCCTCGAAGATCACCTCGGCGCCGTAGCCCCGCGCGCCCTCCACCTTCACCAGCGGCGCCGTCGTCGGCATCACGATCACGGCGGGCACGCCGAGCTCGCGGGCGGCCATCGCGACGGCCTGGCCGTGGTTGCCCGACGAGTAGGTGATGACGCCGCGGGCGATGGTCCCGGCGGGCAGCTGGCGGAGCATGTTGACGGCGCCGCGGATCTTGAAGGCGCCCATCGGCTGCAGGTTCTCGCACTTCAGCAGGAGCGGCCCCGCCCCGGCGGCCGCCTCGCGCGGCCACGGCACCTCGAGCAGGGGCGTGACACGGGCGAAGGGGCGGATGCGCTCGGAAGCGGCGCGCAGGTCGGCGAGCGTGACGAGGTCGGCCATGGGTCGGAAACCGGGACGGCTCGGGGACGCGGCTAGGAGCCGGCCCGGACGTTCCTGAACTGGTCGCCCTCGTTGTAGGCCGGCATCTCCGGCGTGGCGGCGATACGCCAGGCCATCTGCGCGAGGAACCGCAGGTCCTCGACGGCGCCGCTGAAGTCCCACGCCGGGTCGTACTCGTCGCTCGGCTGGTGGTAGTCGGTGCTGTTGTAGGCCTCCTGCTTCGCGAGGCGGGCCTCGGCGTCCGCGCCGACGAACTCGCGCGGCTCGCTGATCGAGACGGCCGGCACGCCGCCCTTGGCGAGCGGGAAGTGATCCGAGCGGAAGAAGTACCCCCGCTCGGGGTGCTGGTCGCCGCCGATGGTGCGGCCGCGCTCGGCCGCGAGCGCCGCGGCGACCGACCCGAGCGACGAGCGCTCCGCCCCGAGCAGGACGAGGTCCTTCGAGGGGCCGAGGTAGTTGATGCCGTCGACGTTGATGTTGGCGGCCATGCGGTCGAGGGGCAGGGGCGGGTGCTGGGCGAAGTACTCCGACCCGAGCAGCCCGGCCTCCTCGGCCGTCGTGAACACGAAGTACATCGAGCGCGCGGGCTGGGCGCCCGCGTGGGCCATCGCCGCGGCGATCTCGAGCAGGCCGGCGCACCCCGACGCGTTGTCGTAGGCGCCGTTGAAGATGCGGTCGGCGTCGGGCGCGTCGCCCGGCAGCGCGTCGCGCATGCCGAAGTGGTCCCAGTGCGAGGTGAACACCACGCCCTCGGCGGCGTTGGCGCCCGGGATGACGCCGATCACGTTCGGCGAGGTCTTGCGGGCGCTCCGCTGCGTCAGGTCGGCGGCCGCGCGGAGGTCGAGGGTGACCGGCTTGAAGCCGCGCGTCATGGCGGACGCGCGCAGGTCGTCGAGGCTGCGCCCGCCGCGGCGCACCAGGTCGGTGGCGGCGTCGTTGGTCATCCAGGCCTTGATCTTGAGCGCCGGCGCGCCCGGCTCGGGTGGCAGCGAGTACTGCGTGCCGGACCACGACGACTCGACCACCTGCCACGGGTAGGTCGCCGACTCGTCGGTGTGGATCAGGATCGCGCCGGCCGCGCCCTGGCGCGCCGCCTCCTCGTACTTGTAGGTCCAGCGGCCGTAGTAGGTCAGGGCCGGCCCGCCGAAGAGGTCCGGCTCGTCGGCGGTCGCCGGCGGGTCGTTGACCATGACCAGCACCCACTTGCCCTTCACGTTCACGCCCGCGTAGTCGTTCCAGTTCGCCTCCGGCGCGACGATGCCGTGGCCGACGAAGACCACCTCGCCCTGGACGTGCACGCGCGCGTCCTCGACGCCCGAGAAGGCGACGATGTCGCGGCCATACCGGTAGGAGGTCCCCGGGACGCTGAGGGAGAAGTTGCGCGAGACGGTGGACTCGACGACCGGCACCTGCTGGAAGTACGTGCCGCCGTCGCCCGCCGGCTGGACCCCGAGGAGGGCCAGCTGGGTCGCGAGGTACTCCGTCGCCAGCTCGCCGCCGCGCGTGGCGGGCGCGCGGCCCTCGAGCAGGTCGCTCGACAGGAAGCGGAGGTGCGCGGTGAGCGCCGATGCCTGGATCGCCGCCTCGGCCGGCCCGGGCGGGGGCGCCGGCGGCGGCGGCGGCTCGCTGCCGCCGCACGCGGCGGCGAACGAGAGCGCAAGCAGGGCGGCGGCGGTGCGGAGTCTCATGCCGCCCAGTATAAGAGGTTACTGGCGGGAGTTGCGGAACTCCTCGAAGAGCCTGGCGACGTTGCCGCTGACGCTCCGGAGCGTCGGCGCCCAGCCGAGGGCCCGGGCCCGCGGGCTGCGCACCACCTGGTCGAGGGCCAGGGCATCGGCGTACGGGCCGAGCTTGGTCCGGGCCTCCTCGATCGGCATGTTCCGGATGTCCGGCCGCTGTGACAGGTGGTTGGCGATGGCCTCGGCGATGTCGACCACGCGCTCGTCCGCCTCGTCGTTCGCGTGGTAGATCCCGCTGGCATCCGGCGACTGCACCAGCCGGACGTACAGGTCCGCCAGGTCGCGGTCGTAGATGCAGGCCCAGTGGTTGCCGCCGTCCCCGACGACGCGGACCAGGCCGTTCAGGGCGTCGCGCAGGACGTCGGAGACGATGCCCCGCCCGCTGCCGTAGACGATGCCGGGGCGCACGACGATCGTGCGCAGCCCGTCGCCGTTCGCGTCGAGGACCATCCGCTCGTGGGCGACGCGCCAGGCCGAGAACTCGATCGGGGCCAGCGTGCTCGTCTCGTCGGCCGGCAGGAACGTCTTGCCCAGCACCCAGATGCCCGACGTGTAGACGAACGTGCGCGGCGCCGCCGCGGCGCCGCCCTTGAGCGACGCGAGCATCAGCTCGAGGGCCGCCCGCTCCTTCTCCACGCCGCGCGGGGAGTACTCGAACGCGGTGTGCACCACCGTGTCGGCGGCCGCCAGCGCCGCCCTGTAGGTCTTGGGCAGTCCCAGCTCGCCCATGAGCGGCGTCGCGCCGCGGTTGGCCAGCTTCTCGGCCTTCTCGGGGTCACGCACCATGGCCGTGACGCCGTGCCCGGCGCGCAGCAGCGCGTCGAGGACCGCGCTGCCGATGTAGCCGGTGCCGCCTGTCAGGAAAATCCGCATCGTGTGTCCGTATTACAAGGGGACCGGTATTGTAGCCGACGCGCGTGACGCGCGCGGGCGACTCGTCACCGGCGGGGGTCCGGGGCCGGGGTCGTCAGATGTCCCAGACGCGCCCGCCATCATAGAACGTGATCATCCCGTCCTCGCTCACCTTGAGGACGGGCCCGTGGCGGCTGGCCGTGATGGCGGCGGTCGTCCGCGCGCCCTCGGTGATGCCGCCCGCGTCGGTCTGGTCCGTCGGGGGGTGCCGGAGGATCGCGCCGACCGCCAGCAACTGGCCCGCGCGATCGGTCACCGTCGCGCCATCGAGCGTCGCCATCGCCGACAGCACGCTCGGCGGCAGCTCCGTGATCACGCGGCCCGCGAGCAGGTGCAGCAGGTTGCGGCGCGACGGCCGGTCGGGGTCCGGCGCCTCGTCGACGAGCGCCATGTCCAGCCGGTCCTGCGCCGACACGAGCTCGGCCAGGGACGCCAGCGGCCGGCGCAGCACGACGAACAGCGCGCCCTTCCGCTCTTCCGCGAGGTCGAGCGCCGTCCGGAACAGGCGCTCGGCGAGCGCCCGGTCGCCCACCGCCACCGCCCACTGCGCGTACTTGGCCTGGAGGTCGCGCAGGTGCCAGTCGGCGTGCCGGAACGCGAACACCTCGGTCCCGTCCGCGAAGACCTTGATCTCGTGGCGGGGACTCAGGACGACGCACACCCGGCGGCTCCCGGCCGTCGCGCGCGCGTGCGCCTCGTAGGCGACCGCGCACGGGGCCGGCAGGTCCTGCCGCCCGCCCGCCCGCGCCGCCCAGTCCGCCACGTCGACGATGTCGAGCACGCGCCCGTCGCGCGCCACGAGGAACGCGGTGTGCAACCCGTCGGCCAGCCGGAAGAAGCTCTTGATCGACGTGAGCGCGCCCGTGTAGCGCGGGCGCAGCCGGTCGCCCGACACGAAGCCCCCCGGCGGGTCGGCGTCGGTGTCGAGCAGCAGCACGCCCGTCGAGATCGCCTGGTTCTCGTAGCTCGACAGCGCCGCCACGCGGAGGATCTCGATGACGTCCGCGACCCGGTCGGTGCAGTTGTCGTCGCTCTTCGGGGCATACGGGCCCGGGTCGAAGAACGCCCCGACGTACCGGTCCTCGATCGCGCCGCGGAACAGCCCCTCGCGCTCGACGACCTGCGCCGGGTTCAGGATGGCGCGGTAACGGGCCGCGAGGACCGCGCCGATGGCCCGCGCGAAGCGCACCTCGTGCTCGGTGAACGGCCGCTGCCCCGGGACGCGCAGCACGTAGCGGTTGCCGAACCAGCGCACCGACAGCGCCCCCGGGTCCTCCGTGGGCTCGATCGCCAGCCGCCCGTCGGAGGACGGCGACGGCACGGCCTCGGTCTCGAGCGTGGCGCGCTCGAAGAAGCGGGCCAGCGCCCGCTGGAGGAAGCCGTCGTAGTGGGCGCCGACGACGATCGCCGGCGGGAGCCTCGGGGTGGACAAAGCAGATGGATCATAATCTAGGTGCAGTGGCTGCACCGGCGCGCGAGACCCTCATCGACTTCTTCCGGGACCTGGACGCGCGCCGCGGCCAGTTCCTGGTCTGGGACGACGGCTACCGGGTCCGCCGGCACACCTACCCTGAGGTCGCCCGGGCCGCCCGCGGGTTCGCCGCCCGCCTGGCCGCCGCCGGCGTCGCCGCCGGCGACAAGCTCGTCCTCTGGGGCGAGAACCGCCCCGAGTGGATCGTCGCCTACTGGGGCGCCGTCATCGCCGGCGTCATCGTCGTCCCCATCGACTACCGCGCCTCCCCCGCCTTCCTCGCCAAGGTGGCGGCGATCGTCCGCCCGACGATCGTCCTCGCCGGCGACGACGTGCCCGAGGCGGCCGACACCGCCGGCGCCGCGCGGTGGCGCATGGCCGACATCGACTGGTCGGCCGACGCGCCGATGCCGGCCGTCGCCGCCAGCCGCGACGACGTCGTGCAGATCGTCTTCACCTCGGGCGCGACGGCCGAGCCCAAGGGCGTCGTCGTCCGGCACCGGAACGTGCTGGCCAACCTGGTGCCCGTCGAGCGCGAGATCGCGAAGTACAAGAAGTACGCGCGGCCGTTCCAGCCCCTCCGCTTCCTCAACCTCCTGCCCCTCAGCCACCTGTTCGGGCAGTCGATGGCCACCAACATCCCGCCGATGCTCGACGGGACGGTGGTCTTCATGCGGAGCTTCAACCCGCACGACATCGCGCGGCTCGTGAAGCACTGGCGCGTCTCGGTCATCGTCTGCGTGCCGAAGATCCTCGAGGTGCTCAGGGAGCACGCCGTCCGCGTGGACCCGGCCGCGGCGGAGCCGCCCGCCGGGCGGCTGTCCATCCCGGCGCGCTGGTGGCGGTACCGGCGCGTCCACGGGCTGTTCGGGTTGAAGTTCTGGGCGTTCGTCGTCGGGGCGGCGCCGCTGCCGCCGGACCTCGAGGAGTTCTGGAAGCGGCTCGGCTTCGTCGTCATCCAGGGCTACGGGCTGACCGAGACCGCGCCGATCGTCACGCTGAACCACCCGTTCAAGACCAACACGGGCTCGGTCGGGACGCCGATTGGCGGGGTCGAGGTGCGCATCGCGGACGACGGCGAGATCCTCGTGCGCGGCGAGAACGTCACGTCGGGCTACTACGCCCCCGAGGGCGCGGCGCCGGCCGAGGCCGGCGGCCGCACGCTCGACGAGGCGGGGTGGCTGCACACGGGGGACGTCGGGGAGCTCGACGCGAACGGACGGCTGTTCATCCGCGGGCGCAAGAAGGAGATGATCGTCACCCCCGAGGGCCTCAACGTCTTTCCCGACGACGTGGAGCGCGCGCTCGAGGCGGTGGCGGGGGTGCGGGAGGCGGCCGTGGTCGCGGCCATGGCCGGCGGGGCCGAACGCGTGCACGCGGTGCTCGTCCTCGAGCCGGGGACCGACCCCGAGGCCGTGGTCGCGGCGGCCAACGCGGCGCTGCAGGACCACCAGCGCGTGCGCGGCGTGTCGGTCTGGACCGAGGACCCGCTGCCCCGCACCGAGGGCACGCGGAAGCTGAAGCGCGCGGCGATCCGCGCCTGGGTGGCCACCGGGGCGGCGCCCGCGCCGGCCGGCCCCGCCGGCGGCGACCCGCTGCAGGCCGTCCTCGCGAAGTTCGCGGGCGGGCGCGCGGCGGGCGGGGCGACGTCGATCGAGGCGCTCGGGCTGAGCTCGCTCGAACGCGTCGAGCTGATGGTGGCGCTCGAGGACACCTTCCAGACCCACATCGACGAGGGGCGCTTCGCCGAGGCGCGGACGCTCGACGACATCCGGGCGCTCGTGGACGCGCGGACCCCGGCGGCCCCGCCGGAGGACCTCGTCCACTTCCCCGCGTGGAACCGGGGGGCGGTTGCCCGCCTCGTCCGGCGGGTGAGCCTGGCGACCTGGATCCTGCCGATCGCGCGGATCTTCGCGCACGTCGAGGTGCGCGGGCTCGAGCACATCCGCGCGCTGCCGGGGCCGGTCGTCTTCGCGTCGAACCACCAGAGCCACATGGACGTGCCGGTGATCCTCGCGGCGATGCCCGGCCGGGTGCGCGCGACGGTGGCGCCGGCGATGGCCAAGGAGTTCTTCAAGGCGCACTTCTTCCCCGCGGGCCACTCGCGGCGGCAGGTGCTGACCAACCGGCTCAACTACTACCTGGCGGCGCTCTTCTTCAATGCCTTCCCGCTCCCGCAGCGCGAGGCGGGGGCCCGGGAGACGCTGCGCTACATCGGCGAGATCACCGGGGATGGCTACTCGGTGCTCATCTTCCCGGAGGGCGTGCGGTCGGACACGGGCGACATCAAGCCGTTCCGCGGGGGCATCGGGATGATCGGCGCGCGGCTGGGCCTGCCGGTGGTGCCGGTGACGCTGGACGGGGTGGACCGGGTGCTGCACCCGACCTGGAAGATGGCCCGCCCGGGCCGGGTGCGCGTGACCTTCGGCGCCCCGCTGCGCCTCGAGGGCGACGACTACCAGGCCCTCGCGAGGCGGGTGGAAGACGTGGTGAAGAGCCAGGGTGCCTAGGGTGCCTGGGGTGCCTGGGGTGCCTAGGGTGCGCACGTCCTGGCGCCCAGGCACCCTGGCACGGACGGCCCACCTCAGGCACCCTGCACCAACAGGCGCCCTGGCACACTGACGGCGCACCCCAGGCACCATAGGCACCCCAGGCACCATAGGCACCCCAGGCACCATAGGCACCTCAGGCACCATAGGCACCTCAGGCACCCTGTCCTTGCCACCCCCACCTGATGTGTGGCACACTACTTGCTCTGAATGAGCAAGGATGATCTGATCGACATGCAGGGGACGGTGACGGCCGTGCACAGCGGGGGGTTGTACCGCGTGCAGGCTGACGCCGGCCACGAGGTGCTCGCCCAGCTGAGCGGCCGCATGCGGCGCTTCCGCATCAAGGTCGTGCCGGGCGACCGCGTCACCGTCGGCATCTCCCCCTACGACCCCCAGCGCGGCATCATCACCTTCCGCGCCCGATAAGAAATATCAACATTGAGTTCTGACATTGCACCTGCCGGCCGACCGCGCCGGCGACGGAGCGGTTCCTCGAGCCGTCCCCGCCGCCCGGGCGGCGACCGCCCGCAGGCGCCGTCGTCGTCCGCCATCGGCCCCGATATCCCCTGGGAACACGTCGACGCCGACGCCCCGCCCATCCCCTTCGCCTCGCTGAACCTGCACCCCCAGCTCATGAGCGGGCTGCGGGACCTCGGTTACGAGGGCACGCGGCCGGTCCAGGGCGCGGTGATCCCGCCGTCGCTCGAGAACCACGACGTCGTGGCGTGCGCGGAGACGGGGACGGGCAAGACGCTGGGCTTCGCGCTGCCGATCCTGCAGCGGCTGCTGACCGAGGAGCCGGGGTACCACAACGAGACGCGCGAGGCGTACACGCGGGCGCTGATCCTGGCGCCGACGCGCGAGCTGGCGGTGCAGATCGAGGACACGCTTGTCGGCCTGACGTACCACACGCCGGTGTCGACGGTGGCGGTCTACGGCGGCGTGCCGATGGACCCGCAGGAGCGCGCGCTCAAGGCCGGCGCCGACATCGTCGTCGCCACGCCGGGCCGGCTGATGGATCACATGCGGCACAACTCGACCGACTTCGTGCGGCTCGAGGTGTTCGTGCTCGACGAGGCGGACCGGATGATGGACATGGGCTTCTGGCCCGACGTCCAGAAGATCATCTCGCAGGTGCCGCCCGACCGGCAGACGCTGCTCTTCTCGGCGACGATGCCCGGCGAAATCCTGCGGCTGGCGCGGGAGATGCTGAACGAGCCACGCTACATCCAGGCGGGGTCGACGCGCGGCGCGGCGGCGCGGACGATCCGCCACTCGATGTTCGAGATGGCGAAGGGCGAGAAGATCGACTGGCTCGCGCGGTTCGTCAAGCGCGAGGCCACCGGCCCGACGCTCGTCTTCGTCCGGACCAAGATCGGCGCGGACCGCGTCGCGCGGCACCTGCAGGCCAGGAGCATCCGCGCGGCGGCGCTGCACGCGGACCGCACGCAGCAGGAGCGGCTGCAGGCCGTCGAGGGCTTCCGGTCCGGCAAGCACCCGGTGCTCGTGGCGACCGACATCGCGGCGCGCGGCCTGGACATCGAGGGCATCGCGCACGTCGTGAACTTCGAGGTGCCCGACACGTCGGACACCTACGTCCACCGGGTCGGCCGCACGGGGCGCTCCGGCGCCGAGGGCCACGCCATCACGCTGGTGGCGCCCGAGGAGATGCGCAACTGGAAGGCCCTGGAGAGCAGGATTGGACTCCAGCTTCAATAACGACCGGCCGCAGCCCGGGCCGCCCGCGGAGCCACAGGCGCCTGAGGCGGCGCTGTCGCCCGCCGTGCAGCGCTTCCAGAGCTGCCGCTGGCGCCAGGCGCCGGACGACTCCAATCCCGAGCACTGCGGCCACCGCGACGTGCTCCCGATGACCGGCACCACCGGCTTCAGCGCCGACTCGTGGTGCCCGGACTGCCCGCACTACAAGGCGAAGCGCACCCCGCGCAAGCGCGAAGAAGCCCGCGACGACTACTGGCGGCGATAGCTGGGACTCCCTTCGGTCGCTGGGACTCGCTACGCTCGCTAGGACTCGCTGCGCTCGCTGGGACTCGCTCCGCTCGCCGGGATCCTGGCGAGGCGCGGAAGCGCCGAGTCCTAGCGAGGCACGAAGTGCCGAGTCCCAGCGAAGGCCCGCAGGGCCTGAGTCCCAGCGAGGCGCGAAGCGCCGCGTCCTATTCGTCGTCCGGCAGGATCAGCCTGTCGGGCACGCCAGACAGGTCGCGGCGGGCCCAGACGTAGTAGACCGCCCCGGGCACCAGCAGGCCCACGATCCACGAGACATCCGTGTTGCCGAGCCGGGCCACCATCGGGCCCGTGTAGAGCGTCGTGTACAGGAACGGCAACTGCGCCACCAGCCCGATCACGTAGGTCGTGATCGCCACGACGTTCCACCGGCCGTACCGCCCGTCCGGGTCCGAGAGCGCCGGCACGTCGTAGCGCTCGCGCGAGACGAAGTAGAAGTCGACCAGGTTGATCGCGCTCCACGGCGTGAAGAAGGCCAGCAGGAACAGCAGGAACGCCGAGAAGGACGAGAGGAAGCGCTGGTCCGCTAGCAGCGCGACGAGCGTGGCGCAGGCCATCACCAGGCTCACGAACCCGACGCGCGCGCGCGGCGAGATCTCGCGGTGGCCGAGGAAGCCGGTGATCGTCGTCACGAGCGACATGAACCCGCCGTAGGCGTTCAGGACGTTGACGGTCAGCTTGCCCAGCACGATCACGAAATACAGGAACGCCGCCACCAGGCCCGTCCCGCCGAGTCCGACGACGAAGTCGACCTCGTGCCCCGAGAAGGCGGGGCCGGCCAGCGCCGCCGCCAGCACGCCGAAGGTCATGGACCACTGCGAGGCCAGCACCGACCCGGCCAGCGTCGCGCCGAAGGTCTTCCACGCCGACGTGTCCGCGGGCAGGTAGCGCGAGTAGTCGGCGACGTACGGCCCGTAGGCGATCTGCCACGACGCCGAGAGCGACATCGCGAGCAGGAAGCTCGCCATCTCGAACGACGCCCGGCCGAACAGGTCCGCGTCGCCGGCGCCGGCGAGCAGGCGGTACGTGAGGTACACGAACGCGACGAGGCCGATGACGCTGCTGACCCGCCCCATCGCGTGGATCAGGCGGTAGCCGACGATGGCGATGACGGTCGTGGCGAGGCCGAAGATCAGGATGCCGGCCCAGTGGGCGGTGTGCAGCAGCCCGGCCACCGCCTGGCCGGCCAGCACCGTCCCGCTGGCCGCGAACCCGATGTACATCACGATGACGAGCAGCAGCGGGATGATCGCGCCGTAGACGCCGAACTGCGCGCGGCTCGAGATCATCTGCGGCAGGCCGAGGCGCGGCCCCTGCACCGAGTGCAGCGCCATCACCGCGCCCCCCAGCACCTGCCCGATCGCCAGCCCCACGATCGACCACACCACGTCGCCGCCGAGCACGACGGCCAGCGCGCCGGTGACGATGGCGGTGATCTGGAGGTTGGCGCCGAACCAGAGCGTGAACTGGTTGAGCGGGCGGCCGAACCGCTCGTCGCGCGGCACGTAGCCGATCGAGCGCAGCTCGACGCCGAGGGTGGAGGCGGGCACGGCGCGCGGCATGCTCAGTCGGAGAACTCGCGCGCGAGCTCGACCCACTCGCCGCCCGGCGCCAGGCGCTGGTAGGCGCGCCAGTGCGCGAGCGCGTCCGGGGACCGGCCCATCTTCTCGAGCGTCACCGCCAGGTAGAAGTGGGCGTCGGCGTAGTCGGGGTTGAGGGCGATGGCCGACCGGTAACAGGCCTCGGCGTCGCCGTAGCGCCCGTGATCGTGGTGGATGTTGCCCAGGTTGAAGTGGGCCTCGAAGTACGAGGGGTCGAGGCCGATCGCGCGCTCGTAAAGCGCCTGGGCCTCGGGCAGCTCGTCGCGGGAGTACCGGATGTTCGCGAGATTGATGATCGCGGCCGGCAGGTCGGGGTCGGCCTGCAGGGCCAGGCGGTAGGCCTTGACGGCCTCCTCCTGCCGCTCCGGCGTCCCATCGTCGAGGAGCGAGCCCATGAGGAAGTGCTGCTCGGCGCCGGTGAGGGGCCGCGCCGGCAGCGGGCCGGCAAGGGTGGCGAGGCCGGCGGCGGGCCGCGCGGGCGCGGCGGGCATGGCCTCCCGCGGCGTCAGCGCGATGATGCGGGCGGGCAGCGCATCGAGGCGGAAGTCGAAGGCGAGCTGGCCGGCCCGCGAGGCCTGCAGGTCGCGGAGGATGGCGCGGAACGAGACGCCGGCCTGGAGCTCGGCGTGCACCTGGCGCAGCAGCGTCAGGTCCGCGAAGGCGAACCAGTCGTCGGCGTTGTTCCGGACCGCCGGCTTGATGAACCCCCACTTCTGGAGGTAGCGGAGGTGGTCCTCGCGCAGCTCGGGATACATGGCGAGGATGTCGCGCTGCCCGTAGTGCTGGGTGCGCAGCTCGCTCGGGGACGGCAGGCCGACGAGGGCGCAGAAGGCGTCCTCGGCGAGGATGCGGGGACGACCGGCGCCGTCGGCGGCGAGCTGGGCCGCGCGGCGGAGGCGGTGGCCCGCCGCGCTGGCGTCACCGGCGAGCCGCCCGGCGTCCGGCACGCCCTCGGGATAGGTCTCGCCGCCCACGACGACCATCGTCGTGCGTGGCGTGAGTTCGTCGTCGGTCTCGCCGCCGAGCCGGCGCACGAGCGCGCGGGCCTCCTTGCGGCCGAGCGACCACAGCTTGCCCACGAAGACGAGCGTCTCACCGAGGAGCGGCTGGCCGCCTGGCGGGTCGAAGGGCAGCTCGGACATCACCTGGCGGATCGCCTCCACGGGATCGCCGGGGCCGGCGGCGAGCGCCGTCCCCCGCCGACGGGCCGCGGCAACGGCGCGGCCGTCTGTCTTGCCTGCAGGTGCTCCACCGCGCTTCAAGATGGAGCAGATCGGGGCCGTTGTCAAACTACAATAGCGGCAGCCATGATTCTCGCCGGTGACGTCGGGGCGACCAAGACCCTGATCGGCCTCTACAATTTCGCCCCGAAGCGGCCCGTCGCGGTCGACGTGAAGTCATTTGCCACGTCGCAGTTCGACGGGCTGCCGGCCATCATCGAGGAGTACCTCGCCCAGCGGAGCGGGCCGCCGCGGCTGGAGGCGGCGTGCTTCGGCGTCGCGGGCCCCGTGATCGACCAGCACGCCGACCTGACGAACGTCCCGTGGGCGGCGAGCGCGGACGAGGTGAGCCGCAAGTTCAAGCTGCCGCGCGTCCGGCTGCTGAACGACCTCGAGGCGATGGCGCACGCGATTCCCGTGCTGGATCGCGACGAGCTCCTGGCGCTCCAGAAAGGGCAGCGGCGCCCCGGGGGCAACGCGGCGCTCATCGCGGCGGGCACCGGCCTCGGCGAGGCGTTCATGCCGAGCGTCGGCGGCAAGTTCCGCCCCCTCGCCTCGGAAGGGGGGCACGCCGACTTCGCGGCGCGCACCGACCGCGAGATCGAGCTCGTCCGCGGGCTCCGCGGCGAGACGGGCCGCGTCGCGCTCGAGCAGGTCGTCTCGGGTCCGGGGCTGATGAACCTCTACCGCTTCACGCACGGCGACCAGCCGTGCGAGGCCGTCGGCGCGCTCGACTCGCTGCCCGACGCGCCGGCGGTGGTCTCGAAGTCGGCGCTCGAGCGCTGGTGCCCGAAGTGCGAGCAGGCCCTCGAGATGTTCGTCGAGGCCTATGGCGCCGCGGCGGGCAACCTCGCGCTCCGCGCGGTCGCCACCGCGGGCCTCTACATCGGCGGCGGCATCGCGCCCCGGATCCTCCCCGCGCTCCAGCGGGGCACCTTCATCCGCGCCTTCAACGCGAAGCCGCCCATGGGCGAGCTGCTCGAGTCCATTCCCATCCAGGTCATCCTCAACCCGCAGGCGGCGCTGCTCGGCGCCGCGGTCTACGCCAACGAGATGATCTAGGCGGGCGCCACTGCAGAGGCCTCGCCCGCGTTCCCCTGGGCTCGGTGGGACTCGCACTCCGTGCTCGCCAGGACTCCCTGCGGTCGCTGGGACTCGCTCCGCTCGCTGGGACTGGGTCAATGTCGCAGCCTCGCCAGGAATGGCTTGACCCCGCGAGGCGCCGGAGGCGCCGGGTCCAAGCGAGCGGCACAACCGCGAGTCATAGCGAAGGCCCGCAGGGCCTGAGTCCCAGCGAGCGAAGCGAGTCCCTGGCGGCGGCATAGAATGTCCATGGACGTGATGCATGGGACGCCTGCTCATCTGGGTGATCGGCCTGCTGGCGCTCGTCGCCACGGCCGCGGGGATGTACGTGATGACGCCTGAGAAGGCCGCCCGCGGCAGGGCGCGACTCCCGCTCAGCTATCCCGCGGCGCCGGCCGGCCCGGTCGTCGACGACTATCACGGGACGCGCGTGCCCGACCCGTACCGCTGGCTCGAGACCGCCGACAGCCCGGAGACGACGGCCTGGGTCGACGCCCAGAACGCGCTGACCGCCCGCGTGCTCGACACGCCGGAGCGCGCGCGCCTCCGCGACGAGCTCGCCGCGCTCTACGACTATCCCCGCGCGACGGCGCCGATCAAGCGGGGCGCCCGCTACTTCTTCACCTTCAACGACGGACGCCAGGACCAGCCCGTCCTCTACGTCCAGGACGGCCTGGCCGGCGAGTCGCGCGTCCTGCTCGACCCGAACACGCTCAGCGCCGACGGCACCGCCGCGCTCACGGCCCTCTCGCCGAGCGACGATGGGACGCGGCTGGCCTACGCCGTGTCGCGGAGCGGCAGCGACCGGCAGGAGATCTTCGTCCGCGACGTCGAGACGCGCGAGGACCACCCCGACTCGCTGCGCTGGGCCAAGTTCACCAACCTCGCCTGGACCCACGACGGCGCCGGGTTCTACTACACGCGGTTCCCCGAGCCGGGCTCGGTGCCGGCGGGGGACGAGAACTACTTCCCGCGGGTCTACTTCCACCGGCTGGGCACCGCGCAGGACGAGGACCGCCTGGTCTTCGAGCGCCCGGACGACAGGGAGATCGTCATCTCGGCCGACGTGACCAGCGACGGCCGCTGGCTCGTGCTCACCTCGTTCCGCGGCTCGAGCGACGACAGCGAGGTGCACGTCCTCGACCTGGCCACGCCAGGCGCCCTGCCCCGTCCCCTCTTCACGGGCTTCAGGAACGCCTGGATCCTCGTCGACGGCACCGGGGACCGGCTCTACTTCCGGACGACGAGCGGCGCCCCGCTGGGGCGGCTCGTGGCCGTGGACGTGTCTGGCGGCGCGCCCGCGCCGGCGGCCGGCGGCCAGGCGCCGGTCCGGGAGCTGGTCCCGCAGCAGCCCGACACCCTGACGTCGGCGGTGCTCGTCGGCGGGCGGATCGTCGCCGTGTACCTGAAGGACGCCAGCGACCAGGTCCGCCTGTTCGGCCTCGACGGCGCGCCCGCCGGCGAGATCGCCCTGCCCACGCTCGGCTCGCTCTCCGGGCTCACGGGACGGCCGGACGACGCGGAGCTGTTCCTGCGGTTCTCGTCCTTCACCTACCCGCCGGCGGTCTACCGCTACGACCTGCGCGCGTCGCTGCTCGAGCCGTTCGGCACGGCCGGCGTCAAGACCCTCGACCCGACCACCTACGAGGTCAACCAGGTCCGGTATCCGTCGAAGGACGGGACGATGGTGTCGATGTTCCTCGTGCACCGGCGGGGCCTGGCGCGCGACGGCGAGCGGCCCGTCTACCTGACCGGCTACGGCGGCTTCAACATCAGCCTCACCCCGCAGTTCGATCCGGCGTCGTTCGCCTGGCTCGACCGCGGCGGCATCGTCGCCGTCGCGAACCTCCGGGGGGGCGGCGAGTACGGCGAGGCGTGGCACCAGGCCGGCATGTTCGATCGCAAGCAGAACGTCTTCGACGACTTCATCGGCGCGGCCGAGTGGCTGATCGCGAGCGGCTACACGCGGCGCGGCAAGCTCGCCATCGAGGGCGGCAGCAACGGAGGCCTCCTGGTGGGCGCCGTGCTGGTCCAGCGGCCGGACCTGGTCGGCGCCGTGGTCTGCCGCGTGCCCGTGGCCGACATGCTCCGGTACCACCTGTTCACGGTCGGCCGCTTCTGGATCTCCGAGTACGGGTCGTCCGAGGACCCGGGGCAGTTCCCGTATCTCTACGCCTACTCGCCGCTCCACAACGTGAAGGACGGCACGGCCTACCCGCCGACCCTCATCACCACCGCCGACACGGACGACCGGGTGGCCCCGGGCATGGCGAAGAAGTTCGCAGCCCGGCTCCAGGCCGCCACGGCGCCCGACGCCGGCCCGATCCTCATCCGGGTCGAGACCCGGGCCGGGCACGGCGCGGGCAAGCCGATCTCCAAGGTCGTCGAGGAAGAAGCGGACATCTTCGCGTTCCTCCTCGAGTTCCTCCAGTAGGCGCCGGCCGGGCCGGCCGCCTCGTCGGCATTGACACTAATCGTTCAAACAATCAATATGAAGATGTGACGAAAGGACGCCTCCAGGGAGAGATCAAGCAGACCCGGCCGTTCCGCTCGGGGGCCGAGGAGGCGTACCTGAACCTGGTCCGCACCACGGACGTGCTGACGCGCGAGATCGCCGGCTTCCTCAAGCCCTACGGGCTGTCCGAGGCCCAGTACAACGTGCTCCGGATCCTGCGGGGCGCCGGCGACGAGGGGCACACGTGCAGCGAGGTGGGGCAGCGCCTGATCACGCGCGACCCCGACGTGACGAGGCTGCTCGATCGCCTCGAGCGCCGCGACCTGATCGCCCGCAGCCGTGACAACCGCGACCGGCGCGTCGTCACCATCCGGATCACCCGGGCCGGGCTCGACCTGCTCGATGAACTCGACGGCCCCATGGCGGCCGCGACCGACGGCCTGCTCGCCCACATGGCGCCCGGGCAACTCGAGGCGCTGGTGGCGCTGCTCGAGGCGGCCCGCCGGGCCTGAGGCGCGCCCGATCAGGCGTCGCGCGCCGCGGCGAGCGACGCCCGCATGGCGGCGACGTCGGCGTGGCGATCGGTCGGCACCGGCCGCAGCGCGCACAGGATGGCGGCACTGGCGCCTTCCGGCACGTCCGGGACGAGGAGGGAGGGTGAGGCGGGCGGCACCTGCAGCATCTGCCCGATCAGCTCGGGCAGGTTCGGCGCGCGGAAGGGCATCTGGCCGGTGGCCATCTGGTAGGCCAGGACGCCAATCGTGAACAGGTCGGCGCGCGGGTCCGGCACGCGCCCCATGAGCACTTCGGGAGGCACGTAGGGCAGCTCCTGCTCCCCCGCCTCGTGTCCCCGGAGCTCCTGCTCGCGCATCGTCGCCAGCACGTCCTGCACCGACTGGATGCCCGCCCCCGACATGACGGCGCGCTCGCCCGCCTCGTCGGTCGTGAGGCGAATCATGTCGGGATTGACGCCGACCAGCACGCCGCCCTTGCGGTGCAGCGCGGCCGCGGCGTCGAGCATGCCGTCGACCAGGCGGCCGACGCGCGGCCACTCGAATCGCCCGGCCTCGGCCAGCGCCTGCCGGAGGCTCGGCCCCTCGATCAGGTCGGTCACGAGGAACACGCACTTGTCGTCCTGCCCGTAGTCGCGCACCTGCAGGAGGCCGGGGTGCCCGACCTGCTGGGTCCGGGCCTCGAGGAGGAACCGGGCGCGGACGGCGTCCCAGTGCGGCTGCTCGTCGCGCCGGAGCACGCGAATGGCCACCGGCAGGCCGATGGCGCGGTGGGTGCCGCGGTACACGAGGCTCCCGAGGCGCCCCCGCCCGAGCAGCGCGCCGAGCTCGTAGCGCCCGAGCAGCCCCTCGTCGGGGGCGGACGCCGCGGCCGGCTGGCTCTCGCCCGCCGCGCGCTCGAGGGCGCGGGCGAACTCGACGGCCGAGGGCCAGCGCGCCGCCGGGGCCTTGTCGAGGGCGCGCATGATGGCGCTGTCGATGGCCTGCGAGAGCCCCGAGCGGTGCTGGGCGGGGCTGACCGGGCGCACGGTGAGCAGCTGGTTGATCAGCGTGACGCGGTTGTCGGAGCTGAAGGGCCTCGACCCGGTGAGCATCTCGTAGGCGATGACGCCCAGGGTGTAGATGTCGGTCGCCGCCGAGACCTCCTCCCCCCGAATCTGCTCGGGTGCCGCGTAGGCCAGCGTGCCCACGAAGAGGTCGGGATCGGTCAGGCGGGTCTGGTCGCTCGCGGCGCGAATGGCGGCCAGGCCGAAGTCGATCACCTTGTAGACCCGCTCGCCGGACTCGTAGCGGTGCGCGACGATGTTGGCGGGCTTGAGGTCGCGATGGGTGATGCCCCGGTCGTGCGCCAGCTGCAGCGCCGAGGCGACGGCGCTCATCAGGGCCGCGACGCGGCCGACGGGCATGGGCGCCTCGAGCTCGATCTCCTCGCGCAGGCTCGGGCCGCTCAGCAGCTCCATCACCAGGTACGGCTGGTTGGACCCGTCGACGCCGAAGTCGAGGATGCCGACGATGTTCGGATGGCGGAGCTGGGCGCAGGCGCGGGCCTCGCGGAGGAACCGCTCGCGCGTCTCGGGGGGCGCGTCGTGCGCGGCCTGCATCACCTTGACGGCGACCTCGTCGCCGAGCCTGACCCGCCTGGCCCGGTACACGTGCCCCATCCCGCCGGATCCGACCTCGGCGAGAACCTCGTAGCGCGCATCGATGATCGTCCCGGGGCCGAACACGGAACGTATATTACTCGGCCGCGCCTCCGGCGCGGCCTCGTTGTGGGCCGGGGGCCTTCGGCCCCCGTTGGGACTCGCCGGGCCGCGGCTCGCTGGGCCTCGGCGCCTGCGGCGCCGTCGTTGGGCCGCGCTTCGCGCGTTGGGAGCGGAGGGCCCTCACTTCGAGAACAGCACCGCCCCAATCCCAGCGCCCGCAGGGCGTCCCAGCGAACGCCGTGAGTCCCAGCGAGGCCGGAGGCCGAGTCCCAGCGAAGCCCCGCAGGGCTGAGTCCCAACGCGCGCAGCGCGGCCCAACCAGCCGCCGAGAGGCGGCTGGGCCTAGATGTGCTCGAGCTGGGCGTCCGCGGTGTCGAGCAGGTGCTCGAACCACAGGTTGGTGATCTTCTCCTGCACCGAGTTCTGGCGGAGGCGGGCCTGCAGGTTGGTGAAGTCCACGCGGTCGAGGTCCTGGTCCTGGTTGTAGCAGGAGAAGATGAACTCCTCCTGCCCGGTGACCGGGTCGACGTGGCGCTGGAGGCACTGGGCGCAGACCTCCTTCATCATGCACTGCATGGGCGAGTTGATGCTGCCGATGCCGACGTGCTCCTTGCGCAGGTAGGGCGCGAGGCCGCCGTGCCGCGCCAGGCGGACGGCGTTCATCATGCGGTCTGACCCGATCGCGATGATCCGGGTGACGTCCCCGAGCGGCACGCGCTGCTCGCCGAGCTTGCCCTCGGCGTAGGCGAGCATGGCCTGGACGATGTTGCCGCGGAAGTGGGCGTCCTGGGGGCGCGAGGGGCGGATCTCGTCGCCCATGTCGGTCGCCCAGATGACCTGGTCGGTCCCCGCCTCGACGTCCTCCCGCTTGAACAGGTCGGCGCCGTTCTTGTACCCGGCGAAGTAGATCACCTTGTTGCCGGCGGCCTTGAGGGCCCGCGCAATGGAGAACAGGACGGCGTTGCCGAGGCCGCCGCCGGCGAGCAGCACGCTCGTGTCCCGCGGGATCTCGGTCGGCGTGCCTGTCGGTCCCATCACGACGACGGGCTCGCCGGGCTGCAGGTACGCGCACAGCCGGCTCGAGACGCCCATCTCGAGCGTGATGAGCGAGAGGAGTCCCTCCTCCGGGTCCACCCACGCGCCGGTGAGCGCGATGCCCTCCATCAGCAGGGGGGCCGTGTAGCCCTCGGTCCGCACGTGCGGGCTGAGGCGCTCGAAGTTCTGCAGCCGGTAGAACTGCCCGGGGTGGAAGTGCCGCGCCGCCGCCTTCGCGCGCACGATCACCTCGACGATGGTCGGGGTCAGCCGGACGACGCGCTCGACCTTCGCGAGCAGCTGGTCGTCGAGCTCCGCGACGAGCGCGTGCCAGGCCGCCTCGCGCGCGGGCTGGGCCGCCGGGTCGAGGGCGCGGATGTGGTCCTCGAAGAGCGCGACCACGTGCGGGTAGCCGTCCTTCGCCGACGCCATCGCCTTCACCACGTTGCCGTTGTAGCGCGGGTGGTTGTCGCCGTAGTAGGTGACGAACCGGCCGCCGGCGTTGTACGACGTGAAGAAGCCGCCGGGGTCGCCCTCGAGGGTGAACCCGCCGTCCGCGCCCTTCACGGCCCGGTAGCCGTGGAAGAACTTCTGGCGCCCGTCGAGCTCGAACGAGCCGGGGTGCTCCTTCTCGTAGGTGATGTTGGGCACGGTGCCCGCGGCGACCAGGACGGCGCGGGCCGGCAGCTCGACGCGCACCTTCGTGCCGTCGGCCGCCCGCCGCCAGAACGCCATGGCCTTCACGTGGCCCATGTCGTCGGGGAGCGCCTCGATCGGGTCGAGGTTCTCGGCGAAGACGATCCCCTCCTCGAGGGCCTTGGCGACCTCCTCGTGGTTGAGGCGGTAGGCCGGCGCGTCCTGCATGCGCTTGCGGTACGCCAGCGTGACGCCGCCCCACTGCCGGACCAGCGAGATGAGGTCGGGGCGCTCGCCCGCCGCCGCGGCGCGGGCGCGCTCGGCGCGCACCGCCCGGCCGTGCGAGAGGAACTCGTCGAGGATGAAGTGCTCCTCGGCGTCGAGCATCTCCCTGACGCGCGCGTCGCCGAGCTCCTCGACGAGGGCCTCGTAGCGCTCGAGGATCTTCTCGACCTGCACGGGGTAGTACGCCAGCAGCTCCGTCGCGGTGTCGACGCCCGTCAGGCCGCCGCCGATGACGACGGCCGGCAGGCGCACCTGGAGGTTCGACAGCGCGTCGCGCTTGAAGGCGCCGGTGAGCTGCAGCGCCATCAGGAAGTCGCTGGCCTTGCGGATCCCCCGGATCAGGTTGTTGCGGATGTCGATGATCGTGGGCCGGCCGGCGCCCGCGGCGATCGCCACGTGGTCGATGCCGTAGCCCCAGGCCTCCTCGATCGGCAGCGCGCCGCCGAAGCGGACGCCGCCGTAGATCTTGAGCTTCTCGCGCCGCGCGAGCGTCAGGTGGATCAGCGTCAGGAAGTTCTTGTCCCAGCGCACCGTGATGCCGTACTCGGACACGCCGCCGAAGCCCTCGAGCACGCGCTCGTCGAGGGGCCGGTAGATCTCGGACCAGTCGCGGATGGGCCGCGGCGGACGCCCGGGCCCGCCCGTGATGTCGTCGGCCAGCGGCTCCACCTTGAGGCCGTCGATCGCGACGACGCCGAAGCCCTCGTTCACGAGGTAGTGCGACAGCGTGTAGCCGGCGGGGCCGAGGCCCACCACGAGCACGTTCTTGCCGTTGTAGGGCAGCGCATGCGGCCGCCGCACGTTGAGCGGGTTCCACCGCGTCAGCAGGCCGTAGATCTCGACGCCCCACGGCATCCGGAGGACGTCGGTCAGCACCCCGGTCTCGATCTGCGGGATGTTCACGGGCTCCTGCTTCTGGTAGATGCAGGCCTTCATGCAGTCATTGCAGATGCGGTGGCCGGTGCCCGGGCACATCGGGTTGTCCACGGTCACGATGGCGAGCGCGCCGATCGCGTCGCCCCGCTTCCGCAGCAGGTGCATCTCGGAGATCTTCTCGTCGAGCGGGCAGCCCGCCAGCGGGATCCCGAGCGGGTTCGTGACGACCTCGCCGGCCTTGTCGCGAATCCCCTTCGAGCAGGTGTCCTTGTCGCGCTCGTGGCAGAGCACGCAGTAGTGGATCTCGCTCAGCACCTCGCGCGGCGTGTAGCGCGCGTCGGTGAGCGCGAAGCCCTCGCGGCGCCGGAGCCGGTCGTCGGGGCCCACCATCGCCTCGGACAGCGCCGGGTCCGGCCGCTGCACGTGGACGAGGTGCTGCGGGTCGAGCGTCTCGGGGAACCGGAAGATCACCCAGCCGCGGCACGCCGGGGCGTGCAGGTGCGCGGCCACCCAGCGCTTGAGCGCCTCCACCTCGGCGGCCGTCTCGGCCTTCTCGGCCTCGGTGCCCGACGCCCGCGCGGCCTCGTCGCGGTCGAGCAGCGCGCAGCCCGCCCGCGCGAGCGCGAGCTCGCGGGCCTGGTCCCAGGCCTCGCGCGCGGACTCGTCGCCGGCCGGCGCGGTGAGCAGCGCCGGGGCACCGAAGGTCGCCAGGTACCCGTCCACCAGCGCGTGGTCGGCCGCCGTGGCCTCGACCCGCGCCCCGCCCTTGAGGAGCGGCAGCGCCCGCCGGCGCACGAAGTCGATCTTGAAGCGGAACAGGTCGTCGTAGGCCGCGGTGGCCGCCACCAGCGCGTCGGCCTCGGCGCCGACGCTGAAGAGCCGCGTCAGGAAGCGGCTGACGTGGGGCGCCATCTGGACGATGAGGTTCGACCGGTCGATCGGGCCGAGGGCGTCGGGCGCGGCCCGGTGGGCCTCCCATCGCTGCCACAGCTCGGGCTCGAGGGCGGCCACGTCGGCCGTGAACTGCTCGTAGAGATCGCGGAGCCGGGCCGGCTGGTGCAGGTCGGCGAACGTGAAACCAGCCAGGCCCAGGGCGTCCTGGGCGGAGGGGACGGCATTCATAGGGAATTCATCAATGAAAACGGGCGCAACGAGGCGCGTGTTCCCGATCGTGCCACGCCCGGCCGGGCGGAGTCAAACGATCGTTCAAATTCCGACGGCGCCGCTGGTGTGCGCCTTGCACTTCGACGCGGGCATGCGCCGACACGCCCCCTGTTTCCCCGGAAGACCGGGACGGGCGCGCTTACGGAAAGGAACGTCGATGCCACGCTTTCGTCATCTCGCCGCCGTCCTGCTGACGGCCGGTACGATTGCCGCCGCGGCCTGCAGCGACAGCCCCGCGCGGCTCTCGCCCACCGGCCCCTCGCCGGTCCCGGGCGCTCCTGCGCTCGCCGGCGACACCGCCCTCACCGCCGCCAAGCTCCCGTCCGTCCCGGGCCCGGTGCGCGACGCGGCCACGGTGAGCAACTGGGCCGCACGGTCCGGGTGGGCGGCAACCGCCGGCCTTGCCGTCGAGGGCACGGACGTCATCTCCGGCCTCGCCGGCGCTTGTCCCGCCGTGACACTGACGGTCAGGGGCGTCCCGGTCAGCGTCGATGCGACCACGAGCTTCGGCCCCGGGACGACCTGCGCCGGCCTCGCGATCGGAGACACGGTGCACATCCGCGGCCTGCTCTTCTTCGATGCCGGCGCCTTCTCGGTGGTCGCCACGGAGGTCACCGAGCTGGGAGACCCCGGGGGCAACACCAGCCCGCCCGGCCCCACGCCGCCAGGCCCCGGTCCCCAGCCCGGCGGTGAGATCGAGGGCGAGGGTCGCGTCGCCAGTGTGTCCGGAATCTGTCCAGACCTGACGTTCCGGGTCGAGAATTACACGGTCGCCACCTCGGCCGCGACCGTGTTCGAGCCGGCAGGCGGGTGCGCCGCCATCGCACCGGGCGTGAAGGTCGAGGCGAAGGGCACCTACGACGCCGCGACCGGGCAGATTGCGGCCCGCGTGGTCGAGGTCAGGACGACCCCCGGCGGCCGCCACGCCGAGGGCGAGGGCACCGTCGCCAGCCTGACCGGAACCTGCCCCGCCGTCTCGATGGTCGTCCGCGGCACGCGCGTGACGACCAGCGCCGACACGACGTTCGTCAACGGCGCGTGCGACAACCTCCGGCCCGGCACCAAGGTCGAGGTCAAGGGCACGCTCGGGGCCGACGGCGGGCTCACCGCCGACTCGGTCGAGATCAAGGACCAGCCGGGCCACGGACCCGGCGGCGAGGTGGAGGGCGAAGGCACCATCGGCACCATCACGGGCGCCTGCCCGTCGCTGACGATGGTCATCCGCGGCATGTCGGTGATGACCTCGGGCGAGACGGCCTATGTCGGCGGGACCTGCGCGGACCTGGCATCCGGCGTGACCGTCGAGGTCAGGGGGACGGCCGCGGGGAACGCCCTGATGGCCGACGAGGTCCGGCTCAAGCCCCATCCGGACGGCGCCCCGCTCCCCTAGGCTCGGCGCGGCGCCCTGTCGCTTGACTTGCCCGGAACGGCCTCGGTACGCTGAGGCCGTTCCGGTGAGTCCTTCCACGTGACGATTACCCTCAACGGCGATCCCCACGAACTGCCCGCCCCGCTCAGCCTCTCGGACCTGCTCGCGCGCCTCGACATCGACCCGCGCCGGGTCGCGATCGAGCACAACCTGGGCATCGTGAAGCGGGCGGCCTACCCGACCACCATCGTCCGCGAGGGCGACCGCGTCGAGATCGTCAATTTCGTCGGCGGGGGCTAAGATTGATCTCAGATTGCGGATCTCAGATTGAAGATTGAAGACTGAGGAAGGCCGGGGCGGGAACGAGTCACATGGCAGATCTGATCATTGCGGGGCGGACGTTCCGGTCGCGGCTCATCGTGGGGACGGGGAAGTACCCGTCGCACGAGGTGATGCGGGCGGCGCACGAGGCGTCGGGCGCCGACATGGCGACCGTCGCGGTGCGGCGCGTGGACATCACGCGCAAGAGCGAGTCGCTGCTCGACTACATCGACACCACGCGCATCTTCCTGCTGCCCAACACCGCGGGCTGCTACACCGCCGACGACGCGGTGCGGACCGCCCACCTGGGGCGGGAGGCCGGCATGAGCGAGTGGGTCAAGCTCGAGGTCATCGGCGACGAGAAGACCCTCTACCCCGACAACGAGGCGCTCGTGGCCGCGACGCGGACGCTCGTGCGTGACGGGTTCGTGGTGCTGCCCTACACGAGCGACGACCCGGTCGTCTGCCGCCGGCTCGAGGACGCGGGCGCGGCGGCGGTGATGCCGCTCGGCGCGCCGATCGGGTCGGGCCTGGGCATCCAGAACCCGAACAACATCCGCATCATCAAGGAGCAGGCGGGCGTCCCGGTCATCGTCGACGCCGGGGTCGGCACGGCGTCGGACGCGACGATCGCGATGGAGCTCGGCGTGGACGGCGTGCTGATGAACACCGCGATCGCCGGCGCCGGCGACCCGGTCGCCATGGCCCGCGCGATGCGGCTCGCCGTCGAGGCCGGCCGCCTGGCGTTCGAGGCCGGCCGGATCCCGCGCAAGGCCTACGCCTCGGCCAGCAGCCCGCTCGAGGGGGTCGTCGGCCGATGAAGTACGAGCGCACGGTGGAGGTCGAGGACCTCGATCGCTACAAGGCCGATCGCGAGGCGGCCGACCGCCGGTACAACGACGCGCTGACCGCCCTCGACCAGTCGATCCACCCGGGCGTCCAGTTCCCGCCGCCGCCGTCCGCCCCGGACGAGACGATGGTCAACCCCATCAACGAGCGGTGGGACCTCTCCGGCGTGTCGCCGGTCGCGCCGCCGGGCTGGCGCGGGCGCATCTGGCGGCTGTTCTGGCCGTTCCTCGCGCCGCTCGTCGAGCGCCAGCAGGCGTTCAACGCGGCGGTGGTCGAGCACGTCAACCGCAACACGCCCATCGAGCGCGAGGCGGCCGCCCGGCTGCAGGCGCTGCTCGACGCCGTCCAGACCTCGGCGCACCACGTGGTGGTCCACCAGCACCGGATGATCGCGTTCCTCCAGCAGGTCACCGCGTACGTGGACACGAAGGACCGGGAGTTCTACGGCCTCTGCCGGCGGGTGAGCGAGGACGCCATGGAGACGGTGTTCGCCCTCGACGAGTCGACGCGGCACCTGACGACCACCGTCCGGACGATCTCGGACCAGACGCTCAAGCACGTGGAGAGCCTGACCGCGCGCGTCCAGCGGGACGACACGGTGATCGAGCAGCTCCGCGCGACCGTCGACGTGCTCCAGCAGCACACGATGGTGCTCAAGCGGGAGTTCGCCCGGGTCGCCTCCGCGCCCGCGGCGTCGGCCGGGCCGGCGGCGGGCGCGTCCCCGGACGGCGCGCCCCACGCCCCCGCGGCGACCGGGACGATCGAGAGCTGGAAGTACGTCGGCTTCGAGGATCTGTTCCGCGGCCCCGAGTCCGAGATCCGGTCACGCCTGGCCGCGTACGTGCCGCTCTTCGCGGGGGCGGCGGACGTGCTGGACGTGGGCTGCGGCCGCGGCGAGTTCCTCGACCTGCTGCGCGACGCGGGCGTGACCTGCCGCGGGCTCGACCTCAACCACGAGATGGTGGAGGTCTGCCGCGCCCGCGGCCACGACGTGGCCGAGGGCGACGCGCTCGCCTACCTGCAGTCGCTGCCGGACGCCAGCCTCGGCGGCCTGATCGCGACACAGGTGGTCGAGCACCTGGCGCCCGACTACCTGCTCGCGTTCCTCGACCAGGCCCAGCGCGTGCTGCGCCCGGGCGCGATGATCGCCCTCGAGACCATCAACGTGGCCTGCTGGACGGCGTTCTTCGAGAGCTACATCAGGGACATCACCCACGTGCGCCCGCTGCACCCCGACACCCTGCAGTTCCTGGTCCGCGCGAGCGGCTTCGCCGACGCCGCGGTCCGGTTCAGCGCGCCGGTGGCCGCCCACGCGAAGCTCAAGACCGTGCCCGTGCCCCCCAGGGCCGCCGGCCCCCCCCCGCCCGCGGACGGCCTCGCCCCCGTGGTCGCCCGGCTCGCCGAGGTCACCAACGAGAACGTCGACAGGCTGAACGGCCTGCTCTTCGGCAACCTCGACTACGCGGTGATCGCGCGCAGACCCTAGCCCCTTCGGGGAATCAAGAATCTAGAATCAAGAATTTAGAAACCGGGGCACGGAGGCCAGACATGCGAAAGGCGCGCCGGTGACGGCGCGCCTTTCGTCGTCCCGGGGTGGTTCCGGCGCTACAGGCGGAAGACGCGGTCGCTCTGGACGCCCTTGAGGGCGTTCCGGGTGTCGACCACGACCGGGAAGCGCTCGACGAGGGCCGCGTAGTCCACGCCCTTGTGGTCGGTCACGATGAGCGCGCAGTCGCGGCCGACGTGCGCGTCCGCCTCCGGCACGTGCGTCAGGCGGTGCTCGCCGTGGACCAGCGTCGGGAAGTACGCGTCGGTGTAGCTCACCTCCGCGCCGCGCCGGGCCAGCAACTCGATGATGTCGAGGGCCGGCGACTCGCGCAGGTCGTTGACGTCCTTCTTGTAGGCGAGCCCGAAGATGTGCACCTTCGACCCGTTGACCGGCTTCTTCACCGCGTTGAGCGCGTCCATGACGCGGGTCACGACGTGCTCCGGCATGCCGCTGTTGACGTGGCCGGCGAGCTCGATGAAGCGCGCCTCGAAGTTGTGCTCCTTCGCCTTCCACGACAGGTAGAACGGGTCGATCGGGATGCAGTGCCCGCCGAGGCCCGGTCCCGGGTAGAAGGGCATGAAGCCGAAGGGCTTCGTCTTGGCGGCGTCGATGACCTCCCACACGTCGATGTCCATGCGGTGGCACATGAGCGCCAGCTCGTTGACCAGCCCGATGTTGACCGCGCGGAAGGTGTTCTCGAGCAGCTTCACCATCTCGGCGACCCGCGGCGAGCTGACCGGCACCACCGTGTCGAGCACCTGGCCGTAGAACGCCACCGCCACGCGCGAGCTCTCCTCCGACAGCCCGCCGACGACCTTGGGGATGTTCTTGGTCTGGAACTTCGGGTTGCCCGGGTCGACGCGCTCGGGCGAGAAGGCCAGGTAGAAATCCACCCCCGCCTTCAGCCCACTCTGCTCGAGCCGCTGCTGCACGACCTCCTCGGTCGTGCCAGGGTAGGTCGTCGACTCGAGCACGACGAGCTGCCCCGCGCGCAGCACGCCGGCGATTGTCTCGACCGCCTGGACGACGAACGACAGGTCCGGGTCCTTCGTCTTGCGCAGCGGCGTCGGCACGCAGATGTCGAGGATGTCCACGTCGACCAGCGACGCCGGGTCGGTGCTCGCCACGAAGCGGCCGGCCTTGACGACCTCGGCCAGGTGCGCGGACGGCACGTCGGGGATGTAGCTCCGGCCGGCGTTCAGCTCGGCGACCCGCCGCTCGTCCACGTCGAAGCCGACGACGGAGAACCCGGCCTGGGCGAACTCGACGGCCAGCGGCAGCCCCACGTACCCGAGGCCGATGACCCCGAGGCGGGCCTGCTTCGATTCGATGCGCTTGAGCAGTTCCATAACGGTTACCCCTGGTACGAAGCGAGGCTTCCGTCCACGGCCGGTTCCGGCGGCGCCGCGGCCGGCCGTGCGCCACGGCACCGCCGACTCCCGCCGCCGCGGCGGGGATCACAGGGCACCCGGTGGGTGGCGCTCGCCGGACGCGCGCGGAGCGCCTTGTCGACACGACGTGGGACGGTCACAAACGTCCTATCGTACTCGTACCCCCATCAGCTCCGCAAGTCGGTCGCAGTATAGTCGGACGCGGCATGGCGGACATCGACGTGGCGGTCATCGGGGGCGGGGTGGTCGGCCTGGCGGCAGCGGCGGCCCTGGCGGAACGGGGCGCGAGCGTCTGCGTGCTCGAGACGGCGGCGCGGCCGGGGCACGGCACCAGCACCCGCAACTCCGGCGTCATCCACGCCGGGATCTACTACCCGACCGGCTCGTTGAAGGCGCAGCTCTCGGTCGAGGGGCGGGAGCGGCTGTACGCGTTCTGCGCGGCGCACGCCGTGCCCCACGCCCGGTGCGGAAAGCTCATCGTCGCCGCGACCGCGGCGGAGGCGGACGCCCTCGCGCCCCTGGCCGCGCAGGCGCACGCGAACGGCGTCGGTTCGGTCGCGCCGGCCACCCTGGACTTCGTCCGCCGACGCGAACCGGCCATCGCCGCCGTCGCCGCCCTCTGGTCGCCCGACACGGGCATCGTCGAGGCCGAGGCGCTGGTGCGCGCCCTGGTGGCGGTGTGCCGCGTGCGAGAAGTCGGCATGGTGGTGGCGAGCCCGCTCGTCGACGCGGCGCCGGCGAGCGGCGGCGTGGCACTCGTGACGCCGCGCGAGCGCTTCGTCGCCGGGACCGTCGTGAACGCGGCGGGCCTGCACGCCGACGACGTGTCGGCGCGGCTCGGGGCGCAGGCGTTCCGGATCCACCCGTGCCGCGGCGAGTACGCGGAGCTGGCGCCGGGACGGCGGGGCTGGGTCAACGGGCTGGTCTATCCCCTGCCCCACCCGTCGGGCGCCGGCCTCGGGGTGCACCTGACGCGCACGACGCACGGCAGCGTCCTCATCGGGCCCACGATCCGGTACCAGGCGGGGAAGGACGACTACGAGTCGGACCGGCTGCCGCTCGAGGCGTTCGTCGAGCCGACGCGCGCGCTGCTGCCGGGGGTGACCCTGGCCGACCTGCAGCCGGGCGGCACCGGGATCCGCGCGAAGCTCCATGGGCCCGAGCGGACCTTCGCGGACTTCCTGATCGGGCGCGACCCGGTCAACCCGCACGTCATCCAGGCGGCGGGCATCGACTCCCCCGGCCTGACGTCGTGCCTGGCCATCGGCGCGCGCGTGGCGGCCATCTGGGCGGACGGCGCCTGAGGGCGTACGGGGGACGAGGCCGCTCGGCGCGGCCTCGGTCCTCAGGTTCCTGAGGTTCCTGGGGTTCCTCAGGTGCCTGGGGTTCCTCAGGTGCCTGGGGCTCGACGGGGGCGTCGCCTACGCGATCAGCTGGCCCGACTCGAGCCGCTTCATGTCGGCGTCGACCATCATCCGGACGAGGCCCTTGAAGTCCACGCTGGGCGTCCATCCGAGCGCGTCGCGGGCCTTCGCGGGGTTGCCGATCAGGTGCTCGACCTCGGCGGGACGGAGGAAGCGCGGATCGACGACGACGTGCTTCTGCCAGTCGAGGCCGACGCACTCGAAGGCCACCTCGACGAGCTCCTGCACGGAGTGGGCCTCGGCGGTCGCGACGACGTAGTCGTCCGGCTGGTCCTGCTGGAGCATCATCCACATCGCGCGCACGTAGTCGCCGGCGAAGCCCCAGTCGCGGCACGCGTCCAGGTTGCCGAGCGCGAGCGAGTCCGTGAGCCCGAGCGCGATCCGGGCGACGCCGTCGGAGACCTTGCGCGTCACGAACTCGATGCCGCGCCGCGGCGACTCGTGGTTGAAGAGGATGCCCGAGACGGCGAACAGGTCGTAGCTCTCGCGGTAGTTGACCGTGATGTAGTGCCCGAACACCTTCGACACCCCGTAGGGGCTGCGCGGGTAGAACGGCGTCAGCTCGGTCTGCGGCACCTCGCGCACGCGGCCGTACATCTCGCTCGACGAGGCCTGGTAGAAGCGGATCTTCGGGTTGACGCGGCGGAGCGCCTCGAGGGCGCGCGTGACGCCCTGCGCGTTGAACTCGCCGGTCAGCATCGGCTGGTCCCAGGACGCCGGCACGAAGGACATGGCCGCGAGGTTGTAGAACTCGTGGGGGTCCGACTGCTCGACGGCCTTGATCAGCGAGAGCTGGTCGAGCAGGTCGGCCTGGATCAGCGTGACCTTGTCGAGCAGGTGCTCGATGCGCCACACGTTCGGCGCGCTCAGGCGGCGGACGACGCCGAAGACCTCGTACCCCTTGTCGAGGAGCAGCTCGGCGAGATACGACCCGTCCTGCCCGGTGATGCCAGTAATCAGTGCACGCTTGCTCATATGTCCATCGTGTCGGCCGCCTCAGGCGCGGCCACCAGGCCGCGGGCGACGAGATAACGGTCCAGTGCCTCCTGCCAGGTCGGCATCACGATGCCGGCCGCCAGCAGCTTGTCGTTCGCGAGAGCGCAGTAGCGCGGCCGGGCCGCCGGCAGCGGCACGTCCGCCATCCGGACGTGCTCGAGCCGCGCGCGTCCACCAAGCCGGCCGGCGGTGTGCTCCGCCAGCGCCGCCCACGTGGCGTGCCCGGTGTTCGCGCAGTGGTACACGCCCCGCTCGAGTCCGCGGTCGAGCAGGGCCTCGGTGGCGTCGACCACGTCCCAGACGTAGCTCGGCGACACCACGCGATCGACGAAGACCCGGACCCGCTCGCCCGCCGCGATCGCGCCGATGATCTTGTCGAAGCTGCCCGACATCTTCCCGAGCCCGCCGAAGAGGCTCTCGACCCGCAGCACGAAGTGGCTGGGCGCCTCGGCGGCGAACCACTCGCCCATCAGCTTCGACGCCGCGTACACCGACCGCGGGCTCGCCGGGTCGTCCTCCCGGTAGGGACGGTCCGTCTCGCCGTCGAACACGAAGTCGGTGCTGTAGTGCACCAGCGTCGCGCCGGCGTCGGCGGCCGCGCGCGCCAGGTTCCGCACGGCGAAGGCGTTGACGGCGAGCGCCTCCTCCGCTTCCTGCTGCGCGCGATCGACCTGGTTGAAGGCGACGCAGTTGACGATGACCGCGGGCGCGCAGTCCGCCACCACGCGCCGGACGTCGTCCGCCCGGGTGACGTCGAGGTCGGCCCGGCCGAGCGCGGTCACCGTCCGCGTGCGCGCGAACCTGGCGGCGATGGCCTGCCCGAGTTGCCCGGTGGCGCCAGTGACGAGAACCGGCCCCCTGGGGGACCGGCCGTCCCGGGACGGTGGCGGCTGCTCGATCAAGACCCGATATCGTATCAGTACTGCCCGGCGGCCGCCCTCAGAACAGGGTGTAGATGAACGGCGCCGCGGCCGATCCGCCAAGCGCAATCAGCACGCCCAGCAGCAACAGCACGATCACGATCGGCGCGAGCCACAGCTTCTTGTTCTCCTTCAGGAAGTCCCAGAACTCCCCCAGGATCGTGCGGTGGCCCTGCTCGGCCTGCTGTTCGAACTCGCTCTTCATGCGGATCTCTCCGTCTCGTGGGGGGCCGGGCCGGGCAGCCGCTCCGGATCCCCGCTCCCGCGGGTGCCGTCGCGCCCGGTGCGCCCGGTCCCTCAGTACTGCCGAAAGTGCCGGGCCGCCTCGCGCCCCCGGGGGCCCCGCGGCACCCAGAGACTGCCCGGCGGCCGCCTCAACCGCAACGGATCGCGGCCGCGCCGGCGCTGCACGAACGCGATGGGAGTGACGACGAGACCGTAGACGACCGACAGGACGACCCAGGCCACGACGAAGCCGATGGGGTAGGTCAGGTAGGACAGCCCGACGAACACCCACCGGGCGAACGTGAGGCTGAGCAGCCCGGCGACGCCGAGGACGCCGCCCACGGCCCAGATCGCGATGGCGCGGTCGGGGCTCCCGCCCCAGTAGCTGCTCGCCCCGGCGAGGGCCGCGAAGAGCGGCAGCCAGATGCCGCTGAACTGGCGGAGGTCGCGCCGCGAGGGGTGGTGGTTGATGCGGACGAGCGCCATCAGTCCGTCCCCACGGAGGCCAGGTAGGCCGAGGCCCGCGACGCCAGCGCCGGGTCCTGCTCGCCCTTCAACATGACGCACCGCTCGAAGACCAGCGCGTCCATGTCCGTCGCCATGAAGCAGCGGAACGCGTCGGCGGGCGAGTTCACGATGGGCTCGCCCCGCACGTTGAAGCTGGTGTTGATGAGCACGGGCGACCCGGTCAGCCGCGCGAACGCCGCCAGCAGGGCATGGAAGCGCCCGTGCCTGGCCGCGTCGACCGTCTGGACGCGCGCGGAATAGTCGACGTGGGTCACCGCCGGGATCGTACTGCGGACCTGGTGGAGCCGCGCAAGGCCCGACGCCTGGTCCCCCGGCACCGGCTCGACGCGCGCCGCGGCCGCCACGGGTGCCACGACCAGCATGTACGGACTCTCGACCGATGGCGGCCAGTCGAAGTAGTCCGCGGTCGACTCCTGCAGCACGGCGGGCGCGAAGGGCCGGAACGACTCGCGGAACTTGATCTTCAGGTTCATCACCGACTGCAGCCGCGGGCTGCGCGCATCACCGAGGATGCTGCGGCCGCCGAGGGCCCGCGGCCCGAACTCCATCCGCCCCTGGCACCACCCGACGACCTGCTCGTCCGCGAGCAGGCCCGCCACGCGGTCGACGAGGGCGGCCTCGTCCGCGAACTCGTGGTAGCGGGCGCCCGCCGCGTCGAGCGCCGCGCGCACCTCGTCGTCGGCGTACCGCGGCCCGAGGAAGGCGCCGGCCATGCGGTCGCCGCCGGCGGTGTCCCGCGGCTGGTCGAGCAGGTCGTGCCAGACGAAGAGCGCCGCCCCGAGGGCGCCGCCGGCGTCGCCGGCGGCCGGCTGGATCCAGATCCGCTCGAACGGCCCCTCGCGGAGCAGCCGCCCGTTCGCGACGCAGTTGAGCGCGACGCCGCCCGCGAGGCAGAGGTCCCGGCAGCCGGTCTCGGCGTGCACGTGGCGCGCCGCGCGCAGCACGATCTCCTCGGTGACCACCTGGATGGACGCGGCGAGGTCCATGTCGCGCTGCGTGACCTCGTCGTCGGGCCGCCGCGGCGGCCCGCCGAAGAGCGCGTGGAACCGGGGGCCCGTCATCGTGAGCCCCTGGCAGTAGTTGAAGTACGACATGTCCATCCAGATGGAGCCATCCGGGCGGATGTCGACGAGGTGCTCGCGGATCAGGTCCGCGTACCGGGGCTCGCCGTAGGGCGCGAGCCCCATCAGCTTGTACTCGCCCGAGTTCACGCGGAACCCGCAGTAGTAGGTGAACGCCGAGTAGAGGAGCCCGAGCGAGTGCGGGAAGTGCTGCTCGTGGGTGAGCGTCACGCGGTTGCCGCGGCCGACGCCGTACGACGCGGTCGCCCACTCGCCGACCCCGTCGATCGTGAGGATGGCCGCCTCGTCGAAGGGCGACGGGAGGAAGGCACTGGCGGCGTGCGAGACATGGTGCTCGGCGAAGACCACGCGGCGGCGGTACGCCCCGCCGAGAGCCCCGGCGATGCGCCGCGGCACGAACAGCTTGTCGCGCAGCCACTCGGGCATCGCCTTGGCGAACGAGCCGAACCCGCGGGGCGCGTACGCCAGGTACGTCTCGATGAGCCGGTCGAACTTGAGGAGCGGCTTCTCGTAGAACGCGACGTACTCGATGTCGCCGGGCGACAGCCCGGCCTCGCCGAGGCAGTACGCGATGGCGCGTTCCGGCAGGGCGGCGTCGTGCTTGGTCCGGGTGAACCGCTCCTCCTGGGCGGCCGCGACGATCCGCCCGTCGACGACGAGCGCGGCGGCGGAGTCGTGGTACAGCGCGGAGAGGCCGAGGATCGCGGTCATGAGGGTCCTGGCGCGGCCGCCGCGGCTGGCGCCGCGGCCCCGAGCATCGGGCCGAGCTGCCCGGCGATCGCGCGGCCGAGGAACTCGTCGCCCTCCGGGCTCGTGTGCGCCAGGTCCGAGAACAACCCGGTCCGCCCCGCGCCGAGCGCCTCGACCGCGTCGAGCAGGTCGATGACGGGGGCGCGCCCGGCCCTGAACAGGGCCATCCCGTCGAGCACGGCCAGGCGCTGGTTGAGCGCCGTGATCTCGAGGGCGTCGTACTCGTAGGACGGATCGTCCCGGAGCGTCGCCAGCAGGCGCGCGACGGCGCCCGCGTCGAAGGTGTCGATGCCCCTGTGGTACCGGGGAAGGCTCGAGACCTGCGTCACGTAGACGAAGGAGGCGCCGGCGCGGGCGACCTCGTCGGCGAGCGTCTCGAGGTTGCGCACCTGCCGCTCGCGGTCGATCACCCAGAACCGCTGGGCGGTCACCGTGGAGAAGGCGTACTTCTCGACGAGGTAGGTATAGAGCATCGAGCGGTAGTGAAGGGCCTCGTGCAGGCGGTTCGCGGCGGTCTCGATCGCCAGGTCGATCCGGGCGAACTGCGAGTAGGGGTTCTGCTCGTTCCAGCCCTCGTAATAGAGGACGACGTCGGGGGCGAAGTACTTGACCCGGGAGTCCCAGAGCTTGAGCACCTCGCTGCTGCCGTAGCCGGAGTGCCCCGTGTTGACGACCTTGAGCGCCCTGCCCTGCCACTCCTGCGGGAGCTGGGCCTTGAGCCGCGTGGTCCACGTCTCGAGATCCGGCTGCGCGCCCTCGACCGTCGAGCCGCCCATCACGAACACCCGGAACTCGTCGGCGGGCTTCCGCGTCTGCACGGAGTCGCCCCGGAAGCAGTTCTCGTCGTACGTGTACGGCAGCAGGCGGCCGTACTGCTCGCTCCACACCTCGCGGTCGCGGCACGGCTTGTGCCACGCGATCTGCAGCGGGGCGTCGGCGGGCCCTGCCGATGCCGCGGCCACGGGGGCCTGGGCGGCCGGGGCCGCCGTGGCGGCGGGGCCGCCTGGCCCGGCAACCGGGGCGGCCGCCTGGTCCTGCCCGGGCCCGGGCGCCGCCGGCGGCGCGGCCTCGTCCAGGCGCAGCGGCAGCGAGATCCCGTGGTCCATGGCCTCGGTGTCCTGGACCTCGAAGGGCGCCGTGATGTAGTTCCAGTCGTGATCGTGCAGGAGGAAGAACTTCACCCGGCAGACCGCCTCGCCGGCCAGCAGCAGGACGCAGAGCGGGACCATCGCGAAGAAAAGCCGTTTGCGGATCGTCAGGAGTCTGGCCATGGCGCGGGCGTCGAAGCGCCACTGATGTTACCCCAGCACGGGGCCCGAACCGGCCCGGACCGGGCCCCTGGTCCAGTTGACATCGGTCAGCCCGGGCACTACGCTAATTGCGTTTTCTCCGAAAGTACCAGTCATCTAGATGCCTCGCACCTACTGCGGCTCCCTCGACACCAAGACCGTCGCCACTGACTGCCTCGCCGGCGCCACCGTGCTCGTCACGGGCGGCACGGGCTCCTTCGGGCGGGCGTTCGCGAAGACCATCCTGACCTACGCGAACCCCGCGCGGCTGATCGTGTTCAGCCGCGACGAGGTGAAGCAGGCGGACATGGCGCAGCAGTTCGGCGACTCGCGCATCCGCTTCATGCTCGGCGACGTGCGCGACCGCGACAGCCTCCGCCGGGCGTGCCAGGGCGTCGACGTGCTGATCCACGCCGCCGCGCTCAAGTTCGTCCCCCTCGGCGAGTACAACCCGTTCGAGGTCGTGAAGACGAACATCACCGGCGCCACCAACGTCATCGACGTGGCACTCGACGCCGGCGTCCCGCGCGTCATCGCGCTCAGCTCCGACAAGGCCGCCAACCCGCTCAACCTCTACGGCGCCACCAAGCTCTGCGCCGACAAGCTGTTCATCGCCGGCAACTCGTACGCCGCGGCGGGCCGCACGCGCTTCGCCATCGTCCGCTACGGCAACGTGCTGAACAGCCGCGGCAGCGTCATCCCCTTCTTCCTGAACCGGCGCGCCTCGGGTGTCCTGCCGATCACGGATCCGGAGATGACCCGCTTCTGGATCACCCTCCAGCAGGGCGTCACGCTCGTGCTCGGCGCGCTCGGCTGGATGCAGGGCGGCGAGATCTTCGTCCCGAAGATCCCGAGCATGCGCCTGGTCGACCTGGCCCGGGCGGTCGCGCCCGAGTGCCGCCACGAGATCGTCGGCATCCGGCCGGGCGAGAAGCGCCACGAGATCATGGTGCCCGCCGACGAGGCCGCCTACACCTTCGAGTACGACACGCACTACGTGATCGCCCCCGCGTTCCACGAATGGAGCAGCTTCGACTACTCGAGCAGTGGCGGACGGCCCGTGCCCGCGGACTTCAGCTACGCCAGCAACACCAATGACCACTGGCTGACGGCCGAGGAACTGCTCGCGCTCGCCGAGGTGACGCCCCCGCGCCAGGCCTCCACGTGACCCCCGGGCTGCAGCGAACGACCTCCCTGGCGCTCGCCGTTGCCCCGCTCCTGCTCGTTGTCCTGTTCGTCCTGAACGACGGGATCCCCCTGCAGCTCCGGTTGCTCGTCGCGGGCATGGCCGTGCTCGCCGCGGCGTCCCCCCTCGCCGCGCTCCTCGCGATCGCGGCGATCGGCCCCCTCGCGCCACTCGTCTCGGAGATGACGGGCGCCTTCCCGACGATGCTGTTCCTGCAGGCCGCCGCGCTGGCGGCGCTGGCGGGATGGCTCCTGCGCGGGCCCGCGGGCACCCCGGCAGGCACGCCCTTCACGCGCGCCGTCCGCCTCGTGTTCGCCGCCATCGTCGTCGCCTCGGCCGCGGCGCTGCTGCTGCGCCTGTGGCAACAGGTGCCCGGGACGCTCGTCACGCTGCTCTTCGACCAGAGCCGGCTGCACTGGTGGGCGCCGGACCAGGTGGGCATCTCGGCCACCATCCACCTGCTCACGGGGATCGGCGTGTTCGCCCTGGCCATGGACGTGGCGGGCCGCGACGACGGGGCCACGCCGCGGGTCGTCCGGATGCTGGTCCTCGGCGGCGTCGCCGCGGCCAGCCTGTCGCTGCTGCTGGTCCTCGGAATCGGGTCCGCCCGCATGACCGCCTGGCACGCCCGGTTCGCGCTCGAGCGCTTCGCCGGGCACATCACCGACGTGAACGCGGCGGGCTCCTACTTCGCGATGGTGCTGGCGCTGGCCGTCGGCGGCGCCCTGCGCGCGCGGGGCCTGGCGCGCGCGGCCTGGGCCGCCGCCGCCGCCATGATCCTCGGGGGCGTGCTGCTGAGCGGCTCGCGGTCCGCCTACGCCGCCGTCGCCATCGTCGGCGCCGGGGCGGCCCTGTGGCAGGCGACGGCCGGCCGCGGGACGCGGACGCGGGTGCTCGTCGCCGCCGGGGCCGGCCTGCTGGTCGTCGGGGCGTTCGCCGTGGCGGTGGCCGACCTGCCGCTGAACGGCGCCGGGCTCCGGTCGCAGTTCAACGAGACGAGCCTCCGCATCATCGCGGCGCAGCCCGTATTCGGCGTGGGGATCGGCCAGTACTACGGCCTGTCCCTGCTGGCGCTGACGCCCGAGCTCGCGTGGCTGTACGCGACCGAGAACGCGCACAACTACTTCCTCCAGGTGGGGGCCGAACTCGGCCTCGTCGGCGGCGCGGCGTTCGTGCTCCTCGTGGCGAGCGCGCTCTGGCAGGCCGCGCGGACGCGCCGCGGCGGGCCGGCGACGGCGGGCGCCCTGGTCACGGGAGCCGCGGCGTACCTCATCACCTGCGTGACCGGCCACCCGCTCCTCGTCATGGAGACGGCGCTCCCGTTCTGGATCCTCCTGGGACTGGCCGCGGTGGCGCCTGGCGCGCCTGGCGCCTCGCCAGGCGCTGCCGGGGCGCGCCGGCGCCTGGGCGCCGCCGCGCCGGTGGCGGCCGTGGTGATCCTGGCGGCCTCGGTGCCGTTCCGGACCGCGCCGCCAGACGTCCGGCTGCCCGAGGGCTTCGACGGGCTGGGGCCGGTCAACCGGGACCGGGACGGCCGGACCTTCCGCGAGACCCGGGAATACTTCGCCATCTACGTCGATCCCCGGGCGACGCGCGTCAGGATTCCGCTCCGGATCTCCCCGACCAGGCGCGGGCGGCCGCTGACCGTCGGCGACCAGATCCCGGGCTGGGCGCAGCACAGCACCGAGGTGGGGGACGCCTGGACCGTGCTCGACCTCGAGCTGCCGGGCGCCCCGCCGGGCATCCCCGGGCAGCGGGTCAACCTGCGCGTCTACGATGGGGGGGCGCGGCCGGACGACCCGAGGGACCCCGGGCTCTGGGTGGGCGAGGTGACGTCGGAGGGCGGCCGCTAGCGCGTGGCGCGGCGGGCCGGCAGGTCCTCGGCCTCGGCGCGCTGGTCGGCGGCCACCGGGAGAATGCCGGCCAGGCCGACGTGCAGGCGCGAGAGCAGGACGCCGTGGCCGGCGCAGAGGTCCTCGAGCTCGCGCAGCCGCCGGGCCTCGATGAACCGCGCGCTCACGACGACCGTGTTGACGACGCCGGCCTCGACGAGGGGCTTGAGCGCCTCGAAGGTGCCGAGGACGCCGTAGCCCTGGACGCGCGTGCGGTGCTTCTGCGGGTCGTCGTCGACGAACCCGAGGATCTTGTAGGCCGGCTGCGCCTTGAGCAGCTCCTGGACCACGATGGCGCCGCCACCGCCGGCGCCGTAGATCACGACCTGGTTCTCGGCATGCCGGCGACGGTTGAGGAACTCGCCGATCAACCGGAACGACGCGCGCGAGGCGGTGAGCACCACGGCCAGCAGGACGGCGTAGATGACGAAGACCGATCGCGAGTAGCTCTCGAACCGGAAGAGGTAGAGGATCGCGATCTGCGCGCCGACGCTGCCGAACAGGACGCCCTTGGCCACGACGACGGCGTCGACAAGCCCGAAGTGGCGCCACACGCCGCGGTAGACGCCGGCGGCGAAGAACGCGAGCATCTGGACGGACACCAGCACGGGCAGCGAGCGGTAGAACGAGCTGAAGTTCACCGTGAACTCCGGGCCCTCGAACCGCAGGCGGTACGCGGCGTAGTACGCCAGCGTCACCAGGCAGAAGTCCAGCACCACCTCGGCGACGCGGCGCTTGTAGACCAGCTCGGTCACGATTGGCGTGAGCCGGTTCTGCGAGACCGCTTCGGGGTCGACCTCCTCGTACACCCGGATGCTGCCGAGGTAGACCGCGAAGAGGACCATCGCCAGCAGGAACACGGCCGCCACGAGGCCGGACCAGCTGACGTTGAAGTACTCGAGCGCGAGTCCCGCCGCCGCCCCGCTGATGGCGAGGAACCACAGCAGCAGCACGGCCGCGCGCTCGGACAGCCCCATCGCCACGAGGCGGTGCGACGAGTGGTCCTTGCCCCCCTCCGCCGGCGACCGGCCCGAGAGCAGGCGCGACAGCGTCACCAGCGTCGTGTCGAAGATGGGGATCAGCAGCACCAGCACCGGCGCCGCGACGATCGTCAGGGGCTCGGCGATGCCCTGCTTCTCCTGCCCCGGGCTGAGCGTCAGCGCCGCCAGGCTGAAGCCGAGCAGCAGGCTCCCGCTGTCGCCCATGAAGATCGACGCGGGATGGAAGTTGAAGACGAGGAAGCCGGCCGCGGCCCCGGCGAGCGCGGCCAGGAACACCATCTGGTCGGCGGCCGCCGTGCCGGCCTCGACGGGCGTCAGGTTGACGATGAGCGCGGCCGCCACGATGAGCGCGATGCCCGCGCAGAGGCCGTCCATGTTGTCGAGCAGGTTGAAGGCGTTGGTGAGGCCCACGACCCACACGAGCGTGAACAGCATGTCGAGCGTCAGCGACTCGGACCAGTTCAGCCGGTAGCGGAAGAACAGCAGGACCGAGGCGATCGCGATCTGCGCGATCAGCTTGGTGGCCGGCTTCAGCGACAGGACGTCGTCGAGCAGGCCGACCAGGAAGATCAGGACGCTGCAGGCCAGGAAGACCGCGAGGTTGGCGACGTCGGCGAAGACCCCGACCGTCGCGAAGAAGGCCACCGCGATGCCCACCCCGCCGAGCAGGGCGACGGGCTTGCGGTGCCAGCGATCCTCCCGCGGCCGCGCCACGAACCCGAGCCGCCGCGCGAGCAGCCTGGACAGGGGCACGGAGACGAGCGCCACCCCCATGGCGGCGACGAACGGGACGAGGAAATCGCTCATGGCAGAGAGGAGCCTGCCGCCACCGCCGGGCCGGTCGCGGCCCCGGGGACGGGCCCGCGCCGTGGCGGCCGGGCCCGGTGGACGGCGACCAGGCCGCCCGCCCTGGACGACACGGCTGCCCGTATCATCGCACAGGCAGGCCCGGCCGTGTGGCCTCGGGTGGCTCGGGTGTGCCGTCCGCCGGGCCGAGCCAGCCCTGCGACCAGTAGTACACCAGCGCGGCGTACTGGTACAGCGTCGCGCCCGACGCGCCGAGCGCCTCCTGGTCGGGCAGCCACGGGCGGCGCCAGGCGCGCCCCGAGACCTGCGCGGAGACCGACGGGACGGGATGGAGGCCGACCGCGGCGAACGCGGCCATCGATCGGCGCATGTGCGCCGGCGAGGTCACCAGCACGAACGGGGGACCGCCCATGGCCTGGATCAGGTCCCGCACCTCGAGCGCCTGGTCGCGCGTCGTGCGCGAGCGGTCCTCGGTGACGATGTCCGACGCGGGCACGCCCAGGCCGACGAGCACGCGCCTGATCGCCGCGCTCTCGGGCTCCGCGTCGGCGAGTTCCTCGGTGACGCCACCCGTCGCGATGATCGTCGCGCCTCCGAGCAGGCGGTACAACCGCGCCGCCTCCAGCGACCGGAAGAGGCTGCCATCGGTCGCCACGGTGACGTGCAGGCCGTCAGCCGACGAGGTCCGGCTGCCGCCGGAGAGCACGACGATGACGCGGGCACCCCCGGCGGCCGCGGCGTCGGCGATCGGCTGGTAGCCGCGCGTCAGGGGCCACTGCAGCCCCTCGACACACGCCGGCGTCGCCATGAGCCAGTAGGCCGCGATGACGGCGACCAGCCAGCGGCGCGCCAGCCGCGGCCGGGCCAGGTACAGCAGGACCACCGCCACGCCGACGAGCAGGAGGATGGACGACGGGGCGGCCGGCTGGATCGCCGACTTGAGGAAATCGAGGGCCGACTGGAGCATGTCGCTGGGCCTCGCGTGACCGGAAGGGGATGGCCGCCCGCCCGGGGGGCCGCGGCCGGGTGGACGGGGGACCGCGGCGTCAGTCGCAGGCCGCGACGGGCGCGCCGTGGTGGAGCCAGTCGGGCAGCAGCCGCAGCCACTGCTCGAAGCACAGCAGGCTCCAGAGCTGGTGGCCCATGTCGGCGTGGCCGGCCTGGTGCCGCCGCACGACCTGCTCGACGTACCCGGCGGAGAGGTACTGGCGGTGGCGGGCGTCCGGCGCCAGCACGAGATCGTTGAGCATCTCGCGCAGCTCGCCCCGGAACCAGGTGCCGAGCGGGACGCCAAAGCCCATCTTGCCCCGCTGCTGGACGGACGGCGGCAGCAGGTCCGCGAAGGCGCGGCGCAGGATCACCTTCGTCTCGGCGCCGTCGAGCTTGAGCGCGTCCGGCAGCTGCGCCGCGAACTCGACGAGGGCCGTGTCGAGGAACGGCGACCGCGCCTCGAGGGAGTTCGCCATCGAGCAGCGATCCACCTTCACGAGGAGGTCGTTGGCGAGATAGGCCTTGTAGTTGGAGTACAGGACGCGGTCGAGCGTCGTGACGCCCGTCGCCCCTTCGAGATCCTCCACGGCGAAGCCCACGCGGTCGATGCCGGCGAGCGTGTGGACCAGGTCCGGGTGCAGGAGCTGGTCCAGGTCGTCGTAGAAGAGCGACGTCCAGCGGGTCATGCGCTCGGCGAGCGGAAGGTCGAGGGCCAGGCCGAAGCGGCGGCCCCGCGCGAGCCAGTGCCGCTCGTTCTCGGCGCGTGGGGTCAGGCCGGCGAGCCGCGACAGCCCGCGGCGCACCAGCGCCGGCACCCGCTCCGAGAGCACGGCCCCGCGGAAGCGCAGGTACCCCGCGAACAGCTCGTCCCCGCCGTCGCCGGTCAGCACGACGGTCACCTGCTCGCGGGTCAGCCGCGAGACGATGTAGGTGGGCACGGCCGACGAGTCGCCGAACGGGCCGTCGTGGTGCCAGATCAGCCGGTCGAGCAGGTCGACCGAGGACGGCGACACCCGGAACTCGGTGTGCTCGGCGCCGAACTTCTCCGCCACCTCGCGCGCGTAGCGCGTCTCGTCGTAGCGCGCGTCGCCCTCGAACCCGATGGCGAAGGTCTTGACGGGGGTCGGGCTGAGGCGGCTCATCAGCCCGACGATGATGCTCGAGTCGAGGCCCCCGCTGAGGAACGCGCCGAGCGGCACGTCACTGACCATCCGGCGCTCGACGGCCGACGTCAGCAGCTCGCGCACGCGCGCCACGGGGTCCCCCGTGCTGCCGGGCGCGGGCCGGTCGCCCACCGGCATCTTCCAGTACGTCGTCGAGGACTCGTGGCCGGCCGCCGTGAAGGTGGAGACGGTCGCCGGGGGAATCTGCCGGACCCGCCGGTAGAACGTGCGCGGGTACGGCACGTAGCCGTACAGGAAGTAGTACGGCACCGCCTCCGGATCGATCTCGATGTCGAGGGCGCCGTGCGCGAAGAACGCCTTGATCTCGGACGCGAACGCCAGGTGCGCGCCGTCCTGGTAGACGTAGAGCGGCTTCTTGCCGGCGCGGTCGCGGGCCAGCGTGAGGCGACCCGCGCGCTCGTCCCAGATGCCGATCGCGAACATGCCGTCGAGATCGGCGATGCAGTCGGCGCCCTTCTCCTCGTAGAGGTGGACGATCACCTCGGTGTCCGACTGCGAGCGGAAGCGGTGCCCGCGGGCGACGAGGCCGGCGCGGAGCGCCTGGTAGTTGTAGATCTCGCCGTTGAACACCACGTGGACCGAGCCGTCCTCGTTGGTCATCGGCTGCCGGGCGTTGAGCGTCAGGTCGATGATCTGGAGCCGGCGGAAGCCGAGGCCGGCGCGGCCGTCCGGGGCCACGTAGACGCCCTGGTCATCCGGGCCGCGGTGGACCAGCTGGTCGCGCATGGCGACGATGGTCGCCTCGTCGACCCGGCCGGCGGCGTCCAGTCGCAACTCTCCGCAGATTCCACACACGGCTTCACGCTCCCCGGCGGACCTGGTCCGACCCGGCGTCCCCGGCGCGCCGCGCCGGGCGCAGTCCCCTGTCCGCCAACAGCCCAGTATAAAGCGCCGCGCTGAGGCTCACGGTCCGGGCCAGCGTGAACTGGTCCAGGACGCGCGCGCGCCCCGCCTGCCCCAGCGTGGCCCGCAGCCCCGGGTCCGCCAGCAGCCGCCGGAGCGCCTGCGCGAGCTGGCCCGGCCGGCGCGGCGCGACGAGCAGGCCGTTCTCGCCGGGCGTCACGATTTCCGGCGTGCCGCCGACCGCGGTCGCCACGACGGGCACCGCCATCGCCATCGCCTCCAGGATCGCCGAGGCCATGCCCTCCTCCTCGGACGCGAGCACGAACACGTCCGCCGAGGCGAGCGCGGGGCGGACGTCCGACACCGCGCCAGCGAAGCGGACGCGGGGCCCGAGGGGCGCGGCGGACGCCTCGAGCGCGGCCCGGTGCCGGCCGTCGCCCACGAACAGGAGTCGCGCGTCCGCCCGCTCGCGGGCGATCTCGGCGAACGCCTCCAGCACGACCTCCTGCCCCTTGTAGCGGTCGATCCGGCCCACGCAGACGATGAGCAGGTCGTCGGCGGCGACACCGACGCGGGCGCGGAAGGCCGCATCGCGCGGCCGGGGGGCGAAGAGCGCGGCGTCCACCCCGCTCGGGACGAGGGCGATGCGCGCGGCGGGAATGCGCTCGCGCGCGCTCATGACGCGGGCCGCCGCGGCGGCGTTGGTCGTCCACCCGCTCGCCAGCCACCACGTCAGCCGATCCAGCCAGACACGCCGCCGGAGCTTCGCCGACTCGGTGCTCCGCTCGCTGGCGAGGATCACGGGCACGCCGGCGGCGCGCCCGACGACGCGGCCGAGCAGGTTCGCGTGGAACAGGAAGGTGTGGAGCAGGCCGATCCGCTCGGCCCGGAGCCAGCGGGCGAGCGCGAGGCTGGCGCCGGGCACGCCGCGCGCCTCGATGTCGAGCGCGGTGACCGGGATGCCGGCGGCCTCGAGCTCGAAGGCCACGTCGGCCTTCGCCCGCAGGGTCAGCACGCGCACGTCGAGCCCGCCGGCATGGAGGCCCTCCGCGAGCCGCTGCACGCTGCGCGGCGTGCCGCCGAAGGCCAGCTCGGTGATGCAGAGGGCGATGGGACGGGCGCGGGGGTCCGGCGCGGCCATCAGTTCGGCGCCGTCCGGCGCCGGCGGGGTGGACGACGGATCAGAAGTTCTCCCCGTAGAACCACGCGAGGTGGTCGCCGCCCGTGATGGTCCCGGTCTCGGCGTTCTCGATCATGAAGAAGCAGACCATCTTGTAGTTGCTGTTGATCAGGAGCGTGCCGATGCCCTGGGACGGCGCGAGGAAGGACTCGATGTCCGGGAGCTGCTCGTCGAGGCGCCAGCGCCGCTGGGTCTTCGGCGGCAGGCGCAGGGTCGGGCCCGGCAGACGGCCGCCCTCGGGGGTGATCGCGGTCAGCGTGAACTCCACCGTCTCGCGGTAGGGGTTCACCGTGACGATCGACGGCCGGTTCTGCGCCGTGCACACGAGGCCCGGCCAGAGCTGGCTCTGCCCCCCGAGCGTGCGCTTGACCGACCCGTAGAACTGGATCGTGGGCAGCACCACGTGCATCCGGCCGTCGTCGGCGTGGTAGTCGAGCCACAGCTCGTTGTAGTGCTGCGGCCGGAGGTCCTGCCGCGGGGAGACGGCAATCACCTCGATGTAGCCCTCGAAACCGCCCGGGAAGCGGTCGCCGAAGACGGCGCCGAGCTCGATGCGCAGGTCCCTGTCGAAGGCGGACTTCGGCGAGACCCACGGGATGCCCTCCGGGCACTGGTCCGTGTAGAGGACGAGGTGGACCTGGAAGGGTCCGCGGGTGTTGCGCGTGAAGGCGGCGGGCACCAGGTTGAGGCGCGTGTGCAGCCCGTCGCGCTCGATCGCCCACGCGGCCGCGCACGAGTACTGCGCCATCAGCGCCTCGAAGGACTCGACGGTCGCTACAGGTGATTTACGTTCCATGTGTCGCGAACGGGATCATGCGCGAGGAAGTAGTACATCGCGCGGTGCCGCCAGTTGTCGAACCGGATGGTGCCGAGCCCGTCCCGCAGGAACGAGCCGACCTGGCCGAACAGCTCCCGCGACGTGGTCAGCATTGTACCGTAGGGCGCGACCTCGATGCTGGTCTCGAGCTTCTCGCCGCGGCTGTTGGTCAGCAGCACCTTCGAGCGGTAGACCGACGGCTCGATGTTCGACACGCTGAGGTACACGAGGGGCGAGTCGTCCGGCGGGATGCGGACCATCGCGCAGTAGCCGTGGTGCCGCGTCGCGTCGGGGGTCCACTGGTCGTGCGTCGACGCGATCGACACGTCGTTGAAGTAGTGGGTGTAGGGCCGCAGCGAGCCGATGTGCCGCCGGCGCCCCTGCACGATGACCGCCCCGACGAAGTCGAGGCCCTGGCCGCGGCCGCCGATCATCTCGCGCGCCTCGACGACGAGCGTGCCGTCCTTCGGGATCGTGCGCTCCGACTCGTGGACGAGCACGCCGCCCTGGTCGAGCAGCTGCACCTTGACGTCGACGGCCTGGAACTCGCCGCCGGCCGCGTCACGGTTCACGTTGGCCATGACCAGCCGCGAGTGGAGGTCCGGACGCTCGATGATGAGCGAGCCGAAGACCATCGGCTGCACGCGCCACCGGACGTGCCTGTGGTACACCCGCTGCGCGATCCGGTAGGCGTGCAGCCCCCGGGCGCGCCGCATCGCGCGCGCGACCAGGCCCTGCCGGGGGAACGTGTACTTCCCCGGCACCAGCTCGTCGTCGATGAACGACATCAGGTCGGCCTCGCACCCGAAGCAGCGGGTGCAGGCCCGGGTGCTGGCCCGGATCTGGTCGAGCGTCGTGTGGCCGGTCGCGTACGCCGCCGCGATCTCGGCGTCGGTCACGTTCAGGCAGAGGCAGATCTTGCGCTCCGTGCCCGACGGCAGGTCGTCCATCATGGTCGCGATCTCCTGTCGGTCCCCCCGGGCGCCCCCGGGCCGCCGCGGCCCGGCACCAGCGCGTCGATCAAGGCCGGCGCATGGTGGTCGAGCGAGTGCCGCGCCACCGCCTCGTCCCGCGCGCGCGCGCCCATCGCCCGCCGGAGCGCGGCGTCCGTCACCAGCCGCTCCAGGGCCTCGAACCAGTCGCCCGCCGTGGGCGGCAGGAAGCCCGTGTCCCCGTCCCGCAGCAGGCCGTCGTTGATGCCCACCGGCGACGCCACGCTCGGGATGCCCATCGCCATGTACTGCAGCAGCTTGTACCCGCCCTTGCCGCGCGACCAGGGGTCGTCGGTGAGGGGCATCAGGCCCACGTCGAAGTCCTCGAGCGCCGCCACCTCGCCCGCCAGCGTCCACGGCGTCAGCCGCACGGGCACGTCAGCGCTCTCGAACCGGGACGCCCCGACCAGGTGCAGCCGCACGGCATGCCCCCGGCGCGCCAGCTCCGCCAGCGCGGGCCGCAGCATCTCCAGGTAGCCCGTGGTCGACGGACTCCCCACCCAGCCTAGCACCACCTCCGGCCGCGGCGCCCGCGCCGCCGGGCGGTAGCGCGCCGTGTCGATCGGGCCGGTGATCGACAGGGTGCGCGGGCAATGGGCCTCGGTGACCCGCCGGTTCTCGTCGTTCTCGATCACCACCAGGTCGCTCGCGTCGAGCACCCTCAGGAACCGCCGGATCCGGCGGCGCCGCGGCCACGCGCGGAGTCCCCGGTCCTGGCCCGGCGCCAGCGCGTACAGGGCGTCGTCGTAGTCGAAGACGAGGCGCCGGCCGCCGGCCTTGAGGCGGCCGAGAACCCACGGCGGCAGGACGACCTTCTGGACGTAGACCGTCTCGTGGCGGCCGGCCCGGGCGAGGAGCGCCGCGAGGACCCGGGCATGCCCGGCCTCGTTGCGGAGGTGCTCGACGACGGGGACCGCGCCGCGGAGCGTCCGGGCGATGAAGCGCCCGGAGTTCCAGACGAGCAGCTCGTAGTCGATCCCCGCGCGCTCGAGGTAGGGAAGGTAGGCGAACACCCGGGTCCTGCTGCTGGCGACCTCGACGGGTCCCTGCGCCAGGATCAGGACGCTCATCGAGCGGTGGTCGCCGGCTCGAACGCGCGCACCCCGTCGATGACCCGCGCCACGTCGGCGGCGGACAGGTCCGGGTAGAGCGGCAAGGTCAGCAGCTCCTGCCAGACCTGGTCGCAGACGGGCAGCGGCCGCCGGTAGGGCGCGTAGAGCGCGTAGTGGGTGGACGGCACGTAGTGGACGCTGGTGGAGATCTCCAGCGTTGCGAGGTGCTCGTGGAGCGCGTCGCGGAACGGCGAGCGGATGACGTAGTTGTGGTGGGCCGAGCGGACCGACGGCCGCACGACCGGCGTGCGGAGCCACGCGAGATCGGCGAACGCCTCGTTGTACTGGGCGGTGATCTCCCGCCGCCGCGCGTTCAGCGCGTCGAGCCGATCCAGCTGCGACAGGCCGATGCCCGCCAGGACGTCGTTCAGGTGGCACTTGTACCCGAGCTCGACGACGTCGTAGCTCCAGCTGTACTGCTTGCCGGGGTTGTCCGACCGCTCCCACGTGCTCTTCGAGATGCCGACCCAGCGCAGCCGCCGCAGCCGCGCGTCGTCCTCGTCGGTCCGCGCCGTGATCGCGCCGCCCTCCCCCATCGCGAGGTTCTTGACGGCGTGGAAGCTGAAGCAGCCGTAGTCGCCGATCGACCCGAGCGGGCGGTCCTTGTAGAACCCGCCCGTCGCGTGCGCGCAGTCCTCGACCACCGCCAGGCCGTGGCGGGCCGCGATCGCCATGACCTCGTCCATCGCGCACGCGTGGCCGCCGTAGTGGACGACGGCGATCGCCCGCGTCTTCGGCGTGACCAGCGCCTCGATCTTCGAGGCGTCGATGTTCATGGTGTCCGGCTCGATGTCGCAGAACACCGGCGTGCCGCCGTTGTACAGGATCGCGTGGTTGGTCGACACGAAGGTCATCGGCGTCGTGATGACCTCCCGCCCCTCGACGCCGATCAGCCGCATGGCCAGGTCCAGCGCCGCCGTCCCTGAATCCAGGCCGACGACGTGCGGGACGCCAATCCGCTCGGCGAAGCGCCGCTCGAACTCGGCCACCTTCGGCCCGAGGCCGACCCAGCCGGAGAGCAGCGACTCGCGGACGTGACGCAGTTCGTCCTCGCCGAAACTGGGCTTGAACACGGGAATGACGGACACAGGGAGACTCCTCGCTTGAAACGCGATCAGGACGCCGGCTTCTCGGCAATCATCAGGACGTTGCCCGTCGTCGCCACGGTCAGCGGCCGGAGGCCGCGCCCGAGCGTCCGCTCGGCGGCCAGCGCGCCGAGCCGCAGCAGGCGGCGGCCCGCGGACCCGTCACCGAACCGCCGCGACCACCCCTCGAGCGTGGCGCTGGCCCGGAAGAACACGCGGTACGGCCGGGGCCGCACGAGCCCCGCCTCGCGCATGGCCGCGAGCACGGCCGCCCGCCGGTGCCGCCGCTTGGTCCAGAAGCGGGACCGCTCGCCCACCGTCCGGCCGAAGTACGGCATGTCCGGCGGCTCCTCCACCAGCTGCCGGCGGGCGGCGAGCTGGTGGTAGGTGAACGCCAGGCGCCCGCCGGGCCGGAGCACGCGCACGGCCTCGGCCAGGAACGGCGCGAGGTCCTCCACGTACTCGCAGAGGCCGAGCGAGACGACCACGTCGACCGCGCCGGCGCGGAGCCCCAGGTCGAGGGCGTTCATCTGCAGCAGCGCCGTGCCCGGCAGGCGCGGCGCGCGGGCCAGCAGGGCCTCGGAGAGGTCCACCGCCACGACCGCGCGCGCGATGGGCGCCAGGCGCGGCAGCAGGCGGCCGGCGCCGGTGCCCAGGTCCAGGACCACCCGGCCGCGGAAGTCCACCACCGCGTGCAGCAGGTCTTCCTCGCAGCACCGGAGGTACCAGCCCGACTCCCCGTCGTAGCGGCGCGCGAAGGCGTCGGCGACCAGGTTGTACCAGGCGCGGACGCCCGCGGCGTCGCCGCCGGGCGCGTGGCGTGTCACCACGTCGAGCGGCCGCCATCGGCCGCGACGACGGCCCCGGTCATGTAGGACGAGGCGTCCGAGACCAGGAAGACGACCGCGGCCTTGTACTCGTCCGCGTCGGCCATCCGCCCGAGGGGAATCAGGTTGGTGAGCTTCGCGACGAACGCCTCGTCGTGGCCGTCGTAGACCCCGCCCGGGCAGATCGCGTTGGCCCGGACCCCCTGCCCCGCCCAGTAGGTCGCGAGGTACCGCGTGAGGCCGATCAGGCCGTGCTTGACGACCGAGTAGGTCACCGGCTTGACCGGCTGCGCGGCCTCGGGGAGGCCGGGCTGGCGATAGATCCGCTGGTCCGGGGCGATGAGGCCCAGGTCGGACGCGATGTTCAGGATCACGCCGCGGCCCTCGGCCGCCATCCGGGCACCGACCGCCTGGCTCACCAGGAAGGCGCCGGTCAACCCGACGGCGAGGTCGCGCTCCCAGTGCCCGAGCGCGAAGCCCTCGAACCGGCTCCAGTGCGCCGACTCACCCGCCTGGGGCGGGCCGCCCATCGCGGGGTTGTGCGCGGCGTTGTTGATGAGGATGTCGATGCGCCCGTGGGCGGCCAGCGTGTCGTCGACCATGGCCCGGACCGCGTCGGGCGAGGTGATGTCGGCGGCGAGGCCCAGGGCGGGCGTCCCGAAGGCCTCGGCGATCCTCGCGGCCGCGGCGGTGGCCGCCTCGCGGTCGAGGTCGACGAGCACCGGGATGGCCCCCATCTCGGCGACGGCCTCGGCGTGACGCACGCCGAGCCGGCCGGCGCCGCCCGTGATGAGGGCGACGCGCCCGGTGAGTTCGAAGCGTTCGCGGACCATCGTGGAGGTCACCGCGGCAGGCGAGGCCTCAGCCGCCAACCCGGCGCAGCTTCTGGATGATCGGGACCTCGCTCGGCCACACGCGCTTGACGCCGTCGCCCATCGCCGACTCGACGGCGCGCACGTCCTTGATGAGCCGCGAGAAGCCGGACGGCTCGACCGACGCCGCCTGGTCGCTGCCCCACGAGGAGCGGTCCAGCGTGATGTGCCGCTCGAGCATGCAGGCGCCCATCGCGACGGCCGCGACCGACGGGGCGAGCCCGACCTCGTGCCCCGAGTAGCCGACGGGCACGCCGTACCGCGCGCGAAGCGTCTCCATGGTCCGCAGGTTCAGCTCGTCGGCGGCCGACGGGTAGGTGCTGGTCGTGTGGAGCAGCACGAGGTCGTCGGTGCCCAGCACCTCGACGGCGTGATCGATCTGCTCGAGCGTGCTCATGCCGGTCGAGAGGATGATGGGACGCTTGTACTGCCGGTGGTGCCGCAGCAGCCCGTCGTCGGTCAGGCTGGCCGAGGCGATCTTGTAGCAGGGCGGGTCGAAGGGCTCCATCACGTCGACGGAGGCCTCGTCCCAGCACGAGACGAACCACGCGATGCCCTTCGCCTTGCAGTGGGCGTCGACGCGCGCGTAGGCCTCGGGTCCGAACTCGAGGCCGCGCTTGAGATCGCCGTTCGTGGCGCCGAACGGGCTCTCGCGGGGCCGCGCCAGCTCCTCGGCGGAGTAGACGACGTCCACGGTGCGCTTCTGGAACTTCACCGCGTCGCAGCCGGCCGCCACCGCCGCGTCGACCAGCTGGATCGCCGTGTCGACGCTGCCGTTGTGGTTGATGCCGATCTCGGCGACGACGTAGCAGGGCTCTCCGGCCCCCACGAAGCGGTTTCCTACCTTGACTCGCCCGGCCATCGATTCCTCTTCCTACACCGCGTGGCGGCCGCGCCGCGCGGCCGTGGTCAACGGCAGTCCCTGCTCGAGGCGCCTCAGCGCCTCCTCGACGGCGGGCAGATCATCGGGGTAGTCGATCTCGAGCATCGGCTCGTCGACGACGAAGCCGAGGACGCGCGTCCCCCACATCGAATCCTGCTCAAGTATAGCCCGCGGCCGGACGATGTCGACATAGCCGTTCTGCCAGTACACGGCCGGCAACTGCTGCCGCGGCTGCGACTGGCAGTCCCGCACGCCCTCGATGCGCAGCACCGGGTCGAGCTCGCCGTGCTCGCCGAGGTGCCACATCTTGTAGGGCGTCTGCAGCGCGCCGGCCACCGACCGCAGCGCGTCGGCCTCGGGGTGCCGCCTCATCCGCTCGATCGCCTCGTCGATGAGCGCCACGCGCCGGACCGGGCCGGTGGGCCGCAGGTGGACGACGAGCTCCGGCGCGTAGCCCTCATGCGCGCGCAGCCAGTCGAGCGCGTGCCGGAAGGCGTCGATGTCGGGCGAGAGATCGCCCGCGAGTTCCGCCGGGCGCAGGAACGGCACCTCCGCCCCCCACTCGCGCGCGACCGCCGCAATCTCCTCGTCGTCGGTGGACACGAGCACCCGGCCGATCCAGCGCGACTGCTGCGCCTGGCGGATCGAGTGCGCAATCAGCGGGCGGCCCGCGACCGGCAGCAGGTTCTTGCGGGGGATGCCCTTGCTGCCCCCGCGCGCCGGGATGAGCGCGAGGATCTCCGGCAGGCCGGCCGTGCTCATCCGAGGCCCTCCGCCACGCCCGACGCGAGGGACGCCTTCGCGGCCAGCGCGACCCGCAGGCTCTGGGCGCCGTCGCGGATCGGCACGATGGGTGTCTCCCGCCCCTCGAGGCACGCGAGGAGGTGCCGGGTCTGGTCGAGGAAGAGCTGGTTGCGCTGGAAGCCCGCCGGGCGGAACGTCTCGACCTCGGCGCCCTCGCGGTCGAACCGCCGCAGCGACGGCTCGAGCAGGTCCACCACGATCTTGCCCCGGTCGCCGACGACGGTGCAGCCGCGCGCCGCGGGACGCTGCAGGTAGTCGACGTGCAGCGACACGGGCAACGGGCGGCCATCCACCTCGCAGGCCATCAGCATCGTGGCCGTGTCCTCGACGTCCACCTCGAGGTCGCTCAGGTGCCCGCCGACGGCGAACACCCGCGTCGGCAGCCCGACGAGGGCATAGAGGTAGTCGAGCTCGTGAATCTGCGCGAGGATGACGCCGCCGCCCAGGTCGCGGCGCGACGCGTACATCTGCCGGTAGTCCTCGTAGGGATGCCAGCCCGGCAGGAACTCGCCCACCTCGGCGTGCACGCTCACCAGGTGCCCGACGGCGCGCTCGCCGACGAGCGCCAGCAGGCGCTGGATGCACGGGTGGAAGCGCAGCTGGTAGCCGACCATGGCGACCAGGCCGCGCGACTCGACGAGCGCGGCCAGTGCCTCGACCCCGTCCATGGTGTCGGCGAGCGGCTTCTCGATGAAGAGCGCGCAGCCGCGCCGGGCCGCCGCGAGCGCCACCTCGAGGTGAAGGCTGGTCGGATTGCAGACGAACACGACGTCCGGCGGGTCGGCCAGCGCCTCGTCGAGGTTCGTGTACGTCGTCACGTCGTAGGTCGCCTCGAGCCCAGATTCGGCGGCGATCTGGAGGGTGTCCGACAGCACGTGCGACTGCCCGCGCACGCGGTACGCGGAAACCGCGAGGCGGTCGCCGCACACGGCGCGGAGGTTCCTGAGGTGACGCTGGCCGATTCCGCCCAGTCCCGCGAAGAGTGCCCGGAGCATTGGTGACGGCACCGGTTGAGCCTAGGGCTTGACCACGAACGCGGTGGGCTTGGCGGCGAGGGGCACGGCCTGCACGCGCACGGGCTTGTCGGCGAAGAACTCGTCCACCGCGTCGGACTCGCCCCAGTTGCGGCACCCGTACTCGTCGAACACGAGGACGCCGCCGCGGCTCACGAGGGGATAGAACCGCTCGAGCGCCGCCTTCGTGCCGAGGTAGGTGTCGAGGTCGAGGTGCAGCAGCGAGATGCGGAAGCCGGGGTTCGCCGCCACGTACGCCTCCGAGGTCGCCTGGATGTCCCCGGCGACGGTCTCGACGAGCCGCTCGAACCCGGCCGCCCGCACGCGCGCCTCGATCGCCGCGCGGCTGAGGCCGTCGGACCCGGCCTCCGCCAGGTACGCGTCCGCGTTCTCCTTCTCGAACGGCGTGAGCGACGAGGCGAACGTATCGAAGACGTCGAAGCCGACGACGCGCTTCAGCGAGCCCGGCGCGTGGATCGCGAGGAGCTTGGCCCAGTACATCAGGCCGGCGCCCTTGAACACCCCGCACTCCACGATGTCGCCAGGGACGTCGAGCGAGCGCTTGAAGAGCTCGTAGCGCACCAGGAGCTTGCGGACCCGGTCCACGTCGGGGCTGAGGAGCAGCGTGTTGTACGCCTCCCAGAGGGCGTCGTCTGTGGCAGGGGTCGGTTCGGCGCTCATGCTCCCTCTTCCTCCGGAACGTGTGAATCCGCCGGCGCGCCGCCGGGCAGCGCGCGGACGAAGGCCAGATGCCGGCGGGCGCTCCCGAGGAAGTCCGCCCCGGCCGTCGACTGGAGGATCAACGGCCCTGCGTAGCCGGCGGCGTCGAGGGCCCGCCGCACGCCCGGGAAGTCGACCGCGCCGGTCCCGAGCGGCACGGTCGGGCCGCCCGGCGTCCGGTCCTTCAGGTGGATGCCGCGCACGAGGTCGCCGAGCACCGCCAGGTCGGCGACGGTGTCGTAGCCGCGCGACGCGGCGTTGCCCGTGTCGTAGTACACGCCGAGCGCGGGGTGACCCGCCGACTCGACGAGGGCGCGGTAGGCCGCCGCCGGGAGCTCGGTCTCGAGCCCGATCGACATGCCCAGGCCGGCGGCCACGTCGAGGGGGCCGCGCAGGCTTTCGACGAGCGCCCGCGCCTCGTCCGGCGTGCGGACCTCGGCGATCTCGAGCACCGGCATCAGGATCACCCGGATGCCCAGCCTGGCGGCGCGGGGCAACAGGCGCCGGAGCACCGCCACGCTCTCGTCGCGTTCGCGGCTGGTGACCCGGAAGAACGGGTGCACCATGAAGTAGTCGGCGCACAGCGTGCGGACCGCCACGCCCGTCTCGGCGATCCGCGCCTCGATGGCGGCAAGGCCCTCGTCGGTCCAGATCGGGTTCTGCTCGAACCGGTCCGCCTCGAACAGCCACTCGATCGTGTCGAGCCCGAGCGCGCGTGCGTGGTCGAACTCGTCGGCCCACGACGAGCGGGGGAACGCCTGGATGCGGTCCGGGGGCGGGGCCGAGAGCCGGCCCTGCATGATGCCGATGGGCGACTGGTTCATGCGTGCGGCGACCGGCGCCGGGTCACCCGATCGACTCGTTCGGCGAGTCCTCGAGCGCCTCGGCCGGCGCGGGCCGGTCCGTGGGCAGCGTGGCGCCCGAGAGGCCCCGCCAGCCAATCAGCCCCACGCGGAGGGCCGACCCGGCGGTGCGCTTCCAGAAGGTGAGCGGCTGGTCGCCGGCCCACGGGACGTCGCAGTCCTTGCAGGGGGGCAGCGCCGCGTAGTCCTTCCGGTGCACGAGCCGGCGCATCTTCTGGTACTCCGGCGAGTTCCAGACCTCGAGCACGGGCGCCTTGGCGACGTTGCCGTTGTGGTACTTCCCGAGGAAGTCGTTGCAGCACCCGACGACGTTGCCGTCCCAGGTGATGGCCATGCGGTCCCACGGCATGCGGCAGATGGAGAGCTTGTCGAGATCGCCGACGTTCTCGCGGTAGCGCAGGAAGTCCTGGAACTCCCCCGCCCACGAATGGGCCGGGACGACGGTCATCTCGTCCGGCAGGTCGGCGCCGAAGATCTCGCGCATCTGGCGGCGGTGATCGTCCGGGTCCTCGCCGTCGAAGTAGACGATCTGGATCTTGGTCAGCGGCCGCGTCAGCTTGCGCGCGCGCCGCTCCTGCATGACCTGGCGGATCAGGCGGATGCACTTGTCGTAGTCGCCGGCGACGCGCACCCGGTCGTAGCGCTCCTTGGTCGGCCCGTCGAAGCTGAACGACAGCTCGTTGAGCCCCGAGTCGAAGATCCGCGCGATCTTCTCGTCGTTGAGGAGCATCACGTTCGTGTGGATGGTCGTGTAGACCCCGCGGTCCGACGCCGCCCGGATCATGTCGAAGATGCGCTTGTGCAGGAGCGGCTCGCCGGCCAGGAACAGGCAGAGCTCGGGCACCTTGCCCGCGATGTCGTCGAGGACCTTCTCGAACAGCTCGTACGCCATCGTGCCGCGCGGGCGCTCGAGGCCCGTGGTGACGGGACACATCGGGCACTTGATGTTGCAGTGCGCCGTCACCTCCAGGAAGATCTTGCGCGGCGGCAGCGCCATCCGCTCGATGCCGCGATCGGCGGCGACGGCGACGCTGGCATTCCAGGCGGCGCGGCGCACGGCCTCCAGGGGCTTCGGCAGCGGGGTGTACGGTTTCGTCGGTCCTGTCACGTCGCCTACTTTGCAGTCCTCACGGGCACGGGATGGCGTCCTTCAATGATAACCGGTTTCGCCGGCCCGCCAGCCCGGCCGGCCGCCCCGTCCCCGCCCGCCCGGCGGGGCGCCGGAGCGGCGGGGTATACTCGGATCGCCCGCATCGCGGCCCCCGCGACGCCGTTCCACCGATGCCCACGCCACCCCTCGGCCCGGACCTCGAATCCGTCCCCTGTAACCTCTGCGGCAGCCGCGACGCGGCGGAGCTGGAGACCCGCGCCCGCTGGGGCCAGGCCATGCGCAACGTCGTCTGCCGGCGGTGCGGCCTCGTCTACGCCGACCCGCGGCTGGGGCGGGCGGCGCTCGAGCGCTTCTACGCCGAGCACGTCTACGTGCAGTACCTGTCCGCGGGCGGCGAGTTCGACCCGCACCTCGTCGACGAGAGCAGCCGTCACGCGAACGACGCGTTCACCTTCTTCCGGGGACACGCGGGACGCGACCTGGCCGGGGCGTCGCTGCTCGAGATCGGCTGCGGCCTCGGGCACTTCCTGTCGCGCGCGCGCGACGCCGGCGCCCGCGTGCTCGGCATCGAGATGGAGGGCCCGTACGCGGACTACGCCACGGGCCGGCTCGGGCTGCCGGTGGTGCAGACCCGGGTGGAGGACCTCCCCGCCGACCAGCGCGTGGACGTCATCGCGGCGTTCCACGTCATCGAGCATCTCGAGGATCCGGCGGCGGTGCTCCGGAGCCTGCACGCCCGGCTGTCGCCCGGCGGCCGGCTCTTCATCGAGGTGCCCGACATCATGGCCGCCTGGCAGATCCCCCCGCGGGAGTTCCTGCGGCAGGAACACCTCTACAACTTCTCGATCCGCACGCTGACGGCGCTCCTCGGGCACGCCGGCTTCCGCGTGGTCGCGCGTGACGACGCCCGGTACCTGCTGCGCGTCGCGGCGGAGCGGGTGGACGAGGCCCCGCCGGTCGACCTGGCGGCGCTCGACGGCCACGCCGCCGAGGTGCGGCGCCACTTCCGCGCCTGGGGCCTGCGGAGCCGCGTGCTCCAGCCGCTCTACGCGCTGCGGCGCGCCCTCGCGCGCTGACCCGCTCAGGGGAGGCGCCGCAGGATCACGTTCTCGCGGCCACCCTCGATCGGCTCGCGGCGGACCAGCTCGAAGCCCCCGGCGATGACCACCGCCAGCACGTCGTCCACGCTGTTCCACCCGGCGGCGTCGTAGTAGCCCCAGGGCTCGCCGTCCTTGCTGCCCACCACGATTTCCGAGATGAACACGCCGCCCGGCGTCAGCAGGCGCCGGATCTCGGCGACCAGCCGCGCCAGGTCGTAGACGTGGTCGAGCGAGTTGGTGAAGACGATGTCGACCGCGCCATCCGGGAACTCGAGCGCGTGGAAGTCGCCGTACATCACGTGCGCGTTCTTGACGCCCGGGTTGAGGTCGACGCCGACGGCGAACGCGCCCAGGTCGCGGAACGCCCGCACCTCGCCGCCCAGGCGCGCCGCGAGGCAGATCACCCGGCTGCGGGCGATCTCCACGCCGCTGCCGGCGAGCCGCTGGCGCAACGCGACGCGGTAGTTCTCGTTGTAGTCGGCCAGCCACTTGGTGCCCCGGCGCTCGAGCTTCTCGCGCTGGTGCGCGAGGTAGTCGTCGTACGACTCGTACTGCTTGCGCACGACGCCCGGCGCGATCGTCTCGGAGGAGAACCGGCGCTGGAACACGACCGCGAACGCCTGCCGGGGCCGGGTCAGCACGAAGTAGACGCGTCGGAAGAAGCGGGTCATCAAGGGGTCTCCTCAGGTCTGGGCGGGGTCCGGCGCGATCCCGCGAGAATCGCGGCCGCCGTGCGCGCGGACGACTGGCCGTCGTCGAACTGCGTGATCGCGCGGCCGATCCGCGCGCGGCCCTCGGCCTTGTGGCCCGGCTCCCGCAGGTAGCGGTTGATCCCGTCGAGCAGCTCGGCCTCGGACGAGGCCACCGTGGTGGCGTCCGCGTCGATGACGTACTTGAAGTGCGTCATCTCGTAGTAGCGCATCGGCGAGTGGTAGTACGAGTCACGCTGCGTGTAGACGAAGCCGATGCAGATGGACGGCGTGTCGACCAGGGCCGCGTCCACCACCATGGTCGACGTGACGTTCAGCACCATGTCGGCGTGCCGCAGGGTGTCGTAGAGGTGCAGCAGGTCGCGCCAGCTCATGTCCATCCAGTGGCCCTCGAGCACGCGGCCCGGCAGGTCGAAGTGCACGTGCGGCAGCCCGCGCAGCCGCTCGTACCGCGCGATCTCCTCCTGGGGATGCGGGCGGACGAGGACCTGGCAGGGTTCGGCGAGCCGGCCCTCCGCGATCCATCCGGCGACGCGCTCGATGTGCAGCGGCGCATCGGGCGCGAGAATCTGGTCCTCGCCGGCGTAGACGAGCAGCCGCCGGGCCGGGTCGAGCCCGAGGTCCGCGAAGAGCTGCTCCCGGGTGCGGGTGGGCGGCGGCCCGCCGTAGAGGACGTCGTGCTGGGGCGCGCCCGTGACCGCGACGCGCGCGGGCGGGTACCCGTGATAGGCGGCGGCCTCGCGCTGCATCAGGTCGTTCCACACCACGAGGGTGTCGAGCGGGGGCATGAGCGGCCCCTTGGTCGTCAGGTTGTCCCAGCTCGCCACGACGCCGACGGTCGGCAGGCCCGCCCGGACGGCCGCCTTCATCAGCGGGATCTCGTCGCAGTAGAACAGCCGCGTGAACACGGCGAGCGTCGGCCGCTCCTCGGCGAGCAGCGCCTCGTAGCCGGTCTCGCCGCCCGCCGCGAGGAACCCGCGGTCCACCAGGGGCACGAGGCGCCCCATCCGCGACAGCACCCCGTAGATGGCCGCCTTGCGGAACGGCGCGAGCCAGGGGTGGCGTTCCCCCCACCGCTCGAGGAGCAGCCGCAGGCTGTGCGGCGCGCTCGTCGCGACGTGGAGGTTGTAGGCGGCGCGCATCAGCACGTCCTCCCCGCGCGACGGCCGGTACCGCGCCATCGGGCGCAGCACCACGTTGCCGCGCGCGAACTCGCGCTGGAACGCCGGGTCTCGATCGAACGGCGTGACGATGACGATGCGCTCGGCCGCGGCCTCGAGCCGCGGCAGCACGTCGCTCCGCAGCAGGTTGCGCGTCGAGAGCGTGTTCGGGATCGACAGCAGGATGCGCGGCCGGCTCACGGCTGGCGGGCCTCCTCGCGCGTGTCGCGCAGCGACATGGGCGACAGTGCGCCGCGCAGCTCGCTGAGGCGCACGCACCCCGTCGGGACGAGCGCCGCGAAGTAGCCGGCCAGCAGCAACAGGCGCAGCAGGAACGGCACGAGGCCCGAGCCGAGCTCGCTGCCGATCATGACGGCCGCCATGCCGATCCCCCCGGCCGTCAGCACGTGCCGCCACGGATACGGAATCGGGTAGATCCGCTTCGCCACGAAGTAGGCGCTCACGAGCAGCAGGCCGTACGACATCAGCAGCACCGCGGCCACGCCCATGGCCCCGAAGTGCGGGCCGAGCAGCACGTTGGCCGCGACGCTGAAGGCGAGCGTGATGCCGGTCAGGATCGGCAGGTAGACGGTCCGGCGCCGGTACCAGATCGCCAGGTACGGGAACGTGTAGATGCCCTTCAGCGCCATCGCCGCCACCAGCGCCGGCACGAACGGCGCGGCGCCCGCGTACACCGGCGGCGCCAGGACCGCCAGCAACTCGTGCACCAGCAGCGACAGTCCGACGAACGCCGAGATGAACGCGACCGACAGCACCCGCATCATCCGCGGGGCGACATCGGACGCGAACGCCGCGTCGCCGGCCTCCTTGAAGAACAGGGGCCGCCAGGCCGAGATGCAGACCTCGGCCAGGATCCGCAGCACGTCGGCCACGCGCAGCGCCAGGTAGTAGAGGCCGATCTCGTCGCGCGTCGCGAACCGATCCAGGAAGACCCGGTCGAGGCCGCGGAACCCCGTGGTCAGCAGGTTGTTCGGCAGGGCCGGCAGGCCCAGTTGCGCGGCGGCGACCAGCGCGGACGGCCGGAACCGCAGCGACATCTCCCGCGCGAGGAACGGCGACGTCACCAGCGCCGCGGCGCCCGCCGTCAGCAGGTTCGCCAGCACGAAGCCGAACACCCCCCACGGCACGACGACCACGAGGACGATGCGCAGGGTCAGCGAGACGACGATGCGCGCGATCGAGAAGATGCTGTAGAAGTAGGCCCGCTCCTGGATCTGCATGACCGCCGAGAAGGTGCCCCAGTACGGCTCCAGGAACGCCGTGAGCAGCAGGAGCGGAACGTAGGGCTGGAACGGCAGCGACGGCAGCGCGATCCCGAGCGCCCACGGCCCGACCAGCCAGATCAGGCCCGAGAGCGCCGCGTTGATCGCGGTGACCGCGAGCACGAGCGTGCCCATCGAGGCCCGGCGGTCGGCGTCGCTCAGCCGGTCCGTGTAGTAGAACGGCACGATGGCCGTCATCCCCAGGGAGAAGATCGTCCCGAGCAGCAGGCTGACGATCTCGAGCAGCGCGATGAGCCCGTAATCGGCCGGCGACAGCACCCGCGTGTAGATCGGCAGCAGCAGGACGCCGGTCCCGGGACCGACCACCGCCGCCAGCGAGTAGGCGATCGACTGCCGCCTGAAGCGGTCAGCGATCCCCTTCATCGGTCCCGCCACGCTAGCCTCGCTCCGTCCGGCGGGCACGGACGCCCGCGGCGCCGCAGGTGGCCACGTCAGCCACCGTGGGCCTCCGGCGGGACCGCCGGCGCGGCGGCCAGCCCCGCGAGGGTGGCCACCACGCGCTCGAGGTCGGCCGGCTCGATGCCCACCGACGATGGGAGGCTGATCGAGCGTCGCTGCAGCTCCGCGCTCCGGTCGCAGTGGTAGGCCTGGCAGCCCGCCAGTGAGCGCTGCCGCGAGAGCGGCGTCCAGAGCGGCCGCGTCTCGATCCCCGCCTCGTCCAGCCGCGCCATCAGGTCCCGGCGCGTCATGCCGAAGCGGGCCTCGTCGACCAGCACGGTGTACAGCCACCAGGTGCTGCCGGCCCAGGGCGCCTCGTCGGGCAGCGTGACGGCGACACCGGCCAGTGCCTCCCGGTAGAAGGCCGCCGTGGCGCGCTTCCGCGCCAGGCAATGGTCGAACCGTTCCAGCTGCGCGACGCCGAAGGCCGCCTGCAGGTTCGTCAGCCGGTAGTTGTAGCCCACGGCGCCGTGCGTGTACTCGCGCTCGTCGTCCTTCGCCTGCGTGGACAGGTACCGCGCGCGCGCGGCCAGGGCGTCGTCGTCGGTCACGACCGCGCCGCCGCCTCCCGTCGTCACGATCTTGTTGCCGTTGAAGCTGAGCGTCGCCAGGTCGCCGAAGGCCGCCGCCGGCTTCCCCTGGTACGCCGAGCCCAGGGCCTCGGCGGCGTCTGCGACCACGACCAGGCCGTATCGCCTGGCGAGCTCCAGGACCGGGGCCATGTCCACGGGGTGGCCGAGGATGTGGACGGGCAGGATGGCGCGCACGCGGCGCCCGGTCGCGCGGTTCACCAGCCGTCCGCCGCGCGTGACACACTCACCCGCCAGGAACGCCGCGAGCTTCTCGACGTCCATCTGCCAGTAGCGGGGCTCGGCGTCGATGAACACGGGCCAGGCGCCGCAGTAGCGGATGGCGTGGCCGGACGCGACGAACGTGAGGTCGGAGACGAGCACCTCGTCGTCCGGCTCCACGCCGGCGACGACGAGGGCGAGGTGCAGCGCGGCCGTGCCGTTCACGCACGCGATCGCGTGGCGGCGGCCGGTGAGCCTGGCGAGGTCGGCCTCGAAGCGGTCGACGAAGGCCCCCCGCGAGGAGACCCACGCCGTCTCGACGCACTCGGCGAGGTAGCGGGCCTCGTTCCCGAGGACGGCGGGAACGGACAGGGGGATGCGGTGGTTGGGTGTCGTCATGGACGGACAGGCGGCCCGCCGGGCGCCCCGGACGGGCGCGGCGTGAGCCAGGGCGTCAGCGCCGCGGCGGCGAAGACGAGGTGGACCAGGAAGAAGGGCACGCGAAAGCGCTGCAGCGTGCCGCCGTTCATCGTGACCGTGCCGAACAGCACGTACGACAGGGCGGACAGGAAGACGATCAGGAAGAGGTGCGACCGCGCCTCGGTGCCGCGACGGAAGGCGCGGGCCATCCCGAGCACGACCAGCGGCAGGACGGAATAGTACAGCAGGACCTCCGCCGTTGCGTAGCGGCGCAGCCCGGAGGCGCCGTTGCCCGCCTCGATGAGCGACACCGGGGTGGGGGCGAAGACCGCCCAGTAGAGCGCCGTCGGCAGGTTGGCGACGAAGTCCCGGAAGGTGTAGAGCAGGCCCCCCTTGAGCGCCGTGGCGTCGACGATGCCGTCGCGCGCCAGCTCGTCCTGCGCGGCGATGAAGTTGGCGCGCGCCGCAAGGACGGGCAGGATGGCCGAGTCGAGCCGCGCCTCGACGGGGCCGGGCGCCGGTCGCGGCGGGGCCCCGGCGTTCCAGGGCGTGGCCGCCCGAGGCTCGACGAGCCCCTTCGAGGCGCCGCCGAGGACCGAGGGCAGGTAGCACGTCCGCGACGGCATCTCCGCCGTGATCGGCAGGATGAACCGGGCATCGAGGCTCGGTGCCGCGGTCGGGATGGGCCGCGACTGGAAGAACTGCATCCACGTGGCCCCGTAGGCGACGTAGCACACGAGGCCCAGCACGATCACCCGCAGCAGCGGCATCCGCCACCGTCCCTCGCCGATCGCGTGGACCGCGAGCCAGGCGGCGTAGGCCGTGAACGACACGTACACGACGCGCGCGAGGTAGGGCTGATCGCCCAGCAGGAACGAGTAGCCGACGAGCCCGGTGAGCACGACCCGGTGCAGGGGCACGCGGGACACCGTCAGGATCCCGGCGAGGACCACCAGGTGCAGGCCGGCCGTCGTCGACGCCCAGCGCATCGTCTGCGTGCCGTACATGAGCAGCGACGGCCAGCAGGCGGTCATCCAGGCGGCTGCCAGCCCCACCCGCTCGTCGAAGATCGCGCGCCCGACCAGGAAGACGGCGATGATGCTCGTGAGGAAGAAGACCGCCTGGAAGAGGCCGCCCGCCAGGGGCTCGTTGCCCACGAGCACGTAGATGAGGCCCAGGACGCGCGGGTAGTTGAAGATCTGGGAGTCGAGCAGCGCCCGCGTCGACCCCGCGCGGAGGTCGTCGGCCACCAGCGTGGCCTGCGCCTGGTAGGTGGCCGCGTCGCTGGCGAACCGGGGGACGCCGTTGTGGTACAGCGACGGCGCGACTCCCCACACCCCGCCGAAGTGGATCGCGCAGACCACCAGCCAGAAGAGCAACAGGATGGCCCGGAGGTGGCGCCGCACGGGGCGCAGCGGCGGGCTCAGCCGGAACACCGCCTCGAACAACGCCGCCAGCGCCGCGGCGAACAGGAGGAGCCTCACGCGCCCCGTCCGGCCGGGTTCCGCGGGCTCATCGGGTGGCAGCCGCGCCGGGCTGCAGCCGCGACGCGAGAGCCCGCCAACGGGGTTCGAGCCAGCGACACGCCGCCGCCCCGACGAAGACGGTCTGCAGCAGGACGAACGGCTGGCGGTAACGGTGGAGGGTGCCGCCGTTGGTGGCGATCGACCCGAACAGCACGTAGGCGAAGGCGCAGATGAAGAGGATCACGAGGACGCGCACGCGGTTGGCCGGTCCGCCGGCGACGCCCAGCACGACGCCCGCCACCATGAGGGGCAGGAGCGCGTAGTACAGCAGGACCTCGATGAGCGCGTACGCCCGGACGCCGGATGCCCCGGGCCCCGCATGCATGAGGGCCGCCGGCGTCGGCTGGAACACGGCCCAGTAGACGGCCTGCGGCAGGTTCGCGGCGAACTCGCGGAACGTGAAGATGGGCTTCGCCTTGAGTGGCGTGCCATCGACGATGCCGCTCGCGTCGAGGTCCTGCTGCGTGGAGATGAACGCGTAGCGGGCGTACAGGAGGGGTGCAACAGCGTCGTCGAGCTTCGTCTCCAGCCAGTCGAGCACCGTGTTCCCCCGTGACGGCCTGGCCGGCATCGAGATCTCCGCCCCACCCGCGTTCGCCTCGTCGGCGGCCGCGGGCGCCCGGTAGGTGACATCCGGCTGGAAGAACTGGAGCCAGAGCGACCCGTAGGACACGTACATGGCGATCCCGAGCACGGCGACGCGCACGAAGGGCGCGCGCCACGTGACGGCCCGGGCAGCGAGAACCAGCAGGTAGGCGGCATACACGGCGGTCGACACGTACAGCACGCGCGCCAGGTAGGGCTGGTCGCCCAGGAGGAATGAGTAGCCGAGCAGGCCGGTCAGCAGCACGCGGTGGAACGCGGTCCGGCCCGTTCCGAGGACGATGGCGAGGATCACCAGGTGCAGGCCGGCGGTCGTGGCGGTCCACCGCATCGTCTGGGTGCCGTACAGGAGGAACGACGGCCAGCAGGCCACCAGCCAGGCGGCGACGATGCCGGCGCGCTCGTCGAACATCGTCCGGCCGATCAGGAAGATCGCGACCGCGCTCGTCATGTAGAACACGGCGTTGAAGATCCCGCCGGCGAGCGGGTGGTTGCCAACGACGTAGTAGATGAGCCCGAGCAACCGGGGATAGTTGAGAATCTGCGAGTCGAGCAGCGGAATGATCGACCCGTGCCGCAGCCCGTCCGCGATGAGCGCGGCCTGCCCCTGGTAGGTCGCCGCGTCGCTCGCGTACTTCGGGATGCCGTTGTGGTAGAGCGACGGCACGAGGTTCCAGGCCCCGAGGAAGTGGATGCCGCAGGCCGTCAGCCAGAAGAGCGCCAGCATGGCGCGCAGGTGGTTCCGGATGGGACGGAGCTCGTCGCTCATGCCCCAGGTGAGCTCGAACAGGACGAGGAGCACGCCGCCCAGGACGAGCAGCGTCACGCGCCCCCCCGCAGGATCTCGTCCATCATGCGATCGCAGGTGGTCTCCCCCCGGAGGGCCTGGCTGGCCTCGAAGTACGCCGCGGCCCCGCCCGGACGAAGGGCGGACGCGAGGAGGGGCCCGATGCGCGCCGGGTCGCGGGCCACGTGCCCGAGGCCGCGCGCCACGGTCGGGAACTCCGGCATGCCGCACATCCGGTCCATCGATGCCTGCAGGTCGGGGTTCGGGAGCAGGTAGAGGGTGGAGCCGATCGGCGCGGGGCTGAACGCGCTCAGGTAGGCGTGGTCGAGCGCGCTCAGCGAGAACGGCGTGACGACGACGTCACAGGCCGCCAGCCACGGCTCGACCTGGAGCGCGTCGCTGGCGTCGATCACGTCGAGCCCGTGCGCGCGCGCCGCGCGGGCGTGCGCGACGTGGCCCTCGCTGAACTTCGGGTGGTCCTTCAGCACGAAGCGGGGCCGCGGGGACAGGCCGGCCACCGCGTGGAGCAGCGCCTCGTAGGCGGCCTCGTGCCCCGGGATGTCCGGCGCCTGGCCGAAGAAGCCCACGACCGGCTGGCCGGGCCCGATGCCGTGGCGCGCCCGGGTCGCCTCGCGGAGCCCGGCGACGTCCAGCCGCGCGTAGCGGCCGTGCTTCGGCGAGCCCACGGCCATCGCCGGCAGCCCCCAGCGTTCCCGCGTCAGCGTCACCGCGTAGTCGTCCATCACGAAGTAGAGCCGCGGCGGGCGCTCGAGCCCCAGGTTCACGTCGCCCCAGAAGTCCTGGATCGTGAACGTGGGCACCCCGGCCTCGGCGACCAGGGCCTCGTCCACCCCGACGCCGTACGACGAGGCCGACGTCACGACGGCGTCGGGCGCCAGCTCGTCGAGCACGGCCCTCGCCGCCGACAGCAGCGGCGCCGCGGACTCCCCCGCCTGGATGCAGTCGCGCCCGTCGGGCAGCGCGAACGCGCGCGGCGACTCGCCCGCCTCGCGCAGGAGGCGCAGGGCGACGCCGCTGGCCACGGCCAGCACCTCGCACCCGCCCCGCGCGCGGAGCGCCTCCAGGAGGACGACCACGTGACCCGCGCCCCCGGGGTCGCGCGTCGACAGCAACACTCGCCGCGCCACGGTCACAGCACGTCGTGATAGGTGGACGCCTGCCGTTCGAGCGCCACGAACTTGTCGTACTCGGCCGGCGGGACGGTGAGGCCCTCCGCCGCGCGCTGCTCCAGCAGGAGCGTCATCGCGAACCACGCGCCCTGGCGCATCGCCGGCGCGAGCGGCGGCAGGGCCGCGGCGTAGGCCTCGCGCACCCGCGCCACCGCCTCCCGCGCCTCGTCGAGCGGGGGGTTCCCGGCCAGGATGAAACGCTGCACGAGGAAGGCCACGTCCCAGGCGGGCGGCGCGAAGACGTGCACCGCCTCCTCGAAGTCGAGGAGCACGGGGGCGCCGTCAGGCGCGCGGAACAGGACGTTGCCCTGGTGCAGTTCGCCGTGCAGGCACTGGGCGCCCGGCGCGAGGTCGACGCGCGGCTCGAAGTCCCGGGTCATCCGCTCGAGCCAGTCCCGGTGCGAGGCGGCCCAGGCCGGGTCGTCGTGGAACGCGCCGAACGCTCCGTCCGCCAGCCAGCCGCGCACCCGGTCCAGCCGGCCCGCAAGGACCGCGTTGCGCCGCGCCGCGGCGTCGCGGACCTCCTGCCGGCGCTCGTACCCGGCCAGCACGGCATGCGCGCGGCCGAGCACCGCGGCGACGGCCAGGACGTCGGCCAGCGCGCCAGCGAAGTGGCGGCCGTCGATGAACGGCCTGACGTCGATGCGGTACGTCTCACCGGCCCACGCGAGCGGCACGCCGGCGACCGTGGGGGGACTCACGGGCACGCCCCCCTCCGCGAGCGCCTCGACGATCGCGCGCTCGAGCGAGGCGTTCCCGCGGCGGGCGCTCACCCGGACGAACCAGCGTCCGCCCGGGCCGGCCAGCTCGTACCGCCCGGCGGGCCCGGGCCCGTCAGCCAGCGCGGCGAACCGCGCCGCCGCGTCGCGCGCCGGGGCGAACCGGTCGCCGAGGGCCTGGCGGATCGCCGCCTCGACGGGCGCCGCGAGCGCGTGCGTGAACGCGAGGCGGCCGGGACGATCCCCCCGGGGCCACGCGAACTCGGCCGGGCGCGGTCGTGGCATCAGACCTTGCGGCCCTGGAACCGGTCGGGCGGCGTGGGTGGACCGAACCGGATATCCGACCAGTGGATGGGGTCCTGCGGGCCGAGGTCGCGAGCCGCCTGGTTGCCCAGCACGATGTCCCAGTGCTCGACGGAGACCCCGACCGGCGGCCAGGCGAACCCGGTGTTGCTGCCGTCGAACACCTCGCCCGCCCGGATGGCGGCCGTGGCGACGAGGCCCTTCCGCACCGACAGCTCCCGGGGCTCCCGGTGACGGAGGGGCGACCGGCCGACGGACTGCCAGCAGTTGTGGACCTTCCGGATGATCTCGCGGACGTCCCCGAGGCTGGCCGCCGACACGAGGTCCTGCTCGGCCCGATCCGGGTCGTCGACGACGCCCTTCTCGATGAGGTTCACGCCCAGGGCCGCGGCCGCGTACAGGATCTCGTCGCCCCGGTAGTGGCACGCCAGGCCGACGGGCACGCCGAGGGACTGCTTGTAGCTCTCGATCATGCAGAGGTTGTGCGCCTCCGGCGGGGCGGGGTTGCGGCCCGGATGGTGGTTGACGATGACGCCACCGGCGCCCGACGCCTGCGCGAGCCGGACGGCGAAGCCGATCTCGTCGAGGTAGACCACGCCCGCGTCGAGGATCAGCGGCAGGCCGGTGCCCGCGGCGTGCCGGATGAGGGGGACGTTGTTGACGTTGTCGCGGGCGATCTTGATGCCCGCCGCGCCCGCGTCGGCGAGGAAGTCGATGCCCGTGATGTCGTACACCGTGGCCACGAAGGGGATCCCGAGCGCGGTGCAGCGGTCGAACAGCCGGCGGTACGCGCTGAGCGGGTTGCACTTCCGCTCGACGAGTTCCCGGTAGACCTCGGTGGTCCGGCCGGTGGCGTGCTGGTACTCGTGCAGCAGCGCCGCGTCCTTCAGGCACACGTCGGGGTCGTGCAGGATCTCGGTCTTGAAGACGGGCGCCCCGGCCTCGGCGATGGCCCGCAGGTATGCCTCGGCGAGATCCACGTCCTTGTTGAAGAACGTGCCGATCTCGGCGACGAACAGGGGCGGGTGCCCGTCCCCGACGAGGTGCCCGCCGATCGCGACCGGGGCGATCTCGGGGCGGGTCATGAGACCGGGTGGCGCAGCACCCACTCCCCGTTGCGCTGCTCCCAGAGGTGGGGCGGCCGGAACGCGTCGCACAGCTCGCGGAACTCGTCGGCGGTCAGCCCGAGGTACTCCAGCACGTCGGCCATGTACCGCTGCGGGTACTCGCCATCGAACTTGCGGACCAGGGCCACCCCCTCCTCGCGCGTCAGGTGGTGGTTCCGGATCTCCTGCGAGGCGTCGTAGGACGCGCGGCCCAGCCCGAACTTGATGAAGGTCGTGTAGTAGTGCAGGTCGTCGATCTTGTCGTCGACGCTGTTGTACTTGCTGTAGGTGCCCTCGCTGCGGAACGGGCGGGCCGTGAAGCCGGTGTTCTCCACCGCGTAGTAGTAGGCCTCCTGCGGCGTCCACTTGAGGTAGTACCCGAGGTAGTGCACCTCGGTGCCCGCGCGCTCGATCGCGGTGGTGTCGGCGGGCAGGTAGGGCGCGAGGTCCACGCGGCTGAGGCCGTGCTCCTTCATCAGCACCGGCAGCGGCACGCCCGCGAGGTGCGCGTCCGACAGGTCGCTGGCCGCGTGGTAGGCCTTGTCGCGGATCGGCGTCGAGGCCTCGGCCTTCGGGTTGCCGTACTCCGCCTCGGACTCGCCGTAGAACACGAGCGGCACCTGGTGCCAGATCGACGCCTTCACGGCGATGAACTTCTGCCCGAGGATGAAGGTCTGGAACGGGTGCAGGAGGTTGCGGACCGCCAGCTGCGTCAGGAGGCGGTGCACCCGGCCGCTCGGCTTGAACAGCACGTTGTCGAAGCCGCCGATCTCGATCCAGTCGGTGAAGTTCTTCCAGCCGTAGTCGGTGTAGATCGTCGGCGCCCAGGTCACCGTGAGCGGGTGCATCCCGTACTTGTGCTTCAGCACGTGCGCCGCGTACGCGCTGTCCTTGCCGCCGCTGCCCGGCACGATGCAGTCATAGGTCCCGTCGTCGCGCCGGTGGCGATCGAGCAGCTGCAGGAGCTGGGCCTCGCGCGCCTGCCAGTCGATCTCCTCCTTGCGGTCCGCGACGCGGCAGGCGTCGCAGACCCCCTCCTCGTCGATGTGGAGGTAGCGCGCGCCGCGCCGATCGGGCTGGTGCTGGTACTCGGGCATGGACGCGGGACGCTGGTTGGACATCACGCACCGCTTGCAGAACACCACCTCTTCGGGCAGGTCGTACATCGTCTTCATTCCGTCAGGCCTCTTCGCAGTCCCCGTGTTCACGACTCGTCACCGGCGGCCCCGAGCGCGGACGACAGCCACCGGTACAGGCTCAGGCCCGCCGGGCCGCTCCGCTCGGGATGGAACTGGCACGCGAAGATGTTACCGCTCCGGAGACTCGAGCAGAAACGCGTCTCGCCGTACCGCGTCACCGACAGCACACAGGCCGGGTCGACCGGCGTCACGTAGAAGGAGTGGACGAAGTACATGTAGGCACCCGCCGGCAGCGCGCCGAGCGGCGAGCCCGCCCACGCCGCCACGTCGCCGGGCGGCTGCAGCTGGTTCCACCCGATGTGGGGCACCTTGAGGCGCCGGCCGTCCTCCACGCCCTCGCGGAGCGGCTCCACCGTCCCCTCGATCAGCCCGAGGCCGCGATGCCGTCCGAACTCGAAGCTCTCGGTCATCAGGAGCTGGAGCCCGAGGCAGACGCCGAAGAGCGGCGTGCCGGCGGCCGCCACGTCGAGGATGGGCGCCACGAGATCGAGGCGCCGCAGCGCGTCCATCGCGTCGCCGAAGGCCCCCATGCCCGGCAGCACCACGGCGTCCGCCGCCGCGATCGCCGCCCGGTCGGAGGTGACGAACCCCTCCATGCCGGCCGCGCCGCAGGCGGCCTGCACGCTGAACAGGTTGCCCAGGCCGTAGTCGACGATGGCGACGCGCTTGCTAGACATGGCCCGGCCCGTCCCCGGAGGGCATCCGGCACGGGATGTGCCGCGACGCGAGGTGGGCCCGGATCTCCGGCAGGGCGGCGGGCTGCACCTTGGAGAACGCCGCGCGCCGCTTCAGGAACTCCACGTTGCCCTCGCCCGCGAAGTCGTCGGTGCCCGACTGCCGGCCGAGCAGCTCGTAGTGCACCAGCGACGCCACGGCCACGGCGTCGGCGCGGCCGTCCGTCACCGCCTCGGCGACGTGCGCGACCGTGCCGGCGCCCCCGCACGCGATGACCGGGATGGGCACGGCGTCCGCGATGCGGCGCGTGAGTTCGAGGTCGAACCCGCCGCCGGTCCCCTCGCGGTCGATCGAGGTCACCAGCAGCTCGCCGGCGCCCATCTCCGCCGCGCGCGCGGCCCACGCGATCGCGTCGAGGCCCGTCTGCTGGCGCCCGTTGTCGACGTAGGCCTCGTAGGTCCCGGCCCGGCTGCGGATGGCCTCGATCGAGACGACGATCGTCGAGGAGCCGAACCGGCGCGAGGCCTCGCGGATCAGCTCCGGGTTGTGCACCGCGGCCGTGTTGATCGACACCTTGTCGGCGCCGGCGCGCAGCGCGTCGCGGATGTCGTCGAGCGACCGGAGGCCACCGCCGACCGTGAGCGGGATGAAGATCGCCCCCGCGGTCTTTCGCACCATGTCCAGCAGGCTGTTGCGCCCGTAGAGGCTCGCGACGACGTCCATGTAGAGCAATTCGTCCGCGCCCTGCTCGTAGTAGGCGCTCGCGAAGCGTTCCGGCTTGCCGAGCACGCGCAGGCCCTCGAGCCGGATCCCCTTGACGAGGTTCGGCCCCTTGATGTCGAGGCGCGCAATCAGGCGGACGCTCACGGCGCCTCGCCCCGGCGCTGCCGATCCTCGAGAATCAGGCGCGCCAGCGTGTACTCCCACGGCGACTCGATGTCCAGCGAGCGCTCGGCCGGCATCACGTAGGCGTAGGTGCTCTTCGTGTAGAAGGTCTGGCGCTCGAGCAGGACGGGGGTCGCGACGAGGTAGATCGCCCCGTTCAGCGCGTACAGCTCGCCGAGCTCCTGGCGGCGGAACGGCATGTCCGGCATGAAGTCGACGAGCCGCCCGTCCGCGGCGACCGACTTCATCCAGTGCGGGTGCTGGTGGGCCGGGCCGACGCTGATGACCGCGTCGCCCCCCGTCTCGGTCGCGATGCGCACGGCCGCCTCGATGTCCTCGGGCGCGCGGAACGGCGAGGTCGGCTGCAGCAGCAGCACGTAGTCCGGCACGTAGCCGTCGTGCGCCTTCAGCCAGTCGAGCGCGTGGATCAGCACCGGGAAGATCAGCGTCTCGTCCCGCGCGAGCTCGGCCGGGCGGAGGAACGGCACCTCGCCCCCGTGCGCCCGCGCGATGGCCGCAATCTCCTCGTCGTCGGTCGAGACCACGACGCGGTCGACCGACGGCGCCCGCCGCGCCGCGTCGAGCGTGTGCGCGATGACCGGCTTGCCGGCCAGCGGCAGGATGTTCTTCCGCGGCAGGCCCTTCGACCCGCCGCGGGCCGTGACGATGGCGAGGACCCGTGGATTGGTTGCCGCTGTCATGTCGTCTCCGCCGCCTGGCCGTCCGCGAGCTCCCGCAGGTGCCCGACGATGCGCTCCGAGGCCCGGCCGTCGAACCAGGCGGCCTCGACCGCCGGGGGCATGGTGAGCCGCGCGAGCGCCGCCCGGCCCTCCCGCGCGACCTGCCCGAGCAGGTGTCCGAGTTCCGCTGCGGACCGCGCGCTGGTCGCCGCCGCGACGAAGCCACCGTGCGCGTCGAGGATCGACGCGCCGGTGAAGTTGACGAGGATCAGGGGGCGCCCGAGCAGCGTGGCCGTGAAGGCCGGCGACGACGTGCCGAGCGACAGGGTCAACTGGCCGGCGAGCAGCAGGTCCTCCACCACCACCCGCTTGACGACGCGCACCAGCGGGTCAGCCTCGTCGATCAGCCACTGGTAGTCCGCCTCGTCCTCGTTCGGGTGCAGCTTCACGACGCACGCCCACCCCGGGAGCTGCGCGCGGATGGCGCCGACGACGTCGCGGACGATGGTCTCGTGCAGCGACGGGTCGGCGCCGATCCGGTGGCGGGTCTTGCTGATGAAGACCGCCATCGGGCGGTCGTCGAGGCCCAGGCCCGCCAGGACCCGCCGCCGGGCGACATCGTCGAACCGGTCGCGCGCGGTGAACAGGTCGTCGAGGAACGGCGCCCCCGTGACGCGGAGCCGCGCCGCGGGCACCCCGGCCGCCTCGTGCACCTCGAGCTGGCCCTCGTCGATGAGGAGGGACCGGTCGGCCTGGCTCCCGATGACGCCCTTGGTGAGGATGGCGGCATGGACCCCGCACGCCCGCAGCAGCAGCGGCAGCACGCGGATGCCGAGGCGCGCGACCAGCGGGCGGGACCGGATCTCGGCCGCCTGGGTCGCGGCGTTCAGGCGCGGGTAATCGGCGAAGACGAACGCGCCCTGCACGTACGCCACGGGCACGCCGCGGCGCCGGGCGCGCGCCACGAACGGCAGCGTCAGGTCGGACACGTCGGAGGGCACGGCGAGCACCGCCGGGCCGCGCAGGCCGTCGACGAGCCGGCGGGCCGTTCGCTCGCGCCGCACGAGCAGGCGGAGCCACCCGAGGGTCCCGCCGTCACCGCCGTCGAAGGGACACGGCTCGTAGGCGGCACCCTGGACGGGCGGCCCACCCGGGGCGGTGCCGCCGGCCGACACGACGATGGCGGCGACGTCCCCGGCGCGGCCGAGGGCGCGCACGAGCGGCTGGTAGGCCCGGAGGTGATCCGCCCGCGGCAGCACCAGCATCACGGTGAACCGCGGGGCTGGCTGGGACGCCGCTGGTGGGGCTCCGTCCACGGCGGGGGTCGCGGCGGTCACGCCAGGGGCGACTTGAACGCACCCCGCGCGACGCGCGAGATGTAGTACGCCTCGGCGAGGTCGAACTCGAACTCCGAGTTGATGTCGATGGCCTCCTCGGGCGCGATCGGGAACAGGTGCGGGTCATCCGGCTGGAGCGACCAGACGCGGTAGTCCTTGAGGAACTCGGCCTTGTTGAACAGGAGGAAGGCGTGCCCCGAGCGGTACACCTTGGGCATCATCTTGCTGTTGATGATCGACGGGTCGGTCGAGTTCAGGGGCCGGCCGTGCTCGTCCCAGTACCACTCGCCGGATTCGATGGCGGCAAGCACCGAGTTGTAGCCCTTCGCCTTGAAGACCCGCACCGCGGCGTCGAAGGTCTCGGTGCGAAGGAAGGGACAGCACGCGTTCATGCTCGCGATGAGCGGCTCCTCGATGGCGTCCATGAAGTCGTAGATCGTCGGCGCGTCCTCGCCGTACGCCGACTCGCGGCTGCGCCGGATCACCTGGACCCGGGGGAAGTCGGCGGCGATCTCGATGAACTCCTCCTCGTGGGCCGCGAAGTAGATCACGTCGAGCTCCTGGCTCTGGCTGATGGTCTCGAGCGCCAGGCGGACCAGGGTCGTGTCGCCGAAGGGCCGGAGCATCTTGTTCCGGCAGCGGACGCTTTCCTTGCGGACGGGCAGCAGGCCCGCGACGCGTGGTGATGACGAGCTCATAGGCCTCCGGGAAAGGGGTCGGACCGTGTGTGGACGCCCGCCGGGGTCAGGGCCGGGCGGGAAGCGGGGTGCGGGGCACGAGGCGGAGCGGGGCCGGGCCGCCGGCGACCGCCTCGCCCTTCTCGGGCTTCGCCCGGCGCGAGGCCGCGTCGGCCAGGGCGATCGCGTCCGCATCCGGGTGGATGCGCCGCCAGTAGGCCTCGTACTCGGCGATGCGGCGGTAGTCGAACGTCACCATCAGCTCGCGGAGGCCGTACAGCTCGACCGCGTTGAAGTTGTGGCAGATGTTCGCGGTCACCCGCGTGGCGTCCCCGAGGTCGAGGAGGAAGTTCTCGAGGTTGCCGTCGTACTGCGCCAGGATCTCGTCCCGGTAGGTGTGGAACCACTCGGAGCCGGGATACGGCGTCGCGAAGAACGGCTTGACGATGATGCCGAGCTTCTCCCAGGCGCGCATGCAGTCGCGCAGCGAGTCGAAGTCCTCCGTCGGGAAGCCGATGATCTGGTTCGGGATCGGGCGGATGCCGGCCTCGAGCGTCCAGAAGAACGACTGGACGTTGGTCTGGGGGGTGGCGCCCTTCCCCAGCCGCTTCATCACCTGCTTGGAGAACGACTCGTAGCCGTACACGAGGTGCGAGCAGCCCGCCTGCCGCATCAGCCGGAGGATCTCCGGGTTGCACAGCGTCGCGTGGCTGGTGCCGCTCCAGTGCACGCCCTGGCAGTGCTCGTCGTGCGGCACCCCGTCGCGGACGCACGACGGCTGCAGCCCCTCCTCGATCCAGAGCCGGCAGATCTCGGCGAGCCACGTGTGCCGCGAGAACACGTTCATCGTCATCAGGTTCTCGTCGAGGAACCCGATGAAGTCGACCTGGTAGGTCTGGCGCAGGTACTTGACGAGGTCGACGACGTAGCGCGGGCTGTGGTACCGGATGTCCCGCGTGTAGCTGCCCGGCGCGTCGAACAGGACGTCCTCGTCCCCGGCCTCGTTGGTGACGTACTTCATGTCGCCGGAGATGCCGAGGTGGAAGCAGAACTTGCACACGAGCGAGCAGCCGTACGACGCGTTGATGTCGAGCCGGCGGCGGGCCGTCATGCCCTCCTCCGAGAAGAGGGCCTGGCTGTTCTTGAAGTAGACCTCCTCGAGCGGGAAGAGGTGGTAGGCCGGGTACGGCAGGTTCTCGTCGAGGCCGTGGATCAGCGCGCGGGGCGCGCTCAGGTGGAGCCGGCCGGCGGCGTCGCGGTAGATCAGCCCGTCGATGGCCGTGGGATCCACGGTCCCCGCGTCGATCGCCGCGAGCAGCTCGTTGAAGGTGACGAAGGCCTCGCCGACGACGCCGAAGTCGATCTCGGGAATCAGCGTCATGATGTCGCGCGGCATCGACGTGAGGACCCCGCCCCCGACGACGACCCGCGCGCGCGGCGCCACGACCTTCGCCATCCGGCAGATCCGCCGGATGTCGCCGTAGGTCGTCGAGATGCCCCCGGCGGCGATCACGTCCCAGTCGTCGGCCTCGAGCACCTGCCGCAGGACGTCGTCGCCGAGCCGCCAGGCGTTCGAGTCGTAGACCTGCACCTGGTGCCCGGCGCGCATCGCGATCGCGGCCAGCAGGGCGATGCCGTAGGGCACGTGCCGGGGCGCGTCCTCCTCGCGGACGACCGGGTTGACGAAAAGTACTCGTGCCATTCCCTGTGTTCCTTATGCGGCCGGGCCGGCCGACGCCGCGAGGAAGTCGGCCAGCGACAGGTGCTCGACGGAGGGCCCGAACAGGATCCCCCCACCGGTGCAGTTGAACGTCCGGCAGTCGGCCTGCGCGGCCATCTCGAGGAACGAATCCCGGTACCAGAGGTAGGCCGGGTCCGTGTAGAACTCCTGGCCGAGGTGCGGGTTCGTCAGGCGGACGTACACCTCGTCGAGGCGATCGGCGCCCACGAGGGCGAGGATCTCCTCGAAGTACTGCGTCTTCTCGTACGGCGTGTCGGCGTAGTAGCCGAAGTCCATGCCGACGACCGCGATGCGCTGCTTCTCGAGCACGGCGGCCGCGATCACCCAGGCCGCCGACCCGACGTTGCCCCCGGCGTTCAGGCACGGCAGGCCGTTCATCGCGTGGATCTTCCGCGTGAGGGAGTCCGGCAGGTCGAAGTCGTCGAAGAACGGGTTCCACCAGTACGGCGTCATGCCGACGTCGTGAATCCGGTCGACCACGGCCGGCGACGCGCTGCTGCAGACCGCGGCGCGCACCTGGTGGCCCCGCGCGTCGATCAGCCGGAGCAGCTCGGCGTTGGCCTCGACTTCCCGCTCCAGCCTCGGCTCGAGGTCCTGGCGGCGGAAGTAGCTGTCGGCCTCGAGGCGCTCGCGCGTGAGCTGGGGGTCGCCCAGCCAGCGGACGATCCGTGTCGCGTGCGGGTCGACGGTCACGATGAGGTGCGGCGTGATGTCGTGGCGGAGGCAGTAGCCCAGCGCCGACTCGGTCGCGACGATGGTCCCGCGATATCCGGAGGCCTTGATCGTCTCGGCCACGGGCTGGCGGTGCAGGGACGGCCCCGCGGCGATCACCAGGGCCGTGTCGCCGTCGCCCAGCGGCACGTCCCGGAGGTCGAGGACGGTTGCCGCCCCGTCGATCCGCGCCTGGTTCGCCTCGGCGTTGCGGAACGCCGCCTCGCGCACCTTGTGCACGGTGACGTCCGACAGCGCCGCCGCGATCCGCTGGCCCAGGCCCCCCGGCTGTCCGGCGGACGTCACTTCGATTCGCCCCCTCCGGGCTCGCCGTTCCACAGCAGCTTCTTGCGCGAGACGAACGCGATGCTGCCCCCGAGGCGCTTCAGGGCCTCGTGCTCGAACTGCTCCTCGAGGCTCTGCTTCGCGATCTCCACCTCGACCGGCTTCTTCGGCTCGAAGTTCCCCTTCAGCACGCTGCTCATCGTGACGCTCCCCTCACCGGATACTCATACATGATAGACCCCGGGCCGGTAGCCGTCGAGGCGCGCCTCGACCCAGCGGATGGCCTCGGAGAGGCCCTCGTCGAACCCCGTCACCGGCGCCCAGCCCGTCAGGGCCCGCAGGCGGGTCGCGTCGCCGAGGAGCCGGTCGACCTCGCTGCCGGCCGGGCGCGTCCGCCCGGCCTCGACCTCGAGGCGCGGCTGCCGGCCGAGCACGCGGCACACGGCCTCGAAGACCTCGCCGACCGACCGCTCCTCGCCGGTCGCCGCGTTGAGGACCTGTCCCTCGGCCGCAGCGGAATCCCCGACGGCCTGGAACGCGCGGACCGTGTCGGCGACGTAGACGAAGTCGCGCGCCGGGGTCACGTTGCCGAGGCGGACGACGTCACTGCGCAGGCACTGCGCGATGATCGTCGGGATCACCGCCCGCAGCGACTGCCGCGGCCCGAACGTGTTGAACGGACGGAGCGTCGCCACCCGCAGGCCGAACGAGCGGTGGAAGCTCTCGGCGAGCTTGTCGGCCGCGATCTTCGACGCCGAGTAGGGCGACTGCGCCTGCAGCGGGTGCGTCTCGGCCATGGGGACGCTCAGGGCCGTGCCGTAGCACTCGCTGGTCGAGGTGTGCACCATGCGCTCGAGGGTGTCGCCCAGGCCGCGCGCAGCCGTGAGGACGTTGAGCGTCCCGACCACGTTGGTCTGCACGTAGGCGCTGGGGCTCTCGTACGAGTACGGGATGCCGATGAGCGCCGCCAGGTGGTAGATCCGCTGGCAGTCGCGCGCGGCCGCCGCCACGAAGTCCCCGTCCCTGATGTCGCCGTGCACGAACTCGACCGCGTCGGCGACCTGGTCGGGCAGCCCCTCGAGCCAGCCCCGCGCCCCGGTCGACGTGTAGCGCAGGAAGGCCCGCACGTGCCACCCCTCCCGCACGAGGGCTTCGACGAGGTGGCTGCCGACGAACCCGCCGGCGCCGGTCACGAGTGCGCGTTTCACGTTGCTTCTCCTCCACGACCGCCGAGGGCCCGCGCCGGGACGCCGCCGACGCGGGCGCCGTCCTCGACGTCACGCGTCACGACGGCGCCAGCGGCGACGACCGCCCCCGCACCGATCCGGATGCCGGGAATGACCACCGCGCCGGCGCCGACCAGGGCCCCGGCCCCGACCGCAACCCCGCCGCACAGCGTGGCACCCGGCGCCACGTGGACGTGGTCGCCGAGCTCGCAGTCGTGCTCGACGACCGCCCCCGTGTTGACGATGACATTGGCGCCCAGCCGCGTCCCGCCGTTGACGATGGCGCCGGCGAGCGCCTGCAGGCCGCCGCCGTGCCGGGCACGGGGCGAGACGATGGCGCGCGGGTGGACCAGGTCGACGAACGTGAAGCCGGCGCGCGTCCATTGCTCGAAGACCTCGCGCCGCCGGGCGTTGTCGCGGTTCCCGGCGACCCCGAGCGCCGCATGGCGGACACCGCGGGCCAGCAGGTTCTCGATCGCGTCGTCACCCCCGAGGTACGGCACGCCGTGCCGCGAGAGCGCGCCCGGCTCCGGTGCCACGTAGCCCACGACGCGCCACTCCGGCCCGACGCAGTCGAGCAGCGCCGTCGCGTGACCGCCGCCCCCCGCGAAGACCAGATCGCGCACGTTCACAGGTCCACGAACCGTTTCACCAGCAGCCGCTGGTCGAGGGGCGTGGCCGCCAGCACGCGGGCGATCGCGGCGCCCGCGGCGCCCCGCCCGTAGGGGTTGGCCAGCCGGCGGAGCGACCGGCGGAAGGCCGGGTCGAGCGCGGTCCGGATGCCGCGGCGGATCGCCGCCGCGCGGGCGGGCACGTCGATGACGTTCCGGGCCCGGACCCGGCCGCGCTGGCGGTCCCCGACGTTGACCACGGGCAGGCGGAAGGACGGCGCCTCGATCAGGCCGCTCGACGAGTTGCCCACCATGGCGCCGACGTGCGCCATCGCGCTCAGGTAGTCCTGGTGCCCCAGGTTGGCCACGAGGGCCCGGCGCGCCGGCGCGGCCGCGACGAACGCGGCGATGCGGCCCGCGACCGCGTCGCGCCCGGTGTCGGCGTTCGGCGCGGTGAACAGGACCGGGCCGGGGACGCGCGCCAGCTCCCCGAGCAGGGTGTCGAGATCGACGAGGGTCCCACGCTCGCCCCTCCGGGTCTCCGGGTGGTACGTCACGAGCAGCGTCGCGGGACCGACGGGGATGCCGACACGCGCGGCGAGCCGGTCGGCCGGCGTGGGCACGAATCCCCGCAGCGCGTCGAGGCCCGGCGCCCCCGACACGGTGATGCGCCAGGACTCCTCCCCCATCTGCCGCACCCGCGCGGCGTACTCGCGCGTGGCGACGAAGTGCAGGTGGCTCATCTTGGTCAGGGCGTGCCGCGTCGCGTCGTCCACCGCGCCCTCGGTGACCTCGCCCCCGTGGATGTGCGCAAGCGGGATGTTGAAGGGCAGCGTGGCGACGGCGGCCCCGAGGACCTCGAAGCGATCGCCGAGCACGACGAACACGTCGGGGCGATGGGTCGCCAGGGCGCGCGCGAACCGCACCGTGGCCTGCCCGATCGACCGGGCCACGGCGGCCGGATCGTCGCCGGGCGCCAGGGCGGGCACGCGCACGACGTCGTCCGCGTGGCCGTCGGCCACGACCTCGCGCACCGTCCGTCCGAACCGCGCGGACAGGTGCATCCCGCTGACGAACAGGAGCACCCGGACACCCGGGCGCGCCCTGAGCGCCGCGACGACGGGCCGCAGCAGCCCGTAGTCGGACCGGCCCGTGGTCAGCACGCCGATCACCCGCGCGGGCCGGCGGCTCACGCCTCCACCATCCGCCAGGTCAGCACCTCGTCGGCCCGGATGTCGCGGCGGGCGCGCCTGCCGACGACCCGATCCACGTCTGCGGACGGGATGCCGCCGGCCGGCCGCTTGGTGACGAGCGCGGCGGCGCGGATCACGCGGCCCTTCGGGATGTCGACAGCCGCGACGAGGCTGCGCCGCACGTGGCGCACGTTCCCGCGCTCGGCGGGCATGCAGCGCTTGACCCCGTCGCCGAGCGACGCCTCGACCTCGCGCACGATGCGGACGAGCTCGCGGAACTCGCCTGGGTCCAGCGACGCGGCATGGTCCGGGCCGTCCATCGTCTTGTCGAGGGTCAGGTGCTTCTCGATCGCGGCGGCGCCGAGCGCCACGGCCGCCGCGGACGCCGCGACGCCGGGGCTGTGGTCCGAGAGACCGACAGGCAGGCCGTAGCGGGCGGCCATCGCCGGCACGGCCCGCGTGTTCATCTGCCCGAGCGGGGCCGGGTAGGCGCTGACGCAGTGGAAGAGCGCGAGCCCCGCCGCGCGGGCGCGCCGGCACGCGTCGACAGCCACGTCGATCTCGGCCAGGCTCGCCATGCCCGTCGACAGGAGCACGGGGCGGCCCGAGCGGCTGGCCGCCCGCAGCAGGGGCAGGTTGGTGACCTCGCCCGACCCCAGCTTGATCGCCGGCACGCCGGCGGCCACGACCGCGTCGAGGCTCGGCAGGTCGAACGGGGTGACGAGGAAGCCGATCCGGCGGGCGCGCGCGTGGCGCGCCAGCGACCCGAGCGCGCCCGGCGGGAGCATGAGCGCACGGAGCATCTCGCGCTGCGTGGAGGCGCCCGCGCGGCGCTGGTACGGGGCGCGCCCGGCGCCCGCCGTCACGAGCAGGTCGGGGTCGAACACCTGGAACTTGACGGCGTCGGCGCCACAGGCCGCCGCGGCGTCGACGAGCCGGCGCGCGAGATCGAGGCGGCCGTTGTGGTTGACGCCCGCCTCGGCGACGACCACGCACGGGCCGGCGCCGAGGACCCGACGCCCGAGGCGGACCGGACGGCTACTCATCCGCCTCGCCGTTGGCGAGCCGCAGGCTGGCGGGGTCGCCGATGTCCGCCCAGGCCCGGCGCAGCGGGAAGCTGCAGACGTTCATCCCGCGCTGGACGAGGTCCGTGATGAGCTCGGTCGTGTCGTAGCGCCTCGGCGGCACCGCCCGGCGGGCCTCCGGGCTGATCAGGTAGATCCCGGCGTTCACGTAGAACTTGAGCTTCGGCTTCTCCGACAGCCCGACGACGCGCTCGTGGTCGACCTCCACGATGCCGAACGGGACCTCGACCTCGTGATCCTTGACGGCGAGGGTGAAGTCCGAGCGATTCAGCTGGTGGAACCGGTGCATGTCGAGGAGGTCGATCTCGGAGAGCACGTCGCAGTTGAGGACGAACATCGCGTTCTCCCACCCGTCCTTGACGAGGGTGAGCGCGCCGCACGTGCCGAGCGGCTCGGACTCCTCGACGTACCGCACGTTGACGTGCCAGGTGCGCCCGTCGCCGATCGCCTCCCGGATGTCGTCGGCGCGGTAGCGGAGCGCGATGGTGATGTCGAGGATGCCGAACTGGGCGAGCCGCTCGATGATGTGGACGAGGAGGGGCTTGCCCTGGACGGGCACGAGCGCCTTGGGGATCTGCTCGGTGAGCGGCCGCAGCCGGAGCCCCTCGCCGCCCGCCATGATCACGGCGCTGTTGGTGAGGAGCGAGCTGCGGAGGAGCGCCGCCTGGGACACGACGCGCTCGAGGGTGCCGTCCGGGCGGAGCACCGGGACCTGCGTGATGCCCCGCCGCGACATGAGCCGCAGGATCTCGGCGTCGCTGAAGCCCGTGTTCACGGTGATCGGCGCCGAGTTGATGTGGGGCGTCACCGCGTCGTCGAGCGACACGCCCTGCGCGAGCAGGCGGAAGACGTTGCCAGCGGTCAGCAGGCCCGCGAACCGGCCGTTCGCGTCGACGAAGAGCACGATGCCCGCGTGGGTATCCGCGAAGCTCTTGACGCAGTCGCGGATCGTCGCGTCGTGCCCGATGATGAAATGGGTCGCGTCGCTCATCCGGCCGCCCTCCTCCCCCGTCATGGGACGTCACCCGCGGTGGCGATGGCCGGCGGCCGCATCCAGCCGAGCCGCCACGCCGCCCACTGCAGCCCGGCGACGGCGAACCCGAACTGGATGAGGACGTACGGGAGCCGCAGGCGGTACAGCGTGCCCGCGTTCATCACGATCGTGCCGAGGATGGCGTACACCGCGAGCACGAAGGCGACCAGGAACAGCGTCGGGCCGACGCCCTGCCCCCGCGACGCCAGGCGGACGGCGATCCCGATCGCGGTGAACGGCAGCAGCAGGTAGTAGACGGCCATCTCCGGAAACACGTACGGGCGGATGTTGGACATGCCCGTGCTCCCGCCCAGCAACGCCGCGGGCGCGGGCTCGAGGAACACGGTGGCGAAGGCGAGCGGCAGGTTCCGGACCAGGTCGCCGGCCGTCCGCACCGAGTTGCGGGCGTCGACGAGTGCCGTCGCCGCGCCGTGCCCGGCGTTCGCGTACTGGCCCCGCTGCTCGGTCGCCGCCAGGGCGTCGGCGATGGCCCGGTCGCGCATGTCGACGATCCGGATAACCTGCGCCTCGAACCGTCCGCGGACCTGGTCCACGAGGACCGCCGTGGCCCGCTGCCACGCACCCGGCTCCTCACCCGCAGACGTGGCAGGCCCCGACTCGAAGACCGTGCCGTCGTAGGCCGGTGACCCGGCCGCCAGGTATTCGGTGACCAGCGGCGGGACCGTCGCCGGCCACAGCGAGCGGTACAACGGAATCATGGTCAGGGCCAGCAGGGCCACGAGAACGGCCCGGCGGCGCAGGCCTGGCGTCCACACGGCCGGGACGAACAGGACGACCGCCCAGACGAACATCCAGCCGGCCATCACCTGGGCCGTCCACGGCAGGTCGAAGACGACGAGCAGGAATCCCAGCAGCACCGCGGCCACGCTGGACGTCGACGGTCTCGGACCGAGCACCCGGCCCATGCCCATGAGGGCGAGGTGAATCCCGGCGGTCGTCGCGGCCCATCGCAGCGTCTGCATCTCGTGGAACAGGAAGCCCGGCCACAGGCCGCCCAGCCAGGTCGCGGCCACGGCGGCCCGTTCGCCGAGCAGCGACTCCGTCAGGACGAAGACGCAACTGACGCTGGTGATGTAGAAGACGGCGTTGAACACCATGCCCGTGAGCGGGTCGGCGTAGGACACCGTGTAGAGCACGGCCATGAGGCGCGCATAGGCGAAGTAGTCCCCCTGGAAGAGGGCGCTGATGCCATGCGCCGCCACCGCCGCGGCCAACTCGGCGGCCTGCCCCTGGTAGATGAGGCTGTCGACGGCGAACCGGAGCACCCCATGGTCGCCGATGCGGAAGGCCTCCGGCACCAGGCCCCACCGGGCGCCGAAGTAGGTTGCGAAGACCACGCTCCAGAACACGGCGAGCAGCAGGCGCAGCTGCGCGCGGTGGGGCCGCAGGGCCGGGCTCAGCCGCCACGCGACTTCGAAGGCCGCGAGGAGGCCCGCGAGCAGGAGCAGCAGCTTCACGCGCGGCGTCTCCATCCGCGCCGCCGGCGGCGTGCCCCGGACGGGCCCCGCGGTCCCGCGGGCGGGCAGGCTCCGGTCATCAGCCGAGTCCGCCGGGGCGCGACACCGCCGCAGGCGCCGGCTCGATCGCCATCGGGACCCCACGCAGCCGACCGTCGGCACGCGCGTGGTCGAGGGCCCCGCGCAGGGCCGCCACCAGGCGCGGGCCGTTGGCCTGGACCGAGTAGCGCTCGACCGCGGTCGCGCGGCCGGCGGCGCCCATGCGTTCGCGCAGGTCCGAGTCGTGCATCAGCGCCTCGATCTTCTCGACCCAGTCCTCCGGCCGCGCCGCGAGGAACCCGTTGGTCCCGTCGGCGATGATCTCCTTGTTCATCCCGACGGCCGCCGCGACGACAGGCACGCCGCAGGCCATGAACTGGATGGCCTTGAACCCACACTTGCCCTGCGCCCACTCGTCGTCCCATAGCGGGTAGATGCCGATGTCGCACTCGAGGAAGTCGTCCACCTCCCGCTCCAGCGTCCACGGCATGTGCTCCTCGTAGTCCAGGCGCATGGGCTCGTCGCTGCCGACGATGAAGAGGCGGAAGCGGTTGCGGCTGGCGATCTTCTCGAGGAGCGGCCGGAGGCTGTGGAGGTACTTGGCGGTCGAGTGGCTGCCGATCCAGCCAATGGTCAGCGTGTCCGTCCGGGCCTTCCGCACCGTCGCCCCGGGCCGGAACCGGGCCGTGTCGATGCACGTCGGGAGCATGACCACCCGGCTGTTGAACTGCCGGGCATAGTCGGCGAGGTACTCGTTGCCCGCGATCACGACGTCACTCATGCCCATGACGGCCTTCGCCGTGTCGAGGCGCTCGAGCCGGGACAGCAGCCCGCGGCTCTGCCGCTGCGGCAGGAACATCGCATCGTCGTAGTCGTAGACGCGGGCGCCCGGGAAGCGCTCGAACCGGTTGAGCAGGAAGCGGCGGCCCAGGGGGAACATCTCCCGGTGCACCAGCAGGATGTCGGCGGCCTCCTCGGCGCGCGAGACGGTGAGGTAGCGGCGCGCGGCGCCCGTGATGAAGTGGGCCGACTTCGCGATGCTGTGTCCCGGCTTGTACAGGACCCCGGTGGCCTCGCGCGAGAAGAACGCATCGAGGCGGACGCTGAAGCCGTGGCGATCGAGGAGCGACCGCCACTGGAGGATGCGGAAGCGCGTGCTCGCGCCCGTTTCCGGGTTGGTGGCCACGGCGAGGATCCGCGTCGTCGAGGCGGTCGGCGTGGTGGACTTCGCCACCAGGACGTCGGGCCGGCTGACCGGTGCCTCGGCGACCGGCTGCCCGTCGGCGCCAGGCTGGGTGCCGTAGGCGCGCCAGCCGAAGAGGCCCGTCGGCGAAATCCGCGGGGCGAGCAGTCCCGCCCGCGCCATCCAGCCCTTGAGGTCCTTCTCGTTGTAGTAGAAGCGGACCGGGGCGGCGAGGCGGTCGAACCAGTCGGCCCAGACCACCTGGAAGGGGTAGCGGCTGTACAGGCGGAGCCGCGGGAACATGACGCGCTCGAAGAGGCGCCCGAGGCCGGGAATCGCCGCGAGCACGCGGTAAGGCAGGATGAACGCCCCCCAGTCCACCACGGCGGCGCTCAGGGCGACGAACTGCTGCCCTTCCTTCGACATCCGTGTCGTGGTCTGTCGCACCCGCTCGAGGACGCGGTTCACCCACCTGCGGCTCTTGCTGTAGACCCAGATGAAGGCCGCGCCGCCGGGCTTGACCAGGCGGACCATGCCCTGGAACCCGGTCTCGGGGTCGGGCAGGTGGTGCAGCACGCCGATGCTGTAGGCGAAGTCGAACGTCGCCGGCCGGAACGGCAGGTGGTAGATGTCGGCCTGGACGGGATGCACGTTGGGGAGGTGCCCGGTGTTCTGGCTCGTGGACTCGATGGCGTCGCTGATGTCGACGGCGAGCATCTCGGCGCCGAAGAGGGCCGCGTTGTACACGTGCCGGCCGAAGCCGCACCCGAGGTCGAGCCCCAGCTTCCCCTTGAAGAAGTGCTCGTCGAGGGGCTGGATGTAGTCGAGGAAGTTGGCCTTGAAGTCGATGGCCATCTCGGAGAAGAACGTCCACTGGTAGCCGAAGCTGTCGGCCGTCCGCGCGACGACCGCGTCCTGGGACGCCGTGGCCGCCTCCTTCCGGATCCCGGCGGGGAGGCGCGCGGCGTGCTGGCCCGCGAACTCCGGGAACATCCCCCAGGCCCCCTCCAGGATGCGGGGGATGCCGCGGACGATGGGGAAGGCGCGCTGGCAGGCGCACGTGAGGATGCCCTCATGGACGACCCCGGGCTCCGGCTCCCTGTCGAATGACTCCAGCTCGAAAGTGCCGCCGCACCACGGGCAGGCCAACACGTCCATCAGGAACAGCTTCACAACTCTCTCCTCGTCGGGTCGATGGGGCTCACCTGGCGGCGCGCGCCAGGGCACGCGCGAGCAGGGGCGCGGCGGCCCACGCCGCGGCAACGGTCAGGATCGCCAGGAGGGCGATGGCAATGTCCACCGGGTGAGGCGGCGGACTCCACAGGAGCACGCCCACGGCATGGAGCACGGTGGCCACGGCGCACGCCGCCAGGACCAGGCGCACGCGCGCGACGGCTTCGAGTGCGGCGAACTCGGTTGCGAGGCCCCCGCAGGCGGAGCCCGCCGTCGAGCCCCGCCAGGCGCGGCCGACCGCGCCGGCAGCCCGCTCGGCGCGCGCGACGAGCTGGCTGCGGCCGGCCAGGTGGACCAGGCGCGACACGGCGGCGCGATCGTCGTAGGCGTCGATGGCGGCCGCGCAGGCGGCGTCCACCCGGCGGCACGCCCGCAGCAGCCGGGCGCCGGCATCGACGAGGGCGCTGTCGCGCGTCACCTGCCGGAACAGGGCGACCGCGGCGCTCGAGTCGCGCCAGTCCGGCGCCGGGCCGGGCGGCGTCACCGGACCTCCTTCACGCTGAGGATCCAGCCGCGCATGACGTAGTCCATCGTGTCGAACGTGAAGATGGCCCCGGCCTTGATCGACGGCAGGCCATCGGGCTGGGGCGTCGGCGGGTCGGCCGCCGGCACCCAGCCGTTGCCGACGATGCGGACCGGCAGCCGCACGGTGGCCTCGAACGACTTCATCTGCTCGGTCACCGTGACCGTGCCCTGGATGTTGCCGCGCGCCGACGCCTGGTTCAGCGTCGATTGCGTGGCCTCGTCGCGGACGCGGTCGATCGCGGTCAGCTCGGCGCCCCAGGTCTGGCAGACCTGTCCCGGCCGGACCAGCGGGAACACCTCGTTGCCCACGACGAAGCGGACGCGGGCCTCCACGACCGGGAAGGTGCGCGGACGGGGGTCCTGGTCGGGGCCAACGTCACCGGTGACGATCGTCACCTCCTCGCCGTCGAGCGGAAGCGTCGTGAAGACCCCGGGATGCACGTCCACGTCCCCGACGAGGCACTTGTTGTTCACGACCGCGCACCGGATCCGCAGGACGGCGTCGGCCCGGTAGGTGTCCGCCAGCGGGAGCCTGATGGGATCCTGGTCGTTCGGGCGGAGCATCGTGAAGTCCTGCCCCGTGTCGAGCACCGAGTGCACCTCGACGAACTTGTCCTCCCGCCCGGTCTCGAACTTGTACCCGGCCTTGATCTTCGACAGGCCGGCCTTCGACATCCCCATCAGCGTGGCGCGGACGCGCATCATCACCGCGAGGGGGGGCGCCTCCTGCTTGACGGGCGGCGCCGGCGGCGCCTCGGGCGCGACGATCGTGATCGCGCCCGGCTGCTTCGCCACGAGCTGGCCCTCGTTGTAGAAGTCCAGATCGTAGGTGCCCGGCTCGAGGTTGTCGGGCAGCTTCACCTCGCCCATCTCGGGCGTCTGGATCATGAACACGGCCGTCGAGCTGCCGACGAAGGCCCGGAGGAACGGCAGCAGGTTCTGCCCGGTCACGCGGACGCTCAGGTTCTCGCCGCGGGTCAGCGTGCCGGGCTCGACCGACGAGATCACGGGCGGCGGCGTGCGGAAGAGCTGGTAGGCCGCGAATCCGACGGCGATGAGCACCACGATCACCCCGGCGACCGCCGCGTCGATCAGGTTGAACCGCCCGAACAGTCGTCCGCGTTCGTCAATCACTGGCATGGTGCCCCGCCGCCTCCTGCGCGGCCACGTGAGAAGTCGCGGCGTCCCCGGTCGCCGCGCGCGCCTGCCCGACGACCCGCGCCGCGGCATTGAGCAGGCCGATGACGCCCACGCAGGCGACGAACGGCAGGATCAGGTCGCGGTGCCGGATGAGGGTGCCGATGTTGCCGCTGTTCGGCATGATGACGGCCACCCCCATCGCGAGGTAGCCGCCGATGATACCCGTCACGAGGGGATCGCGGCGCCAGGCCGCGGCCAGGCCGTAGCAGGCGAAGATCACCAGCCCGTACCAGAGCATCTGCTGGGGCAGGTACGCGAGCAGGCTGAGCGACCCGATTTCCCACGGCAGCGGCACCAGGAAGAACGCCACGGCGGACCGCACCGCGAACCGGAGCTCTTCCTCCGGGGTCATCGTGAAGGCCGACCCCGCCCCCTCGAAGTAGAAGCGATCGTCGAGCAGCTTGAAGCTCTGGCCGGCCGACATGACCTGCCCGATGTGCCGGTTGGCGGCCATCTGGAACTCGCCGAGCAGGCGCGTCTGGACCGCCGGGGACCGGAGCGCCAGCACCGAGAGGACCGCCAGCAACGCCACGGCCGGGACGAACACGGCCGTGCGCGAGAACGCGAGGCGCGCCACGACGCCGATCGCGATGCCCACCACCACGATGGCCAGGGCGCCCGACCGCAGCGTGTCCACGAGCGCCATCGACGCGATCACCGCGAGCCCGGCCAGCACGCGGTACCGCCACGAGGGCGAGCGCACCACGACGAGCGTGCCGGCCAGGATCACGGCCATGAGCAGGAAGTGGAACGACTCCTTCAGCACCGCCACCGACCAGGCGAACCAGCTCGGCAGGAACGCCAGCAGGAGGAACGTCGCGAGCGCCGCCGGCGCGCCGTAGCTCCGCCGGACCACCCCGTGCAGCACGAAGAGGGCCGCGAAGAAGAAGAAGATGCTGGCGAGGTGCAGGGCGATGGGTGCGGGCCCGACCAGGATCTGGATGGCGGCCAGCACGTAGTGATACCCCGTGCGCCCATACGGGTCGAACGCGTGGATGAAATACTCGGGGGCAATCGGGATGCCCAGCGCCGAGTTCCGCAGCCAGAGCGACCGGGTGATCGAGTAGAGCCCGTCCCCGAAGAAGCCGGCGTAGCCGCCCGTGCTCTCGTCGACCATGAACGGCAGCGCCGCGACCGCCGCCAGCCGCAGCCCGACCGCGACCGCCGTGGCGCCGCGCATCCACGCCCGCTCCCGGGGCTCGAGCCCCCGGGTGCTCCCCCAGACCAGCGCGACCATCGCGATGGCGAAGACGACCGTCAAGGGGGACGCCATCGACAGCACCCCGAGCACGCCGCCCGTCACGAGCGCGGTCCGGAGGAGTCGGGGCGGGACCTGGTTCACGCGCGCGCCCGTTCGGCAATCGCGACGATGTTGGGGGCGAAGTAGCCAATCGAACCGAGCCGCGCCCACCGCTCCGGGAACGACAGCCAGTAGAACGCGGAGCGGCCGAGCTGCCGGCGCCAGTCCATCAGCATGGGCGTCGGGTACTGGTAGTAGTGCCCCACGACCTCGTGCCAGATGGGTGTCTGGATCGCCTTGCCGATGCCGAGGTGCCGCACCCGCAGGCCGGCCTTCTCGAGCATGGCCCGCAGCGTCGGGTCGGTGTAGTGCACCACGTGCTCGTACGAGTCCCAGACCCCCTGCGACGGCCGCCTGCCCGCGCGCGCGAGCATGCCCTGCTTGAAGAGGTTCCAGCGCGCGTTGGGCACCTTGATGTAGATGACGCCGTCGGGCTTCAGGAAGCGGAGCGCCGTCTGCAGGAACGCCTGCGGCTCGACGATGTGCTCGAAGACGTCGCTGAGCGCGATCACGTCGAAGCTGCCCTCCTCCGACGCCGGGACGTCGTGCAGGAAGCAGTTGTGGATGGGCAGGCCGTGCTTCACCGCGAGGCTCGCGAGCGCCGGCGACGGCTCGACGCCGACCCCCTCCCAGCCCATGGTCTTCACGTGCCGCAGCAGCATCCCCATGTTGCACCCGACGTCCAGGAACCGGCCGGCGGGCTTGTAGCGGCGGATGAGGCGCAGCTCCTCGAGGTAGTTGGGGTCGCGGTGGTGCGCGGCCCCGCGCTCGAACACCAGGCGCGCCTCCGAGTAATAGGTGTCGGCATTGCCCCAGTACACCTCCTCCGGCGCCTTGATCCGGGGCGAGGTGTAGATCAGCGAGCAGTCCTCGCACTGCGACACCCCGACCGCCCCGTGCTCCGAGTAGACGCGGCGGCGGCGGTCGCTCCCGCACAGGGGACAGGGCACGGTGACGACCTCGTCGTCGCCGTAGACGTCCTTCTGCGTGCCGCCGCGCTCGTAGTCCTGCGTGTCCTTGATCAGCATGTGCCGAAGCCTGCTCCTGCCCGGTTGCGAGTCAGCGCCCCACGGGGCATGTCGTCGAAGACGGCGCCACCCCTGTGCCTGCAGTCCACTAGTGGTGTGTACGCCCCGAATCACTACCGGCCGCTCCGTTGTCGCGGCCGTCGATCCGCGGTTCGACACCGCCGTCCGTAGTACCGAATCAGTCGATACGGTCCACTAGAGGGTGGGTTCCATGTCGTGCACGTCCCCGCGGCTGCGCCGGAGGCGCCTGAGCGGCATCCCGAGGATGTACCCGAGGCTGCCTGGATTGAGTGCGACCGCGCGGACGGCGTACCCCAGGGCCGGGCGCCACCGCCGGTCGTGCAAGTACGAGCCGGCCAGCATCAGGTACAGCCGGGCGTAGGCCGGCCGCCGCAGGTGATGCACCGCGGCCGCGGCGGGGTCGGCGAACATCGACCGGAAGCCGTGGAGCATGTCGTGCTCGAACACCGCCAGGTTGCGGTGCATGCTCCCCGGCCGCAACCGGTACCGCATGAGCGGCTCGCGCACCATGTCGATCGCCTCGTGGCACGCGATCCGCCGCCACATGTCCCAGTCGGCCGCCGTCGACAGCTCCGGGTCGAACCCCCCGGCCCTGTCGAAGCACCGCCGGCGCACCACCGCGGTGCTGCCCCCCGCCAGCACGACCGTGCCGCGCAGCAGGGCGCAGTCCTCGAGCACGGTGCCCCGCCGTCCCGTCAGGTTCGTCCCCAGCGGGCGGCCGTTCTCGTCAATGTACTCCACGCCGCAATGCACGAGGCCGACCCGCTCGTCGGCGAAGAGCGGCACCTGCCGCGCCAGCTTCTCCGGATGCCACTCGTCGTCCGCGTCCAGGAACGCGATGAGCTCGCCACGGCTCTCCTGGATGCCCCGGTTCCGCGCCACCGAGACGCCCTGGTTCCGCTGGCGCACGACCCGGATGCGATCGCCGTACCCCGCGAGCACCTCCAGCGAGTCATCCGTCGACTCGTCGTCCACGACCACGACCTCGAGGTTCGCGTAGGACTGGCTGAAGACACTCTCGAGCGTGCGGACGAGGAACCGGCCGCAATTGTAGTTGGGCACGACGACGCTGACGAGGGGCGACTGGGCGGCGGACATGATGGCGGCGAGCTCGGTGATGAGACCTACGGCCTGCAGGTCGCGACGAGCACCGGCACGGCGGATGTCGTGTCGGCCGCGAACCGGTAGTCGTGCTCGGTCGGGATGAAGTCGTGGCCCCAGAGGGCGCGGCTCGCGGCGTCGCGCAGGCCGCCGGGCAGGCGGTTCACCACCCGCCACGCCGCGAGGCGCGCCCGCGCGGCGGCGGTCGGCGGCAGGCGCTGCTGGTCGTCCCAGAACGGCGACATCACGAACCGCTCGCTCAGCCGCTGGCCGACCAGCTCGATCTGCCCGAACGACGGCGCCAGCTCCGCCACGAACTCGTCCGGCTCGTACTCGTGCACGTGGAACCGGTTCTTCGGGACCCCGTCGACCGGCTCGGTGTAGAGCGCGTTGGGCGTCGAGATCACGGCGATTCCGCCTGGGGCGAGCACGCGGCGGAGCTCGTCCACGAAGCCGCGGCGCTCCCGCAGGTGCTCGATGGTCTCGAAGGAGGTCACCAGGTCGAAGGTGCCGTCGGCGAACGGCAGCCGGCCGCCGTCGGCCACGAGCACCGAGGCGCGGTCGCCGGCCTCGACCCGCGCCGTCCGCGCCGAGCCCGCGTCCGCGTCGACGCCGACGACGCACGCGGCGCCGTCCGCGAGGATCCGCAGGCCGTAGCCGGTGCCGCACGCGACATCCAGCACGCGCCGGCCGGGATACCGCCGCGCGAACAGGTACCGGGAGGCGTGCATGCCCCACCATGGATCGCGCCGGCGCGCGTCCTCCGCCAGCCCGGCGACGTTCAGGCGTTCCTCGGTCACGACGGCTCCCCTGGCCGAGGCGGCCCGCCCAGCACCGACCGGCCCCGCCAGGCCGCCACCGCGGCCGCCGGCCAGCCGAAGAGCGCCACGCCGGCGGCTCCCGCGAGCCCCCACACGACCGCCTCGCCGGGCGGCGGCGCGCCGGCGGCGGCCATCACCAGGAGGCGCATCGCCGAGGCGGCAAGCAGGCCGCCGCCCATCGCCCGGGCGCCCTGCCAGGGCGCCAGGCCGGCAACGCGCCCGTGCAGGCGCGACGACGGCCAGGCGCACGCCGGCACCGCGAGCACGCGGGCCAGCCCGCGCGCCAGCAGGCTCCCGCCCGCCAGGCCAATCGCGCGCGCGTCGACGTCGGCCACGCCGCCGCCTGGCGTCACGACGGCTCCTCCGGCAGGCGCGTCAGGCGCAGCACCGTGCCGCGAATCAGGTAGTCCCGCGTCTGGAACCGGAAGCGCTCGCCGGCGCGCAGCGGCTCGGTCTGGAAGCGGAGGACCCCGTTGTACTCACGGGCCCGGACACGCACCGTGGCGCGGACGACCGTCGCGGGGACGAACGCCCCGAAGTACTGGGGCTCGGTGCGGGCCATCGACATCTCGAACTGGTTCGCGGGTTCCTTGCTGATCTCCAGCCGGACGATCTCGGCCGACTCGGGCGTCGCGGGGTCGACGGTCGTGTCCACCTGCCCGACCTGCAGGAGCGGCACGATCTCGGGGCTGATGATGAAGCGGACGAGCACCTCGTAGGTATGGTCCTCGATCGACGGCTCCGGGACGGTGAAGGCCGAGGGATACGCGGCCACCTGCCGCGTCTCGTCGAAGAGGTACAGGTCGTAGTCGCCGGGGGGCAGCTCCTCGGGGACGCGGATGTCCGCCGACACCGGGGTCTCCAGGAGGTACGCGCCCTGGGTGGCGGCCGGGTTGCGGCCGGCCACGGCCAGCGGCTCGTCGTGCTTGCCGAAGAACGCCCGCAGGTACGGGACGAACCCGTCGCCGGTGACGTGGATGATGCGCGGCCCGGACGAGGGCAGCATCGACGGCGTGACGGCCGAGACGACCGGCGGGGGCATGCGGAAGAGCACGTACGACGCGTAGGCCAGCGGCACCAGCAGCAGGACGAAGACGACGACGAGCGCGTCGACCGCGTTCACGCGGCCGAACAGGCGCCCCTTCGAATCGATCAACGTCGGACCCATGGCTCGTGACACCTCATCTCAGGAGTTGGCGCCGGCCGCCAGGCCGGCGCGTGGCGCGGCACCCGCGGGCCACGCGCCCGCGAACGCCGCGATGCGGTCGAGCAGGACGGCGACCCCGACCGCGCCGAGACAGCCGACGAGCGGCAGGACCATCTCGCGATGCCGGATCAGCGTGCCGACGTTGCCGCTGTTGGGGGCGATCACGGCCGCGGCCGTCGCGATGCCGCCGATCAGCAGCCAGGTCAGCAGCGCGTCCCGGCGCAGCCCGACCCACGTGCCCGGCACCGCCAGCAGCAGCAGGCAGTACCACATCACCTGCTCGGGCACGTAGGCGAGCTGGGTGAGGGACCGCACCTGCCACGGCGTGGGCACGACGAAGAACGAGGCGACCGCCCGCATGAGGAACCGCCCCATCTCGGCCGGCTGCATGGTGAACAGGGCCTCGCCGCTGAGCGCGTAGTACTTCGGGTCCAGGAGCCGGTAGGCATACCCCTCGGTGAACACGTGGCCGATGTGCCGGCTGGCCGCGAGCTGCACCTGGAACGTGACGGCGTCGCGGATCGAGGGCCTGGACAGGGCCGCCCAGCCGGCCGCGGCCACGAGCACGAGGGCGAGGACGATCGTCGCGGGCCGGCGAGACACCAGCCAGCCGGCGAGGCCGAGACCGACGCCACCGGCGCCGATCACCACGCCGCCCTCCCGCAGCACCCCCAGGCTGGCCACCGCCAGCACCACCGCCACCAGCGCCGCGGGACGCGCCCATCCACGGCCCCTGACCATCCAGTACGCGCCGCCGAGCGCCATGGCCAGCAGCGCCATGAACGCGATGTCCTTGAGCATCGACACCGACCAGGCGAACAGCGTCGGCACGAACAGCAGCATCACGAGCACGATGAAGGCCGGCAGGCGGCCGAAGGCGTGGCGGACCAGGCGGTGCATCCCGGCGGCGAACACTGTCAGGACCAGGACCGTGACCAGGTTGAGGGCGAACGGCGCCGCGCCGAACCAGTACTGCACCCAGGCGAAGAAGTAGAAGTAGGCGTCCCCGCCGTACGGGTCGAAGACGTCGAGCGCGACGTCGGGCGCGAGCACGCCGCCCATCCAGTAGTCCCGGATCCAGAGGGACCGCGTGATCACGAAGCGGCCGTCCGGAAAGATCGACCGGTACGGCTCGACGGCGGGGTTGGTCGAGAGGAACACCGCCGCCACCACCAGCACGCGGGCCACGATGGCCACCGCGAGGAGCCGGCTGACCCACCGGCCCTCGACCTCGCCCAGGCCGTGGCCCGCCGCCGCCCACGTGGCGAGGAGCGCGGCCAGCAGCAGCACCCCGAGCGGGCTCACGGCGCTCCCGACGGCGACGATCGCCGCCAGCGGGAGGACCACCGTCCACGTCCGGATCGGCACGCCGGCCACGAGCGAGCCGGCCCCGGTCACCGCCCCGCCTCCGCGATGGCCGCCGCCAGGGCGTCGGCCACCCGGGCGTTGCCCGCCGGCGTCAGGTGCATGCCGTCATAGCAGAGCGTCCGGTCGGTCAGCGCCAGGGTGCGGCCGAGGTTCACGTAGTGGACGCGCGGGTCGTCCGCGAACTGGCGGCGCAGCATGCCGGCCAGCGCCGACTGCTGCGCGACGTGCTGGTCGGAGATGTACGGCTGCGTCACGACGAAGACGGTCTTGCCGCGCGTGAGCGCGTAGGAGACGGCGTCATGGATCTGGCCGCAGTAGAACCCCCACCGCTCCCCGCAGTCCGACGGGCTCGCGGACGGGTCCGACGCGGCCGCCTCCGGGGTGAGCCGGCCGATCTGCCGCTCCAGCTCCCGGCTGATCCGGAGCGCCGTGTCGGCGGCTTCGGCCGCGTAGCGCTCCTTGAGGGTGTGCTCGAACACGACCCGCTCGTCGCGCGTGTCGCTCAGGTCGCCGATGTGCAGCCATTCCCGGACCGGGACGACGGGCAGGATCGGCAGGTACCCCGTGAGGCGGAAGATCGCCGACTGCTCCCGGAACGAGTCGGGGTTGTAGAACAGGTCGTTGTAGCCGGAGTAGAGGACGACGGTGTCGTAGTCCAGGTAGTCGTACGCCTGGAGGTTGAAGCGGAACGACCGCGCGCCCTGGCCGTTCCAGGCGAGGTTCACCACGTGGACGGGCGTCGACGCCAGGCGGCCGGCCAGGTCGCGCTCGAGGTAGGCCGGGATCGTCTCGTCGACGCCGACGCCGTACCCGAACGCCGTGCTCCCGCCCAGCACCGCGACCCGCCGCTCGCCGGGCGCCTTGGACGGCAGGGTCGCGCCGCGATAACCCCAGATGTTGAACCCGCCGCGGTCCTCGTAGCGATGATGCAGGTAGACATCCAGCACGCCGACGGCGCCGAGCGTCGCCAGCGTCGACAGCGCCACGGCCGCCGTCGCGAACACCAGGTACCGCCCCGGGGGCAGCCGGAAGGCGAGGTACACCGCGGCGCTCGCGCCGCCGACGGCGAGGGCCATCAGCCAGCGCCCCTCGGCGAGGTACCAGCCCCCCAGCAGCACCGCGGCGGCGAGGCACGCGAGCCCGACGCCGCGGCGCGTCCGCCCCGCGGCGCCGCCCGCCGTGTTGCCGGTCACTGGATCCACGACACCCATGCCATCACCCGCGGCCTCAGCGCAGGGCCGCCCGCGCGGCCACGGGCAGGGCCGCGTCGTCGGGCGACAGGTCGGTGCTGAAGCCCCGCCCCCAGACCGAGCCCGGCGTCGCGTAGCACCACGTCGCGAGCACACGGTTCCGGGTCGTCGCCCGCCCGCCCATGTGGAAGCCGACCGTGTCGGCCAGCACCAGCGTCCCGGCCGGGTGCGCGCAGACGACCCATTCCGACCGCGGCACCTCGCGCTCGAACACGTCGGCGGGGGGATAGCTGCCGTCGGGGAACCGCTGGGGCCACAGGCCGCCGTAGCGCTCCCCCAGCCGGCTGCCGGGGACGTAGTGCATCGGCCCCGCGCCCTCGTCCACGTCGGAGAGGTAGAGGAACGCCTTGACGATCGTCTGGTCCTCCGGGTCGCGGTGCCAGTGCTGCGACCCGGTGAAGCGCTGCCGGTCCGGCACCGCGATCGTGTTCCAGACGTCGAGGTACTGGAGCGACGCGTACGCGCCGAGATACGCGTTCACCACGTCGAGAATCTCCGTGCGGAGCGCGACCTGCAGCCACCGGCTGGTGCCCGGGATGAAGCTCCCGTCCCCGTACAGGCGGATGATGAACTCCTTCTTCCGCGCGGACTGGTGTCCGCCCTCCCGGAACGCGCGCTCGCGCTCGACGACATCGGGCTGGCCGAGCCAGGCCTCCGCTTCGCGGGCGAGCGCCGGCCAGGCGTCGGGCCCGAGCAGGTCGCCGATCGGGACATGCGCGACGCCGGTCTCCCGGAGCCCCGCGACGAGGCGGTCCTGGAGCGGGCTCAGGGCCGGCCGCGCCTGGTCGAGCGCCCGCCGCGACCGCTCGTTGCGCGCGCGCCACTGGTACGGGTGGACCTTCCGCCAGACGGCGTCATGGGCCGACACGATGCGCGGGCCGACGACGGGCAGGCGGCCGGCGAGGTCGATGGCCGGCCACCGCTGCGGGACGTGGGATGGAGGTCTCATGGTGTCACTTCACCAGCACGGGCACGCCACCGTCGGGCAGCACCAGCCAGGGCGTGGCCGACGGCGGGCCGCCCCCGGGTCGCAGGGCCAGCATCTCGGTGCCGCCGTAGGCGCCAGGCCCGAAGAGCCGCTCCCCCAGCCGGAGGAACGCGCCGTACCCGCGGCGCTCGGGCAGGCGCGCCATCAGCGGGAACACGGTACGGCGCCCGAGTGTCAGCCAGCGGCCCGCGGCGGCGGGCACGTGCTGGAACCCGGCCGGCTCGGCGCTCTCCCGGTACCAGGGGTGGAAGTAGCAGAGGTACTGCACGGCCGACGGCTCGGGCGCGCGCCACGGCGCGGCGAGGAAGCGCGCGATCTCGTCGAGGCGCGCCGCGGTGACGGGCGGCACCTCGGGGGTGTAGTCGGCCGCGGCCCGCCACGCCGGGTCCGCCGCGCCGACGACGGTGAGCTGCGCATCGCCGCCGGTCCAGAGGTGCGGCGTGAGGCCCGCCCGCTCCATCAGCCGCATCATCGACGCCGCGTTGAAGTGCTGCAGGTGCGGGAAGTACAGCGCGGGGAACACCGGGCACTCGTGGAGCATGTTGGGCACCGAGACCATCACGCGCCCCGTCGGCGTGAGCAGCTTCGCCAGCCGCGCGATGATCCCGTACGGGTCCCGCAGGTGCTCGGCGACGTGGTGCAGCACGACCAGGTCGAACGGACCGTGCGCGTCCGCGAGCTGTTCCGCCTCCGCCGCCGACCCCTGGAGGACGCGCCCCGGGAAGTGGTGCGCCGCGACCTCCGCGCGATGGGTCCCGATCTCCACGCCGTGGACGTTGGTGTAGCCCAGCTGCTGCAGGTACTTCATGCCGTGGCCGAAGCCGCAGCCGAACTCGAGGACGTGCGCGTCGAGGGGCACCTGCAGCGGGTCGAGGTGGCGCCAGGGGAACGCCCACGCGGTCCACGTGCTGTTCTTGACCTGCAGCGTGGTGATCGGCGTCCGGCGGTTCGGCTGGTCCCACACGTCGCGGTAGTAGTGGTCCAGCCACGCGTCGGTCGGCAGGCGGTCGTAGGTCACGTGCGCGCACTGCCGGCAGGCGACCAGGCGGAAGGCCGGCTCGGTGTCGCCGCCGAGGCGGACGATCTCGACCGGGTCGAGGGCCGCGCCGCACGCGGGGCACGCCTCGACGCGCTCGAAGGCGGCGACCTCCTGCCGGGGCAGCCGCTCGAAGCGGTAGTGGTAGTCGGGAATCGCCGGGTCAACAATGGTCTTCATGCGTCTCGATCCGTCGGCACCGGCCGCGCGTCGCTCGTCCGCCCGGCGGCAACGGCCCGGGCAAGGGCCGCGGCCACCTCGTGCTGGTCCGCGCCGGTGAGCTCGTGGAAGAGGGGCAGCAGGAGGCACCGGTCCTGCGCGCGCTCGCTCTCCCGGAGCCGCCGGCACGCCCCGGGCCCGCAGTCACACGCGCGGGCGGCGGGGGCCGCGCCGTCCGCGGCGCCAGGCGTGCACGCCCACGCCGCCGTGGCGTACGCCGGCTCCCGGTGCGCGCACATCACGCCGCGGCGCGTCGACACGCCCGCGTCCAGCATGTGCTGCATCACCGCGCGCTGGCCGCACCCGTCGGGCAGCCGCACGGCGTAGCTCTGGAAGTTGGAGCGCGCCCACGACGGCTCGACGGGGAGGCCGAGGCCCGCGATCGCCGCGAGCCGCCGGCCGTACTCCGCCGCCAGCTCGCGCCGCCGGGCGACCATCTCCGGCAGCCGGGCCAGCTGCTCGCGGCCGACGGCGGCCTGGATGTCGGTCATCCGGTAGTTGTAGCCCACCAGGGCGTAGGCCTCGACGGCCACGGTCGCCGACTCGTGCCGCGCGCGGTCGGAGGTGTCCATGCCGTGGTGGCGGGCGAGGCGCGCGAACCTGTCGATGGCGGGGTCGCGGGTCGTGATCATCCCGCCGTCGCCGGTGCTCACGAGCTTGCGGGGGTGGAACGAGAAGCACGCCACGTCGCCGTGCGGCCGGCCGATGCGCTCCCAGCGGCCGGATCCGTCGACGTCGATCTCCGCGCCGACCGCGCACGCCGCATCCTCCACCACGGCCACGCCGCGGCGGCGCGCGATCGCCAGGACCTGGCGGAGGTCGCACGGCAGGCCGATCTGGTGGACGCACAGCACCGCCCGCGTGCGCGGGCCGATCGCGGCCTCGACGAGCGCCGGGTCGATGTTGAACGTGCCCGGCTCGATGTCGACGAACACGGGCGTCGCCCCGCAGTGGTGGACCACGTTGGCGGTCGCGATGAACGAGTGGCTGACGGTCACGACCTCGTCGCCGGGCCGCACGCCGACGGCGAGGAGGGCCAGGTGCAGCGCCGCGGTGCCGCTCGACACGGCACACGCGTGCGGCGCGCCGACGTACGCGGCGAACTCCGCCTCGAAGGCCTCGACCTCCGGCCCCTGCGTCACCCACCCGGAGAGGATGGCGCGGCGCGCGGCCGCGGCCTCGGGCTCGCCCATCCAGGGCCGCGCCACCGGGATCACCTTCCGGCCGGGCGCGCTCACGGGGCGCCCGCCTCCCAGCTGCGCACGACTTCCTGCTCGAGCAGCGTCTCGGGCGAGACGCCCGACTCGCGGTACCACGCCACGAGCCGCCCCAGTCCGTCGGCGAGCGTCACCCGCGGCGTGAAGCCGAGGAGCGTCGCCGCGCGGCGGGCATCGGCCTCGAGGTCGATGACGTCGCCGGGCCGGGGCGCATCGTGGACGACCTCGACCGGGCGCCCGGCCGCCTCGCCGACCAGCGACGCGAGCGCCCCGATGGCGACGGCCTCGCCGCTGCCGACATTGATCGTCTCGCCGACGACGCCCTCGGCGAAGCCGGCCGCCGCGATCGCCGACGCCGTGTCGTCCACGTAGGTGAAGTCCCGGGTCTGCATGCCGTCGCCGAAGACGACCAGCGGCCGCCCGGCGAGCGCGCGGAGGACGAAGCGCGGGATCACCTCGCCGCTGTCGCCCTCGTGGTGGCACCGGGGCCCGTACGCGTTGAACGGCCGCACGACGACGGCCGGGAAGCCGTGGGTCTGGAAGTACGCGCGCGCGTAGCACTCCCCCGCCAGCTTCGACGCGCCGTACACGGTGGCCGGCCGCGTCGGGTGCTCCTCGGTCATCGGGCGCTGCCGGGCCGTGCCGTACACCTCCGAGGTGGAGACGTGCACGAACCGCGTCACGCCCGCCGCCCGCGCGCGGTCGAGCACCACGAGCGTGCCGGTCGCGTTCACGTCGTGGTTCTCGCGCGGGGCGTGCAGCGAGTGGCGCACGCCCAGGCACGCCAGGTGGAAGGCCACCTGGACGCCGTCGAACGCCCGGCCCATCGCGGCCTCGTCCCGGATGTCGGCGACGACGAGGCGGCAGCGATCGGCGGGCAGGCCCGCGAGGTTCGCCCGCGATCCGTTCACCAGGTTGTCCACCACGACGACCTCGGCGCCGCGCGCCACCAGCCCGGCGACGAGCGCGGAGCCGATGAAGCCGGCGCCCCCCGTCACGAGGATCCGCGACGACCCGAGGTCGCCGCCACGCGCATCGCTCATGCGGCGGACACCACGGCGCGACGGACGGCCTCGGCGACGGCCGTCACCTGCGCCTCGGTCAGTTGCGGGTACATCGGCAGCGACAGCACCTCCGACGCCGCCCGCTCGGACACGGGGAACTCGCCGGCCCCATACCCCAGGTCGGCGTAGGCCGGCTGCAGGTGGACGGGCACCGGGTAGTGCCGGCCGGTCTGGATGCCGGCCTCGGCGAGCCGGGCCGCAAGGGCGTCGCGCCCCGCCGACCGCACCGTGAAGAGGTGGTAGACGTGCCGGGCGTAGGGCATCTCCTCGGGCAGCACCAGGTCGGCGCCCTCGAGCAGCGCGCGGTACTGCGCGGCGTGCCGCCGCCGCTCGTCGGTCCAGGCGTCCAGGTGGCGCAGCTTCACGCGCAGCACCGCGCCCTGGATGCCCTGGAGCCGCGCGTTGAAGCCCGGGATGACGTGGGCGTACCGGTTCTCCTGGCCCCAGTTGCGGAGCAGCCGCAGGCGCGCCGCCGCCGCCTCGTCGCCGGTGACCACCATGCCACCCTCGCCGCAGGCGCCGAGGTTCTTGCTGGGATAGAAGCTGAAGCAGGCCATGTGGCCGAGGCTGCCGACGGGGCGGTCGCGGTAGCGCGCGAGGTGCGCCTGCGCCGCGTCCTCGATGACGGTGAGCCCATGGCGCGCGGCGATCGCCAGGATCGGGTCCATGTCCGCCGGCTGCCCGTAGAGGTGCACCGGCATGATGGCCTTCGTCCGCGGCGTGATGGCCGCCTCCACCGCGGCCACGTCCATCGTCAGCGACCGCGGCTCCACGTCGACCAGGACCGGCCGCGCGCCGGCGTACTGGATCGCGGCGACCGTGGCCACGAACGTGAACGGCACGGTGATGACCTCGTCACCCGGCCCGATGCCCGCGGCCAGCAGCGCGAGGTGCAGGGCGCTCGTCCCCGAGCTGACCCCGACGCCGTGGGCGACGCCGCACCGCGCCGCGAACTCGCGCTCGAAGGCCTCGACCTCCTCGCCGAGCACGAACTGGCCGGTCTCGAACACGTGGGCGACGGCACTGTCGATCTCGTCCTTGATGCCCCGATACTCGGCTTTCACATCCACGAGCGGCACGGTGATCATCGGGCTCCGTCCTGTGCGCGCGTCAGCGCGTCGAAGGGAATCACAAAGGCGTGGGGCGCCTCGGCCGCCACGCCGGCGGGCGCGAGCGCGCGGTAGTCGTCGAGCACCCCGGGGCGCAGCAGCTTCACCAGCACGCGGTACGGGACCGGCTGCCCCCCGCACCGCGCCTTGAAGCGATAGACCGGGCCGTCCTCGCCGGGCGAGGCCTCGAAGTTCAGGAGCCGGCAGCCCGCGGCACGCGCGATCGCCGCCGCCCGGTCGAGCAGCAGCAGGCCGGGCTGGAGCGGCCGCGCGTCCGGGCGGGTGCACGGCAGGTAGTACGACAGCACCCCGCCGCCCATGAACGCCACGAGTCCCGCGACGACCTCCTGGTCGCGCTCGGCGACCAGGAAGACGCCGCGCGCGCCGGCCTCCCGGTACAGCGCGCGCAGGTGCTCGCGCGGCTTCAACGGGATGCCCGCGTCCGCCGCGGTCTCCCGGTAGATCTCCCAGACGGCGTCGAGCTCGGCCTCGCCCGCCATCTCGCGGACGGTGACGCCGAGAGCCGCCGCGCGCCGGACGTCGTAGCGCACCTTGCGCGGCCACGGCGAGGCCTCACCGGCCGGCGGCAGCGCGAGGGTCTGCGCCACCCGCGCCACCTCGAAGTCGGCCCCGCCAAGCCCCTCCGCGTACGGGACGCCATCCGCGCCGAGCGGCGTCAGGATCGTCATCGACCCGCACCCGCGGTCCCGCGCGTCGTCGCACGCGGCCGCCACGAGCCGCGCGACGAGCGCGGCGCCCTCAGGGCCGGCGTCGCGGACGATCGCGCCGCCATTGGGGCCGAAGTACGGCAGCGAGAACGAGACGGCCAGGCGCGCGGTCCGGACGTGCAGCGCCGGGAAGACCCCGGCAAGGGCGCCGTCGGCGCCGCGTGCCGCGACGAAGCGCGTCTCGCTGCCCGGGTACGCCGTGCCGGCGAGGAACGCCAGGTAGAACGGGTAGTGGTAGGCCAGCGCCACGCCGGGCCCGCTGGCGAACCCGTCCAGGAAGCGCTCGTACTCGCGAGGCTCGAGATCATTCGATCGAACGAGATCCATGCCCGGCGGCAGCCCCTTCGTCCCCGGACAGGGCGAACCCGTGGTGATCCTCGACCTGGTACAGCGGGCGCCGGCGGGTCTCGTCGAGGATGCGCCAGACGTACTCGCCGATGAGCCCCAGCGCCAGCAGGTTCAGCCCGCCGACGACGAGCAGCACGGTCATGAGCGACGGCCAGCCGCTCACGCCGTCGCCCAGGACGGCGAAGCGGATGACGACGAAGGCGGCGTAGGCCAGGCCGACGAGCGCCACCGTCGCCCCGACCAGGCTCAGGGCACGGATGGGCACGTTGCTGAACCCGAGGACGGTGTTCAGCGCGTGCTGAATCTTGCCGGCCAGGGTCCACCGCGACGGGCGATCGGTCGCGGCCGAGCGGTCGTACCAGACCACCGCCAGCGAGAGCGGGGCGCTCGCGAGGAACCCCTCGAAGGTGAAGCCGCGGTCGTCGCAGGCGTTGATCTGCCTGACGATGCGCCGCTTGAGCAGGAACTGCGACGTGCCCTCGACGGGCACGTTGCGCAGGTGCACCGCGTGCATCAACCCGTGATAGAGGCGGCTCGTCACCCGCTCGAACCACCCGTCGGCCCTGGTGCGGCGGACGGCGAGCACGGCGTCGACGCCCTGCTCCGTCATCGCCTGCCCGAGCAGGTCGATGTTCTCGATCGGATCCTGCAGGTCCACCGGCAGGTTCACGACCCGCTCCCCCGTCGCGTGCCGGTACGCGCAGCGCATCGCGACGTGGCTGCCCCGGTTGGCGGCCAGCCGCACCGCGCGCCAGCCCACACGGCCGGCCACGAGCCCGCTCAGCACCTCCCACGTCCCGTCCGTGCTGCCATCGTCGACGATGACGACCTCGACGCTGCCCTGGGGTTTGGACGCCGCATAGGCGTCGACCGCGGCCACGCATCGCGGCAGCGACGCGGCCTCGTTGAAGCACGGGATCACGATGCTCAGGGACGGGGTCATGCCGGGTCGGCCCCCTGGAGGAACCGCGAGAACAACAGGACGTCCTCGAAGCGGCCGTCGGCGAGGAACTGGGAGCGCAGGCGCCCCTCCTCGACGAACCCGAGGCGTCCGTACAGCGCGATGGCGGGCGCGTTGCTGGCGAGGACCTCGAGGCTGACCTTGCGGAGGCCGAGGTAGTCGCGGAGGTAGTCGCACGTCTGCGCGATCATGCGGCGGCCGTAGCCGCGGCCGCGGTCCGCGGCCTCGAACAGGCACAGCCCGAGCCAGGCGTGCCGCGAGAACCGGTCGACCCGGTAGGCCTTGATGTACCCGATCGGGCGGTGGCCGTCGGGCTCGAGGACGGCCGTGAACAGGAGGTCGTCGCCGCTGACGCCCCCGCCGGACCGGATCCACGCCTCGGCCGTCTGCTCGCTGACACCCAGGCGGAAGCCCATCACGGAGGTGACGAGTGCCAGGTCGTTGCGCATCTTCCAGTACGCGGGCACGTCTGCAGGCGCCGGCCGGCGCAGGCCGACCACGCCGTCCGAGAGGAGCGTCACGGGCCCCGGCGCCGGCTCGCTCATGCGCGGCCGCCCCCGTCCGGGCCGTCGAGCGCGACGAGCTGTCCGCGGTTGGCCATCGAGCGCGACGCCGCCTCGATCAGGCGGAGCACGCGGACGCCGCTCTCGGCGCCGGTGTCGGGCGGGCGGCGGTCGCGCACGCACGCGATGAAGTGCGCGGCCTCCGTGCGCAGGGCCTCGGTCGCGTCCAGCCGCGGCGCCCACATGTCGCCGGCCCGGTAGCCCACCAGCATCTGGTACACGCTCTCGGGATCGCTGCTGAGGGTGATCCCCTTGTCGTACACCTTGATCTTCTCGCTCGGCTCCAGGTCGTCGTAGACGATCATGCGCTGGCTGCCGCCGATGAGCGTGCGGCGGATCTTCACCGGGGCGAGCCAGTTCACGTGGACGTGGGCGATGAGCCGGCCGTCGAAGAAGAGCGTCAGGTACGCGATGTTCTCCGTGCCCCCGGCGACGTGGCTCATGCCGGTGGCCGAGACGGCCGTCGGGCGCGCCGGCAGGACGTAGTCCATGATCGAGAGATCGTGGACCGCCAGGTCCCACACGACGTTCACGTCGCGCTGGAAGAGCCCGAGGTTCACCCGGACCGAGTCGTAATAGTAGACGTCGCCGAGCTCGCCGGACGAGACGAGCGCCTGGATCTTGCGGACGGCGCCCGTGTAGACGAAGGTATGCCCGACCATCAGGACGAGCCCGCGGCTGTCGGCCGCCTCCGCCAGCCGCCGGCCCTCGTCGACCGACGCGGCCAGCGGCTTCTCGACGAGCACGTGCTTGCCGGCCTGGAGGGCCGCGAGGGCCAGGTCGAAGTGCGTCGACACGGGCGTGGCAATCACCACGGCGTCCACGGCGGGGTCGGAGAACACCGAGCGGGCGTCGGTGGTCGTGCGGACGGCCGGGTAGCGCGCGGCCGCGGTGGCCAGCCGTTCCGGCCTGAGGTCCGACACCGCCACGACGCGGGCGTCCGGGTTCTCCGCGAAGTTGCGGAGCAGGTTGGGCCCCCAGTAGCCGAGGCCGATGACGCCGATCCCGATCACGACGCGCCTCCCCGCTGGCGCACGTCGCCCTGGACGCGGGCGGGCACGCCGGCCACGATCGCGTGCGCCGGGACGTCCCGCGTCACGACGGCGCCCGCCGCGACCATCGCCTCTTCGCCGATCGTGACCCCGCAGAGGATCACGGCGCCGCTCCCGACCGACGCGCCGCGCCTGACCGTCGTCGGCACCACCGTCCAGTCGGCCTCCGTCTGCAGCGCGCCGCCCGCCGTCGCGCGCGGGAAGGGGTCGTTGGTGAACATCACGCCGTGGCCGATGAACACCTCCGCCTCCACGGTCACGCCCTCGCAGAGGAAGCTGTGCGAGGAGATCTTGCAGCGGTCGCCCACGACCACGCCCTTCTGGATCTCGACGAACGTGCCGATCTTCACGTCGTCGCCGATCCGGCAGCCATAGAGGTTCACGAGCGACGGGTGCGGGATCCGCGCGTTCTTGCCGATCACGACGTCAGGGGACACGGGCATGGTCAGGCCGCCACCGCCGACGGCCGGGGCGCGCCGGCCAGGCGGGTCAACTCCCGCAGCACGAGGCCGAGGAGCAGCAGCGTGCCGAGGAACGGCAGGCCGCTGTCGAGGTAGAGCGCCCAGGCGTCCACGCCGAGCACGCCGGAGGCGAGGGACGGCGGCACCAGGAATGCGTTCAGCAGCAGGTAGGTCGCGACCCACGCCCCGAGCTCGGCGCGGCGCCACGGCCCGGGCCGCGTCGCGTACCGGCAGAGCAGCGCCGTCAGCGGCAGCAGGAACACCACGAAGTAGTAGAAGTGCGCGTGGAGGAACGCCGCGCCGCCGATCGCGAGGACGCTGAACTCCCAGATCGAGGCCCACCGCGCCACGGCGGGATCGGCCCAGCGGCGATCGAGGCCGACCGCGCTCCAGAAGAACAGCGCCGCCGTCAGGGCCACCACGCCGATGAACACCGCCTTGGCCGGGACCGCGGGGAACCGGTCCTGGATGCCGCAGAGGGCCCAGCGCGCGTCGGCCTGGGTGCCGCGGCCGGGAATCCACTGCCGGCAGAAGTCCGACTTCGCCGCGCCGCGCGGGATCACCGGGTAGAGCACCTCCCCCCCGCCGAGCGGCCGGACGAGCCCGCCCACGATGCCGACCGTCTTCGGGATGACGAAGTGCTGCAGCCCGAAGACCAGCTGCGTGGCCAGCAGGATCGCGGCGGACATGCCCACGAAGGCGGCCACGCCGCGGAAGCGCCGGTGCACCACGAACGGGATCAGCAGCAGCATCGGCCAGTACTTGAACCACGTCATGCAGGCCAGCACCGCGCCGCTGGCCGCGTAGCGCCCCCGGGCGAACAGCAGGCAGGTCGCGGCGAGCATCAGCAGCGTGACGACCTCGAACTCCCGCTGCACGAGCGCCTGCGTCAACGGGAGGAACGCGAAGACGACCGCCATCACGCCCGCCAGCGCCACCGGGTCGCGCCCCTCGTCGCGCCGCACGAGCCGCCAGAGCAGCACGGCCGCGCCGAGCGCCACGACCGGGTACGCCACGAGCAGCGCGGTGGCGATGGAGGCATACGAGTCCAGGAAGACGATCGGGAACAGCGCCAGGTACTGCACCGGCCCGTAGATGTAGCCGCCGTGATTGTACTGGAGGGCCAGCTGCAGGTCCGGGCTCTGCCAGAGCACGGGGTTCCACCGCGCCGCGTACTCGCCCGGCAGGGTGAAGTAGAAGTCCCCGCGGGTGAACGTCAGGCCCCGGTACACGGCCTTCGCCAGGAACAGCACGGCGACGGCCGCACCGGCGGCGGTCAGCCACCGGCCGCGCGCGCCCGGGGACGGCCCCGTCATGATCCGCCGGCACCGGCCGCGCCGGGCGCCCCGGCGCCGCGGGCGTCCAGCCAGCGGTGGTAGCACTCCACCTGCTGGCGGACCATCCGGTCGATGGTGAAGCGTTCCCGCACGCTGCGCTGGCCGGCGTCGGCCATGCGCCGGGTCGCCGCCGGGTCGCGGTGCAGCGTCCGCACGGCCTCCGCGATCGCCCCCGGGTCCCGCGGGGGCACGAGCATCCCGTTCTCGCCGCTGGTGACGACCTCGGACGCGGCCGCCACGTCGGTGACGACGAGCGGGGCGCCGGCGGCCAGCGCCTCGACCACGGTCTGGCAGAAGGCCTCGGTCAGCGAGGGGTGCACGACGACGTCCATGGCGCGCATGCACGCCGGCACGTCGTTCCGGTACCCCGTGAAGATCACGCGGCCCTCGAGGCCCTCGGCGCGGATCATCGCCTCGATGGGCGCCGGGTCGCCGCCGCCGAGCAGCATCACGCGGATGTCCGGGATCGTCGCCGTCAGCTCGCGCACCGCGGCGAGCAGGTACTCGTGGCCCTTGGTCTTGAAGAACCGCGCGACGCACCCCACGACGAACTCGTCGCCGAGCCCGAGCTCGGCGCGCACGCGCCGGCCGTCCTCGGCCGTGGCGCTCAGCGCGTCGAAGTCGAAGCCCTGGTAGATGACCTCGATCTTCGATCCGTCGGCGCCCTCGCGCCGCATCATGTGGTTGCGCACCGCGTGGGAGAACCCGACCACCTCGTCGGCCGCGCGCGCCATCAGGCGGTCGGCCATCACGTGCCACCGGCTGCCGACGATGAACATCTCGTCGGTGTGGTGCCGGGTCAGCACCGCCAGCGGGACGCGCGCGAGCCGGGCGGCGGCGAGGCCGACCATCGCGCCGTCGAACAGGTGCGTCTGCACGACGTCGATGCGCGCCCGCCGCAGGAACCCCGCCAGCCGGGCGACCGCGCGCGGGTACGACAGGCGAGACGGGGCATCCAGGTACAGGTACTCGCCGCCCGGGCACTCCCGCAGCCACGCCGGCGCCTCGGGCGCCGTGAGGCTGCCCGCGTGGACCTCCACGCCCATGCGCGCCGAGCCCTTCCCCAGGTTCGCGAAGTAGTGCGAATCCAGCGTCGTGGCGCAGAAGTGGAGGACGCGGATGGGCTCGGGTGCGGTCATGGCTCGGTCAGGCGGCGTCCGGCCGGCGGCCGACGTTGAGGTGGTTGAACGACATGTGGGACGAGGGCAGCACGCGCTCGAACACCCAGCCGGTGACGTTCACCGCCAGCGCCAGCAGCAGCAGCACGGGACGGAGCAGCACGCCCAGCGGGTAGAGCCACTTCGTCCAGAGGAAGCCGATCTCGAACCAGTACAGGTTGAAGAGGATCGCGAGCGTGATCGCGGTGCCCGACAGCGGCTCGGACCGCACGACCTCGAGGCCGTGGCGGCGCATCAGCGTCGGCACCGACATCGGGCTGTAGCGGAAGAAGTCGTACTCGTCGTGCACCGGGTAGAAGAAGGGCGCCGTGCAGACGACGACCCCGCCCGGCTTCAGCACCCGCGCGATCTCCCGCATCACGGCGTCCGGGTCCGGCACGTGCTCGAGGACCTCCGTGCACAGCACGCTGTCGACGCTCGCGGAGGCCAGCGGGATCGCGGCGCCGTCGCCGTACACGTCGGCGCTGTTGCCCCGGTAGCCGCTGCCCGGCGCGTACTCCATGCCGATGTACTTCGTCACGCGGGTGAACAGCCCCGCGTAGGGCTTCTGGCCGCAGCCGGCGTCGAGCATGACGCCGAAGGGCCGCTGGCTCTCGGACGTCATCGCGGCCCGCAGGCGGCGGCGCACCCAGAACCCGGGATGCAGCGGCGTCTGGATGATCCACCGCTCCATCCAGCGGATGTCCGCCTGCTGGAAGCGCCGGACGAAGTCGGTCACGCCAGCCATCAGTCGCGGCTCCCCGTACCCGCGTCGGCGGGCACGCAGACGTACATCATCATGTTCGAGCAGAACCACCGGCCGACGCGCACGGCCCATCCGCCGCCGGGCAGCGTCTCGTCCTCGGCGACGACGAGGCGCTTGAGCCAGCCGCGGACGCCGGAAGGCTGAGTCGACGCGGCCGGAGCCCCGCTGGAGCCGGCCTCGCCGAAGGCGGCCCCCGTCACTGCGCCGGCGGCCGGGCCGCGGCTCGCCGAGAGACGGCTCACGAGCCGCTGCAGGCCCGGGATGTCGTGCAGGCCCCAGAGCACCGCGTAGCCCTGCGTCTTCACGACGCGGAGGCCGGCGGCCTCGAGCATCGGCGTGAACTCGGCCGGCGTGTAGCAGTACTGGAAGAACGTCAGCCCCGCACCGGCGGGCTCCTGCCGCGGGCCGCGCACCCGCCGCCAGTCGTGGCGGCGGACGACCGACAGGATCTTCCGGAGCGGGCTGTCGTAGGGCACGCTGATGAGGAGCACGCCGCCGGGGCGCAGCACGCGGCGGGCCTCGCGCAGCGCCTCGTCGCACCCGGCCTCGAAGTGCTCGACGACGCCGCCGGAGTAGTAGACGTCGAACGACGCGCTGCGGTACGGGAGCGCCGCGACGTCGCCGGCGCAGAGCATCAACGCCCCGTCACGCTGCCGGAGCCGCCGGAGCCAGTCGCGCGCGAAGTCGAGGCCGACCACCCGGACGCCCTGGGCCGAGTAGTACGCGACGTACTGGCCCTGCCCGCAGCCGCCCTCGAGCATGCGGGTGCCCGGGCGGGCGTGCTCGCGGAACAGCGGGCGCAGCGGGTCGGTCTCGCAGAAGCGCAGGCGCTGCTCGAAGCTGCCCTCGCTGCCGAACTCCTCCCAGAACGCGGGCGACTGCCCGTCCTCGGCATGCCGGTGGTACATCTTCAGCATCGGCGGCGCAGGTCCTCGGCGGGATAGATGAACGGGCGGCCGTGCAGGATGCCGTCACAGATGACGTCGAGGCCGGGGTCGGCGCCGGGCCGGACGTCGGCCAGGCCGTGCACGTCGACCGCGTACGACGCCCACGACTTCCCCGTCACCTGCTTCACCGTCGTCAGCGGGATCATCCGGCGGAAGAAGAAGTGGTAGGCGTACTTCTTGGCCCGCCGCATCGTCTCCTCGGGCAGCCGCGCGCCGACCGGCAGCCGGTCGAGCAGCGCCCGGTAGTCGTCCCGGGACGCCGCGTCGGTCGTGATGCCCTTGTTGCGAATCCACGCCTCGCCCGCGACGATCACCGGCACGCCCAGGCTCGTCAGCTCGACGCCGGTCTTGGTCCCGTAGATGAGCACCGAGTCGCACTGCAGCATCACGGCATAGGTGCTGACGTCGCTCTGGGGCGGGATGATGAACACGTTGGGCGGGATGCGGCCGAACTCGCGGGCGATCTCGACGGCGACGGGCTGGCGCGACTGGATGTGCCCCCGGAGCTCCGCGGGGTGCACCCGGATGATGAGCTGCAGTTCCGGCCGCTGCTCGAAGTAGCGGATGGTCGTCACCAGCCACTCCCACATGTCGCGGAACGCGTTCTGCGGGTAGTGGAGCTGCGCGTCCCACATCACGTTGGTGAGCAGGCCGATCGACGGCTTCGAGAAGTCGATGCCGGTCTCGCGGCTGATCACGTCGATCTCGCTCCGGGGCGAGCGGTTGAACGAGATCCAGTCCTCCGCCCCGCTCCACCGGCTCTTGAGGTAGTCGAGCAGCTCGGCCTCGATGCCCTCGTCCCAGGGCAGGTCCTCCCAGCTCTCGACCGGCTCGCTCATCAGCGTGTGGTGGTAGGTGTCGCCGTGGCTGAAGATGAACGAGTTCTTGCGGTAGGCCTGGATCCAGTTGACGACGCGGACCCCGCGGTGCCGGGCCACCGCGCCGATGATGCCCTGGGGCACGTAGATGCCGTGGTTGAAGCTCGCGCTGGTGAACCGCTGCGCCGCGAGCAGGCGGTCGGTCGCCAGCCGCGTCAGCAGCGCCGCCGCGAAGTAGCGGCGGAGCACCGCCTCGCCGTGCTGCTCGCGGTCGAGGCTGGCCCGCGCGAAGAACCGGATGGCCCCGGCCGTCGCGTGCTCCCCGATCGGCAGCCCGTCCACCGTGTAGTCGGGGATCGCTGCGGCGTCGACCGTCCGCGCCAGCCGCCAGGCCTCGTCGACGTCGGCCCGCTCGAGGTAGTCGCCGTAGCGATGCACCCGCAGGCCGAGCGACTCGAACATCCGGAGCGCCGGCGAGAAGCACGACCGGCAGATCTCGCGCTTCGGGCCGTGGCGCAGGAACTCGTTCGGCACCCACTCGTCCTGGAGCTTGCCGAGCAGGCAGTTCTGGCACGCCGGCAGGATCTCGTCGCAGAGCAGGACGTGGACGCGGGCGCCGCGCACCGTCAACGCGACCGCGAGCAGGCTGTCGAGCGTCGTCATCGCCGGGTGCCCGACGCTCGGCGCCACCAGGACGTCGGGGGCGTCGGCCGGCAGCGCGGCCACCAGCTGGCGGAACGCCGCCCGGTCGGCGCCGAGCAGCTCGTCCCAGGCAGGCTGGTCGACCTTGACCGGGATCACGCGCCGGACGGCCCGCTTGACGCCGCGAAGCAGCACTGGATACGTCACGAGGCCGGCGCCTGCGCGGGCGTCCCCATGGCGGCGGCCATCGTGGCCGCCAGCCCTGCCGCGTCGAGCCCGTGCGCGCGCAGCACCTCGTCGTTCGTCCCGCACGCCGGCACGTCGAGCACCCCGAGCCGCCGCGCGCGGATCCCGGCCGACAGGCCGTGCTCGGCGAGCGCGCACAGCAGCATCTCGCCCTGCCCGCCCGTCACGTAGTGGTTGTCGAGCGTGAACACCCACCGGACGCCGGCGACCGCCTCGCGCAGCCAGTCCGCGTCGACCCGGTTGAGCCACGGGAGGTTGACCACGCGCACGCCGATCCCGTGCTCCGCCTGCAGGCGCTCGGCCGCCTTCCACGCCTCGGCGAGGAGCACCGGGCCGTAGCCGATGATCACGGCGTCGCCGCCCTCGCGCAGGGTCACGCCGCGGCCCTCCTCGAGGCGGTAGGCGGCCGGCAGCGCGAACGGCACGTCGGTGGGCACCGTCACGAGCCGCAGGTACGTGCTCTCGCTCGTGCGGGCGAGGCAGTAGTCGACGGCCTCCGTCACCTCGCGGTCGCAGCACGGCTCGAGCAGGACCAGCCCGGGCACGGCGGCCAGCGACGAGATGTCCCGCACGCACTGGTGGGAGTGGCCGGGCCCCCCGGGCACGAGCCCGGCGAGCGACCCGACGTAGACCACCTTCGACCGCTCCGTCGCGTTGTTGTAGATCTGCTCGTTCGGCCGGCTCGAGAGGAAGCAGGCGAAGGAGTGCACCACCGGCAGCAGCCCCCGCCGCGCGGCGGCGCCCGCCTGCGAGACCATGTCCTGTTCGGCGATGCCGCACTCGACGAACCGGTCCGGGAACTGCTTGCGGAACGGCACGAGGCCGGTGTCGAGCACCAGGTCGGCGTCGAACGCGACGATGCGCGCGTCGCGCGCCGCGTGCTCGACGAGGGCGCGGCTGTACGCCGCGACGAGGCGCTGCGGCTGGGCCGGCGCCGGGCGCGGCGGCCGCGGGGCCGTCTCGGTCCGCAGGGCGGGCTGCCCGAGCTCCGCCAGGTCGCGGTTCACGCGCTCGACGATCTCCGCGACGGCGCGGAGGTAGACCTCATCGGCGGGGGCGCCGCTGTGGAAGCCGTACAGGTCGGGGTCGGTCCCCGGCGCGCCCGGCTCCATGAACGACACGCCCTTGCCCTTGACGGTGTCGGCGATGATCACGGAGGGACGGGCCTCGTCCGCCCGGGCGCCGGCGAGCGCGGCCTCGATCGCGGCCGGGTCGTGCCCGTCGACGCGCGCGACGTGCCAGCCGAAGCTCGCGAACTTCGCCTCGAGGTCGCCGAGGTCGCTCACGCGCGCGACGAACGTGTCGGACTGCAGCTTGTTGTGGTCCACGATGGCCGTGATGCCCGACAGGCCGTGGTTGGCCGCCGACACGAGCGACTCCCAGAACTGGCCCTCCTGCAGCTCGCCGTCGCCCGTGAGGACGTAGGTGCGGCCGTCGCGGCCGTGCAGGCGGTTGGCGAGCGCGATCCCCTTGGCCTTCGAGATGCCCATGCCGAGCGAGCCCGTGTTCGCCTCGATGGCCGGGATCGACACGTCCGGGTGGCCCGGCAGCCCGTCGAGCCGCCGGAGCGTGTGAATCCGGTCGAACGGCAGGCGCCCGAGCGCGATGAGCACCGAGTAGAGCCCGGGGACGTCGTGCCCCTTCGACGAGTAGAACACGTCGGACGCGCCGCTGGCGGGATCGCGCAGCTCGTGCAGGTAGAGCCACGACACGATGTCGAGACAGCTGAAGCTCGACCCGATGTGCCCGGACCCCGCGCGGGTAATCATGTACAGCGCGTTCAGCCGGCAGAGGTCCGCGAACAGCCTGGCCCGCGCCACCGGCGGCGCGTCGAGCGACCGGACCCGCGTGAACTCGTCGAGCGGCGCGAATTGAAGATCGATCACGTGCGTGGTCTCCAACCTGGTGGGATGTCTTGTCGGGATGGGCGCCGGGCGCGGCGGGCGCGGCCGTCGATACGCGCCACTAGTGGTGTGTACGCCCCGAATCACTACCGGCCGCTCCGTTGTCGCGGCCGTCGATCCGCGGTTCCACACCGCCGTCCGTAGTACTGAATCAGTCGATACGCGCCACTAGGACTCCGCCGGGGCCGCGGTGGACACGGCGGGAAGCGCGGCCTCCCCGGACGCGACGAGCCGCTCGGCCAGGGCCCAGTCGTCGGGCGTGTTCACGTCGAAGCCCTCGAGGCCCTCGGTCAGGAACGGCATCACGACGTCGCCGGCAATCGTGTGGCGATCGAACACGACCCGCGTCCACGCGATCTCCAGGCTCGCGTTCTGGACGTGGATCGCCGGCAGCGCCTGGTACTGGCTGCTGTGCCACGGGTGCGCGCCGTTGGCGAACGGCAGGAGCGGCGTCATCCGCCGGCCCCGCACCACCCACATCTTCCCCGGGTGCTGCCGGCACGGCTCGACGGCGCGGAGCGAGTCCACGCCGGCCTCGGCCGCGAACGCCGTCCACGCCCGCCGGATCGTCGACGGCAGGCGGAACGGGCTCGTCGGCCGCAGGATGCTGAACGCGTCCCACGTGCGGCCCGCCTCGCGCAGGCGGCCGAGCGTGTCCTCGACCCACTCGATGTCCGGCGACAGGTCGCCCGCGATCGCCGGCGGCCGGAGGAACGGGACCTCGGCGCCGTAGTGGCGCGCGATGGCCGCATAGGCCTCGGAGTCGGTCGAGACCAGCACGTCGGCGAACACGCCGCTCTGGATCGCCGCCGCGAGGGTGTAGGCGATGACCGGATGCCCGGCCAGCGGGCGCACGTTCTTGCCCACGACACGCTTCGACCCCGCGCGGGCGGGGACCAGGGCGACGATGCGGGGGGCCGGCGTGCTCGTCATACCTGCCGGGGGTCGATCGAGATGTACACGTCCTTGAGGTTCGAGTAGATGTCCAGCGCTTCCGTCCCCGGCTCCCGCGACCCGTTGCCCGACTGCTTGACGCCGCCGAAGGGCATGTGGGGCTCGCTGCCGTACGTGCCGGCGTTGACGCCGGCGACGCCGGCCTGGACGCGCCGCGTGAACTCGAGCGCGCGGTGGAGGCTCCGCGTGTGGATCGCCGCCGTGAGGCCGTACGGCGAGTCGTTGGCCAGGGCGAGGGCCTCGCCGAAGTCCCGGACCCGGTAGAGGCACGCGATCGGCCCGAAGAGCTCGCACGTCGAGATCTCGTCGTGCGGGTCGACCCCCTCCAGGAGCGTCGGCGCGAGGTAGTAGCCCCCGCGATGCGCGTCGTCGTCGAGCCGCCGGCCTCCCGTCAGCAGGACGGCGCCCCGCTGCCGGGCCCCCTCGACCGCCGCGAGCATCTTCCCGAGCTGGCGCTCGTTGATCACGGGCCCGTAGTCGTCCTCGTCGCCGGGCCCGACGCGCAGGCCCTCGGCGCGCGCCACCAGCAGGTCGCGGAACCGCTCGTAGACGGCGTCGAACACGATGAGCCGCGTCCCGGCCGCGCAGCGCTGGCCGGCGTTGCTGAACGCGGAGAGCGCGGCCCAGTGCACCGCCTGCTCCAGGTCGGCGTCGTCGGCCACCACGAACGGGTTCTTGCCGCCGAGCTCGAGCGACACCCGCGCCAGCCGGCGGCCGGCGACGGCGGCGATCTCGCGGCCGACGGCGGTCGAGCCGGTGAAGCTGATCACGGCCACGTCCGGGTCGGCGACCAGGGGCGCGCCCGCCTCGAGGCCGAAGCCCTGCACGACGTTCAGCACGCCGGGGGGCAGCCCCGCCTCGCGGGCCACCTGGTGGACGAGCCAGGCGGTGGCCGGCGTGTCCTCGGCGGCCTTGAGCACCGCGGCGTTGCCGCAGATGAGCGCCGGGAACACCTTCCAGGCCACGTTGGCGACCGGGGTGTTCGCCGCGATGATGAGGCCGGCGACGCCAAGCGGCTCGCGGACCGTCATCGCCTGGCGGTTCGGCGCGCCGCTCGTCGTCGTCCGCGCGTAGAGCCGCTGGCCCTCGCCCGCGTAGAAGTGCGCGAGCGCGATCGCCCCGCCCGTCTCGCCGAGGGCCTCCTTCAGGGACTTGCCCGTCTCGAGGGCCACGACGCGCGCGATCTCGTCGCGCCGCGCGGCCATCCGGTTCGCGACGTCCCGGAGGATCTCGCCGCGGCGGACCGGCGGGAGGTCGGCCCATGCCGGCTGCGCGCGCCGCGCCGCGGCGATGGCGGCGGCGACGTCCGCGGCCCGCGAGCGGGCCACCTCGCAGAGCACCTCGCCCGTGGCCGGGTTGCGCTTCTCGAGCGTCTCGCCGCCCGCGGCGGGCACGTCCTGCCCGTCGATGCAGTTGGGGACCACCGCCGGGATACCCGTCGTCACCACGCCGTCCACCCTCCGTCCATGACCAGGTTCGCGCCCGTCATGTACGAGGACGCCTCCGACACCAGGAACAGGATCGCGCCCGTGTACTCGTCCTCGCGGGCCATGCGGCCGAGGGGCACCCGGGCCGTGTAGCCCTCGAGGAAGCGCGGATCCTGCTCGTTGAAGACCCCCCCGAACGTCACCGTGTTCACCCGCACGCCGCGGCCCGCCCAGTAGGTGGCGAGGTAGCGGGTGAGGTTGAGGATCGCCGACTTCGACGTCGCGTACGCCGCCGGCTTGAAGAACGTCTCCCCGGCCGCGCGGCGGTACTCGTAGAGGCGCTGGTCCGGCGACACGACGCCGTAGATCGACGAGATGTTGACGATCGCGCCGCGCCCGGCGCCGGCCATCGCGGCGCCGACCACCTGGCAGCAGAGCATCGTGCCCTTCACGTTCACGGCCATCACCCGGTCCCAGGACGACTCCGGGTAGGTCTCGAACGGCCCGTTCTCCTCGGGCGGCGCCCCGGGCGGCGCGTCGAGCGCCGCGCAGTTCACGAGGCCGTGCGGCGCGCCCCAGGCGTCGGTGACCTGGCGCAGGGCGGACTCGATCGACGCGCGGTCGGTGATGTCCACCCGGGCGAACAGCATCCCGTCGGCCAGCGGGCCGAACCGCCCGCGCGCGGCCGCGTCGGCCTCCCCCGCGTCGAACACCGCCACGCGGGCGCCGCGGGCGGCGAGCCCCAGGCAGAACTGCCGGCCGAGCTGGCCCAGCCCGCCGGTGACGATGACCACGCGGTCGCGGACGCTGAACAGGTCTGGCACGTCGCTCATCGGGCCTCCCGCGCGCGCACGAACGCGTCGCAGATCTCGCGCACCGCCCCGCGCCCGCCGGGCCAGGCCGTCCGGCACGCCCCGTACGGCAGCACGTCCGGGTGGGCGTCGGCGACCACGATCGGCAGGCCGACGATCGACAGGCACGGCACGTCGTTGACGTCGTTGCCGACGAACGCGACCTCGTCCAGCGTGATGCCCATCTCGCCGGTGATCGCCTGGAGCGCGGCGACCTTGTCGTCGCAGCCCTGCACGCAGCGGAGCGACAGCTTCCGGCACCGGGCGGCGACGACGGGGTTCTGCTCCTTCGAGATGACGACGGCGGGGAGCCCGGACGCCGTGAGCAGCCCGATGCCCATGCCGTCGCCGCGGGAACACATCACCGCCTCGCGGCCGTCCTCGAAGACGTACACCGCGTTGTCGGTGAAGACGCCGTCGAAGTCGAACGCGACCAGGCGGATGCGCCGCAGGCGCTCGCGGTCGATCCCGGGCGTCACCCGGCGAGGTCCTCGAAGCGGATCGAGTCGTCGGCCTCGAGGGCGCGGGCCAGCGTGCGCCCGATGACGCGGTCGATCTCGTACGGCGGCAGCCCGTCGTTCGGGGACTTGATCGCGATGTCCTCGCGGGTGAGGACGTGGCCGGCCGGCAGGCCCGTGGCGGCCACGAGCTTCTTGCCCATCTTGTAGAGCGGCTTGGCCTCGCAGGCCATCGTCTGCTTGATGCCGTCGCCGAGCGCCTCGCGGACGCGGTGCAGGTCGCGCACCAGCTTCCGCATGCCGACGGGCTCGAGCGAGTAGGCGTGGTCGGAGCCCTTCCACGCGCGGTTGAGGGTGAAGTGCTTCTCGACGACGCGGGCGCCGAGCAGGTAGGCGACGTCGGCCATCGCGATCCCGTTCTGGTGGTCGGACAGGCCGATGACGGTGTCGGGGTAGCGCTCCCGGAAGGTGGTGATGACGCGCAGGTTCATCTGCTCGGGCTCCGCAGGGTACGCGGCGGTGCACTGCAGGATGCAGAGCTGCGGGTTGATGGGCATCACGGCGTCGTAGACGCGCTGCACGTCGTCCATCGTCCCGCCGCCGGTGCTGACGATCATCGGCTTGCCGATCCGCGCGACGTGCGTCATCAGCGGGATGTTGAGCAGGTCGCCGGACGCCATCTTGTAGGCCGGCACGTCGAGCCTGGCGAGGAAGTCGGCGCTCTCGAAGTCGAAGGCCGTCGCGAAGAACGTGACGCCGATCGCGTCGGTGTAGGCCTTGAGGTCGACGTACTCGTCCCACCCGAACTCGAGCGCCTCGCGGTGGGCGCCGTAGGTCGGCCCGAAGCTGTTCTCGTTGTCGTACGCCTGGTCGTAGAGGGCCTTGGTGAAGAGCGTCTTGTTGCTGCGCTTCTGCAGCTTCACGGCGCTCACGCCGCAGTCCTTGGCGGCCTTGAACAGCTCCTTGGCCTTCTCGACGCTGCCCTGGTGGTTGTGCCCGATCTCGGCGATGACGTAGCAGTCGGTCTCGTCGCTGATCGGCTGGCCGTTGATCTCGAGGTATCTCGCCATATGTGCTTCTCGCTGTCTCGTGGTCACCCGTCGGTCCGCACGAAGAGGCAGTTGGCCGCCGGCGACTCCGGGTCCCCGACATCGTGGGCGCGCTCGCTGCGTGAATGGAGGGTCAGGCCCTTCTCGGCCAGGTACCGCGCGACGTCGTCCGCACTGGCGTCCCGGCGGTTCAACTCGAGCATCACGCTCCGGACGTGGTGCAGCACGCGGTCGGCGCCCTTCAGCACCTGGAACTCGATGCCGTCCACGTCGATCTTGAGGTGGGTGGGCGCCGGCACCCCGAACAGCTCGACGAGGTCGTCGATGCGGTACGAGATGACCGGCTGGCGGAAGACGGGCTCGAACGCCTGGCCCGTGTAGTCGAGCGGCGCGCCGAATGCGTGGAACGCCCCGCCGGCGGTGATCGTCGCGTAGTTGAACCAGTCGAGGACCGTGCGGTCCGACAGCGCGACGGGCATCGGGCTCACGCAGTCGGACACCGCGTTGACGTAGACGTTGCGGCACAGCTGCGCGTAGTTGAACGCCGCCGGCTCGAACGCGTACACGCGCACCTGCCCCTGGAAGGCCTTCGCGGCCACCAGGGAGTACGCCCCGATGTTGGCCCCGACGTCGTAGAAGACGTCGCCGGGGCGGAAGGTGCCCTCGATCCACGCCGCCATCTCCGGCTCCTTCGTGCAGGAGTTGGCCCGGCGCCAGAACTCCTGCTCGGAGTCGGCATGGATGACGATCTCGGCCTTCGGGTAGTCGAGCCGGCGCAGCAGCCGCGTCTGCGACCGCAGGCTCAGGCGCACGCGGGCGGGCAGCCGGTTCACGAGGGCCATCAGCGGCCGCTCGAACCAGCGGTACGCCCCGCGCTTGACGCGGCTCAGCAGGAACCACGACGAGTCGCCCAGCTGCCGGCGCATCGCCAGCTTCACCCGGTCGGCGGCCGTGCGCGGCATCTCGGCGGCCGACGACCACCAGTACCGCTCCGGCAGCCGCTGCACCAGGTGGTAGGGCTTGCCCCGGTAGATGAGCGGGTCGGTCACCCGGATGAAGCGGCCGAACGACAGGTTGTACCAGTCGCGGCGGTTCAGCCAGAAGCGCCGCGCCGTGCCCGGCGCCTTGTAGAACAGCGCCCGCCCCATCGTCCACATCGTCCACGTCCGCAGCCGGGCCCCGAGCGTGCGCGAGGCCTCCAGCATGCCGAACTTCTCGCGGTAGATCTGGTCGTTGTCGATGCCGCCCATCTCGCGGACGACCTTCGACTCGCCCTCCTTCTCCGCCCACTCCCGGTGGTGGAGGACGCTGACCGCCCGCGTCATGACGACGGTCTTGCCGGAACAGAGGACGGAGGCGGTCAGGTCGGGGTCGATCATGTACGAGCGGTACTGCTCGTTGAAGAAGCCGAACGACCGCGCCAGCTTCGTCCGCAGGACCCCGTGGTTGCAGTTGAGGATCCCGAACTCCGAGATCCCGCCGCGATACGGCTCGCCCTTGCCGGGGCCGAGCGTGTCCCGCATCTTCAGCCCCACCATCCCGACCTCGGGATCGCCCTCGAGGATCTCCAGCGCCAGGTCCAGGCTGCCGGGGACGATCTCGGTGTCGTCGCTCAGCCAGCACGAGTACGTGCTGTCGATGTGCCGCCACACGCGGTTGTAGCAGCGCGCCGTCCCGAGCAGCTCGCCCTGGAAGACCGGCGTGACCGTGGGGTGCGACTCGAGGAACTCGATCGTCCCGTCGGTCGAGCCGCCGTCGATGACGACCACCTCGTGCTCCGCCCGCGTGCCGTCCTCGATGGCCTTGAGCACGCGCTGCAGCAGCGCGAGCCGGTTGTAGGTGGCGACGAGGACGACGAAGTGCCGGCTCCGCCGGTTGATCGGCGAGACGACGGGCGCGCTCAACGAGGGGTCGATGGACAGCACTAGCGTCCGGACTCCGCCGGCAGCGTCCAGAGCTGCCGGAGCCGCTCCGCGCTGGCATCGTCATCGACGCCCAGCCCCACGCCGAGGTAGCGCACGTGCGGGGCGCCGGCCAGCGCCGTCGCCAGGATCCGCCAGCAGTCGACCACCGTCACCGGGCGGCCGTGGTCGAAGTCCGCCGCGCCGAGCGCGCGGTACGCCGGGTCGGGGTTGGTGATGATCACCACGTCGGCCTGCGCGAGGCACTCCGCGACCGAGTCGAGGATGACGACGTGATCCTTGAGCTCGTGCGCGGCCATCTCCGACGCCATCGGGTCGTGGGCCACGACCCGCGCCCCGCCGTCGGCGAGCGTGCGCGCCAGCGCCACGCCCTGCGACTCCTCGGTCACGTGCGAGTGCGGCTTGTAGGACAACCCCAGGATCGCGACCGTCGCGCCCCGCGTCACCGCGAGGTTCAGGCGCGGGCCGAGGGTCGACGGCACCGCGCGGTTCATCCGGTCGGTGGCCTCCGCCAGCTCGGCCCGGGTGTCGAGCGCGCGCGCCAGGTACCCGAGCGCGACGTTGTCGCGCGGGAAGCACGGCCCGCCGTAGCCGAGCGCCCCGGTCAGGTACTTGCGGCCGATGCGCGCATCGGTGCCGAGCGCCTCGCACACCACGTCGACGTCGCCGCCCGGGATCCGCTCGCAGAGGTCCGCGAGCATGTTCGCGAAGGCGATCTTCGTCGTGACGAAGGTGTTCACCGAGATCTTCGTGAGCTCGGCGTTCTCGAGGCTCATCCGCCGGCACGGCGGGTGGTTCGGCATGATCTCGGCGTAGGCGGCCTCGAGCTGGTCGCCCGCGCGCGCGTCGATCTCGCCGACGAGCGTGAAGTCCGGGTTCAGGAAGTCGCGGATGACGCTGCCGAGCGCGATGAACTCTGGGCTGTAGCACAGGCCGAAGTCCGGCCCGCACTTCTTGCCCGAGCGCGCCTCGAGGATCGGCAGCAGGCCGTAGCGGGTCGCGCCCGGCAGCACGGTGCTCGTCAGCACGACCACGTGGTAGCCCGGCTTCTCGGCCAGCGCCGCCCCGATCTCGCCGAACGCCCACGCCGCGTACTGCAGCGAGAAGGCGCCGTTCTCGTCCGACGGCGTCGGCACGATCACGAACGTCAGGTCGGACCCGAGCACCGCGTCGCGGTGGCTCCCGGTCGCCTGGATCCGCGAGCGGTTGGCGGCGATCATGTCCGCCAGGCCCGTCTCCTGCACCGGCGCGCGGCCGTCGTTCACCGCGTCCACCGCGTGCCGGTTCACGTCCACGCCGATGACGTCGTGGCCGCGACTCGCGATCGCGGCCGCCATGCTGGCGCCCAGTTTCCCCAATCCCACGACCGAATACTTCATAAGCCCCTATGCCCGTGAAGCCGTTCCTGCACGGCGAGAATCCCCATCCATCCGGTCATCCACGCGACGCCGGGCCCGAGCCGGCCGCCGCCTCCCGCGCGCGGACCTGGTCCTCGATCCACGCGTAGGTGCGCGCGAGGCCGTCCTCGAGCGAGATCTGCGGCTCCCAGCCCAGCACCTCGCGGAGCCGCGTGTTGTCCGAGTTGCGGCCGCGGACCCCCTGCGGGCCCGGGATGTGCTTGCGCTCGATCTCGATGCCCGCGATCGCCGCGACCATGTCGGCGAGCTGGTTGATCGTCACCAGCCGGTCCTGGCCCAGGTTGAGCGGCTCGTGGTAGTCCGAGTCCATCAGCTTGGTCAGGCCCGTCACGCAGTCGTCGATGTAGCAGAACGACCGCGTCTGCGCCCCGTCGCCCCAGATCTCGATCTCCTTGCGGCCCGAGAGCTTCGCGACGGCCACCTTGCGGCACATCGCGGCCGGCGCCTTCTCGCGCCCCCCGTCCCACGTCCCGAGCGGGCCGAAGATGTTGTGGAAGCGGACGATGCGCGTCTCGAGGCCGTAGTCCTCGCGGTAGTGGGTGCACAGCCGCTCGGTGATGAGCTTCTCCCACCCGTACGCGTCCTGCGGCTGGGCGGGGTACGCGTCGTCCTCCCGGAGGGCCGTCACGTTCGCGTCGGTCTGCTTGAACTCGGGGTAGACGCACGCCGACGAGGTGTACAGGTACCGCTTCGCGCCGCCGAGCCGCGCGCCCTCGAGCGTGTTCAGGTTGATGAGCGCGTTGTTGTGCAGGATCTGGGCGTGGTGCGCCGAGATGAAGCCCATGCCGCCCATGTCCGCGGCCAGCGCGTAGACGTCCTCCACGCCGTCGGTCGCCTGGCGCGCCAGGTCGGGGACGCGCAGGTCGACCTGCAGGAACTCGTCGGCATCGGTGGCGCTGTACTCGGGCGCCTTGATGTCCGCCCCGCGCACCCAGAAGCCCTGCCGCTTGAGGTACGAGACCAGGTGATGGCCGATGAAGCCGCCGGCTCCGGTTACGAGTGCTCTCTTCTGTGTCGCCATGGACGCCTCTTCGTCAGTCGATCGCGGTTACAGGGTTCCCGGCCGGCCGACGCCCGGCCCCGGAGTGCGCCGCCGGCGCGGGCACCGCGCCATCGCCGTCCGCGTGGCGGGCAATCGGCATCCGCCAGCCCGTGCCGAACGCCCGGTCCGTCACCTTCAGCCCGGGGGCCGCCTGCCGGCGCTTGAATTCCGCCCGCCGCACCAGCCCCACGACGCGCGCCACCGTGCCGGCATCGAAGCCGCGGGCCACGATCGCCGCCGGCGACTCGTGGCGCTCGATGAACGCCGCCAGGATCCCGTCGAGCACATCGTAGTCCGGCAGGCTGTCCTGGTCCGTCTGGTCGTGCCGCAGCTCCGCCGAGGGCGCCTTGGTCAGGATCGGCTCCGGGATGGCGGCGTCCGGACGGCGCGCGTTCCACCAGCGGGCCAGGCGGTAGACCATCGTCTTGGGCACGTCGGAGATGACCGCCAGCCCGCCCGACATGTCCCCGTAGAGGGTGCAGTAGCCGACCGAGAGCTCCGACTTGTTGCCAGTGGTCAGGAGGAGGCTGCCGTGCTTGTTCGACAGCGCCATCAGCAGGGTGCCGCGGATGCGCGCCTGGATGTTCTCCTCGGTCGTGTCCGCGGGGAGCCCCGCGAACACCCCCGCGAGGGCGTCGTCGAACGCCCCCATCATCGGGGCAATCGGGAGCGTGTGGGTCCGCATGCGCAGGTTCGCGGCGAGGACGCGCGAGTCGTCCACGCTGCCGGCGCTCGAGAAGGGGGACGGCATCAGCACGCCCAGCACCTGGTCGGCGCCGAGCGCCTCGACCGCGACCGCCGCCGTGACGGCCGAGTCGATGCCGCCCGACAGCCCGAGCAGCGCGCCGTTGAAGCCGCACTTGCGCGCGTAGTCGCGCGTGCCGCACACGAGCGCCCGCCAGATCTCGGACTCGGGCGACTCGTCGTCGGGGACCACCTCGCCGCGCGGGCCGTCGAGGTCGACCAGCACGATGTCGTCCTCGAACGCGCGGCCGCGCGCCACGAGTTGCCCGGCCGCGTCGTAGGCGGCGCTCCGGCCGTCGAAGACGAGGTCGTCGTTCCCGCCGGCCTGGTTCACGTAGAGGATGGGCACCTGGTGCGCACGGGCCATCGCGCCGAGCATCGTCTCGCGCAGGCGCTGCTTCCCGACCGAGAACGGCGAGGCGGACAGGTTCACGATCGCGTCGACCCCCGCGGCCGCGAGAGCGCCGATCGGGTCGGCGTGGTAGCGCCGGCGCGGCCAGAACTCACCGCCGTTCCAGGCGTCCTCGCAGATGCTGATCCCGAGCCGCAGGCCCTCGAACTCGAGCACCTGGACGCCCCGGGCCGGCTCGAAGTAGCGGTCCTCGTCGAAGACGTCGTAGGTGGGGAGCAGCGTCTTGTGGAATGCCTGCTGGACCCGGCCGTCCCGGACGAGCACGGCGCTGTTGAAGAGGGGCCGGCCCACCCCGTCGTTGGCCTCGGCGACCCCGACGAGCAGCGCGGGCGCGTCGGCCAGGTCGGCCGCCAGCCGGTCGAGCGTGGCGCGGGCCTGGCTGATGAAGGCGGGCCGCAGCAGGAGGTCCCGCGGCAGGTAGCCGACGAGCGCCAGTTCCGACGTCACGGCCAGCGACGCCCCGCCGGCCTGGGCGCGCCTGGCGGCGGCGGCGATGCGCGCCGCGTTGCCGGCCAGGTCGCCGACGGTCGGGTTGATCTGCAGCAGCGCGATCTTCACGGCTGGTTCACCCCCGCGCCCCGGACGGGCGCCAGCGGGCCTGGCGCTCCGGCAGGGCGGTCGTGAGGCGCGGCAGGTCGAGCGGCGTGCGCGAGGCCACGAAGACGGCCCGGTGATTGCCGTGCTTGTAGGGCAGCACCCAGTCGGTCTCGAACTCGTCGCTGTCGGGCTGGTCGACGGTCACGTAGGCGTGGCCCCAGAGCGCCTGGAGCCGCTTGACGATCCACGCGCGGGTGGGCCGGCAGCCGACCTGCCCGATGGCCTGGTTGAGGGCCGGCCCCTCGCGGACCAGGTTCACGTCGTCGTGCGCGCCCGGCCAGGTGCACGTCTCGAGCAGCAGGGTGTCGCCGACCGCGGCCAGCGACGCCAGCGCCCGCTCGGGCTCCGCCAGGTGGTACAGGGTCCCGTAGCAGAAGACGAAGTCGAAGTGGCCGAGCGCCGCCCAGTCCTCGCCGTCGTTGAGGTTCATCTGCTTCACGGTCCGGTGCGGGTAGCGGCGGCGGATCTCGGCGACGTTGTCGGCGCGCCCCTCGGTGGAGACGACCTCGCACCCCAGCTGCTCGAAGAAGCCCGTCATGAGCCCGATGCCGGCGCCGACCTCGAGGACCCGCTTGCCGGCGATGCCGAGCCCCAGCGACCCGAGGTGATCGAGCCGCGCCTGGTTGAACGCCAGGGCCGCGGGCGCGAGGAACACCTCGAAGCCACCGGCGGACGGCGACGCCATGTGCCGGAGCTTCGCCCCGGCCCGCTCCAGGAACGCCCCGGCGGCGATGAACGAACCACGGACTGACATCATAGGCTGCTGACCTCGGGAGACGAGATCCGCGCGGACCGGCCGGCGCGGCCTGGCGCGTGGCCGTCCGCGGCGCTGATGAATGCCTCGCAGACCTCGGTGAGCGTTGGGGCGTAGGGTTGACGGGCGGACGAGTGGACCGAACCCACGTGGAAGGCGAACGGCGCGCCGCGCCAGACAAACTCCTCCCAGCCGATGCCCTCCAGGTCGACCTCGCCCATCTCGCGGAAGCCGACCGGGGAACAGTAGCCGGGGCGCTTGGGGATCGGCGACACCGAGCCCGGCGTGAGCGCGTGGACCAGGCGGCGCAGGCCCGGCGCCACCGCCGCGTCGACGTCCCACACCGGCTGCACGCACTCGTGGCGGACCGTCGGGTGGTCGCCGTACTTCGCGCGCAGGCGCCACCCGTTGGTCAGCCACCGCTCGGTGAGCAGCCAGCGGAAGAGCGCGCCCGCCTTGGGAATCCCCGCCAGCGCCCGCCGCACCTCGTAGCCGAGGGCCACCGACAGCTGCCAGACGCTCGGGATGAGGTGCAGTTCCTGGAGCGGCACCCGCTCGAGGTCGACGAACATGCAGACGCAGTACGGGAAGTAGCGGTACGAGTTGTGCCGCCGCGGGTTGATCGGCGTCCCGAAGAACGCGAGGCCCTCGGCCTGCATGTGCGCCAGCACCGTGTCGATCCAGCCGGGCCGGACGATGAAGCAGTCCGGGTCGCAGAACAGCAGGAACCGGGTCCGGACGTGCGGGAAGAGCGAGACGAGCCCGATGGCGTGCTCGTAGCCCATGTCGATGTCCCGCTGCCCGGGGCGGACCACCGTGAACCGCTCGTCGTCGTCCGCGAGGCGCTCGGCGGGGTCGTCGTTGTTGTCGAACAGCAGCCACTCGAACGGCGTGTCCGGGTTGAGCGCGCGGACGAGCCGGTGGTTGAGGTCGAGGCACTGGCGGGCCTTGTAGGCCACGCTGCAGATCGTGAGCCCGGGCTCGGCCACGCGGGCCCCCGGCGGCGGGAGCGCGTCCCGGACGCGCTCCCAGGCCGCGACGGCGGCATGGTGCTGTCGGTCACGGGCGCGGTAGTCGTCAAGCCACATCAGGCACGTCCCTGGCCGGCGCGTTCCGCCGGCGGGGTCATCGCTATCCGCCCCATCATCGCGTCGAGGGCCGGCAGCGGGGCCGGGCGCAGGGCGTGCAGCCGCGAGGAGTCGAGGCTGCGGTCGATGCGCCCGCGTTCCACCGGCCGGATCCGGACGTCCACGGCAAGGGCACGCGCCGCCGCCGTCAGGAGGTCGAACTTGCTCACGGGCGGGCCACCGACGTGCAGCACGCCCTCGGTGGGCCGCTCGACCAGGTCCCCGAGCACGTCGGCCAGCACCGGCGCCGCGATCCCGCTGAAGACGTAGTCCACGTAGCCGTCGATCGTCTGCCCCCCGGACGCGGCGAGCCACTCGATGAGGCCCGCGCCCCGGGGGCTGCGGCCGTAGAAGCTGGTGCGGACGTTCAGGCAGCCCGGGCCCTCGACCTCGCCGGCCAGCTTCGCGCGCCCGTAGAGATCCACCGGGTCGGTCGCGTCCGTCTCGCGATACCCGCCGCGCCGGCCGGAGAACACCGCGTCGGTGCTGATCTGGATCAACCGGGCCCCCGCCGGCAGGCGCGCCGCGACCTGGTGCGGGAAGAGCGCGTTCAGCGCCACCATCGCCTCGGCATCGCCGAAGGACGCCGCGCCCGGCGTGGCCGCGACGCAGTTGACGACGACATCCGGGGCGGCCTCCCGCACCACGCGGTCGAGGCTCGACGGGTCGGCGGCCTCGAGCGGCGTCGCCAGCGTCGTGGCGCCGGCGGGCGGGACGGTCCCGGCGCGGCGTGGCGCGGGCACGAGCGTCGTGAAGCGCGCGGGCCACTGGCGCGCCAGGCAGCTGCCGAGCATGCCCGTGGCGCCCAGGATCAACACGCGCGGACCACCCATCGCGCCCCGCTCACGCCCCGGCCGCCGGGACGCCCGGCAGCGGGAAGTGGCCCCGCAGGGCCGCGAGCATCAGGACCGCCAGGTTGAGGGCGTGCGTGATCCGCCCCTCGCGGACGTGGCCGGCCAGTTCCTCCGGCCGGCACGCCACCAGTTCCAGGCCCGGCTCGGGCGCGGGCGCCGGGCTGACGGGCCTGGCGCCGGACGCGACGAAGCAGAACATCCGGTTGCCGAGGCGCCCGACGTCCGGCACCAGCGTGCCGATGCACGTCAGGACGTCCGCGTCGTGGCCGGTCTCCTCCACGAGCTCGCGCCGCGCGCACGCCTCGGGCGTCTCGCCCGCGTCGACGAGGCCGCTCGGGAGCTCGAGGGTGTAGTCCTCGACCACCGGGCGGTACTGGCGCACCATCAGCACGTCGCCGGCCGGCGTCGTCGCCAGCACCGTCGTGTAGTCCTGCGGCAGCACGGTGTAGTGGGGAGACGGGTGGCCGTCCATCGCCTTCGCCACGACGTCGAACCACGGCGTCGAGAAGGCCACCTCGCGTCCGAGGACCTTCGGCGTCACGAGGCCCGCCAGTCGAGCAGCGGGCGCATCACGCCGGGGAAGGACGTCATGCCCTTGCCGCGCGCCGAGTCGCCCTCGAGGGGATCGTGGACGGAGATCGAGATGACGCCGTTCTGCTCGATGCGGCCGGTCGGCGGCGTCTCGAACCCCCAGAAGGCGACGTCGACGTGGAACGTGCCCTCCGCGAGGAGGTTCCCGGGGATCCAGCACGTGGTGGTGTGCTCGCCGACCGGGCGCTCGACGCCCTGCCAGTTGGGGCGCTCCTGCGAGAGGAAGAGCACGACGCCGGTGTCGTTGATCAGGTCGAGGCAGGGCGTGAAGTGGAGGCCGGCGCGGCCGACGTGGTACGTGACCTCGATGCCGATGGGCCTGCGGATGTCGAAGGAGTCCTGGACCTCGCCGTGCTGGTCGCAGGCGCGGACGCGCAGCAGCCGGATCGTGTCGTCGCCCGGCGCGGTCGCCGGGTCGTCCCACTGCCGCTCCGACGCCTTGCCGAAGCCCTTGAAGACGTAGTCGGAGACGATGGCCGAGGTGGGGCCGGAGGCGACGAGGCGGCCGTGCTCGAGCAGCACCGCGCGGGAGCACAGCCGGGTGACCGCCGACATGTTGTGCGAGACGAACAGCACCGTGCGTCCCAGCTTGCCGACGTCCTGCATCTTGCCCAGGCACTTCTTCTGGAACTCCTGGTCGCCGACCGCCAGCACCTCGTCGACGATCAGGATCTCGGGCTCGAGGTGCGCGGCCACCGAGAAGGCCAGCCGCATGTACATCCCGCTCGAGTAGTGCTTCACCATCGTGTCGAGGAAGGTCTCGACCTCGGCGAAGGCGACGATCTCGTCGAACTTGCGGTCGATCTCGCGCTTCTTCATCCCGAGCAGCGCGCCGTTCAGGTACACGTTCTCGCGCCCGGTCAGCTCGGGATGGAACCCGGTCCCGACCTCGAGCAGCGAGCCGACCCTCCCGAGGAGGTCGATGCTGCCGGTCGTCGGCTCGGTGATGCGGGCCAGGAGCTTCAGGAGCGTGCTCTTGCCGGCGCCGTTGCGCCCGATGATGCCGACGACCTCGCCCTGCTCCACGTCGAAGCTGACGTCGCTCAGGGCCCAGAGCGTCCGGTCCGTCTCGACCGACGAGTGCCCGCGCAGGACCTGCCCGAGCCGCCGGAAGGGGGCGGCGACGCCGCGGGCGATCGTGTCGCGCATCGAGCGGTAGCGCTCCTGCTTCGCGCCCAGGCGGTACTGCTTGCCCAGGCCCTCGACGCGGATGGCGGCGGTGCTCATCGGGGTGCCTGCCCGTCAGACCAGGTCTGCAAAGGTGCGCTCCATCCGCCGGAAGTAGAAGGCGCCGCTCACGAGCAGGGCCACCGCGACCACCGCCGAGACGACCGCCACGCCGCCGGGCGCCGCGTCGGTCCCGAGCAGCGTCCAGCGGAAGCCCTCGACGACGCCGACCATCGGGTTGATGCCGTAGACGGTGCGCCACGGCTCGGACAGCATGCTGCTCGGATACGCGATCGGCGTGGCGAACATCCAGAACTGCGTCAGGAACGGCAGCGTGTAGCGGACGTCACGGAAGAGCACGTTCATCGCCGACAGCCAGAGCCCGACGCCGAGCGACGTGATCACCGCCAGCAGCAGGAAGGCCGGCAGCCACACGACGTTCGCCGTCGGCACGATCCCGTAGTAGGCCATCATCACCAGCAGGACGCCGAACGCCAGGACGACGTCGACGACGCCGGCAAGAATCGTGGCGAGGGGCGCCGCCAGCCGCGGGAAGTAGATCTTCGTGATCAGGTTGGCGTTCGAGACGAGGCTGCTCGACGCCTGGGTCAGGCCGTTGGCGAAGAAGGTCCACGGCACGAGGGCCGCGAAGGTGAAGATCGGGTAGGGCACGCCGTCGGACGGGATGCCGGCCAGCCGCCCGAAGAAGAGGCTGAACACCAGCATCGTCATCAGGGGCTGGAGCACGGCCCACGCGGCGCCGAGCAGCGTCTGCTTGTAGCGGACCTTGATGTCGCGCCACGTCAGGAAGTAGATGAGCTCCCGGTAGGTCCAGAGGTCGCGCAGCCGCAGCGACACCCAGCCGCGGGTCGGCGTGACGCGCACGCGCGTCAGCGCGCCCGCGCCGCCGTCGCCGGTCGTCTCGATGCTCACGCTCACGCGCCCGCTCCCGCGCGCCGGCCGCCCGGGGCGGACCGCCGCGCGCCACTCCCCGTCTCCGGCTGCAGCGTCAGCAGCTTCCGCCGGGGCACGCCCAGCCGCCGCAGCTCCGCCACCGGCCCGTCGGGCGACTCCATCGTGGCCACGATCAGCAGGTCGAAGGGCACGTCGGCGTGATCCGCCACCGCCCGGACCGGCATGCCGAGAAAGGTGCCGCCCCCCTCGTCGGCGAGGATGGCAACCGGCTCGAGGCCGGCCTCCCGCAGCGACAGGTACGCGATTTCCGCCGCCTCGCCCGTGCCGTAGACCGCGATGCGCTCCGCCCCGGATGCGACGAGGGGGCTCAGCACCTCGGCCAGGTGCCGGCGGACCTCGCGATACAGGTGGAGCGAGTAGTCCATGTACTCATAGGTGAGGCGGGTCTTCTCGGCGATGCCCTGCGGGGTGATCAGGTACAGCAGGCGGTTGGACTGGACGTTCACGCACTTCACGTAGCCCTTCCGCACCAGCCGCTTCAGGTACACGTTCGCCAGGCCGAGCGCGACCCCGAGCTTGGCGGCGAGGCCGCGCTGGGTGATGCGCTCGTCCGACGCGATCGCGTCGAGCGCCGTCAGGTTGCGGCGCGCAGTGATATCCATGTCGCGCACGGGACGCGTAGCGGGAGGCATGCGGCTGGGAGAACCAGTCACAGCGGAGGTGGCGGAAGGACGGTACAGGGGATGCGGCGCCTGGCGAGATGCCGTGAGACAGGCTCCCGCCCTCTCACTTACAGGTACAAGTGAACGCCGGTGACAGCGGAATGCTGTGAGGACTGACCGCCCCGGGCCCGATGGACCCCGGGAACGCTCCGGGACCGGCCGAAGACGTTCAATCATTGAACACTCGGCTGCACGATTTGTCAAGGCGCGCCGGGCCCCGGGACCTCCTCCCCGATCAGCCCCCGGTACAGGGCCTCGATGTCCGCCACGAGCCGGTCGCTGCCGTACCGATCCACCACCGAGGCGCGGGCCCGGGCCCCCATCGCGCGCCGCGCCTCCGGCGACGCCGCCAGCTCGGCCACGGCCGCGGCCAGCGCCTCCGGCTGCCCGAACGGCACCACCAGGCCCACCGTCGCGTCGGGGATCACGTCGCGCACGCCGCCGACGTCGGTCGCCACCCCCGGCACCCCGGACGCCATCGCCTCGATGAGCGCCACCGGCGTGCCCTCGTTGCGCGACGTCAGCGCGAACACGTCGGTCGCCGCGTAGAGCTCGGGCAGGTCGCGCCACCACCCCAGGAACCTGACGTGCCCCTGCAGCCCGTCACGCGCCACCTGCGCCTCGAGCATCGCCCGATCCTCGCCGTCGCCCGCGATGAGGAAACGCGCGTTCGGGTGCCGCGCGATCACGAGGCGCGCCATCTGCAGGAACAACTGGTGCTGCTTGATCGCCGTCAGGCGCCCCGCCGTCGTCACGGCCACCTCGCCAGCGGCCAGGCCCAGCGCGCGCCGCGCCGCGGCCCGCCGCGGCGCGTCCACGGCCGCGAACGGCCCGAGGTCGAACCCGAGCGGCACGACGGCGTACTGGCCGGGGACCCCGATCGCGTACTGCGCCAGCAGCTCGTCGCGAATCCGGGGCGAGATCGCGACGAGGCGGTCGGTGACCCGCGCCAGGGTGCGCTCGACCTCGAGGAACACCCGGGTCTTCAGGGCGCCGAAGTACCCCTCGAGCACGTGGCCGTGGTAGGTGTGCACCACGCGGAGGCGCGGCCCGCGGCCCGGCGTCAGGTTGTAGGCGACCGCCGCCAGCCGGCCGAGCGTCCCTGCCTTCGCCATGTGGGTGTGCAGCACGGCGGGGCGCGTCTCGCGGAGGATGCGGAACAATGCCCACGCCGCGGCGAGGTCGGCGAAGGGCGCCACCGGACGCCTGAGCGCCGGCAGGTAGCGGGCATCCACGCCCTGCCCCTCGAGCAGGTACGACATGTCGCCCTCCCCGGGGCCGAGCCGCCCGTGCACGAGGGTGGTGGTGAAGCCTCGCCCCGCGAGCCGGGCCGAGAGGAGCGCCGCCTGGATCGACGGGCCCCCGACGTTCAGGCGGGTGATGACGCGAACGACGTGGGTCGGCACGTCAGACCGGTCCCACGATCCGGACCTCCGGCAGCGGCACGATGAACCGCCCGCCGGCCTGCAGGAACGCCTGCTCCTTGCGGACGATCTCCGCCTCGTAGTTCCACGCCGTCATGATGGCGTAGTCGGGCGGGTCCGCATGGAAGGTCTCCGGCGGCACGACCGGGATGGACACGCCGGGGACGTAGCGGCCGTAGCGCAGCGGCGACATGTCGAGGACCGACTCGACCAGGTCCGGGGTCAGGCCGCAGTAGTTCAGCAGGATCGTGGCCCGCCCGGCCGCCCCGTAGGCGCCGACGCGCCGGCCGCCGGCCCGCAGGCCCGCGACGAGGTCGTGGAGCGTGCGGCGGCGGGCCTCCACCTTCGGCGCGAGGTCCTCCGGGCGCCAGTCGCGCTCGGCCGCCAGCATCGCGGCGACCGCCGGCGACGCCTGGCGCGGCGCGGCGTCGCGGACGGCCGAGACCCGGATGGAGCCGGCGTGGATCGGGATGCGGCGCACGTCGACGATGCGCAGGGCGTGCATCGACAGCAGCCGCGTCAGCGAGGTGAGGGAGTGGTAGCAGACGTGCTCGTGGTACACGGTGTCGTACTGCACGTCGGCCAGCAGGTCGCCCTGGTAGTGCACCTCGAAGACGAACGTGCCCTCGGGCTCGAGCAGCGTCGTGACACCGCGGAGGATGCCGTGCAGGTCCTCCATGTGCGCGAAGACGTTGTTGCCGGTGACGATGCGGGCCTCGCCGTGGGCGGCCTTGACGCGGGCGGCGACCTCCTCGGTGAAGTAGGCCTGCTCGAGGGGCCAGCCGGCCGCGCGGCTGGCGCGGGCCGCCACGTCGGACGGGTCCACGCCCACGGCCCGCGCGCCCGCCGCGAGGAGCGGGCGCAGCAGCACGCCGTCGTTGCACCCGAACTCCACCACCAGCCGTCCGGCGGCGTCGTGGGCCGCCACCAGCTCGGCGGCCATCGCGGCGAAGTGGTCGATCAGCGTCCGGGTCGTGCTCGACTCGTAGGAGTAGCGCGTGAAGATGGCCGACGCCGGCACGATGTCGAGGACCTGCATCAGCGTGCAGTCGCGGCACCGCGCCAGGCGCAGGGGGAAGCGCTCCTGTCCCGCCAGCTCCTCCCGGGTCAGGAAGCCGCCGGCCAGCGGCATCGGGCCGTAGTCGACGAGCAGGGCGAGATCGCGCGACCCGCAGCCGCGGCACTCGGTGATCGTCCGCAGGGGGGCACGGCCGTCCGTCACGACGTCATCCTTTCGCGAGCCGGGTGAGCGACCGGGGGGACGGGTGTCGTCATGCCGCCCCACGCGGATGGGGCCCGCCCCCGGCGAGCAGGGCCTCGTAGATGCGGCGATAGGCGTCGACCCCGCGCTCGAGCCGGAAGTACTCCGCCGCGGCGCGGCACCGGGCGCGGGCGGACGGGTCGGCGAGCACCGCGCGGACCGGCGCCAGGCTGGCCTCGAACGCCTGCGGCGTCGCCTCCGGCAGCACGACGCCCACGCCGTGGTCGCGCACGAAGTCGCCGGAGTCGCCGATGCCGGCGTTGATCACGACGGGCACGCCGGAGGCGAGGAACTCGCCGAGCTTGGTGGCCGCCGACGCCAGCTTCGAGAAGCAGGGGCGGATGAAGAACACGCCGATGTCCATGCCGCGAACGAGCGCGGGCATCTCGGCGAAGGTCGCCTGCCGGATCGTCAGCCGCTCCCCCGGTATCCCGGCGCGCATCGCGTCGTCACGGAGCCGCTGGTGATCCTCGCGCGTCACGAACAGGAATTGTAGCCCGTCCATCTGGCGGTCGAGCCAGGCGAGGTAGGCGAGCGTCTCCTCGCGCAGGTACCAGTTGCTGAGGGTGCCGACGTAGCCCACCACGCGCGGACGGCCCGCCGCCCGGTCGTCACCGGGGGCCGGGACGAAGCGCTCGAGGTCGGTGCACGTCGGGATCACCTCGACGATCACGCCCGGCTGCATTTCGTAGCCGAGCGTCGCGAAGGCCTCGACGCCGCGGCGGGTCAGCGAGACGATGGCGTCGGCGGACGCGAAGAATCGGCGCTCGAACCACTTGCCCGCGCGGTAGAGCCAGCCGCCGCGCCGCCACTGCCCCGCATCCGCCTTCTCGTCCACCCAGAAGCCGCGCATGTCGAACAGGAAGGCGCAGCCGGCGGCGCGCTTGAGCGCGAGGGCGATCAGGGCGGCAACGTAGCTCCTGGCGTGGACGACCGCGAACTCGCCGCGCCGGGCGCGCGGGAGCGCCCACCAGAGGCCCCGGCAGACGTCGGCGATGGTCGACAGCACGGGGGGACGGCGATGGTACGGGAGGGGCACCCACGTGATCCCGCACGACCGGAGGCGGTCGGCCATGCGCTGCCGGCGGCCGGCGTCCGCCAGGTCGACCGGCTTCTCGAAGGTCAGGAGCGACAGCGGGACGTCCCGGGCGAGGCGCTCGAGGTAGGCGACGACCTGCGACTCGCCGAGCGGCTCGAGCACGCCGTCGTACGAGACGTACAGGACGCCGCGCGCCGGGCCCGGCATCACGCGGCGCGGTCGGCCGGGTCCCCGGGGCGACGTCCGTGCCGCCGCGGGGGCCTAGCCACGGACGGCCATTTCCTGCCGGTAGTACGCCACGACGCGGTCGATGATCTCGTCGAGCGCGACGCGCGGCTCGTACCCGATCAGGCGGCGGATCTTCGTGAGGTCGGGCACGCGGCGCGGCATGTCCTCGAAGCCCTCCTCGTAGGCCTGGTCGTACGGGATCTTCACGATGGGCGAGGCGCTGCCCGTGACGGCCTTGATCTTCTCGGCGAGGCCGAGCATCGAGACCTCGCCGGTGTTGCCGACGTTGACGACCTGCCCGATCGCCTCGGGCGTCACCATCAGCTTGACGAGCCCCCGCACGACGTCCGAGACGTCCGTGAAGCTGCGCGACTGCGTGCCGTCGCCGAAGACGGTGATCGGCTCGCCGGCCAGCGCCTGGCGGACGAAGGTGGGCAGCACCATGCCGTACTGGCCGGTCTGCCGGGGCCCGACGGTGTTGAAGAAGCGGACCACGATCACCGGGAGCTGCTGCTCCTTCCAGTAGGCGAGCGCGAGGAACTCGTCGAGCGCCTTGCTGCAGGCGTAGGCCCAGCGGTGCCGGAAGGTCGCGCCCATGACCAGGTCGGCGTCCTCGTGGAACGGCACGTTGGTGCTCTTGCCGTAGACCTCGGAGGTCGACGCGACGAAGACGAGCTTCTTCTTCTTCGCGGCGTGCTTCAGGATGACCTCGGTGCCGTGGACGTTGGTCTCGATCGTGTGGACCGGCTTCTGGACGATCAGCTTCACGCCGACCGCGGCCGCCAGGTGGAAGACCACGTCGGCCCGGTCGACGGCCTCGGCCACGAGTTGGTCGTTGAAGACCGTGTCGATGGTGTACTCGAAGCCGGGGCGCCCCTTGAGGTGGGTGATGTTGTCGATCGAGCCCGTCGACAGGTCGTCCAGCACGAAGACCTGGTGTCCCGCGTCGAGCAGCGCCTCAGACAAGTGCGAGCCGATGAAACCCGCGCCGCCCGTGATCAGAATCCGCATGTCGCTCCCGTTGCCCTCTCCGGCGCCGTGCGCCGCGCGCTATTGTACCAGTGGTCAGCCACGGAACGCCGTCAAACCCTCGATGACCGCCGCCTGTTGATCGTCCGACAACTGGAAGTACAGGGGCAGCCGCACCAGCCGGTCGGCCACCGCCTCGGTCACCGGGCAGTCGCCCGCCTTGCCGCCGAACCGCGCGCCCATGGCCGACAGGTGCAGCGGCTGGTAGTGGAAGACGAGCAGGATGCGGCGCGCCCGCATGTGCTCGATGAGCGCCGTCCGCGCCTCGAGCGACGGCATCAGCACGTAGAACAGGTGCGCCGGGTGCTCGCACTCCGGCGGCACGACCGGGAGCCGCGCCCCGGCCTCGCCGGCCCAGCCCGCGAGCGCCGCCTGGTACCGCGCCCAGATCGCCTGCCGGCGCGCCTGGATCCGGTCGGCCGACTCGAGCTGCGCCCAGAGATAGGCGGCCAGCAGGTCCGACGGCAGGTAGCTCGACCCGACGTCCACCCAGGTGTAGCGGTCGACCTGGCCCCGGAAGAACCGGCTGCGATCGGTGCCCTTCTCCCGCAGGATCTCGGCGCGCTCGACGAGCGCGGGGTCGTTGACGACGAGGGCGCCGCCCTCGCCGCACGTCAGGTTCTTGGTCTCGTGGAAGCTCAGGGTCGCCAGGGGCCCGAAGGAGCCGAGCGCCCGCCCGCGGTACCGGCCGAACAGGCCGTGCGCGTTGTCCTCGATCACCGGCAGGCCGTGCCGGCCCGCCGTCGCCATGATCGTGTCCATCTCGCACGCGACCCCGGCGTAGTGGACGACGACGATCGCGCGCGTGCGCGGGGTGATCGCGGCCTCGAGCCGCGCCTCGTCCAGGTTCAGCGTGTCGGGCCGGATGTCGACGAACACCGGCCGGGCGCCGCGCAGCACGAAGGCGTTCAGCGTCGAGACGAAGGTGAAGGCGGGGACGATGACCTCGTCGCCGGGCGCGATGCCCGCGAGCAGCGCCGCCATCTCGAGCGCGTGCGTGCACGAGGTCGTCAGCAGCACGCGCGCGGCGCCGGTCAGCGCGGCGAGCCGCTCGTGGCACCGCCGCGAGTACCGGCCGTCGCCGGCGATGTGCCCGCCCTCGAGGGCGTCGCGCATGTACTCGAGCTCGCGCCCCGTGACGGCCGGGCGGTTGAACCAGATCGGGTCGTCCGCGCTCACCCGCGCACCCGCTCCTTGACCGCCGCGCGCGTCTCGCGGTCCACCTCGCGGCGGCGGATCGTCTCGCGCTTGTCGTGCGCCTGCTTGCCCTTGACGAGCGCGAGCGCGACCTTGACCTTGCCCTTCTTGAAGTAGAGCTTCGTCGGGACCAGCGTGAGGCCCTTCTCCACCGTGCGGCCGACGAGCTTGCGGATCTCGTACTTGTGGAGCAGCAGGCGCCGCTTCCGCGTCGGGTCGTGGTCGGCGTACCCGCGGTGGCTGTAGGGATTGATGTGCATCTGGTAGAGCCACACCTCGCCCTTCTCCACGCGCGCGTACGCCTCGCGGAGGTTGGCGCGCCCCTCGCGGATGCCCTTCACCTCGGTGCCGAGCAGCGCGATGCCCGCCTCGTAGCTCTCGAGGATGTGGTAGTCGTGGTACGCCTTGCGGTTCTCCGCAATCAGCGCCTCGTTGTCGGCGAGCGCCTCTTTCGGCTTCTTAGCCACGTGCGAGCCTCGCGGCCAGCCGGATCGCCTCGACGAGGCTCCCCGCGTCCGCCATGTTCCGCCCCGCGATGTCGAAGGCCGTGCCGTGGTCGACCGACGTCCGGATGATCGGCAGGCCGATGGTGACGTTGACGGCCTGGCCGAACGCCAGCAGCTTGACCGGGATCAGGCCCTGGTCGTGGTAGCAGGCAATCACCGCGTCGAACGAGCCGCGCACCGCGCGCGGGAAGACGGTGTCGGCCGGCCAGGGGCCGCTCACCTCGACGCCGCGCGCGCGCCAGGCCGCCACCGCCGGCGCGAGCACCTCCTGGTCCTCGCGACCGAGCACGCCGTTCTCGCCCGCGTGGGGGTTCAGGCCCGCGAGGGCCAGCCGCGGCCGCCGGATCCCGATCCGGGGCATCCACTCGGCGGTGAGGCCGATGGCCGCGTCCACCGCCTCCCGCGTCAGCCGGCCCGGCACCTCGGCGAGCGGCACGTGGACGGTCGCGAGCGTGACCACCAGCTTCGGCGCGTAGAACAGCATCGCCACGCGATCGACGCCGCACAGGTGCGCCAGCAGGTCGGTGTGGCCCTTCCAGGGCAGGCCCGCCCGGGCGAACGCCAGCTTGTTGACCGGCGCCGTGGCCACCGCCTGGACGCGCCCCGCGCGCGCGTCCTCGACGGCCCGCACGATCGCCTCGTAGGCCGCCTGGCCGGCGACCGCCGACGCCTCACCCATGGTGATCGGGCGGAGGGGCACGGCCTCGTAGACGACCGGCTCGCAGACCTCGTGCACGCGCGGATCGGCCGCGGCCTTGGCCGCAATCTCGGGGCCAATACCGGCGGGGTCGCCAACAGTGATGGCGACACGGGGGCGGGACATCTCTTTAGTCTACAGCCGGGAGGCGACTGGTTCCTCGGTTCCGAGGGTTCCTCGGTTCCGAGGGTGCGTCGGGTTCGACGGGTTCGTCAGGTTCGTCAGGTTCGTCAGGTTCGACAGGTTCGTCAGGTTCGTCAGGTTCGTCAGGTTCGACGGGTTCGTCAGGTTCGACGGGTTCGTCGGGTTCGTCAGGTTCGACAGGTTCGACGGGTGCCTCGGGTTCCTCGGTTCCGAGGGTTCGGTGCCGCCAGCGCACCCCTGGCACCGTTGGCACCCCTGGCACCCTGGCACCCTGAGGGCGCACCCCTGGCACCGTTGGCACCCTTGGCACCCCTGGCACCTCGGCTCTAGAGCTGCATCGCGAGCCACTCCGCCACGACCTTGGTCCCGGCGTTGCGCTCGAGGGCGAAGAGGGCCCGGTCCACGGCGGCGAAGGCCTCGCGCGTGCGCTCGCCGGAGTAGGCGCGGCGGAGCGGGTCGAGGTCCTCGGCCATCGCGGGGTTGGCCAGCAGCCGCGCGTCGCCGCCGGCGTTCAGCACCTCGAGATCCCGCAGCATCGAGGCGAGCAGGCGCAGCACCAGGCCGATGTCGTCCCGGGGACGCTCCTTCTTCGCGGTGCCGGTGACCAGGGCGGCCGCGGCCTGCAGCCGGCCCTGTGCGCCCGCGTTGCGGGCGGCCTCCTGCAGGACGAGGAGCGCGGTCTCGCGGAGCACGGCCATGTCGGTGTTGCCGAGCGCCAGGGCCTGCCCCACGCTGCCGTCGGCGAGCGCGGCCAGGGCGCGGGCCTCGCGCGGGTCCATCTCGCCGTCGCGCGCCAGCAGGTCGGCCACCTCCGCCTCGGTCAGCCGCGCGAACGCCAGGCGCATGCAGCGCGACCGGACCGTCGACAGCAGGACGCCGGGCACCGCGGTGGTCAGGATGAAGACGGTGGCCGGGGGCGGCTCCTCGAGGGACTTGAGCAGGGAGTTCTGGGCGGAGGGCTCGAGGGTGTCGGCCTCGCGGATCAGGACGAACCGCCGCCGGCCCTCGAAGGGCCGGAAGCCGATGCGGTCGATCAGGTCCCGGACGACGTCGATCTTGATCGACGCCTTCTCGTCGGGCTCGATGGCCATCACGTCCACGTGGACGCCGCGCTCGATCCGGTCGCACGAGCGGCAGACGCCGCAGGCGTCCACGGCCAGGCCCGCGCGGTCGCGGACCGGCTCGAGGCAGTTGGCCACGGCGGCCACCGCCTGCGCCACGCGCCACTTGCCGACGCCGGCCGGCCCCGTGAAGAGCAATGTGGGTGGCAGCGTCTCGCGGCTGATGGCCTGCGCCAGGAGTCCCGTGACGCGCGCGTGCCCGACGACCGAACCGAAAGTCACGCGCCTAGTGTGTCCCGGGAGCCCGCTTCCAGCAAAGGGCGGGGTGGACGACGGCCCTACAGCCCGGGATCGCGCCTGAACCAGCCGCGGAACCGCAGCCACCACGGCTCCCGTTCGTGCAGCTCGCAGACGTCGACAGGCTCGGTGCCGCTCCGGAAGTACTCGGTCACCACCATCGGCGCCTCGTCCTCCCCGTCGGCGAACGTGGCGTGGGCGGCGTCGCAGCCGGCCCCGGGGCGCTTGCCCGACAGGCGGCAGATGTCCACCGCGACCACGTCGTCCGGCGGCGTGAACCACTCGGAGCGGTCCCCGCGGGTGGCCTTGCGCATGAATCGGGACCAGAGGGGCACGGCGACGTCCGAGGCGTAGCCGTTGACGCGGATGGGCCGCGGCCGGTCGTAGCCCACCCACACGCCGGTCACGAGGCGCGGCGTGTACCCCACGAACCAGGCGTCGTGGTAGTCGTTGGTCGTGCCGGTCTTGCCCGCGGCCGGCAGCCGGAAGCCCAGCTGCCGCGCGCGCCACCCGGTGCCGTGGTCGATCACGTCGGCGAGCATCGACGACATCAGGTAGGCCGTCGCGGGATCGACGACGGGCGCCGACAGGTCCGGCGCCTCGTAGAGGACCGTGCCGTCGGCATCCTCGACGCGCCGGATGTAGACGGGCGCGCGCCGCACGCCGCCGCTGGCGAAGACCGCGTAGCCCGCGGTGAGCGCCTCGAGCGTGACCTCGCCCGACCCGAGCGCCACCGAGGGCACCGCGGGCATGTCCGGCACGCCCATGCGATCGGCGTAGGCGACCGCCCGCCTCAGGCCCACCATCTCCGCCATCCGCACCGCGGCGCGGTTGCTCGACACCTTGAGCGCCTCGCGCATCGACAGCGCGCCCGCCGCGGCGTGCGCGTCGGCCGGGGCCCACTCGCCCTCCTCCGCGTTCACCGGGTCGTCGAGGTGGTCGAGGACCGTCGCCGGGGAGTAGCCCGATTCCAGCGCGGCGGCATAGACGAAGGGCTTGAAGGCCGAGCCCGGCTGCCGCTTCGCCTGCGTCGCCCGGTTGAACTTGCTGTCATCGAAGTCGCGGCCGCCGACGAGCGCCCGGACGGCGCCGCTCGCCGGGTCGAGCGCAATCAGGGCGGCCTGGAGGGGCGCGGCGGCCTTCCGCTTCCGGCCCGCGCCGTCGAGGGCCGCGAGCGCGCGCGCCACCTCGGCCTCCGCCGCCTTCTGCATGTCCATGTCGATGGTCGTGTAGACCTTGAGCCCCCCGAGGTACGCCCGCTCCGCGCCGTAGCGCCGGACGAGCTCCTGGCGCACCTGCTCGCGGAAGTACTCGCCGACCGGCCGGGTGCGGTTGAGGGCGTCCTCGAGCGCCAGCGGGGCGTCGAGCGCCGCCCGGTACGCGGCCTCGTCGATGACCCCCGTGCCGCGCATCACGCCGAGGACGACGCTGCGGCGCGCGACGGCACGCTCGGGGTCGGTGGCCGGCGAGTAGGCCGAGGGCGCCTTGACGAGCCCGGCCAGGAGCGCCGCCTCGGGCAACGTCAGGTCGGACGCGTGCTTGCCGAAGTAGCCGAGCGAGGCCGCCTCCGCGCCGTAGAGCCCGGCGCCGAAGTAGACCTTGTTCAGGTAGATCCCGAGGATCTCGTCCTTGGTGAACCGGCGCTCGAGGAGCGCCGCGAGCACGACCTCGCGCACCTTGCGGGTGTAGGTCTTGTCGAGGGTGAGGAAGCTCTGGCGCGCGAGCTGCTGCGTCAGCGTGCTGCCGCCCTGCGCGAGCCGGCCCTGCCGGAGGTTGGCGGCAAACGCCCCGGCGACACGCACGAAGTCGACGCCGTCGTGGTCGTAGAACCGCTGGTCCTCGATCGCCAGGATGGCCTGGACCAGGTGGGGGGACATCGCCTCGAGCGGCACCTCCAGGCGCTGCTCCCTGAAGATCGTGAACGCCGGGCGGTCGTGCCGGTCGAGGATGCTCGTCGCCTGCGCCATCTCGGTGACGCGGCCGATCGCGCCGGGACCCGGCAGGCCCGCCACCACCCCGGCGGCGAAGACCAGGCCCACGACCGCGGCCGTCAGCCAGGCGGCCGAGAGCAGCGCGATCGCGCCGGCGACGAGGGGCGGCTGCCCGGACACCTGTCCGTACACGCGACGGACGAGCCGGGCGGCGGCGGCAAGCATGTGGCGGGCTGGCATGACACGTCCTCGGGAGCAAACCCGATACCGGCGCGGCGCATGGACGAATTCGTCGGGAAACTGACGGAATTCGGAGACCACGCGGCCTGAGCGCGTAATTCTTACGCGGTGTTTTGGACGGTCGGCGGGGCGCCGGGGTTGGCCGCGGGGGGCAGGCCGCGGGGACGAACCAGCGGGCCCGCCCCTTCCTGTCCGCGGGCGACATTCGGTATCGTGGGTGCCCAACCGCGTGCCCCGAGACCCACACGCCCCATCCCCCGTACCGGAGCCACCCCGTGAAGCACTTTCTGCTGTTCTATGACGTGACCGACGACTACCTCGCGCGCCGCGCGGACTTCCGCGGGGTGCACCTCGAGAAGGCCTGGGCCGCCCAGGCCCGCGGCGAGCTCGTCCTTGCCGGCGCCTTCGCGGACCCGGTGGATGGCGCCGTCCTGCTCTTCAAGGGCGAGTCGAAGGCGGTGGCCGAGGAGTTCGCGAAGACCGACCCCTACGTCCTGAACGGCCTCGTCGCGCGCTGGCGCGTCCGGGAGTGGACCACGGTCGTCGGGGACGGCGCGGCCACGCCCGTCACGCCCTGACGCGGGGAGCGATGGGAGGCGGCGCCCTCGAGGCTCGAGCGGCCTGGTGGTGTGTACGCCCAGAATCACTGCCGGCCGCTCCGTTGTCGCGGCCGTCGAGCGGCGGTTCGACACCGCCGCCCGTAGTACTGAATCAGTCGATACGGTCCACTAGCTGGCGGATGCCGGCTGGGGCAGGTGCCGGCGCAGCGCCTGATCGAGCTTCCCGAGGTCGCAGGGCTTCCTGAGGATCTCGCGCACGGGCGCGCCATCGACCTCGTCTGGCGCGAGCGGCCACGCGCTCAGCACCACGACCGGCACACGGGTGGCCCCGGGACGTCCCGCCAGGCGCCGGCAGAACTCCTCGCCGTTCATCGGGGCCATCGCCCAGTCCGTCAGGATGACGTCGACGTCGGCCGACTCCTGCAGCACGGCGAGCGCGGCCTCGCCGTCCCCGGCGCACAGCACCTGCCAGCCGAATCGTGACAGGGCGGTCCGCAGCAGGCGGCGCAGCACCTCCTCGTCGTCCACGACGAGGACGGTGGGGTTGTCGGGGCGGGGGTGGGACGACGGTGGGATGTGATCCATATACGCGAACGGGTGCCGTAACGATACGCGACCGGGCGGCCGGCGGGAAGCCGGAACCGCAAGCCTGCGTGCAGTTGCCCTCGTCTTATCGGTCGCAGGCACCGGAATACCAGTAGCCGGGCCGGGAGCGGGGAATGGACGCCAGGCACCGGTCGGGGGCCCTTGTCACCGATGCGGACGGGCGCAGCCGCGCTTCTCGGGCGCGGCTACTTCAACCGGTCGAGGGGGATAGACGGGACGGGAAGAGATGGCGCGAAGGAATGGCGGGGTCGACGGGACTCGAACCCGCGGCCTCCGGCGTGACAGGCCGGCGTTCTAACCAACTGAACTACGACCCCCAATCCAGCTTGCGCTGGAATCTGGTGAGCTCGTGATCTGGTGACCTGGTGATCGATGTGTCGATCGAGCCGGATCTTCAGATCTATGTCGTGACCTATCTCCCCTGGGGAGAACGATCCCGTGAGCTCCTGTTCCGCGACGACCCGCCTTGTTCCGCATCCCTGTCACTGGATGCGAACGGGCTGCCGCGGCCTCCTTGCCGGCCGGCCTGACTCCCTGTCCGCCACCCGCGAGGCGCGGGCGAGGGAACTGGTGGGCGGTACAGGACTCGAACCTGTGACGGCCGGCGTGTAAAGCCGGAGCTCTACCAACTGAGCTAACCGCCCGGCTCGGTCCGTCCCGACCGGCAAAGACTTTCCATTGTAGGGCTGCGCCCCTGTTTCGTCAATCAGATGTGACGGGCGCGGCGTCCCCCCGCTCCGCCCCTCTCCGCTCCGCTCCTCGACTAGCCGAGCCAGGCGCGCGCCGCGAGCAGCGCGAACGCGGCCACGACACCCGCGACCGTGTGGTGCTCGCGGTTGTAGACGGCGCGCGCCCAGCTCCAGGAGCGCGCCACGGGCGCGGCGCGGCGCTCGGCGTAGGCGTCGTAGGCGCCGCCGAACTTCTCGCGGAGGTGCGCCTCCTCGGCGCGGATGGCCGCGGTGATCGTCAGGCCCATGTAGAGGACCGCGAGCGCCGCGACGGCGACGCTGAGCGACGCGACGACCACGCCGGCCGCGATGAGCGACGAGCCCAGGTAGAGCGGGTGGCGCGTGAAGCGGTACGGGCCGGAGCTGGTCACCTCGCGGCTCTTCTCCAGGTGCCCCGCGGCCCACAGCCGGATCGCCTCGCCGGCGGCGGCGACCACGGCGCCGGCGGCGAGCGAGACCGGCGTCGGCGAGGCGAGCCCGATCACCACCGCCGCGCAGACGAACCCGAGCGTGACCCGCCACCGGGCCAGCAGCGCCGTCCACCTCATCGCGCGCCCGCCGACGCCAACCGCCGCTGCACCATGCCGAACACGTTGTCCACCGAGATGTCGTCCAGGCAGCGCCGCTCGCGCACGCACTGCCGCTTGTGATGGCATCCGCACGCCGGCGCGCGCGAGATCACCAGGTCGTCCGGCGCCCATGGCCCGTTGCGCTGCGGCCACGTGGGTCCGTAGAGGCCGACGAGCGGCGCGCCGGCGGCCGCCGCCAGGTGGAGCGGACCGGTATCCCCCGCGACCACCAGCGCCGCGCGCGACGCCAGCGCCAGCAGGTCACCGAGCGCGGTCGCCGGCGCCCGGCTCGCGAAGCCCCGCGACCCGTCGACGACATGCTGCGCCAGGTCGTCCTCGCCCGGTCCCCACAGCACGAGCGACCGGAGCGACAGCTGCTCGCCGATGCGCGCCGCCAGCTCGCCGAACCGCGCCGGCTCCCAGCGCTTGTTCGGCCACCCGCCGCCGGGGTTGAGCAGGACGAACGGGCCGCCCGCCGCCGCCTCGTCGGCGACGGCCGACGGCGGCACCACGATCGGCATGCGGATGGCCGCGGGCGGCGTGATGCCGATCGCCGCGAGCACCGCCAGGTTCTTCCTGACGACGTGGCCGCGCCTGTCGGTCGCCACCCGGTCCGTGTAGAACCAGGCCGCCTGTTTCTCGCGCGCGCCCGCCGTGTCGAACCCCACGACGCGCCGGGCGCCCGACGCGCGCGCGACGAGCGCCGACTTCAGGAGTCCCTGCAGGTCGAGGGCCACGTCGTACCGCTCGCGCCTCAGAGCGCGCGCCGCCGCCAGCCACCCCCCCGCGGTCCCCGGGAACGCGGCGCGCGCCGCTCCCCCGGCGGCCGTGGCCGCGCGCACCACGATCCGCCTGTCGATGCCCTCGACCAGGTCCAGCACCCCCTCGTAGCGCGCGTCGACAACCCAGTCCACGCGCGCGCCGGGGACGGCGTCCCGGATCGCGGCCAGCACCGGCCACGCGTGCACGATGTCGCCGAGCGCGCTCAGGCGGACGATGAGGATGCGCATCTGGATGTGGCCGCCGTCGCGCCTACTCGCCCGCCTGGCGGATGGCCGCCAGCAGCCCGCGGGTGGAGTGGTCCTTCGGGTCGCCGACGATGGCCACGCGGCCGCCGTAGGCGCGGACGGTCTCGCGCTCGGGAACCGTGTCGGCGGTGTAGTCGGTGCCCTTGCAGTGCACGTCGGGCCGCAGCCGCTCGAGGAGCGGCGTCACCGTCGGCTCGCTGAAGACGACGACGTAGTCGACCCCCGCGAGGGCGCCGACGAGTTCCGCGCGGTCGGCCGCCGCCAGCACCGGCCGGTTCGCGCCCTTCAGCCGCCGCACCGACGCGTCGTCGTTCACCGCCACGATGAGCCGGTCGGCCTCGCGCGCCGCCGCCTGGAGGTAGCGGACGTGCCCGACGTGCAGGAGGTCGAAGCAGCCGTTGGCGAACGCGATCGTCCGTCCCTCGGCGCGATCCCGCGCCACCCGCGCCGCCAGTTCGTCGCGGCTCAGGATGTCACCCATGGCCACAGATAAGCGCAGATGAACGCAGGTGCACAGATGCCACAGATGGCACAGATGGCACAGATGACGCGACTGACGCCGACCTCGACCGCCGGGCACGCCACCACAGATCGGTGCCTCCACCGGCGCCCGCCAACCGGAATCGTCCTGTAGCGCCCTTGCCGCCTCGACCCGGAGCCTTACGGGTTGCCACGAGATTCATCCGTGGCATCTGTGTCATCTGTGGCATCTGTGGCCCGTGGGATCAGTCGCGGTACGCGCCGGCATCTCGCATCATCTGCGCATCTGTGCGTCATCGGCGGCCGTGATCGCGGCCCGCAGTTCATCGGCGGCCACGGTGGCCGTGCCCCGTTTCATCACGACGAGCCCGCCCGCGAAGTTGGCGAGCCGCGCGGCCTCCTCGAACGTCGCGCCGGCGGCCAGGGCCAGGGTCATCGTGGCCATCACCGTGTCGCCGGCGCCGGTGACGTCCGCGATCTGGTCGGAGCCGTGGATGGGGATGTGCACGGTGGGCTTGTCGGGCTCGAAGAGCGCCATGCCGCGGCTGCCACGCGTGATGAGCACGGCTTCCATCCGCGTGCTGGCCAGCAGTTGCCGCCCGGCACGCTCGAGGACGCGGGGGCGGTCGTCGATCGACACGCCGAGGACCTGCTCGACCTCGCTCTCGTTCGGCGTGCAGGCGGCCAGGCGCGAGAAGCGGGTGAGCGCGTAGCGCGAGTCGACGAGCACCGGCACGCGGGCGGTCCGGGTCCGCAGGCTGCGCGCCAGGGCGCCGACGAAGGCCGGGGTGACGAGGCCCGATCCGTAGTCCGAGACCAGGACGGCGTCGGCGCCGCGCGCCGCGGCGCGGGCCGCGCGCTCGATCATCGCCCGGTGGCGCGCCTCGACGCCGTCGCCGGCCAGGCGGTCGATCCGGACCACCTGCTGCTTCGCGGAGTGGATGCCGCCCGCGAGGATGCGCGTCTTGACGGGCGTGTGATAGCCGGCCGGCCTCAGGACGCGCCCCCGCTCGACGCGGGCCGGGAACGCCGCCATGAGCCGGTCCCCGGCCGGGTCCCGGCCGGCGAGGCCGACCAGGCGGGCGGTGCCGCCGAGCGCCGCCACGTTGCCGGCGGCGTTGCCGGCCCCGCCAGGCACCACCTCGGTGGAGTCGTACTCGAGGATCAGCACCGGCGCCTCGCGTGACACCCGCGCCACCCGGCCGTACACGAACTCGTCGGCAATCAGGTCGCCGAGCACGACGACGCGCCGCCCGCGGAAGCGGCCGACGAGCTGCAGCAGACGCGCCGCCGAGGGGACCTGTGCCAGGGGCATGACGGCTGATCAGCTTATCAAAGAACGGGGGTGCGGCACGGGGGCGCGCCACGGTCGTGGAGCCCCGTCGTGGAGCACCCCCGTCGTCACACCGGCGCGGCCTCGACGGCGTGCGTGAGATCCATCAGGTCCTGCTCGAGGCTCTTCTCGATGTTCGACAGCACGAGCGCGCCGAACGGGGCGACGAGCCTGGCGCCGAACGACTGCGGGATGATGTCGAGTTCCGCCATGACGTCGGTGCCGTCAGGGGCCTCCGTGAAGCGGAACGTGCAGTCGAACCGCGTGCCGTGCGTGTCGCACGTGATCGTGTACATGCGGTTCATCTCGAAGGCCGTGATCTGGAGTTCCTCCGACGCCGTCTGCCCCATCAGCTCGCGCGTCTCGCGCCAGCGCGAGCCGATCTTGATCGCGCCCGGGGTCAGCATCTCGATCTGCTGGATGTTGCGAACGCGGAGGGCCGAGCCCTCGATGTCCGTGAAGACCCGGAAGACGCGCTCCAGGGGCGCCCGAATCAACGTGCCGACGCGTACGGTGGCCATGGCATCCTCCAGTGGCCCGGAAGGTTCGCGCGTGCGCAGGGGGCCAGTGCCCCGGCCGTGTGCAAGGACCCGACCAACGCGCAACGCCCCGCCAGCGACGCGAAATGGCGCGCGCGCCCGCCCGCATGCCGGATATCCGCAAGGCCGGGCCGCAGCCGGCTCAGCCGAGGATGACGGCGGCGGCAGCCATGAGGTTGTCGCAGATGGCCTCGACGGCCTGCCCCGCGGGACGGCGGCGCTCCTCGTCGGCGCCCCACCCGGTCCGCACGAGCACGGACCGCGCCCCCACCGCATGGCCGAGCTGGACGTCAATCCACTTGTCACCGACGACCCACGACCGCGCGAGGTCGATGTCGAGGTCGCGCGCCGCGTCCTCCACCATCCCGGGATTCGGCTTGCGGCACCGGCACGCCACCGCGAGGCCGGCGACGGAGCCGCGCGGGTGGTGCGGGCAGAAATACAGCGCGTCGAGGTCCGCGCCCCCTGGCGCGAGCCGCCGGCGCATCTCGGCGTGCGCGCGCTCGGTGAAGCCCGGCTCGACGAGCCCGTGGGCGATGCCCGACTGGTTCGTCACGACCACCAGCCGGTAGCCGGCCCGCTTCAGCAGCCGCAGCGCGTCGGCCGTCCACGGAAAGAGCGCGAGGTCCTCGAGCCGGTGCAGGTAGCCGACGTCCACGTTCAGCGTGCCGTCGCGATCGAGGAAGACTGCGGGAGACATCGTTCGGGAACCTCAGGCGCGCAGGTGCCGCGCCAGGCGGGCGGCCACCACGTCGGCCGTGACGCTGCGCATGCAGCGGTGATCGATCGGGCACTCGCGGAGCATGCAGGGCCGGCACCACGCCTGGCCGACGACGACCTCGGGCGACGGCTGGCCGGGACCGGCCGCCAGCGAGGCGGTCCGGCGCTCGTCGGTGGCGCCGAAGATCGCGGCCACGGGCGCCCCGACGGCGGCGGCGAGGTGCATCGCGCCGGAGTCGTTCGCCACGACCGCGCGCGCGCCGGCGAGCACGCCGGCCAGCGTCGGCACGTCCGTCGCCGCGGCGAGATCGACGACGGACGCGCGCCCGGCCGCGCCCGCGCGGTCCACGACCTCCCGGCATGCGGGGGCGTCGCCGCGGCTGCCGACGAGCACCGCCGCCACGCCGTGGTCGCGCGCCAGCCGGACGGCGAGCTCGGCGAAGCGCGCCGGCGGCCACTGCTTCGCCCGGCCGTACGCGGCGCCGGGCGCCATGGCGACGTAGGGCGCCCCCGGGGACAGGCCGCGCGCGCCGGCGAGCGCCGCGGCCGCCTGCCGCGACGCCGCCGGCACGGCGATGGGCGCGAAGGCCTCGCCCGTCTCCACACCGAGGCCGCGGACGAGCGCCTGGTAGTAGGCCGCCTGGTGCATCCGCCCCCGGGGCTTCGGGACCGCGCGCGTCAGCAGGCGCGCGCGCATGTCGGTGGCGAGCCCCCACCGCTCGGGGATGCCGGCGCGGCGCGCGACCCAGGCAGCCCGGAAGGCGTTGGGCAGCAGCAGCGCGGCGTCGAAGCCCCCGGCCGCGAGCCGGGCCGCGTCGGCGGTCCAGCCGGTCAGGCCCGCCAGCCCGCCGCGCGACGCGAGCGTGACGACGTCGCCGACGCCGTCGACCATGGCGAAGAGGGGCGCCACCGCGCCGCGCGCCGCGACGGTGACGCGCGCGCCCGGGTGGGCGCGCCGGAGATCGGCCACCGCGGGCAGCGCCATCACGGCGTCGCCCAGCCAGTTGGGCGCGACCACCAGGAGCCTATCCATCCTCGTCCGGCCGCGTTTCCGGGAACATGCCGCGGGTGGCCTCCGACACGGGCGCGTCGCGCCAGCGCCTGTGCATCCAGAGCCACAGCTCGGGCTGGCGGCGCACGTACATCTCCAGCACGTCGGTGCAGCGCTGGGTGAACGCGCGGACCTGCTCCGGCCCCTCCCCCTCCGGGGGCTCCACCGGGTGGTCGTAGATCATCCGGAACCGCCCTCCCGGCAGCGGCACCGCGAACACCGGCACGACGGGCGCGCCGGTCCGCAGCGCCAGCACGGCGAGCGTCGAGGTGGTCGCGGCCGGGCGCTGGAAGAAGTCCACCCAGATGGCGTCGGCGCTGTGCATGTGCTGGTCGATCAGCATCGCGACGCCCTCGCCGGCGGCCAGCGTCTTGAGCACGCGCCGCACGGCGCCCTGCCGGTAGATCACGTGGTTGCCCGTCGCCCCGCGCACGCGCTCGAGCAGGTCGTTCAGGTACGGGTTGTCGAGCGCGCGGGCCAGCACGCCGATCGGCCGGAGCTGGAGGCCGTGCACCAGCGCGTGCAGTTCCCAGAAGCCGAAGTGGCCGGTGAAGAACAGCACGCCGTTGCCCTTCGCGTAGGCCTGCCGCGCGCGGTCCTCGCCCTCGAACTCGACGCGCGCGAGCATCGCCCGGGGCGACAGCGTGCTGAACTTGAGGATCTCGAGCAGCAGCCGGCCGAAGTGGGCGAACATGCCGCGCACGATCCGGTCGACCTCCGCCGGGCTCCGCGTGGGGAACGCCTGCGCGAGGTTGGTCGTCGCGACCCGGCGGTGCGACCGGTCGACGGCGTAGAACAGCAGGCCGAGCAGCGACCCGCAGGCGCGCACGAGCGGGCCGGGGAGCACCATCACGACGCCCCGGACCGCCATCACGGCGCCGTACTCGAGGCGGTGCCTCATCCGGCCGCCTCCACCACCGCCCGGACGGGCGCGAGCGGCGGCCATGGCGCGACGGCCGCGGCCGCCGCCCGCGCCCGCGCGATCGCCTCGTCGACCGCCGCCATCAGCGCGCCCTCCGGCTCGCAGGCCATCGTCATCGGGGCCGCCGCGACCGGGCACGGCAGCGGGCCGGCCGCGGCCAGGCGGATCGCGTCCTTCTCGGTCGTGATCACCAGGGCGGCGCCGGCCCCGGTGGCCGCGGCGCCGATCCGCCGCAGGTCGGCGGCGCCGAAGCGATGGTGGTCCCGGAACACCAGCTCGCGGGCGATCGTCCAGCCCGCCGCCCGGAGCTCCTCGAAGAAGCGCGCGGGGTGCGCGATGCCCGCGACGGCGACGGCCGGCGCGCCGGACCGGCGGAGCGCCTCCGGGTCGCCGCCTCCCGCGTCGAGCATGCGCGCGGCCCCCGGCACGCGCGCCGCGCCGACCGCCTCGTGGACGCCGAGCGTCCAGGCCTCCTGCCGCGCGGCCTCCACGCCCGCACCGACGACGACGAGCAGGTCGGCGCGCGCCGCGGCGTCCGCGCCCTCGCGCAGCCGCCCGGCCGGCAGCACGCGGCCGCCGGCGATCTCGCCGGGCGAGGTGACGAGGATGTCCAGGTCGCGCGCGAGCCGCGTGTGCTGGAAGCCGTCGTCGAGCACGTGCACCGTCGCCCCGAGCCGGCGCTCGGCGAGGACCCCCGCCAGCCAGCGGTCCTCCGCGACGCACACGATCGCGCCGGGGGCCGCGCGCGCGATGAGCAGGGGCTCGTCGCCGCTCTCGTCGAGGCCCGCGCGGATCCCGGCGCGGTCGGCCACGGCCACCACGCCTTCGCGCGCGACGGCGCGGCCATAGCCGCGGCTGAGCACCGCGGGCCGCTCGCCGGCGGCCAGCAGGGCGCGCGTGATGGCGATGACGAGCGGCGTCTTGCCGGTGCCCCCGACCGAGAGGTTGCCCACGCTGATCACGGGGCGGGCGAGCCGCCGGCGCTCGCCGGGCCGGCGCTCGAACCGCCGGCGGCGCGCGCGGGCCGCGAGCGCGTAAAGGTGATCAAGCAATGGGTCTGAAGGGCCGCACGTTGGCGGGAAAGGTCGTGGACCGGTCCGCGGGCAGCAGCTCCGCGAGCACGGCGACGGTCTTGTCCTTCGCCCCGCGGTTGGCCTCGACGAGCGCGCGGGCCGCCGCGCCCAGCCGGGCGCGCCGCACGGGGTCGGTCATGAGCGACACCAGCGCCTCGTCGAGCGCGCTCTCCCCCGCCAGCTGGACGCACGCGCCGTTCCTGACGAAGGTGTCGGTGATCTCGGCGAAGTTCTGCATGTGCGGCCCGATCACGATCGGCTTGCCGAACACCGCGGGCTCGAGGACGTTGTGGCCGCCGGTCGCCACGAGGCTGCCGCCGACGAACACCACCGTCGCCACCTGGTAGATCGCGGCCAGCTCCCCGATCGAGTCGAGCAGGACGATGTCGGCGCGGGGCTCGGCGTCGATCGGCAGCTCCGTCCGGCGCACGGTGCGGAAGCCCTCGGCGCGGCACCGCGCCTCCACCTCGGCGAACCGCTCGGGATGCCGGGGCGCCAGGATCAGCAGCGTGGACGGCGCCGTCGCGCGGACGCGGCGGAAGGCCCGGAGGACGGGGCCCTCCTCGCCCTTCATCGTGCTGCCCGCGACGATGACCGGCCGGCCCGGCGGGATGCGGAAGAAGCGCAGGACGCGGTCGCGGGCGCGCGCCGCGACGGCGGGCGCGTCGTGCTCGAGCGAGTCGAACTTGAGGCTGCCGGTCACCGTCACGCGCCCGGGGTTGGCGCCGAGGTCGATGAACCGGCGGGCCGACTCCTCGCTCTGGACGAGGAAGCGATCGATGTCGTCCAGCACGCGGCGCATGAAGCCCTTGACGAGCCGGTACCGGGGGTACGAGCGCTCGGACAGGCGGCCGTTGACGATCGCGGTCCGCACGCCGCGCGCGCGGCACTCCGCCAGCAGGTTCGGCCAGATCTCGGTCTCCATCATGACGAAGAGCCGCGGGCGCACGAGGTCGAGCGTGCGCCGCACGACGAAGCCAAGGTCGAACGGGAAGTAGAAGACCGCGTCGGCGTCCGGGACGCTGCGGCGCGCGAGCTGCTGCCCCGCCATCGTCGTCGTCGACAGGAAGATGCGCAGGCGCGGGTAACGGGCCCGGAGGTCCTTGAGCAGCGGCCGCGCGGTCAGCACCTCGCCGACCGAGACGGCGTGCAGCCAGATCGACTCGTCGCCGTCGATGTTGAACGAGACCGGCAGGTAGCCCATCCGCTGTCCGAGGCTGCCGACGTACTTCCGGTACCGCACCGCCTGGTAGATCAGCCACGGCGACACGGCGGCGCAGAACACGAGCCCCAGAACGCTGTAAAGGAAATACATAGAAGGACTTACGCCCGGGCAGTATACCCCCCTGATTTGACCCGGGGCAAGCAGACCCGTAAGTATCTAGCCGTCAGGGCGGGGGCGCCGGCGCGCCCCGGCCAGGGGCCGCCCCTGGTACGCCGCCGAGACGCCAGCCGGGGCCGTCCGGTAGAATGGGACGTTTGCGCGTGAACGCGCGGGGGGACTCATGGCTATTCGGGTTGGCATCAACGGCTTCGGGCGGATCGGCCGCAACATCATGCGCGCCGCCCTCGGCAACGCGGAGATCGACTTCGTCGCGGTCAACGACCTGACGAACGCCTCGACCCTCGCGCACCTCCTCAAGTACGACTCGGTGCTCGGGAACCTGTCGGCGGCGATCGAGGCGAGCGACGACGCGATCACGGTGAACGGCGACCGCTTCCAGGTCCTCTCGGTCAAGGATCCCGGCGCGCTGCCGTGGAAGGACCTCGGCGTGGACATCGTCTTCGAGTCCACGGGCCGCTTCACCAAGCGCGACGACGCGGCGAAGCACCTGGCCGCGGGCGCGAAGAAGGTCATCATCACGGCGCCGGCGACCAACCCCGACGTCACGCTCGTCCTCGGCGTGAACGACGCGGCCTACGACAAGGCGACGCACCACGTCATCTCGAACGCCTCGTGCACCACCAACTGCCTGGCGCCCGTCGCCAAGGTGCTCCACGAGCGGTTCGGCATCAAGACCGGCATGATGACGACGGTGCACTCCTACACGAACGACCAGAACCTGCTCGACCTCCCGCACAAGGACCTCCGGCGGGCGCGCGCCGCGGCCCTGTCGATCATCCCGACGACGACGGGCGCGGCCAAGGCCGTGGCCGAGGTCCTGCCGGAACTGAAGGGCCGGCTGGACGGCATCGCGATGCGCGTGCCGACGCCGAACGTCTCGCTGGTGGACCTGGTGGCGACGGTGGAGACCGCCACGTCGACCGACGAGGTGAACGCGGCGCTCAAGGCGGCCGCGGACGGCCCGCTGAAGGGCATCCTCGAGTACTCGACGGCGCCGCTCGTCTCCGTCGACTTCCGCGGCAACGCCCACTCCTCGATCGTCGACGCCCCCTACACGAAGGTGATGGACGGCCACTTCGTGAAGGTGCTGGCGTGGTACGACAACGAGTGGGGCTACTCGAGCCGCTGCGTGGACCTCATCGGGCGGGTGCTGTAGCGCCGCCGCCGCCCGCCGGGCGCCCGTCGGCGCCCGGCGCCATCGTGCCATGACCAAGCACTCGATCCGCGACCTCTCCCTCCACGGCAAGCGCGTCTTCGTCCGCGTGGACTTCAACGTCCCGATCAAGAACGGGACGATCACCGACGACACGCGCATCACGGCGGCGCTGCCGACGATCCAGTACGCGCTCGGCGAGGGCGCCACGGTGATCCTCGCCTCGCACCTCGGGCGGCCCAAGGGCACGCCCGCGCCGCAGTACAGCCTGGCGCCCGTGGCGGCCCACCTCGAGGCGCTCCTCGGCCGGCCCGTCACCTTCGCCGCCGACTGCATCGGCGCGCCGGCGGAGGCCGCCGTGGCGGCGGCCCACGCCAAGGACGGCTCGCACCTCGTGCTGCTCGAGAACCTGCGCTTCCACGCGGGCGAGGAGAAGAACGACCCGGCGTTCGCCGCGGCGCTCGCGAAGCTCGCCGACGTCTACGTGGACGACGCGTTCGGCGCGGCCCACCGCGCGCACGCGTCGGTGGCCGGCATGGTCGGCCACTTCGACCAGGCCGCCGCCGGGCTGCTCGTGGAAAAGGAGTTGCGGTACCTCGGGATGGCCCTCGGCAACCCCGAGCGGCCCTTCGTCGGCATCCTCGGCGGCGCCAAGGTGTCGGACAAGATCGAGGTGATCCAGACGCTGCTCGCGCGGGTCGACCGCCTGATCATCGGCGGCGCGATGGCCTACACCTTCTTCAAGGCCCTGGGCCTGCCCGTCGGCCGCTCGCTCGTCGAGGCCGACAAGCTCGATCACGCGCGCGACATGATCGCGGCCGCCAAGGCCCGGAACGTCCAGTTCTGCCTCCCCGTGGACCACGTGGTCGCCCCCGCGATCGACGCGGATGCGCCCACCGCGGTGCTCAAGGTGGCCGACGAGGCCATCGGGGACCGCATGGGGCTCGACATCGGCCCGGCGACCATCGAGCTGTACACGAAGCTCATCAGCGACGCGAACACCGTCCTCTGGAACGGCCCGATGGGCGTCTTCGAGGTCGCGCCCTTCGCCGCCGGCACGATGGCCGTCGCGCGCGCGGTCGCGGCCGTGCCCGGCACGACGATCATCGGCGGCGGCGACTCGGTGGCGGCCGTCAACAAGGCCGGCGTCGCCGACAGGATCACCCACATCTCGACCGGCGGCGGCGCCTCCCTGGAGTTCCTCGGCGGCCGGACGCTGCCAGGGATTGCCGCGTTACCAGATCGGTGAGAAATCAAGAATCCAGAATCCAGAATCCAGAACCGGACAGCCGCTGGTCCTGACGTCGTGCGTCGTGTTCTTGATTCTTAATTCTTGATTCTTGATTCCTCAAGAGGATCCACCATGAAGCTCCCACTGATCGCCGGCAACTGGAAGATGTTCAAGACCGTGCAGGAGGCCGTGGCGCACGTGAAGGAGCTGCGCCTGGTGCTCGGGGACGTCGAGGGCGTCGACGTCGTGGTGGCGCCGCCCTTCACGGCGGTGTGGGCCGTGGCGGAGGCGGCGCGCGCCAGCGTCGTCGCCGTCGCCGCGCAGGACCTGCACTGGGAGCGCGAGGGCGCGTTCACCGGCGAGGTGAGCGCGGCGATGGTGCGGGAGGCCGGCGCCGAGTACGTGATCATCGGCCATTCCGAGCGGCGGGCGCTCTTCGGCGAGACCAACCTCACCGTGAACAAGAAGCTGCACGCCGCGCTCGGCGCCGGGCTCGTGCCGATCGTCTGCGTCGGCGAGACGCTCGACCAGCGCGAGGCGGGCCGCACGCTCGAGGTCATCGACCACCAGCTCAAGGAAAGCCTCGACGGCATGACCGGCGAGCAGCTCGCGACCAGCGTCGTCGCCTACGAGCCGGTGTGGGCGATTGGCACCGGGCGGAACGCGACCGCGGAACAGGCGCAGGAGGTGCACGCGCACATCCGCCTGCGGCTGCGACAGTGGTTCGGCGCCGACGCCGCGGAGCAGTGCCGCGTGCTCTACGGCGGCAGCGTCAAGCCCGACAACATCGCGAGCCTCGTCGGGCAGGCCGACGTCGACGGCGCGCTCGTCGGCGGCGCCAGCCTGGACGTCACCTCGTTCAGCGAGATCGTGTTCAGGAGCCGGGGGGCGTAGCCGGCTTCTCGACCCTGGTCGCGGTCTTGCGGCCATCCGCCTCCGTGTAGGTCACGGCCACCGCGGCGCCCGCCGGGAAGTCCTTCGCCTCGAACAGGCCCTTCCGCACCGCGAAGTCGGTCAGCACCAGTTCCTCGCCGCCCCCCTCCGGCCGCATCAGCATCACGCGCGGCGCGGCGGCCGGCTCCCCCGCCGCCGTCCCCTCCGTCACCCAGCTCGGCTCACCGCCGCCCGCCGGCGACGGCTCGCCGTCCCTGGGCGCGCGCATGACGAAGGCCATCCCGCCGCCCCCGGCATCCTCCGGCGACCGCGGCACGGCCAGCGGGACGTTCGAGATGGTCAGCGTGTCGCCCTTGACGGCGACGACGTAGCCTGTGAGGGTCTTCGCGGCTGGCGCCTGCGCGGCGAGCGCGGGGGCCGATGCGAGCAGGGCGACGGCGAGCAGGCGTGGCAACGACATGGGTCTCTCCTTCGACGGGGCGCCGGCATCGGCGGTTATTCGCAGCGAAGCGTGACCAGGGGGTCGAGGCGCGCGGCCCGGCGGGCGGGCAGCGCGCACGCCAGGAGGACGACGGCGAGCAGCAGCGCCGCGACACCCGCATAGATGGCGGGACCGGCCGGGGCCACGCCCTCGAGCCGGTTCGCCACGAGCGACGCGGCAGCCGGTGCCAGCGCGAGCCCCGCTGCCAGGCCTACAACCGCGACCCGCAGCCCCCGGCCGAGGACCTGCGCGACCAGCGCCCGGGCCGGCGCGCCGAGCGCGAGGCGCACCCCGAACTCGGCAGCCGCCGCCTGGACGAGGCTCGAGACGAGGCCGTAGACGCCGATGGCCGCGAGCGCGGCGCCAAGCGCGGCAAGGAGCGCGAAGAGCGCCGCGTGGAACCGTGGCCCGGCGACCGAGCCGCGGAGGCGGTCGCTGAGCGTGGTCACGCCGCGAGGCTGCGCGACGGGCGGCAATTCGTCGAACGCGGCGCGGAGCGCGGCGGCCACCGGGCCCGGGTCTCCCTCCACCCGCGCCACCAGGTAGAGCTCGGTGAGGAAGGTCATGCCGCCGGTCGCGTAGGCGCCGCTCGCGAGCGGCCTGTAGACCACGGGCCCGGGCGCATCCGCGAGCGGGCCCTGCCGGGCCGCGCCGGCGATGCCGACGATGTCGAGGAGCTCCCCGGCGACGACGAGGCGGCGCCCCAGTGCGGCGCGCCCGCCCGCGCGGGCGGCGAGCGTCTCGTCGATGACCGCGACGGCGGCGGCGCGCGCGACCTCGTCGTCCGTGAAGCCTCGGCCCGCGACGAGCGGGATGCCGAGCGCCTCGAAGTACCCCGCGCTCGCGCCGATGGCGCGCGCGGCATCGCCCCCCCCGCGGCCGACAGGCGCGCCCTCGATGGCCGCGTCCACGACGAGGCCGGCGGCCGACGGCGGCAGGTGATCGGTTACCGCCGCCGCCCGGACCGCGTCCAGGGACCGCGCCCGCGAGACCAGCGGCGCGTAGACGGTGCCCGTGGCGCCGGAGCGTGCCAGCGAGGCGTCGGGCCTGAGCGGGATCACGAGCAACCCGTCGGCGCGATAGCCGGGATCGCGAAGGACCTGGCGGAGCAGTCCCCAGCCGGTGACGCCCGCGGCCACGAGCAGCACCGCCGAGAGGGCCAGCTGGCCGGCGACGAGGGCGCCAGCGCCCCGTCCGGCGCGTGCCGCGAGACCGGCCGCCCTGGCGCCGTCGCTGGCGGCGAGACGACCGGCCCCGAGCGCCGGCACGAGGCTGAGCGCCAGGGCCACCGCGATCGACAGGCCGGCGGCGAAGGCCACGCTCGACGCGGTGAGCGACACGCCCGCCAGCCGCGGCAGCGTGCCGGGCTCGGCCAGCTCGAAGAGGCGCAGCGCCGCCGCCGCAAGCGCCAGGCCGGCGGCGCCGCCGGCCGCCGCGAGAACGAGGCCCTCGGCAAGGACGTGACGCGCGAGCGCGACGCCGGAGGCGCCGAGCGACGCACGCACCGTGAGTTCGCGCCGCCGCGATGCTGTGCGCGTGACGAGCAGGCTGGCCGCGTTCGCGCACGCGAGCACGAGCAGGAAGCCGACGGCGGCCCAGCCGAGCGCGAGCGCCGGAGCGGCGCCGCCGACGAGCGCCTCGTCGAGCGGCACCGCGACCGGGGACGCGGCGCGGCCCGCGGCGGCCGCCACCGTGGGCCCGCGCGCGTCGATCGCCGCGATGGCGTCGGCGGGGGGCAGCGTGCCGGCGAGGCGCCCGATGACCGACAGCGACGCGAACTCGATCGCCAGGCCCCGCAGCGACTGGCCGGCGCTCGCGCGCGCCAGCCAGAGGCCGACGCCGGCCGGGAACTCGAGGCCCGGGGGCGCCACGCCGACGATGGTGTACGGACGGTCGCCGGTCTCGATGGTCAGCCCGATGATGTCGGGGCGTGCGCCGAAGCGCGCGCGCCACAACCCGTCGGCGATCACCGCGACGCCCGGCGTGCCCAGGCGCCCCTCGCCAGGCGCGAACGCGCGGCCCTGCCGCGGCGCGACGCCGAGCACGTCGAAGAGGTTCGGCGTCACGAAGGCGGCCGGCATGGTGTCGGGCAACGCCCCGTCGAGCCCCAGCGTGACCGACTCGACCCGGTAGGCCGCCAGGTCCGCAAGGCCCGCCAGCCCGTCCCGCCACGCCTCGTAGTCGAGGCTCGACACGACCCGGGCCGGGGGCGCGGGCGACGTCTCCTGCCCGAGGAGCTGCACGAGCCGTTCGGGCGCGGCGTACGGCCACGGCTGCCAGAGCACGCGGTCGACGACGGTGAAGGCCGCCACGTTGATGCCGCACCCGAGCGCAATCGTGACGACGGCGGCGGCGGCGAAGCGGGGGCGCCGGCCGAGGGCGCGGCTCGCCTCGCGGACGTCGCGCCGGAAGGCCTCGGCGCCGAGGGCCGCGGACTCGAGCGCGAAGCGCGCGGCGATCCGCGCGGCCTCGGTCGAGACCCACGCCCACGCGGCGAGCCGCGCGCCGCCACGCGCCCGCCGGGCGCGCCAGTCGGCCTCGAGATCGCCGGCGACCGAGTCCGCCCAGCGCTCGGGCACCGCCACGCGCAGCAGCGCGGACGCCGCCCGCGGAAAGCGCGGCGTCGTCACGAGGCGCGCTCCGGGCTGGGCACGGCGCCGTCCCACAGGCTGGTGAGGACGCGCCGGGTGTCGGCGAGCGCGCGCGCGCCGGCGGGCTTGATGGCGAAGCACCGCCGGGCCTTGCCGCCGCGCTCGGGCGTCGGGTCGGAGAAGGCCGACGCCAGCAGGCCCTTGCGCTCCAGGCGGTCGAGCGTGACGTAGATGGCGCCGCGGGTGAGGTCGACGCCGGCCCGCGCGTGGATCTCGTCCCGGACGCTGACCGCGTAGGCGTCGTCGCCGAGGCGGGCCACGGCGAGGAGGACGAGGTGCTCGAGTTCGCCGAGGAGGACGGGCGGGTCCGGGGTCCGGGACATTATGGCGACATCATAATCAATATACGGATGGCGTCAAGGTCCGCGGGTGCGTGCTATACTCGGGTTTTGTCGCGCCGGCCCGGCCGGCGCCAGACGGTATGCGCCGGATTCGTCCGGCGCGTGGGGTTTCAGGTGTATTACCTGCTCGTCACAATCTACGTGCTGGTCTGCCTGCTGCTGATGGTGGTGATCCTCCTCCAGCAGGGCAAGGGCGGCGACATGGCGGCGGCCTTCGGCGGCGGCGGCGGCAGCCAGGCGGCGTTCGGCGCCCGCGCCGGCGCGACGCTGCTGACCAAGATGACGACCGGCCTCGCGGCGGCCTTCATCATCCTCTCGATGATGCTGGCGATCTGGGGCCAGTCGGGCCCCGGCTCGGTGGTCGGCGGCGTGGAAGGCGCGGCCCCGGTGCAACTGCCGGCCGCGGCGACCCAGCCGGCGCCCGCGCCGGCCGCCGGACAGCCGGCCGCCCCGGCGACGACGCCCCCCACAGGGCAGACGCCGCCGCCCGGCCAGCAGTAACGGATCTCTCGGCAAGACCCCGCGGCCGGCTCGCCGGCGGCGGCCTCATCGACCACGCGGAAGTGGCGGAATTGGCAGACGCACCAGCTTGAGGGGCTGGCGCCCGCAAGGGCGTGAAGGTTCGAGTCCTTTCTTCCGCACCAACTCTCACGAAGGCCCGGAGCGATCCGGGCCTTTCGTGTTTTCAGCCCGCGAACCGACCCCTGCCCGTCACGGGTTGCCGAGCCAGTCCCACCCCATCGACGCCTGGTGGACCGGACCCGCGTCCGGCGCCGCGAGGTCTCCGATCGAGGCCCGCTGCGCGCGCGCGACCTCGGCCGCAAACCTGAAGCCTTGCTGCAGGGCCCCTTCGACGAGGCCTCCGTTCTCGAACGCGGTCTCGGTGCCGATGAGATGCAGGCACGGCCGCCAGCGGTCGTCCAGGTCGAGGCGGATGCCGTACTGGGGATGGTGGTCGAGCGCCCGCTGATCCGTGGGAGCGGCGGTGAGCGCTTCGGTGCTCCAGTCCACCAGCCGCACGCGGAGCGGCGTGGCCGCGTCGGGGCCGAACAGCTCGACCAGTTGCGCGGTGGCGGCCTCGAGCAGGGCATCCCCGGTCAGCGCCGCGCGCGTGGCGGCGTCAATCCCGACGAACCCGAACAACGCATACGGCCCGCCGGTCGAGGGCGAGGCATCGTGGATCTCGGCCAGCGGGCCGCGGCGGCTGAGCGCGTCGCCGGACAGGCCGCGCGCGCGCCAGAACGGAGTGTCGTAGATCGCGAGGAACTTGGCGTGCCCGGCCATCCACGTCGGCGTGGCCTCGAGCACGCGCATCGAGGCATCGTCCAGCGCCGGCTGAAACGCCAGCCGCGCCGCCAGGCGCGGCGGCAGCGCGAGCGCCACCTTCCTGGCGCTGAAGCGTGTCTCCCCGTCCGGCCCGGTGGCCGTCACCGTGCCCCCGCCGTCGCCACGTGTGAGGCCCGTCGCGATCGTGTCGAGGCGAATCGTCCCTGGCCGAAGGTCGGCGGCGAGCGCCTCGACGAGCGCGCCGATGCCGCCTTCGACCCGCAGCGCGTGCTCCATGGGCTTCAGGTGGGGGTCGCGCCACACCGCGCCGTCCGGCTGCTGGTACAGCAGGTCTCCGTCGCAGAACTGTTCGTAGGTCGCGATGCCGAAATGCTGGAGGAGGCCCGCCACGCACGGCTGCCCGGGCCACACCCACGACGGTCCCAGGTCGAAATGCGCGCCATCGTGCTGCACTGTCAGGACGCGGCCGCCCAGGCGCGGCCGCCCTTCGAGCAACAGCGCCTCGACCCCGTGCCGCTGCAACTGCCACGCGGCGGCCAGGCCGCTCACGCCCCCGCCGACGATCAGGACCGATGTTGAGGTCACAAGGCTCCTATTGTCCTCCGACCGTCGGCAGGGACGCAGGCCTCGGGAACTGACGCGCGTGACGCATCGATACACCAATCCACCTCGGTGGGATAGAATGGTGCATGGCGCTCAACATCAAGAACGCTGCCGTCGAGCGGCTGGCCGAGGAGGTCGCCGGCCTCACTGGGGAATCGAAGACCGAGGCCATCCGCAAGGCGCTCGAGGAGCGGCGACGCCGGCTCAAGGGCGCCTCCGCCGCCGAACGCCGACGGCGCGTCGTGCAGTTCCTGAAGCAGGACATCTGGCCGACGATCCCGAAGCCGTTCCGGGGACGGCGCCCCACCAGCGCCGAGGAGGATGCCATCCTCGGCTACGGACCGGAGGGCGTATGACCCTGGACTCCTCCGCGCTGCTCGCCATCCTCTTCGGCGAATCCGGCGCCCTCGACCTCGTGGACCAGATCCTCGAGGCCGATGTCGTCCGCGTCGGCACGCCAACGCTGGTCGAGACGGCCATCGTCCTCTCCAGCCGGCGGGGCCAACCCTCGATCGACGAGGTGACGCGCCTGGTGGAGGAACTGGGCGTGACGGTGACGTCCTTCGGCGTGGCCGAGTGGGAAGCCGCCGCGGCCGCCTACGACCGCTTCGGCCGCGGGCGGCACGCCGCCGGGCTGAACTTCGGCGACTGCCTGGCCTATGCCACGGCCTCGACCGCACGCGATGCGCTGCTCTTCGTGGGCAACGACTTCGCGAAGACAGACATCCCGCGGGCCTGACAGACGGCTCAGGCCCGCGCGTTCACGGCGTCAGGCCCGCCTCGTATTCCTCGATGAACGTCATGATCGAGGTCGCCTCGACCATGTCCTTCGCGCGGTAGCGAATCGTGTGCGCGTCGATGCGCTCGAACATGGGCAGGTAGGCCAGCACCTGGGACGGGCGGTAGTTCTTGAAGCTCACCTCCACGGTGACGGGGCCGGCGAGCGTGTATGGCTTGAAGTCGCCGCGCCGCGCGAGCGCGGCCTTCACCCGCTCGGCGATGAGGGCCGTCGAGGCCTGCGGGGTGATCGTGATCGCCGCGTGGAAGCTCAGGTTGCGCTTGGTCTCGGCGCCCTCGATGTCGCCAACCACCTTCCGCACCTCGGCGATCGCCGCATCGTCGCCCGACATCATCACCACCGGCACGTTGAACTGGCCGGCAATGGCCGCGTTCCAGGCGCCCTCGGTGACCTCCACGCCGTTGAGGACGACCCTGGTCAGCGTGGCGCTCGAGAAGGTGTGCGCGCGGACCCCCTCCATATTCGACGTGGACGCGTGGTAGCCGATGAAGATCGCGGCGTCCACCGTGTCGTCGATGCCGGCCATCATCGACAGGGGACGCGGCCACGACCGCACGATCCGCACGTCGGGCGGGAAGCGGTCGATGAGCAGGTTCTCGCCGTTGCCGTGCGAGTCGGCCACGATGATTTCCGTGGCGCCGGCCTCCTTCGCTGCGGAGACCGCCGCCAGCGCCTCGTCGGTCATGAACTCCCGGAAGCGCGCGTACTCGAACCCCGCCGGACCCAACTGGTCGCCGGTGACGGCGCCGGCGACGCCTTCCATGTCCACCGAGATGTGGACCTTGAACTTCGGCGCCTGCGCGAGAACCGGCGACTGGGCCGAGACGGCCAGGACGAGCAGTACCAGGAGCGAGCGTGGCATCAAGGACTCCTTCCAACGGTGGCCGGGCGGGTGGCAACGCCCACGATAGGCCAGAACGCCCGGGGACGTCCCGCCTGACACTTGTTCGATGGGCTGGCGCCCCCCACGCGTGGGGCTTCGACGTGGACCGCTACTCGACCCTGAGGGCCGCCAGCGGATCGAGCATCGCCGCGCGCCTCGCCGGCAGGTAGCCAGCCAGGAGGGCGACGGCCGCGAGAAGGCCTCCCGCGCCGGCGACGAGGCCGGGGTCCCAGGGACGCAGTCCGAACACCAGGGACTCGGCGAAGCCCGCGAGGCCGAGCGCGAGCGGCGCGCCCACGGAGAGACCCACCGCCAGGAGCGCCGCCGCCCGCCCGAGCACGATCGAGAGGATCGCGGGCCGGCCGGCGCCAAGCGCCATCCGGATGCCGATCTCGTTGGTCCGGCGCGCAACGAGGTACGACAACACCCCGTAGAGGCCGACCGCCGCGATCACAATGGCCAGCCCGCCGAGGCCCGCTGACAGGGCCGCCATCAGCCGCTCGCGCACGAGACCGTCGCGGACCGTCTGGTCGAGCCCTGTGAGCGTCGCGCCCGCCAGTCGCGCGTCGCGCGCGATGGCGCGCCGGACAGCGTCGACGGCGCCAGACGCCGAACCGTCCGGCCGCACGACGTAGTCCGTGTACGCGCGGGGGTCGCCGATCTGCGCGAGCGATGCGAAGACGATCGGCAACGCGTCCTCGCGGAGGCTGAAGAACTTCGTGTCGGGGACGAGGCCGACCACCTCGAACACCACCTCGGGCCGGGACGGCGGGCCCACGGCCCGGAACGTCGTGCCCACGGGATTCGCGGGCAGGCCGAGACGCGCGACCAGCGTCTCGTTCACGATGGCCACGAGCGGCGCCCCGGCGGAGTCGCGCGGCGTGAAGTCACGCCCGGCGAGGAGCGGGATTCGCATCGCGTCCAGGAAGCCCTCGCTCGTGGCGTTCATCCGCACGACGGTGTGCGCGGCGGGGCCGCCACCGTCCGGCCAGACCTCGAGGCTGCTGCCCGTGCCGCCGAGCGGGACGTGCCGCACCTCGGCGGCCGCCGCGATGCCCGGGATCGCGCGCAGGGCCTCGAGGCCCGCGCGCGTGAACGCGGCGCGGCCGCCATCGGGCCCCGCCTGCCGCGGCACGTCGAGGCGCATCGCGACCACGCCCGGGGCCTCGAAGCCCGCGTCGACGGCCTCGAGGTTGCGCAGGGTGCGCGTGAAGAGCAGCGCGCCGAAGAGCAGGACGAACGAGAGGGCGACCTGCGCGACCACGAGCACCTGGCGGAGCCTGGTGCCCCCCCGGCCGTGCATCGCGCCGCGCCCGCTCGCGGTGACCGCGTCCAGCGCCGCAACGCGGGACGCGCGCCACGCCGGGACCAGGCCGAGGCCCAGGCACAGGAGGCTCGCGAGGCCGGCGACGAACGCGAGCATCCGGCCGTCGACACGCAGGTCGAGCGCGAGGTCGTCGCCGAGCAGGCCGACAAGCAGGCGCCCCGACACGACCGCCACGGCCAGCCCCGCCGCCGCCCCGCCCGCCGCCAGCAGCCCGCTCTCGACCAGGAGCTGCGACACGAGGCGGCGGCGCGACGCGCCGACCGCCAGCCGCACGCCGAACTCGCGCTCCCGCGCCGAGGCGCGCGCCAGGATGAGGTTGGCGAGGTTGGCGCAGGCGAGCAGCAGGATCAGGCCCGTCGCGCCGAGGAGCACCAGCAGCGGGTTGCCGTACCGCGTCCTCAGCGCCGACACGCCGCCGGCGCCAGGCGCCGCCGAGAGACGCTGCCGCGCGTACTCGCGCGCGTCGGCGGGCGACAACCCCGGCGGCACGGTCGCCTCGAAGAGGCCGGGTGAGAGGGACGCCAGCGCCGCATTCACCACCGACAGGGGCCGGCCAGCCGGCCGGCGGCCCATCACCGTCAGCCACCACGTCCCGCGGCTCTCGAGCCAGCCGCGCTCCCGGCCGATCGCGGCGTAGGCGCAGATCGGCACGGCCAGGTCGTACGATCGGCCGACCTCGGCGCCCATGAAGCCCGGCGGCGTCACCCCGACGAGCGTCACGGGCTGGCCGTTCACGCGCACCTCGCGCCCGACGGCGCCCGGGTCGGCGCCGAGCCGCCGCCGCCAGTAGTCATCACTCGCCACCGCGACGCCCCCGACGCATCCAGGCTCGTCGTCGGCCGGCGAGAGCACGCGCCCGAGCGTGGGCCCGACGCCGAGCACGTCGAAGAAGCTCCCGCTCACGAACAGCCCGCGCGCCTGGTCGATCCGGCCCCGGTCCTCCACCTCGAAATCCGCGCCGGCCCACGCCAGCACGCCGGCGAAGGCGGACTGCCGATCCCGGAACGCCTCCCACAGCGGGTTCGACAGCACCGGGTAGCCGCTGGCGCGGCGCCCGCGCCACTGCGTCAGGTCCGCGAGGTCGACGATGGCGAGTTCGCCGGGGGCGGCGACGGGCAGCGGCCGCAGTCGCACGGCGTCGACCAGCTGGTAGACCGCGGTGTTGGCGCCGACACCGAGCGCGAGGGTCAGGATGGCCGCTGCGGCGAACCCGGGGTTCCGCGCGAGGCCACGCAGGCCGAACCGCACGTCGCGCGCCAGGTGCTCGAGCGCGATCGAGGTCCACCCGTCGCGGCACTCGTCCTTCGCGAGCTCGAGCGGCCCGAAGTCGCGCCGCGCCAGGCGCTCGGCCTCCGCGCGGTCAACGCCCTGCCGCACGTAGTCGTCCGCGAGCGCGTCGAGATGGAACTGGAGCTCGGCGTCCATCCGCTGCTCGCCCCGCCGCCGGAACCACTCACCGATCCGCATGACCGCTCCCCCGCGTGCCGGTTCGTCGCGTGTCGTCAGTCCGTGGCGTCGAGGACCAGCCGGATCGCGCCGCACAACTGATCCCATTCCGAGCGCTCGACGGCGAGCTGCGCACGGCCGGCTCGCGTCAGGCTGTAGAACTTCGCCTCGCGGCCCGTGTCGGTCGCCTTCCAGTGCGCGTCGAGCCAGCCCCGCTTCTCGAGCCGGTAGAGCGCGGGATAGAGGGAGCCCTGGCGGATGACTAGCGCGTCGTTGGACAGCTGCCGGAGCCGCTGCACGATGGCGTAGCCGTGGATCGGCCGGAGGGCGACGGCCTTCAGGATGAGCATGTCGAGCGTGCCCTGGAGCACGTCGGCCTGGACGGGATTCGCCTGACGCCTAGACATTCGAGAGGTATCCTCGCCTTGGATGCCTAGAATGTCAAGAGGTGGCGCGGTGGGCCAGCGCGGCCATCCGGCCCACGCCAAAGGAGCGATGGGCGCCCGGCCGCAACCGCGGCAGGCGCTGCGACTTCGTGATGAGCTCGCGTGGGCAGGGTCCTGGCCCGGGGAGTCCCGCGCCGGCGCCTACATCTGCCGCAGCGCCTGGGTCGGCGCGATTCGTGAGGCCCGAACCGCCGGAATCAACGTGGCCGCCAGGCTGCAAAGGACAATCACGCCGAACGCCATCGCCACGACCGGAGTCTCGCTCTCTGCCGGGCCATAGAGAAAGCCCTGGAGCGATCGGCTGCTGACATAGGCAAGCCCCACCCCCAGTAGCGCGCCCGCCCCGACCATGCCGAGTCCCTCGCGGGTGACCATCGCGAGGATGCCCCGCGGCGGCGCCCCCAGGGCCAGGCGGACGCCGATCTCGCGAGTGCGACTGGCCACGGAGAACGCCAGGGCCCCGTAGAGGCCGACCAGCGTGAGCGCGATAGCCACACCACCCGCGAACGACACGAACGTCGCGGTCATCCTGAGCGACCGGAATCGTCCGGCCATCCGGGCAGCCATGCTGCCTGTCTCGGTGACGGGCACGTCCGGATCAATCAGGCCGATCTCCTTGACGAGCGCCGGGATCATGGCAGCGGGATCTCCGGCCACGCGCACCTGGAGCCGCGCGTCGATGTGTGCGGGATTCTGCCAGAACGGAGCAAAGGCGTAGGGCACGACGGCCTCGGCGCGCGGCTGGAGCGCGACGTCCTCGACCAGCCCGATGACGGTGTGCTGACGACCGTCAATGAGCAGGCCCTTGCCAAGCGGGTCCTCGCCCGGCCACGTCTGTGCGGCCAGGGCGCGGCTGACCACGGCCACGAGGGGCGAGCCCACTCGGTCGTGGGGCTCGAACTCGCGCCCGCGCAACAACGGCGTGCCCACGGTTTCGAAGTAGCGCGGCCCCACCTCGATGTAGCCCACCGTCGACACGCCGTCCGGCGCGTCGGGGCGAGCCACGGTGTTCTCCAGGCCCAGCAGCGCGGCGCCGGTGCCGACGAACGTGACCGACTCCACCCCGGGCACGTGCGCGAGTCGCTCGACGACCCGGCGGACGAACTCGCGCCCCCGCGGCGGGTCGAAGTTCGCCAGGCGCGGCCTCAACCGCAACAGCGCCACGTGCGAAGGGTCGTAGTTGGTGCCGCTCACGAGCCCCCGTGCATTCTGGGCGAAGGAGCCGGCCAATGTGATCAGGACAACGGCCACCGCGGCCTGCAGGGCCAGGAGCACGGCGGTCGCCCTCGTCCGCCGGGTGACCGTGCGTTCGTGCCGCCCGAAGGCGGACGCGGCCCCGGACCGCGACATCTTCAGTGCCGGCAGGACGCCAAACCCCACGCCGGCCAGCAGCGACACGACAACGATCGCGATCACGACCGGCGGCTGCAATGACAGGTCGAAGAACTGCGGCCGGCCCGACTCGTCGGCGGCGAAGAACATCGCGGCCAGGACCCGCGTCGCGCCCACGGAGCAGAGCACACCCAGCGCACCGCCGCAGAGCGACAGCAACAACGACTCACTCATCAATTGGCGCACCAGCCGGGACCGGGATGCGCCGAGTGACGACCGAACGCCCAGCTCGCCCAGGCGGGCGCTGCCCCTCGCCACGAGCAGTCCTGCCAGGTTCGCGCAGCACACCAGCAGCAGCACCACGGACGCCAGCATCAACATCGTGATCATCTGGTCGCTCCGGCGGTCCGCGCCCACGCCGCGAGGATTGACGAGCGCCACACCCAGCTTCTGGGGCAGGCCTGGGTCGGCCCATCGGTGCGGGAGTCGCAACGGCACTTCGGCCCGGGCCTCTTCCATGCTGTGGCCCGGGGTGAGCCGTCCAATCATCTCCAGGATGGTGCAGTCGGCCGCGAGCGCATCGACGCACCATCGATAGCCGGCCCCCAGCATCATCGTCGGCAGGTAGATCTCGGCGGGATAGACCTCGAGGCCGGGAAAGCCCTGCGGCGCCACGCCGACGATCGTGAAGGCGACCCCGTTGACATCGACCTCGGCGCCGATGGCGCCTGGCGAGCCGCCGAACCAGCGCTGCCAGAAACCGTGGCTCACGACCACCACCCGGTCGCGGTCCGGCACTTCGTCCTCCGCGCCACGGAAGAAGCGCCCATACGCGGGCTGCAGTTGCAGCACGGAGAAGTAGTTGGCGGACACGACGGCGCCATTCAGGTCGATGGCGCTTCCGTTGACGGTCACAAACAGGGGTGCGGTCGAATAGTGCGCGGCCAGATCGAGGGTGGTGACCGAGTCACGAAGGTGCACGTAGTCGGGATAGGAGGCGTACCCGGTACGGGTCACGTCACGGGTGACCTGCACCTTCACGAGTTCGCTGGCGTCGGGCACCGACGGCAGCCTCCAGAGAAGGGTGTTGGCCATGGTGGCGACGGTCGACAGCGCGCCGATCGTGACGGCAAGCGTCACGACGGCCATCGCGGTGAACATCGGGCTACGGCGCATCGCGCGGACGCCATCGCGCACGTCCTGGATGGCCGCGTCGACGATCGGCACTCGTCGCGTATCCCGCAACGCGTCGGTCACCGCAGCCGCGCTTCCCAACCTGATCATCGCCTGCCGACGGGCCTCCCGTTCGGACATGCCCGCGCGCAGGTTGTCGTCGATGTGCAGTTGCAGGTGACTGTCGAGTTCGGCCTGGAACTCGTCGTCCTGCCGGCGCCGGGACAACAGCCCGAACACGCGGGCGGCGAGCGAACGAAGGCGCCTCACTCGGCGCCTCGCGCCGCGAGAAAGCGCGCGACGATCGCCCCCGTGTTCTGCCAGTCCCTGGTCTCGGCTGCCAAGCGCCGCCGGCCCGCGGCGGTCAGGTCGTAGAACTTGGCTTTCCGCCCGTTGTCGGACAGCCCCCAGCGCGACTTGAGCGCTCCCTCTTGCTCGAGCTTGAGCAACGCGGGATACAGGGTGCCGTAGTTGATCACCAGCCGGTGTTCGCTGATCTGCTCGATGCGGCGGGCGATGCCGTAGCCATGCAGCGGCCCCAGCACGTCGATCGTCCGAAGCACCATCAGCGCCAATGTCCCTTGCCAGACGTCGTTCTTGGTTGCCATAGCGTGCCCTGCGTGGAAGCGACCGGTATGTCAACACACTTCATATGGGACTGCAATAGGTGCACACGGCCTCGACGTCCAGACGAGTGCCCGTCTCATGAGAGCGGCTCTCATGACATCGCTGTAATGCTGGCCTGTGCCGGGGCTCCGGCACCGCCGGGGAGACGTCCGGAGACACCGGCCGTCCCCAACCCGCGACAGTCCCCGTCCTGTCGCGATGACGCGGGCCGTCACTGGCGCGGGGTTGTTCGCGGCCTGTGATTTGCATTTCGTCCCGGCCGTGAGGCGCTGCCAGCGGCTCGCCCTGGTCCGGACATCCGATGAAATACCTCGCGCTCATCATCCTGGCGGTCGTCGTCCTCGCCTCCACGGCCGCCTGCAGCGGCGGCACGCCCACGTCACCCTCGACCATCGCCACCACGCCCACGACCGGGCCGTCGCCGTCGGGCGGCACCGGCGCCGGCGGCAGCAGCACCTCCACCGTCGCCTACACCACCGACGTCAAGCCGGTGCTCGACACCGACTGCACGCCGTGCCACAACTCGCGGACGCGCCAGGCCGGGGTCGATCTCTCCTCGTACGCCTCGGTCCTCCGCACGCTGTCCCCCGGCAACCCCAACTCCCTCCTCGTACTCGTCACGCGGTCGAACGGGCCGATGTACGGGGCCTTCAGCGGCAATCGCGCCGCGAAAGCGGAACTCATCCGCAGCTGGGTGGTCGACAACAACGCCGCCCAGTCGCGCTAGTCAAAGGAGCCTCGATGTCACGCATCCCCCTTCTCCTCCTCGTCGCCGCGCTCGCGCCGGCGCCCGCCCTGGCTGCCAGCCCGTCGCCCGGCGCCGCGTCGACGCTGTCGGCGTGGACCGTGGACCTCGCGCATGGCGGCGATGCGGGCGCGGGCGCGCTCGGCGCGCTCGGCGCGCGGGCCTGGCAGGTGACGTTCGACGCGGCGCCGGTCGCCGCCGAGCGCCCGGCGAGGCGGCTCGACACGCGCGCCGCGGCGGCCGCCGCGGACGCGGCGCAGCGCCCCGTCGCCGTGACCTACAGCGACGGCTACACGGTGCGCGCGAAGATCCACAAGCTCGCGAGCATCGCCACGCTCCCGCTCTTCGTGTCGGAGTACGTCGTCGGCAAGAAGCTCTACGACGGCAACGTCACCGATTCGACCCGCTCGCTGCACGGCGCGCTGGCCGGCGGCATCGCCGGGCTGTTTGCCGTGAACACGGTGACGGGCGTGTGGAACCTGATGGAGGCCCGCAAGGATCCGAACGGCCGCGCGCGGCGCTGGGTCCACGGGCTGCTGATGCTCGCGGCCGACGCGGGGTTCGCCGCGACCGGCATGCTGGCGCCGGAGAGCGAGGGCGGCTTCAGCAGCGGCAACCGGTCGCTGCACAGGAACGTCGCGATCACCTCGATGGGGCTGGCGACGGCCGGGTACCTCGTCATGCTGCTTCCGCACTGACGGCCATGGGTGTACCCGTCGCCCTGCAATCGGCCGCGACCTGGTGGGCGGTGTACTACGCCGACCACCAGTTCGCGTCGCTCACCGTCCGGTACCTCCACCTGGCCGCGCTGCTCGTCGGCGGCGGCACCGCGCTCGCGATCGACCGCCAGGTCCTCGCCAGCGCCTGGCGGGGGGACACCGCCGGGCGGGAGGCGGCGCTCGCCTCCCTGCGCGGGTCGCACGCCGTCGTCGTGCCCGCGCTCGCGCTGGTCGCGGTCACGGGCGCGTTGATGGCGCTCGCGGACTGGAGCACCTTCGTCGAGTCGAGTGTCTTCTGGAACAAGATGGCGGCGGTCGGCCTGCTCTTCGCGAACGGCGCGGGGCTGGTGGCCGCGGAGCGCGCGTTCGCGCGCCGCGGGGAGACCGCCGCGTGGCGCCGCCTGCTGGCGGCATCGGGAGCAAGTTTCGTCCTATGGCTACTGATTCTCTGGCTGGGCGCGTGGCTCACGGTTGCGGCATAGCCTGCGGCCGCACGCGCCGGGATTTCCTCACCACCGTCCCCGGTCTCGTCCTCGCCGCGCTGGTCGCCGGCGACGCGGCGACGGCCGAGGCCTCCTATGCCGTCGTCGAGATGACGGGCGTGTCGGCGGGCGGGCAGCAGAAGGCGTACCCGCTGCCGGCCGCCGACGGGGTGACCATCGACAAGGCCTCGCAGGTGATCCTCGTGCGGTTCCAGGGAAAGGTCATCGCCTTCAACCTGGCGTGCCCGCACGAGAACAACGCGCTCCGGTGGAAGCCGGCGGTCGGCCGCTTCCAGTGCTCCAAGCACGACTCGAAGTACGCCCCGGACGGCAAGTACCTGGGCGGGCGCGCGACGCGCAACATGGACCGGCTGCCAATCACCCGCGACGGAGACCGCGTGGTGGTGGACCTTTCCCGGATCGTGAAGTCCGACGCCGACCCGGCCGAGTGGGCGGCGGCGATGATCGCGCTGTAGCGACGGGCGCGGGCGCCGCCCCCGGCCGGGCGGCGCCGCGCGCGACGCGCGCGACGCGCGCGACGCGATGCGGTGCGGCGCTTGACGGCCCCCGTCCGCTCGCCTAAGTTGGCGCGATGGAAGTGCGGCTGTTCCCGAACTCGAGCCGGCCCGGCGTCGGCCTCCAGCCGAAGCGCGAGAGCCAGCGCCCGCTCCTCCCGCAGCACGCGCGGCAGTGCCCCGTGCTCGAGGCCGGCAGCGAGACCGGCTTCTTCGTCTACCCGCCCCTCGCCGAGAACGAGGCCTTCCGCATCGAGTTCGAGGGTGACGGCGTCTACCGCTTCACCTTCTACATGGGCGGGCCCGGCCAGGGCTGGCAGCCCATCTTCACGATGACGATGCGCCTGCCGATCGGCGGCATCGGCAGCACGCGCGAGGAGGTGGAGTTCCACGTCCCGAACGCCCCCATCTCGCCCGAGGGCGCGCGCAAGATGGCGCGGATCTTCATCGTGCCCGAGGACTGCGGCACGCCGGCGGGCGCCGTGGCGGTCCGCGGCGCCACCAACTTCGCGACGCCGCCCGGGTGGGACACGGTCTACACGCCCGTCTTCAACAACATCGAGCGGCCCGCCGCCCCGATGCTCGTCGTGCGCATCGAGACCGACTGGTTCGTGAACGAGACGGAGTTCCGCTACGTGCTCCAGCCGGGCGAAGGCATCCACGGCTCGCACACGATGGCCATCGGCCAGGTGTTCTTCGTGCCGCGCGAGCCGGTGACGATGCGCGACTGTTCCGAGGAGGAGATCGCCGCCCTCCACGCGTCGAAGAAGGCGTACTACCGCGACAAGGCCGCGCTCACGCTCGTGACGCCCTACGGACTCCAGTACAGCCCCCACTACGCCCGGACCGCGAAAGCCCAGAAGTCCTAGCCCCGCCAGCGCGCCAGTTCTGTGGCGCGCGATGCCCAACTTGGGTGCACCCCGGCCCCGCGTGCACGCCGCCACGTGCGTGAGCCACGTGCCGACGCGGCCGAGTCCCCCCGCAAACAGGGGCCCGCCGCGCGCCGACGCCGGCGCCAACCCCCTGGTACCCGCCTTGCACTGACGGGGCCGGTAACCTCGCCTGTGCCGGCGGCCCCCGGCCGAGATCGGCGCGCGGTTCTGAACAACAGCCAAGGGGAGAATCAGACAATGACGCAGGCGACGAACTGGCAAGTGCTCTCGGCGACCACGCTGATCGGTGACGAGGTGGTCAATGCCGCGAACGAGAACCTCGGCAAGATCGAGGACCTCATGCTCGATCTCGACCGCGGGCGCATCGCGTACGCCGTGCTCTCGTTCGGCGGCTTCCTCGGCATGGGCAGCAAGCTGTTCGCGGTGCCGTGGGACGCGCTGGCCGTGGACACCACCAACAGGAACTTCCGCCTCGACGTCCCGAAGGACAAGCTCGAGGCGGCGCCCGGGTTCGACAAGGACGAGTGGCCCGACACCTTCGATTCCCGGTTCGTGGGCGAGGTGTACAGCTACTACGGCACGCCGCAGTACTGGTAGGCGCGCGGACGCCGGGCGGCCGCGGGGCCGTCCGGCGTCGTCCGCCCATCCGCCGCGTCCTGGCCCGCCAACGCCGTGACTGGAGGCCCCCGCCATGCACGTTCGCGTTCTCCCTCGGCTCCTCCCCGCCCTCGCGTTCGCCGTCCTCGCCCTCTCCTCCGTCCCGCGTGCGGGCGCTCAGCCCGCGACGGCCCCCGCCGAGGCCACCGCACCCGCCCTTCTCGCCGACGCGACCGTGCGCGACAGGCTCCGCGCGGCGTACGACACGGTGGAGGGCCTGGCCGAGGTGCAGGTGCGGGTGCGTGGCGGTGTGGTGCGCCTTGACGGTTCGGTGGAGTCGTCGACGGCGGCCGAGCGGGCGGTGGCCATCGCCAGGGCGATGCCGGGTGTGGTCTTCGTCGACGAGGAGCTGGCGGTGCGCAACCAGGTGGGGCCGCGCGTCACGCCGCTGGTGGCGCGGGCACGCGCGTGGGGCGCCAGGGTCGTCTCGGGCCTGCCCCTCCTCGCCCTGGCGCTCGTCATCGTCGCGGTGTTCTTCGCCTTCGCGCGGCTGGTCACGCGGTCACACGGCCTCTTCGCGCGGGCGGTCCCCAATCCACTCGTCCGCCAGTTCATGCAGCGCCTCGTCGCGGCAGCGGTGGGCCTCGCGGGCGTGGTGCTGGCCCTCCAGCTTCTCGACTGGACGACGGTCGTCGGCGCGGTGGCGGGTACCGCGGGCCTCGCCGGCATCGCCCTCGGCTTCGCCTTCCGGGACCTCGCCGAGAACTACCTCGCCGGCATCCTCCTCGCCATCCAGCAGCCCTTCGGGGTGAACGATCACGTGCGGGTGGTCGACCTCGAGGGCCGCGTCATCCGGATGACCGGCCGCGACACCGTGCTCATGACGCTCGACGGCAACCACCTCCGGGTGCCGAACGCCACGGTCTTCAAGGAGGTCATGACCAACTACACCAGGAACCCGCTGAGACGTCTCGACTTCGCCGTCGGCGTGGGCGTCCTCGAGCAGTTGACCCACGTCCAGCAGATCGGCACGACGCGGCTCGCCCGGGTGCCCGGCGTCGTGGCGTCGCCGCCCGCGTTCTCCCGCGTGGAGAACCTGGCCGACTCGTCGGTGACCGTCCGGTTCTTCGCCTGGGTCGACCAGCGGGAGAAGGACTTCGCCAAGGTCCGCAGCGAGGCCATCCGGCAGACCAAGAGCGCGCTCGACAAGGCGGGCATCTCGATGCCGCAGCCGGGGTACACCGTCACGCTCGAGCGTCCTGTCCCGCCGGGGGCCGGCCCGGCGCGGGCCACCGCTGTCGAGGAGCCTCCTGCGCACGAGGTCGGGGTGGACCACTACCTCGAGGCCCAGATCGCCGCGGACCGGCAGGCGACGGATGAGTCGGACCTGCTCGAGCCTCCTCCGCCGCCGGCCCCCGGCGGCCGGCGCCCCTGAGACCCTCCTCCGAGCCCCTCGCCGCCGGCCCGCCCGGGCGGAGAGAGCGCTCAGTCACGCCATCGCGGCAGAAGGTCCCGCCAGACGCATCGATACTATTCCTGTCCGTCGAACGCGCCCCGGCCTGTTAGACTGCGAGGTTCAGGATGGAGGAATCTTGCGTATGAATACTCGCTGGCGCACCCGACTGCCCCTGGCGGCGGCCGCCCTCTTCGCCCTTCTCGTGTCCGGCGGCGCCGGCACGGGTGTCGCGCCGCTCGCGGCGCAGGCGCCCGCGGGCACCGTGGACCCCACCCTTCTCGACGCCTACAGCTGGCGGCTGATCGGTCCCGACCGCGGGGGCCGCTCGATCGCGGTCTCGGGCGTGAAGGGCCAGCCGCTCGTGGCCTACTTCGGCGCGGTGGGCGGCGGGCTCTGGAAGACCATCGACGCGGGCAACACCTGGCGTCCCGTCACCGACGGGCAGATCACGAGCTCGTCGGTCGGCGCGGTCGCCGTCTCCGAGACCAACCCCGACATCGTCTACATCGGGATGGGCGAGACGTGCATCCGCGGCAACATCATGCCGGGCGACGGCGTCTACAAGTCGACCGACGCCGGGAAGACGTGGTCGAACGTCGGCTTCCGGGGCTCGGACGCGATCTCGAAGATCCGCGTCCACCCGACGAACCCCGACATCGTCTTCGTGGCGAGCTTCGGCCTCTACAGCGGCCCGAGCCAGGAGCGCGGCCTCTACAAGACGACCGACGGCGGGAAGACCTGGAAGCAGGTGCTCTTCCGCGACGACAAGACCGGGGCGATTGACGTCGTGATCGACCGGAACAACCCGAGCGTGATGTACGCGTCGCTCTGGGAGGCGTACCGCGTCGAGTACCAGATGTCGAGCGGCGGCCCGGGCAGCGGCCTGTTCAAGTCGACCGACGGCGGCGACACGTGGACCGAGATCACGCGGAACCAGGGCCTGCCCTCCGGGGTGGTCGGCCGCATCGGCGTCGCGGTGTCGGGCGCGGACTCGAACCGCGTCTACGCGCTCATCGAGAACGCGAACGGCGGCCTCTTCTCGTCCGACGATGCGGGCGCGACGTGGACGCTGGTCAACGCGGCGCGCAGCATCCGCCAGCGGTCGTTCTACTACACGCACATCTTCGCGGACCCGAAGGCCAAGGACACGGTGTACGCGCTCAACACCAGCGCGTTCCGGTCGACCGACGGCGGCAAGACGCTCGAGACGATCAGCGGCGGCACCCACGGCGACCACCACGACCTGTGGATCGACCCGGACGACCCGGAGCACGTCGTGCTCGGCAACGACGGCGGCGGCGCGGTGACCTACCACGTCGCCGGCCCGAACCGCACGTGGAGCGACCAGGACTTCCCGACGGCGCAGTGGTACCACGTGATCACGACGGCGCACATCCCGTTCCACGTGTGCGGCGCGCAGCAGGACAACAGCACGCTGTGCGTGCCGAGCGACACGGGCCTGCAGGGCGGCTTCGGCCGCATCCCGCCGGTGGCGCCCTACCCCGTCGGCGGCGGCGAGCCCGGCTACATCGCGGCCGACCCGCGCGACCCGGACATCTTCTACGCCGGGGCGAACAACGGCGCGTTCCTCACGCGCCTCAACCGCCGCACCGGCGAGCTCAAGGAGATCGGCGCCTACCCGCGCTTCTTCTCGGGCGAGGCGTCGAAGGACGTCGTCGAGCGGTGGCAGTGGACCTACCCGATCATCTTCTCCTACGTCGATCCCGACGTGATGTACGTCAGCTCGCAGCGCGTGTGGAAGACGACGGACCACGGCGACAACTGGGAGGCCATCAGCGGCGACCTGACGCGGCACGACCCGAAGACCATGCAGGACTCGGGCGGGCCGATCACCCACGACATGAACAGCCCGGAGATCTACGCGACGGTGTTCTCGCTCGCGCCGGGCAAGAAGAACATCGACGTCATCTGGGCGGGCTCGGACGACGGCCTGGTGCACGTCACGCGCGACGGCGGCAAGACCTGGACGAACGTGACGCCGCCCGGGATGCCCGACCTCGGCCGGGTCAGCCAGATCGACGGGTCGGCGTTCAGCGACGGCACGGCCTACGTGGCCGTCAAGAAGATGCTCCTCGGCGACAAGTCGCCCTACATCTTCCGGACCCGCGACTTCGGCCAGACGTGGGAGAAGACGATCACGGGCATCGGCCCGCTCGACTACGTCCACGTCGTCCGCGAGGACCCGACGCGCAAGGGCCTGCTCTACGCGGGCACCCAGCACGGCGCCTACATCTCGTTCGACGATGGCGACCACTGGATGAAGTTCAACAAGGGGCTGCCGGACACGCCGGTCAACGACCTGGTCGTCGCGGGCAACGCGCTCGCGATCGGCACGCACGGCCGCAGCTTCTACGTGATGGACGACATCTCGGCGCTCCGGCAGTTCGGCCTGGCCGAGACCGCCGACGTCCGCCTCTACGAGCCGCCGCAGATCATCCGCGGCTCGGAGCGGGCGACCATCACCTACTACCTCAAGACCCAGCCGAAGGCGCTGTCGATCGAGTTCCTCGACGCCGGCGGCAAGGTGGTCCGGTCGTTCACGGCCGCCGCGCCCAAGCCCGCCGGCGGTGACGACGAGGAGGACGAGGCCCCGCGCCGCGGTCCGGCCGGGCCGACGATGAAGGCCGGCGTGAACCGGTTCACGTGGGACCTCAACTCGGAGCCGGTCGTGACGTTCCCGGGCATGATCCTCTGGGGCGCGACGACGAACGGCCCGATGGTGCTGCCGGGCACCTACGAGGTGAAGCTCACGGTCGACGGCGCCAGCCAGACCCAGCCGCTGCACATCGTCAAGCACCCGCTGCGCGACATCAGCGACGCGGACCTGCAGGCGCAGTGGGACATGGCGAGCCGGATCCGCGACAAGGTGAACGAGGCCAACCTCGCGGTCATCCGGATCCGCCGGATCAAGACGGCCATCGCCGACCGCATCAAGGACGCGCCGCAGGAGGTCCAGGCCGCGGGCCAGGAGCTCTCGAGCGCGCTGTCCACCGTGGAAGAGGACCTCTACCAGGTGCGGAACCAGAGCAACCAGGACCCGCTGAACTTCCCGATCCGGACCAACAACCGCCTCGCGTCGCTCCTGCGCGTCGTGCTGGCCGGTGAAGGCAAGCCGGGCAACAACGTCCAGCCGATCTTCGACGACCTCGTCAAGGAGCTGGCCAGCGAGACCGATCGGCTCGAGAAGACCATCAGCACCCAGCTCCCGGGCTTCAACCGGATGCTGGAGCGCGACAAGAAGGCGCCGATCGACGGCGGCAAGCAGCAGTAGCAGACCGCGGGGAGGGGACAGTCCCGGGACTGTCCCCCTCCGTCCCCTCTCCGTCCCTCCCGGTCCCCGATCCACAATGGCGGCGGAGGTCTCATTCCCCATGTCGCCGAGTCTTGATACCCGTGCCGCCGCGCGGGCCATCGTCATCGCCGCACTGGCCGTCTCGGCCGCCGTCGCGCCGGCCCTGGCGCAGGCGCCCGCCCCGGCGCCCGCCTCGCCCGACCTGCTGCCATGGTCCCGGCAGATCGCGGTGCGCGAGGGCTGGCTCCGCCAGCGGCACGAGCTGCTGCTGCCGATGATGCGCCGCCACCAGATCGCGATGTGGATCGTGGCGAACGAGGAGTTCCACGACGACCCGCTGACCGAGTTCGTCGCGCCGCCGCGGCCCTACGTGGGCAACCGCGACTTCTTCGTCTTCGTGGACGCGGGAGCGGGCGGCCTCCGGCGCTTCGCCCTGACCGGCTACGCCGAGGAGACGCTCAAGGCGTTCTTCGAGTCGCCGGACGAGCCGGTCCCCGCCGACCGGCGCCTGGCGCAGCTCGTCGCGGAGTTCACCCCGGCCACCATCGGGCTCGGCATCGGCGGGACGCGCGGCGTGACGCGGTCGCTGACCCACGACACCTACGCCTTCATCGCGAAGGCCGTCGGGCCCGACTACCAGGCCCGCTTCGTCAGCGCGCAGGACCTCATCGAGGAATACCTCGACACGCGGCTCCCCGACGAGAAGCCGTACTACACGGCCGCGGTCGCGCTCACCGAGTCGCTCGCGAGGCGGGCGCTCTCGAGCGAGGTGATCACGCCAGGCACCACCACGGTCGGCGACGTGCGCAACTGGCTCTACGACCAGATGGGCGCCCACGGCGTCGGCACGTGGTTCCAGCCGGACCTGCGCATCCAGCGCCGCGGCGCGGCGGGCGCGACCTCGCGCGGCTTCCTGGCCGTCGCCCCCGAGTCGCAGGTGATCGAGCGCGGCGACCTGGTGCACGTCGACGTCGGCATCTCCTACATGGGCCTCGACACCGACTGGCAGAAGATGGCCTACGTCCTCCGGGACGGCGAGACCGACGCGCCCGAGGGCCTGAAGCGGGCGATGGCGGCGACCAACACCCTCCAGGACGCCCTGATGGGGCGCCACTCCCGGCCGGGCAAGCCCGCCGGCGCCGTCTACGACGACACGATGGCCGAGATGAAGGACCTCGGCATCGAGGCGATGATCTACTCGCACCCCGTCGGCGCCCAGGGGCACGGCCTCGGCGCCTCGATCGACTTCCGCGCCGCCCGGCGCGACGACATCGGGCAGCAGGCCGCGCGGGCCCTGCGCAAGGGGTCCTACATCTCGATCGAGCTGAACACGGCGTCCACGGTGCCCGAGTGGGACGGCCAGAAGGTCTTCGTCATGGCCGAGGACGTCGCCTGGCTGGACGACGACGGCTGGCACACCTTCCGCCCCCGGCAGGACGCCTTCTACCTCGTGCGATAGCCCCGACACGACAAAGGGGCGGAGCCGGCCCCAAAGCCCGCTCCGCCCCAATCTAACTTCTAACTTCTAACTTCTAACTTCTTACTTCTTACTTCTTACTTCTTACTTCTTACTTCTTACTTCTTACTTCTTACTTCTTACTTCTTACTTCTTACTTCTTACTTCCTACTTCCTACTCTCCCCCGCCGTACGCGCGCGGCGGCTTCGCCGCCGGCAGCGCGAGGGCGACGAGCTCGGCCTCGAGGTCCGGGCCCGCGACGGCCATGACGATGTACTGGTGGCCGTTGTGCATGAAGGTCATCGGCGCGGTGTTGGTCGGCGCCGGGAGCTCCAGCTTCGCGTGCTCCTTGCCCGTCTGCTTGTCGAGCGCGCGGAAGTACGGCGCGCCGCTGCGGCCCTCGCCGTACATCAGCAGCGACTTCGTCACGAGCAGGTTGGCGTGCGATTTCTGCCCCGTGTTGCCGACGTCCACGCCCTTCAGCGCGGGATGCTCCTTGATGTAGTCGGGCGTCTCGCCGTTCGGGATCCGCCACTTGAGGTCGCCCGAGTTGAGATCGAAGGCGGTGATGGCGCCGTACGGCGGCTTGAGCAGCGGCAGCCCCTGCGGGCCGGACGACCGCACGGGTTCCCAGACCCACTCCGAGGTGACCTTGCCGTCCGGCGAGCCCCAGCCGGGCCAGGGCTTGCCGTCCGGGTACTTCTCCGTCGCCGGCACGAGCCCGTAGACGGTCATGCCGCGCTGCGAGGCCACGTAGATCCAGCCCGTCTCCGGGTCGGCGGCCGCGCCGCCCGGGATGTTCGCCCCGCCGTTGGCCCCCGGCACCGAGAAGGTGCCGACCGTGCCGTCGGCCGCGTTGCGCAGGGACGGCGGCTGGAAGAGCGGCCCCATGCGGAACTGCTTGGCGATCTCGATCGCCTGCTGGCGCAGTTCCGGCGTGAAGTCGATCAGGTTGTCCTCGGTCATGCCCTGCATCTCGAACGGCGCCGGGCGGGTGACGTGCGGCTGCGTGGGCCAGGTCTGCTCGCCGGGCACGTCCGACTGCGGGACGGCGCGCTCCTCGATCGGCCAGATCGGCTCGCCCGTCTCGCGGTTGAAGACGTAGAGCCAGCCCTGCTTCGTCGCCTGCGCGATGATCGGCACCTTCTGCCCGTTCACGGTCACGTCGAGCAGGTGCGGGGCATCCGGGATGTCGTAGTTCCAGATGTCGTGGTGGACGAACTGGTAGTGCCACTTCCGCTTGCCGGTCTTGACGTCGAGCGCGATGAGGCTCGTGCCGAACACGTTGGCGCCGTGGCGGCTGCCGCCGTAGTAGTCGTTGGTCGGCGTGTCGGTCGGCACGTACACCAGCCCGAGGTCCTTGTCGCCGGCCAGCGGGGCCCACGGCGACACGTTGCCCGTCCACTCGGCCGACCCGTTCTCCCACGTCTCGTTGAAGGGCTCGCCTTCCTTCGGGACGGGGTCGAAGCGCCAGAGCATCTTCCCGGTCATCGCGTCGTAGCCGCGGATGACGCCGGGGATGTTCTCCTTGTTCTCCGGGTAGTAGCCGCGGTCGTGCGAGTTGCCCATCACGACGACGCCGTTCATCACGAGGGGCGCCGACGAGGTCGTGATGTCACCGTAGTCCATCACGCCGCGATCCGGGTCCACGGCGTACTTGCCGAGGCCGAGGTGGAGGTCGACGACGCCGTTGTTGCCGAAGAAGGGCACGGGGTCGCCCGTGTCGGCGTCGAGCGCCCACAGGTAGGACCCGGGGGTGGCGAGGTAGATCGTCGGGCGGCCGTTGACCCGCGCGAAGGCGACGCCCTTGCCGTAGTCCTGCCGGGTCGACGCCCGGTAGCGCGGGTTGTCCTTCTCCCGGAACATCCACAGCGTCTCGCCCGTCACCGGGTCGATGCAGACGACGGTGCGGCGGTGGCCGGCGACGGTGTACAGCTTGCCGTTCACGAAGAGCGGCGTCGCGCGGTAGATGTGGTCGGGCTGCGGCCCGAAGTTCGACGCCTTCCAGCGCCACATCACCTCGAGGTCCCCGAAGTTCTCCGCGTTGATCTGATCCAGGGGCGAGTAGCGGTTGCTCCGCTCGTCGCCGCCCCAGGACGCCCATTCGACTGTCTTGGCCGGCTCCACAAGCGTGGGGATCGGTGCCTGCTTCTCGGCCTCGGGCCGCGCGGCGCCGGCCGTGAATGCGGTCAGCATCACGGCACAGCCGGCGACCCACCTGGTCGTGCGTATCGTCGGTTGATTTGGCATGTAGCGGTCCTTTCGAAGCGCCATGATGTCATCCGCGCGCGCGCGCGGGCAACCGACCAGGTGTTCGGTGCGGGCGCGCACGACCGATCGAACGTTCGGTCGGCGGGCCTCCGCGCGCCTCGCGGCGCGCTACTCGGCGACGATGTGGACGGCGCCCGCGGAGAGGTGGCGGGGCTTGCGCAGGATGAGCACGAGCGGCAGCAGCACGAAGCAGAGGATGCCGAGCACGCGGAACACCTGGATGAAGGTGATCGCCGCGGCCTGCTGCGACGCCATGCCGTACACCGCCGCCAGGGCCTGCTGCCGGGCCGAGAACGCGTCGCTGCCGCGCGCCACGAACCCGCCCGCCAGGTCGTGGAGCATGCCCGTCGCCGCCGGCGCGTAGACGTCGACGTGCGTGCCGAGGCGGTGGAAGTTCACCTGCCCCCACCGCGACAGCAGGGTCGTCGCCGTCGCGATGCCGAAGCTGCCGCCGACGTTGCGGACCAGGTTGTACAGGCTCGTCGCGTTGCCCATCTCCTCCGCCTCGATCGCGTCCATCGTCAGCGTCGTGAGCGGGACGAAGAGCAGGGACAGGGCCAGTCCCTGCAGGAACTGCGGCCAGAACAGGTCCCAGTACCCGGCGCTGAGCGTGATGCCGCCCAGCCAGAAGAGGCTCGCGCCCGCGCCGAGCAGGCCGAGCGCGAGGAGCTTGCGGTGGTCCACGCGCGCGCTCACGGCCCCGACGACGATCATGCCGAGGAACGAGCCGATGCCGCGCGGCGCCATCGCCATGCCGGCCTCGATCGCGGGATACCCCATCAGCGTCTGCAGCATCACCGGCAGCAGCACCATGCTCCCGAAGAGCACGAACATCACGAGCGCCATGATGAGCGTGCCCGTGGTGTAGCCGGCGTGCCGGAAGACGCGCAGGTCGACGATGGGATTCCGGCTGCGCAACTCGTGCCAGACGAACCACGCGACCGCGACCGCGGCGACGACCGCGAGGACCACGATGAGGCCCGAGGCAAACCAGTCCTCCTCCTGCCCCTTGTCGAGGACGATCTGGAGGGCGGCGACGCCGATCGCGAGCAGCGAGAGCCCGCGGTAGTCGATCCCGCCCGACATGCGCTTCAGGTACGGCGGGTCGGTGATGTACGCCTCGGCGAGCAGCAGCGCGGCGATGCCGACGGGGATGTTGATGTAGAACACCCACCGCCACGAGTAGTTATCGGTGAGCCAGCCACCGAGCACCGGCCCGAGGATCGGCGCCACGACGACGCCGAGGCCCCAGAAGCTCATGGCCTTGCCGCGCTCGGCGGGCGGGAACGCCTCGAGCAGGACCGCCTGCGAGATCGGCTGGAGCGTGCCGCCGGTGATCCCCTGGAGGATCCGCACGGCGACGAGCACCGGCATGTTCGGCGCGAGGCCGCAGAGGAGCGAGGTGAGGGTGAAGCCGCCCGTCGACAGCAGCAGCAGCCGCTTGCGGCCGAAGAGCGAGGCGAGCCAGCCCGTCATCGGGAGGATGACGGCGTTGGCCGCCAGGTAGGCGGTGAGCGTCCAGGTCGCCTCGTCCACGGTCGCCGACAGGTCGCCCGCGATGTGCGGCAGGGACACGTTGACCACGGTGGAGTCGAGCACCACCATGAACGTGCTGGCCATCACCGCGATGGCGACGATCCACGGGTTGACCGGGGGACGCGGCGCCGGATCTGCCATGCGCTACCGCGTGTGGACGACCGGCACCACCGACATGCCGGGCCGGAGCGCCCGGTCCGGGTCGGCGGCGCCCTCGATTGCGATGCGCACCGGCACCCGCTGCACGACCTTGACGAAGTTGCCCGTGGCGTTCTGCGCCGGGAGCAGGCTGAACTTGCCGCCCGTGGCCGGCGCGATGCTCTCGACGCGTCCCTCGACGTCGAGGCCGAGCGCGTCCACGCCGATGGTCACCGGCTGTCCGGGCCGGATGTTCGCCAGTTGCGTCTCCTTGAAGTTCGCGACCACCCACACGTCCTCGAGCCCGACCAGCGCGAAGAGCGGCTGGCCCGGCTGGACGATCTGCCCCGGCTCGACGGACTTGCGGCTGACGACGCCATCCGACGGGGCGGTGACGGTCGCGTCCTCGAGGCGGAGCTCGGCCTGGCGCACGGCCGCCCGGGCCTGCGCGACGCGCGCCTCGGCGGCGGCGCGGCGGGCCTCGGCCGCGTCGATCTGCTGCGGCGCGGTCCGCGCGGCGCGGGCGGCGGCCTGCGCCTGCCGGACGGCGCTCTCGGCCTGGGCACGGTGGCTCTCGGCGACGGCCACCCCGGTCTCGGCCTCGCGCACGGACGCGCGCGCCGAGGTGACGGCGGCGTCGGCGACCGCGGCAGCCGCGACCGCCGCGTCGAACTGCTGGGCGGGGATCTCCTCCTTCCCGGCGAGCTCGCGGAGCCGGTCGCGGTCGCGGTGCGCCTGCTCGGCGCGGGCTTCGGCCTCGGTGACGCGCGCGCGCGCCGCCTCGAGGCGGGCCGTCGCCGCGTCGATGGCGCGGGCGGCCGCGGTGGCGGCGGCCTCGGCGGCGCCGGTCGACGCGTCCGCCCGCTCGGCGTCGTTGGTGCTCGAGGTCCGCACGATGGGCAGGTCGCTGGTGGCGCCGGCCAGGGCCGCCTCGGCGTCGGCCAGCTCGGCGCGGGCATGGGCGAGGGCGACCTCGAAGTCGCGAGGGTCGAGGCGCACCAGGACGTCGCCCGACTTGACGAGCCGGTTCTCGGCGGCCAGCACCTCCAGCACCGAGCCGCCGACACGCGCGGCGACCGGCGTGATATGCCCCTCGATCTGCGCATCGTCGGTCGACTCGCGCCCGGCGGCGCGGTACCAGAACGCGCCCGCCGCGACGGCGATCACCAGGCCGGCGCCGACGATCAGCGGCAGGCGGCTGCTCGACGCGGCGGCGCGCGGCGGCGCGCCCGGCGTCGAGGGGTCGTGCTCGGGGCTCATGGGGTCTCTCCAGCAATGAAGCGGCGGTAGTCGCGCTCGTCGACGCCGATGGCGCGGGCGAGCGCCGCGCGGGCCAGGTGGTGGGCGGTGACGGCCGCGATGTAGGCGTCGCGCGCGCCGGCGAGCATGGCCTGCGCCTGGACCAGCTCGAGGTTGCCGGCGACACCCGCGCGGAAGCGGTCCCGCGCCTGCGTCTCCTGCTCGGTCGCGAGCTCGACGGTGTGGCGGGCCACCTCGGCCCGGCGCTCGGCGGCGGCGATGTCGAGCAGGGCCGCCTGGACCTCGAACTCGATGCGCCGGTCGAGGGCGTCGGCCTCGGCCTGCGCGCGGGCCACGTCGGCGCGCGCCTCGAGCACCTTGCCGTGCGTCTCGCCGCCGTTGAAGAGGGGCACCGAGACGGTCGCCGACACCGCGTAGGTGGGACGCGCGGTGTCGATCGCGGCGCCGATGGTGCCGTAGTTCGCGTGCAGGTCGACCGACGGCAGCCGCGAGGCGGACGCCGCGGTGCGGCGCGCCTCGGCGGCGGACAGGCGCGCGCGGGCGGCCTGCAGGTCCTCGCGCCTGGCGCGCGCCTGGGCGAGCGCGGCGTCGAGCGCCGGGGCCGTCGCCGGCGTGTAAGTCAGGGTGTCGGCCAGGACGATCGGCTGGGTCGCCGGCGAGAGGCCGATGGCGTCGGCGAGCGCGAGCCGCGCCTTCGCCGAGTCGTTCTCGCGGGCGATCTCGCGCTGCTCGTCGGCTTCCATCTGGACCTCGGCCCGCAGGACGTCGATCTTCGCGACGAGCCCGGCGCTCTTGAGGTCCTGGGCGAGCCGGTGCAGGGCGCGCGAGTTCTCGAGCTCGGCGCGGCCGGCCTCGACGCGGCTCGCGGCCGCCTGCGCCTCGAGGTAGAGGTTCGTCACGACGAGCGCGACGAGGCGCCGGGCGTCGCGCGCGGTGTGCCGCGACCCGGCCAGGGCCGCCGCCTCGGCGCGGGCCCCCTGGATCGCCTCGAGGTCGAACACCGACTGCGACACGCCGATGCGGGCGTCGTACACGTTGAAGGGGCCGACGATCTCGGGAAAGCCGGGCAGGCTGATCCCGAACGTCGCGAGGTTCACCGTCTGGCGGAGACCCGACAGGTCCGCGCTCACCTGGGGCAGCAGGTCGCTGAGCGCGGTCCACCGGCGGCCGGCCGCCGCGTCGACCCCGGCGTCGGCCAGCAGCGTCGCCAGGTTGTGCTCGAGCCCGCGGGCGATGGCCGCGTCCAGCGTGAGGGCCAGCGAGGGCTCGGGCGGGGTGTCCGGGACGAGCCGCAGCGCCGCGGGCGTGGCCGCCTGCGCCCCGGCCAGGGCGAGACCGACGACGAGAGCGATGGAAGCAGGCACAGAGGCCCAGCATCGCACGCGCCCGGCGCCAGCGTCAATCAATGATGACTCTTCGGAATTCCATATGTTCAGCAAAGATTGACACCCGGCGGCGCGGCGGGCTACCGTCAGGGGCCATGGGCCAGGCCATCGACGGCTTCTACGCGCACCTCGGCGGGCAGATCCGGGACTGGCGGCACCGCCGCGGCCTGAGCCAGGCCGAGCTCGGCCGCCGCCTGGACCCGCCGGTGACGCGCGCCTGCATCGCGAACGTCGAGAAGGGACAGCAGCGGGTGCTGGCGCACACGCTGGCGCAGGTGTCGGCCATCCTCGCGGTGCCGGTCACGACCCTGCTCCCGGCCGATCGCCCGCCGGCGGAGGCGTGGACGGCGCTCGCCACCGAGATGGAGGCGACGCTCGGGCTGAGCGCCGCGCGCACCCGGCGGGTCGTGGCCCGGCTGCAGGAGGGGCGATGACGGTCCCCCGCATCCGCGCCCTCGCGGCGCGGCTGACGCGCCGGCTGGCGCTCACGACGGCGCCGGTGGACATGGATGCGGTCGCCGCGGCCGTGTCCCTGCCCACGATCACCGAGCCGCTGGCGCCGGACATCGCGGGCGCACTGCTGCTGACGCCGTCGGGACCGGTGGCGTGCCTGAACGCCCGGCAGCCGGCGGCGCGGCGGCGCGTGCTGCTCGCGCACCTCATCGGCCACGTCCAGCTCGGGCATCGCTTCCCCGCCGGCACGGCGGTGCACGTGGACCGCAACTTCGAGACGCTGCGCGGCGAGCGCCGCTACACCCCGGCCGAGCAGCTCGACTACGAGGCCAACGTCTTCGCCGGCCGGCTGCTCGTGCCCGAGCCGGCCCTCGACACCGCCCTCGCGGGGCTCGGCCACCGCCGGATCAGCGACGACGACATCCAGGCGCTGGCCGACCACTTCGGCGTCAGCGTCCAGGGCATGACCCTGCGGTTGGCCTCCGTCGGAAAAATCTAGGGGGGCTTCGATGAGGAATCAAGAATCAAGAATCAAGAATCAAGAATCAAGAACTGAGAATCAAGAACTGAGAGACTCGAAGCCTGCCATTGAAGCCACAGGCACTGTGGAACCGGGAAACCAGGGAACTGGGGAACCGGGAGATCCATCGAGCCCGTCCAACCGACCCGGGTGGTAGTCTGAACCCGAGGAGGGTGCCGTGAACACGATCGACGATCAGGAGCTGCGGCCATCGCCCGAGTCGCCGGGCGAGCCGCCGGCGGAGTCCGGCAGCCGCCGGCTGTTCGTGATCGCGGCGATTGTGGGCCTCGTGGCCGGAGGACTCGGCGCGTGGTGGTGGATTTCCGGGCGGCCGGCACCGCCGGCGCCGGTCGCGGAGGTCCAGCCGACGACCGGGACCGACGAGCCGCTGGCCTCGCCTCCGCCGCCCGCCGTGGAACTGCCGCCGCTGATGGAGATGGACCCGTTCCTGCGGACGCTCCTCGGGGCGCTCTCCACGCGGCCGGAGCTGGCCGCCTGGCTGGCCACCGACGACCTGATCCGCCAGCTCGCGTCGGCGATCGACCGCGTCTCGCGCGGCGCGTCCCCGGCGCGCGACCTGGCCGTCCTCGCGCCGCAGGCCACCTTCGCCGTCCGGCGGAGCGGCCGGCAGGTCACCCTCGATCCCGCGGCGTACCGGCGCTATGACGGGATTGCGGAGACCGTGGCGTCCCTCGACCCCGAGGCCGTGGCGCGCGCGTACCGGACGATCCTCCCGCGTCTCGCGGAGGCCTACCGGGGGCTGGGCTACCCGGAGGGCCACGTGGAGGCGGCGGTCGACGAGGCCATCCGCGTGCTGGTCGACACGCCGATCGTCCAGGATCCGGTGCGGCTCACGGAGGGCCCCGGCGCGACCTGGCTCTTTGCCGACCCCGCGCTCGAGTCGCTCGACCCCGCGCAGAAGCAGCTCCTCCGCATGGGCCCGGCCAACGTCGAGCGCATCCAGACCAAGCTCCACGCGATCCGGGGGGCGGTGGCGCAGTAACAAGGTGCCTAAGGTGCCAAGGGTGCCAGGGGTGCCAGGGGTGCGCCGCCAGGGTGCCAGGGGTGCCAAGGGTGCCAGGGGTGCCAGGGGTGCGCCCTCAAGGTGCCAAGGGTGCCAGGGGTGCCAGGGGTGCGCCCTGTTACTTCGGCACCCTTGCCGCGTCCATGAAGGGTGCGAGGTCGAGCACCGTGATGTCGTCGCGCTCCCGGAGGCGCGGCAGCATCCAGCTCTTGTGCGCGGCGCCGTAGGTGACGAGGATGCGCGCGCCCTCGCCCGTGTGCTCGTCGAGGGCGCGGGCGATGTTCGCGAAGTGGGCCTCGTTGATCGTGTCCCACCCGCCGGTGCCGAGGTCCTTGTCGAACAGGCGGTTGTACACGTCCAGCTGGATGCGCTGGGCCGCGTCGTAGGCCTCCGTGTGGATCCACCGCGGGTCGTCCGGGGCGCCGCCGGCGGCGAGCGCGGCCTCGCTCGCGTGGATGGCGTCCTGGTACTGCTGCCAGTCCGCGGCCCGGGCCGGGTCGTGCGCGATGGCGTCGAGGCGCTCGCGCCGGTAGCGGTCCATCGGGTGGTTCCAGCCGGCCGTGCCGATGACGGTGTAGCGCAGCCAGCGCGAGAGCGGGAAGAGGACGTCCACGTACTCGGGGAACCGCGAGACGCGCGGCTCCGCCACGCGCCCGCGGCGCATGAACTCGTCGGTGGCGTGCCCCAGCCGGTTCGGGGAGATCTCGGTCAGCCAGTAGTCGGGCTGGATGACGAGCACCAGCCGGCGGAGCGTCTCGAGCGAGAAGCGCTCGCTCGTGAGGTGGCCGTCGTGGATCGTCCCGATGAAGATCAGCTCGTTCTTCCTCGGGCTCGACGGCGGCGCCGGGGGCGGCACCATGCGGTCCACCTGCCGGCGCGACTGCAGGTCGATCACCGCGAACGCCCGGCCGCCCTCGTCGCGGGCCTCGGCGTAGCGCCCGTCCCCGGTCACGGTGACCGACCACGGCGCCTCGCGCAGGGGCACGCGCGCGTCCACGTCGAAGGCCGCGGTGTTGAGGAACGCCACCTCGCGGGTGCCGCCGCAGGCCACGAGGTAGAAGACCTCGTCGCGCGTGAGCACGCCGTTCCTCGGGCCGGGGCAGACCAGGCTCCGGCTCAGGGTCGTGCCGTTCAGCCTGTCGGTCACCGTCACGGTGCCCTCGTCCGTGTTGGGCACGAACTCGAGGACGCCGTCGTGGGTCGTCGCGCCGCCGGGAGGCGCCTGTGCCGCGAGCGGCGAGAGGCCCGCCACGGCGAGCGCGAGGGCGAGGAGACGGGTCGGCCACGGCGAGGTCATCGGACGGCACACCTTTCCCGCGGATCCGCCCGCGGCGCGCCCGGGGCCGGCCACGGCCGGTCCCGGTCGGGAGATCCTCCCGTATCCGCCCGGCCCGCGCAAGCCCCGCCCCGCGCGCGGCGGTATAGTGACGGACAGGACCCATGCGCATCCTCGTCGTGGAAGACGACCACGTGATCGCGGACTTCGTCGCCGGCGGCCTGCGCGAGTCGGGGGCGGCCGTCGACGTCGCGACCAACGGCGACCGCGGGCTCGCGCTCGCCCGGGCGGGCGGCTACGACGCGGCCGTGGTGGACGTGATGCTCCCGGGCCTCGACGGGCTCGCCCTCACCGAGGCGCTCCGCCGCCAGGGCAACCGCACGCCCGTGCTGTTCCTGAGCGCGCGCCGCTCGGTGGACGACCGCGTCCGCGGCCTCCAGGCCGGGGGCGACGACTACCTGACGAAGCCGTTCGCCTTCGCCGAGCTCCTGGCCCGGGTGCAGGCGCTCGTCCGCCGCGCGACGGGCGCGGCCGAGCCCACGCGCCTCGTGGCGGGCGGCCTGGCGATGGACCTGCTCTCGCGCAAGGTCGAGCGCGACGGCCGGCCCATCGACCTGCGGCCGCGCGAGTACGCGCTGCTCGAGTACCTCATGCGCCACCCGGGCACGGTCCTGTCGAAGGCGATGATCCTCTCCCACGTGTGGGGCTACAGCTTCAACCCGGGCACCAACGTCGTGGACGTGCTCGTCTCGCGGCTGCGCGACAAGGTGGACCGCGACTTCGACACCAAGCTGATCCAGACCGTCCGGGGAGCCGGCTATGTCCTCGCGGTGGAGTGACCGGCTCCGGCGCACCATCGGGCTCCGGCTCGCCGTCTGGTACGCCGGCATCTTCCTCGTCAGCTCCCTCGTCATCGTCGGCCTGACCTACGGCCTGCTCGCGACCTCGCTGGCCGCCCGGGACCACGAGATCGTCGAGTCGACGCTGCGCGAGTACGCGTCGCGCTACCAGGCGGGCGGGCTGCCCGCGCTGGCCAACGCCGTGGAGATCGAGCAGCGCAGCGGCCGCCGCGAGCGCCTGTTCGTGCGCGTCGTCGGCCCCTTCGAGGAGGTGCTGCTCTACACCCTGCCGCCGGAGTGGGGGGACTTCGACGTGTCGGGGCTGCGCCGCGACGGGACGACGGGCGACCTGGCCACCGCGCCGGCGCGCGACCGGTCGTCGGTGCTCGAGGTCGCCTCGCTCGTCCTCGACGACGGGACGGTCCTGCAGGTGGGCAAGAGCACGGAGAGCCGCGACGAGCTGCTCAGCCACTTCCGGACGGTGCTCGCGGGCGTCGGGGGCGTGGCGCTGGCCATCGGCCTCGTCGGCGGGCTCGTCCTGACCCGCTCGACGCTGCGCCCCGTGCGCGACCTGGCGGCCGCGGTCCGCCACATCGTCGACACCGGACAGACGACGACGCGGGTGCCGGCCGGGACGACCGGGGACGCGCTGGACGAGCTGAGCGCGCTGTTCAACCGGATGCTCGACCGGATCACCACGCTCATCAGCGGCATGCGCGACGCGCTCGACAACGTCGCGCACGACCTCCGGACGCCGATGACGCGGCTCCGGGTGACCGCCGAGGCGGCGATGGCGTCGGGCGACGCCGCCCGCCAGCGCGAGGCGCTGGCCGACTGCCTCGAGGAGTCCGACCGCGTGCTCTCGATGCTCGACACCCTCATGGACATCTCGGAGGCCGAGACGGGCACCATGCGCCTGGCGCTCGCCGAGATCGCGGTCGCCGACGTCGTGCACGAGGTGCGGGAGCTGTACGAGGACGTCGCGGAGGACCGCGGCATCGCGATCGAGACGGAGGTGCCGGCGGCGCTCACGGTGCGCGCCGACCGCGACCGGCTCCGGCAGGTGCTCGCCAACCTCGTCGACAACGCGGTGAAGTACACGCCCGAGGGCGGCCGCGTCCGCATCGACGCCAGCGCGGCCGGCGACCACGTCGAGATCCGTGTCGGCGACACGGGCCCGGGCATCCCGCCGCACGACCTGCCGCGCATCTGGGACCGGCTCTACCGCGGCGACCGCAGCCGATCGGCGCGCGGCCTCGGCCTCGGCCTGAGCCTCGTGAAGGCCTGCGTGGAGGCCCACGGGGGCCGGGTGGAGGCCGAGAACCGCCCCGGCGGCGGCGCGCAATTCACCATCGATCTGCCCGCCAATCCCGACCTTTCACCGGTGTAATGGCCGCGTAACGCTCCTGCAAGGCCCGCCGTCGTCCAATGTCATAGAAGCCGCGCACGACAGGCGGCTCGCCATCTTCGCGCTTTTCAAGGAGAGGTGACATGACGAATCAGGCTGGCAACAACGGGCGCCGGTACACCGTGGCGGCAGTGGCGCTGGCCACGCTGATCGCGGTCGGGGCGACCGCAGCGGTGACGGGCGCCTGGAGCAACGACGCCGCCCCGTCGGCGGCGACGCCGGCGGCCGCCGCCGCGCCCGCGCCCGCATCGCAGGCCGCGCCCGCCACGATCCCGCAGGGGGTCTCCTACGCGGACGTCGTGAGCCGGGTCTCCCCGGCGGTGGTGACCATTCGCACGGAGCGCAAGGCCTCGCCCGAGCTCACGGCGCTGCCCGACCCGTTCCGCGAGTTCTTCGGCCAGGGCTTCGGGCGGCAGCAGCGCGCGCCCGAGCAGCGCGCGCTCGGCTCCGGCGTCATCACGCGCGCCGACGGCTACATCCTCACCAACAACCACGTCATCGAGGACGCGACGCGGATCCAGGTCGAGCTGAACGACCGCCGCGTCGTCGACGCCAAGCTGGTCGGCGCCGACCCCGCGAGTGACCTCGCGGTCGTCAAGGTCGACGCCGCGGACCTGCCGGTCCTCGGCTTCGGCGACTCCGACCGCATCCGCGTCGGCGACGTCGTGCTCGCCATCGGCAACCCGCTCGGCGTGGGCAAGACGGTGACGATGGGCATCGTGTCGGCCAAGGGACGGCAGACGAGCCTTGGCGACGGGAGCTTCGAGGACTTCCTCCAGACCGACGCGCCCATCAACCAGGGCAACTCGGGCGGCGCGCTCGTGACGACCGGCGGCCAGCTGATCGGGATCAACTCGCAGATCCTCTCGCCGTCGGGCGGCAACGTGGGCATCGGCTTCGCGGTGCCGTCGAGCATGGCGCAGAACGTGATGGAGCAGCTCATCTCGGACGGCCACGTGCGGCGCGGCCGGCTGGGCGTGACGGTGCAGAGCGTCACGAGCGACATCGCGGCGGGGCTCGGCCTGAGCTCGGTGCAGGGCGCGCTCGTGAGCGACGTGACCGCCGGCGGCCCGGCCGACAAGGCCGGCATCGAGCGCGGCGACGTGATCATCGGCCTCGAGGGCCACTCGGTCGCCGACAGCAACGCCCTCCGCAACGAGGTCGCCTCGTCCACCCCGGGCTCGGCCATCGCCATCGACGTGCTGCGCGACGGCAAGACGCGGCAGCTGAAGGCGACGCTCGAGGAGCTCGAGACCGAGTCGGCGCCGGGCGCCCCCGGCGAGGAACGGCACGGCCACGCGCGGTTCGGCATGACCGTGCAGCCGGTCACGCCCGAGATCGCCAACCAGCTGGACCTGCCGCGCACGCAGAAGGGCCTCGTGATCACCGACGTCGACCCGTCGGGCGAGGCCGCCTCGGCGGGGCTCCGCCCCGGCGACGTCATCGAGCAGGTCAACGGCAAGGCGATCGACTCGCCCGACGAGCTCAGGGCCGCCCTCGACGCGGCCACCGACAAGCCGGCCATGGTGCTCATCTCGCGTGACGGCACCACGGTCTTCGTCCCGCTGCGCGCGCCAGCCGCGTAGCGACTGGCGGGACCGGAGGCGGCATCCTCCGGTCCCGCCCCCTCCTCATCGGCCCGTCCGGGCCGCCGTCCCTCCCCACCCGTCGCCGTCCTGGACGGCCCGCCCGCGCCGGCGGCGCGAGTACGATTGTTGGTAGTAGACGAAATGCGGGTCCTAGTCTGGGTGTTCACATCCAGAACGGAGTCCCTGCAATGCATTCCTATCGCCTGGCCACGCCCGTGGCCATCCTGGCCGCGCTGCTCGGCGCGGCCCCCGGCCGCGCGGCCGCGCAGCCGGCCCAGAGCCAGTCCGGCGCCGCCCAGCCGACACCGACCGTCGAGGCGCGCGTCGAGGTGATCGCGACCAAGCTGCCCGAGGCGCCCGACGAGGTGCCGGCGGCGGTCGAGGTGATCACCGGCGAGGAGCTCCGCGCCCGCGGGGTCACGACCCTGCGCGAGGCGTTCGCGTTCTCGGCCGGGGTGGACATCGCGCCCGGCGGCGACAGCGGTCCCGCCGGCGCGGTCCCCGAGTTCCGCGGGCTGCGCGAGTTCGACGCGTTCCTGCTCGTCGTCGACGACATGCCCTGGGGCGGCGCGTTCAACCCCGCCCTGACGACGCTCGACCTGACCGACGTGGAGCGCATCGAGGTCCTGCGCGGGCCGGCGCCGGTCACCTACGGCGCGACGTCGTTCGTCGGCGTCATCCACGTCGTCCACAAGCACGGCGCGTCGGGCGGGCGGACGGCATCGGTGCGGGGCGGGACCTACGGCAGCGGCGGCGGCTCGGTCGCCTTCTCCGTGCCCTTCCTCGAGGGCTGGGAGTCGCGGGTGAGCGCGTCCGGCGAGCGGCGCGGCTTCAGCGACGACCGCACGTCGTTCGTCCGCGGCCATGCCTCGTGGCGCGCCAGCACGTCGAGCGACAAGGGCCGCACCTGGTTCGCCATCGACGCGGCGGTCACCAACCAGGACCCGGCAAGCCCCCATCCGCGCGACGGCCGGGCGCTGAGCACGGTGGTGCCGCTCGACGCCAACCACCAGCCGGCCGGCGCGTTCCTGGACGACAGCCGGTTCACCGGGTGGTTCGGCACCGAGCGCATCTTCGGCGATCGGCGCTGGACGACGACGGCGGCGGTGTCGCGCGCGACGAACGACATCTTCCGCGGCTTCCTGCTCGACTACGACGAGACGCACGACAACGCGCGGGGCATCCGCGAGACCATCGAGCTCACCGACCTCTACGTGGACTCGCACTACGCGATGCCGGTCGCCGGCCACGTCACCCTCGTCGCCGGCGCCGACTACGTGCACGGCAGCGGCGACGCGGTCGGCGACGTCTTCGACTACGCGACACCGGTGGACGGGCACCTGGCCATCGGGGTCGCCCTGCCCGACCCGCTCGGGCTCGAGATCGACGCGAAGCGCGACTTCGTCGGCGGCTACGTCGCCAGCGAGTGGACCCCGACGCCGCGGCTGCGGATCGACGCCGGGCTCCGCCTCAACATCACCCGCGAGGAGGTCGAGCGGGGCGACGAGGCCGAGCGCGCCCGCGAGCAGGCCGCCGGCGGCGGGGACGCCGGCGAGCAGGTGCACGCGCGGCCGAGCGGCAGCCTCGGGGCCATCTACACGGCCTGGAGCCGCGACGAGGATCACGTGCGCGTGTACGCGAGCTACCGCGACACCTTCAAGCCGGCGGCGTTCGACTTCGGGCTCGCCGAGGAGGAGGGCGGCGACGGCGAGGGGCTGCTCGATCCCGAGACGTCGCGGTCGTACGAGGGCGGGTTGAAGGCGCGGCTCTGGCGCGGCCGCGCGGACGTCGAGGTCACCGCCTTCCTGATGGACTTCGAGAACCTCGTGATCGCGCGGACCGTCAACGGGCTGCCGGCGCTGACCAATGCCGGCACCGAGCGCTTCAAGGGGCTCGAGACGGCGGCCAGCCTCTACCTGCCGGCCCACGTGATCGCGCACGGCTCGTGGAGCCTGCACGACGCGCGGTTCAGGGACTACGTCGCGGAGTTCGACGGCGTGCCCACCGATCTCGCGGGCCGGCGGCTCGAGCTCTCGGCGCGCCACCTGGCGTCGGCGGGCCTCGTCTACAGCCCGCCGTCGGGCGTGATCGCGCAGGCGTCGATGAACTATGTCGGCGCGCGCTACCTCGACAAGCGCAACCGGTCGCTCGCCGCGGGCTTCGCGGCGATCGACGCCGCCATCGGGTATCGCACCGCGCGATGGGACGTGCGCCTCGAGGGCCACAACCTCGGCGACGAGCGCGCGCCGATCGCCGAGAGCGAACTCGGCGACGCGCAGTACTACCGCATGCCGGCCCGCTCGGCCGATCTCGTCTTCATCGTGCACTTCTAGGCGCGGCGCGACGCGGGCGGACCGTGCGTCCGCCCGCGTCCCTCGCTTCCACCACTCCTTCTTCTCCCTCCTGCCCCCGTCTTCCCGCTTCGTCAGCTCTCGTTCCTGTCTGCTCCTGCGTCTCGCCGCGCCTTTCTTACACGCACCGGCGTCACGACCGGCCGCGCTCCGCGCGTTCGCTGCCGCGCGCGCGGACCGTCACGCGGATCGCAGATCTGATCGACAGCCGCACCTCTCGTCTCTCATGAGATGAGGATGAGAACAAACCTGTCATCGCGATCACAGGACGCGCTCTCATGAGAGGCGTCTCATGTGGATCGCGCCGCGCCGGTGCCCTCAGGCGAGGACCGTGATGCCGAGACTTCGTCACTTCGCGTGGACACACTCGAACCGACAGCAACGTACTCGCGCGAATCGCGCATGGCCTTCCTCTTGCATTTTGGCCGCACACAACGCGCGGCACCTCGTCCCCACCGCCGACGCGCCGGTCCCCGCAAGTACGTCGCTCGTGTCCCGTGGTTCACGCCGTGCCCGGCACGGCAGAGGTCCGCCTGATGACGATGTCCGCCGCGATCGTGGCATTCGTGAGCAGCCTGCACTGCGGGTTGCTGGTCCTGCGGCACCACCGCAGCACGCCCGGCATCCGCCGGTGGCTGCTGGTGCTCGCCTCGGCGCTCTTCGCCGTCCAGCCATGGATCGCCGCGTCGCTCGTCGAACTCGCGGCCGGGCTCGCCGTCCATCTCGCGTGGTTCCTGCTCACCGGCCTCCTGGCGCGTCCCGCGGCGGGCGGCCGCCCACCGGCGCCGCAGGCAACCGCGCCGTCCACGGGCGCGCCCAGACCGGCGCCCCGCGCGTCCACGCCGCCGGCCGGCTGGGTTCCGCTGCCGGTGCTCGCGGCGTTCGACGAGACGCCGGACATCCGCACGTTCCGCCTGGCGCGGCCATCGGACTTCACCTTCAGCGCGGGGCAGTTCCTCCCGGTGCGCGTCCGCGTGGATGGCCGCGACGAGGTGCGCTGCTACTCGATCAGCTCCGCGCCCTCGACCACGGGCTTCCTCGAGATCTCGGTCAAGCGCCAGGGTCTCGTGTCGGGCGCGCTGCACCACACCCTCCGGCCGGGCACGACACTCGCGGCACGCGCGCCGTCGGGCCACTTCGTCTACCCGGGCGGCGACGACCGGCCGCTCGTCCTGCTGGGGGCGGGCGTGGGCATCACGCCGCTCGCGAGCATGCTCCGCCACGCGCTCGCCACCGATCCGCAGCGCCCGGTGACGCTCGTGCAGGGTGCGCGTGACCGCCGCGGGCTCGCCTACGCCGACGAGTTCCGCGTGCTGGCGCGCCGTCATCCCCAGTTCCGGTGGATCCCCGCGCTCAGCGGGGAAGCCGCCGCACCCGACTGCTACCCCGGCCGCGTCGACGAGTCGCTGCTCGCGACGCTCCTGCCGGAACTGGCCGACGCCGTCACGTGCATCTGCGGACCGGCCGCGATGATCGACCAGGCGCGCGAGGCGCTCGCGGCGCTCGGCGTGCCACAGGGGCAGGTGCGGTTCGAGCGCTTCGAGGCGGCGGTCGCGTCGGTCGGCGCCGCCGCCGCCGAGGCGCGGGCGGCCACGGACGCGTCCGGCGGCGCCGCCGCGTCCGTGCACTTCACGAGGAGCGGCGTCACCCACGATGCGCCGGTCGGGGCGTCGCTGCTCGAGGCCGCCGAGGCGTGCGGCGTGGCGATCCCGTCGTTGTGCCGCGCGGGCATCTGCGGCACCTGCCGCACGCGCGCCGACGGCGCGATCGAGTGCGACGCGGCGGCGCCGGACCTGTCGGACGGCTACGTGCTCGCGTGCGTGAGCCGGATCACCGGTGCCTGCACGGCAGAGGCCTGACGCCATGGCCGACCGCGACCTGCTGCCCGTCCGCACGCTGGCCAACGCGCTCTGGATGAGCGTGGTGGCCATCGCCGTGCTGTCGGCGTGGATCCTGGTCGACCGGGGCGGCTGGTCGTACTACACGACGCCGATGCGCGTGCGCGGCTACCAGGAGGCGCACGCGCTGCTGCGCCCCTCGGGTCAGTTCGGGCACTGGCTCGGCATCGCCGGGTGGGGGCTGCTGCTCGTGCCTGTCGTGTACGCCGTGCGCAAGCGGACGCGCGCGCTCCGCCGCGCGGGCTCCCTGCACTGGTGGCTCGAGGCCCACATCTTCTGCGGCATCGTCGGCCCGGCGCTGGTGACGTACCACACGTCGTTCCGCTTCAACGGCCTGATCTCGGTCGCCTACTGGTCGATGATCGCGGTGGCCGTGTCGGGCTTCGTGGGCCGCTACCTGTACGTCCGGATCCCGCGCACGATGCGCGGCACGGAGCTCTCGCTCGCCGAGGTCCGCGCGCGGGCGGAGACGCTCAAGGAGGCGCTCGCCGCGCTCGACCTGCCGTGGGACGCGCGGACCCTCGTCGACCGGTTCGAGCAGGCGGCGCTCGGCGACCGCGTCGCGGGCGCGGGCCCGTTCTTCGAGGCGCGGCTGCGGCGCCGCGTCCGCCGCCTGCGCCGCGACCTGGTGCGGCAGGGGCTCTCGGCCGACCTGCTGGACCAGACGGTCGCCGCCATCGACGAGCGCGCGGCCCTGACGCGCCGCATCGGCGCGCTGGAGCGCACGCGGTCGCTGTTCGGGCTCTGGCACGTGTTCCACCTGCCGCTCGTGTGGCTGATGTTCGCGATCGTCGCGCTCCACATCGGGCTGGCGCTCTACCTCGGCTACTGGCCGCAGTGGGGGAGCACGCCGTGACACTGTCGAGGCGCGCACTGGCCGTGGCGCTGGCGGGCGCGCTGCTGCTCGGCGTGGCGGGTCCCGCCTCCGCGCAGCTGGGCCGCCTCGCGTCGCCGGGCCCCCTCTCCGCGCCGCACGCCTCGCTCGAGGGGCTGGCGAACTGCCAGCAGTGCCACGAGCCAGGCCGGCAGGTCACCGCCACGAAGTGCCTGGCCTGCCACCAGCCGGTGGCGGTGCGGATGCGGGCGAAGACGGGCGTGCACCGGGACGTCACGACCGACTGCGTGACGTGCCACGTCGAGCACGCGGGCCGCGACGCCGAGCTCCGGCCGCTGGACGCCGCCACGTTCGACCACGCGGCCGAGACGGGCTTCCCGCTCGACGGCCGCCACGCGCCCGTCGCCGCCGACTGCGCGAAGTGCCACAAGACGCGGTCGTACCTCACGGTCAAGGCCGACTGCGCGAGCTGCCACGAGGACGTCCACCAGGGCGCGCTGTCGCGGGCGTGCCAGACGTGCCACCCCGTCTCGGCGGCGTTCACCGACGCGCGGCGGACGTACGACCACGCGGCGTCCGCGTTCCCGCTGACGGGCGCCCACGCCGACGTCGCCTGCGCGAAGTGCCACACGGACAAGCGCCTGAAGGGCGTGGCCTTCGCGAGCTGCGCGAGCTGCCACAAGGACCCGCACACGCCGGCCCTCGGCGCCGACTGCACGCGGTGCCACACGACCCGGGCCTGGCGGACCGACGACGTCAACCACGACCGGACGCGGTTCCCGCTGAAGGGCGCACACCAGACGGTGGCGTGCCGGGCCTGCCACGTGCAGCCCCCCATGGTCGCGACGCCGAAGTCGGCGCGGTGCGCCGACTGCCACACGGACCCGCACAAGGGGCAGTTCAAGGACGACTGCTCGGCCTGCCACACCGAGCGTGCCTTCCGGCCGGCCACGCCGCCGTTCGACCACGCCGCGCGCACGACCTTCCCGTTGACCGGCGCCCACGCCCCGCTCGCCTGCCTCAAGTGCCACACGCGCGCCGAGACCACCGGGGCCCTCGCCGGGCGCGTGGTGGACTTCGGCGGCGCGAAGACCGACTGCGCGTCGTGTCACGACGATCCCCACAAGGGGGAGCTCGGCGCGGCGTGCCAGACCTGCCACGGCACGACGACGTTCCACCTCGATCGCTTCGACCACGAGCCGCCGCCCGACTTCTTCGCCGGGGTGCACGCCGGCGTCACCTGCGCCGGCTGCCACCAGCGCGAGACGCCCGTCGCGCCCACGCGCTCGGGCGTGCCGCTCGCGGGCGTCCGCTTCCGCGGTGTGCCCCGCGCGTGCGCGGCGTGCCACAAGGACCCGCACCTCGGCCAGGTCGGCGCGGCCTGCGAGACGTGCCACTCGCTGGCGGGCGCGAAGTTCGCGGTCGTCGGCTTCAGCCACGACCGCAGCGCCTTCCCGCTGACGGGCAAGCACGCTGACGTCGCGTGCGAGAAGTGCCACGCGGTCGAGAGCGGGACGTTCCCGCTCGGCGAGGGCACGGCCCGCCGGCTGCGGCCGGTCCGCGCCGCCTGCGCCGCGTGCCACGAGGACCCGCACCTCGGGCAGCTGGACGCGCGGTGCGAGACGTGCCACTCGACCACCACCTTCAAGCTGCCTGGATACACGCACCGGGGACTGGACGACTTCTTCACCGGCGCCCACAAGCGGGCCAAGTGCGAGGCGTGCCACGAGCGCGCGGTCGACGACTTCCCCGCGGGCCGCGGCACGGCCGTGCGGTTCAAGACCGGCACGACGTGCGTGAACTGCCACGAGGACCCCCACCAGGGCGCGCTCGGCACCGACTGCGGGGCGTGCCACCAGCCGCAACTGGCGGCGGCGCACCGGCCCGCGCCGGCCGCGCCGGCGGGTCCGCGCGACCGCTCCACCATCCGCGTGCGGGGCCACCCCCGTTTGCGCGCGGGACTCGCCGGGACCGGGCCCGTGGCCCGGTCCGCGGCGGCCACCGAGAGAGAACCGTGATGAGCCCACGACTTCGCCTCGCCGCCATGACCATCGCCTGCCTGGCCGCCGGGCTGCTGGCGCCCGCCGTGGCGGGCGCCCAGGGCACGGGATTCCAGACGCCGAATCGCGCGTTCCACAAGTCGACGGTCTTCCCGCTCGAGGGGCAGCACCTCGCGGTGCCGTGCGCCTCGTGCCACGTCAACGGCGAGATGAAGGGCACGCCGACGGCGTGCGTGGACTGCCACTGGATCCGCCGGCGCGACGACCGCTACGAGACGCGGCTCGGCACCGACTGCCAGTCGTGCCACTCGCCCGTCACGTGGCTGGCGACGAGCTTCGACCACGGGGCGCGGACGGGCATGCCCCTCAACGGCGCCCACCGCCAGCTGGCGTGCGAGGGCTGCCACGAGAACGGGCGCTTCCAGGGCACGTCGCCGCAGTGCATCACGTGCCACCGCGAGGACTTCCAGCGGGCCAAGTCCCCGGACCACGTTGCGGCGGGCTTCCCCACCGACTGCACGGCCTGCCACGCGGCATCGGCCGCCTCGTTCAGCGGCGCCCGGTTCGACCATGCCAGCTTCCCGCTGGTCGGCCCGCACGCGACCCAGGCCTGCGCCTCGTGCCACGTCAACAACGTCTACCAGGGGACGCCGCGCGACTGCATCGGCTGCCACCGGCCCGACTACGAGCGCACCCAGAACCCCAACCACGTCGCGGCCGGCTTCCCCACGACGTGCGAGAGCTGCCACCGGCCCACCGACCAGACGTGGCAGAGCGGCACCGGCTTCGACCACAACAGCGTCTTCGCCCTCGTCGGCCCGCATGCCACCCAGGCGTGCGCCTCGTGCCACGTCAACAACGTCTACCGGGGCACCCCGCGCGACTGCATCGGCTGCCACCGGCCCGACTACGAGCGCACCCAGAACCCCAACCACGCGGCGGCCGGCTTCCCCACGACGTGCGAGAGCTGCCACCGGCCCACCGACCAGACCTGGCAGAGCGGCACCGGGTTCGACCACAACAGCGTCTTCGCCCTCGTCGGCCCGCATGCCGTCCAGCCGTGCGCCTCGTGTCACGTCAACGGCGTCTACCAGGGCACGCCGCGCGACTGCATCGGCTGCCACCGGCCCGACTACGAGCGCACCCAGAACCCCAACCATGCGGCGGCCGGCTTCCCCACGACGTGCGAGAGCTGCCATCGCCCCACCGACGCGCGATGGGGATCCGGCGGCTTCAACCACGCCAGCGTGTTCGCGCTGAACGGATCGCACGCGACCACGGCCTGCGCCTCGTGCCACGCGAACAACGTGTTCGCCGGGACGCCGCGCGACTGCGTCGCCTGCCACCAGGCCGACTACCAGCGCACGGCCAATCCCAACCACGCGGCGGCGGGCTTCTCGACCGCGTGCGAGGCGTGCCACCGGAGCGGCGGCCCCGGCTGGCAGGGCGCCCAGGTGAACCACGACCAGTTCTGGCCGCTCGCCGGATTGCACGCCACCGCCGACTGCACGGCCTGCCACACCAACGGGCAGTACCGCGGCACCCCGCGCACGTGCGTGCCGTGCCACCAGGCGCAGTACCAGCAGGCCCAGAACCCGAACCACCAGGCGGCGGGCTTCCCGACCACCTGCGACCAGTGCCACCGCACGGGCGGACCGGGGTGGAACGGCGCCAGCTTCGACCACAACCGCTTCTTCGCCCTCGTCGGTCGGCACACCAGCGCGGCGTGCGCCTCGTGCCACCAGAACGGGCGGTACCAGGGCACGCCGCGCGACTGCGCGGGCTGTCACCTCCCGCAGTACCAGGCCACGCGCGACCCCAACCACACCGCGGCGGGCTTCCCGACGACCTGCGAGACGTGCCACCGCAACTCCGACTCGTCGTGGGGACAGGGCCGCTTCTCGCACACGTGGTTCCCGATCACCAGCGGCCGCCACGCGGTGGCCTGCGCGCGCTGCCACACCGACTCGGGCAACTACCGCGTGTTCAGCTGCCTGACCGGCTGCCACCCGCGCTCGGAGACGGACCGCGAGCACCGCAATCGTTCCGGCTACCGGTACGACTCGGTGGCCTGCTACTCCTGCCATCCCACCGGGCGGGGCGACTGATGGACCGTAGCCATGGACGTGGTGCCGCCCGCGACAGCGCCCATCCCGAGCCCCGCGGCCGCGACCACGGAGCCGCCGGTCGGGATTCGGAGATGACACCCCAGTAGGGAGCCAAGGATGACCAGACGTCCCACGACCATCACGGCAGCGGTGCTGCTCGGGCTCGCCACGCTGGCCGCCCCGCCGCTCTCGGCCCAGGGGCGGCGCGCCTGGGGACGGGTCTCGTTCCTCGCGAACACGTCGACGACGACGCCGGACACCGGCGAGAGCTCGTCGTTCGGCGAGTTCGCGACCACGGTGACGTTCCACTCGGCGGAGGACGACACCGACAGCTTCGAGTACGGCCTCGACACGCGCCTGGCCGGCTATGCCGCCGAGGGGCGCGACCCGCGCGTCTCGGTCTACGACGCGTGGGTCGGCCGCCGCATGATGGACGGCCGCCTCCTCGTCCGGGGCGGGCACATGTGGGTGAACGAGGTCGGCGGCCTCGGCTCCATCGCCGGCGGGCTCGTGGAATGGCGCCGGAAGGTCACCGCCGGGACGCTGCGCGTCGCCGGGTTCGCGGGCCTCGAGCCGCGGGTGTTCACCGGGGGCTACGTCCCCGACGTGTGGCGGGCCGGCGGCCACGTCACCCTGGAGGGCCGGGCGGGCCGGCGGCACACGGCCGGCTACGTGACCATCCGGAACTCGGGGCTCACCGAGCGGTCGGTGCTCACCACCACGAACTACCTGCCGGTGGCCGGCAAGGTCTTCGTCTACCAGGCGGCGGAAGTCGACCTGTCGGGACCGGCCGGGCAGGGCTCGGGCGGCCTGACCTACTTCTTCGTCAACGGGCGCGCCGCCGTCGCGCCGCGCGTCGACCTCCAGGGCACGTTCCACCGCGGGCGGTCGATCGACACCCGGACGATCACGGTGGACCAGGCCAACGGGCGCCCGGTTTCGGTCCAGGCGCTCGACGGGCTGCTCTACGAGTCGGTGACCTCGCGGGTGACCGTGGAGGCCACCAAGGGCGTGCGCGTCTTCGGGGGGCTCGGGCGCGACCGCACGGACCGCGACGCCGACGCCACGCTCCGCTATAACGCCGGCTTCCACGCCTCCGGCCAGGCGCTGGCCGGGGCCGACCTGACGGTGTCCTACAGCCGCATGGATCGCGGCCAGCCCGGCAGCTACGGCTCCTGGTACGTGTCGGCGGGCCGCTCGGTCTCGGCCCGGGTCTACCTCTCGGGTGACTTCAGCTCGTCACTGGCCATCACCCGCTTCACCCGCTCGGACGGGGTGGTGATTGAGACGCGGCCCGAGACCAAGCGCTTCAGCGTGACGGCGCTGGCCAACCTGACGCGCAGCCTGTCGCTGCTGGTGACGGCCGAGCACACCCGGGACACGGGCGCCCGCGAGAACCGCCTGCTCGCCGGCCTGACCTGGCGGTTGCCGTAGGCCGGGGGTGCCCCACGGGGGGCTCCACGGGGCGCCCCACGGGGGGCGGCGCGCGGGCGCGGAGTGCTTGCCCTCGGGGCGGCGTCTGCACGATCATGCGCGCCATGACCTTCACCCGACGTCTCCTCATCGCGTGCCTCGCGGCCGCGGCCGCCTCCTGCACCCAGGCGCCGCCGCCCACTCCCCCGCCCTTCTCCGTCGTCGAAGCCTCGATCCAGGACATGCAGCAGGCGCTCGCCGACGGGCGCGTCACGTCGCGGCAGCTGGTCGAGCAGTACCTGCAGCGCATCGGGATGTACGAGGAGCGGCTGAACGCGACGCTCGCCGTCAACCCGCACGCGCTCGAGGAGGCCGATACGCTCGACCGCGAACGCGCGGCGGGACAGATCCGGGGGCCGCTGCACGGCATCCCGGTGGCGCTCAAGGACAACATCAACACGACCGAGATGCCGACGACGGGCGGGGCGATCGCCTTCGAGGGGCTGATTCCGCCGTATGAGGCGACGCTGACGACCAACCTGAAGGCGGCCGGCGCCATCATCCTCGCCAAGACCGTGATGACGGAGCTGGCGAACTTCGTGACCAACGGGATGCCGGGCAACTACAGCGCGCTCGGCGGCTACGGGATGAACCCGTACGACCCGCGGCGTGACCCGCGCGAGGGCAGCAACGACGGGCGTCCGGTCATGGGCACGGGCGGATCGAGCTCCGGCATCGGGACGGCGGCGAACTTCTGGGCGGCCAACGTGGGCACGGAGACGTCGGGTTCGATCCTGAGCCCGTCCAACGCGAACATGCTCGCCGGCATCAAGCCGACCGTGGGCCGGGTGAGCCGGTGGGGCGTGATCCCGATCACGGCGGACCAGGACACGGCCGGGCCGATGGCGAAGTCGGTGGCCGACGCGGCGATCATGCTCGGCGCGATGGAAGGCGCCGCGCCGGATCCGAACGACCCCGCCACCTCGACCTGCGAGCCGCCGCCCAACCGCGACTACACGGCCTTCCTCAAGGCCGACGGCCTCAAGGGCGCGCGGATCGGCATCCCGCGGAAGATGTACTACGACGCGTTCACGCCGCCCGGCGAGACGGAGTCGCGCGGGGGCCTGGACGAGGCGCGGGCGAAGGTGATGGCCGACGCCATCGCCGTGCTCGAGGCGCAGGGCGCCGAGGTCGTCGACGTGGACATCCCGAGCCTCGTCGACCCGGATCCGTCGCGCAACTTCCTGCACTGGGGGACGTGCGGGGGCGGTGATCCGGTGGACGACACGTGCTCGGTCGCGCTCATCTACGGGATGAAGCGCGACTTCAACCTGTGGCTGCGGTCGCTCGGCGACAAGGCCCCGGTCAAGACCCTGACCGAGCTGCGCGAGTTCAACCTCGCGCACGGCAACAGGAACGCGATCAAGTACGGGCAGGTCAACCTCGACGCGTCGGACGCGATGGACCTCGAGCGCGACCGCGCCAAGTGGGAGGCCGACCGCAGGAAGGACATCGAGCTCGGCGGCGAGCACGGCATCAAGGAGGCCATCGAGACGAACCAGCTCGACGCGCTGCTGTTCCCCGGCAGCAGCGGGGCCGGCATCGCGGCCAAGCCCGGCTACCCGACGGTCATCGTCCCGTTCGGCATGGTGCCCAACGAGCCGCGCGGGCCGCGCCCGCTGCCCGAGGGCTTCGACGCCAGGCCCGCGCCGTTCGGCGTGAGCTTCACCGGCGTCGCCTGCGCCGAGCCCCGGCTGATCGAGCTGGCGTACGCGTTCGAGCAGGCCACCCACAAGCGCGTCCCGCCCGCGTCGGCGCCCTAGCCCCTGCGGGGAATCAAGAATCAAGAATCAAGAATCAAGAATTGAGAAAGCAGGGCCACCGGCGTCCTTGATTCCTGATTCCACCTCACTGCCTCATGGGGACGGCCGGAGCCGCCGTCCCCATGAGGTAGGATCGGCCTGTGCCCTACAAGCCGATCGAAGACTACGGCCTGATCGGCGACATGCACACGGCGGCGCTCGTCAGCAGGGACGGCTCGATCGACTGGCTGTGCCTGCCGAGCTTCGACTCGCCGAGCGTGTTCGCCTCGCTCGTGGACGACCAGCGCGGCGGCTCGTTCCGCATCCATCCCCAGGCGTCCGACGTGAGCTGCAAGCAGTTCTACTGGCCGGACACCAACGTCCTCATCACGCGCTTCCTGACCGACGGCGGCTCGGCCGAGCTCTGCGACTTCATGCCGGTCGGCGCCGCGCGCACCTCGGTGCGGCACCACGAGATCATCCGCCGCGTGACGGCGGTGCGCGGGTCGCTGCCGATGCGGCTCGAGTGCCGTCCCGCGTTCGACTACGCGCGCGGGCGCCACGCGGTGCAGATCGACGGCTGCGGCGCGCGCTTCCAGGGCGACGGCGTCGCGCTCGGCCTGTCCACGGACGTGCCGCTCCGGACGGACGGCCAGACGGTCACGGCGACGTTCGAGCTGCAGGAAGGCGAGAGCGCCCACTTCGTCCTGCGGATGCTCGACGGGGAGCGGGGCTTCGGCGCGCGGCCCACCAGCGCGGACGTCGACGCGGCCTTCGCGCGCACGGTGGACCACTGGCGCTGGTGGATCGGCCGCTGCCGGTACCAGGGCCGCTGGCGCGAGACGGTCCACCGGTCGCTGCTGACCCTGAAGCTCCTGACCTACGAGCCGACCGGCGCCATCGTCGCAGCGCCGACCTGCAGCCTGCCGGAGGGCCTCGGCGGGGAGCGCAACTGGGACTACCGCTACAGCTGGGTGCGCGACTCGTCGTTCACGCTGTACTCCTTCCTCCGCATGGGGTACCACGAGGAGGTCCATCGCTACATGTCCTTCCTCGCGGGCGCGACGGCGGCCGACGACTACCAGGGCGAGCTGCAGGTGATGTACGGCATCGACGGGCGGCGCGCGCTCACCGAGGCGACGCTGGACCACCTCGACGGGTACCGCGGGTCGCGGCCCGTGCGTGTCGGCAACGCGGCCTACAACCAGCTCCAGCTCGACATCTACGGCGAGCTCCTGGACTCCATCTACCTCTACGACAAGTGGGGGACGCCGATCTCGTGGGACACGTGGCAGACGGTGACCAAGCTGGTCGACTGGGTCGCGCGGCACTGGCAGGAGGCCGACCACGGCATCTGGGAGGTGCGGGGCGCGCGCCGGCATTTCGTGAGCTCGAAGCTGATGTGCTGGGTGGCGATCGACCGCGGCCTGCGGATCGCCCGGCGCCGGTCGTTCCCCTGCGACTGGGACCGGTGGGAGTCGATACGCAACGACATCTACCGCCAGATCATGGCCAGGGGCTGGAACCCGGACCTGAACACCTTCGTCATGCACTACGGGTCGACGGCGCTCGACGCCTCGAACCTGCTGATGTCGCTCACCATGTTCCTGGCGCCCAACGACCCGCGGATGCTGGGCACGATCGACGCGATCCTCAAGCCGCCGCACCAGGGCGGGCTCTTCTCCAACAGCCTCGTGCTGCGGTACGACCCGGCGACCGCCCAGGACGGGCTCGCGGGCGAGGAAGGCACCTTCAACATCTGCACGTTCTGGCTCGTGGAGGCGCTCACGCGCGCCGGCCGCTACCAGCCCGACCTGCTCGACCGCGCGCGCCTCATCTTCGAGCGGATGCTCGGCTTCTCGAACCACCTCGGGCTGTACGCCGAGGAGACGGGCACGCGCGGCGAGGCCCTCGGCAACTTCCCGCAGGCGTTCACCCACCTGTCGCTCATCAGCGCCGCCTACAACCTCGACCGCACGCTCGACCTCGGCACGGACCGCCGCCCGGCCGCCCACTCCGACTAGGCCGCCGGGCCTACTTGTTCGTGGCCTTCGAGAGCGTGGCCAGCAGGTCCACCGGGATCGGCAGCACGATGATCGAGCTCTTCTCGTTGCCGATGTTGGCGATGGTCTGCAGGAAGCGGAGCTGGAGCGACATCGGGTTCTCGCCGAGGACGGCGGCCGCGGCGCTCAGCTTCTCGGACGCCTGCTGCTCGCCCTCCGCGTGAATCACCTTCGCGCGCCTGTCGCGCTCGGCCTCGGCCTGCCGGGCCATCGCGCGCTGCATGATGTCGGGCAGGTCGACATGCTTCACCTCGACCGCCGACACCTTCACGCCCCACGGGTCGGTCTGCTGGTCGATGACCTCCTGCAGCTGCCGGTTGATCCGCTCGCGGTCCGACAGCAGGTCGTCGAGGTCCGCCTGGCCCAGGATGCTCCTGAGCGTCGTCTGCGAGAGCTGCCCGGTGGCGTACATGAAGTCCTCGACCTCGAGGACGGCCTTGAGCGGGTCCATGACGCGGTAATAGACCACCGCGTTGACCTTGACCGACACGTTGTCGCGCGTGATCACGTCCTGCGCGGGCACGTCGGACACGAACGTCCGCAGGCTGATCCGCACGAAGCGGTCGATGGGCCAGAACACCAGGATGATGCCCGGCCCCTTCGGGGTGTGCAGCACCCGCCCGACGCGGAACACCACGCCGCGTTCGTACTCGAGCACGATGCGCACGCAGCTCGCAACGTAGACGACGAGCAGCATCACGAACAGGCCGGCGCCGCCGATGGCGTTAATGTCCATGCCGAATCTCCCCGGTTCCCGGTGACGCCGGCCCCCCGGCCTCCGCCACCGTCAAGGTCAGCCCGTCGCGGGCCGTGATGGCGAGCGCCGCGCCGTCGGCCACCGGCCGATCGCCCACGGCCCGCCAGATCTCCCCGTGCACGCGGACCAGCCCGGTCCACCGGCCGCCCGCCGGCGTGAACGCGCCGGCGGCGACCGCCCGCGCGCCGAGCAGGCTCTCGGCCCCCGTCACCGGCGGCGCGCGGTGGGCGCGGACGATCTGGCCCACGAGGAACACGACGACCGCCGCGGACGCCAGCGCCACCGGCAGCACCAGCCAGGGCGACACCCGCATGAATCCCGGCGGCGAGTCCACGAGCATCAGCCCGCCGATGCCCACGCACGCCACCCCGCCGAACGCCAGCAGCCCGTGGCTGACGATGAACGCCTCGGCGACGAACAGCCCCAGCCCGATCACCAGCAACGCCAGCCCGACGTAGTTGATCGGCAGCACCGCCATGGCGAAGAAGCCGAGCACGAGGCAGATGACGCCCACGGTGCCGCCGACGCCCCATCCCGCCGTGTACAGCTCGAAGAGCAGGCCGTAGAACCCCAGCATCAGGAGCAGGAACGCCAGGTTGGGATTGGCGAGGGCAGACAGCAGGCGGTCGCCCCACCACATCTCCAGGGCCTCGACCGTGGCGCCGGAGGTCCGCAGCGTCACCGGGCCGCCCGGCATGGCGACCGTGCGCCCGTCGATCGCCGCGAGGAGCGACGCCAGGTCGGGGGCGACGAGGTCCACGACGCCCGTCGCCGCCGCCTCGGTCGCGGTGATCGACGCACTCTCGGTGACCGCCCGCTCCACCCAGCCGACGTTGCGGCCTCGCAGCTCCGCCATCGACCGGACCCACGCGACCGTGTCGTTGAGGATCTTGTCCTCCATCGGCGAACCCGGCGCGGACGGCGTGGCGTTGCCGGCATCGGAGGGCGCCGGCCCCGACGGCCCGAGCGGCGAGCCCCCGGCCTGCACCGGATGGGCCGCGCCGATGTTCGTGCCCGGCGCCATCGCGGCCACGTGGGCCGCGACCGTGATGAACAGCCCCGCCGACGCCGCCCGGCCCCCGGCCGGCGACACGTAGACGACGACGGGGACGCGGCTGTCGAGGATGCGCCGGGTGATCGCGCGCGTCGACTCGACCAGCCCCCCCGGGGTGTCGAGCAGGATCACGACGCACGCCGCCGAGCGCGCCTCCGCCTCGTCGATGGCGCGCACCAGGAACCGCGCCGTCACCGGGTTGATGCTGTCGTTCGGAAGGGCCGCGGTCAGGACGACCGGGGCCGGAAGCGCCGCCGGCTGGGCGCGCGCCAGCCCAGCCGTGACCAGGGCCACGGAAAGCAGTCCCGCGAGCGCCGGAGCGTTCGGCCGCAGACGCGCCTCCCGGCCCAGCATCCCACAGATGCACACAGACGCGCAGATGAAACGCCGACGCGCGGACCCAGGCGGCAACAGAGGGCGAGCGCGCATCGCCCGGGGGCCGGGAAGACGGCGATCTCGGGGTAGTCGGCCAGTACCTCGGCGACCGTCGTCGTCACGACGTCGGCGGCGCGCCGGCCGGTAATGATCCGGGGCTCGGACTCGATCGGGGACGGGGCGCCTCGGCCTGCCCGAGGGCGGACGCGGGCGCGATACCCGCGAGGGCCGGCGACACGACGAGGGTCAGGGTCTGCATGCCCCGTGTGTGCGACGGGGCCGGCGGGAGCCGTGCGGAGAAAACCGTGAATGGAGTCGTGCCGCGGTGAACGCCCTGGTGACGCCGGTGAACGGCGCCGCTAGGCGCCGGTCGCGTCGTCCTCGGACTCTTCCTCGTCGTCCGGCAGCGGATCGTCGCCCCAGGGGTTGGCCTGCGGGCCCGGCACGATGCCGGCGATGTCGGGGTCGAATCCCGACGGGTGGCCGCTGTTCTGGCTGCGGCGGACCTTGGCTTCCTCGCGCTTGGCCGCCTTCTGCTTGTGACGTTCGGCCCGGGCGCGTTCCCGCTCCCGCTTTCCTCGTGTCAGTGGTCCTCGAGTCGCCATCGCGCTCCCGTTGTTGAAGTGAAGTCCGACGCGGACCGGCCCGGCCGGGCCGGCCCGCGCATGATACCTGTGGGTCTACCAGCGCGGCTCGCGGCGGGTGCGGTTACCACCGCCGCCACCGAAGCCACCGCCGCCGCCGCGGCCGCCACGGCCGCCGCCGCCGCCACCGTCAAACCCGCCGGGACGGGGCGCCTTGGGGCGCGCCTCGTTGACGGTGAGCGTCCGGCCCCCGAAATCCGAGTTGTGCAACTCGTCGATCGCTCGCTGCGCACCCTCGTCGGTCGACATCTCGACGAACGCGAACCCGCGGGCCCGGCCCGTCATCTGGTCTCGCATGACGTTGACCGACTCAACCGGCTCAATCCGCCCGAACAGATCCTGGAGATCCTGCTCGGCCGTCTGAAACGGCAGGTTCCCGACAAACAGTTTCCGACCCATGGTGCGCTCCTCGTCTCCCGTTCCCGTGAGACCACTGATCCGGCGCCGCGATGGTTACACCCGCGGTTCCTGGTGAACCGTCGAGGGCGGCGCGACTACTGCAGGCTGCGTGCGGAGACGAGTGAGGCGAGCTCGAATCGGCCCGGAAACGCGAACGGCCGCGCTCCGGCGGCCGTCACCAACAGACGTTCGGATCTTAACACAGCCGGGCCGGCCGGGCCGGCCGCGCCGCCCCCCCCTCCGGGAGCGGATTTCCGCGGGAAACGCGGCGATCAGGGCGGATCCGGCCGCCAGCGGAAGCGCAGGTAGTAGTCGGAACGGCCCTGCATGAAGAAGCGGCCGACCTCGGCGGCCAGCTTGTCGCTGCCGGTCTCCGACACCTCGCCGATCACCTGCGGGTACCAGCGCCCGCCCACGAACACCCGGGCGGGCGGCGTCCACGTCCGCGGGTCGTCCAGCCGGTCCGCGTACACCACGAACACCCCGCCCTGCTTCCAGTCGGGCCCGACGGCGTGGTTCAGGAGGATCACGTACCGCCCCAGGTAGGTGTTCCAGTGGATCGACGGTCCCCAGTAGACGTCGATCGGCCCGGCCGGGTCGTCCCAGCTGTTGGCGGCTGGCAGGATCGGCGTGGCGAGGGGGTAGACCCAGGGGCCGCCGCCCTCCACCCATCCGGCGAGGCCGGGCCCGGCCGAGCGCACCGCGGCGACCCACGTGCCGTCGCGCCAGACCTCGAACCGCCCCTGGGGCGCGTCGCGCTCGGCCCAGTCCAGGCGCGCGAGCGACACCCCCACGGCCCCGGGGCGCTCGACGTACTGCGTGTAGAACATGTAGAGGTAGCGGCCCTCCGGGTCGAGCATCACCGAGAAGTCGCCGACCCCCCCGAGGAAGTACTGGTTCCTGGTGTCGCACCGGATCTCGCTCGGCGGCGCGTCCAGCACGATCCCGAGGTCCCGCCAGGTCCGGCCGCGATCGCGGGACCGCGCCGCGCCGATTCGCGGGATGATCTTCTCCTCCTCCGGGCACGGCAGGATGTCGGGCTCGTTGTGGTAGTAGCCGTACCAGGTGCCGTCGCCGGCGTCCACGACGGCCTCCATCCACGTCCCCCCGGTCGGCGGCAGGCGGTCGAACGCCGCCGGCGTCTTCGGCTCGAGCCAGCGCAGCGAGGAACCCTCCGACCGCGTGGGGCGGCCCCAGTCGTCGGTGGTGAACAGCACCATGCGGCGCCGGCCATCGACGCGGTCGCGCACGACCGGGCTGTTCGAGTCCACGAAGGGTGGCAGCTGCACCCGGGGCGCCGGACTCAGGGCGGCCGTGATCGTGCCGCCCTCCACCCGCGTCAGGGCGATCACCGGCGACCCCCGCCAGAGGTAGCGGGTCTGGACGATCACCAGCATCGCGGCGACGGGCGCGGCGACGAGGAACACGGCCAGGGCCGCGCGCCACCGGGCGCTCATCCGCTCTCTCCGGCGTCCGCGGGCCGCGATGTCACCGCTGCCCGCCCCCGGTCGCCACCGCCCCCGACGTCACCAGCATGGTGATCGACGACTGGCCGGCGCCCGTCAGGTACACGCGCTGGGTCGCCTTCCGGAAGTCCTCGGGGCGCGCCTTCGGGATGTCCATGAAGACCTGCGGATTGCGGTCCACGAGGGGGAAGTACGAGCTCTGGACGTGCACCATCACGCGGTGGCCGCGCCGGAACGCGTGGTAGACGTCCGGCATCTCGAAGTCGATCGCCTGCGGCTCCCCGGGGGGCATCGCCTCCGGCGTCTCGAAGGAATGGCGGAACTTGGCCCGGAACGGCTCGCCGCGCACGAGCTGCTGGTAGCCGCCCATCCGCACGTAGTTGGAGGGGACCGGCTGCTCCCCGGGGGCCGGCGGCTGCGGATAGTCGCCGGGGTACACGTCGATCAGCTTGACGACGAAGTCGCTGTCGGTGCCGCTGGTCGACGCGGTCAGGTGGACCGACAAGGGGCCGGCGATGACGAGGTCCTCGTCGAGGGGCTCGGTCTGGTAGACCAGCACGTCGGGCCGCCGGGCCGCGAAGCGCTGGTCCTCGGTGTCGTGATCCGACGTCATGCCCTGGACGACGTAGCCGACGTTCGGGACCGGCCGGTTCGGGTCGCTGAGGTACTCGTCGTAGGCCGGCGCGCCGGCGGGCGCGCTGTCCGCCAGGCGGCCTCCGGGCGCCAGGTACAGCGTCAGGGGCGCCGCCTGCTTCGGCGGCCAGGCCGGCTCGCGGCGGAACTCGTTCAGCCCGGTCACGAACATGTACGCCTCGGGGAAGCCGTCGGGGAGCGGCGTGTCCTTCAGGTAGTGCTCGAACCACGGGAACTGGATGGCGGACCGGAAGTAGTCCCCCGTCTTCATGCCGAACGTGAGGTTGCCGAGCCGGTCGCCGGCCATGCGGGACCAGCCGCCGTGCGACCACGGCCCCATCACCAGGCGGTTGTCCGCGGCCGGGTCCTTCTCGATGGCGCGGTACATGTGGAGGGGCCCCATCGGGTCCTCGGCGTCGAACCAGCCCCCGACGTTCAGGATCGCCGGGGTGATCTTCGACGACGCGTGCTTCCAGATCGAGCGGATCTGCCAGAACGCGTCGTAGTTGGGGTGGTCGACGATCTCCTGGAAGTAGCCGCCCTGGCCGCCGAGCAGGCGCTCGTTGACGGTCGCCAGGGGGCCGAGCCCCATGTAGAACGCATAGCCGTCGGGCGTGCCGTAGTCGAAGCGCGGGGTCGGCGACGGCTCGACCGGGGCCGGCCCGCGCGGGCGGAAGTTCGAGTAGAAGCCGAAGTTCGCCGCGAGCATGAACGCGCCGTTGTGGTACACGTCGTCGCCGAGGTAGTAGTCGGCGGTGGGTGCCTGCGGCGACGCCGCCTTGAGCGCCGGGTGGGCGTCGATGATGCTCGCCGCGACGTGGAAGCCGGGCTGCGAGACGCCGACCATGCCGACGCGGCCGTTGTGGCCGGGCACGTGGGCCAGCAGCCACTCGATCGTGTCGTAGGCGTCACTGCTCTCGTCCACGTCGGCCGGCCCCCGCTTGTCCGGCACGTGGGGCCGCACCTGCTTGAACTCCCCCTCCGACATCCACCGGCCGCGCGCGTCCTGGTAGACGAAGATGTAGCCGGCGTCCTCGAACTCGCGCGACGGCCCGAGCGACGAGCGGTACGCGTCCGCGCCGTACGGCGCCACGTTGTACGGCGTCCGCGTCAGCAGCATCGGGTAGGTCCGGGAGCGGTCCTTCGGGACGTACACGGAGGTGAAGAGCCGGGCGCCGTCCCGCATCGGGATGCGGAACTCGTGCTTCGTGTAGGCGGCGCGCACGCGCTCGACCCCCTCCTGGTCGGCCTGCCGGGCGCCGAGCTGGAGGACCGAGAGCACGAGCGCGGTGGCGACGACGAATCGGCGGGACGTCATGAGCCGGATTATAGCGGCCGGCCGTTCGGGCGATAATGGAGAACATCCCCCCGTGACCTGGAACCCGACCCTCCACGCCGCCCTCCTGTTCATCTCGACCGGCCTCGCGGTCTGGGCGGCGGTCGTCGTGCGCGGGCGCCACCCGGTCCCGGGCAGCTCGACCTTGTGGAACCTGATGCTCGGCATCGCCGTCTGGTGCCTGACGAGCGCCCTCCACGCCCTGGTCGACCCGCTGGAGGTCCGGGTCGTCATCTCCCAGGTGCAGTACCTGGGCATCGCCACGGTGCCCGCCTTCTGGTTCCTCTTCGCCAGCGAGTTCGCCCGGGCGCGCTGGATGGAGGACACGGGCCTCAAGGTCCTCTTCTGGATCATCCCCGTCGCCACCATCGGCGCGGCCTTCACCAACGACTGGCACCACCTGCTCTGGACGTCGATCCACCCGTCGGCCACGGGCGACGCGTGGCTCATCTACGAGCACGGCCCCTGGTTCGTCGTCTGGCTGGTCTACTGCTACGCGACGCTCTGCGGGGGCACGATCCTGATCCTGCGGAGCCTCCGCCGCCACCCCCTGCCGCACGCGCGGCAGACCACGAGCATCGTCATCGGGGCGCTGCTGCCGTGGGCGATGAACGTGCTCTACCTGACCGGGCTGACCCCCGACGGGCTCGACCTGACCCCGGTCGCCTTCTCCCTGTCGGGCGCGGTCATCCTCTGGGGCCTGTACAGCCACCGCCTCCTCGGCCTCGTCCCGATCGCGCGCGACGTGCTCGTCGACAGCCTCGTCGACGGCGTGATCGTCCTCGACCCACAGCGCCGGATCGTGGACCTCAACCCGGCGGCCCGCCGGCTGGCGGGCTGCACGGACGAGTCCATCGGCCGCACCATCGAGGAGGCCGTGGACTGGTGGACGCGCGCCGCGACGGAACGGCGGGCGACGGCCGGCCTCCCGGCCCTCGTCTCGGTGGGGCCCGAGCCGCGCCACCTCGAGGTCGCGGTCACCCCGGTTCGGGACAGCCGCGAGCGGTTCACCGGCTGGCTCGTGCTGCTGCACGACGTCACGGGGGCGCGGCGGGCGCAGTCGGAGCGGCAGGCGCTCGACCGGCGCGTGCAGGAACAGCAGCGGCTCGAGAGCCTGAGCGTGCTGGCCGGCGGCGTCGCCCACGACTTCAACAACCTGCTGACCGGCATCCTGGGCAACGCGGACCTGCTCTCCATCAGCGCGGCGCCGGGTTCGCCCCTGCGCCAGAGCGCCGACGCGATCGTGATCGGCGCGCAGCGCGCGGCGGACCTCGTCTCGAAGATGCTGGCGTTCGCCGGCGAGGGCCGGGTCATGGCCCAGGCCGTCGATCTCGGCGAGCTCGGCGCGGAGATGGTGGACCTGCTCCAGGCGTCGGTCGCGCGCCACTGCACGCTGCGCTACCACGCCGCGCCAGACCTGCCGCCGTTCCACGCCGACGCGACACAGCTCCGCCAGATCCTGCTCAACCTGATCATCAACGCGGCGGAGGCGTCCGAGGAAGGCGCCCTCGTGTCGGTGGAAATCGGCGTCCAGCGCCTCGACCAGGCCGACCTCGCCTCGGTCGCCATCACCGGCGGCGCCGAGCCGGGGCCGTATGTCTTCGTCGACGTCTGCGACCAGGGCGTCGGCATGGACGAGCACACGCTCGGCCGCATCTTCGACCCGTTCTTCTCGACCAGGGCCACGGGCCGCGGCCTGGGCCTCGCCGCCGTGCAGGGCATCGTCCGCAGCTACCGCGGCGCGATCCGGGTGACCAGCACGCCCGGCCAGGGCACGCGGTTCCGCATCTGGCTGCCGCTGACGCACGACGAGGCGGAGGTCGGCGGCGCCGCGCGCGCGACGCTCGGCCGCGCGTCAGCGCGCGAGTAGCTCCCGGACACCGGCGAGCGAGGGCACCACCCCGGCGACGGTCTTCATGATCACCAGCATCGGCATCGCGAGCAGCACGCCCCAGGGCCCCCAGAGCCAGCCCCAGAACAGGAACGAGACGAACACCGCCACCGGGTTGACGTCCGCCACCGGGCCGAGCAGGAGCGGGCTGACCAGCATCCCCTCGACCGCGGTGATGGCCAGCGAGCTGCCCGCCACGAGCGCCGCCGTGCCGGCATCGCCGAACTGCGCGAAGGCGGCCAGCGCCGATCCGACCATCACCACGGTGGGGCCGAAGTAGGGCACGAGGTTGAGGAGCCCCGCGGCCAGCCCCCAGAGGCCCGCCTGCGCCACGCCGATCCACGCGAACACCAGCCAGGTGACCACGCCGACCGCGGCGCTCGTGGCCGACATGTGGAGCAGGTAGCGGGCCACGCGCAGCGCGATGCCGTCCACGACGAGGACGGCCGCGCGCCGCCGCGACAGCGAGGGCCCGCTCAGCCGCACGAGCTTCCGCTTGAAGCGGTCACCGGTCGCCAGCAGGAAGAACACGAGGAAGCCGACGATCATCAGGCCGCCCGCCACCGACGCCAGGCCGCGCGAGCCCCACCACATGTAGTTCCGGAGGTCGAGCGGCGGCTCGACGAGCTGCACCGCGGTGACCCCGGACGGCGTGGCGGCCCCGCCCGTTTCGCTCGCCGCGCGCTCCATCTCCCGGACCGTCAGCTCGATCCGCGCGAGCGGGGTGCCCTTCCGGCGGAGCGACCCGCGCAGCGCCTGGCGCATCTTCCGCGTGGCCGCCGGCAGCTCCACGAGCGCGTCGGCCGCCTCGTCACTCAGGCTGTAGGCCAGCCCGCCGAAGGCCCCCGCGAGGCTCGCGACGACCAGGCCCGCCGCCACGATGCGCGGCAGCCAGTCCGACAGGCGCCGGACGACGGGCGCCAGGGCCAGCGCCATGACCAGGGCCACGAGCAGCGGCACGACGAACTCGTCGGCCAGCCGCAGGCCGGCGACCGTCACGACGAGGGCGATCACGACGAGGGCACGCTGGGAGACCTGGGGAGCCATGCCCCGTGACCATCAATGCCCATGCCAGCGCGAAATGGGGCCGTCGCCGGGGGATGCCAGGGTGCTGGCGCCCACAGGTGGGTCGCGGGCGCCTCATCCTTGCCCGCCGGTGACCCACTAGTGGTGTGTACGCCCTGAATCACTACCGGCCGCTCCGTTGTCGCGGCCGTCGAGCCGCGGTTCGACACCGCCGTCCGTAGTACTGAATCAGTCGATACGGTCCACTAGTGGCGTGTCCGCGCCGAGTCACCACCGGCCGCAGTTGTCGCGGCCGTCGATCCGCGGTTCGACACCGCCGTCCCTCCTGGTGACTCGGCCGGCACGGTCCTCTAGGTGAACGTGTCGAGCACGCCCGGCAGCTCGTCGAGGCGCGCGATGCGGGGGCAGTCCGCCTCCGGGTACAGGCCGCCGGCGTCGTAGAGCACCGCGCCGGCCAGGCCCGCGGCCCGCGCCCCGGCCACGTCGACGTGATAGAGGTCACCGACGTGGACGGTGCTGTCCGCCTGCGCCCCCGCCTGCTCGAGGGCGATGCGGAACAGGCCGGGGTCCGGCTTCTCCACCCCCCAGGCGTGCGAGTCGAGGATCACGTCGACGTACGGCGTGAGCCCCACGCGGTCGAACATGCGGTGCAGGCGGCCGTTCGCGTTGGACACGACGACGAGCGTGCGCCCCGTCGCGCGGAGGCGCTCGAGCAGGGGGCGCACGTCCGGGGCGACGTGCTCCCAGAGGTTCTCCTCGGCATGGTAGGCCTGCAGCACCGCGAGCGCGCGGTCCGTCTGGCTCGTCGCCGGGATGCGCGCGTGCGCGAGCACCTTGTCGAAGTACACCCAGCCGCGCGCCTTGTCGTCGGTGGACCGGATGAGCGTCGCCTCGTCCAGGTCGCGGCGGGCGCGCCGGTCGGCGTTCTCGAGCACGCGCGTCGGGACCGAGACGCCCTCGGCCGCGAGCGCCTCGCTGACCCGCGTCCACGACGGGTGCACGAGCACGCCGCCGGCGTCGAGGAAGACCGTCTTGATCATGGCGTCCACAGTACACCGAAGCGCGGGGCGCGGGCGGCGCCGGCGCGGCCGTGGTCACTCCCCGACGGGGGGGAGCAGCCAGCGGAGCCCGAGGTGGTACTCGAGCATCGGGCGGTCGTCGGTGAGCAGCGGCCCCGTGCCCGCGCGGCGGCGGAGCGCCTCGGGGCCGGCGGTGAACCATCCCGCGAGCACGTCGTCGTCCGTGAGCCCGATCGCGTCGAGCGCCCGGCGCAGCCCGGGGTCGGCCCGGAGCGTGGCGACACGATCCGGCGGGCGGCGGAGGGGCCGTGTGGCGCCGACGAGCAGGCGGCCGTCCAGCCAGGAGGTCGCGTCGGGGAAGACGTCGAGGAACGTGCGCAGCATCAACCGGTACTCGGGCTCCTCGCGCGCGCCGACCCACTGCAGGACGACGCCGCCGTCGGCGAGCGCGCCGCGCATGAGCGCGAAGTACTCGCGCGAGTAGAGGTAGCCGGCGCCGGCGTACTTCGGCTCGACGAGGTCGGCGGTGATGACGTCGAAGCGGCGGCCGCCGAGGCCGAGCACGCTCCGCCCGTCGTCGACCCGCACGGTCACGTTCGGCTGCGCGAGGACGTCGTCGTTCACCGCCGCGAAGAGCGCCGCCGCGTGCACGACCGCCGGGGACAGCTCCACGACCAGCACGCGGGCGCCCGGATGCCGGCTGACCGCGCCGGCGGTGGCGCCCCCGCCGAGGCCGACCACGAGGACGTCGCGGGGGGCCGGCGCGAGGACCATCGGCAGGTGCCCGATCACGCGGTGCAGCCGGAGCATCCCGGCATCGGTGCTCGCCTGGTGCAGGCCGTTCACGTAGAGCGTGCGTTCGCCCGCCGCTTCCTCCACCGTCACGGTGGCCTGGGGGCCGGCCTCGCGGAAGATCTCGTGGAAGCGCGGGTCGTACCGGCGCGCGAGGGCCCGCGCCACGGCGTCGGGCGCGGCCAGGGGCACGGCGATCGACGCCAGGCCGGCCACGACCGCGACTCCCGCCAGCCGCCGCGCGCCGCCGGCCGCCGCGGCCACGCCGCCCGCCGCGACGAGGAGCAGCGACAGCGCCGCGAGCGCGCCCGCGCCGCCGAGCCACGGCACCAGGCCGAAGCCCGCGCCGAGGGCCCCGGCCAGGCCCCCGGCGAGGTTCACGGCGAAGAGGCCGCCCACGACCGCCGCCGGCGCGGGCGGCCGGCTGGCGCCGGCCACGGCGCCGATGGCGAGCGGCAGGCACGCCCCGAGACAGGTGGCCGGCGGCAGCACGGCGATGAGCGCGGCGTGCGCGAGCCCGTCGAGCGGCCACGTGCTGCGGAAGGCCGCCGCGAACGCCGCGAGCGCCAGCGGCGCCGCCATGCCCGCGCCGGCCAGCGCCGCGCCCAGCGCAGGAAGGGCGGGCCGGCCCCGCGCCAGCCACCGCGCCGCCAGCCAGGCCCCGAGCGTCAGGCCCGCGAGGACGGCCACCAGCACGGCGGTGAACGCATAGGCGCTCGCGATCACGAACTCGGTGAGCACGCGCAGCCAGACGACCTCGAGCGCGAGCGTCGCCGCGCCCGAGACGGCCGCGAGGCCCCACGGCAGCGCGGAACCGTCCCGGCGGCTGCCCGGCGTGGCCGTGACCGCGGCCGCGGGCGGCCGCCCGCGCCCGCCGCGGGCCGCGAGGATCGCCGCCGTCCCGGTGACCGCGTTGACCATGGCCGCCAGCTGGAAGGTCCGCCAGGTGCCGGCCGTGCCGAGCAGCACGCCGCCGGTGGCGAGGGCGCCGGCCACCGCCCCGGCGGTGTTGGCCGAGTACAGCGCGCCGGCGTCGGCGCCGAAGCGGCCTCCGGGCACCGACGCCGCCAGGACGGGCAGGGTCAGCCCCATCAGGGTCGACGGGACCGCGAGGACCGCGAAGGAGCAGGCGAAGCGGACGAGCGTCAGGAGGGCCGGGGCGCCCGCGGTGGCGCGGGCGAGCGGCGAGTACCACGAGGACGCCGCGTCGAACGCGACGGGGGTGAGGAGCGCCGACACGCCAATCAGGATCTCGATGGCGCCGAAGACCGCCAGCGGCGGTCCCAGCCGTGCGACGCGGCGGGCGAGGAGGCTGCCCGCGGCGAGCCCGGCCATGAACGCCGCCAGCACGGTGCTGGCCGCGTAGGCGGTCACGCCGAAGACCAGGCTCAGCTCGCGCATCCACAGGACCTGGTAGGCGAGTGCCGCCGCGCCGGACGCGGCGGTGAGCGCGGCGAGGACCGTCACGCTAGCTCACGTGCCTCTCCTCGACGAGCGCGCCATCCTCGAGCGCGTCCGGCGGGTGGACGATGACCGTGGCGCCGGCCTCGAGGCCCGACAGCACCTCGGCCTCGACCCCGTTGCGGTGCCCCACCTCGACGAGGACCCGCGCCGCGCGGCCGTCGCGGACCGCGAAGGCGGCCCACTGCTCACCCGCCCGGAAGAGGGCGCTCGTCGGGACCTTCAGCACGTCCTCGCCCTCCCACGTCACGACGCGGACCTCGACGCGGTAGCCGTCGCCGAGCTCGGTCCAGGCGCCGGCGGGGTCGGCGAAGTCCATGATCACGTTGACCCGCTGTTCCTCGACGCCGAGCGCGGAGATCTTGGTGAAGCCCGAGGGCTCCACGCGCCGCACGCGCGCCTCGATGGGCGTCTGCCCGCCCCACTGCTCGAGCAGGACGCGCGCGCCGGTCGCGACCTGCACCGCGTCGGTCGACAGGAGGTCCGCCACGATCTCGAGGTCGCGGGGGTCCCCGATCTCGAGCAGCGGCTCGCCGGCGGGCACCGCGCTCTCGCTCTCGCGCAGGCGCCGCAGCACGACGCCGTCCACCGGGGCCACCACGTCGAGCACGCGCCCGGCGGCCTGCAGCGAGTCGGGACGGAGGCGCGCCTCGGCCTGGCGGAGCTGCGACTCCGCGGTGGCGACGGCGAACCGGGCGGCGTGGACCGCCTCCTCGGCCGCGCGGGCGCGGGCCTCCGCCTCATCCACCTGCTGGCGCGTCGCCAGGCGCGCCTCGTCGAGGTCGCGAACGCGCTGGAGCTCGCGGGTCGCCAGGGCGAGGTCGGCCTCGGCCTTCCGCTGCCCCGCCTGCGCGCCGCCGAGCGCCGCGCGGGCCACGTCGCGCGCGGCGGCCGCCTCCTCGCGCGCCCGCCGGTCGAGCAGCGGCGGCGCGTCCGCCCGCACCTGGGCGACGACCGTCTCGCCGCCCGTCACGAGGTCGCCCGGCTCGAGCCCGATCCGCATGACGCGCCCGGCCACCGGGGACGAGACAACGTACCGGTGCCGGATGCGCGTCTCCCCCTCCTCGTCGATGGTCACCCGCAGGGCGCCGCGGACGACGGGCGCCATGTCCACGCTGGTGGGGCGCGGCCACAGCGCCACCGCCAGCAGGCCGCCGATGACGGCGGCCGCAAGGAGGACCCGGCCGTTGAACAGGACGCGCCACATCGTCTACTCCCGTGTCTTGAGGACGCCGACCAGGTCGAGGCGGTCGAGCCGCCGGCGGACGGCCAGCGCCGACACCAGCGTCGCGCCGATGACCGTGAGGAACGCCCAGGCGACGGTGGGCGCGGTCACGAGGAACGGCATGCGGTACACCTCGTTGTTGAGCCCCGCCACCATGAGCTCGCCGAGGCCGTACCCGATGACGGCGCCGACCGGCAGCGCCACCACCGTGACGATCGCCAGCTCGCCGAGGAGGATCAACGAGATCTCCGCGCGCGTGAACCCGAGCACGCGCAGGCTCGCCAGCTCGCGGCTGCGCTCCGACAGCGAGACGCGCGCGGAGTTGTACACGACACCGAACGCGATGATACCGGCGAAGAACACGTTGAAGAAGACCATCAGGTTCATGTTCTCCGCCAGGGTGGACCGGAAGTTCTCGAGCGAGAGGCGGGTCAGGGCCACGCCCGCGACGGCCGGCACCAGCTTGAGCCGGTGGTAGAGCGCGTCGGTCTCGGCGGGGTCCATCATCAGGTTCACGCTCGACACCGTGCGGCCCTCCCGGAGGCGCCGGTGCAGCTCCCCGATCTCCATGTAGGCCTGCAGGCCCATGTTGTCGTCGACGAGCGACGCGACCTCGCAGTCGAGCACGGGCCGCCGCCCCTCGAGCACCTCGACCCGCACGCGGTCGCCGGGCGCCACCCCGAGGATGGCGCCGAGCATCTTCGAGAGCACCAGCCCCTCGGGCGGCAGGGTGACGACGCGCCCCGACCGGTCCACGATCCGGTTGAGCGTCGGCGAGGCCGGCAGTCCGGTCACCGCGAGGGTGCGCGAGCGGTGCCCGGCGCGCAGGCGGGCGGGCACGGCGCGCACGGGCTCGACCCGCATCACGCCGGGGAGCCGCGCGACCGCGTGCACCGCCGCCGCGCCCCGCGGTTCCGCGAACGTCACCGTCGCGTCCTGCCGCATCGTCACCACGAACTGGCGGTCGATGAGCTCGTCCATCACGTCGATGAACGAGAAGCCCACGAGGAGGATGGCCGTGGCGAAGGCGATCCCGACGACCGACGCCAGGGCGCGGAACGGCTGCCGCTCGATGTTCCGCAGCACCATGCGCGTCGCGTGGGTGAGCCGCCGGCTGATCCAGGGCACCTCGGCCAGGCTCCGCCGGTAGAGGGCCGGCGGCGCCGGGCGCATGGCCTCGGCGGGCGGGATCCGCACCGCGCGGCGCACCGCGGCCTGCGCGCCGAGCGCCGCCACGAGCAGGCTGCCGGCCACCGCCCCGGCCGCGACGTCGGCCGAGAGCCGGTAGTCGAGCAGCGGGAAGCGGAAGTACTGGTTGTAGAGCGCGATCATCCCCGAGCCGAGGTACCCGCCCGCGGCCACGCCGGCGCCGGCGCCGGCCGCGGCGATCGTGAGGGCCCACTTCACGTAGTGCCAGCCGACCTCGGCGTTCGAGTAGCCGAGCGCCTTGAGCGCCGCGATCTGCGCACGCTGCAAGGCCATCGCCCGCGTCAGCGCCACGTTCAGGATGAAGGCCGCGACGCTCAGGAAGATGAGCGGCGTGACGAGGCCGAAGCTCTGGAGCTGCGCCAGCTCGTTGTCGAGCGTCCACGCCGACGGCTGCAGCGATCGCGGGATCGCGCCAGCGCCCCCGTAGGGCTGCAGCAGCCGGTCGAGCGCCGCGATCACGTCGGCCTCCGACGCGCCCGGGCTCACCGCCAGGGCGACGTCGTTGAACCCGCCCTGCATGTCGAAGGCCGTCGCGAGCGCGCGCCCGTTCATCCAGAAGACGCCGAAGCGCCGGTTGTCCGGGATGATCTCCCCCGGGCGGATGCTGTAGACGTACTCCGGCGAGAGGACGACGCCGACGATCGTGAGGCGGCGCCGCCGGCCGTTGATCACCGCCGCGACCTGGTCGCCGGGCCCGAGGCCCACCGCGTCGGTGAACGCCTCCGACGCGAGCACCTCGTCGGGCCGCGCCGGGTCGACGAAGCGCCCGCGCCGCAGGAAGACGTCGTCGAGCACGGGCCGGCCGCGCTCGGGCAGGGCGATCAGCCGGCCGGTCGCGGGCTCGGCGACCCCGGGCACGTCCAGCGTCACGTCGGCGACCACGCGCGTGTCGACGGCCTCGACGCCGGGGATGACGCGAATCCGCTCCTCGAGCCGGTCCGGCGCGCGCTTGAGCGACGCGAACACGTCGGCGAAGCGCTGCCGCTCGTAGTAGGCCTCCTCGGTGCGCTGCAGGGAATCGAAGTTCGACAGGTACGTCACGAACATCGTCACGCCCGCCGCGATGACCGCCGCCACCGCCAGCGCCTGGCCCTTCATCGCCCAGAGATCGCGGAGCAGCTTGCGATCGAGCGCCGCGACCCGGAGCCGCGGCGTCACCACTGCAGCTCCCTCGCGCCGACCTTGTGCGCGTTGGTCTCGACGCCGGCGACGCGGCCATCCGACAGGCGGACCACGCGGTCGGCCATCGCGGCGATCGCGGCGTTGTGCGTGATGACGACCGTGGCCGTGCCGAGCTCGCGGTTCACCCGGTCGAGCGCCTCCAGCACGACGACGCCGGTCGTGATGTCGAGGGCGCCGGTGGGCTCGTCGCAGAGCAGCACGTCGGGCCGCTTCGCGATGGCGCGCGCGATCGCGACGCGCTGCTGCTCGCCGCCCGAGAGCTGCGCGGGGAAGTGGTCGATGCGCGGGCCGAGGCCGACGAGGTCGAGCGCCGACTCGGGCGACATCGGGTCGTCCGCGATCTCGGTCACCAGCGCCACGTTCTCGCGCGCGGTCAGGCTCGGGATGAGGTTGTAGAACTGGAAGACGAACCCGACGTGCTCGCGCCGGTACAGCGTGAGGCCACGGTCGTCGGCGGCCGTCAGGTCGTGATCCCGGTAGGTCACCGTCCCCGACGTCGGCACGTCGAGCCCGCCGAGGATGTTGAGGAGCGTGGACTTGCCGCTGCCCGAGGGGCCGAGCAGCACGACGAACTCCGACGCGAACAGGTCGAAGTCGACCCCGCGCAGGGCGTGCACGTCGACCTCGCCCATGGAGTACACCTTGGTGAGGCCGCGGGCGACGAAGACCGGGGCGCCTCTGTCGGTCACGGCGGTGGGGGCGCAGCCTGGGAGCGCCGGAAACGGGGACAGGGGTCTGCCCCGATGTCCGGCAGGCACGCACCTCCCACAGGATCGCAGGAAACGCGCCGCAGGGAAAGGGCGGCGCTAGCGCGTCCGGAGCGAGCGAAGCGGGTCGGCCAGCTGCTGCAGCAGGCCCTCGCTGTTGACCACGGGGATCCCCCGCGCGGCCACCTCCCGTACCATCCCCTCCCACAGGGACCAGCGGGCCGCCATCTCCGCCTCCGTCAGCAGCGTGGCCCTGAGCGAGGTGTCCCACGGCGGCCCTCGCCGCGCGCCCGGGGCCAGGTAGACCGCCGTCCAGGCCGACTGGGAGGCGAAGAAGTCGTTGTCGTGCATCTTGACGCCGACGAAGTACGGCGCCACGGCCCCGGCGGTCGCCGGCGCCTCGGCCAGCGCCTGGTCCAGGATGGCCGCCGGCGACTCGCCCACCCGCTCGAAGAGCTTGAGGTCGACGTGCTCCGGGCGCTCGTAGAGGCCGTTCCGCATGGAGCCGAGGTTCGCGAGCCGGTCGTTGGCGACCGTGATGCGCGCGCCGAGATCCCGGAACACCGTGTCGACAGCCCCCTGGATCGACGCCTCGGACGCGATCCCCACGGCCCGCGGCGGCCGGCCGATGAGGTTCGCGTAGTGCTGGTAGCCGCCGGGGCGTTCCAGGGGCATGCCCGTCACCATGTCGAGCCCGTGCGTCTCGTAGGCCATCACCACGGCGTACTGCTCGGCCGTGGTCATGCCCGACAGGCCGTACCAGTCGTAGTTGACCCGGTACGGCAGGGGCGCCCGTGTGTGGTAGGCGAGCGAGACGACCGGCGAGGTCACCAGCCGCCGCGCCAGGTCTCCCGCGCCCTGCAGCAGGTCCACCATCCAGGTCGTCAGGTAGATGTCGAGGGGCACGCCGAGCGACTCGTGCAGGGTCAGCGCCCGGTCGAGCAGGACGGCCGTGTATTCGGGGTAGGCGAAATCCTGGGTGTTCAGCGCGAAGAACACGACGGTCTCGCCCGAGGCCGCGGCCGGGCGGGGCCACCCGGCGAGCGACAGGCCCGCGGCGGCCGACAGTGAGCGGCTGATGAAGGTTCGGCGGTTCATGGGACCCTCCTCGTCTGCGGCTTCCGGCGCGTCCCGCCCCTCAGGGCCGCAGGACGACCGGCAGCGAGTCGTACTCGGTCCGCCAGGCCTCGACGACGTCCGGCAGCGTGGCCCAGACGATGTCGCCGGATGCGACCAGCGGCGCGGCGGCGTCGAGCACCGCGGTCACGTAGGGCAGCACCGCGGCGTTCACGTCGTACTCGCAGTGCGGCAGCATCAACGAGGCGGAATAGAGGCGGCCGGGCTCGAGGGTGCCTGCCTGCAGGCGGCTCACCAGGTCGATCGCCCCGGACGGCTCCAGGCTGCCGAACGAGTAGTTGCCGATGTTGACGAGCGACTGCGCGGGGTCGTCGGTGTAGAAGTCCTGGTGGCTCGCGGGCCGCCAGATGCCCGCGGCGTTGGCGTCCTGGCGGTGCCCGGCCGACCCGCCGCCCCAGAGCGCCACCGGCTGCCAGGAGTACTGCGGGTACCGTCGGCCGGACAGCGGCTGGCGGAAGCGCTCCCAGTCGGCCGAGATCGCGGGCGCCGCCGTGAAGCCGCCGACGATGCCGGTGGAGGGCCGGCCGGTGAGGTACTCCACCATGAAGGCGATGTCCGCGTAGTTGTAGCCGGAGCTCTCGTGCGAGTGCGCGTCGACGGTGACGCGGCCGGGCGCGAACGACGCGAGGTACTGCAGCAGGTTCATCCCGCCCGTCGACGCGCGCATCGCGTCGTCCTCGGACGCGACGACCCGCAGCATGTACTCCCAGTCGGTCTGGAGGTCGTACGCGCCGCCCCTGGACGCGATGAGCTGCGCGAGGGCCACGGTCGCCGCCCGGTTCGCGGCGAAGCGCCCCGGGTCGGCCGACAGCCACCGGCACGGCTCGTTCGTCGAGGACGTCTCGTTGTGCGAGACGAACGTCAGGTAGACCCGCGTACGGGCGGCGGTCTCGGGGGTCGCCTGCGCGGCGACGATACCCGCAATCACGGCCGCGACGGCGGCGGCCCATCCCAGGCGTCTCATCGTTCCCTCCCGGCGGAAGATCCGCTCCTTGCCCCGTTAGACCGGGCCGTCGCGCCGGGGTTTGAAAGCGCCGGCGCCGTGGGCGCCGGGGCCCGGTCCGGCTAGAATGGCGACATGTCGGACTTCACCCCGGACCCCCGGCTCCGGTCGGACCTCGAGACCGTGTTCGGCCCGCTCGAGCTGCGCGCCCTCGAGTCGCTGTGGGCGCGCGAGGACGCGGCGACCGTCCGCGACCTGCTCCCCGCGTTTCCGGGCGTCGCCTACACGACGCTGATGACCACGCTCGACCGGCTCCACCGCAAGGGCTACTGCACGCGGAACCGCGCGGGCCGGGCCTTCGCCTACCGGCCGCGCTGGACGCGGGATCAGCTCTCGGCGGAGCTCGCCGGCCGCGCGCTCACGACGCTCCTGCCCGCGGCGACCTCGTCGATCCGCCCGATCCTCTCGATGTTCGTGGACGAAGTGAGCCGCCGTGACCAGGCGCTGCTCGACGAGCTCGAGGCCCTGGTCCGGGAGAAGCGCGAGGAACCCAGGTGAGGCCCGGCCCCATCGCCGTGCTGGTCGCGCTCGCCGTCTACGCCTCGGCGAGCACCGTCGCCGCCGCGGCCGTCGCCGGGTGGTGGCGGCGGCCGGGGCGGCCCCGGTCGGCGGCCGCCATCTTCGCCGCGCGGCTGCTGCCGGCCGCCGCCGGACTCGCGATGGTCCTGCTCGCGACGCCGGCCTTCGTGCGCTACGAACCCGCGGGCGAGGAAGCGGTGGGGCCGCTGCTCGCCGCCCTGGCCGTCGGCGGCGCCCTGCTCGTCACCAGCGGCCTCTGGCGCGCGGCCCGCGCGCTCACCCTGACCTGGCGCCTCGATCGCTCGTGGCGGGCCGGCGCGCGACCCGTCCTCCTGGGCATGGGCCTCCGCGCCGAGATCGTCGACGTCCCCTACCCGCTGGTCGCCGTGATCGGCGTCGTCCGGCCCCGCGTCCTGATCGCCGAGGCCGTGGCCGCCCGGTGCACGGAGGACGAGCTGCGGCGCATGGCCGCGCACGAGCACGCCCACGTGCGCGCCCGTGACAACCTCAAGCGCCTGCTGCTCGAGTGCTGCCCTGACGTGCTGCGCGTCACGGCGACGGGCGCGGCGATGGTGGCGGCCTGGGACGCCGCGGCCGAGGACGCCGCCGACGACAGGGCGACGGGCAGCGACCCGTCCGCCAGGGCGGCGCTGGCCGCCGTCCTCGTGAAGGTGGCTCGGCTGGCGACGGGCGCCCCGGCGGGCACGGGCTTCGCCAGCACGCTCGTCGGCATCGGCAATGTCGAGCGGCGCGTGCGGCGCCTGCTGGCCGACGGCCCGCGCACCGCCGCGGCCTGCGGCCCTGTCGCCCTTGCCGCGACGCTGGGCCTGACGGCGGCGGCCTGGCTCGCCGCCCATCCCGCCGTGGCGCGTGGCGTGCACGACGGCCTCGAGGCGCTCGTCCAGTTCGGCCGCTGACCGCCTACGACCGCTGGTAGTAGCAGCGGCGGCGCCGCTACCGTGGTACCTCGTCGGCAGCCTGCCGGTTCGACGTGCTCCCGCCAATTCCCATATGCCCTACGTCCTTCGATTCCTGAAGGGCTGCGGCGGACAGGCCCTGCTGGGCATGCTCTGCGCCGCGGCTCCCGCCCTCGCCTCGGACGGACAGGTCGTCCGCGCCGAGGACGGCGCCCCTGTCGCCAACGCCCAGGTCACCGTCCTCGGGCGCAGTGGCTCGACGTTCACCGACGGCGACGGCCGCTTCCAGCTCCGTCCCGAGCCGGTGCCGCCGTTCGAGCTGCTCGTCATCGCCCCTGGCGGCCAGATCATGCGGCCCGTCCTGGTCACGACGATGCCCGCCGACGGCGTGCTGCGCGTCGAGGTCACGCCGATCGCCGACGAGTCGATTACGGTGACGGGCTCGGCGCCCGACATCCAGGCAACCCCGGGAGCCGCCACGACGATGGTCTCGTCCACGGACATCGAGGTCCGCCAGCCGGCGAACCTGATGCAGATGCTCGAGAACGTCGCCGGCGTCAACCAGGTCTCCGAGGGCCAGGCGGCGGTCCCCGCGGTTCGTGGCCTGGCGCGCGGCCGGACGCTCATCCTGATCGACGGCGCGCGGGTCACCGCCGAGCGGCGCGTCGGGCCGAGCGCCACGTTCCTCGACCCGTTCTCGCTGGAGGACGTCGAGGTGGCGCGCGGGCCCGGCGGCGTCGCCTACGGCTCCGACGCGCTCGGCGGCGTGATCGCCGCGCGGACGCGGCGCGCGCGGCCAGGCGCCCCCCTCCAGGTGCGCGCCCTCGCCACGCTCGGCGCCGGCGTCCCCACCAGGCGCGCGAACGTCGAGATCTCGAAGGGCTTCGAGACGGGCGGCGTGCTCCTCCAGGCGCACACGCGCAAGGCGGACGACTGGCGGAGCCCCGAGGGCGACGTGTTCAACTCCGGCTTCGCCGACCACGGCTTCCTCGCCAACGTCGAGCGCCAGGTCGGCGCCGGCGTGCTGGCGGTCGGCTGGCGCAGCGACCTCGGCCGCGACATCGAGCGCCCCCGGACCAACTCGCACACCGTGCGCTTCGTCTACCCGACGGAGGACTCGCACCGCTTCACCGCCAGCCTCGACTTCGGGCAGGTCGGCGGGTTCAGCCGCGCCGGGGTCGGGATGTTCCTCGGCAGCCACGCGCAGGTGACCGACCAGGACCGCGTCGCGACCGCGACGAGCGGGCGGTCGCTCGAGCGCGCCGACATCGTCGCGCGTGACTTCCACGGGCGCGGGTTCGCCGAGCGCTTCTTCGGCCAGAGCCGCGTCGAGGTCGGCGTGGACGTCAACGGCCGGTACGGGCTGCGCGCCATCGACATCTACCGGGACTGGGACGTGTCGGGCACGCTGGTCCGGGACCTCACGAACGTCTCGGTGGACAACGCCCGGCGGATCGACGCCGGCGCGTACGCCAGTCTCGACACGCCGCTCTCGCGGCAGCTGCTCTTCTCGACCGGCATCCGCGGCGACCGCGTGACGACCGCCAGCACCGGCGGCTACTTCGGCGACCGCGAAACCGCCAACGGCGCCGCCTCCGGCTACGTCGCGCTCACGGCCGGGGCCTTCCGGGGCGTCACCCTCAATGCCCAGGTCGCCCGGGGCTTCCGCGACCCGGTCCTGTCGGACCGGTACTATCGCGGGCCGACGGGACGTGGCTTCATCACGGGCAATCCCGACCTCGACCCGGAGACGAGCCTGCAGCTCGACCTCGGTGTCCGGTACACCGCCTCGCGCGCGCGTCTGGGGGCGTTCTACTACCGGTACCGGATCGACGACCTCGTCGAACGCTACGAGACCGAACCGGACTTCTTCTTCTTCCGCAACCGCGGGCGCGCCCGCCTGCAGGGCCTCGAGGTCGAGGCGCAGGCCGAGCTCGGGCTCGGCGTGACCATGGAGCTGGCCGCGCAGGTGGCGCGGGGGCGGGCGCTCGACGACGGCGGGTCGTACCTCGACGACGTGACGCCGGAAACCATGTCCGTGCAGGTGCGGAAGGCGTTCCCCCGGTCGGCATTCGCCCAGGTCCGGGTCGCGGGATACGCGGCCGACGACCGCCCGGGCCCGGGCGAGGTGGCGATGGACGGCTACGTGCTGCTGGACCTGTCGGGCGGCGTCGCCCTCACCCGCGAGCTCGAGCTGCGGTTCCTGGGGCGAAACCTCCTCGACCAGGCCTACCGCGTGAGCCCCGACCGCCGCGCCGTCCTCGCCGCCGGCGCGTCCGTGTCCGTGACGGCCCTCGTCAGGTTCTAGACCGCCACAGGACGGGCCCGGACAACCAACTCCACGAGGAAGAAAAGAGAAGCGGACCTTCGTGGTCCGCTTCGTGTTCTTCGTGCCTTTCGTGGCGTGTCTTGTACGACTGCTAGACGACGACCGACTTCTCCACGCCGAAGAAGTTGTTCTCGGTCTCCTGGATCAGGACGTCGATCGTGTAGCGGACGCCCTGGCCGGGGAACTTCGCGTGGATGAGCGCCACCACGCCGTCGTAGACGTAGTAGGCGACGTTCTCGACGCTCGGGCCCTTGCCCTTGAGCCGCACGACGCCCTCCTGGTCGAACAGCGCCGGGTCGAGGAGCGTCTCGTCGCCGTCGGTCACGAGGATCTTGTGGTCGAGGAAGCGCATGACGTCCTTGATGTCGCCGAAGTCGAGCGACATGTCGAGGTCGTCCCGCGGGAACTCCTCGGCGGTGATGGTGACGGTGCCCCGCCAGGTATGGCCGTGCACCCACTTGCACTTGCCGGGGTACCCGAGCTGCCGGTGGCCTGTGTGAAACCGCGCGTGGACGATGATCTTTTCCATGAAGGCTGACGCCGCGGATGGAGCGCGGCCGTCCCTACGATTATAGGCCGCGCCCGGCCTCCTTCGCCCGTCCCTTCATCGGTATACCGTATTACGGTATATTCACCCCATGGCCCCGCCGCCCGTCGACCGCCTGCCCCTGACCGTGCCCGTCTTCCAGATCCTCCTCGGCCTCGTGGACGGCGAGCGCCACGGCTACGCCTTGATCAAGGACATCGAGCAACGAACCGGCGGCGAAGTCCGTCTCACCGCCAGCACGCTCTACGGCGCGGTCGCGCGGCTGCTCGATGCCGGGCTGCTCGAGGAGGCCGAGGCGAAGGGGGGCGAGACGCGGCGCCGCTCGTACCGGATCACGCGGAAGGGCCGAGGCGTGCTGCGCCTCGAGGCCGAGCGGCTGGCCCGGGCGGCGGCTTGGGCCCGCGACAAGCGCCTGCTCCCGAGAACGCCATGACCCGGCGGACACCAGCCGCGCGCCTGCTCGCCCTCGCCGCGCGCCACGCCGGTGCCCGCCTCGGCGCCCGCTTCGGCGACGAGCCGGCGGAGACGATGGCCGCGCTGGCGGCCGATGCCCGGGCCCGGGGCGGCCGGCTCGCCGAGGCGGCGTACGTCGCGCGCGAGCTGCTGGCCCTCGCGCGCGTCCTCGCCCACCGCGCCGGCCCACCCGCGCGGCACCCTGGAGGCTCGACGATGATCGATGCGCTGCTCGACGACCTGCGCTGGACCGCCCGACTCGCCCGCCGGCGGCCGCTCGCCACCCTCACCGTCGTCGCCACGCTCGCGGCAACGATCGCGGCCGCGGCCACCACCTACGGCGTCGCCAGCGCCGTGCTCTGGCGGCCCCTCCCGTACCGCGATGCGGGGCGGCTCGTGCTCGCGTGGGAGGCCGTCGACTTCGGCCAGGGCACGGCGCCAGGCCGGGTCACGTCCGGGCGGTACGCCGACTGGCGCGACCACGCGCGCCTCCTCTCGTCGATGGCCGCATTCGCCGCGTCGAGCGCCGCGCTCGAAACCCCGGACGGCGCCATCGCGATCCGCGGCGTCCGGGTGACAGCCAGTTACTTCGAGACGCTCGGCGTCGCGCCGGCGCTCGGGCGCGCCTTCCTCCCGGAGGACGCGCGCCCGGGCCGCGACAAGGTCGTCGTGCTGTCGCACGCCTTCTGGCAGCGGCAGTTCGGCGGCCGCGCGTCGGTCGTGGGCGAGTCGGTCCGGCTGGACGGCGAGCCGTTCACGGTCATCGGCGTGATGCCGCCGGTGGTGTTCCCGGCATGGCCCGTCAACCCGGCCCGCGTCACGCTGGCGCCCGACGAGCGGGAGTACTGGGTGCCGATCGCGCGGACGCCGCAGTTCGACCGGCAGTCGCTCTCGCACCTGTACGGTGTCGTGGCACGCCTGGGGCCCGGCGTGAGCCTCGAAGCCGCCGAAGCCGAGCTCGCCTCGCTCGCCTCGCCCGACGAGGCCGACCCGCACGCCGCGGCGCTCCGGCCGCTGCGCGAGCAGTTCGTGACCGACGCGCGCGTGCCGCTGCTGACGCTGCTGGCGTCGGCACTGGCCCTGCTGCTCGTCGCATGCGCGAATCTCGCGGCCGTGCAGGTGACCGTGATGGAAGCCCGGCGCGGGGAACTCGCCGTCCGCTCCGCGATCGGCGCGGGCCGGTGGCGCCTGGTACGCCAGCTGCTGACCGAGTCGCTCGCGCTCGCGGTCGTGGGCGGCACGGTCGGCCTGTTGCTGACGCGAGCCGCCCTCGCCTCCGTGCCCGCGCTGCTGCCACCGACCGTGCCCCTCCTGACGGCGCCCGTCCTCGACTGGCGCGTGGCTGTGTTCGGCGCTGGCGCCGCCGTGGCCTGCGGGCTCCTCGTGTCCGCGTGGCCGGTCACGCGCGTCTCGGGCCGGCGTCCAGCCCCACGCGGCGTCTCGTCCGGTCCCCGCGGCGCCATCTACCGGGCGCTGGTCATAGCGCAGGTGGCCGTGACGGTCGCCCTGGTTGCCGCCGCGGGCCTCCTGGCGCAGTCGCTGTGGTCGATACGGGGCCGTGACGCCGGCTTCGCCGTGGACGACGTGCTCGTGGCCGACCTCGGGCTGCCCGACACGCGGTACGGGACGCCACGCGCCGTCGTCGGTTTCGAGGACCTGGTGCTCGCGCGCGTGGCCGCCCTGCCGGGCGTCCGCGGCGCCGCACTCGCCTACGACCATCCGCTCGAGTCGAACTGGAGCAACTCGTACACGATCGTCGGGGACGTCGGCAGGGGCGACACGGGCGCCAGCGCCACGGCGGAGCTCCGCATCGTCAGCCCCGGCTACTTCGAGAGCCTCGGGGTCGAACTCCTCGACGGCCGGTTGCCGGGCGTCCGGGACGACATCGACTCGCCGGGCGTGGTTGTCGTGAACGAGGCGTTCGCGCGAAGCGCGGGCTTCGCCCCGGTCGTGGGGCGGACGCTGCTGAGCGCCCCGCCGCGGTTCACCTGGGGCGACTCGGTCCCGGCCAGCTTCGAGATCGTCGGTATCGTCGAGGACGAGCGCTTCCGCGGGCTCGAGTCGCCGAGCCTGCCCGCCGTCTACATGTCCACGCGCCAATTCCCCCAGGTCCAGGCCACGATCGTGGTGCGCACGACGGTCGCCCCCGCGGCGCTCACCGGCGCAGTCCGGGGGGCGATCAGAGAGGTGGACACGGGCGTGACCTTCTCGTCGGCGCGCCCGCTCGGAGACATCCTGGACGAGCAGCTGGTGACGCGCCAGGTGACGACGGACGTAGTGGGCGGGCTGGCCGGCGTCGCCCTGGCCCTGGCCGCGCTCGGCCTCTACGGGTTGCTTGTCGTCGCGGTCGCGGCGCGGGCACGGGAGTTCGGCGTGCGCCTCGCCCTCGGCGCAGAGCCAGGGGCGCTCGCGCGCCGGGTCGTCGGTGACGGCGTGCGGGACGCGGCGATTGGGATCGGCGTCGGATTGCTGCTCGCTGCCGCTGCGGGCCGGGTGCTCGAGAGCCTGCTCGTCGACGTGGGCGCCAGCGACATCCCGACACTGGCCGCCGTGTCGTGCATCCTGCTCCTCGTTGCCGGAGCCGCCACCGTCGGGCCCGCCCGCCGCGCCGCCAGCATCGATCCCGCCCGGGCGCTCCGCGGCGACTGACGCTCCTCACTCCGCCCTGAGCGCCACCATCGGGTCCACGCGGAGCGAACGGAACGCGGGAACCGCACTGGCCGCGAGCCCCGCGACCAGGACCAGTCCGGCGACGACGGCATACGACGCGGGGTCGGCGGCGGAGACACCGAACAGCCGCGTCTCGAGCAGTCGGGTGGCCGCGGTCGACAGCACCAGCCCGAGCCCCAGGCCCGCGCCGACCAGGGCGAGCGCCTGCCCCACCACCAGCCCGAACAGCCGGCTCCGGCTCGCGCCGAGCGCCGCCCGGATCCCGATCTCATGCGAGCGGTGCCGGACGGCGTGCGCCAGCACCGCGTAGATGCCGATGAGCGCCAGCACGAACGCGACGCCGGCGAAGGCGCCCGTCAGCCAGCTCAGGAAGCGCGCGGGGGCGAGCTGCTCGGCCACGAGCAGCTCGAGCGGCCGCACGTCGTAGACCGCGATGCGCGGGTCCGCGGCGCCGAGCGCCGCGCGCGCCGCGCCTGCCAGGTCCTCCGGGCGGCCGGGCGTGCGCAGCACCACGTCGAAGGCCTGCGCGCCCGAGGCGAACGGGAAGTAGAGGTCCGGGTCGGCCGTGGGGTTCTCTGGAATGCCGCGCAGGTTCGCGTCGCGGACGACGCCCACGATGGTCAGCCAGGGCGCGCGGCCGGCCAGGCTGCCGCGCTTGATGCGGCGGCCGATCGCCTCCTCGCCCGGCCAGAACCGCCGGGCGACGCCCTCGGAGACGATCACCGCGACGCTGTCGGGCGCGAGGTCGCCTGGCACGAAGTCCCGGCCCTGGACGAGCGGCAGCCCGACGGTCCCGAAGTAGCCCGGGGTGACCCGGTGGACGTAGGCGCGCGGGATGTTCGTCGCGTCGGTCTCGGGCTGCCCCTCCGCGGAATAGAACGTCGCGCTCGAGCCCGCGAGCGGCACGCTCGAGGTCAGGGCGGCGCTCGCCACGCCCGGGAGCCCGCGAAGGGCATCGACGAGCGCGAGGGCGCCGGCACCCGAGGCGCTGGCGTCGGGCGCCACGGGCGAGGCGCCGGCGCCGTCGGCGGCGCTGTCGGGGGCCACCGGCACGGGCAGTTGCACGCTCAGGGCGAGTACGCCGCGAGGCTCGAAGCCAGGATCGAAATCCAGGAGGGCCGAGAAGCTGCGGCCGAGCAGCGTGGCGCCGACGAGCAGGGCCACGGCCATCGCGACCTCGGCCACCACGATGAGCCGCATCGAGCGCGAGCGGCCGGCGCCCCGCGCCTCCTGCGCGCCGTCGCGGAGTTCCTGGGCGAGCGAGCCGGGCCGCGCCGTGACGAGCGGCACGAGGCCGAGCCCGACCGTGGTGACCAGCCCGAGGCCGGTCGCGAAGGCGAGCATCCGCCAGTCGAGGGAGGGCGCCGCGAAGCTCGGGAGCTGCACGGGACTGAGGGCGAGCAGCGCGTCGCCGGCCCACACGGCGAGCAGGCACCCCGCGCCGCCGCCCAGCGCGACGAGCCACGCGCTCTCGGCCAGCATCAGGCGCAGGAGGTCCCGGCGCTCGGCGCCGAGCGCGAGGCGCAGCGACACCTCGCGGCGCCGCGCCTCGCTGCGCGCGAGGACCAGGCCCGCCACGTTCGCGCACGCGATCAGCAGCACGAGCCCCACGGCGCCGAACAGCAGCGCCACCGAGCCGGCGAGGTCGCCGAAGATCTCGTCGGCGAGCGGCGCCACCTCGACGGCGCGCTTCTCGTTCGTCCGCGGGTAGGCGGCCTCGAGGTTCCGCGAGATGACGTCGAGGTCGGCCTGCGCCGCCGCGGGCGTGACGCCGGGCCGGAGCCGCGCGAGGACGGGGAAGAACCGCGACCCGCGACTCTCGAGCAGCCGCGGCGGCGCCGTCGACGCCGCGGCGGTCCAGACCTCGGCGGCATCGCTCAGGCCCCGGAAGGACGCGGGGACGATGCCCGCGATCGTGAAGACGCGGTCGTCGAGCTGGAGGCTCCTGCCGAGCGCGTCGGGCGACCGCCCGTACCGCCGCTCCCAGAGCCGCTCCCCGATCACCGCCGGCCTGGCCCCGCCACCGGGCGCATCGTCGGACGGCTGGAGCACGCGGCCCGCCAGGGGCGCCACGCCGAGCAGGCCGAAGTAGTCGCCGCCGACGACCTCGACCGACAGGACCTCGGGTTCCCCGCTGCCGTACAGGACGGCCTGCCGGCCGTACCAGGCCGCCATGGCCTCGAACGAGTCGCTCTGGGCCTTCCAGTCGAAGTAGTCGGCGAACGAGGCGCCACGCCGTTCCACCTGTTCGCGCTGCACCGTGCCCCACAGCTCGACGAGCCGGCCGGGCTCCGGATACGGCAGCGGGCGCAGCAGCACCGCATTGACCAGGCCGAAGATCGCCGTCGTCGTCCCGATGCCGAGGGCCAGGGCCACGAGCGCGCCGAGGGTCGTGGACGGGCTCTTCCACATCGCCCGCCAGGCGAAGATCAGGTCCGTTCGCATGCGGCTCCTCCCGGGAATCCGCCGGCGAGGCTGCAAGGCGGATGCCCGCGAGGCACGCGGCATCCCGCGATGTCTGGCGAGGATTCGCTGGGCGAACGGCTGGGCTACGAAGGGCTTCGTCCACGAATGGGAGCCTGGGTGTTCGGGGACGGACAGTGGGCCGTGCGCCTCGCGGCGGAACTGCCGGAGGCGGCGCCCGCCGCGCGGGTCACCTGCTACACCTGCCACCAGGGCAGGCCGCACCCCGTCAGCCAGCCCGGGATGTGACGGCGCCGGCGGCCCAGTCGCCGGCCAGCGCCTCGAGCAGCACGGGCACGTGCATGTAGTCCCGGATCTCGCGGACGCGATGCCTGGCGATGCTGATGCCGACCAGCGAGCGGGGCATCCAGCCGTCGGGCCCAGCGCCGAGCCTGAGCAGGCCGTCGCGGCCTCCAACCGTGAGCGGCGCCAGCCGGATGGCCGGCGCGGGCGGGAAATACAGCGCCTCGAGCGCGGCCCGGCCCACGCCGACGGAGCGGCCGACGAGCTCGACGCGCACGTCCGGCGCGGCGAGGGCGGCGGCCGCGCCGGGGTCCCGCCGGTTCACCGCCTCGGCGAAGCCGGCCAGGATCGCGGCAACGCCGCGCGGGCGAGGCGGCGCCGGCCGCCAGGCCCTGACCTTCAGGCGGCCGCGGTGGAGCGCCGACTTGGCGGCGGCCAGCTCGCAGCCCATGAGGCGGGCCACCGAGCGGATGTCGTGACGCGCGAGGTCGCGCAGCGTGACCGCGTCGCGCTCGCGGGGCGGCAGGCTGGCGACGAACGCCGCCAGCGCCGGGTCCGCCATCACTGTTGGGGCGCCGGTCGCTCGGGATCGATGGCGGTGGCCACCGGGATCACGATGAGCGGCTGCCTCGGGCCGAAGCGCGTGTCGATCACGGGCAGCCCGCTGTGCAGGCCGAAGGAGCCGACGTCGGCCGGCGCCACGTCGCCGGCTTCCAGCCCCGGCGCCCACACCATCACGTGGGGATGCCAGTGGGTGATGTTGGGGCCGAGCCATTGCCCTGACGAGAACATGTAGGCGATCACCGCGGTCTCGGGATACCGGAGCGTGCCGTCGGCGTACGCGGCGTCGACGGCCGTCCTGATCGCGCGCTGCGTGCCGCCGCCGGCGACGAGGCGCGCCAGCAGCAGTTCGCGCTGCATGACGGTCGCGACGGCGTCGGGCGCGAAGCAGATCGGGGCCAGCACGCGCGGGTCCCAGAAGTCGGCCGGGTTGTCGGTCGGCGCCGTGAACGAGCGCTCCACGAGGCAGTGGAAGCCGTTCGCCGACGCCCGCACCTCGTGATAGCCGTCGGCGCGCAGCACCGAGAGCCCCGCGCCCGCGACCACCTGGGGCGGCCCGGCGCTCCGGGCCAGTGCGAGTTCCCACGCCTCGTCGAGCAGGTACGGGGCCAGGGGCAGGTCGCCCGCCTGGCCCCGGAGGGCCGCGGGCGCGGAGAGGACCGCGGCCACCGCCGCCGCGGCCAGGAAGGTGCGCCGGGTCGCCATATAATATTTCGCCATACGGCGAATCATTGCGCCGCCGTCCGCCCGTGTCAACTCCCGGCGCGTGCTATCCTCTGATCGCTGTGACGAGTCGATCCACGAAGCACCTGGACGAGATCTTCCACGCGCTCGCCGACCCCACGCGCCGCGCCATAATTCGACAGCTGGCGAAGGGAGAGACAACAGTTGGCCGCCTGGAGCTGCCCGTCGCGCTGGCGCCGGCCACGCTCTCCAAGCACCTCCGCGTCCTGGAGCGCAGCGGGCTCATCGAGCAGGCGCGGGACGGCCGGTTCCTCCGCACCCGCCTGCGGCCGACGCGCCTCTGGACGGGGCTCGACTGGCTCGAGGAACTTCGCAGCATCTGGGACGACCAGCTCGATCAGCTCGAGGTGTTCCTCGAACGCGAGCGGGGCAAGGGCCGGCCGTGACCCTCGACGGCCCCTGGACCGGGGGCGCCGCCCTGCACGTGCGGCGGCGCTATCGCGCGACGGCCGCCGAGGTGTTCGCCGCCTTCACCGAACCGGCGCGCCTGCGCCAGTGGTGGTTCCCACGGGGCTTCGTCGTCGAGGATCTCGACTTCACCGCCGCCGAGGGACAGCCATACCGCGTGGCGCTGCGCGCGCCGGACGGCGTGCGCTACGTGCACGTCGGCGTCGTCCTCGAGGTGCAGGCGCCCAGCCTGCTCCGCTACACGTGGCGCTGGGTCGAGGGCCCGCTCTCCCCCGTCGAGACGCTGGTGGAGGTCCGCATCAGCGCCGGGACCGACGACGTCGTCGTCGACATCCACCACGGCCGTTTCGCCAACCAGGCGGAATGCGACCGCCATACCGGCTGGTTCGACGCCGTCGACCGGCTGCGGGACTACCTGGCCGGCGGCCCTGGCCGGCCGTGAGGTCCGCGCGCCGCGCAAGCTACAGGAAGCACGGCGAGGTCGCGCCTGGCTCGCGCGTGCGTACGCCCCGGCGCAGGACGCGCCCTGGCCGAACCGTCCGGACGCGCGCCGTCACGTCGAGGAGGCGCGGCCGGCGGCGCCACGGGCCGTGGGCCGCGGCGACGGGCGGACGATGACGGCAGCGACCGCGTGCGGCCGGCGGGCGGGGTCGAGACGCGCGCCGAGGCGCCTCACCAGGCCCGGCCAGTCGCCGGCCTCGACCTCGGCCCGGGTGAGGGGCCGTACCGCGAGCGGCCGGCGCCGCATCGCGGCCGCCCAGTCCGGGCGCGCCCGGCCGCCGGCCTCGAAGGCCACCACCTCGAACGCCGGGCCCTCCTTGTAGACCGCGACGAGCCCGGCGCCCTGCTCGTCGCCAATCTCGATCGCGAAGCGGACCGCGCGGCCGCGGGGGTTCTCCTCGTAGTGAGCGAGGAGGCCCTCCACGAGCGGATGTCCGGAGGCGAAGAAGTCGATGAACTCGTTCTCCACCGCCTCCTCGCGGTCGAACGTGCCGACGAAGCTCGCCCCCGCGGGGACGCCCGGCAGCCCGTCGACGAGGGAGCCGCTCGCCAGCTCGATGGAGAAGACCCGGTGGCCCGGTGGGTGCGCGATGGTGAAGCCGAGGCCGATGGACGCCGTGACGACCACCTCCTCGGTGAGCGCGTCGAGGCCGGCCGGCACGCGCGCGAGGATGCCCGCCGCCATGTCCGCGCGATAGGGATCGCGGTGCAGCTGCTGGTAGGCCGCCTCGCGGATGCGCGTGCGCCCGGCCCGGGCCTCGGCGACGAGCGCCGCGATCCGCGGCGCGGGAAGCAGGGCGGCACCCGCGAGCGCCAGCGCCTCGAGCGCGCCCTCCACGTGCGCCAGCTGCGGCTCGAGCCCGGCGAGCGGTTCACGGAACACGCCGAGCTCCTCGAAGAGCGTCACCGCGTCGCGGCCCAGGCCGCCGGGCGGCCGGAAGTAGACGATCTCGACGGGGATGCGCCGCCCGATGCGGTCGAGCCTGCCGATCCGCTGCTCCACGACCGACGGATTCCACGGCAGGTCGTACAGGACGATCCGGCGGCAGAACTCGAAGTTGCGGCCCTCGCCGCCGCACTCGGTGGAGATCAGCAGGCTCGGACCGTCGGCCTCGCGGAACCGTGCCACCTCGAGGTCGCGGCGGGCGGGCGCCAGCGCCTCGTGGAAGACGGCGGTGGCCAACTGGGCCCGGCTGCCCAGGCCGGCGCGAAGCATCTCGAGCGTCTCCTGGTGGGCCACGAAGACGAGCGTCTTCTCGCCGGCGCGCCGCCAGCGCGGGGCCTCCGCCGCCAGCCACTCGAGGCGGCCATCCGCGGCGTCGGCGGCGCGGGCCGCGTCCCGGAGCGCGGACTCGCCGGGGCGCAGCACCGCCTCGAGCGCCGCCCCGGAGGCCAGCGCCCGGCGCACGCGGTCCACCTTGGCCCGCTCGGCCACCGGCCCCTCGGCGGCGGTGGCCCTCACCGCGTCCTCGAGCGCGCGCCGTGGGCCGGCGCCCGCGGAGTCGAGCGCGACCGGGATGCCCACCCGGGGCGGCAGGCCGCCGATGTCGGCGCGGCGGGTCGAGCTGGTGCAGGGCGGAAGCGGCGTGCCCTCCGCGAGCCTGGCCTCGACGCTCATGGACTCCGGAAAGTCGGCCGGGCGCAAGAGCTGGAGCAGCCTGAAGAAGCCGTGCGCGTCGTCCTCGAGCGGCGTGGCGCTCAGCAGCAGCACGTGGCGGCCCAGGGCCGCGATGGGCGCGACGGCCCGCCAGGCGGGCTCGCCCGGGTGCCCCGGCGGGCGGCGGAGGCGCTGCGCCTCGTCCACGACCAGCAGGTCGATGCCCGCCTGGACGGCCTGCCCGGTGAGGTGGGGGCGCTCGACGAGCATCTCGAGCGACACGACCGCCCGGCGATGCAGCTCGAACGGGTTGAAGTCCTCGCCGAAGTCGCGCGCGAGGTCGGCGAGGCGCGCGTCGTCGAGGAGCGTGAACACCTGGTGGTACTTCCGCCACAGCTCGCCCAGCCACTGGATGGTCAGGGTCTCGGGTGCCACCACGAGGCAGCGGTCGACGCGCCCCGTGTGCACCAGCTTGTTGAGGATCAGCGACGCCTCGATCGTCTTGCCGAGGCCCACCTCGTCGGCGAGCAGCCAGCGCACCGGGGCGCCGGCGGTGGCCCGCTCCGCCACGTGGAGCTGGTGGGGGAACAGCCGGACGCGGCCGCCGAGGAACGCGCCGAGGCCGTCGGCCTCGCGCACGGCAAGCAGGTGCAGGAGGTCCAGCCGCGTCACGAAATCCTGGACGTCGTCGAGGTCGCCGAGCGCCAGCCGGTCGACGAGCGCTCCCTCGAGCGCCAGCGGCCACACCGCGTGCGGGGGCACCGTCAGCCCGCTGGCGAGCTGGAGGGTCCCGTCGGGCAGGTGCGCCGCGATCGTCGTCTCCTCGCGGGTGGCGGTGACGCGGACCGGGCGGCCCGGGCTCAGGTCGACGGGGCGAAGGACGTCTGCGCTGGCGGCCAGCCGCAGCGTGGCCGGGGCGCGCGGGAACTCGACGACCAGCGCGCGCGCCTCGAGCGCGACCACGCGCCCGACCCCGAGTTCGGGGTTGAAGCGGTGGGTCAGGTGGTCGCCGATGGCCCAGGTGGACGCCGCGCGGTTGGCAGGCAGACCTACGACGTTACCTCAAGACCGCCCGCGCGCCGAGGCGCCCCCGCGGCGGCCGCGCGATGCACGCGCGCCTACTCGTAGCGGAGCGCGCGCATCGGCTCGATGCGCGAGGCGCGGAACGCCGGGATGGCACCCGCCCCCAGCGCGACGGCCGCCAGCAGGAAGACCGACACCGAGAGCACGAGCGGGTCGTACCCCTGCAGCTCGTAGAGCAGGGACCGGGCCAGGGTGCCCAGGCCGATGGCGGCGGCCAGGCCGATGACGCCACCGACGAGCGTCATCCGGCCCACCTGCCACAGCACCATGCCGCGGACGCGCCCCGCGTCGGCCCCGAGCGCCATGCGGAGCCCGATCTCCCGGGTCCGCTGCGCGATCGTGTAGGCCAGCACCCCGTAGAGGCCGACCGCGGCCAGCAGCGTGGCCAGGACGGCGAACGACGCCGACAGGATGCTGATCATCCGGTCGAGGAACACGTTCTCCCGCACCTGCTGCGGCATGGTCTTCAGGTCTTCGACCGGGAGGTTGGGGTCGAGCTTGGCGACGACGGGCCCGATGCTCGACAGGAGGCTCTCGGCCGGGAGCTGGCTGCGGACGTAGAAGTACATCTGCAGCTCCCCGTCGACCGCGCGGTACGGGACGAAGAAGAGCGGCGGGACCTCGTCCTTGACGTCGTTGTACTTGGCGTTGCGCAGCAGGCCCACGATCTCGGTGTCGAGCGCGTCCCCGCGGCCGCTGCCCATGCGCTTGCCGACCGCGTCGCGCCCGAGGTTGAACTTCTTCGCGAACGCCTCGTTGACGATCGCCACCTTCGGCGCCTCGCCCGCGTCGGACGCCGTGAACGTCCGGCCGGACAGGAGCGTCATGCCCATCGTCTCGAAGAACGCCGGACCGACCTCGTTGTACCGGGAGTTCGTGTCGGTGTCTGGACCGGCCTCGAAGCCCTCGACGCGCACGGAGCTGCCCCAGCTGTCACCGGCGAGCACCGGCACGAGCGCCGCGGACGCGGCCGTGACGCCGGGAATGGCGGACAGTTCGTCCTCCATCCGCTCGTAGAGCGCGCGCGACCGCTCCGGGCTGTAGCCGCTCAGGCCCGGCGAGACCGCGAAGGTCACGACGTTGTCGGCGTCCAGCCCGAGGTCCACCCGGCTCACGTTGACGAGGCTGCGCGTGAAGAGGCCGGCCGACACCAGCAGCGCCATCGCCAGCGCGATCTGCGCCGTCGCCAGGCTCGTACGGAAGCGCGCCGCCGCGCGGGCGCCGGACGGCTGGCCCGACTGGTCCTTCAGCGTCGAGAGCAGGTCGGGCCGCGTGGCGTGGAGCGCCGGGAACAGGCCGAACAGCACGCCCGTCCCGACCGACAGCGCCGCCGCGAACAGCACGACCGCCGGGTCCAGCGCGAACGACACCGTGTCGAGCGCGTCCGGCGGCATGATCATGCGGATCCCGACGAGCGTCCACTGCGCGACCGCGAGGCCGAGCAGCCCGCCGAGCAACGCGAGCACGCAGGCCTCGGTGAGGAGCTGTCCCACGAGCTGGCGCCGGCTCGCCCCGATCGACAGCCGCACGGCCATCTCGCCAGCCCGCCCCGCGGACCGAACCAGCAGCAGGTTCGCGATGTTGGCGCACGCGATCAGCAGCACGACGCCCGTGACCGCCAGCAGCAGCGACAGCGGCGTCGACGCCACCTGGTGGATCGAGCTCTGGCCCTTCGTCCCGTCCGTGAGCGCGACCTCCTTCGCCTTGAACCGCGCCATCGTCTGCTCGCTCATCCCGGTCTGGAGCGGCGCCTCGACGTCCGCGAGGATGTTGCGATAGGGGCCGTTGATCGCCGTCGCTGCCTGCTCGATCGACACACCGGGCTTCAGCCGCCCGAACAGGTACGCCCAGTAGGACCGGCGGTTCTCGAACGCGTCGAAGCCGGGCTGCATGAGCCCGCGCATGGAGATCGGCACGTACACGTCGGGGCGCAGGCCGAGCGTCGTGCCCGTGAACCCCTGCGGCGCCACCCCGACGACGGTCATCGCCTGTCCGTTGACGATGATGGTCTGGTCGAGCACGCCGGGATCCTGGTTGAACCGGCGGCGCCAGTAGTCGTACCCCAGCACGACCACGTGCGCCTCGCCTATGACGTCGTCGTCCTGTTCGCCGATGAGCCGGCCGAGCGCGGGGCTGAGGCCGAGGACCGGAAAGTAGCTGCCGGAGACCAGCATGCCCGAGCCGCTGCTCGTCTGCCCGTCGAAGGCGAGGTTGGCGCCGAAGCCGCGGTGGGCCGCGAGTCCCGTGAAGCTCGTCTGGATCCGCTCGAGATCCTGGAACATCGGGTAGCTGAACACCTGGTCGCAGTTGCCCGCCTGGCTGCACGACGTGGAGCCGGGTTTGGGCCCGGGCGCCGAGAGATTCACCAGCTCATCCGGCGCCGGCACGGGAAGGGGGCGGAGCAGCACCTCCTCGAACATCGAGAAGATCGCCGCGTTCGCCCCGATGCCCAGGGCCAGGGACAGCACCGCGACCAGGGTCACGAACGGCGTCTTGAAGAGCGTACGGAAGGCGAGGCGCAGGTTTCGCATGGGTTCTCCGCGATCGTCAGGATGTGACGAGTCCGGGCCCCGAAAAGTTGATGCGGGGCAAAATGTGGGAGGATCTGAGGGGTCCCATGGATTCCTTCACCCGCTCGTTCCTCCTGATGTTCGTCCTGCTCAACCCCTTCATCATGAGCGTCTACCTGCTGGACCTGGTGAAGGCGCTGTCGCTCGCCGGGTTCGCCCGGCAGCTCACGCGGGCCGCCATCATCAGCATGGTCGTGCTGGGCCTGTTCGCCTGGTCGGGCGACCGGGTGTTCGAGAACGTCATGCAGGTCCGGTTCTTCGCCTTCCTCATCTTCGGCGGCGTCATCTTCCTCATCGTGGGGATCCGGCTCATCTCCGGCATGGGCCCGGCGGCCGCCAGCCTGAAGGTCGAGGAGAAGGAACTCGCCGCGTCGATTGCGATGCCCTTCATCATCGGCCCCGGCACCATCAGCGCGGCGGTGCTGGCCGGCACCCGGCTCGGCCCGCTGCGGGCCCAGTTCGCCATCGCGCTGGCGCTGACCACCGCCGTCGCCGCCATCCTCGTCCTCAAGGTCCTCCACGACGCGGCGAAGACGCGCCACGAGCGTCTCCTCCAGCGCTACACGGAAATCGCCGGGCGCGTGACCGCGCTCTTCACGGGATCGTTCGCGATCGACATGATCCTGCGGGGCTTCGAGGCATGGATGGCGGCCACGGGGCAGAGATGAACACAGATGCACAGATAAGGGCAGATGCACAGATAGGCAGGGAGGCACGGACGGGCGTCAATGCACGGACGGGCGTTGATGCACGGATGTGCTTCTCCGCCTGAGAACGGCTGCGGCGTTTGCCATCTCAGGGGCCCGGCGCGCCAGCGCCGAGCTTGCGCCACGCAAACGTGTTGGGCAACATGGGCGGAGTACCGGGCGCCACTCGCCCGGTCGTGCCAGCGATGTTCGCCATCAACCACGCCGCCGCCGCCCTGCTCGTCAAGCGCCGGTTCCCGTCGGTGCCACTCGTCGCCCTGCTGGTCTCCGTACAGGCGATGGAACTCGTGTGGGTCGCCCTCAACTACCTCGGCGTCGAGCGCACGACGACGGACCCTGTCGTCCGGTTCGTCGGGGACATCCACCTGGCGTACATGCCCTACTCGCACTCGGTGGCGACCATGGTCCTCGCCGCGCTGGCGGCTGGCGTCGTGCTCGGGATACGCGGGAAGAAGGCCTTGGGACTCGCCGTTGCCGCCGGCATCCTCTCGCACCTGGTGCTCGACCTGGCGACCCACGATGGCGACATCGCGCTCGCGCCGTTCACCGGCGGCGGATACGGCACCTGGCTGTATGGCCGGCATCCCGCCCTGGCGTTTGCCGTCGAAGTCGGCTTCGGCGCGCTCTGCTGGTGGATCTACCGCGGCGGGACAACGCTCCTGTGGGTCATCCTCGGGTTCAACCTCGCGAACTTGTCGCTGTTCTTCCCCGCGATCCCGGGGCCCGAGGCGCTACTTGCCGAGCGCCCCATGTGGCTGACGACGGTGATCCTGCTCCAGATCGTCGTCACACTCGCCGCGGTTGGCTGGGCCGCCAGGCCGCGGCGCGAGGCCGTGACCGCCTGAACCCATCGTCGCGGGCGCAGCGGGGATGATGCACAATGAAGCCATGGTCGCGCCCAAGGAGCCGCCGCGTCCCATCGGCTACTGGCTGAAGCGCGCGGACGAGGTCATCACACGCCACGTCAACGCCACGCAGGCCGCGCACGGGGTGTCGCGCGCCGAGTGGCAGGTCCTCAACACCATCCACGAGACCGGCGGCGTGAGCCGCGCCAGGCTGGCCGAGACCCTGCGGCCGTTCGTCGACGCCGACGGGGTCGACGCGATCCTCGCGCGACTCGAGGGCCGCGGGTGGACGGCGTGCAGCACGGTGGAAGCCGGCGCCGTCGGCATCCACGTCACGCCCGCCGGACGGCGGGCGCACGAGACGATCCACGCGGCCCAGGTCGAGGTCCGCCGCCGCGCCATGGACGGCGTCGACGAGGCGGACTACCGGACCGTGATCCGCGTCCTCCAGCGGCTCGTCGCCAACCTCGAGCCGCCGGACGGCAGCGGCTGACGCCCGCAGGGGCCCCGCCCGGGGCCCGCGCTACTCGCTCCTCAAGGCGCGCACCGGGTCGATGCGCGAGGCCGTGAGCGCCGGGATGAGGTTGGCGCTGACGGCGACCGTGAACAGCAGCACCGCGGCCACGCCGTACGCGACCGGATCGAACGCGCTCACGCCGTAGAGCAGCGACTCCAGCACCTTGCCGACGCCGGCCGACACCAGCAGCCCGATCGCGATGCCCGCGGCGGCCAGGCGGGCCCCCTGCCCGAGCACGAGCCGCACCACCGCGCCCCGCTCCGCCCCGAGCGCCATCCGCAGCCCGACCTCGCGCGTGCGGAGGCTCACCGAGTAGGCGACCACGCCGTAGAGGCCGACGGCCGCCAGCAGCAGGGCCAGCGCCCCGAACGCGCCCAGCAGGGCGGCGCCGATCCGCGTCGGCGCCACCGTGGAGGCCGCGACCGCCGACGCCGTGGTGGCCTCGGTGAACACGATGTCGGGCTCGAGCGCCCAGAGCGCCGACTGAAGCGTGGGCACGGCCGCCTCGGCCGACCGGCCGCCGGCCATCCGCGCGATGATCACGATGTTGCGGGACCGGCCCGCCGGGACGTGCATGTACGCCCGCGGTTCCTCGCCGACGGACCGCACCTTGTGATCGCGCGAGACCCCCACCACCTCGTGCGGGTCGCGGTCGAAGCCGTCCAGGTAGATCAGCTGCCCGACGGCGTCGCGGCCCGGCCAGTACTGGCGGGCCATCGTCTCGTTCACCACCACGACCCGCGCGTGCCGCTCGACGTCGTCGCGCGTGACGGCGCGTCCGCTGACGATGGGGACACCGACGGCGGTGAAGTAGTCCGCACCGACCTCCACCTCGTCGATTGGCGTCGGGTCGTCGCCGGGCTGGTCGTGGCCGGGCACGAGCGTGCCCTCCATGTTGACGTCGGGCGACAGCGGCAGGCGGGAGGCCGTGGAGACGGCGAGCACGCCCGGCTGCGCCGCGACCGCCTCGAGGGCGCGCTGGCGGAAGGCGGCCGCGCGGTCCTCGTCGTAGCCATTCATCTGCAGGTTGAAGCCGAGCACCGCGACCGGCCCCGGGTCGAAGCCGAGGTCGGTGCCGCGCGCCGAGAGCAGGCCCCGGCCGAGCAGCGCGCCGGCGACGAGCAGCACGAGCGACAGCGCGAGCTGCCCGATCACGAGCGCGTCGCGCATCGTCACGCGCCGCCGGCGGCCGTCGCTGCCGCCGACCGCCTCCTTGAGCGCCGGCACGAGGTCCGGCGTCGACGCGCTCCAGGCAGGGGCCAGCCCGAAGACCACCGCCGTGCCCAGCGACACGGCAGCGGCGAAGGCCAGGACGGTGCCGTCCACCGCGTAGTTGAAGCGGATCGGCACGGGCAGGACGTCGGTGGTCAAGCCGGTCAGGAGCTGGCCGGCCCACCAGGCCACCAGCACGCCGAGCCCGCCCCCGATGACGCTGAGCACCAGCCCCTCCGTCAGCAGCTGCCGGACGAGCCGGCCGCGGCCGGCGCCGACAGCCGCGCGGATCGCGAGCTCGCGCTTGCGCGCCTGCCCGCGGGCCAGCAGCATGTTCGCGACGTTGCCGCACGCGATGAGCAGCACCAGCCCCACCGCGACGAGGAGCACGGCGCTCGCCGCCTTCACGTACCCGTCGACGAGCGGATGGAAGCGGACGCCGGCGGACGGCAGGACCGACCCGTAGCTCTTCTCGTTGGTCTCGGGGTACTCGGTGGACAGGCGCGAGTAGAGCGTCTCGACCTGCGCCCGGGCCTCTTCCAGCGTGCGGCCCGGCGCCAGCCGGCCCTTGACGAAGAGCCACCGCCAGCCCCGGCGGTTCAGCCGGCTCGGCGCGTCCTCGTTGCCGGCCGTCATCTGGATGCCCGAGAACGACAGCCGGTCCACCATGCCCAGCGGCGCCCAGAAGTCGGGCTGCAGGCCCGGCATGGTGCCTGCGAAGGTGGGCGGCGCGACACCGACGATCGTGTAGGCCTGCCCGCTCACCTCCAGCGTCCGGCCCAGCACGCCCGGATCGCCGCCGAACTGCCGCTGCCACAGGCCGTAGGCGAGGACCAGCACCGGGTTGGCGCCCTCGGCGTCCTCGCCCGCCGCGAACCCGCGGCCGAGCCCGGGCGTGACGCCGAGCAGGTCGAAGTAGTTGGCCGTCACGACCTCGCCGGACACGAGATGCGGCCGGCCGCCGGTGGAGAGGATGCCGCGCACGAAGGCGCTGGCCGCCAGCCCCTCGAACGCGTCGGCCGCCTGGCGCAGGTCGAGGAAGTCCGGGTAGGACGTCGACAGGTTCGGGTACTCGTCGAAGCCGGTGTAGACCTCGACCAGCCGGTCCGGGTCGCGCAGGCTGGTGTCCTTCAGCAGCACGGCGTTCACGACGCTGAAGAGGGTCGTGTTGAGGCCGATGCCGAGCGCCAGCGACGCGATGGCCGCGGCCGCGAACGCCGGCCGGCGCGCGAGCTGCCGCAGGCCCTGCCTGAGATCCCGGAGCATGTCTTCCACTGGCGGTCCCCCTCTCCCTCACGAATCTACGGCTGCGGGACGGGAAAGGTTCGCGGCGCCGGGCCAGGCGCCAACCCTTGCGGCCGTCTCGCCCGTCCAATCCCCGCTCCACCTCGAGGACGTCCACCACGCCGACGACGCCGCGCGCGCGGCAGGTCGAAGGAGCGTCGAACATGACCAGCGCCATCCGGATGGCCACGCGCCAGTTCCGCCAGCACCCTGGCTTCGCTCTCATCACGACGCTCGTCCTCGGGCTGGGCACCGCCGCGGCCGCGACCGTCTACACGATCGTCGACGCGGTCATCCTGCGGCCCCTCCCCTACGAGGCCCCGGACCGTCTCGTGACCATCTGGGACACCAACGCCGGCCAGGCGCTCAGCCACGACCCCGTCTCGCCCGTGAACTTCATGGACCAGCGCGACCTGCCGGTCTTCGAGGACGCGGCCGCCTGGTGGCGCCCGGGCGTCAACCTCGTCGACCCCGGCCTCGACCCCGCGCGGGTCAACACCATCGAGGTGAGCGGCAACCTCTTCGAGGTCCTCGGCGTGCGGCCGCAGATCGGCGCCGGCTTCCCGGAGGGCGGGCCGCTCTTCCACCGGAGCGAGCGCATCGCCGTCATCAGCGACCGGCTCTGGCGGACGCGCTACGACGCCGATCCGGCCATCGTCGGCCGGCAGCTGTCGTTCAACGACACGCCGTACACGATCGTCGGCGTCATGCCGGCGGGATTCCACTATCCCGACGACGTGGACGTCTGGCAGCGGCTGGAATGGGACATGACCCAGCACAGCCGCTCGGCGCACTTCATGGAGGCGGTCGCGCGCCTCTCGGACGGCACGACGCTCGCGCAGGCGCAGGCGGCGGTGGACGCCCTCTGGCCGCGCCTGGAGGCCGAGTACGGCGCGACACGGAACAGCCCGGGAGAGGGCTGGGGCTCCCGGCTCGTGCCACTGCTCGACGAGCAGCTCGGCTACTACCGGCCGGCGCTGATGGTGCTGTTCGGCGCGGTCGGCCTGCTGCTGGTCATCGCGGTGCTGAACGTCGCGTCGCTGCTGCTGACCCGCGCGCTCTCGCGCGAGCGGGAGATCGGCGTGCGGGTCGCCCTGGGCGCGTCACCGCGGCAACTGGTGACGCAGCTGATGGCCGAGAGCCTGGTGCTGTCGGCGGCCGGCGCCACGCTCGGGCTCCTGGCGTCCGTCGCTGCGCTCCCCGTCATCGTCGCGGTCACGCCGGTCACCATCCCGCGGCTGGACGAGGCCGGGCTCAACCCGGGCGCGCTGGCCCTCGGCCTCGCCGTCACGGCCTTCACCACCATCGTCTTCGGGCTGGTGCCGGCCCTGGTGCTCCTCAAGAACAGCGTGACGGCCGGCCTCAAGTCCGGCGAGCGCGGCAGCTCGCGCGGCGCGCGGCGGCTCTACTCGGTCCTCGTCGGCGCGGAGGTCGCGCTCGCCTGCGCGCTCCTCGCGGGCTCGGCGCTCCTCGTGCGGACGGTCACCCGCATGGTGGACACGCCGATGGGCGTCGACGCGGCAACGGTGCTCATCACGAAGGTGCAGCTCACGCGGTCGAACGCGTCCGAGGGCACGACCCGCGAGCGGTGGGCGGCGCTCGGCGACACGTACGCCCGCCTCCTCGACGCCGTCCGCGCGCAGCCCGGGGTGCAGGCCGCCGGGGCGAGCAACTTCCTGCCGCTGGAGATCGGGTGGCGCGGGCCCTTCATGCTCCAGGGCCAGCCCTGGCCCGCGCGGATCGACGATGCGCCCCGGATGCAGCTCCACAGCGTCAGCGACGGCTACTTCGAGACGATGGGCGCGACGCTCGCGGCCGGGCGCTCCTTCACGGCCTTCGACGGCCCCGAGGCGCCCGGTGTCGTCGTGGTCAACGAGGCCTTCGCGCGGCGGTACCTCGCCGGCGGGCCGGGCGTCGGCCAGGTGCTGACGCTCATGGCCCAGGGCATCGGGCCGCTCGGCGTCAACCTGAAGGCGACCGGCGCCCACACGCCCGCCGGCATCCCCTTCGAGATCGTGGGCATCGTCCGCGACGTCCGCGACGTGCCGCTCGGGCAGACCATCGAGCCGGCCGTGTACACGACGACGCGGCAGTTCCCCTTCGCGGAGGTGTTCGTCGCGGTGCGGGCCGTGGACACCCTGGCGGCGACCTCCGCCGTGCGGGCGGCGCTGCGGGCAGTCGCGCCGAACGTGCCGATGGGGCCGGCCAGCACGTGGGGAGCGCGATTCGGGGAGCGCACGGCGGAGCCGCGCCTGCTGATGGCCGTCCTGACCGCGTTCGGCGCACTGGCGGCGCTGCTGGCCGCGATCGGCGTCTACGGCCTGTTCTCGTGGTCCGTGACGCTCCGGACGCGGGAGCTGGCCATCCGCCTCACCCTCGGGGCGCGCCCGGCCGGTATCGGCGGGATGATCCTGCGGCAGAGCCTCCTCCTCGTCGCTGCCGGGCTCGTGGCGGGCCTGGCGCTCGTCCACGGCGCGGAGGGCGCCCTGACGCGCGTGCTCTACGAGGTCTCCCCCACCGACCCGGCCGCGCTCGCCGGCGCCAGCGCGCTGCTCGTCGCCGCCGCGCTCGCCGCCTGCGTCCCGCCCGTGCGCCGCGCCATGCGGGTCGATCCGGCGGAGGGGCTGCGGGTGGAGTAGCGGCCCACGGGGCGGGCGCCGCTTTGGATTTCCGCGGACGGGCGCCCGCGTCGTAATCTATGGGCCTGATGTCACTCGACAAACTGAACGCCAGCCTGGCCAGCGACGTGGCCGACCTCGAACGCGAAGGCCGCGCCAAGGCGCCCGAGCGAATCCTCACCGGCTACGTGCCGGCATCCGGCGCGCGCGGGCCGCGTTACCTCCTGCAGGGCAGCCCCGGCGAGTACCTGCGGATGAACGCCAACAGCTACCTGTCGCTCTCCCACCACCCGGACCTGCTGCACGCGGCCGACGAGGCCGCGCGGGTGTTCGGCGCGGGGCCCGGGGCCGTGCGGTTCATCGACGGGACGTCGACCCATCACGTGGCCCTCGAGTCGCGAATCGCCGCCTTCACCGGCCGGCCCGCGGCCAAGGCCTTCAACTCGGCCTACACCACCATCCTGGGCACGGCCATCACGCTCTCGGGGCCCGACACCTACTGGATCGGCGACGCGCTGAACCACAACTGCATCATCCGCGCGATGCGCATCGCCAACGTCCCGGGCACGCGCCGCGCGATCTTCGCCCACAACGACGTGGCCGACCTCGAGCGCAAGCTGGCCGAGGTGCCCGACGACATCGGCCGCGTCGTCGTCATCTTCGACGGGATCTTCAGCATGCGCGGCGACGCGGCCCCGGTCGGCGAGATCCTCGCGGCCTGCGCGGCGCACGACCACCGCTTCCGTGACGGCGTCGTGACGATGATGGACGACTCGCACGGCATCGGCGCCTACGGCGCGACGGGGCGGGGCACCGAGGAACACACCGGGGCCCGCGTGGATATCCTGGTGGGCACCTTCGGCAAGGCCTTCGGGGTCAACGGCGGCTTCGTGGCGGGCAGCCCGGAGCTCATCGAGGCCGTCCGGCAGAAGTCCGACACCTACACCTACACGAACCCCCTCGGCGCGGCCGACTGCGCGGCGGCCGTCAGGGCCGTGGAGATTGCCGACGGGCCCGAGGGCCGCGAACGGCTGGCCAACGTGGGCGCGCGCACGCGGCAGTTCCGGCAGGGCCTCGACCGGCTGGGGCTCGAGTCGATCCCGGGCCCGCACCCGGTGGTGCCGCTGCTGGTGCGCAGCACGGACAAGGTCCGCGCGATGGTCCGGGGGCTGTTCGACCGCGAGATCCTCGCGGTGGGCCTCACCTACCCCGTGGTGCCGCAGGGCGACGAGACGATCCGCTTCCAGGTCAACGCCGCGCACACCGAGGCCGACATCGACCAGGTGCTCGAGGCGCTGGCGGCGCTGAAGTAGCCGCGCCGCCGCCTAGCGGAACCGCTGCTGCAGCGCCTCGAGCGCGGCCGCTCCCGGGCAGAGCTGATCGTACGGGAGCTGGGTGAGCGGGGTGGCGACGGTGCCGGCCTGGTCGTGCAGGTCCTGCGAGTCGGGCGAGATGTACAGCAGGCCCGTGGCGACCTCGCCGGCGGCCTGGTGCTCGCGGATGTACGAGTAGGCGCGGTCGCGGTCGGTGGCGTCGTAGTCCTCGGCCACCTTGCGCAGGCGGATCCAGCTGCCGTCGTGGAGCCGCACGTTGCGCACGGCGCCCGGCTCGTAGTCGGCGGTGATCTCCTCGCGGGGCGGCACGAAGTCGGCCTGCACGACCTCGACGTTGTGGTCGCGCGTGTAGGCGTAGCTCTTCGTGGAGCCCTCGTGGTCGTTGAACGTCACGCAGGGCGAGATCACGTCGACGAAGGCGAATCCGCGGTGCGCGAGCCCGGCCTTGAGGATGGGCACGAGCTGCGCCTTGTCACCCGAGAAGCTCCGGGCGACGAACGTGGCGCCGAGCGACATCGCGAGCAGGGCGCTGTCGATGGCCTCCATCGTGTTCACCTCCCCCTTCTTGCTCTTCGACCCGGGGTCGGCCGAGGCGGAGAACTGGCCCTTCGTCAGGCCGTAGACCCCGTTGTTCTCGAGGACGTAGAGGAGGTTCACGTTGCGGCGGATCGCGTGGCACAGCTGCCCGAGGCCGATCGACAGCGAGTCGCCGTCGCCGGAGACGCCGATGTACACGAGGTCGCGGTTGGCCGCGGAGGCGCCGGCGGCCAGCGACGGCATGCGGCCGTGGACGCTGTTGAAGCCGTGCGCCTCCTTCAGGAAGTAGGTCGGCGTCTTCGATGAGCAGCCGATCCCCGACAGCTTGGCGACCGTGTGCGGCGGGATCGAGAGGTCCCAGAACGCCTGGATGATCGCCGCGGTCACCGAGTCGTGCCCGCACCCCGCGCAGAGCGTCGACATCGTGCCTTCGTAGTCGCGCCGGGTCAGCCCGATCGCGTTGCGCGTCAGGGACGGGTGGTGGACCTTGGGCTTGGCGATGTGGGTCATGCCGCCTTCTCCAGCTTCGCCTTGATGCCGCTGACGACATGGTGGGCGCTCATCGGGAACCCGCCGTAGTAGCGGATCGAGTGGAGCTTCTCGATCGGCACGGCCGTCTCGAGCATCAGCAGGCTCCTGAGCTGCGCGTCCCGGTTCTGCTCGACGACGAACGTCACGTCGTGCGACTCGAGGAATTGCCGGACCTCGTCCCCGAAGGGGAAGCCCCGCACGCGCATGTAGTCGATGGCGAGCCCGTCCTCGCGGGCCACGATGTCGAGCGCCTCGAGGCACGCCGCGTGGCAGCCGCCCACGGTCAGCAGCCCCATCGTGGCGCCGGGCGCGGTCCGCGTGACCGGCGCGGGGATCGCCCGCGCGGCGTTCTGCGTCTTCCGCGCGATCCGGTCCATCACGTCCATGTACTCGACGTCGTCCTCGGTGTAGGCGCCCAGGCGGTTGTGGCCCGACCCGCGCGTGAAGTACGCGCCCTTCGGGTGCACGCCCGGCAAGGTGCGGTACGGGATGCCGTCGCCGTCCACGTCGAGGTACCGGTAGAACTGCTTGATCTCCTCCAGCTCGGCGGCGCCGAGCACCTTGCCCCGGTCCGGGCGGTAGGCGTCGTCCCACGTCAGCTTGGGGACCATCCAGTCGTTCATCCCGATGTCGAGGTCGGTCAGGACGAAGACGGGCGTCTGGAAGCGCTCCGCGAGGTCGAAGGCCGCGACGGCCAGCTCGAAGGCCTCGCGCGGGTCCGAGGGGTAGAGGCAGAGGTGACGCGTGTCGCCGTGCGACGCGTAGGCGCACAGCATGAGGTCGCCCTGCTGCGTGCGCGTGGGCATCCCCGTGGACGGCCCCGTCCGCTGCACGTCGAAGATGACCGCGGGCACCTCGGCGTAGTAGGCGAGGCCGATGAACTCGCTCATCAGCGAGATGCCGGGGCCGGCCGTGGGCGTGAAGGCGCGCGCGCCGGCCCAGCCGGCGCCGATCACCATCCCGATCGCGGCCAGCTCGTCCTCCGCCTGGAGGATCGCGTAGCGGTTGGCCTTCGTCTCCGGGTCGCGGCGGAACTTCCGGCAGAACGAGGTGAACGCCTCCATGAGCGACGTGGACGGCGTGATCGGGTACCATGCGCCGACCGTCGCGCCGGCGTAGAGGCAGCCGAGGGCCGCGGCCGTGTTGCCGTCGATCAGGATCGCGTCCTTCGTCTCGTCCATCGGCTCGAGGTGGATCGGCAGCGGGCACTGGAAGTGGGCCTTCGCGTAGTCGAAGCCGAGCGCGATGGCCCGCTCGTTCGAGTCGAGCAGCGCCTTCTTGGCCGCGTACTTCTCCTTGGTGAGCGCCGCGATGATCTCGGGGTCGATGCCGATCAGCGCGCCGAGCGCGCCGGCGTAGGCGATGTTCTTCATCAGGATGCGCTCGCGCACGCCCCCGAAGGCGTCGTTGCACATCCGGGCCAGCGGGATCCCGATGTACTGGATGTCCGGCCGGACGAGCTCCTCGTCGAGGGGCCAGCTCGAGTCGTAGAGCAGCCACCCGCCGGCGCGCACCTCCGCGACGTCCTTCGCGTAGGTCGCCGGGTTGAGCGCGACCATCAGGTCGAAGTGCGGGGTGCGGGCGGTGTAGCCCTCCCGGCTGACGCGGATCTCGTACCAGGTCGGCAGCCCCTGGATGTTGGAGGGGAAGACGTTCTTCCCCGTCACGGGCACGCCCATCCGGAAGATGGCCTGCATGATCAGGCCGTTCGCCGACGCGGACCCCGTGCCGTTGGCCGTGGCGATCTTGAAGGCGAAGTCGTTGACGCGGCTCATCGTGTGGCTCACCGGGGCTCAGGCGGTTTGGAGCGCCACGGCGGCGCCCGCGTAGGGAATCGTGAGGACCGACTTGCGCATGTCCCACGCATAGGTCGGGCAGCGCTCGGCGCACAGCCCGCAGTGCAGGCAGACGTTCTCGTCCTTGACCATGATCCGCCCGGTCTGCTTGAGCGGGCCGGACGCGAACAGCGGCTGCTCGCGGTTCTCGGCCGGCGCCGTGAGGCGGCTGCGGACCGCCTCCTCGTCGCCGTCCGGCGTGATGGTCAGGCAGTCGACCGGGCAGATGTCGACGCAGGCATCGCACTCGATGCACAGCTTGTCGGTGAAGTGCGTCTGGACGTCGCAGTTGAGGCAGCGCTCCACCTCGTGCTTCGTCTGGGCCGGCGTGAACCCCTTCTCCACCTCGATGGTCATGTTGTCGAACCGCATCGGCAGCTCGTGGTGCACCATCTTCTGCCGCGCGACCGGGTCGTAGTCGTTGCTGTACGACCACTCGTGCAGCCCCATCTTGGTGCTCGTGACGTCCATCCGCTGCGCCGGCCGCTCCTCGAGCGCCTCGCCGCGGCAGTAGCGGTCGATCGAGATCGCCGCCTGGTGCCCGTGCTCCACCGCCCAGATGATGTTGGCCGGCCCGAACGCCGCGTCGCCGCCGAAGAACACCCCGGGGCGCGTGGACATGAAGGTCTTCTTGTCCACGACCGGCATGTCCCACCGCGGGTCGAACTCGAGGCCGATGGTCCGCTCGATCCAGGGGAACGCGTTGTCCTGCCCGATGGCCAGCACCACCGAGTCACACGGGATGATCTCGCGGCCGATCACCTCCTGCCGCAGCTTCCCGTCCACCTCCTCCGAGCGGAACCGGTCGAACTCCATCCCGGTCAGCTTGCCGTCCTCGAGGATGAACCGCACCGGCTGCAGGTTCTCGACGATCTCGACGCCCTCCTCCTCGGCGTCCTCGAGCTCCCAGGGCGACGCCTTGAAGTACTTGCGCGTCTTGCGCGCAATCACCTTCACCTCCGTCGCGCCGAGGCGCTTCGACGACCGGCAGCAGTCCATCGCCGTGTTGCCCACGCCGATGATCAGCACCCGCGGCCCGATCGACTCGACGTGGCCGAAGTGGATGGACTCCAGCCAGTCGATGCCGATGAAGATCTGGTCGCTGTCCCAGCGGCCGGGGATGTCGAGCTCCTTGCCCTTCGGCGCCCCGCTGCCCACGAACACCGCGTCGTACTCGTTGGTCTCGAGCAGCGCCCCGAGGCTGTCGACCGGCGAGTTGTACCGGACGTCCACCCCCATCCCGACGATGTAGTCGATCTCCTCGTCGAGGACCGTCGCCGGCAGCCGGAACGCCGGGATGTTGGTGCGCATCAGGCCACCCGGCGTCGGCAGCTTCTCGAAGATCGTGCAGCTGTAGCCGAGCGGCATGAGGTCGTTCGCCACCGTGAGCGACGCCGGCCCCGCGCCGATGAGCGCGACCTTCTTCCCGTTCTTCGCCGCCGGCGCCGTCGGCAGGCGATGGCGGATGTCGTCGCGCAGGTCGGCCGCGACCCGCTTCAGGCGGCAGATCGCCACCGGCGTCCCGTCCACGCGGCCGCGCCGGCACGCCGGCTCGCACGGCCGGTCGCACGTGCGTCCCAGGATGCCCGGGAACACGTTCGACTCGCGGTTCAGCATGTACGCGTCGCTGTAGCGACCCTGCGCGATGAGCCGGATGTACTCGGGAACGTTGGTGTGGGCCGGACAGGCCCACTGGCAGTCGACCACCTTGTGGTAGTAGTCCGGATGCGAGACGTCGGTGCGCTGCATGCTGGATACCCCGTTGGGGCGACGGTTGAGGAGGGCGCCGGAGAGCGATGACACGCCGGTTGAGCCTGCAAACGCCGCGTACTACGCGGATTATTAGCACAAACGCCGTGGCCGTGCACGGGATGTTGCGGGCGACCCGTCCCGGATCCCCCGTCGCCTCCCGCTCAGTGCCCTTCCGCGGGTCCCACCCTCACGTGTCGGCCCGACTTCTGTTCTACTTCTAACTTCTTACTTCTTACTTCTTACTTCTAACTTCCAACTTCTAACTTCCCCGCCAACGCCCCTAGGGCGCCGGCTCCCGCGCCTCGCCCGCCGCGGCCGGGCTGCCCGCCGCCTCGAGGTGCATCCGCCCGGCCTCGGCCACGAACCCCCGGGCGAATGTCTCGTCCAGCGACCGGTCCTCGATGGTCCGCATCGTGAAGAAGTCCGCCTGCAGGCGCGCCGCCGTCAGGTCCACCACGACGTAGCCGCGGTAACGCCCGTCGACGTAGTGCAGGTGGGGACGCGACGCCAGGATGCGCGCGAGCATCGCCTCCCCCGCCGGGCCGGCGCCGATCGTGCTCGGCGAGGTCACGGATGTGCCCACGATTTCCACGCCCACCGACCCCCGGCCGGTCGCCGGGTCGAAGTCGTCGAACGGCCGGCGCGGGAGGTCGTAGGCCCAGTTGCTGTGCGCGTCGCCGGTCAGCACGACCAGGTTGCCGGCGCCGGCCGCCTCCGCCATGTCGAACACGCGGTCGCGGCAGGCCCGGTAGCCGTCCCACGAGTCCGCGTTCGCGCTCGGCTGGCCCTCCGGCGCCTGCGGCGCGAAGATGACCTGCTGCCCGAGCACCTGCCACCGCGTGCCCGCCCGCACGGACTCGACCAGCTCGCCCGCCAGCCAATGCTCCTGGCCCGCGCCGAGGATCGACCGGCCCGGGCCCTCGATGAGCGCCACGTCGTCGCGCGCCACCTGCTCGTCGCGGCCGACCAGGCGCGTGTCGAGCATGATCAGGTCGGCGAGACCGCCCAGCTGGAACGTCCGGTAGATCCGCGGGCCGAGCGCCTGCCCGTCCTCCCGGATCGGCATCCACTCGAAGTACGCGCGCATCGCCGCGTTCCGGCGGACGTACCAGTCGCCCTCGCCGGGGTTGTGGTTCTGGGCGCCGCCGCGCCACGCGTTGTTGGCGAACTCGTGGTCGTCCCACACGGCGATGAAGGGATGCTGGCGGTGGATCTCCTGCAGATCCGGGTCGCTCTTGTACTGCGCGTGCCGGGCCCGGTAGTCGGCCAGCGCGATCGTCTCGCGATCGGGCTGCGGCACCCGGCCGAACCGCGTGCCGTCGCCTTCCGGCCGCCCGCCGTAGTTGTTGTTCGCGTACTCGTAGTAGTAGTCGCCGAGGTGCAGGACCAGGTCGAGGTCGGGGCGCGCCGCGATGGCGCCGTAGGCGTTGAAGTACCCGAACGGCAGGTTGGCACAGGACACGACGGCCAGCCGGAGCCGCTCCACGCCGGCCGCCGGCAGCGTGCGCGTGCGCCCGATCCGGGAGCGATCGCCGAGCGCATCGAAGCGGTAGTAATACGTCGTCCCGGGCTCGAGCCCCCCGACGTCCACCTTCACGGTGTGATCGCGCGCGACGCCGGTGCGGGTCTCGCCGCGGGCCACGACCTGCGAGAGGTTCCTGTCGCTCGCGAGGGTCCACGACACGTCCACCGCGTCGCGGCCCTCGGCCGTCAGCCGCGTCCACAGGACCACCCGATCGGCGAGCGGATCGCCGCTGGCCACGCCGTGGCGGAAGACCGGACTCGTCCCCGGCGCCCCGGGCCCCGGCGCGCACCGGACCAGCGGGAGGGCGCCAAGGGCAGCGCTCGTGGCGAGGAAGTCGCGGCGGGAGATGCGGCGCACGGCTAGGACGAGGATACACCTACGCCAGGGTGCCAAGGGTGCCAGCGGTGCCACAGGTGCCAGGGGTGCGCAGCCAAGGTGCCAGAGGCGGCAGGGGTGCCAGGGGTGCCAAGGGTGCGCGCTGGCACTCTGGCGACGCACTCTTGGCGCCGCTGGCACCGTGACAACGCACCCCTGGCACCCCTGGCACCTTGGCTGCGCACCTTTGGCACCCCTGGCACCTCTGGCACCCTTGGCACCCTGGCGGCTAGATCAACCGCCCCTGCCCGCGTTCGAGGTCGAGCAGGGCCTGCTTGATCGGGAGGCCCCCGCCGAAGCCGACCAGCGCGCCGTTGCTCCCGATCACCCGGTGGCAGGGGATGACGATGGCGATGGGGTTGGCGCCGTTGGCCAGGCCGACCGCGCGCACGGCCTGCGGGTTGCCGATCCGGACGGCCAGGTCGCGGTAGTTGATCGTCTCGCCGTAGGGAATCCGCTGGAGTTCCTCCCACACGCGGCGCTGGAACCCGGTGCCCGCCGGGCGCACCGGGATGGAGAACCTGCGCAGGGCACCGGCGAAGTAGGCCGCCAGCTCCGCCCGGGCCTCGCGGAGCGCCCCGCGGTCCGGCTCCCAGTCCGGCGCCACCGGCACCGGCGCCTTCGGGCGGCCGTCCCCGGCGAACCGCGCCCCGGCGAAGCTGAGGACCGCGAGCCCGTCGGCGTCGCCGGCGAGCAGCAGCGGGCCGACAGGCGAGTCGATCCGGGCGTACTCCATCGGCTTCACCCTACCCCAGCCCGGCCGGGCCGGGCCAGCCGGGACGGGAGGCCGGCGATACATCCAATAATCCGATGTATTCGACTCACACTTCCATATTGTCTCAGCATCGGCGCGGGCGGTACGGTGGGAAGGTTCATGACCATCCCACCTGTGGCTCCGGGCCCGGCGCGGGCCCCGGCGGGGGCCCGATGACGCTGCTGTTCGCCGTGCTCGGCCTCGCCCTCCTGACCGCGGGCGGCGAGGCCCTCGTGCGCGGGGCGTCGCGGCTGGCCCTCGGCCTCGGCATCTCGCCGCTCGTGATCGGCCTGACCGTCGTCGCCTTCGGCACGAGCGCCCCGGAGCTCGCCGTCAGCGCCCGCGCCGCGCTCTCGGGCGGCGCCGACCTCGCGCTCGGCAACGTCGTCGGCAGCAACATCTTCAACGTGCTGTTCGTGCTCGGCGCGTCGGCGCTCATCACGCCGCTCGTCGTGTCGGCCCGCCTCGTGCGCGTGGACGTGCCGCTCCTGGTCGGGACGTCGCTCGCGGTGTGGCTCTTCGCGCTGGACGGCACGATCTCGCGGCCGGAGGGCCTGGTGCTGTTCGCGGGGGTCATCGCGTACACGGCGCTGACCATCGTGCAGAGCCGCCGCGAGTCGGCGGCGGTGCGCCAGGAGTACGCGGACGTGCACGGCCGCGGCACGCCGCGGTCGGCGACCGACTGGGCCGTGGACCTGGGCCTGGTCGCCGGGGGCCTCGTGCTGCTGGTCGTCGGCGCCGGCTGGCTGGTCGACGGGGCCGTGGCGCTGGCGCGCTGGCTCGGCATCACGGAGCTGGTCATCGGCCTGACGATCGTCGCGGCCGGCACGTCCCTGCCGGAGGTAGCGGCCTCGCTCGTGGCGGCGGTCCGCGGCGAGCGCGACATCGCCGTCGGCAACGTCGTGGGCAGCTGCCTGTTCAACCTGCTGGCGGTGCTCGGCGCGGCGAGCGCGCTGGCGCCGTCGGGCATCGGGGTACCCGCCGCGGCCCTCGCGTTCGACGTCCCGGTCATGGTGGCGGTCGCCGTGGCCTGCCTGCCGGTGCTGGCGCCGCTCGGCGTGGCCCGGTGGCAGGGCGCCCTGCTGCTGGGCTGGTACGCGGCGTACGTGCTCTACCTCGTGCTCGACGCACAGGGGCACGAAGGCGTGGATGCGCTGGCGGCCGCCCTGGCGTGGTTCGCGCTGCCGCTGACCGCCATCTCGCTGGGCATCCTGGGCTGGCGGAGCCTTCCGGGTTCGCGCGGGCCCGCGGCAAGCTGATAGAGTAGAAAGGTTGCGCCCGCCATCCGGGCTTCCCCCGGGCGCAGGACTCCGCATGGACGTAGGCTCGATTTCCCAGGCGGCCTTCCCGCTGCCACCCGATCAGTACGTCACCAGCCCTGGCGGGTCGGTGCTGGGCATCATCGCCTCGCGTCTCGAGCAGTACCCGTTCAACGGCGTCGCGACCGGCATCTTCCTGCTGGCCGTCATCCACACCTTCGTCGCGAACCGCTTCCTGCGGATCGCCCACCACATCCAGCACCGGCACGACGAGGAGCGGCGCCAGGCGGGCCTCGAGCCCCGGCCGAGCTTCGTCGCCGAGGTGCTGCACTTCTTCGGCGAGATCGAGGTCGTCTTCGGGCTCTGGGGCGTCGCGCTGATCGCCGCCATCACGACCTATTTCGACTGGGAGACCGCCAAGGGCTACATCAACGGCACGGTCAACTTCACCGAGCCGATGTTCGTCGTCGTCATCATGGCGATCGCGGCGACGCAGCCGGTCGTCGGCTTCGCGGAAGCCGCGCTCCGGCGGGTGGCGTCGCTCGGCGGCGGCACGCCCGCGGCCTGGTGGATGTCGATCCTGAGCGTCGGGCCGGTGCTCGGCTCGTTCATCACCGAGCCGGCGGCGATGACGATCAGCGCGCTGCTGCTCGGCCGCCAGTTCTACGCGTGCCGCCCGAGCCGCCGGCTCCAGTACGCCACGCTCGGCCTCCTCTTCGTCAACGTCTCGATTGGCGGCACGCTGACCCACTTCGCGGCACCGCCCGTGCTGATGGTCGCCCGCATCTGGGACTGGGGCCTGCTGCACATGCAGGCCAACTTCGGCTGGAAGGCGCTCATCGCCATCGGGCTCTCGAACACCCTGTACTTCCTCGTCTTCCGGACCGAGCTGCGCGCGCTGGCCGACCAGCAGGGCGAGTCGGTGCACGAGAAGCGGCTGCACATCCCCGAGGCCGAGGGCATCCCGCTCTGGGTGACCCTCACGCACCTCGCGTTCCTCGGGTGGACGGTCTCGCAGGCGCACTATCCCGCGCTCTTCCTCGGCGGCTTCCTGTTCTTCCTGGGGTTCACCAAGGCCACCGCGCCGTTCCAGACGCCCCTCGACCTCAAGCCGCCGCTGCTCGTCGGGTTCTTCCTGGCGGGCCTCGTCATCCACGGGGGGCTGCAGGGCTGGTGGATCTCGCCCGTGCTCGGCTCGCTCTCCGAGACCCCGCTCTTCGGCGGCGCGGTGGTGCTGACGGCGTTCAACGACAACGCCCTCATCACCTACCTGTCCACGCTCGTGCCCAACCTGGGCGAAAGCCTCAAGTACGCCGTCGTCGCCGGCGCCGTGACCGGCGGCGGCCTGACGGTGATCGCGAACGCGCCGAACCCCGCGGGCCAGGCGCTGCTCAACCGCTTCTTCGACGGCGGCATCTCGCCCCTCGGTCTGCTCGCGGGCGCGTTCGTGCCCACGGCGATCGCGGCGGGATGCTTCCTGCTGCTGTGACGGCGCGAGGCGCCGGATATTGACTTGCACGACCATGCGAACGCTCATCCGTCCGCTCGGGACGGCGCGCTAGTGCCGGCCGAGCCCCGACCCGCGTCCTGCCCCCGCGTGGCGGCCGCCAGGCCCGGCCCGCCCCGTCGGGCCCGCTGCGCCCCTTCCACCGCCCGGGTCGACGCCGGCCCGGGCCCGGCGAGGACGGGTCGGTAGATGGCCGTCTGGGACTGGTTCCGCGCCTCGCCCGCCCGCGCCTACACGGCCGTGGCCCTCCTGCTCGTCGCCATGTTCACGACGACGACGACGCTGGCCCGCTACTACCACGAGGAACAGCACGCCCGATCCGAGGGCCACTACGCCCGCGGCACCGCCCTCGTGGCGCAGGGGGAGCGCGACCGCGGCATCGTGGAGCTGAGGGCCGCCCTGTCGCTCGACCGCGGCAACCCGGGCTACGCCCTCGTGCTGGCCACGGCGCTGCTCGACGCGGGGCACCCGCGCGAGGCGCAGACCTACCTGGACGACGCGATCCGCGACGACCCGACGAGCGGCCCGGCCAACCTCGTGCGGGCGCGCGTCGCCAGGGCGCTCGGCGACGTCGAGACCGACGTCTACTACCAGCGCGCCTACTACGGCTCCTGGCCCGCCGATGCCCACGCCCGCCGCCTCGCGGTCGGCTTCGAGCTCGTCGAGTACCTCCTGTCGCTCGAGGCGCGCGAGCGGGCCCGCGCGGTCCTCGCCCAGCTCGCCGCCGAGACCGGACGCGACCCCGACCTGATGCTGCGCGTCGCCCGCCTCTTCCTGGAGTCGGGCGCCCCGGCCGAGGCCACGCCCCTGCTGGTGGACGTCACCGAGCAGCGCCCGAAGGAGGCGGAGGGCTGGAGCGCCCTGGCCGAGGCCGAGTTCGAGCAGGGCAACGACGCCAACGCGGCGCGGGCCGCCACGCGGGCCACCGCGCTCGACGCCGGCGACGTGCGCGCCGCGCGGATTGCCGAGGTGTCGCGCGCCGCCGTCGCGCTCGACCCGACGGCCCCGCGCCTGCGCACGGCCGAGCGCCTGCGCCGCGCCCGCGCGCTCGTCGAGCAGACGCGCGACGCCTACCTCGCCTGCGTGCCGGCCCCCGCCGAGGACCAGCCGCCGGACGCCGTGGCCGCCGAGGCCGCGCGCGCGCTCGATCGCCGCACGCGTCCCGCCCTCGACGACGACGAGCTCGTGGACCTCGCCTCCCGGATCTGGGACGCCCGGACCGCGAGGTGTCCCGACGTCACCCCCGACCTCGAGGCGCTGCAGCGCGCGCTCCGGCGCCTGCGGGGCGGTGAGGCGGAACCGTGACGACCATCGTCGACAACAGCGTCGTCCGCGCCATCCGGCTGGGGATGAGCGACACGCAGCGGTTCCTGCTGCTGTCGGTGCTCATCGGCCTGTTCGCCGGGCTGCTCGTCACCGCGTTCCACATCTCGATCGAGCTGCTCTCCTGGAAGGTCCTCGGCACGCCCGTCGGCGTGCGCTCGGTCCAGACCGTCCTGGGCCCGGCGCTCGGGGCGGGCCTCGCGGGCCTCTTCGTGCTCTACGCCGCCAAGTCGGCGCGCGGCTCGGGCATCAACTACACCAAGACCGCGATCTACATCTCGGACGGCCACATCCCGGCGGGCAGCGTCGCGGGCAAGTTCCTCGCGTGCTCGGCCGCCATCGGCGCGGGCGCCCCCCTCGGGCCCGAGGATCCGGCCCTGCAGATGGGCGCCGGCATCGCGTCGCTGCTCGGCCGTGCCTTCCGCCTCTCGCGCGACCACACGCGGCTCATCGCGCCGGTCGGCGCCGCCGCGGGCATCGCGGCCGCCTTCAACACCCCGATTACCGCCGTCCTGTTCGTCATCGAGGAGGTGCTCTCGGGCTGGAGCGCCGGCGTGCTCGGCTCGATCGTCCTCTCCGCCGTCTCGGCCTCCGTCGTGACGCGGAGCTTCCTCGGCGACGAGCCGCTCTTCCGCGTCCCGACCTTCACGCTCACCGACCCGTCCGAGCTCGTCGTCTACGCGGCCATCGGGCTGCTCGGCGGGCTGCTCGGCGCCGTGTACACGGAGGGGCTGCTGCGGGTGCGTGAGCGCGTGCAGCGGATCCACAAGGGCTACTCGGCGTTCCTGCCCTTCATCGCGGGGCTGGCGGTCGGCGTGGTGGCGTGGTGGCTCCCCGGCGTCCTCGGATCGGGCTACCCGGTGATCGACTCGGCGCTGCACGACGAGTTCGCGTGGCCGGGCCTGCTCGCCCTCGGGCTGGCCAAGGCGATGCTGACCGCCATCTGCTTCACGGCGGGGGTGCCGGGCGGCCTCTTCGCACCGACGCTCTTCGTCGGGGCGATGGTCGGCGGCGGCCTCGGCGGCCTGGCGACGGCGTACTGGCCCGTCCCGACGAGCCCGCCGAGCGCCTACGTGCTCGTCGGCATGGGGACGTTCTTCGCCGCGGTCTTCCGGACGCCGATGACGTCGATCTTCATGGTGTTCGAGGTCAGCGCGACCTACGTGATCATCCTGCCCGTGATGGTCGCGAACACGATCGCCTACCTCGTGTCGCGCGCCCTGAGGTCGGAGTCGCTGTTCGAGGGGCTCAACGCCCAGGACGGCGTGCGCTTCCCCTCGCCCGACGAGATGCGCGAGCGCCGCGTGCCGCGCGTGGAGGACCTGATGACGCCGGCGGAGCCGGGCGCGCACCAGGCCTTCCTGCCCGAGGTGCATCCCGACGAGCCGCTCGACCAGGCCATGGCCATGCTGCGGACACACCCCATGCTGCTCGTCGTCAGCCGCGGCGCGAAGCGGCGCACGCTCGGGCAGCTCACGCGGGAGCGGGTCCTGGAGTGGTTCGGCATGGCCGTGCCGAAGGCGGAGGCGCCACCCCCGCCCGAGCCGGAGCCGCCGCCGGCGGCGGACCCGCCGCCCCTCGAGCCCCGGTAGCGACGCGGCTCAGCCCGCGCGGCGGAAGGTGAGGGTGCCGACGCGGCGGCCGGAGTCGTCCTCCACGAAGAGGCGCAGGGTGTCGCCGTCCAGCTCGTAGTGCCGCCAGGCGGACGGGTCGGTGGCGTTCGGCACCACGCGGTCCGCCGGCGCGCGGTTGCGCAGGCCCACGTAGGAGAGCTCGCCGCGCGACGCGTCGGGCGACGCCTTGCTCACGAAGTCCAGGAACACCGTCCGGGGCGGGTCCACGCCGGGTCCAGGCGCGAGTTCCGCGTGCACGGCGAGGTTGGCGAACTGGTCGTAGGTGAGCGTGCCGGCGGCCGCGCGGCTCTCGGTGCGCCCGGGTTCGGGCGAGCTGTCGAACGCGACCAGTTCCCAGGTGCCCTGCAGGGCACGCTGGACGGCCGGGTCGCCGGACATCTCCGCGGGCCGCGAGGGCGTCAGGACGGGGCCACCGCCGCCGCCCCCACTGGCGCACGCGATGGCCGACAGGCTGAACAGCAGAAAGGCCAGGAATCGCATGCATCCCGGTGATGCAGGGATGGTGCCAGCCACCGACGCGCGAAAAGCCCAGCGGGACGCCGTCACGCGCGGCCCTGGATCTTCGCCAGCCACCACCGGAGTCCCACAAAGAGGAAGCGCCAGTCCGAGAAGAACTCCGGCCGCTTCCCTTCCACGACGTGCCCCACGAACTGCAGCACCCACCCGGCGGCGAACAGCAGCGCGGCCGGCAGCCACAGCCCCGGCGCCACCAGCCCGGCCGCCGCAAGCACCAGGCTGACGACAATCATCGGGATGCCCAGCGTGTGCAGGGCCCGGTTCACGGGGTGCCGGTGACTTGTCGCGTACTGCGCAATCCACTCGCTCATGGGACGGTCGCCGAGCATGCCGCGCCTCCAGAACCAGGGGAACCCGCCGACCCGTCGAACCTGACGAACCCGCCGAACCCGACGAACCCGACGAACCCGTCGAACCCGACGAACCCGACGAACCCGACGAACCCGACGAACCCCACTATAATCCCAGTGTGTCCGTCACGCTTGGATCGACGCGCCTGCTGGCTTCGGGCCGGCTGAAGGGCCAGCGCGTCGGGGTGGCCGCCAATCCCGCGTCGATCGATCACGGCTTCCGCCACATCGTCGACCTGCTCGCGGCCGCGCCCGGGGTGGAGCTGGCGGCGGTCTTCGGGCCGCAGCACGGCTTCCGGTCGGACGTGCAGGACAACATGATCGAGACGCCGCACGGCGTCCTCGGGCGGGTGCCGCTCTACTCCCTCTACAGCGACACGCGCGAGCCGACGGCCGCGATGCTCGACGGGCTCGACGCGCTGGTCATCGACCTGCAGGACATCGGCGCCCGCATCTACACCTACATCTACACGATGGCGAACTGCCTGCGGGCGTGCCGCCGGCACGGCGTGAAGGTGATCGTGTGCGATCGCCCCAACCCCATCGGGGGCGTGGCGGTCGAGGGGCCGACGCTCGAGCCGGGCCAGGAGTCGTTCGTCGGCCAGTTCCCGATCCCGATGCGGCACGGGATGACGATCGCGGAGCTGGCGCTGCTGTTCAACCGCCACTTCGGGATCGGCGCGGACCTCGACGTGATCGCGATGCACGGCTGGTCGCGCGGGATGTATGCGGACGACACGGGGTTGCCCTGGGTGATGCCGTCGCCGAACATCCCGACCCTCGACAGCGCCGTGGTCTACCCGGGCACCGTGCTCTTCGAGGGCACGAACGCGTCGGAGGGGCGCGGCACCACGCGTCCCTTCGAGCTGGTCGGGGCGCCGTGGGTGCCGGCCGAGTCGACCGCGGCGGCGCTCAACCGGCTGGGGCTGCCCGGCGCGCACTTCCGGCCCGCCGTCTTCGAGCCCACGTTCCAGAAGCACGCGCGCGCCACCTGCGGCGGCTGCCAGGTGCACGTGACGAGCCGCGAGGTCTTCCGGCCGGTGCTGACGGGCACGGCGCTCGTCGCCGCGATCCGCGCCGCCGACCCCGCCCGCTTCGCGTGGCGCGAGCCGCCCTACGAGTACGAGACCGAGAAGTCGCCGATCGACATCCTGGCCGGCACCCCGGCCTTCCGCGAGGCCGTCGAGCGCGGCGAGACGGCCGCGGCCATCGCGCGCGCGTGGGCGCCGGGCGAGGCCGCGTTCGACGCGCTGCGCCGGCCGTTCCTCCTTTACGAGTAGCCAGCGAACCGATGTCCGTCACCCCGCTCGAGTGCCGCCACGACGTCCTGATCCAGGTGCCCCCCGCGCGGGTGCTCGAGGCCTTCTTCGACGCGCGGGACCTCGGGCACTGGTGGCAGGTCGTCCGCTCGGTCACCGTCGCCCGCCCGCTCGGCACGTTCGCCGTCGAGTGGGAGACCACGCGCTTCCGCGACGACGTGCTCGGCCTCCTGGGCGGGGCGTTCCACGGGACGATCATGGAGTACAAGCCCGCCGCGGAGCTGTTCATCGCCGACGCGTACTGGCAGCCGCCCGAGGGCCAGCCGATCGGCCCGATGGCGCTCGAGGTCCGGTGCCGGCCGCAGGGCGGGGGCCGGCAGACCGCGCTCTCGATCCGGCAGAGCGGCGAGAACGACGGGCCGCGCTGGACGCGCTACTTCGAGATCGTGAGCGCCGGGTGGGCGCGCGCGCTCGGCGAGTTGAAGGACCACCTGGAGCGCGAGGACGCGCGCAACCGGCGATGGGCCGAGCGGCACGGCTGATGCGCGACGCCGGGGCGCCCACCCACCCGCCGAACGGAGGCGCGCCGTGAGCGAGACGCCCGGACAGGGCGGCTTCGTCCGCGCCCTCGGCCTGTGGGACGTCGTCGCGATGAACATCGTGGCGGTCGTCGGGCTCCGGTGGATCGCGCGCAGCGCCAGGGCCGACGCGCCGTCGGTCACGCTCTGGGTGCTGGCGTGCGGCGTCTTCTTCATCCCGCTGGCCGCGACGCTCGCGGAGCTCTCCAGCCGCTACCCCGAGCAGGGCGGCATCTACGCGTGGACCCGCCGCGCGTTCGGCCCGCTGCACGGCTTCGTCTGCGGCTGGTGCATGTGGGTGAACAACCTCTTCTACTTCCCCTCGCTCCTGTTGTTCGCCGCGGCCAACGCGCTGATCCCGTTCGGCGACGCCGGCGCCGCGCTGGCCGAGAGCCGCCTCTACTCCGCGCTCTTCGTCGTCGGCGTCCTGTGGTTCAGCACGCTCGTGAACGTCGTCGGGCTCTCGTCGGGCAAGTGGCTGCAGAACGTGGGCAGCGTCGCGACCTGGATACCGGCGGTGCTGCTCATCGGCTTCGGCGCGGCGGCCTTCGCCACCTTCGGGTCGGCCACGTCGTTCGCCCCGGCCAACCTGGTGCCGCGCGAGGACTTCTGGAGCACGCTGGGGCTCTGGTCGGCGATGTGCTTCGCGTTCTCGGGCTTCGAGATCAGCTCCATGATGGGCGAGGAGGTCAGGCGCCCGACGCGGACGATCCCGCTCGCCATCCTCGTCTCCGGGGTCGCGATCACCGCGATCTACATCCTGGGCTCGGCCTCCGTGCTCGTCGCGGTGCCGGCGAGCGAGCTCGTCGAGCGGAGCGGGATCGCCGACGCGGTCGAGCTCGTGTCGGGCCGGCTCGGCCTCGCCGGGCTCGGCGCGCTCGTCGGCGGGCTGCTCGCGGTGGGCGCGATCGGCGGCACGAGCTCCTGGATTGCCGGCGCGGCGCGCGTGCCCTACGCCGTCGGCGCGGACCGCGCGCTGCCGGCCGCCTTCGCGCGGATCCACCCCCGCTTCCGGACGCCGTACGTCTCCCTGATCGCGCAGGCCGGGGTGGCCACCGCCATCTTCCTGGTGAGCGTGTTCCTGTCGATCGGCGGCGGCGAGACGTCGGTGCAGGAGGCGTACGACATCCTCGTGAACCTGACGATCCTGGTGTACTTCGTCCCCTACCTCTACCTGTTCGCGGCGTTCCTGCGCCTGCGGGCGACCAGCGCGCGCGGGGACGGCCCGGCGGGCGACGTCGTCCGACTGCCCGGCGGCACCCCGGGCGCGTGGCTCATCGCCGGGTGCGGCTTCCTCGCGACGTTCATCGCGATCCTGCTCGTCTTCGTGCCCCCGGCCGGCACCGGGAACATCCTCAACTACGAGGCGAACCTGGCGGGCCAGGCGCTCGCGATCGTCGGCCTCGGGCTGGGGCTCTACGCCTGGTCCCGCCGGCGGGACGGGTCCGCCGCGTGAGCGTCACGGCCGACGTCGTCATCGCGGGCGGCGGGGTCGTCGGCTCGAGCGCCGCGTGGCACCTCCGGCAGCACGGCTTCACGGGCCGCATCGTCGTCGTCGAACGCGACCCGTCCTACGCGCGCGCCTCGGCGTTCCTCGCGATGGGGGGCATCCGCCAGCAGTTCTGCACGCCGGTGACCGTCCGGATGGTCCAGGCGAGCGTCGAGCTGTGGCGGGAGTTCGACACGCGCCTGGCGACGGCGGCGCACACCCCGCGGGCGTGGTTCCGGCAGCGCGGGTACCTGTTCCTCGGCGACGCCGCCTCGTCGGCCCGGCTCATGGCACGCTACGAGGCGGAGGCGCGCGCGGGCGCGTCGGTCCAGCTCCTCACGCGGGACGAGATCCGCGCGCTCGCGCCCGACCTCGTCCTCGACGACATCCTCTTCGGCGTCCTGGGCCCGGACGACGGGTACGCGAACCCGCGCGAAGTGCTCGCGGGCTTCCGGCACGGCGCCGAGGCGGCGGGCGCGGCGTACGTCCACGGGGAGGTCGCCGGCATCGAGCAGGCCGGCGGGCGCGTCACCGGCGTGCGCCTCGCCGACGGTTCCGCGATCGCCGCGCCCGTCGTCGTCAACGCGGCCGGCGCGTGGGCGGGCCGGCTCGCGCGCCTGGCGGGACTCGACGTCCCCATCGAGCCGATGCGCCAGATGCTCTTCCGCGCCGCCCTCCCGGCGCCATGGCCCTACCGCTTTCCCATGATCGTCGACCCCGGCGGCGTGCACTGGCGTCACGACGACCCCGTCGCGCCCGGTGACACCGACGGCATCATCGTGGCGTTCACGCGGTGGGACGAGCCGACCGGCGAGAACTTCGCGGCCGACCTGCCGCGATGGGATCGCGAGTTCCTCCCGGCACTGGCGAAGCGGCTGCCCGCGCTTGCCGGGGTCACCGGCGTGCGCGGCTGGGCGGGCCTCTATGAGATGACGCCGGACCACAACCCCGTGCTCGGCGAGCACCCCGCGCTCGGCGGGTTCGTCTTCGCCAACGGCTTCAGCGGCCACGGGCTGATGATGTCGCCCGCCACCGGCATCGTCGTGTCGGAGATCGTCAGGCTGGGCCGGTCCGAGACGTTCGACGTCGGCCTGTTCGCCCCCGATCGCTTCGCGCGGGGCGCCCTCGTCCACGACGCCGCGACGATCTAGGGCACAGATGCGCAGATGCGACGCAGATGCGCAGATGCGTCGATAGAACCCGAGGAACCCGAGGAACCCGAGGAACCTGAGGAACCCCGCCCCCCGGGACCCGCCGTCAGATCTTCTTGATGCGGACGAAGTTCGCGGCGTTCTGCGTGAGGTCGGGGCTGGCGTTGACGAAGACGACGGTCGAGCCCGGCGGGAAGCCCTTCGACGCCATCTGCTCGAGCACGCGGGCGGCCACGGCCTCCATGCCCCCGTCGAGGCTCGTGACGAGCGGGACGACGCCCCACCAGAGCGCCAGGCGGCGCGCCACCTCCTCACGCTCGGTGGCGGCGTAGATCGGCGCCACGGGGCGCCGCGCCGACAGGAGGCGGGCGGTGCGGCCCTTCCGCGTCACCGCGACGAGCGCGTCGGCGTGGCCGTGGTTGGCGAGCGTCACCGCGGCGTCGGACAGCGCCGGCACGTGGTCGGCGACCGCGGAGCCTTCGTCCACGGGCCACGGCACGGGCGCCGACTCGGCCGCCCGGATGACCGCGTCGAGCACCTGGACCGCGCGGACCGGATGCGCGCCGACGGCGGTCTCGCCCGACAGCATGATGGCGGCGGCGCCGCCGTCGACCGCGCCCGCCGCGTCGCTGACCTCGGCCCGCGTCGGGCGCATCTCGGTCCGCATCGACTCGAGCACCTGCGTCGCGACGATGACCGGCATGCCCATCCGGCGGCCCATCGCGAGGATCTCCTTCTGGACGCGCGGCACCTGCTCGAGGGGCAGCTCGAGCCCGAGGTCGCCCCGCGCGACCATGACGGCGTCGGCCGCGGTCATCACCTCCTCGAGCCTGGTGATGGCCTCCGGGCGCTCGAGCTTCGCGATGAGCGGCACGTCGCCGCGGCCGGCCTTCTCGGCGAGCTGCCGCGCGCGCCACAGGTCGCCGGCGGACTGCACGAAGCTCAGGGCGACGAGGTCCACGCCCTGCGCGAGGCCGAACGCCAGGTCGTCGGCGTCCTTCGCGGTCACGCCCACCGCCGGCAGGGGGACGTTCGGCGCGTTGATCCCCTTGTGCTCGCCGAGCGGGCCGCCGTCCACGACCGTCGTGCGGATCTCGTCGCCCGCGACGGCCTCCACCCTGAGCTCGATCTTGCCGTCGTCGAGCAGCAGCATGTCGTTCGGCGACAGCGCGTCGGCGAGCGGCTGGTAGCTGGTGGCGATGCGTCCGGGCGTGCCCTCGAAGTCGCCGATGGCGATCGTGAACGCGTCGCCCGGGGCGAGCGTCAGGGGCCCGCCGCCGGCGATCCGGCCGGTACGGATCTTCGGCCCGCAGAGGTCCTGCAGGATCGCGATCTGGCGGCCCGCCTCGGCCGCCGCCGCGCGGACGAGGCGGATGCGCGCGCCGTGCTCCTCGTGCGTGCCGTGCGAGAAGTTGAGCCGGAAGACGTCCACGCCGGCGGCGATCAGCCGCGAGATGGCGTCGCTCGAGCTGGTCGCCGGCCCGAGCGTCGCGATGATCTTGGTGTGCCGCACGCGGCCAGCATACAATCGGACGTTCGGATGAGCCTAATCACGCCCGCGCCGATCCTGTCGTATCTCGACGGGCTCCGGCCGTGTCCCCATCCCGAGCTCGAGGCGATCGCGGCCGAGGGCCGCGCCGCCGGCGTGCCGATCGTGTCGCCCGGGACGGGCGCGCTGCTCCACGCGCTCGTGCGCGCGTCCGGCGCGTCGCGCATCCTCGAGATCGGCACCGCGATCGGCTACTCGGGCCTGTGGATGGCGACCGCGCTCGGCGAGGCCGGCATGCTCGTCACGATCGAGCGCGACGCGAGCCGCGCCGCGACCGCGCGCGCGCACTTCGCCGCCGCGGGCGCGGCGGCGAAGGTGAGCGTCATGGTGGGGGATGCGAGCCGCTACCTCCACAAGGTGGCGGGCCCGTTCGACCTCGTCTTCCAGGACGCCGACAAGACCGGCTACGGCCCGATGCTCGACCGGCTCGTCGCGCTCGTCCGCCCCGGCGGCCTCATCGTCACCGACAACGCCCTGTGGGACGGCGAGGTCGTGCCCGGGTTCGTGGCCGAGCCCCGCCGGGACCCGGCCGACACCGCCGCGATCGCCGCCTACAACGCGCGCCTCGCCGCCGACCCGCGCCTGTTCACCACGATCCTGCCGATCGGCGACGGCGTCGCCGTGTCGGTCAGGGTCGCCGCCTGACCCGTCCCGGCTGCCCAGGAGACCGCATGGCCGACCGCCTCAAGGAGTTCCGCGAGTTCCGCGAGCAGATGAACGCCCGCATCCTCGAGTCCGACAACCTCGAGATCAAGCGCTTCTTCGCCCTGGACACGCGCGCCTACGAACCGGGCGCCCTCGACGCGAAGACGAAGGAGCTGCTCGGCCTGGTGGCGTCGATGGTCCTCCGCTGCGACGACTGCATCACCTACCATGTCGTGCGGTGCCGCGAGGAGGGCGTGAACCGCGCCGAGTTCCTCGAGGCGTTCAACGTCGCGCTGGTGGTGGGCGGGTCCATCACCATTCCGCACCTGCGCCGGGCCGTCGCGACGCTCGACGAGGTGGAGGGGCTGTCATGACCGTGCAGGAGTGGCTCGAGATGGCGCAGGCGGACGCCGTGCGTCGCGGGATGCCCGAGCTCGCCCCCATCCTCGAGGGGCTGGCGAAGGCGACCGAGGCGCTCCGCGCCGCCGACTGGAACGACGACGCCGGCGGCCAGGCGCCGCGGGACGGCGAGGGGCAGTCATGAGCCTGGGCTTCGATCGCACCATCGCCGCCGTCGCCGGCAAGGTCGCCAGCGGCGCCGTCACCTCGGAGCGGCTCACCGAGGACTGCCTCGGCGTCATCGCGGCCGAGAACCCGCGGCTGAACGCCTTCATCACCGTGCTCGCCGACGAGGCCCTCGCCGCGGCGCGCGAGGCCGATCGCGAGATCGCCGGGGGGCGCTACCGCGGCGCGCTGCACGGCATCCCGATCTCGCTCAAGGACCTCATCGACCAGGAGGGCGTGCCGACGACCGCCGCCTCGCGCGGCCGCGCCGGCGTCGTCGCCACGAAGGATGCCGTGGTCACCGCGCGGCTCCGCGAGGCCGGCGCGGTGTTCGTGGGCAAGACCAACCTGCACGAGTTCGCCTTCGGCACGACCAACGAGGACTCGGGGTGGGGCCCGGCCCGCAACCCCTTCGACGACACGCGGTCGCCGGGCGGGTCGAGCGGCGGGTCGGCCGCCGCCGTCCGGAGCGGCATGTCGCTCGGGACCGTCGGCACCGACACCGGCGGCTCGATCCGCATCCCGTCGGCCTGCTGCGGCCTCGTCGGGCTCAAGCCGACGTGGGGCGAGGTGAGCGCCGACGGCGTCGTGCCCCTCAGCCGCCAGCTCGATCACGTCGGCCCCCTCGCGCGGTCGGTGACCGACGCCTGGCTGATGTACGAGGTCCTGCGCGGCGCGGGCCGCCTGCCCGCCGAGCGCCTCGAGGGCCTGCCCGTGAAGGGCCGGACCCTCGGCATCCTCACCGGGTACTTCTTCGACCGCATGGACCCCGACGTCGAGCGCGTGGTCCGCCAGGGCATCGACGCGCTCGCCCGGGCCGGCATGACGGTCAAGGAGGTCTCGATCCCCCACGCCGCGTCCATCGCGCCCGTGTACCTGCACCTGGTCATCGCCGACGGCGGCGCGTACCACGCGTCCGCGCTCGACGCCAACCCCGGGGGCTACACCGACAACGTCCGCCTGCGGCTCCAGATGGGCCGCTACATCCTCGCCGAGGACTACGTGCGCGCGATGCGCGGCCGCGCCGTCATCGCGGGCGAGATCCAGGCGGCGCTCGAGGGCGTGGACGCGCTGGTGCTGCCGTCGCTCGCCGTGCCCGCCCCGCCCATCGGCGCGGCCACGGTCGAGGTGCAGGGCGGCAGCGAGCCCGTCCGCAACGTCATGCTCAAGCTGACGCAGCCCTTCAACCTGTCGCGGCACCCGGCGATCTCGCTGCCGTGCGGGACCACGCCGGCCGGGCTGCCGGTCGGCCTCCAGCTCGCCGGCCGCCGCGGGCAGACGCTCGACCTGCTCCGCCTCGCGCGCACCGTGGAGGACATCCTCGGCGTCACGGGATGATCGGCTGGTTCTTCCATCGGTGGGAGCGGCGGCTGGCCGACGTGAGCCGCGGCGAGCGCGTCGTGCGGCCGTTCGAGTGGGGACTCGACTGGCTGCCGCCGGGCGCCGGCGCCGGCAGCGGCGACCCGGCCGCGCGCATCGGCCACTGGGTCGACGGCGTGATGCGGGACACCGACGCGTTCTTCACGCCGCCGCCGACGGCCGACTACGAGCTCGCGGCACCGGGCGCCGGCGGCGACGGGCGCCTGCTCACCTTCCCGAGCGCGCTCGAGACCCCGCACGCCGCCAACAACACCGTCTTCGCCCGGTACTTCCCGGCCGACCCGCACCCGCGCCTCGCCAGGCCCGCCGGTCCCCGCCGGGCCATCGTTGTCCTGCCGCAGTGGAACGCGGACGCCGAGGGCCACGTCGGCCTCGCGCGGCTGGTCTCGAAGCTCGGCATCAGCGCCGTCCGCCTGACGCTGCCCTACCATGACCGGCGCATGCCGCCGGAGCTCTCGCGCGCCGACTACATCGTCAGTTCCAACGTCGTGCGGACCCTGCAGGTGTGCCGGCAGGCCGTGCTCGACGTCCGGCGGGCGCTGTGGTGGCTGCGGGACCAGGGGTACGAGCGGCTGGGCGTGCTCGGCACCAGCCTCGGGTCGTGCCTGGCGATGCTCGCGGCCCAGCACGAACCGCTCGTCCGCGCGCAGGCGCTCAACCACGTCTCGCCGCACTTCGCCGACGTCGTCTGGCGCGGCGTCTCGACCGAGCACGTGCGCGTGGGACTCGACGGCCACGTGGACCTCGAGACCCTGCGCCGCATGTGGCGGCCGATCAGCCCCTGGTCCTACATGGACCGCGTCGGGGACCGCCGCACGCTGCTCGTCTACGCGAAGTACGACCTGACCTTCCCCGTCGATCTCTCGCGCGACCTGGTGCGCGAGTTCCGCCGCCGCGGCCTCGCGCCTGTCGTCCGCGTGCTGCCGTGCGGCCACTACAGCACGGGCGAGGCGCCCTTCAAGTACCTCGACGCCTTCTACCTGGGCCGGTTCCTGACGAAGAACCTGTGACGGGTGGCGGCGGCGCACCACCCGTGGCGCACCACCGACTACAGGTACTTGAGAATGTCCGCGATCGCGGAGTAGATGGCGCTGGCGAGCGACTGGACGAGCGGGGATACCTCGCCGGCGTCGACCGACTCGGCAACGGTCACCGGGTCGGTCAACAGCAGCCAGATGGTGGCGCCGGCGATGATCGCCGCGAGCAGTCCGACGATGCCGACCAGGCTGAAGCTGAGGCGGCCAAGCGACTGCCCGCGGGGTTGGGGGTCGGTCATTGCGCCTCGAAGCGGATCATAGCACCGTGCCCACGGCGGGCGGTGCAACGCGAGGTAACCTCCGGGCGACGGCCGCCAAGGCTGGAGCGGCCACCCTGGGGTTGGACGGCGCGGCGGGGCGCAAAGTTCAGACCTCGAGCACGACCTTGCCAAACTGCTGACGGCCCTCGAGATAGCGATGGGCGTCGGCCGCCTCCGCCAGGGGGAACGTCCGGTCCACGACCGGCGCCAGCTCCCCCGCGAAGAAGAACCCGGCCGCGCGGACGAGCTCGCCCTTCGTCCCCATGTAGGACCCGAGCAGCGACAACTGGCGGCCGAACAGGAACCGCAGGTCGATGGCGCCTTCGTGGCCGGTCGTGGCCCCGCAGGTGACCAGGCGACCCCCGCGGGCCAGGCACTTGAGGCTCCGGTTCCATGTCGCCTGCCCCACGTGCTCGACGACGACGTGCACGCCGCGGCCCGCGGTGAACGCCTTGACCCGTGCCGGCAGGTCCTCGGTGTAGTGGTCGATCACCTCGAGGGCGCCGAGATCGCGGGCGCGCGCCAGCTTCGCGTCGGAGCCCGCGGTGGCGAGCACGCGGGCGCCGAACAGCCGCGCGATCTGGATCGCCGCCTGGCCGACGCCGCTGCCGGCGCCGAGCACGAGCACGTCCTCGCCTGCCGTCAGGCGCGCGCGGGTGACGAGCATGTGCCAGGCCGTCACGAACGCAAGCGGGAAGGCAGCGGCCTCCACGAAGCCGATCGTGTCGGGGATCGACACGAGGTTCGCCACCGGGACCACCACGAGCTCCGCGTACCCGCCGTCGCTCTGGTAGCCCAGCACGTCATAGCGCGCGCACTCGTTGTCGCGGCCCGACAGGCAGGCCTCGCACCGGCCGCACGAGAGCCCCGGCTGCAGCATGACCCGCTGCCCCGCGGCCACCTCGCCCCCCGGCGCCTCGACGACCTCGCCGGCGACGTCGGCGCCCGAGATGTGCGGGAACGGGATGCGGACGCGCTCGATGCCGCGGCGCTGCCAGAGGTCGAGGTGGTTCAGGGCGCAGGCCCGCACGCGCACCAGCGCCTCGCCCACCCGTGGCACCGGGTCGGGGGCGTCCTCGTGGCGAAGGACCTCCGGTCCTCCGTGCCCGTGGAATCGAATCGCCTTCATGGCTCCACCAGTACCGGGTCGCCGAGGCCGAGCGTGGCGAGCGACGCGCCCACCTTGTCGTGGTCGCCGACGACCAGGGTGACCATGCGCTCGGGCTGCAGGTAGATCTCGGCCACCCGCGCGACGTCATCGGTCGTGATCGCGTGGATCTTCGGGACGAAGTCCTCGAAGAAGCTGTCGGGCAGCCCGTGCAGGGCGAGTTGCGAGACCGACCGCGCGACCTGCTGGGCGGTCTCGAATCCCCGCGGGTAGCCGCGCGTCACCGCCTGCCGCGCGACCTCGATCTCGTCGGCCGTCGCGGGCCGGGCGCCGCGGATGTCGGCAATCTCGCGGCGCGCCTCGGTGATCGCCGCGGCCGTCACGTCGGTCTGCACGCTCGTCTGGAACGCGAACGGGCCGAGCCCGCGGCGTAGGTCGATGCCGGTGCGGGCGCCGTAGGTGTAGCCCTTGTCCTCGCGCAGGTTCAGGTTCACGCGGCTCACGAACTGGCCGCCGAGCACGGTGTTGAGGACGACGAGCGCGTGGTAGTCGGGCGTCGCCCGTGACGCGCACACGTGGCCGATCCGCAGCTCGGACTGCGCCGACCCCGGTCGCGGCACGATGGCCAGCCGCGCGGACGGATCGCGCGGCGGCTCGCGCATCCCCGCCTTGCGGTCCACCGTCCCGGCCTCGGGCGCCGACGCCCAGCCGCCGAAGGCGGCCGCCGCCGCGTCGAGCAGCGTCGCCACGGGGTGGTCGCCGACGATGACCACGGTCGTCCCGGCGGGCGAGAACAGGGCGCGATGGAACGTCCGCAGCTCTTCCACGGTGGTCTGGTTCAGCGACGCCTCGGTGCCGAGCCCGAGATGGCCGTACGGGTGCGTCCCGTAGAGCAGCCGCGCGAAGGCGCGCTCGGCCACCGCCGGCGCATGGTCGCGGAGCTGCCGGAGCCGCTCGAGGCGGAGCTTGCGCACCCGCAGGAAGTCGCCCTCGTCCAGGTTCGGCCGCGTCGCGATCTCCGCCAGCAGCCCGAGCCCTGGCTCAAGGAAGCGCCCGAGGGTCGTCAGCCCGATCGTCGTCTGGTCGGGCCCGACCTCCACCTCCACGTCCCCGCCGAGGCGGGCGATGGCGTCGGCGACCTCGAGCGCGCCCCGGCCGGCGCTGCCCTCGTCGAGCAGGTCCGCCGTGAGCGCCGCGAGGCCCGCGCGATCGGCCGGGTCGGCGGACGACCCGCCCGGCACGAGCAGCACCGTCGCGACGACGGGCACCGCGTGGTGCGACACCGCGCGGATCTCCAGGCCGTTGGCCAGGTTGCGGCGTGCCACGGTCGGGAACCGGAACGCCGTGTCGGCGCCGGGCACCGGGAGGCGGGTGCGATCGGCGCGGCTCACGAGACCTGCACCTCGGCCGAGCCGTCCAGCGCGAGCGCGCCCTGGCCGCGCGGCACCACGCTCAGCGCGACCCGGGGCCGCTCGACCAGCCACTGCCGGGTCGCCGCCGCGATCGACGCGCGCGTCGCCGCGTAGTACCGCTGGCGATCCGTGTCGAAGAGGCCGGGATTGCCGTTGAACACGTTGTAGGCGTTCAGCTGGTCCGACTTGCCGCCGAACCCGCCGATGGTCTGCAGCCGGAACACGAACTGCGCCTCGGTCTGCGCGAGCGCGCGTTCGAGCTCCGCCGCCGACGGGCCCTCGGCCGCCAGCTCTGCGATCGTGGACGTGATCACCTCGTCGAGCTCGGCCAGGGCCACCCCGGGCACCGCCGTCGCCACCACCTGGAACACGCCGCTCAGTTCCCGCGAGTGCTGGTAGGCCGTCACGTCGGTCGCGATGCGCCGCTCGTAGACCAGGCGGGTGTAGAGCCGCGAGGTCTTCCCGTGCGCGATTGCGTCGGACGCCAGGTCGAGCTCGGCGTCGCCGTCGGCGAAGATTGCCGGCGCGTGCCAGCTCAGGTAGAGCCGCGGCAGCTCCACGCGGTCCTCGATGACGATGCGCCGCTCGGCGGCGAGCGAGGCGGCGGCCGACACGGGCGAGACCGCCGGGCCGGGCTCGAGTTCGCCGAAGTACTGCTCGGCCAGCGCGAAGGCGCGGTCCGCGTCGATGTCGCCGGCCAGGGCCAGCGACGCGTTCGCCGGGTGGTAGTAGGCGCGGAAGAAGGCCCGCACCTCCTCGAGCGACGCGGCACGCAGGTCGTCGGCCGACCCGATGGTGAGCCAGTGGTAGGGATGGTCCGGCGGGAAGAGCGCCGCCGACATCGCCATGCCGGCCAGGCCGTAGGGCCGGTTCTCGTAGTTCTGGCGCCGCTCGTTCAGCACCACGTCACGCTGGTTCTGGAACTTCGCGTCGGTCAGGGCGGGCAGCAGGTAGCCCATGCGATCCGACTCCATCCAGAGCGCGAGCTCCAGGGCCCCCGTCGGCACGACCTCCCAGTAGTTCGTGCGGTCGGCGTTGGTCGACCCGTTGATGAGCGCGCCGGCCTGCTGCAGCGGCTGGAAGTACCCGTGGTCGTGGTGCTCGGAGCCCTCGAACATGAGGTGCTCGAACAGGTGCGCGAAGCCCGTGCGCCCCGGGCGCTCGTTCTTCGAGCCCACGTGGTACCAGACATTCACCGCGACCATCGGGATGTGGTGATCCTCGTGGACGATGACGTCGAGGCCGTTCGGCAGCGTGCGTTTGGTGTACGGTATGTCCATTCGTGGCCGTGCCAAAGGTCGATCCTACCGTGAATGCCGCGGACGGTAAACCGCGCGGGCGCTGGCGGATGCTCGCCGCGCTGTCGGTCGCCGAGTTCCTCGGCATGACCCTCTGGTTCTCGGCGACCGCGGTCACGCCCGCCCTGGTGGCTCGGTTCGGCATGGCCGAGAGCGAGGCCGCCTGGCTGACCGTCGCGGTCCAGGCGGGCTTCGTCGCCGGCACGCTCGCCAGCGCCGCCGTCAGCCTCGCCGACATGGTCAACGCCCGGGTGCTGATGTGCCTCGGCGCGCTCGCCGGCGCCGCCGCCAACGCGGCGGTCCTCGTGGCGCCGGGCGCCGGCACCGTCATCCTGCTGCGGTTCGTCACCGGCGTCGCGCTCGCGTCGGTCTACCCGCCCGCGATGAAGATCGCCGCCGGCTGGTTCCGGGACGGGCGCGGCTTCGCGCTCGGCCTCATCATCGGCGCCCTGACGCTCGGCAAGTCCTTCCCGCACCTGCTCACGGCCATCTACGGCGGCGACTGGCGCGCGCCGATGCTCCTGGCCTCGGGCCTCGCCGCCGCGGGCGGGCTCCTCGTCGTCGCCGTCGTGCGCGACGGCCCCTACGTCGTCGCCACCGCGCCCTTCGACCCCCACGCCATCGGCCGCATCCTCAGGAACCGGGGGGCGCGCCTCGCGACGCTCGGGTACCTCGGCCACATGTGGGAACTCTACGCGATGTGGACCTGGGTCGCCGTCTTCTCGGCCGCCAGCCTGGCAGCGGCCGGCGTCCCCGGGGCCGAGGCCGCCGGGTCGGTGGCCGCGTTCGTGGCCATCGGCAGCGGCACCCTGGGCTGCGCGCTGGCGGGCTGGTTCGCCGACAGGCTGGGCAAGGCGCGCGTGGCGATCTGGGCGATGTGGACGAGCGGCGCGTGCGCGGCGCTGACAGTGGCGGCCTTCGGCGGCCCGCCCTGGATCCTCTACCTGCTCGTCGCCGTCTGGGGCTTCGCCGTCGTCGCCGACTCCGCGCAGTTCTCGGCGCTCGTCACCGAGTACGCCCCCAGCGACCACGTCGGCACCGCGCTGACGCTGCAGACATGCCTCGGCTTCATGCTGACGATGGTGTCGATCGAGCTGCTGCCCGCCGCGGCCCGCATGACCAGCTGGCGCTGGGCCTCGCTCGTCCTGGTCCCCGGTCCCCTCCTGGGGATCGTGGCGATGCGACAACTCCAGGGGACACGTGAGTGAGTAATCAAGAATCAAGAAGTTAGAATCAAGAAAGGGAACCTTCTGACTTCTTGATTCTTGATTCTTGATTACCCACTCCGTCACTTCCTGAAGGTTCCGCACTCCAGCATCTCACTGCCGTAGAACGGGTTCCGGATCTGGTCTTCCTTCTGATACCAGGACTTGTTGACCATCGGACAGTAGGCGATGCGCAGGCCCTCCGGCTCGAGGCCTTCCTCCTTGGTGTAGGCGAGGACGGCGTCGCTCAGCTCGCCGAAGGCCGTCCGGGCGGCCGCGAGGTCCGGCGCGGCGCCAACGGCCTTCGCGCCGGTGGCGACGGCGGCGGCGCCGGGGCCGAGCGTCCCCGCGGCGTCGGCGATCGCCGCCGCGGCGGCGGGCACGCCGTCGAGCGTGTCGCCGGCGAGGGCGGCCTGCACGGTGAGGTACGGCGTGAGCATGGCGAGGCGCGGGTCGCCGCCAGGGCCGTCGCCGGCAGGGGACGCGCATCCCGCCGCGAGGGCCGCGACGAGCATCAGCGGGGCGAGCAGTCTCATCATGGTCATGTCTCCGTCTCGGCCGGTCGTCCAGGCCGCGGCGTCACGCCGGGGCATCACTGCACCGGGATCAGCGGGATCTTGCCCTTGTTCTTGATCGCCGCCTTGTGGGCGGCAATCGAGACCTGCGCGGCGGACTGCTCGGCCACCTGCATGAACGCCCGGGTCGCCGGGCCGTCGGGCTCGGCAATCACGAGCGGGATGCCGACGTCGCTGCCCACGCGGATGGGCTGGTAGATCGGCAGCCGCCCGAGGAACGGGATCTCCAGGTCGGCGGCCAGCTGCTCGCCGCCGCCGTGCCCGAAGATGTCCGACTCGTGGTGGCAGTTGGGGCACGCGTAGAAGCTCATGTTCTCGACGAGGCCGAGCGTGGGGATGTTGAGCTTCTGGTACATCCGCACGGCCCGCCGGCTGTCGGCCAGCGACACCTGCTGCGGGGTGGTCACCACGATCGCGCCGGCCACCGGGACGGTCTGGCTCAGGCTGAGCGCCACGTCGCCGGTGCCGGGCGGCATGTCGATGATCAGGTAGTCGAGGTCCTTCCACGCGACGTCGCGGAAGAACTGCTGGATGGCCCCGTGGAGCATCGGGCCGCGCCAGATGATTGGCGTGTCGTCCTTCGTCAGGAAGCCCATCGACACGATCTGGATCCCGAACTTCTCGGCCGGCACGATCTGCTTGCCGTCGCTCGCCAGCTCGGCCTGCAGGCCGAACATCATCGGCACGTTGGGACCGTAGACGTCGCCGTCGAGGATGCCGACGCGGCTGCCCGCCCGGGACAGCGCGAGCGCCAGGTTGACGGCGACGGTGGTCTTGCCGACGCCGCCCTTCCCCGCCCCGACCGCGATGACGTTCTTCACGCCGGGCAGCGGCGGACGGCCGTGCTCGGGGGCCGTCGCCGAGAGCACGCGGGCGGTCATCGTGACCGACACGTCGGAGACGCCGTCGAGCGCGCGCACGGCGGCCTGCGCCTGGTCCCGCATCAGGTCCTTGACCGGGCACGCGGGGGTCGTCAGCTCGATGGCGAACGAGACGCGGCCGCCGGCAATCGCCAGGTCCTTCACGAAGCCGAGCGTCACGATGTCCTTGCGGAGGTCGGGATCGGTGACGGCGCGGAGCGCGTCGAGCACGGCATCGGCGGTGAGCGCGGGGGTCGTCATGGGATGGACTGCTGCCTCGGAAAAAATGACCGGAAACGCCAGCTTAGCGGCATTCGGCGGGGGGTGACAAGCGGGGCCGGACCCGCTACACTCGCGCCGACGGGAGGTTCCCCTTCCCCGTGAGGAGACGACCCGATGGACGACCAGGTACCGCCGATTCCGCCCGCCAGCGCGCCGCCCTCGAGCAACCGCGGCGTCATGATCGTCCTCTCCTACCTCTGGCTGCTCGCGCTCGTGCCGCTGGTGACCGAGAAGGACGACAAGGAAGTCCAGTGGCACGCCCGCCACGGCCTCGTCCTGATGATCGCCGAGCTCATCGTCTGGGTGGTGCTGAGCATCATCACGTCGACGGGCATCGGCTGCGTGTTCGCCCTGCTCTACCCGGTCCTGATGCTGCTCTTCCTGGGCCTGCACATCATGGCGATGATCAAGGGCGTCAACGGCCAGCGGCTCATCGTGCCGTACGTCAGCGAGTACGCCGACAAGTTCTAGTGGACCGACGGATCGTCACCGTCGTCGCCGGGGCGGGCCTCGCGCTCGCCCTGGCGGCCGACCTCGGCCGGCCGGCCGGGGCCCAGCTGACCGCCCGCGCCGCCGTGGGCGCCATCCACCTCTACCAGGCGACGGTCTCGCCGCTCTACGCGCGGCTCGGCGTCCGGTGCCGCTTCACCCCGACCTGCAGCCACTACGGCGAGACCGTGATCGCGCGCTTCGGCCTCGTGCGCGGCGGGTGGTTGGCCGCGCGCCGCCTCGCCCGCTGCGGCCCGTGGACGCCGGAAGGCACGCTCGATCCGCCGCCTTCGGCGGCGGATCGAGAATCAAGAGCCAGGAGGTAAGGACCGAGCACCCAGGCGCCCTCGGCCCGTCGCGCCTGTTTCTTGATTCTTAATTCTTGATTCTTGATTACTCCGTGAACACCCCCCGCCCTTCCTCCGTCAGGAGGACCCAGCACGCGTAGGCGCCGAGGGCGGTGCCGAAGGGGATGAGGACGAAGTTCACGACGGCCAGGCCGAGGGCGAGCAGGCGCGCCCACGCGCGGCGGCGGCGGAGCACCACGCCCACCCAGACGTGCAGCCCGCCCCAGAGGAGGGCGAGGCCGGCGAGCGTGAAGAAGGTGATGGCGGTCAGGTTCGCGGCCAGTTCCGACCCGACGTGGATCGGCCCGCCCGACTGCGCGATCGACTGCGCGCCGTAGCCGAGCGCGAGGCCCGCGAGCCCGACCAGGGCGAAGAGCCCGCCCCAGGCCAGGTAGAGGAGCGCGAGGAAGTCGGCGTGCCGGCTCACGCGGGGATCAGCCGATGGTGACGAGGACGTCCACCCGGGTCGGCAGGCCGCGGGGCGCCGCGATCCGGTAGGTGAAGCGGGCGCCGTCGGCCAGGGCCGGCGGCAGGGCCAGCCGCGCCCGGCGCCGCTCGAGCCCGTCGCCGCGCCCGTCGCACGCCTCGCACGGTTCGCTCCACACCTCGCCGCGCCCGCCGCAGTGGCGGCACGTGCAGCGGACCGGGACTTCCATCGGGACGATGGTGCCGGTGAAGGCCTGGTGCGGCGAGACGGTGATGTCGGCGTGGATCCGCGGCGACGCGTCAGGCTCGATGAACCCGTCCTGCATCCGCTCGACCGACTCGGCGACCGACGGGAAATCGATCGCGACCTCGTCGGCGAACGAGGTCCGCGCGGCCTGACCGGAGGTCACGCCACGAGCCACGCCGATCCACGAATCGTCCACGCGACGGTGCGGGTTCACGGTGTCGGTACGATAGGAGGCGCCATGCACGTTGTCAAGGCACGCGCGCGTGCCGTAGCATGGCGTGCGGCCGGCCCCCGGGCCGCGCGGAGGCTCCCCATGATCAAGGAATGCCCGCTCTGCACCGAGCGCATGCGCCTCGAGACGCGAGAGACGATCACACGCGTCCCCGGCACCGCGCAGGTGGTGCGGCGCGTCGTGCGGGAATGGGTCTGTCGGGAGTGCGACTACTTCGAGGAAGCCGAGGACGGGGCGACCGGGCGCGACTGACCCCGCGGGTTCAGCGCGCGCCCAGGGTCAGGAGGACTTCCTTGCGCAGCGTGTCCTCCACGTCGCCGAACTCGAGCGCGGTCTCGCACTCGTCGCAGAGCACCTCGAAGACGGCAGGCCGGCTCTCCTCGGTGACTTCCACATGGTCTTCATCGAGTTGGACGACGTGCATCTGCAGCGTCTTGACCAGGAAATTGCGGCTGTTGCCGCAGCTCGGACACGTAAGCGCCACGCAGTTGGGGCTCCTTCCCCCGGGCCCTCTGGCAAGAACCGCGCCAGCGATACAGGACCCAAAGGGGCATTGTACGGGATGCCCTCGACCGGGCGCAACGCCAATCGGGTGCCGCCCTCAGACGTAGATCAGGCGCCCATCCACGGGCCGATCGCCGGCCAGTACCCGCGCCGCCCGCACGTAGAGCGCCAGTTGCGCCTCGTGCGCCGGCGCCGGCGCGCCCGTCTTCAACTCGATCACCGTCACCCGCGACGCCCCGCGCACGAGGCAGTCGATCGCGCCGCGCGCGACCCGCCCGTCGTCCAGGACCAGCGAGAACGGCACCTCGTGGTCCGCCACGCCCTCCGCCAGCAGCGCCCGCACGTCGTCGCGCGCGCGGAACGCCCGGTAGGCGCGCGCGGCCTCCGCCACCAGCGGCGCTCCCGGTCCCACCTCGGCGCGTTCGTCCGCGAGGACCAGCGCGTCCATCGCCGCCGCCAGGGCCTCGTCCGGCGCGTCGGCATCGAGGTCCGCCTGCCACGCGCGGTGCACGAGCCGCCCGACGTGCACGGGCGACACGCCGCGCCCCGCGGCCGGTGCGGGCTCCCGTGGTCCCGCGGGCGCGTCGAGCGTCGCGGTCGCCGCCACGCGCGCGACGGCACCCGTCGCCGCGAGCGGCGCGAAGTCGTCGGCCGCCGGCCGCGGCGGCGCGGTCGAGGGCAGGACGCGGACCGCGCCGCGCGGCGCCACGATCGCGCGGAGCCGGTGCGGCTCGCCCGGGCCAGGCCACGCCAGCGTGTCGCCGGGCTCCGCTGACGCCGACTCGGCGACGAGCTGCAGCAGGTCCGGCGGCAGCACCCGGCCGAGCCCGCCCCGGGCGGGGACCGCCGCCCCGTCGCGGTCCAGCGTCGCGGTGAGGTAGAGCCGGTCGCGCGCGCGCGTCAACGCCACGTAGACGAGGCGCTTGGCCTCCTCGATCTCGCGCGCCTCGGCGTCGGCGTCGGCCTCGCTCTGGTGGTCGCCGATCGCGACGGAGGCCTCGCCCGTCTCGCCGCCGTCCACGCCGATCGCCGGCCCGGCCACGCGAATCGCGTCCGGCGACCCGCCGCTGCCCCGCGTCAGGTTGGCGACGAAGACGACCGGGAACTCCAGGCCCTTCGCCGCGTGCACCGTCATGAGGTTGACCGCGTCGACCGCGTCCACGATCGCATTCGATTCGTCGCCGCCGGCGACGAGCTGGGAGAAGTGATCGACGATGCGGCCGAGCGTGGCGTAGCCGCGGTTCTGGATCCGGCGGACCAGCCCGCGAATCTTCTTCAGGTTCTCGCGCGCCTGGTCCGCGCCGGGCCCGGCGGTCTCGGCGGCATACGCGCACTCGGCGAGCACGCGGTCGACGAGCTCCGCCGGCGGGAGCCGATCGACGAGGGACAGCCAGCCGGGCGCCGCCTCGCGGATCAGGGCCAGCCGTGCCTGGTCGTCCGCGTCGAGCCGCCCGAGCACCGGCGGCGGCTCGCCGGCCGTGATCGCCGACGCCAGGCCGGGTGCCAGCGCCGCGAGCGCCTGGTCCGACAGCCGGACGACGCGCGAGCGGAGGAGCGCCGCGGCCCGCAGGTTCGACCCCGGGTCGGCCAGCCAGGCGATGAGCGCCAGGACGTCCTTGATCTCGTCCGCCTCGAAGAAGCCCAGCCCCTTGTACACGTAGAAGGGCACGCGCCGCCGCGCCAGCGCGGCCTCGAACACCCGGTGGCTCTCGCGCGTGCGGAAGAGCACGGCGATGTCGCCCGGCCGCGCGGGCCGGCGGACACCGGTCTGGCGGTCCCGCACGGGCACGCCCTCCAGCAGGAGGCGCGCGATCTCCTCGGCGACCGCCTCGGCCTGGGCGCCGTCGTCGGGCGCGCCGCCGACGCCCACCACGGGCTCGCCCGCGACGGCCACCGACGCCAGCGGGAAGCGGTCGTCGTCGCCGTACCGGAACGCGTCGGCCCGGAGCGGCTGCTTGTCGACACGCGCGAACACGTCGTTGACGAACGAGAGCAACTCGCGCACCGACCGGAAGCTGCGCGTGATGGCCGCGCGCACGGGCCCGGACGGCCGCAGCGCCTCGATGTAGCGCGCCGCCGCCTCCAGGACCGCGACCTCCGCGTCGCGGAACCCGTAGATCGACTGCTTGCGGTCGCCGACGATGAAGATGGAGGGCGGGATCGCGCGCTCGGCCAGCCCGGCGCCCTCGCCCCAGGACCGGACGAGCAGCCCGACCAGCTCCCACTGCGCGCGGCTCGTGTCCTGGAACTCGTCGACCAGCACGTGCTGGTAGCGCGCCTCCAGGCGGTAGCGGCTCCGCGAGAACTCGTCCATCTGGCGGAGCAGCTCCAGCGTCTTCAGGAGCACCTCCGAGAAGTCGAGCACGTCGTGCTGTTGCAGGGTCTTCCGGTACTCCGACAGCGCGACGGCGAACAGCCGCCGCACGCCGCGCGCGAGCACGACGTTGACGTCCCGCGTGAAGCCGGCGAGCGCGTCGACCAGGTGCGGCCCGATCCCCTGCACCGCGGCGAGGTGCCGGTCGTACGCCGCCCGCGCGGCGAAGTCGGCCACCTTCGCGTCGAGCCGCTTCCGCGGCTCGCCCCCCTTCGTGAGCAGGTAGGCCCGGGGACGCTCGAGCAGCGCCTGGAGCTCGGGCGGCGGCGGCGGCGGATCCGCGAGGAGCCGGCGGAGGTCGGCGGCGACGAGCCTGAACGCCGGGAGGTCGGGGCCGCTCGCCTCGAGCCCCTCGAGGCCGCCGGGCTGGCCGCCGATCGCGTCGCGGATGCGCGCGACCAGGCGCGCCGACGCCGTGGCGAGGTCCACGTCCGCGCCGCGGAGGAAACGGCCCAGCGCGTCGGACGCCACCAGCCGCCGGTCGAGCAGGCGCGCCAGGCCCTCGCGCAGGCGGTACTCGCCGAGCTCGGCGAAGACGAGCGCGACGTCCTCGTCGTCGACGGCGAGCGCGCGGCCGATGCGGAGCGCGCGGTCCAGCGCCGCGCCGACGAGCCGCGGCGTCTCGGTCTCGTCCACCAGCTCGAAGCCGGGGTCCACGTCGGCCTCGAGCGGGAACTCGCGCAGCAGCGCGAGGCAGAACGCGTCGATGGTGGAGATCGCGATGTCGCCCACCTCGTCGCGGAGCGCCCGCCACTGGGCCGGCGGGATCCGTCCCGCCTGCCGGCGGGCGGCCAGCTCGGCGAGAATCCGCTGGCGCATCTCGGCCGCGGCCTTGCGCGTGAACGTGATCGCCAGGATGTTGCGCGGCTTGACACCGGCCGCCAGGAGGCCGACGTAACGGTCCACCAGCACCCGTGTCTTGCCGGTGCCGGCCGAGGCCTCGAGGGCGACGTTCCGCGCCGGGTCGACGGCGCGCGCGCGCGCGGCGAGGTCGCGGGCGTCCTCGGGGTCCGGCGCCGGCTGCTCGAAGTCGAGCCGTCCCTGTTCACTCACCGGTGTCCTCCGGCTCGACCCAGTCCTTGCGGCAGACGGTCTGGTACGGGCACGGGCCGCACAGGGCCTTGCGTGCCGGCTGCGGCGGGAAGTGGCCCGCGCCGATCCGGTCGAGCGTGGCGAGCATCCGGTCCTCGGCCTCGCCCAGCAGCTCGTCGAGCGTGCGGCCCCGCGCCCGCAGCGGCACCACCGCGCGGCTGCCCTCGAAACTCACGTACATCGCCTCGCCGATCGTCCAGTGCCGCCCGTCCTGCCCGTCGAGACGCTCGCGGGCGCAGAGGCTGTAGACCGGGAGCTGCAGCGCCTGCTTCAGGTCCGGCGTCTTCTTCGACTTGTAGTCGATCACGCGGAAGGTGCCGTCCGCGAGCAGGTCGATGCGATCCGTCTTGGCCCGGAGCGGCACGTCGCGCGAGCGGCCGTCGGCCGCCGTGAAGGTGAACACGCCCTCGAGGGGGAACTCGAGGAGCCGCTTGACGATCTCGACGGGCCGCTCGGCCTCCATCGAGAACACCCGGTGGGCGATGCCGGGACTGACGGCCGACCCGATGAGGCGCACGCGCTCGAGGGCGGCCTCGGGCGCCGGCAGCGTCGCCAGCGCCTCCGCGGCGAGGCGCCCGAAGAGGGCGCGCGCCTCCGGCAGCCGGTCGGGCGTGATCCGGCCGTGGCCGGCGCGCTGCCACGCGGCGAAGAAGGTCTCGAACAGCTCGTGGAGGAAGCGCCCGCGCTCGAGCGGCGTCCGGGTGTCCTCGTCCTCGGGCTCTTCCTCGAGGCGCAGCACCTCGGAGGCGAAGAAGCGGAACGGGCAGTCGAGGTACCGCTCGAGCCGGCTGACCGAGATCCGCGGCATGGCCCACGGTCCGGCCTCGCCGCGGAAGCGCGGGAGCGGGCCGCGGTCGCGGCCGGCCACCCGGGCGCGCGCCCAGGCCGCCGCCCCCGGCGGCAGCGCCGACGGCGCCGGCGGCTCGTCCGCCAGGGCCTCGTAATGGAACACGCGCGTGCCGTCGGGCGGCGGGTCCGCCTCGACGTCGAGCCGCGCGGCCGGCACCTCGTCGATGAGCGTGGAGGGCTCCACCACCGAGTCGTTCTCGAGGACCACGGTGGACAGGCGCAGCGATCGCGCGGGCAGGCGCAGCAGGTCCCGGAACGCGGCGCGCGCCCCGTTGAGCGCGTCGCGCTCGCGCCGCTGCGGGTCGACGGGCGCCGGCTCGAGCAGCGCCAGGAGCGCGGCCGGGTAGAGCACGTTGCGCCGCGGCCGCTCCGGCCAGTCGCCATCCACCAGCCCCACCAGCTGCGCATCGTCGAACTCGCCGAAGCGGGCGGCCTGCGCCTCGACGATCTGCAGGCCGGGCGCGCCCGTGAAGCCCGCGAACGTCTGGGTGCCGAGCCAGCGGCGGACCGCCGCGGCGAGCCAGGCGACATCGGCCTCGGCCGCCGGGTCGTGGCGGGCGTAGGCGTCGCGGAGCGAGAGGAGCGCGGCCACGACGGCGGCGCGCACGCGCGCGCGGCGCGAGCGCTGGTCGCTGCGCTCCTCGGGCCGGTCGAGGTGGTCGAGCGCGGCGAGCAGCGTGTCGATCTGCGCGACCACCGGGGCAGGCTGCTGGAGCGGCGCCAGCCGCCGCGCGAAGAGCGTGGCGGCCGCGAGCGCGGCGAGCGCCGTCTTGCGGCGCCGCTCGTCGCGGTTGGCCGCGCCGTCAATCGCGCGCCACGCCACCTCGAGCCGCTCGAGGCGATCGAGCCCGCCCAGGAACCGGGCCTCGGCCAGCGCGACGTCGAGCGCCGCCACCTGGTCGGGGCCGGGCACCTCGCCGTCGGGCCCCGGCAGCGCGAAGTGCGGCGAGCGGAGGACGGCGACGAGGGCCGGCCGCGTGAAGTCGGCGGAGACGGCCGTGAGCACGACGTCGACGGCCGCCGCGTAGGGCTCGGCCGCCAGCGGCAGCGTGTCGAGGGTCTCGAACGGGATGCCGGCGCCCCCGAAGACATCACGGGCCAGGTAGAGGTACGGCAGCGGACGGCGCACGACCAGGGCGGTGCGCGCGAGCGGCGCGGCGGTGCCGGCGCGGTGCGCCGCCTTGAGGCGGCGCGCCACGGCGCCGAGTTCCTCCTCGCGGTCGCGGCTCACGAACACGGGGCCGCCCTCGAGGTCCGGCACGCGCAGGATGGGCGCCGGGCCCGCCGCCACGGCGGCGGCCGACTCGTCCATCTCCGGCAGCGAGCCATGGAGGCGCTCGAGGTAGCCCGCGGCCAGCGTCGCCTCGGTCGCGACGACATCGAGCCGCGCCAGGCCGGGGAGGCGGGCCAGCAGGTCGAAGTCCGCGGGCCAGAGGCCGTCGGGGTCGGCGAGGCGGTCGCCGACGGTCACGACCACCGCGCTGAAGGGCCGCGCCGCGGGCTCGTCGAGGAGCCGGGCGCGCAGCGCGTGCTCGTCGGCGGCCTCCGCGTGCGCGACGCCCTCCTCGTAGCGGCGGAAGGCGGCGACAAGGAAGTAGGTCTGCTCGAGCAGCCGCGCGGCGCCGCGATCGAACTCGGCCTCGCGCTCCAGCTCCTCGCGGAGGTTGCGGTCGAAGTCGTCGACCGTCCGCGACTGCCGGCGCACCTGGTCGTAGAGCGCGAGGATCTCGGCGACGAGCCCCGGCCGCAGCCGGAACGGCGCCGGCACGCCGTCCTCCTCCACCGCGCGGGCACCGGCCGCGAGCAGCACCTCCCGCTCGAAGCCGGTGAGCAGCCGGGGCCGACGCGCCAGGCGCGCCGCGGCGAGCCGGTAGAGGTCCGCGCGGGTGCCGATGACCGGCAACTGCAGCGCGGGACGTTCCGCCGAGAGGAGGCGGTCCTCGATGGTGCGGCGAAGGTACTCCCCGGCCGCGCGCGTCGGGACCAGGAAGAACGTGTCGGAGGCCTCGCCTGGCGGCAGGGCCCCGGCCAGCCCGGCGAGGGCGCCGCGGAACGCCGCGAGATCGGGCACGCGGACGAGCCGCGTCTGGCGGGGCGTGATCACGGCAATGAGCGTATCAGGGACACCGCCGGGCGCGCCGGGGCGGCCGGGACGCCCGCGGCCGGCGCGCCATCAGTCGGGGCGCGGCGGCTCGAGGGCGGCGGCGAGTTCGCTGTGCGCGCGCTCGGTGAGCATGAGCGCGCCCGCCGCGGCGGCCGATGCCTGGCGCGCCTCGTCGAGGCTGCCGGAGCGGACCGCGGCAAGGCGGAGGCGCGTCGCGTTGGCCGCCATGGACCACGCGCTCCTGATGAGGGCGTGCACCTGGGACAGCTCCTCGGGAGGCCGGATGCCGGACAGGCGGTACTGCTCCCGCAGGACGCGCTCGTTGACGTCCACGAGGCGGTCCGCGTCCGGCCCGGCCATCGCCTTGATGTCGCCGAGCGCGCCGGCCGCGGCGTCGAGCACCTCGAGCGTCGGCGCCACGCCATCCTCGTAGGCGCGGTACGCGGGCAGCCGCAGCTGCCACTGGTCGCGCGCGAGCCGCAGGCGGCGCGCCGCGTCGAGCTGTGCGTCGACGGTGGCGAGCAGCGCGTTGACCTCGTCGGCCCGGCGGGTCCCGAGCGAGCGGTCCCGGCGGACGACCTTCTCGCGGAGCCGCTGGAGCGACCGCACGTCCGCGCGCGAGGCCGCCTTCTGGGCGTCCCGCAGCGTGTCGCGCCGGAGATCCGCGTACACGCGATCGAGGCGGGCCTCCTCGGCGATGCCGCCGAGCGCGGTCTTGCGGATGCGCGACGCCCAGGCGCCCGGCAGCAGGTCGACGGCGCGGTCGAGCAGGCCGACCACCGTCTGGAGGAGCGACACGCGCGCGACGGGCGTCTCGGCGAGCGCCGATGCCGCCATGAGCTGCTCGACCAGCTCCGCCTGCGACGGCGCCGGCAGCAGCGGCTCGGCCGCCGGCGGCGGCATCGTCCGCGCGCTGAGCGCCAGGTCGAAGGTGCCGAGGCCGGCCGCGGCCCGCAGCTCCGAGATCACCTCGTCCAGCAGCCCGAGGATCTCGCGGACCTCGCCGGCGCGGTAGCCGAAGTGCGCCGCCGGCCAGCCCGCGAGGGCACGGCGCGCGTTCTCGGCCACGCGCAGGCGGCTGGCCGGGTCGGGCTCCTGCGCGACGCGGTTGAGCGCGTCGGCCACCTCGGCGCTGAACGTCGCGAAGTCGGCCTCGCCGCGGGTCGCGGCGTACGCGGCGCCGCGGGCGTGCTCGGCGTACGCGTCGGTGCGCGCCCAGTCGACGCGCGAGGCGGGGATGGAGACGAGCTGGATGGCGGAGGGCCCGGCGTCGGGCGTGAGCGGCATCGAGAAGACGACGCGGTCGCCGGCGCGCGCCCACTCGCCGTAGCTCGTGAGCGCGGTGCCGTCGGTCAGGAAGACGCGGAAGAGCGCGGCCTCGGCGGCTTGCCGGGCGAGGAGCGGCGACACGGCCGCGAGCACGAGGATGACGAGTGTCAGCCGGCGCGCGCGGCCCATGAAATCCAGCCTAGTGGCGGCCCCGTGGATGGTCAAGTCGACCGACTGTGGAAAACCTGTGCACGGGCAGTGGAAACGTTGTGGAGGCAATGACACGAAAATTAAAGTTCTGACGATCCCGTGCGGAAAACAGCCGCCCCACTTCCGGCGTCGGCGTCTTCGCGCCGCGCTTCGCTTGCGGTTCTCGCCAGTCCAACTAGAATCATCGGTCTGCGAGACAACGGTCGCCACCCCCGCGATCGCCTTTGCGAAGATTGAACGACAACCGTGAACGTGCGCCACTACGAAGAGCAGATTTCCGGCCGGACCTTCTACATCGAGGTCTCACCCGTTTCCGACACCCGCTGGCGGGCGCAAATCGCCCGCCGTCCCGGCATGCCGACGGCGCTCATGCCCTTCTACGGCGAGACGCCCGAAGACGCGGCGCACGAGCTCAGCAAGTGGCTGGCGCTCGTGACCGCGGGCCAGCCAACCGCCTGACGCCCGGGACTGCCGTCCCGGGTGATCCGGCTCGGCATTGACCGCAGCCAGACGCCCCTGCTACTATTGGAAGTTCCTCACGACGTGGGCCTGTGGCGCAGCTGGGAGCGCGCCTGAATGGCATTCAGGAGGTCACCGGTTCGATCCCGGTCAGGTCCACCATCCTTCGCTCCCGATTGAGGCGAAGGTTGCTCACCCACGCCCCTTCCCAGGAACAGCGACTCGCCAATCCCCGCCGCCCGGCAGATCTTGCGGCACCCGCCGGAGCGCGTCTCGATGCTCCGCGCCAATCGCGCAAGTCGACTCGGGAGCCCCGCCGTCAGTTGTCGTGCTCGGCGATGAACGCCTCGGCCCGCTCGACCAGGTCGCGGTTCCCGACGAACACCGGCGTGCGCTGGTGCAGCGAGGTCGGCGTGACGTCCAGCACGGAGCCACGGCCCGTCGACCCGTAGCCGCCGGCCTGCTCGATCAGGTAGGCCATCGGCACCGCCTCGTAGAGCAGCCGGAGCTTGCCTTCCGGCTTCTTCGGGTCCTTGACGTCCGCCGGGTAGTAGAAGACGCCGCCGCCGAGGAGCGTCCGGTGGACGTCGGCCACCATCGACCCGATGTAGCGCAGCCCGAGCGCGCGGGTGTTCCCCTCCTCGCCCTGCAGCCACCGCGTGTAGCGCCGCACGCCCTCCGTCCAGTACTTCTCGTTGCCCTGGTTCACGCTGTAGTAGCGGGGCGTGTCGGGAATGCGGATGTTGGGGTGCGAGAGCAGGAACTCGCCGATGCTCGGCTCGAGCGTGAAGCCGTTGACGCCGTGCCCGGTCGTGTAGACCAGCATCGTGCTCGACCCGTACACCAGGTACCCGCCCGCGACGATCTCGCTCCCGCTCTGCAGGACGTCCTCCGCGGTGCCTGGGCCCGACTTCGTCCGCCGCTTGAAGATGGCGAAGATGGTGCCGACCGCCACGTTGTATTCCGCGTTGGTCGAGCCGTCGAGCGGGTCGAACACCAGCACGTAGTCGCCGTGGGGGTACGGCTCGGGGATGGGGATGATCTCCTTCTCCTCTTCCGACGCCATGCAGCAGAGCCGCCCGGTGTGGTCCGTCAGCTGGTAGATCGTCTTCTGCGCGTAGACGTCCAGCTTCTGCACGACCTCGCCCTGCACGTTCTCGTGCCCCGCCGACCCCAGGATGTCGGTGAGCCCGCCGCGCTGGGTGCGGCTGGCGATGAGCTTGCCCGCGAGCGCCAGGTCGTAGAGGAGGTTGGTGAGCGCCCCGGACGAGTCCGGGAAGCGCTCCTGCTCCATCAGGATGTGCCGCTCGATGGTGATGAGGCCGGATGCGGTGGGTGGTGGGACGGGTTGCGCCATGCGAACGGCCTCCGAGGGATGCTGCCAGTAGCCGGGTTGCGGACGACTGACGTCACTCTACCGCAGCCGGCGTGTCTTCTGCATGGTCCGCCGGCTCCAGGTCCGCCGGCGACCGCGCGGACACAGGGCCACGGGCCCGGTCCCCGTCCTCAGAACGATCCGAACGTCGATCCCGCCGCCAGCACCACGACGAGCGCCACGAGCGGCCCGACGACCGACACCATGAAGATGTCGAAGTAGGACTCGCGGTGCGTCAGCCGGCAGATGCCGAGCATCGTGATGACGGCGCCGTTGTGCGGGAGCGAGTCGAGGCCCCCGCACGCGATCGCGGCCACCCGGTGCAGCAGCTGGGGATCGATGCCCGCCGCCGCGCCGAGCTCCGTGTAGGTCTGGCTCAGCATGCCGAGCGCGAGGCTCAGCCCGCCGGCCGCCGAGCCCGTGATGCCGGCCATGATGTTCACCGACACCGCCTCCGACACCAGCAGGTTCGACGAGACCCCGACGAGCGCGGCCTGCACCACGGCGAACCCCGCCAGCGACGCGATCACGGTGCCGTAGCCGATCTCCGACGCCGTGTTGAAGATCGGCAGGAGCGAGCTGAGCGTGCCCTGGTTGAGCGAGCCCGTCAGGTCGCTCCACCGCGGCCAGTGCAGGACGATGGCGACGGCGATGGCGAGCGACAGGGCGGCCACGAGCGCCCAGATGCCGCGCACGTCGTTGGCGCTCGTCGCGCCGAACTTCGGCTCCGAGAGGTACGCCAGGTCCATCGCCGGGATCACGTACCACGTCATCACCGCGTTGACGACGAGGACCAGCACGAGCGGCGCGAGCGCGACGAGCAGCCCTGGTTCGCGCACGCTCGGCGCCGTGTCGAGGTGCTCGAGCGGGTGGTGCCCGTACCCCTCGCCGGCCTGCGCGGCCCGCCGCGCCCGGCCGTTCAGCCACGCCATGCCGAAGGCGAACATCACGAGGCCGCCGATCGACCCGAGGCCGGGCGCCGCGAAGCTGTCGGTGCCGAAGAACGCCATGGGAATCGCGTTCTGCAGCGACGGCGTGCCGGGGATGCCGCTCAGCGTGAAGGTCGCGCCGCCGAGCAGGATGGCCGCGGGGATGAGCCGCTTCGGCGTCGCCGCGACCTTGAACAGCTCAGCCGCGATGGGGTAGCTCGCGAAGACGACGACGAACACCGACACGCCACCGTAGGTCAGGATCGCGCACGCCAGCACCACCGCCAGCAGTGCCTGGGACGCGCCGAGCCGGTTCACGATGCTTCGCGCGATGGCCGACGCCGAGCCCGAGTCGCTCATCAGCCGGCCGAAGATGGCGCCGAGCAGGAAGACCGGGAAGTACTTCGCGACGAAGCCGCCCAGGCTGGTCATGTACACCTGGGTGAAGTTGGCCAGCACGCGCGGGTCGCCGCCGATGACCGCCGCCAGCAGGGCCAGCAGCGGCGCGACGATCAGCACGTTGTACCCCCGGTACGCGAGGTACATGAGGAGGCCAAGGGAGAGCAGGATGCCGAGGACGCCCATCATCGCGACAGAGGATGGCGTGTTGCCCGCGGGACTGCAAGCGCAATGTCGTGCCCGGCGGTGGTACGATCCGGACATGCGCCACTTCCTCTCCCTGTCCCTCCTGGTCCTGCTCGCGGCCGGCGCGCCCGCCGCCGCCGGCCTGGTCTACGCCGTGCCCGCCGGCTGGCACGCCTCCGCGCCGGCCTCGTCCATGCGCGTGGCGCAGTTCTCCCTGCCCGGCACGGCCGGCTCCGCCGAGCTCGTCCTCTACTACTTCGGCGGCTCGGGCGGCAGCGTGGAGGCGAACGTCACCCGCTGGATCGGCCAGATGCGGCAGCCGGACGGGTCACCGGCCGACGCGGTCGCGAAGCGCTCGACCCGGGTCATCAACGGCCTCCAGGCCACCCTCGTGGACGTCAGCGGCACCTACGTGGCCGAGGTGATGCCCGGCGCGAGCGAGCATCACGACAGCCCCGG
>JBFWOG010000004.1:0-79879 GCA_050250645.1 Vicinamibacterales bacterium
GCCCGACGCCGAGAAGGCGTGGGCAAAGCTCGTGGCGCTCTACAAGACGGCGCTCGCCTAGCTTGCGCACGCCAGAACGTTGGTTGCGGCCGGCTGCGCCGGCGAACACGGTGGCACGGAAAGGCAACGGAGACACGGAGAAGACCGTGCCCGGCGGCGCCCGCGCCGCGACGCGGCGCGACAGGTGAGAAGGGGCCCGGCGGGAATCAAGACACCGACGCGAAACCTCGTGGTGTCTTGATTCCCGCCGGGCCCCTTCTCACTGGCTGCACCCTCCGGGTGCAGGCGCCGCCTCGCTCGACGAACTCGGGGTCCGGCGACCGGACTCCGGGAACAGCATCAGCCGCCAGGCTCTACTGCCAGGTAAGGAAGAAGCGTCCGGTGTCGCCGAGGCCCTCCGTGCCTCCCTGCCTTTTCCGTGTCTCCGTGTCCTCGGGGGCCGCCGGCGGGCGGCACGGACACCGCCCGCCCCCGCGTGCACGCCCTACCGCGGCGCCGGCGTCAGCAGGTGGCGCTCCAGGAACGCGCCGGCGGCGCTCGTCACGCGCTTCCAGCTCGCGAAGCGCAGGAAGTCGTGGATGTCGTCGGGGATGACGAGGGTCTCCACGGGCACGCCGCGCTCGCGCAGCCGCTGCTCGAGGTCCACCGTCTGGTGGAACTCGACGTTCCTGTCGTCGTCTCCGTGGATCAACAAAACGGGGGATCGCCAGGTGTCGAGCGACGACACGGGCGAGGCCCTGAAGACCACCTGGGCGGCCGCCTTGATATCGGCCTCGGTGATGCCGTCGCCGGCCAGCGCCGCGGTCATGTCGGGGCCGCCCCCGCGGCCCTGTGCCGCCCAGTTGTGCACGCCGTGCAGATCGACGCCCGCCTTGAAGATGTCGGAGTTGCGCGCGAGCGCCAGCGCCGTCAGGTAGCCGCCGTACGACCCGCCCCAGATGCCCAGCCTCGCGGCGTCGACATCCTCGCGCGCCTGCAGCAGCCGCGCCGCCGCGAGGACGTCCTTGTACTCCGCCGCCCCGCGCTGGCCGGCCGCCTCCGGGAAGTGGAACGCGTGGCCGTACCCGATACCCAGCCGGTAGTTCACCGACAGGACGATGAAGCCGCGGCTGGCGAGGTACTGGTTGGCCGCGTAGTCGTTGGCGTAGTAGTCCATGTAGTGGAAGCCGAGCAGCATCTGCCGCTGCGGGCCGCCATGGACGTAGACGAGCGCGGGCCGCCGCGCGGCGCCGGTGGCCGCCTTGAAGAGCTGCGCGTGGACCTCGACGCCGTCCTCGGACGTGAAGACCACGGGCTCGGGCGTGACGAGGCTGGCCGACGGGAAGGCCGCGGGCACGCGGTCCCCGGCGATGATCGTCCGCGGGCCGCCGTCGAGGGGCATGACCGCGGGCAGCGGCGGGCGCTGGGCGGTGGACTGCAGGAACGCGACGGTGCGGCCGTCCGCGGTGACCGTGGGCGCCCACTCGAGGCCCGTGCCGCTCGTGAGCGCGACGGGCGCCGACGACCCGTCGACAGGCACCTTGAACAGGTGGCGGCGATCGATGTCGTGGGAGTCGGCGCCGGTGTTGGCCGAGTACACGAGGAACCGGCGGTCCGGGGTCAGCGCCACGTGCTCGACCATGAAGGCGCCCGACGTCAGGAGCCGCGGCGTGCCGCCGGCCGCAGGATGCGGGATCGAGTAGAGGTGCGGCCAGCCGTCCTGGTACGACAGGAAGACGAGGTGGTCGTCCGCGGCCCAGTGCAGGTTGACGCCGCCGGCGAAGCGCGGGATCGAGTCGACGAGACGCGTCCCGCTCGCCCACGAGCGGACGGCCGTCGCCTCGGCGCCGGTGGCCCCCGTCATGATCGCCCAGGGCTGCGGCTGCGGCTCGAGCGGCGGGCGCGGCGTGCCCCCGCGGCCCGGCATGCGCACGAATGCCATCGTGGCGCCGTCGCCCGGCAGCCACACGGGATCGCCGTCGCGTCCCGTGCCGGGGTCGAGATAGCGGATGGGTTCGGCGGTGGAGGTGAAGATGCCGATGAAGCCGTGGTCGCCGCGGTCCGACACGAACGCGAGGCGGCGTCCGTCGGGCGACCAGGCCGGCGACTCGCTCGAGCCGCGCGCGAAGAACGCCTGCGCCGCCGGGCCCGAGCCGTCGAGCGGCACGAACCAGATGCGGCCGTCCCGCACGAACGCGATGCGATCGCCGGCCGGCGACACCGCCGGGTCGTCGCCCTCCGCCAGCAGGCGCGGGGCCGACGACCCACTCGCGGACACCGCCCAGATCTGCACGCGCGGCTGGGTCGGGCTGCTGTCGGGGGCCGGCGCGAGGTTGCCCTCGGCCTGCCAGTTCGACCCGTGGTCGCCGCCGCGCACGTAGACCAGCGTCTCGCCGTCGGGCGAGAAGCGGAGGCTCGTGATCTCCTGCCCCTCGTCGCCCACGTACGGCGTCACGCGCCGCGCCGCGAACGCCGGCCCGTCGGCGACGTAGATGTTCCGCGCGCCGCGCTCGTTGAACGTCCACGCGATCCGCGCGCCGCGGGGCGAGGCGACGAGGTTGTCCGGGAACGGGAACGCGAGCGCGTCCTCGAGGGCGAAGGCCGCCCCCGTGGACTGGCCGCCGGCCGCCGCCAGCGGTGCCGGCGGGGCCGCGAGGCAGGCGAGCGCAACGGGCAGCGACAGCATCCACGGGGCACGGCGCATGGCTAGTCTTCCTTCCAGGGATTGGCCGCGAACACGGCCAGCTCGGTCCACAGGACGCGCCGCGGCATCGACAACCCGGCCATGATCGTGGCCGCGATGTCGTCCGCGTACAGCTTGTTGGGGTTGTTGCGCCCGGTCCGGCCCATCCAGTCGGTCTGCACCTCCGACGGGCAGATGCTGGTGACGCGGATGCCGTGCGGCCGCAGCTCCGCCTGCCAGCACTGCGTGATCCCGCGAATGGCCCACTTGCTGGCGGCGTAGGCCGTCGCGCCCTTGCCCCCCTTCATGCCCGACGTCGACGCCAGGTTCACGATGTCGCCGCTCCCCTGCGCCTTCATCAGCGGGGCGATGCGGTTGGTCAGGTCGACCATGCCGAACACGTTGATCTCGAAGAGCTTCCGCATCCGGTCGACGTCGAGCGCGCCAATCTCCGCGGAGTAGCCGACGCCGGCGTTGTTGATGAGGACGTCGACGCCGCCCATGCCCAGCTCGCAGGCCTCGACGACGCGCGCGTTGTCGGCGGCCTTCGCGACGTCGGCCGCGATCCCGCGGGCGCCCGTCTCGTGCTCGACCTTCTCGATGAGCTCGGTGTTCCGGCCCGTGAAGACGACCTGGTGCCCGGCGGCGCGGGCGCGGGCGACGAGGGCCGCGCCGATGCCCTGGCTGCCGCCCGTGATGAGAAAGCGTTGGGTTTCCATGCCGCCCATTATCCACAAACCGTCCCCGCAAACTTTTCGGGCCCGGCTCTCGTCCAACTCCAATACCTAGACTCTCGTGGTAATTTGACGCCCATGGCCAGGCCCACCAAGCCCCCGAATGCGCTGCTGCACGGCGCCCTCGACGCCCTCATCCTCAAGACGCTGGCGCAGGGCCCGCGCCATGGATACGCCATCGCCCGCTTCATCGAGGAGACGACCGGCGACGCCCTGCTCGTCGAGGAAGGCTCCCTGTACCCCGCCCTCTACCGGATGGAGCGGCGGGGCTGGCTCGAGGCGGAGTGGGGGGTGTCGGAGCTGGGGCGGCGCGCCAAGCTCTACCGGCTCACCGCCGACGGCCGCGCGCAGCTGGCGTCGGAAACCGAGACCTGGCGGCGCTTCTCGGCCGGCGTCTCGAAGGTGCTGTTCGCGCGATGAGGCGATCGCTCCGCTCGTGGCTCTGGCGCGTGCCGGTCGACCGCGAGGTCGACGAGGAGCTCGCCTTCCACGTCGAGATGCGGACGCGCGAGCTGGTGGCCGGCGGCATGGACCCGCGCGAGGCGCGAGCGACCGCGATGCGCCGGCTGGGCGACGTCGCGGGCGTCCGTCGCGCGTGCGTGGACCTGGGCAGGAAGAGGGATCGTGACATGCGACTGACACTCTGGCTCGAGGAACTCGGCGACGACGTGCGCTTCGCGCTGCGGCAGCTGCGGAAGGCGCCGGGGTTCACCCTGGTGGCGGCCGCGACGCTGGCGCTCGGCATCGGGGCCAACAGCGCGATCTTCGCGCTCGTGGACGCCACCCTGCTCCAGCCGCTGCCCTTCCGCGACCCCGGCCAGCTCGTCACGATCTGGGAACGCACCGACACCGAGTCGCGGGCCGGCGTCGCGCCGCTCAACATGCTGGACTGGCGCGACCGCAGCAGGACGATCGTGTCGATGGGCGGCTACATCCCCAGCGTCGCGGCGATGGTCATGGCGGGCGAGGACGGCAACGCCCAGACGGTGCCGCGCCAGTGGGTGACGGCCGGGGTCTTCGACTCGCTGGGCATCACGCCCGTCCTCGGCCGGACCTTCCAGCCCGAGGACGAACGCCGCCAGGCCAACGTCGTCATCCTGAGCGAGGCCTTCTGGCGGAGCCGCTTCGGCGGCGACCCGTCCATCGTGGGCCGCGACCTGCGCCTCGACGGCGAGCCCTACACCGTCGTCGGGATCGTCCCGAAGGAGGCGCAGCTGGTCGGCGAGAGCAGCATATGGGCGCTCCGGCCCATCGGGACGAACCCGGCGCTGCGGCGCGCGTATTTCCTCCAGGTCGTCGGGCGGCTCGCGCCCGGCGTGGGTATCGAGGCCGCGCGGGCCGAGATGGCCGCCATCGCGAGCGGCCTCGCCGAGGAGTATCCCGACTCCAACACCGGCCGCGGCGTGACGATCGCGCCGCTGCGTGACGCGATGATCGGGAGCGACCTGCGCGTCACTTCCCTGTTGTTCGTCGGCGTCGTCGGCTTCGTGCTGCTGATCTGCTGCGCCAACGTCGCCAACCTGCTGATGGCGCGGGCCACGGTCCGGGCGCGGGAACTGGCCATCCGCTCGGCGCTCGGCGCCGGGCGGGGCCGCGTCGTCCGCCAGCTCCTCACCGAGAGCCTGGTGCTCTCGGCCATCGGCGGCCTGCTCGGCGTCGCGGTGGGCGCGGCGATCCTCCGGGTCGCGCCGGCGCTGGTGCCCGAGGGCCTGCTGCCCGCCAGCGTCAGCCTGTCGTTCGACACGCGCATCGTGCTGTTCTGCGCCGTGGCGGCGCTCGCCGTCGGGGTCGTCTTCGGGCTCGCCCCGGCGTGGCAGGCGACCGAGCGGGCGTCGGCACGCGAGATCACCTCCGACAGCCGCACGCCCTCGTCGCGGGGCGGCTGGCTGCGCAACGCGCTCGTGGTGGGCGAGATCGCGACGGCGGTGCTGCTGCTGTTCGGCGCCGGCCTCCTCCTGCGGACCCTGATCGCCGTGGACAACGTGGACCGCGGCTACCGCGCGGAGAGCGTCCTGACGATGATGGTCGATCCGCTTGGCGGCCGGTACCCGACGCCGCAGGCGCTGCTGCAGTTCTTCGACACGATCGAGCAGGAGGTCACGAGCCTGCCCGGGGTCGCCAGCGTCGGGTGGGCCAGCACGCGGCCGATGGGCGACTCGGTCTTCGGCAACGTGTACTTCGACCTGGCCGGCGAGCCCTCGCCGGGCGACGGCAAGCGGCCCGCGGCCGACTACCAGATCGTCAGCCCCGGCTACTTCGAAACGATCGACCTCCCACTGGTGGCCGGTCGCGCGTTCGACGAGCACGACACGCTCGACACCAAGCGCGTCTGCATCGTGAACGAGGCGTTCGTGCAGCGCTACATGCACGGCCGGTCGCCGATCGGCGCGCGCGTGCTGCTGCGCGCGTCGGATACGCCGGACGCGCAGGCCCGCGAGCGCGAGGTCGTCGGGGTCGCCCGCCAGGTGAAGGCCCGGCCGGACGAGCGGGAGGCGCTCGTGCAGGTCTACGTGCCGCTGGCGCAGTCGCCGATCGACGACATCTACCTGTTCGTCCGGCCCGAGTCGGGTCCGGCCGAGGCGCTCGCCGGATCCGTCCGGTCGGCGATCGGCCGCGTGGACAAGGACCAGCTCGTCACCGTCGGGTCCATCGAGACCCTCGCCGGCGTGCAGTGGGACGCGACGGGCCGGCATCGCTTCCGCGCCGTGATGGTCGGCACCTTCGCGATGCTGGCCCTCGTGCTCGCGATGGTCGGTGTCTTCGGCGTGCTGGCCTACTCGGTCCAGCAGCGCGGGCACGACTTCGCCGTGCGCCGGGCGCTGGGCGCGACGACGGCCGACGTGCTGCGCCTGGTGGTCGCGAGCGCCGCGCGCGTGGTCGGCGCCGGCATCGTGATCGGCCTGGTGCTCTCGGCGGGCACGGCCAGGCTGCTGGCCTCGATGCTCTACGGCGTGCAGCCGATGGACCCGGTGACCTTCGCGCTCGTGGCGGTGGTCCTCGCCGTCACGGCGGCGGTGGCGGTGGCAGGGCCGGCCATGCGGGCCGTGCGCGTGGACCCGGCCGTCGCGCTCCGGGACAAGTAGGGCTCACAAGAGACGCCACGGCACGGCTGGGGGTAATCGTGTTCACGAGAGACGCCACGAAGTGCACGAAGAACACGAAGCCACGGCACGACGGCGCACACTCCCCGGTGGCGTACCTGGAGCGTACCTGACGCCAGCCCTGGTCACTTCGCCCCTTCGTGTGGCCGTCCCTTCGTGAACTTCGTGGCGACCCGTGATCCCCGTCGTCAGCGGAGTGGCGCTCGGGATGACGGGCGGCCGTTGTATCCTCCCGGTCATGCCCACACGCCTGATCGCCGCCCTCGCCGTCACGCTCCTCGCCTCCCCCGCCCTGGCGCGCGCGCAGGAACCCGCCGCGTGGGGCGCCGGGCCCGACATCACCTTCCACACCTTCTCCATCGTCGCGGTCGATCCCGCCACGGGCGAGACCGGCGTGATCGTCACGACGCGCAACCCGTGCGTCGGCAACGCGGTGCCGTGGGTGCGCGCGGGGGTGGGCGCCGTGGCGACCCAGGGCGGCACGCGGGTGGAGTACGGCAACGACCTGCTCGACCTGCTCGAGAAGGGCGTCGCGCCCCAGGATGCGATGGACCAGGTCGTGGCCGCCGACGAGGGCCGCGAGCGCCGGCAGGTCGGCGTCATCGACATCAAGGGACGGTCGGCGCAGTGGACCGGCACGGGCCAGTACGGCGCCGAGAAGCAGGGCGACTGGGTGAAGATGCGCAAGGGCGAGAACTTCGCCGTGCAGGGCAACTCGCTCGTGAGTCCGGACGTCGTGGACGCGGTGGCCGACACCTTCGCGGCCAGCGCCGGGTCGGTGCGGACGCTCGCCGACCGGCTGATCGAGGCGCTCGCCGCCGGCCAGCGCCTCGGGGGCGACGGCCGCCACGGCGAGACGCAGTCGGCGGCGGTGCTCGTCGCCGACCCGCGGCCCGGCATGTCGCGGCGGCCCGACGGCATCACCGTCAACATCAACGTCTGCGAGCACCCCACGCCCGTCGCGGAGCTCCGCCGCATCTATGACACGGCGAGCGAGACGCTGGGCTTCCGCGACCTGCAGCAGTTCATGGGCCGCGACGTACTGCAGCTCAAGCTGATGCTCCACGCGCTCGGGTACTACCGGCCCGACGCGCCGGAGATCCCTGTCACGGGGGGCGACGCGCTGTACTACACGCCGGAGGCCGTGGCGGCCCTCGACCGGTTCCGCGCGGACCAGGAGTGGGGCACCACGGTCCCCGGCTGGGTCGATGCCCGCGTCATCGCCAGGCTCTGGTCGCGCCTCGAGGCGCAGGGCAAGGCCGACGGCGTCAGGAAGCAGCTGCTGGCGATCCAGCGGTTCCGGTGACGGCGGGGCCGCGGTCGTTGCCGGTCATGCGCTCGCGGCGCCGCGCGGGTACAGCGGTCCCGCGTAGCGCGACGATGGCCGGATGATGCGGTTGCCCTCCATCTGTTCGAGCACGTGGGCCATCCAGCCGACCATCCGGCTCACGGCGAAGGTCGGCGAGTAGAGCGCGGGCGGCAGGCCGGCCTCGTGCAGGACCACGCCCGCGTAGAACTCGACGTTGGTGCGCAGGTCGCGCCCGGGATAGGCGCGCGCCAGCACGTCGAGGACGACGGCCTCGACCGCGACCGCCAGGTCCACCAGCGGCCCGCCCATCTCGAGCGCCGACGCCTTGAGCACGACCGATCGCGGGTCCTCCGTGCGGTACACGCGGTGGCCAAAGCCCATGATCCGCCGGCCCGAGGCGAGCGCCGCCTCCACCCACGCCGGGGCGCGGTCCACCGATCCGATCTCGTGCAGCATGTCGACAACCCGCCCGGGCGCGCCGCCATGGAGCGGGCCCGACAACGCCGCGACGCCGGCGACGGCGGCCGCGCCGGCATCCGCGCCCGTGGACGCGACGACGCGCGCCGCGAACGTGGACGCGTTGAACCCGTGGTCGACGGTGAGCGACAGGTAGCGCTCGACCGCGCGCGCGGCTGCGGCGTCCGGCGCGCGGCCGGTGATCATCCGCAGGTAGTCGGCGGCGACGCCGGCCCCGGGGTCCGGTGCCACGAGCGGCTCGCCACGCGACGCCCGCCAGGCGCCCGCGACGAGCGCCGGGGTCATGGCCGCGAGGCCCAGCGCGGCCGCGCGCCGCTCGTCGTCGTCCTGGTCGAGCCACGACCGCCCCGCCTGGGACGCGAGCGACAGCGCGGTGCGCAGCATGGCCATGGGGGTGCCCGCCGCCGTGATGGCCGGCAGGACCGCGGCGACACGCGGCGGCACCGCGCGCAGGCGCCCCGTCTCGGCGCGGAAGGCGGCGAGCGCCGCCGGCTCCGGCAGCGCCCCGTGGTGGAGCAGGTGCCAGATCGCCTCGAATGGCTGGCTGGTGGCGAGGTCGGCCGCGGAATGGCCGCGGTAGTGATAGTAGCCGTCGTCGCCAAGGACGTCGCCGATTCGGGTGGTCGCGGCCACCACGCCTTCGAGGCCCGCGGGTGCGTCGATGAGGGATGCCATGCCGCGATCGTGCAGCAGTCCATGATATTGATCAATCTTGATCAAGGATCAACACATGGACGACCACCTGCTGCCGGCCCGCGCGGCGGCCGCCCGCCTCGGCGTGAAGCCGGCGACGCTCTATGCCTACGTGAGCCGCGGACGCCTCGAGGCCCGCACCCGCCCGGGGCACCGTGGCAGCTGGTTCGACCCCGTCGAGCTCGACGCGGTGGCCGGCCGTTCCCGGGCACCGGCCGAGCGGCGGCCCGACCTCCGCGTCACGTCCGCCATCACGCGCATCGACGGCGGACGTTACTGGTATCGCGGGGTGTCCCCGGACGCGCTCGCCGCGAGCCGATCATTCGAGGCGGTGGTCGAATGGCTGTGGACGGGTGTCGAACCGCCGGAGCCCGCCCCCTGGGACGCGGATGCGAGTGCGGCGGCCCGCGCGCGGGACGCGGTGGCGCTCCTGCCTCGCGCGGCGTCCCCGACCGACCGCCTCCGCGTCGTGATCGCGGTCCTGGCCGCGGCCGACCCGCTGCGCGCCGACCTGCGGCCGGCCGGCGCGCGTGCGACGGCCAGGCGCCTGATGGCCACTGCCGTCGCGGCCCTGGCGCGGCGGCGCGGCGGATCGATCGCGGCGCAGGTGGCGTCGTGGCTCGGCCCGGCGCGCGCGACCGCCCGCGCCGTCGCGGCGGTGAACCAGACGCTGGTCGTCATGGCCGATCACGAGCTGGCGGCCTCGACGGTGGCCGTGCGGGTGGCCGCGTCATTCAAGGCCGACCCCTACGCGGCGGCGGGCGCGGGGCTCGGCGCCGTGTCGGGCGCCTGGCATGGCGCCGCGAGCCGGCGTGTCGAGGCGCTGCTGGACGCGGTGGCGCGGGGGCGCGCGCCGGCCGACGCCATTGGCCGGCTGCTCGGGCCCGGCGCGCTCGTCCCCGGATTCGGCCATCCGCTCTACCCGGACGGCGACCCGCGCGTCGCCATGCTCCTCCCCCTCGCGCGGCGCATCGACCCGGCCGTGGGCGCCCGCGCCGACGCGGTGCTGGCGGTGGCCGCGGCGCAGGGCCTGCCGCCGGCCAACGTCGACTTCGCGCTCGCCGCGCTGACGCGCGCGCTCGGGTTCGCCGCCGGCGCGGGCGAGGGGCTGTTCGCCGTCGGCCGCCTGGCCGGGTGGCTGGCGCACGCCCTCGAGGAGTACACCGCGCGCACCGACTTCCGGCTGCGGGCGATCTACACGGGCCCGCGGCCGGCGGCAGGCGAGTAGAATCGATCCGTGTCCATCACGCTGACGCCCCGCGAACGGAAGGCCCTCAAGGCCCGCGCCCACGCGCTCGAGCCCGTCGTCCAGACCGGCAGGGCCGGCCTCACCGACAACCTGGTGGCGACCGTCGACCGGGCCCTGGCGGCCCACGAGCTGATCAAGGTGAAGATCGGCGAGGACGACCGCGAGGCGCGCGTGGCGCTCGGCGACGAGTTGTCGGAGCAGACCGGGTCGGCCGTGGTGCACCGGGTCGGGAAGATCGCGATCCTGTGGCGGCCGAAGCCGGAGGACGCCCCTCAGGGGTAGCCGCGACCGCCAGGGCGGGTCGCCGCGTCAGCGGCCGCCCGACGTCCGGCGCCACAGGCCAGGCGCGCAACCCACCATCTTCTTGAACGCGCGGCTGAACGCCGCTTCGGACTCGTACCCGACGGTGGCCGCCGCCTCGGCGACCGGGGCGCCGTCGGCGAGCAGGCGGCCCGCCAGCTGCATCCGCCAGAGCGCCAGGTACTGCATCGGGGGCCGGCCGACGAGCGCCGCGAACCGCTCGGCAAGCACCGACCGCGACAGGCCGGCCTCCCGCGCCAGCCGCTCGACCGTCCACGCCTCGGTGGGCGCGCCGTGGAGGGCCGCCAGCGCGCGACCGACCAGCGGGTCGCGCAGCCCCGCCAGCCAGCCGGTCTCCGTCTCGGGGAGGGTCTCGATGTGGCGCCGGATCGTCTCGACGAACACCAGTTCGGACAGGCGGGCGAGCACGTTCTCGGTGCCGGCGCGCGGCGCCGCCGCCTCGCCGACCGCGATGTCCATCACCGTCGCCAGCCAGCCGGCCCGGGCGCCGGTCCCCGCGGCGGGCAGGTGGATGACCGGCGGCAGCGCGTCGAGCAGGGGGTTGTACGGGCGTTCGTCGCAGCCGAGGAAGCAGCACAGGATGCGTGCGCGCTCCGGTCCCCCCCGCCGATCTGGCGCATCGGCCGTCCACCGGCTGGTCGGCGGATGGGCCCCCGGGGTCCATCCGGCCAGCCGGGAACGGCGGGGGCGGCCGGCCCCCGGGAAAATCCGCGCGGCCGGCGAACGAAATCGCCCGCTCCCCCGTCTCAGTCCACATGACGTTTCTCAAGAAGCTCCTGGGGGGCAAGAGCGAGCCGAAGGCCCGGGTCCGGGTGTGCGTCGAGTGCGGCATGCCCGTCGCCGAGCACAAGGACTGGTGCAGCATCTTCCGCGGCCAGAAGGAACTGGACCAGAAGGCCGCCGGCGCCTAGGCCACCAGCCCGCCGCCCCGGGGCGCCTCACCCCGTGGCGACCAGCGAGTAGCCGCGCTCCTGCGCCCGGGTGACGGCGACGATGCCCGCCGGGACGAAGGTGGCCGGGGCCACCGTGTTGGTCGTGAGCTCCTTGTACACGGCCTCCGGGTCGGCGCCCGTCTCCTTCGCGATCCGCTGCGTGTACGCCCGCGTCGTCAGGTTGCACACCGCCAGCCGCATGCCCTGGGCCGCCAGGGCCGTCAGCCGGGCCAGGTGGACGTTCGTCGTCGGGTTCGGGTGCTGGACCTTGTCGGCGGCCGACATGTTGGCGGCGAAGATCGCCCCGTACTTCGTCCAGATCGCCTCGTTGAACGCGAACGGACCCGAGCCGTGACGCGTCACGATGATGATGGCGATGTCCTTGTCGGTCAGGCCGTAGGCCTCCTTGTTCATCCGGGCCCAGTTGCTGGCGAAGCCGACGGCCTCGCCAAACCGATCGGCATACCAGGTGTCGAAGACCACCCGGTGCCCGTGCGGGGCGTCATCCATCCAGTCGTCCTGCGCGTGGCGCGCGGGTCCGGTGGCGGGCTGCAGCGTGGTGGAGGTCGCGGCCGCGATCGGCCGGGGCGCCAGCAGGGCCGCGGCGCCGGCGGCATAGGACAGCAGTGTGCGTCTGAGCATGGCGGATTCTGGCACAGCCGAGGTCGGCCGGGCCAGCCCCGCCGCTCCCCCGGCGCCTAGAACGCCAGCAGGTGCGTGTACTTCAGGACCAGCGCGCGCGTGGGCACCTGCAACGCCGTCGGCCGGGCGAGGTCGACGAACCGCGAGTCGTTGTAGACCAGGAACAGGTCGCTCAGCGGGTGGTGGATGAAGTCGTACCGGATGTTCGAGGCAAGCTGCCGGGTCACGCTGTTGTACTGGACGAAGGCGCTCAGGAACATCCGCGTCGAGAAGGACGCGTCCACGCGGAGCGACGCCAGCGTCGTGCTGAACGACGCCTGGTCGGGCAGGTCGATCGCGTCGTGCGACACGGTCAGCGTCGCGGCGAGGTTGCGGTTGACGCGCACGCGGCCGCCCGCCGTCACCCCGGACCGCGAGCCCGTGTAGAAATCCCCCGTCCGCACGGACACCGACGGCGCGACGCGCAACGCGTTGCTCGCGCCGTAGGTCAGCTCGTGGACCGTGAAGCGGTAGCGGCCGGCCGGGATGGCCTTGCCCGCCGGGATGCCCTGGGGCCGGAACGGTCCGCTCAGCAGTTCCTCGTCGCTCGTGAGCGAGTATTCCGCCGTCGACGCGTCCGAGAATTCGACGGTCACCCCCGGGGTGACCAGGGCCGTCTCCACCCCGATCCGCCGCGCCGTCGCCGGGTTGACCGCGTCGCGCGTGTAGCGCGCGCCGTCGATCGCGGGCCGGATCTCCCGGACGAACGGCGCGAGCGCCCGCGGCCGGACCCGGCGCATGACCCGCCCGTTGGCGATGTCCACGCCCTGGCGCGGCACGAAGCCCAGGTCGTCGCGGAACGTGTCGCCGAGCGAGGTGTAGTTGAGGACGTACTGCGTCAGGCCCGAGTCATACTGCGCCCCGGCCCGCCAGGCGTCGCCGCCGCCCACCCCGGTCTTCTCGGAGTGCATGACCATCGCGTCGAGGTTCCACTGGCGCGTCGGGTAGAAGCGCAGGTCGGCGCCCACGATGCGGTTCGACTGCGCGCCCTGCTCCTTCCCGAGGTAGAACACGCCGGCCGTCGAGTTGTTCAGGAACTCGCGGCCGTAGCGGATGACCGACGCGTTCGACCCCGGCAGCGACCCGCCCGATGCCCGCTCCTCCCGCCCCGCCTGCATCGTCAGCAGCGCCAGGCTGTTGCGCCCCACCTTCCCCGTCAGGCGGAGGCCGCCGACGATGGGGATGGGCGTGCCCGAGGCGCTCAGGCCGATCGTGCGGCTGAAGAAGGGGACGAGGTTGCTCGCGTTGCTCGCCGGGGGCCCGATCTGGAAGGCGCCCTGGTTCTCGAGGAAGAACTCGCGCTTCTCGGGAAAGAACAGGTTGAAGCGCGTGAGGTTGATCTGCTGCGCGTCGGTCTCCACCTGCGAGAAGTCGGTGCGGTAGGTGCCGTCGAGCACCAGGTTGGTGCCGATGCCGATCTTCACGTCGAGGCCGCCGTCGGCGCTCGCGTCGGTCGTGCCCGGCGCGTGGCGGAATTCCGACGTGACGAAGGGCTTCACGCGGATGTTGCGGCCAGGCCTGACGCCGGAGATGCCCTCGAGCAGCCCGGCGTACGACATCTTGAACTGGTTGAACTGCCGGGGCGTCGGGCTCCAGATCGTCTGCTCGTTGGTGTGGCGCACCAGGCGGAAGAGCTGCAGGCCCCAGACCTGTTCGTCGCGCCGCGGGAACCGCAGCTGCTTGAACGGCACCGCCTCCTCGACGTACCACGCGTCGTCGGTGATCGTCGCGCGGCACACCCAGACGCCGTCCCAGTTCGCGTTGATCGTCCGCCCGTCGTCGTACGACTGCGAGTCGCGGATCGCGCAACCGGGGTTGGTCTGGAAGTTGTACGCGTTGAGCCGGTCGAGGAACGTGTCGAGCAGGACGACGTAGAGGTCGCCGGCGCGGGCGTTGAAGTCGCGCTTGAGCTCGTTGATCACCAGCTTGTCGGGCTCGTCCTCGTGGAACGTGGCGCCGATGTAGAGGTACTCGTCGTCGTAGAGGAAGCGGACCTCGGAGCGGTGCTCGTCGCTGACCGGCGCGCCTTCCTGCGGCTGCTGCTGGACGAAGTCGCCGGCCGGCGGGGCCGAGGCCCACTCGGCCTCGTCCAGGGTGCCGTCGACGGTGATGCGGCCGTCGGGGATGCGGATGGCCTGGGCGCGCTTCTGGTCAGGGGGGGCCGGAGCGGCTTCCTGGGCGTGGGCCAGTGAAGCCGTGGCCACGAGGAGGAGCGTGCCGAGGGCACACGTGTGGCGGGGGGCCGGGCGCCGGAACATTGCGCCGGATGATATGCGAGCCCATGCCGCGTGTCTCCGCCAATCTCGATTCCGCCTTGCGGAACGCCATCCCGTCGAAACCCGTATCGGAATGACGTGCCCTTCTTCGCCCCTCGGCGGACCGCCGCCGTCCTGCTGTTCGTTGTGTTCGCCGTCGTCGTGCCCCGCGCCGATGCGCAGCTCGTCGTCCTCGAGACCACTGGGGAGGTGCGCGACGGACTGCCCGTCGTGCGGACGTCCCCACGTGCCGCCGAGGTCGAGGCCGTCCTCACCCGCGGGTTCTCCGGACGCCTGCTCCGCCTGTACGCGCGCGAACAGGAGTTCCTGCGCCGCGCGAGGGGCACGCCGCCCGAGCCGGCATATCTCGTGCTGACGGATCAGCAGGGTGGCTTCCCTCGCGTGGGCTTCGTCCTGGACGGGACGCGGCGGCCCGGCACCGCCTGGGTCGACCTGCACCGCAACTCGCGCCTGAGCGGGCGCTTCGGCGCCGCCGACCAGATCTTTCCCCACGAGCTGCTGCACGTCATCACACGCCAGCTCGCGGGCGAGCCACGCGAGGGCGGCGGTAACCAGGTGCATGCCATCGGCGTGCGGACCGACCCGGCCGCGGCGTTCACCGAGGGTTTCGCCGAGCACGCGCAGGTGATGGCGGTGGACGATGCGGACGCCGTGCCCGAGACGGGAGCACTTGCCAGCCAGGCGGACGTCCGGGAGCGCGCGGACCGTGCCGTGGCCGCCTATGCCCGCGACCTCACGCTCCAGTGGTGGCCGGTGGCGCCCGCCCGCCTGCGTTTCCTGCTGTGGTTCAGCCAGGCCGAACAGGTCCAGCGCTACTACGGCGTGAAGGCGAACCTGTTCGCACGCGCAACGGACGTGCCGCCGGTGCTCATGGACCGGGCGGACCTCTACCCGGAATACCTCTACCAGAACGTCGTGCCGGGCCAGCGTGACGGCGCCTTCAAGCCGGCGGCCGTCGCCTTGTCGACCGAAGGCGTGGTCGCCCATCTCTTCTGGCGCCTCGTGAGCGACCCGGCCTTGCAGCAGCGAGGGGGCGACGAGTCGCGGTACGAGGCCTTCGGCACCACGCGCGCGGACATCGCGCCGCTCGAGAACGTGTACCTGAAGCTGTTCTTCGTGCTCCACGAGGCACGGCCGTCCACGAGCGCCGAGGTCCTTCGCGCCTGGGCGCGCCTCTGGCCGGGCGACGCCGCCGACCTCGACCGCGTCGTCCACGGAGCGCTCGGGGGACAGCCGCTGCCGGATGCGCCGGAGATCTGGCTGGCGAACGACGCGCTGAGGACCGGCACGAGCCTGTTCGACCAGTACCGCGCCCTGCCCCGCCCGCATACGTTCGACGCAAACGCCGCGCTCCCGCTCGACTGGCGGGGTGTGCCCGGCATCGACGCCAACGCGGCGCGGCAACTAGTCGCCGGCGTGCCATACGCCGGCCTCGACGACCTGCTGGCGTCGCCGGCGCTCTCGGCCGGGACGCGGGCGCGGGTGACGGAGATGGCCGCGGCGATGTCGCATGTGCTCGACCCAGTCGCGCGTGAGGAAGAGACGCTCAGCCTCGCGAGGCTCGCCGTGGCCTATCTCTGGCGCCTCGCGCTCGTCGTCCTCGTCGCGACGGGGGCGGGCGCCGTGCTCGCACGGGCCGCCGGCGTCCGGCGCCTGTGGGCGGCAGCACTCATCGCCCTCGCCGCGTCGCTCATCGTGATCGCGCTGGCGTGGGTCGTCACGAGCCCGGCGTGGTATCCCGCGGCGGCGCCCGTGGTCCTCGGGGGCGCGCCATGGGCCGCGTGGCGCCTGCTGCGCGGACGTCGGGCCGGGGCTGCGGTCGTGGCCCTCGCGACGTGGCTGCTCGCCGCGGCGCCGGCCCTGCTGCTCACGCGCGCGTGGTGAGGACCACCCAGCTGCGTGGCGCGGGCGCCTTGCCGCCTGGTGCCCGGAGCCGCGCCGTCTACTTCGGCAGCTTGCCGTCCATCTCCATGTAGACCCTCGCCAGCGCGCGCGGCGCCTGGCCCTTCGCCAGCGTCCACGAGGCGTAGGGGCCCCAGTCGGCCTGCGCGTTGGCCGGGCAGTCCTTCTCGGTCGCGCAGGTCGCGCCGGCGGCCCGCAGGCGGCGCGCTTCCGACACGACGCGCTCGAGGGCCGAGCGGAACTCCGCCAGGCCCGCCTTCAGCGTCGGCGCGTCGGCGTCGGTGAACCCGTGGCCCGGGATGTACCACGTCACGTCCATGGCCTGCGCCTTCTCCACCGTGGCAATCCACTCGCTCGGGTAGCCGGTGATCATCGGCGGGAAGACGTAGCGCGTGTAGAGCTCGCTCATGAACAGGAGCTTGCTCGCGGGCAGGTAGACGACGAGGTCGCCGCCCGTGTGGCCCCGGCCCAGGTTGATGATCTGGATCTCGGTGCCGCCCACGTGCAGCGTGCGCCTGTCGGCGACGAGTTCGGTCGCGATCACCTCGCGCTTCAGGTTCGTCATCGTCTTCTGCGAGGCCGGCGACGAGATGAAGGTCATCTCCGGCCAGGCGGCCTTCAATGTCGGGTTGGCCATCACGTGGTCCACGTGATCGGACGCGATGATCATGTACTTCACCGGCTGCGAGGTGATCTTCCGGATGGCGGCCGCCAGGGCCTCCCCTTCGGCCGGCGTCTCCTGCCCGTCGACGATCACGACGCCGTCGGTGGTGACAATGATGAGGCTGTTGGTCGTGAGCGTCTGCCCGCCGGAGGCCAGCGCCTCCTCGTAGGCGTACACGTTGGGCACGACCTCGTGCCAGCGGGGGAAGTCGCCAGGCTTCAGGCCGCGCTCCGTGATGTCCGCGGTCTTCACCTGGCCCGTGCCCTGGGCCAGCAGCGGCAGGGTCAGCGCGCAGGCCAGCGCGCCGGCGAGCAAATGACGCATCCTCATCTCAGTTCCTCCGTGCGATCCCGATCCCGGTGGCGCGACTCTCACTGACGAGCCGGCGGCGCCTGCCGCCTCCCGGCGCCCGCCCATCTTCACACAGCTCCGGGGCGACCTCGACCAGATCGCCGCGGGCCCGGGCGCGCGTCGGCCGCCGCGCACACATCCCGGACGCACCCACGCAGCCAGGCGTGCACCGGATCCGCATGCATCCGCGGGTGCCAGAGCATGGAGACCGTGAACCCGGAGACCTCCACCGGCAAGGCGAAGCTGTGCATGCCGGCGCGCAGGTTCCCGGTGTGGACTTCCGGCACGGTGGCCACAAGGTCGGTGGACCGCGCCAGGACCAGCGCCGCCGCGAAGCCGCCAACGATGGTCACGACCTCGCGCTCCAGGCCGTGCCGCTTCAGCGTCTCGTCTATCGGTCCCGTGGCCAGACGCCCGCGCGTGACGCTGATGTGGCGGCCCCTGGCGTAGCGGGCGGGCGTGACCCGGCCCCGGGCGAGCGGGTGCCCCTGTCGCACGACGCCGACGAAGCGGTCCCTGAACAGGGGCTGTTGCCTGAGCTCCGGGCTGGTCGCTTCGTCCACGACGCCTGTCTCGAGGTCGACGGTGCCATCGCGCAGGGGGCCGCCGTCCTTGCTCACTTTCTGAACGAACCGGAGCCGCACCCCCGGGGCCGCCCCGCCGACGTGGGCGAGCAGGGCCGGCCCGAAGTTCTCCACGAAGCCGTCGCTCGTCCGGAGCGTGAAGGTGCGAACCAGCGTCCCGAGGTCGGGGGTCGCCTCGGGCCGCAACACCGCTTGGGCATCCTGCACGAGCTGCCCCACCCGCTCGCGAAGCGCGAGCGCGCGCGGTGTCGGCACCAGCCCGCGCCCCGCCCTGACGAGCAGGGGATCGCCCATCGCGTCGCGCAGCCGCGCCAGCGCCCGGCTCATCGCCGACGGGCTGAGCCGCAGCCGCCGGGCCGCGCCCGCCACGCTGCCTTCGGCGAGCAGCACGTCGAGCGTGGTGAGGAGGTTCAGGTCGGGCGTGGTCATGCCCACACGGTGCCACACGTCATACATGGCGTCAAACGCACGAATACAATGCAAATATTGCGTCTTCCGCCATGTCATCCGGCGGCCTACGCTGGGGTCATGTCGAACGCAATCATGGCCCTCGGGGACGCGCAGGGCGGGGACGGAGGCGTGGCGCGGACCGCGCCGGAGCGGTGGGCGCTGGCGAGCCTCTCGCTGTCGATGCTGCTCTCCTCGCTCGGCACCAGCATCGCCAACGTCGGCCTGCCCACCCTCGCGCGGGCGTTTGGCGCCTCCTTTCAGGAGGTCCAGTGGATCGTGCTCGCCTACCTGCTGGCCATCACGACGCTTGTCGTCGGCGCCGGGCGGCTGGGCGACCTCGTCGGCCGCCGGCGGCTGATGGTGGCCGGGATCGCCGTCTTCACGCTGGCCTCGGCCGCGTGCGGCGCCGCGCCCACGCTGGGGCTGCTCGTCGCCGCCAGGGCGGCGCAGGGCCTCGGTGCAGCCGTCATGATGGCCCTCACCGTGGCGTTCGTCGGCGAGACGGTGTCGCAGGCCCGGACCGGACGCGCCATGGGACTGCTCGGCACGATGTCGGCCATCGGCACCGCGCTCGGTCCCTCGCTCGGCGGCATGCTGACCGCCGCACTCGGCTGGCGGGCGATCTTCCTCGTCAACGTGCCGCTGGGCCTTCTCGCCATGCATCTCGCCCGGCGTCACCTGCCGGCCGGCGACCGCACCCCCGAGTCCGGCCGACCCGGCTTCGACCACGTGGGTACGCTGCTCCTGGCGCTGACGCTCGCCGCATACGCGCTGGCCATGACGATGGGGCGCGGCCGGTTCAGCGGGGGGAACCTAGCGCTGCTGGCGGCGGCGGCGTGCGGAGCCGGTCTGTTCGTGCTCGCGGAGGCCAGGGTCGCGTCGCCGCTGATTCGGCTGACGATGCTCCGGGACCGAGGGTTGCGCGGGGGCCTCGCCATGAGCGCGCTGGTCTCGGCCGTGATGATGGCGACGCTGGTGGTCGGGCCGTTCTACCTGGCGGGCGCCCTCGGGCTGGACACGGCACTGGTCGGACTCGTGCTGTCGGCCGGCCCGATCGTCGCGGCACTGGCCGGCGTGCCGGGCGGGCGCCTCGTGGACCGGTACGGCGCCCCGCGCATGACGGTCGCCGGCCTCACCGCCGGGGCGTCGGGTTGCCTGCTACTCGCCGCCCTGCCGGCCGCCGCGGGTGTCGCCGGCTACATCGCTCCCATCGCCATCGTCACCGCCGGCTACGCGCTGTTCCAGGCGGCGAACAACACCGCGGTCATGACCGGCGTCGGGCCGGACCAGCGGGGCGTCGTCTCGGGGCTGCTCACGCTGTCGCGCAATCTCGGCCTGGTCACGGGCGCGTCGGTCATGGGCGCCGTCTTCGCGCTCGCGTCCGGGGCGACCGACCTCCCGACCGCAGGGCCGGAGGCCGTTGCCGCAGGCATGCGTGTCACCTTCGCCGCCGGTGCCGCGCTGATCGTCGCCGCCCTGGTCATCGCGGCGGCCGCCCGCCCGCGGGCACCGCGCCAGGCGCTACGTCCAGCCGGCGCGCTGTGACGAGGAGGTCGATACCGTGCGCGTTCGCTCGAGGCTTTCGGGCCGGAGCGCCGCGCCGTCAGACGAAGTATTCCTTGCCGGCATTCTGGCAGATGGCCACCGCACCCGGGTGGCTCAAGCGCTGCTCGACCGAGATGGCGTAGAAGCGCTGGCGCAGCGTGGGAATGGTGCCCACAGGGCGGAGTCCGTACCGGGTCCGCGCGTCGGCTTCCATCACGCTCGGGCCCGCGAACACCCCCAGCCCGCCGGCGGCGAGGACCTGCAACAGGCTGCTGTCATCGACCTCGGCGACCACGTGGGGGGAGATGCCGAGGCCGTCGAACCACTGCTCGATCTCGCGCCGCAGCGCCGCGTTCACACCTGGCACCAGGAAGGGCGCCCCGTCCAGGGAACGGGGAAACCGGCGCTTCAGCGACGCGGCCACCTTGGCGGCCCCGTAAATCGTCGTGCCGCAGTCGCCAAGAAGGTGGTTGAACAGCTTCAGCGGAGAACCGATGCCGGCCGGCGCATCCGACAGCACCAGGTCGAGCGCGTGCATCGACAGCTCGCCGAGGAAGTCGGTCAGCGAGCGGTCCTCGCGGCAGATCAACCGCAGCGGTCCGTCGAGGCGGAGCGCCGGCTCGAGGAGGCGTTGCACGACCGACTTCGGCAGGACGTCCGTGACGCCGACCGCGAGCCGCATCACGCGCGGGGTCGCGCGCCGCTTGACGACATCCATGAACTCCCGCCCGAGCCCGAAGATGTCGTTGGCGTAGCGGAAGGCGAGCTGCCCGACGTCGGTCAACGCCAGCCCCCGGCCGGCGCGCCGGAACAGCTTCTCCCCGATGATGTCCTCGAGCTGGTGAACCTGCGCGCTGATGGTGGGGTGGGTCAGGCGCAACTCGCGGCTCGCCGCCGCGACGCTGCCCGTCCGGGCCACGACCCAGAAGTAGTACAGGTGGTGGTAGTTCAGCCACTCCATCCTCGCCACTATACGTCGGTTAACTCTACGTGAGACGGTGGCGTTACCGACTGGACCGGCGCGGCGCCGGTGCCGGAACATCGAGGCATGCGAAGGAACCGGCGACTGAAAGGACCGCACCCCGGGCCGGCCGCAGCTGGTCCACCTCACGGAACCGTCCTGATCACGCGCGTGGCGGGATCGCCGGTAAGGTACCAGCTCAGTCTCGTTCCCGCTTCGCCTGGCATCGAGGTCGTGTCGGCCACGGCCGCCTGGTCGCTCGCGCGGCGGTTCGCCGCCTCACGGGGCGTGGAGGTCTGGTTCGCCAGTGACGACATCTCGCCCGCACACGCTCCGGAGGGTGGCCCGATCGGAGCCACATGACGCGGCGCCGCCCGCCCCGTGCGAAGGCCCCGGCGACGCGAGCGGAGAACCGTCGAGTAGCCCTACGGATTGCGCCAGGATTCCCGGCTGGTGCGGCCTGACGCGGCCGCGGCACGGTTGGGCGTCGGCTCGGATGCCAGCCTCCCGCACCTGCGGCTGCGGGGTCTCAGTCCACTCGGGTTCCACGGGAGCACGCATGGCTGTCGCACTCGCACCGCTCGTCGTCACGAACCGGAGGTCCTCGACGACTCCGCGGCAGGACGGGTACCGCGCGCTGGTACGGCGGGCGCAGGCCGAGTATCTCGAGATGCCCGGGTTGTGCCTCACGTTCGACCAGGCCTGCCGGCTGTGGGCCCTCGACGGGGAGACCTGCAGTCGCGTCCTGGAACACCTCATCGCCGAGGGCCTTGTCGTCGTCTCCGTACGGGGCACCTACGTGCGGCGGACCGGCGGCTGACGGGACGCGGAGGTCGTGCGCGGCCACCGGGAGGTCGGCAGCGGGTTCGGCAGGTCCTCGGAAGGCGACTTCACAGGACTGGAACAACGGCTTGGCGGTTCGACCGCCGGCCGCCGCGGGGTCGCGGCCGCTGGGCCCGGGACGAGCGCTGCACGGAGGTGAATGGCGGAGGGGGTGGGATTCGGACCCGATCACGTCCTATCGATTCTGTAACTTACAGAACCCACCTTGCCGTAGGTGCCATGGTTGCCAGCGTTGCCGTCGCGCATTGCCCGCCATTGCCCGCTGAAGATGAGCACCCGAACGAGCTGCAGGTTTCAGCCGTGAACTGCCTCGGCGCGCAACCTCAACCCGAGCGCCCCCATCACCTTCAGGATCGTGTCGAAGTCCGGACTGCGATCGCCCGAGAGCGCCTTGTAGAGACTCTCCCGCGAGAGGCCGGCGTCGCGCGCCACCTGGGTCATCCCCTTGGCGCGGGCCACGTCCCCGAGGGCTTTGGCCACGAACGCGGCATCGCCGTCGGCTTCCTCGAAGCACGCCTCCAGGTACGCCGCCATCTCCTCTGGCGACCTCAGATGCTCCGCCACGTCGTACCGGGTGGTCATCGTCTTCTTCTTCATCCTGCGACTCCGCGCTCCTAATCCGAGAGACCACGTGCCAGCTGCAGCGCGGCCCTGATGTCCGCGGATTGCGTCTGCTTGCTGCCGCCTGCGAGCAGCACGATCACCGTCCGGCCGCGCTTGGTGAAGTAGACCCGGTATCCCGGACCGACATCGACGCGCAACTCGGACACGCCCTCGCCAACGGGCGCGACATCGCCCGGGTTGCCCGCCGCGAGCCGTTCGAGGCGGGCCTGGATGCGTGCCCGGCCGTGCACGTCTCGCAGCTCGTCGAGCCACCGCGCAAAGCGCGCCGTCTTGCGCAGCTCGATCATCGAGTCCAACTGTAGCCCACGGGATACACCCTGGTCAATCGACAGGTGGGCACACCCTCCCCTTCAGCAGGCCGCCGGCTTCGAGCGCGGCACCCGCACCGACCGACGGTCTGTCTGTAAGGTCTGGCCTTGCGGATGCGTGCTTTGAGGTAGGGGGAGGCCGAGACGCTGGAGGTGTAGTTGGCGGAGAGGGTGGGATTCGAACCCACGTGCCGGTTGCCCGACAAGACGCTTTCGAGGCGCCCCCGTTACGACCACTTCGGTACCTCTCCGCTCTGAGGTGGGACCGTTCGTACTGGCCGACGGAATCTCCGATTATACACGAGGAACGGGGCTCCGGGACACGGGGCCTGTCCCCCTCACCGCCCGAGGGACTGAAAATCCGGAGGCCCCCCTCCGCACGGGCGCACCCAAAGACTCTCAACCCTTTCCGACGGAACCCTCGTAAGATGAGACGGCCCCTTGCGGATCTGCCTCGCGACCCGCCACGCCGAGCCGTCGTTCACGCCGCTTTCCCTGCTGTACCTCCGGGCGTTCCTGATCGAGCGCGAAGGCTGGGCGCCGGGCGACGTGCAGATGGCGGAGTTCTACCCCGACACCCCGGGTGACCAGATCGCGGCGCACCTCCTGCGGACCGGGGCCGACCTGGTCGGGCTCTCCTGCTACGTCTGGAACATCACGGCCCTCATGGAGGCCGCGCGCCTGGTCCGCGCCGCCCGCCCGCACGCCATGATCGCCATCGGCGGCCCCGAGGTCGGCCCCATCGCCCGCGAGGTGCTCGCCGCGCATCCCGCCGTGGACGTCGTCGTCCGGAGCGAGGGCGAGGTGCCGTTCGGCGCCATCGCCCGGGCGCGGCGCGACGGCGCCAGCCTCGACGAGATTCCCGGCATCACCTTCCGCCGGGACGGCGCCATCGTCGAGACCTCCGACGCGCCGATCCTGAAGAGCCTCGACTCGCTGCCCTCGCCCCACAAGCCGGAGTACGGGGACTTCGACGGGCGCACGGTGTGCATCGAGACGCAGCGGGGATGCGTCTTCCGCTGCACCTTCTGCTTCTACAACAAGGACCTCTCGATCCGGAACCGCCGCTTCGACCTCGACCGGGTGAAGGGGGAGATCCGGTCGTGGCTCGACCGCCGCCCGGCGTACATCTACCTGATGGACCCGATCTTCAACCTCAACGCGGAGCGCGCCAAGGCGATCTGCCGGTTCATCGCGGAGCACAACACGGCGGGCGTGCCGTTCCACGCCGAGATCTGGGCCGAGTTCGTGGACGAGGAACTGGCCGCCCTCTTCAAGGCCGCCAACTTCCGCTTCCTCGAGGTCGGCCTCCAGACAACCGACCAGGGGGCCCTGGCGGCCGTCGAGCGGCGGCTCAAGCTGCAGCCCTTCCTCGACGGTATCCGGTTCCTCACGCAGTACGACCTGCCGTTCGAGCTGCAGCTGATCCACGGGCTGCCGGACGAGACGCCGGCCTCGTTCCGCCAGTCGCTGGATTTCGCCGCCTCACTCGACCCGCCCCACCTGGCCGCCTTTCCGCTGATGGTGCTGCCCGGCACGGAGCTGTGGCGCACGGCGACAGCCCTCGGCCTCGAGTACGACCCGGACCCGCCGTACCTGGTCCGCTCACACCCCGCGATGGACGAGGCCGAAATGGCCTGGGGCCGCCGGATGAGCGACGCCGTCGAGGTGATTGGCCAGGCGCGCACCTTCCGCCTGCTCGCGCGCGAGCCGGGCGTGGGGCTGCGCACGGTCGTGGAGGCGTGGATGGCGCGGCATCCCGTCGAGCCGCCCGCCGGGAACCGGCACGCGGAGATGCTCGCGTTCGTCCCGGCGTTCTGCCGCGAGCACGGCATCCCGACGAAGTTCTACGAGGGGTTCGCGGCGTGGGAGTTTGGGGGACGGTAGGGCGCCGCGGTGGTGCCCCGCTGTGGTGCTCCACGTCAGTGCTCCACGCCGGTGCGACGGTCAGTCGTCGGCGCGGCGCTCCCGGCGCTCCCTGAAGAAGCGCTGCATCAGCTCCCGGCACTCGGGCTCGCGGACGCCGCCCAGGATCTCGAGCCGGTGGTTGAGCCCGGGGAACTCGTGCGCGGCCTTCGTCGACACCAGCGCGCCGCCCTTCGGCTCGGGGGCGCCAAAGACAACGAGCGCGATCCGCGCGTGCACCATCGCCCCGACACACATCAGGCACGGCTCCACCGTCACGTAGAGCGTCGCCCCCGGCAGCCGGTAGTTGCCCACGGCCGCCGCCGCCGCCCGAACCGCCACGACCTCCGCGTGCGCCGTGGGGTCGTGTGACGAAATGGGCCTGTTGAAGCCCGCCCCGACGACCTGCCCGTCGAGCACCACCACCGCGCCGACCGGGACCTCCCCCATCGCCGCCGCCGCCCGCGCCTCGGCCAGCGCCAGCGCCATCCCGTCCTCGTGCGTCATGGGGGGATTTTACGAGGGTTCCTGGTTCCTGGGGTTCCTGGGGTTCGTCGGGTTCGACGGGTTCGTCAGGTTCGTCGGGTTCGTCGGGTTCGTCGGGTTCGTCAGGTTCGTCAGGTTCGTCAGGTTCGACGGGTTCCTGGTCCACCATGCGAGCGGGCCTGGCTTCGCGGCTGGCCTCGTGCACTTCGTTTGTTCGTGGGGTCCTTGTCGGGTCCGTGGATTCGTCAGATCGGTGCACGTCCCTGAGGTTGGTTCCTCGGGTTCGCGCAGGCGTCCGTGCCCCGCGCGCGCCTGATTTCTTGATTCTTGATTCTCGATTCTTGATTACTCAGCGAAGCCCCCGTGGCGTGTTCAGCCCCCGTTCGGCGTTTGACTGGGTAGAGCCGCCACGCACGGCGGAGGGAGCCGCCAGCATGCTGACCGACGACCACATCGGCGCCGCCATCGCGCGCAACGTCACCGCCCTGAACCGCCGCGACTCGCTCGGGCGCGGCACCGCCGTCACCACCGCCCGGGCCGGCGCCAACCTCACCTGCCGCGTCACCGAGGGCCCATGGACGATCGACGTGGGCATGACCGAGAAGTACGGCGGCGACGGGTCGGCGCCGAACCCCGGCGTGTTCGGGCGCGCCGCGCTCGCCTCCTGCCTCGCGATCAGCTACGCCATGTGGGGATCGCGGCTCGGCGTCCCGCTGGCGGACGTGACGGTCGAGGTCCAGGCCGACTACGACGTCCGCGGCGAGCTGGGCGCGAGCGACGCCATCCGCCCCGGCTACGGGCAGATCCGCGCCATCGTCACCGTCGCCAGCGACGCGCCCGAGGACGACGTGCGCCGCGTCGTCGAGACCGCCGACAAGTACGGCTCGTGGCTGGACAACATCAGCAACCCGGTCGACGTGCGGCGCGAACTGCGCGTCGCCGCGCCGGTGCGGAGCTAGCCGTGCAGCCGGCCCTCCAGCGCCGCGTGCAACGGTACGGGTGGGACAAGGCCTCGGCGGCCTACGAGGCCTTCTGGGCCCGGCAGCTCCGGCCGGCCCAGGACCAGCTGCTGGCCATGGCCGGGATCCGCCCCGGTGAGGCCGTCCTCGACATCGCCTGCGGAACGGGCCTCGTCACCCGGCGGGCCGCGGAACTGGCCGGGCCGGGCGGGTCGGTCGTGGCCACGGACCTCTCCGAGCAGATGGTCGCCCTGACGCGGCAGGCCTGCGAGGGCGACGGGCTGGCGCCCGTCCGCGCCTTGCGCATGGGCGCCGAGAAGCTGGAGCTGCCGGACGCGTCGTTCGACGTCGCGCTCGACGCGCTGGGCCTGATGTACGTGCCGGATGTGCGGCTGGCCCTGGCCGAGATGCGGCGCGTGCTCCGGCCGGGTGGCCGCGCGGTCGCCGCCGTCTGGGGCGCGCGCGACCACTGCGGCTGGGCCGACATCTTCCCCATCGTCGACGCCCGCGTCCAGAGCGACGTGTGCCCGATGTTCTTCGCCCTGGGCACCGGCGACCGGCTCGCCCTCGACTTGGCCGCGACGGGCTTCCACGACATCACCACCGAGCGCATCGAGACAATGCTCGAGTACGAGGATGCGGATGGGGCCCTGGGAGCGGCGTTCGCGGGCGGACCGGTAGCGATGGCCTACTCGCGCTTCGACGAGCCGACGCGCGAGGCCGCACACGCCGAGTACCTGGCGTCCATCGCCCCCTTCCGTCACGGTGACGGCTACCGGATCCCCGGGGAGTTCGTGGTGGTGAGCGGGATTGGCTGACGGTCTTGGCAGGTTCGACAGGTTCGACAGGTTCGGCAGGTTCGTCGCGCGGCCGGGAGCGCGATCAGCGGGCGCGATGGTGTCCGGAGCAAACCGTAGGCACCGAATGACCGCGGAGCGCGGCCGGCCGCCCGTCGAAGGGCCGGCCCGGTCGACGCCGGTTTGCGCAGGGCACCGTCGCGCCCGCCCAGCGACGGCGGCCGCAGCTGGGGGGTTCGTCAGGTTCGTCAGGGGCGGCGGTTCCTCGCGTTCCTGGGGTTCCTGGAGTTCCTCGGGTTCTCAATCTGCGCATTTGCCTCATCTGTGCATCTGCGGCCGACGGGTTCGTCGGGTTCGACAGGTTCGACGGGTTCGACAGGTTCGGCAGGTTCGACAGGTTTGACAGGTTCGACAGGTTTGACAGGTTCGGCAGGTTCGTCTCGCGGCCGGGCGCGCGATCAGCGGGCGCGATGGTGTCCGGAGCAAACCGTAGGCACCGAATGACCGCGGAGCGCGGCCGGCCGCCCGTCGCAGGGGCGGCCCGGTCGACGCCGGTTTGCGCAGGGCACCGTCGCGCCCGCCCAGCGCCGGCGGCCGCAGCTGGGGGGTTCGTCAGGTTCGTCAGGTTCGACGGGTTCGTCAGGTTCGTCGGGTTCGACGAGTTGCTGGTCCGCCGTGCGAGCGGCCTGGCTTCGTAGCTGGCCTCGTGCCCTTCGTTTGTTCGTGGGGTCGCTTGTCGCGTTCGTCGGATTCGTCAGATAGGTGCACGTCCCCGAGTTGGTGGGCGTCCGGGCGTACCCGCCCGGCGTGTGCCTGTTCTTCTTGATTCTTGATTCTCGATTACTCATCGGAGCCATGATCGAGCGAAGCCCCCAATCGTCCTGAGATCCAGTCTCATGGCGCAATCCGCGGGTCTTGCCCATAGGATGGGCGCCGACATGGCGAATGGCACCGTCCCCGCCGCGGCCATGTGGCTCGCGGCGTCCGTTCTTCTGCTCTCGCCGGCGTCTGCTGCCTCCGCGCAGGACGACCCCGGCGCCAAGGTGTACCAGGAAGCCTGCGCGGCCTGCCACGCCGACAACGGGCGCGGCCAGCCGCAACCGCAGGTCGGCTTCGACCTCCCGCTCCCCGACTTCACCGACTGTACCTTCACCACCCGCGAGCCCGACGGCGACTGGTTCGGCGTGGTCCACGGCGGGGGGCCGGCCCGCGGCTTCGACCACACCATGCCGGCCTTCGGCGAGGCGCTCTCCACCGAGGAGATCGAGGCCGCCGTCTCGCACCTCCGCACGTTCTGCACGGACGACCGGTGGCCGCGCGGCGAGCTGAACCTCCCGCGCGCGCTCGTCACCGAGAAGGCGTATCCCGAGGACGAGGCCGTCGTCACCTACTCCGCGGATGCCGAGGGCGCGGGCGCCATGGACGTGCAGTTCGTCTACGAGAAGCGCCTCGGCACGCGGAGCCAGTACGAGGTGGCGCTCCCCTTCAGCGCCGCCCAGACGGGCAGCGGCTGGCGTGGCGGGACGGGCGACCTCACCTTCGGCGTGAAGCACACGCTCTTCTCGAGCCTGCCGCGCGGCACCATCTTCAGCCTCGGCGGCGAGACGCGGCTGCCGACCGGCGACGCGGCCGACGGCGCGGGCGCGGGCGTGGGAGCGGCCGAGGGCTACCTGTCGTTCGGCCAGGTCATCGGCGGCGGCGACAGCTTCGTCCAGGCGCAGGCCGGCCTCGAGGTGCCGTGGGACTCGGCCAGGGCCGCGAAGGAAGCGTTCTGGCGCGTGGTGGTCGGGCGGACGTTCAGCCAGCACCGCTACATGCGCGCGTGGACGCCGATGGTCGAGCTCCTCGCGGCGCGCGAGCTCGAGGACGACGCGGCGACCGAGTGGGACGCGGTGCCGCAGATGCAGATCTCGCTCAGCGCCCGTCAGCACGTCCAGCTCGCGCTCGGCCTCCGGGTGCCGCTCAGCGAGCGCGAGCGGCCCACCCGCTTCATGATCTACCTGCTGTGGGACTGGTTCGACGGCGGGCTCCTGGAGGGCTGGTGAGGCACATGCTGACGACCACACTGCGCGTGGCGCTCCTGGCCGCCGTCCTCGCCGTCCCCGCGGCCGCGGCGGCGCAGGACCTGCCCGCCTCGCACTTCGAGACGTCCGACCGCTGCATCGCCTGCCACAACGGCGTCACCACCGACAGCGGCGAGGACGTCTCGATCGCCCCGGCGTGGCGGGCGTCGATGATGGCCAACTCGGCGCGCGACCCCTACTGGCAGGCGTCGGTCCGGCGCGAGACGAAGGACCATCCCTCGCACGCGGCCGCCATCGAGAACGAATGCGCGGCCTGCCACATGCCGATGGCCCGCTACGACGCGGTCGCCGCCGGCGGGACGGGCGGCGTGTTCCGCAACCTCCCCGCGCGGGAGGCCCACGGCGACGAGGCGCGCCTCGCGGTCGACGGCGTGTCGTGCACGACGTGCCACCGCATGACGGACCAGAAGTTCGGCACGCGCGAGTCGGCCAACGCGGGCTTCGTCGTCGCCGACCCCGCGCCGGGCCAGCCACGGCCGATCTTCGGGCCGTTCGAGATCAAGCCGGGCCAGGCCTCCGTCATGCGCTCCTCCTCGACGCTGCTGCCGCAGGAGGGGAAGCACGTGCAGCGCTCGGAGCTGTGCGCGACGTGCCACACGCTGTACACGAGCGCGATCGGCCCGGACGGCGCGGTCGTCGGCGAGCTGCCGGAGCAGATGGTCTACTGGGAATGGGCGCACAGCGTCTACAAGGAGACCAAGAGCTGCCAGGAGTGCCACATGCCGGTCGTCGCCGGCGAGACGCGCGTGTCGTCCGTGCTCGGCGAGTCGCGCAAGGACGTCAACCGGCACACCTTCGTCGGCGCCAACTTCCTCATCCCGCGCATGCTGAGCGCGCATCGCGACGAGCTGGGCGTCGTGGCCCAGCGCGCCGAGCTCGACGCCGCCATCCGGCGCGCCGAGGACCACCTCGCCGAGGAGACCGCCACGCTGACGCTGGCGGCCGTCCGCGAGGCGGGCGCGGTCGTGGCCGACGTGGCCGTCGAGAACCTGGCCGGCCACAAGTTCCCCACCGCCTACCCCTCGCGGCGCGCGTGGCTGCACGTCGTGGCGCGCGACGCCGGCGGCACGATCGTGTTCGAGTCGGGCCGCCCCGAGCCCAACGGCCGGATCGACGGCAACGACAACGACGCCGACCCGTCGCGCTTCGAGCCGCACTACACCGAGATCCGCACGCCGGACCAGGTGCAGATCTACGAGTCGATCATCGGGGACCCGGCCGGCAAGGTCACGACGGGCCTGCTGACGGCGGTGCAGTACCTCAAGGACAACCGGGTGCTGCCGCACGGCTTCGACAAGGCCACGGCCGGCGCGGATGTCGCCGTGCACGGCGGCGCCGCCGGCGACGCGGACTTCGAGGGCGGGTCGGACCGCATCCGCTACCGCCTGCCGGCCGCGGCGGCCTCGGTCGAGGTCACGCTGCTCTACCAGCCGATCGCCTACCGCTGGGCGCAGAACCTGAAGACGCAGGACGGGATGGAGATCGACAGGTTCGTCGGCTACTACGAGGCGATGGCCCACGTGGCGACCGCCACGGTCGCCCGCGCCACCACGCGCGTGGAGTAGCGGGAGTGAGTTCGGGGCCACAAGACACCCCTCGAAGGACTCGAAGAACACGAAGGCAAAGCCACGAAGTGGACAATGCCAAGAGGGGTCCACAGCCCCTCCTTGATTCCCTTCGTGTGCTTGCTTCGTACTCTTCGTGCCCTTCGTGGGGTCTCTTGTATCAGCCCGCCGCCGTCGCCTCGAGGCCGGGGCGGTCCTTCAGCACGAAGCCGTCCTTCTCGGTCAGCACGACCTCGTCCTTGTTCCAGCGGCTCATGATCCGGATCGCGGTCTCGATGGTCGTGCCCGTCAGGTCGGCGAGTTCCTGGCGCGACAGCGACATCGGGACGAAGGTGCCGCCGCGCTCGGGGCGGCCCATCTGGTCGGCCAGCTTCAGGAAGAGCCGCGCGAAGCGCGACTCGACGCGGCTGCCCGAGAGGTCGGCCAGGCGGCGCGTCAGCTCCGCCAGCCGGAGCGTGAGGCCCGAGAGCAGCGCGAGGACCAGCGGCGGGTGCTCCTGGAGCAGCCGGAAGAAGTCGGGCTGCGGCAGCACGAGGCAGCGCGTCGGCTCGAGCGCCACGGCCGAGGCGGGGAACGGCATCCCCTCGTAGACCGCGACCGCGCCCAGCGGGTCGCCGCCGCCGAAGATCTCCAGGATGATCTCCTTGCCGGCCGGGGTCGACTTGAAGATCTTCACCCGGCCGTCGATGATCGCGAGGAAGACGTCGGCCGGGTCGCCCTCCGAGAAGATCACCTCCCCTTTCTCCCACGACTTCACGCGCGAGACCGAGGCGACGTGCGCGCGCTCGGCGGGCTTGACACGCCGGAACAGGGGCACGCGGGCCAGCAGCTCATCAGGGACAACCGACATGCCCGCGATGATAGGACATGTTGTATCGTTCCCCCCACACGCCATGCCCAAGACCTGCCTCGCCGCCGTCACCGCCGTGATCCTGGTCCTCAGCGGCGCCGCCGTCCCGCGCGCGCAGGCGCCGGCCGGGACGAAGCTCGCGCTCGTCGGGGGCATGCTCCTCGACGGCATCGCGGCGCCGCCCATCCACAACGCGGTCGTGCTCATCGACGGCGAGCGCATCGTCCGCGTGGGTCCGGCGAGCGAGGTCGCCGTGCCCGAGGGCTACCGGGTGATCAGCACGCGCGGGCGGACGATGATGCCCGGGATGATCGAGCTGCACGCGCACCTGGTGCTCGTGGGGCACGGCAACTACGGGACGTGGTTCCCGTGGATCGACAAGCGGGGCCGCGACCGGACGCTGCCCGAGGTGATGGCGGTGGCCGCCAACCAGCTGCTGATGGCGGGGGTCACGTCGGCCGTGGACCTCGGCGCGCCGCTCGCGGAGAGCCTGGCCATCCGCGGCCGGATCGACCGGGGCGAGATTCCCGGGCCGCGCATGTCGATGAGTGGGCCATGGCTCACCCGGCGGCCGGCGATCTTCCCGGACGACTACCAGATCGCGGTCACGAGCCCCGAGCAGGCGGGCCGCGAGACCGAGCGGCTCATCGCCGCGGGCGTGGACGTCATCAAAGCGCACTCGGGGCTGACGCGCGAGGACTACGAGGCGATCGCCGCCGCCGCGCACCGGCACGGCGTCAGGGTCCACGCGCACGTGTACGCCGAGACCGACACGCGCAACGCCCTCGAGGCCGGCATCGACGTCCTGAGCCACGTGGGGTCGGCCGGCACGGCGCCGCCCTACAGCGAGGGCCTCATCACCGACATCGTGAACGCCGGGCGCCCGATCGTGGTGACGGCCGCGCACCGCAGCTGGGTGTACCCCGACACGGCGGCCTTCCCCGAGCGGCTGCAGGACCCCGCGCTCGAGCACAGCATGCCGGCGGACATGTACGCGGAGGTGCAGGACTCGCTGAAGAACTGGCGGGCGCTGCCCTACTTCGCGCGCACCGAGCGCGAGATGTTCTTCCGCGAGCGCGGCATCACGCAGTTCATCGAGTCGGGCGCCGTCATGGGGATGGGCACCGACTCGGGCACGCCCATGAACTTCCACACCGAGGCGCTCTGGCGCGAGGCGAAGGTGCACGTGGACATGGGCATGGCGCCCGAGCGGGTCATCTCGGCGCTGACGCGCGTGGGCGCGACCATCCTCGGCAAGCAGCAGGACCTGGGCACCATCGAGCCCGGCAAGCTCGCCGACATCATCATGGTCCAGGGCAACCCGCTGTTCGACATCACCGCGCTCTCGCACGTCGAGACGGTCATCAAGGGCGGCCGGGTCTACAAGGAGCCGCGCCAGTGAGCCGGCGCCCCGGCCTCGTGCCCGCGCTCTGCGCACTCGCGCTGGCCGGCGCCTGCCAGCGGGCCCCGGAGGCGGTCGGGTGGCCGGTCTACGGCGGCGACCAGGGCGCGACGAAGTACTCGCCGCTCGCCGACATCGACAGGGCGACGGTGTCGCGGCTCGGCGTCGCATGGGAGTGGCGGCCGGGCGAGGAGCCGCTCGAGCAGTACGGCACGACGCCCGGGGCCTTCCAGGCGACGCCGCTGATGATCGACAACGTGCTCTACGTGAGCACGCCGTACAACCAGGTCGCCGCGCTCGACGCCGAGACGGGCGCCGAGCTGTGGCGCTACGACCCGAAGGCGTACGAGGACGGGCAGCCGGCGAGCGGCCAGGGCTTCATCCACCGCGGTGTCGCCGCGTGGCGCGACAACGGCGCGCTGCGCATCTTCATGAACAGCCGGCACCGCCTGATCCAGCTCGACGCGGCCACCGGCGCGCCCGTCGAGGGCTTCGGCGAGCACGGCGTCGTGGACCTCTCGAAGGGCCTCATCTGGGAGGTCAACAAGAAGCACTACGCCAGCACCTCCCCGCCCGTCGTCTACAAGGACCTCGTCATCGTCGGCAACGGCGTCGGCGACCGCCTCACCTACCGGAACGACCCGCCCGGCGACGTGCGGGCGTACGACGCGCGGACCGGCGCGCTCCGGTGGACGTTCCACACGATCCCGCAGCCCGGCGAGTTCGGGCACGAGACGTGGGAGGACGACTCGTGGAAGTTCGTGGGCCACACCAACGTCTGGGCGCCGATGAGCCTGGACGAGGCGCGCGGCCTGCTCTACATGCCGGTCAGCACGCCGAGCAACGACTACTACGGCGGCCGGCGCCACGGCGCCAACCTCTTCGCGGAGTCGATCGTCTGCGTCGACGCGGCCACCGGCGAGCGCAAGTGGCACTTCCAGATCGTCCACCACGGCCTCTGGGACCTCGATCCCCCGGCGGCGCCGATGCTCGTGACGGTGACCAAGGACGGCCGGGCCATCGACGCCGTCGTCCAGCTCACCAAGCAGGGCTGGGCCTTCGTCTTCGACCGGGTGACGGGCGAGCCGGTGTGGCCGATCGAGGAGCGGCCGGTGCCGCAGAGCGACATCCCGGGCGAGCAGTCGTGGCCGACGCAGCCCTTCCCCACCAACCCGCCGGCCTTCATGACGCAGGGCGTGACCCTGGACGATGCCTTCGACCTGACGCCTGAGCTCGAGGCCGAGGCGCGCGCCGAGCTGTCGAAGTACCGGCTCGGCCCCATCTACACCCCGCCGTCGGCGGAGGGCACGGTGGCGCGGCCGTCGGTCGTCGGCGGGGCCGACTGGGGCGGCGGCGCGTGGGACCCCGAGACGGGCGTCCTCTACGTCAAGGCGAACGAGAGCACGTCGATCTTCCGGGTCGTGCCGTTCGACCCGGCCGACCAGCGGCCGGGGCGCGAGGGCGAGGTGGACGCCGACTACGTCCAGCGCGGCGCGCCGCCGGTGTTCCACAACGGGCTGCCGCTGCTCAAGCCGCCGTACGCCCACCTGGTAGCGCTCGACCTGAACGGCGCCGCCATCAAGTGGCGCGTGCCGTTCGGCGACCAGCCGCGGCTGCGCGAGCACCCGGCCCTGGCCGGCGTGGACCTGCCCGCGCGCCTCGGGTCGCCCGGCAACTCCGGCGCGATCGTGACGAAGGGCGGCCTCGTGTTCATGGGCAGCGGCGACACGGCGATGTACGCCTTCGACACCGACACCGGACAGGAGCTCGCGCGCGTCGAGCTGCCGCAGCCGGTCCAGTCGACGCCGATGACCTACCGCGCGAGGAGCGGCCGCCAGTTCGTCGTCGTCGGCATCGGCCGCTCGTCGGATACGTCGCTCGTCGCCCTGGCGCTCAAGTAGGGCGCGGCGCACTTTCGTGGAGCACTGACGTGAAGCACCTGCGCAGATTCCTCGCCCTCGCCGCCGCGCTCCTCGCGCTCGCGGCCGTCGCCCCGTCCCCCTCCGCGCAGGACCGCGGCGACGCCGACGGCCAGGCCCGGATGCGGGCGCACCGCCCGTCGGTGCCGGGCGTGCACGGCCTCGTCACCTCGGCCAACCCGCTCGCGTCGATGGCCGGCATGCGGATCCTGCTCGCCGGCGGCAACGCCTTCGACGCGGCCGTCGCGGTCGCGACGACGCTCAACGTGGTGGAGCCGACGAGCTCGGGGATCGGCGGCAACGGCTTCGCGACGGTCTTCGACAAGGCCTCCGGGAAGGTCTGGTCGCTCAGCATGGCCGGCGCCGCGCCGAAGGCGCTCGAGGCCGGCTCGATGACCGCGGACCTGCTCGACTCCGGCATCAAGGCCGGCATCGTCCCCGGCAACCTCGGCGGCTACCTCGCCATCCTCGACCGGTTCGGGTCGATGACGCTCGCCGAGGTCCTGGCGCCGGCGATCGAGTACGCGCGTGACGGGCACCCGATCAACGACAGCTTCGCGTCGGGCGTGCGGGGGCGGCAGAAGGTGTTCGCCGGCTTCCCGACGACGGCGGCCGTGTTCATGCCCGGCGGCCACGTCCCGGTGAGCGGCGAGTCGTTCCGCCTGCCGGCGCTGGCCGCCACGTTCCAGAAGCTCGTGGACGCGGAGCAGGCCGCCGCCAGCGGCGGCGCCTCCCGGTCGGCGGCGATCCAGGCGGCGTTCGACCGCTTCTACAAGGGCGACATCGCCGACGCCTTCGACCGCTTCTTCCGCGAGCAGGGCGGGTACCTCCGCAAGGAGGACCTCGCCGCCTACCAGCCGCGCTGGGACGCGCCCGTCCACACGACCTACCGCGGCTACGACATCTACAGCAACCCGGCGACCTCGCGCGGCGGCATCGAGGTGCTGATGCAGCTCAACCTCGTCGAGGGCTTCGACCTGAAGGCGATGGGCGCCGAGAGCCCCGAGGCCCTGCACGTGCTGGCCGAGGCCATCAAGCTGGCGAAGGCCGACGTCTACCGGTACGTCGCGGACCCGGCGTTCACCACGATTCCCCTGGAGGGCCTCCTGTCGAAGGGCTACGCGGCCGAGCGCCGCAAGCTGATCGACAGGTCGCGGGCGATGGCGTACCCGGGGTCCGGGGACCCGACGGCGTTCGACGGCACGGCGGGCGCGGCGGTGGCCGCGCGGCAGGCCGCCACGGGCCCGCGGTTTCCCGAGCGCTACGAGGACGACCCGGAGACGACCAGCTTCTCGATCGTGGACCGCGACGGCAACGCCGTCGCCTGCACCCCGACGCTCGGCGGCTTCTTCGGCACCAACGTCGTCGTCGGCGACACGGGCGTGCTGCTGAACAACGGGATGCGCCTCGGCTCCACGTCGCCGTACCCCGACAACGTGAACTACGTGCGCGGCGGGCAGGTGCCGCTGCTGAACAACTCGCCGCTCATCGTGATGAAGGACGGGCGGTTCGTGATGGCGATCGGCACGCCGGGCGGCGAGACGATCGGGCAGACCGAGTTCCAGGGCATCGTCAACGTCCTCGACTTCGGGATGAGCATCCAGGAGGCGATCGAGGCCCCGCGCTTCCGCCTCGACCCCGACCCCAACTTCTACAAGCCCGGCGCCGCGATCACCTTCGCCGTGGAGAACCGCGTGCGCGCGTCGACGCTCGACCGGCTCCGCGAAATGGGCCACACCGTCTCGCTCCTGCCCGACTTCACGGCGGGCGTCGGGGGCATGCAGGGCATCCTGGTGGACCTCGCCACCGGCGGGATGACGGCGGGCGCCGATCCCCGGCGTGCCGGCTACGCCGTCGGCTGGTAGGCGGGAGGAAACCGCCCGGCGGCACGCTCGTGGCGCACCCCCGTGCCATAATTGCCGGGTCCGCGCCACGTCATGCTGCAGCGCCTACCGCTCCGCTCGCGAGTCCTCGTGGTGGGCGTCCTGACGGTCGCCCTCTCCGCGGCGGCCGGCTACTCGCTGTATCAACAGAGCATCGACTTCACCGAGACGGTCGCCGCGCGCGAGGCGGCGTTCGCCGCCGAGGCCGCCTCCGGCGCGGTCAACTTCCTTGCCGACGACCTGAGCGCGCTACTGACCAGCGCCGCCCGTTCACCGGCTGTCGTCAACGCCGAGGCCGATCCCGACGCGTGCGTCGCGCGGCTGCGCCAGGGCATCGCCGACGAGGCCGGCGTCGGCCTGGTCAGCAACCTCTTCGTGGTGGCCAGCGACGGCCGCCCCCTCTGCCAGACCGTGCCGGGCCCCCTGCCCACCACCGACGCCAACGGCGCGCTCTACAGGTGGGCGCGTCCCCGGACCGCCCCGGGGAAGATCCTCGAGACGTCGGAGCCGTTCTTCGGTGCGCTGTCGAAGCGCTGGATCGTCGTGGCCTCGTTGCCGAGGAGCGGCTCGCGCGGCGGGGTTGTCGGCGCCTCGATCGACCTGGCGGTGCTGAACGGACTGGTGATCGCGTCGACGTCGCAGACGCGGGCGGTGCTCGTGACGCTCGCCGACGCCGCCGGCGCCATCCTGGCGCGGTCGAGCGAGTTCGAGACCGCCGTGGGCCAGGTCCTGCCGCAGCTGGCGTCGGTCCCGTCGGTCTCCGGGACCACGACCTACGGGGCGCCGGTCGAGCTGCGGGCCGACGGCAGCGTCGCGGTCCTGCAGACCGAGCCGGTGCTCGCCCCCGATCGCGAGGGCCGCGACCGCGCCTGGGTGACGCGCGCGGTCGGCCCGCTGCCGTGGGTCGTCTACGTCGGGGTGGACATCGAGGCGGCGACCGCCGACCTGCCACCGCCCGCCTTCGGCGTGGCGCCGCTCGCCACGTTCGCCTTCGTCGCCGTTGTCGTGGGGCTCCTCGCGACGGTGTCGCGCGAGCTCGGCCTGCTGGTCAAGGGCGTCGAGCGGGCGCCGATCGACGGCCCCGAGGCCATCCCCGTGACGGGACCGCCGGAGACGTCGGCGCTGGGCCGCGCGCTGCGCAGGGCCTTCGACGACCGGCTGCACGCCGAGGCCGAGCTGTCGGCCGCCAACCTCGCCCTCGAGAGCCGCGTCGCGGAGCGGTCGGCCGAGCTGCGACAGAAAGCCGAGGACCTGGAGGCCGCCAACAAGGAGCTGGTCGACGCGAACCGCGTGAAGGACAACTTCCTCTCCGTGATGTCCCACGAGCTGCGCACGCCCCTGTCGTCGGTCCTCTCGATCAACGAGGCGCTCCTGGCGGGCGCCTACGGCGAGCTCGGCGACGAGCCGCGGGCCGCGCTCACGCAGAGCAATGGGGCGGGCCAGCACCTGCTGACGCTCGTCAACGACATCCTGGACTACTCGCGGCTGCAGGCGGGCCGCCTCGCGTTCGCGCACGAGGCCGTGCCGGTGGCGGCCCTCATCGAGGACGCGACCGAGGTGATCCGGCCGCTCGCGCGCGCCAAGAGCCTGTCGGTCGTCGCGCCCCCGGTCCCCCCCGGCCTGGTCATCGCCGGTGACGCGGCGCGCCTGCGCCAGCTGCTCGTGAACCTGCTCGCCAACGCGGTCAAGTTCTCGCCGATGGGACAGACGATCGGCACCGAGGCGCGGATGGCGCCGGACGGCCGCGTCGAGCTCGTCGTCTGGGACACCGGCATCGGCATCCCCGACGCGCAGCTGCAGACCATCTTCCAGCCGTTCCGCCAGGCGCACGAGGGCCTGCACCGCCGCTTCGAGGGCACGGGCCTCGGCCTCGCGCTCGGGCGCGCGATCGTCGAGGCCCTCCACGGGGAGATCTTCGTGGAGAGCGCGGTCGGCCTCGGCTCCCGGTTCACCGTCAGGCTTCCCGCCTGCACGGACGACGTGCAGGCGGGAGTCACGAATCAAGAACCAGGAAGTTAACCTTCGGCGTCACGCGCCGCCATCTCGATCGCGGCGTGCCCCGACTGCAGCTGGTCCACGCGGGTGACGGTGAGGTCGGCCGCGGCCGCCAGCGCGCGGAACTCGTCGTCGGTCCGCGCCGTCGTGCCGCTCTCGGACACCACCATCTGCATCAGCTCGTCGAGCGCCCGGTACATCGACGGCATCCGGCCGCCGACCAGCGGCTCGATGACGACGAGGCGCGCGTCGGGCCGGGCCGAGAGCTGCCGGCCGATCGAGCGCAACACGGCCACCGCGCTCTGGTCGTTCCAGCTGTGCAGGACGTTCTTCAGGAAGTACAGGTCCCCGCCCGCGGGAACGCCGTCGAAGAAGCTGCCGCCGACGAACTCGAGGCGCCCTACCAGGTCCGGCGCCACCGTGGGCAGCGCGGCGCGCGCGCGGTCGGCCACGTCCACCCTGTCGAAGACGATGCCGCGCGGACCGGGCACCGCGCGGAGCAGGCCGCGCATCAGGGCGCCTCGCCCGCCCCCGATGTCGACCACGGTGCCCACGGCCGAGAAGTCGCGAGCGAGCGCGAGCACGCGGCTGGCCGGGCGCGTCAGGTCCTCCATGGCGCGGTCGTAGACCTCGGCCTGCTCGGGCGACCGGTCGAGGTGCTCGTAGAGCGTGCCGCCGAGCGCCAGCCGCGCGGCGGACTCGCCCGTCCGCACGGTGTGGGCCATCTCCTGGAAGATCCGCTGGTAGTCGCCCGACGCCAGCATCGCGAAGTGACGGACGGAGTCCGGATGGTCGTCGGCGAGCTGCGCGCCATCGTCGGTCGTCCGGTACCGCCCGTCGGCCTCGGCGAAGAGGCCGACGGCGACGAGCAGCTGCAGGAGCTGCGCGAGGACCTGCTCGGACGCGCCGGTGGCCGCCGCGAGTTCCGCCGGCGTCTTCGGTCCGTCCTTGACGAGATCGGCCAGGCCGAAGCGCGCCGCCGCGCCGACGGCCGACGCCACCCAGCCCCCGCATGCCATGTACGCCGCTTTCATTCGCGTGCTCCTCGAGAAGGGCGGTCTCCGCCGCCCGGTGACGACTCGCGGATGCCGAGCGCCGCGCGCAGCGCGCGCGCGAGGACCCGCACGTGGGGTTCGGTCAGCATGCTGATGTGCGTGCCCGGCGCCACGATCGTCGCCGGGGGCCGCGGGCCGTACCGGCCCCAGCCGAGGTCGTCGTCCAGGCCGCGGGCGACGTCGATCGCGGCGTCGCGCTCGGCGGCGCGGACGACCACGAGCGGCACGCGCCCGGGCGCCACCGACGGCCGGTACGTCTCCGCCGCGCGCACGTTGACCTTGTAGCCCTCGACGTACTGCCGGAAGTAGTCGCGGCTCGTGCCGATCGGCAGCAGCCGCGCCCCCATGAGCCTGTCGAGCAGCCAGTCGGGGCCACCGGCCGCCTCGGCCGCCGCCTCGGTGCCGAGGTCGACGCCGTACAACCGCTCGACCCGCGCGGCAATGTGCCTCGCCCACCGCGCGTCGTCCCAGTCGGCCTGTTCGGCGGACGGGCCGCCGCCGGGCGCCGGGTTGTCGAGCACGACGACCGCGTCGACCGCCAGGCCCCGGGCGACGAGGACCGACGCCGTCTCGTACGCGACGAGCGCGCCGAAGGAATGGCCGACGAGGCGGTACGGCGGCGACAGGCGCGGCTCGGCGACGATGGCATCCGCGAAGGTGACGGCGAGCGCCGGCACGTCGCGTCCTGCCGCGGCCACGACGGGCGCCTGCGCGCCCCAGACCGGGACGTCGGGCTCGAGGGCGCCCACGAGGTACTGGAAATACAGCAGCCCGCCGCCGGCGCCGGGAAAGCAGACGAGCGGCGGCTGGTCGCCGTGGGGCTGCAGGCAGACGAGCCGCTCGCCGTCGTCACCGGGCACGCGCATGAGGTCGGAGAGCGCCGCGACGGTGCGGGCCGTGAAGAACGCCGAGAGCGGCAGGCGCTTGCCGAATTCCTCGTGGATGCGGCTCGCGACCTGCACCGCGAGGAGCGAGTGGCCGCCGAGCGCGAAGAAGTCGTCGTGCACGCCGATGCGCGGCCGGCCGAGTGCCTCCGCCCAGATCCGCGCGACGCGCATCTCGAGCACGTCGCGGGCGGCCGACGGCGCGCCGCCGTCCCGCCCCGCCATGTCCGCGCGCAGGCGGCGCGTGTCCACCTTGCCGTTCGGGGTCAGCGGCAGCCGGCCGACGATGTTGATGCCGTAGGGCACCATGTAGTGCGGGAGCGCGGCCTCCGCCGCGGCGCGCAGCGTGCCGGGCGTGACGGCCGGGTCGTCCGCGACCACCCACGCGACGAGCCCGGTGGCGGTCCCGTCCTCGGCATCCGGCAGCACGACGGCCTGTCGCACCGACGCGGACGAGGCGAGCACCGACTCCACCTGCCCGAGCTCGACGCGGTAGCCGCGAAGCTTCACCTGCCTGTCACCGCGGCCCATCAGCACCAGGCCCCCGCCAGGCAGCGTCCGCGCGATGTCCCCCGTGCGATACGCCCGGCCGATGCCATCGACCTCCACGAAGCGCTCCGCGGTGCGCCCCGGGTCACCGAGGTAGCCCCGGGCGAGCCCCGCACCGCTCACCCACACCTCGCCGGGCACGCCCGGCGGGACGGGCCTGCCGGCCTCGTCGAGGATCCAGATCGCGGTGTTGGCCACGGCCCTGGTCAGCGGGAGCGTCGTGGTGGCCGGCGGGTGCGCGGGGTCGATGCCCGCCGTCAGCACGCCGACCGTCGTCTCCGTCGGGCCGTAGTGGTTGAACACGCGGACGCCCGCGCGGGCCGCCAGCCGGAGGACCCACGCCGTCGACGCGCTCTCGCCGCCGAGGACCAGCCCTCGCCGCGGCAGCACCGGGTCGCGCTCGTCGACCAGGGCCGCCAGGTGTGACGGCACGATCTTCAGGTAGTCGATGCCCCCGCCGGCGACCGCGCGCGCGAAGCCCTCCCGATCGGTGACCTGCGCCTGGCTCAGGACGTGCAGCGTGCCGGCGGTCACGAGCGCGGGGAAGATCGCCGTGTGCCCGAGGTCCGCGGCGAGGGCGGAGACGAACGCGTGCGACGCCCCCGGCACGACGTCGAGGTCCTCGACAATGCTCGCCACGTAGTTGGCGAGCGCGCGGTGCTCGATGGCGACGCCCTTCGGCTCGCCTGTCGAACCCGACGTGAAGATGACGTACGCCAGGCGCTCGAGCGGCGGGCGCGCCACATCGGGCGCGGCCGTCGCGCCGGCGCGTGGGCTCACCACACAGCCGGGACCGACGAGCGCGACGGCGCCGGCGCGGTCGAGCATCCGCTCGCCGAGCGCCTCCGGCTGGTCGGGGTCGATGGGCACGTAGGCCCCGCCGGCGCGGAGGATGCCGAGCATGCCCGCGATGAAGTCGGTCGACCGCGGCACGCGCAGGCCGACGGTCACGTCCGGGCCCACGCCCAGCGCGACCAGGGCCGAGGCCACCCGGTCCGCGCGCTCGAGGAGCGCGCCGTAGGTCAGCGTCCCGTCGGCGGCCACGACGGCCAGCCGCCCCGGCTGCCGCGCGGCCACCGCGACGACCTGCTCGTGAACCGTCGAGAGGGCCGACAGGTCGGTCTGGCGCCCGGCCACCACCGGCGCGACGGGGACGTCGCCGAGGGGCAGCGCCCCGAGCGGCCGCAACGGCGCGGCCACGGCCGCCCGCAGGAGCGCCACGAACGCGTCGCCGAAGCCCTCGACCGTGCGACGGTCGAAGAGCGCCGTGTTGAAGCCGAGCGCCGCCCGCATCGCGTCCTCGTCGTCGACGACGGTGAGGGTGAGGTCGAACTTGCCGTCGGCCTGCGGCAGGTCGAGCGACGATGGCCGGGCGGCGTCGCCCGGGCCCGCGCCCCCCTGGGATCGGCGGCTCAGGTAGTTGAACGTGACGTCGAGAATCGGCGAGCGGCTCGGATCGCGATCGACCCTGAGGCGCTCCACGACGAGGGGGAACGGAAAGTCCGCGTGGGCCATCGCGGCGGACACGGCCTGGCGGGTCTCGTCGAGAAGGGCCTCGAACGACGCGCCGCGGGCGACCGCGACCCTGATGGCGACCGGCTGCACGAAGTAGCCGACGACGTCCGAGAACTCCGGCTGCGACCGCCCGGCGGTCGGCGTGCCGATGACGAGGTCGTCCTGCCGGGCCGACCGGTGCAGGAACGCGAGGAACCCGGCGAGCAGCGCGGTATAGAGCGTGACGTTGCGGGCCTGCGCGAAGGCCCGGGCGGCCGCGGCCAGGTCAGGCGGGATGGCCACGGCCACCGAGCCGCCGTCGTAGACCTGCACCGGGGGCCGCGGCCGGTCGAGGGGCAGGTCGAGCGTCGCGCGCGGCCCGGCGAGCGTGTCGCGCCAGAAGTGCCACAGCCGTTCGCCCTCGTCGCTCGCCAGCAGCGCCCGCTGCCAGAGGACGAAGTCCGCGTAGGTATGCGCGGGCGCCGGCGCCTGCCACGGGACACCGGCCGCGCGGGCGGCGGCCGCAGCCGCGAGGTCGCGGCGCAGCAGCTCGAGCGACCAGGCGTCGCAGGCCACGTGGTGCATCGAGACGAGGAGGGCGCTGCCTTCGTCGCGCACGAACCAGTGGAACCGGATCGGCGGCGCCTCGTCGAGCGCGAACGGGCGCTCGTGCGACGCCCGCATCGCAGCCGCGAGGCGGCCGGCGTCCCAGCCGCGCGCGTCCGTGTCCTCCCACGGCACGACCGCGCGTGACGACACCTGCTGCACCGGCTCGCCGGACCGCTCGCGGATGCAGGTGCGCAGCATCGCATGGCGCGCGACCACGTCAGCCGCCGCCGCGCGCCAATCGGCCGCGCGCGCGCCCGCCGCGATGTCGAGCGGCATGGACTGGTGGTAGGCCGTGCTGCCCGGCGCGAGCTTCCAGAGGAACCAGAGCGCGCGCTGGCCCCACGAGAGCGGCGCGAGGCTGAACGCGTCGGGGTCGGCCGCCACGACCGCCAGGATCTCCTCGCGCGCCTCCCGCAGGCGCGCGAGCACGTCCGGCCCGGCGCCCGCGCGCGGCGCGCGGTAGCGCAGCCGGCCGTCCTCGACCCAGAACCGCCAGCCCTCCGCCGCGAGCGACTCGAGCCACGCGCGCGCGGTCACAGCTCCCCGTCCACGAAGCCGCCCGTGATGGCGGCGTCCACCGACGGCGCGCCGCCCCGTGCCTCCGCGCCCGACAGCAGCCACCCGACGAGCGAGGCAACCGACGCGCCGTCGACGACGCGGGCGGCGGGCAGGCTCATGCCGCATTCGCGCTGGACCACGGCCGACAGCTGGAGCGCCATCAGCGAGTCGAGCCCGGCGCCGCTCAGGGGCTGCCCCGGATCGATGGGCCGGTCGGCGGGCAGGCGCAGCACGGCGCCGACCACGCCCTGGACGAACGCGGTGAGCAGCCGCTCGCGCCCCGCGGCGTCGGCCGCGGCGAGGCGCTCGGCGAAGCGGGGCGCGCGCGGCCCGCCGGCCCGCGCCTCCACGCGCGGGGTCACGAGCATGCCGGCGGCCGAGAACACCGGGCTGCCCGTCTCCGGGTCACGAGCCGAGAGCGAGACACGGACGTCGCCCCCATCGAGGGCCGCCCAGGCGATCTCGACGTCGACGTGCGCGGGAACGGCAGGCGCGGCGTGGATGACGTCCGCCCGCACCGGGTCCACCCGCTCGCCGAGTCCCGCGCCGGCGAGCGCGAGTTCGAGCACCTGCCACGCGCCCTCGACGAGGGTGTAGATGCGGAGGTCGTCCGGGGCCTCGGGCGGTTCGGCCAGCCGAAGCCGGGCCACCGCGTCGGTCCGCCCGAATGCCGCGGACGCGACCACCCTGGCCGGGGCCGGCGGCTCGATACCGAGATCGGCGAGCCGCGCGTACACCGCGTCACCCGCCGCGGCGACGCGTTCGCTGTCGGCCGGCAGCGCGGGCAGCGCCCCGGCGGGCGGCCCCCCGGCAGCGGCGCGCCACGAGGCGTGCGCCACCCACGGCTCGTCCAGCCCGCGGGACCACACGCGGCTCGGCGTCTCGACGCTCGCGGAGACGACGACCTGGATCTCGCGCGGCGCCGCGCCGGGACGACACGGCGCCTCCCAGGCGAACTCCCGCAAGACCGCCGGAAGGCCGGGCCTGATCGCGCGCGCCGAGGCAAGGGCGAGCGCCGGCGCGAAGGCGGGACGCGCGGGCGCGTCGCCCCGCGCGACGAGGCGCCCGGCCCTGGTCGACGATGACACCGTGTTCTCGAACCGGACGCTCGGGCCGGCGTCGGGGTCGTCGCGGCGGCGGCCGAGGAGCGGCGCCGCCACCAGCTCCGGGGCGCCCGCGACGGGGGACGGATCGATCCAGTGGCGCTCGCGCTCGAACGGATAGGTGGGCAGCGCGGCGCGCGGACCAGGGGCCGCCTCGTGCACCGCAGACCAGCGGACTGGCGCGCCCAGTTCGTAGAGCCGCGCGAGGACGCCCGCGACCTGCCGGGACTCGCTGGCGGGAGGGGCCAGGCACGGCAGCAGCTCGATGCCGGCCGCGGCCGGCGAGGCGGCCGACAGCGCCGAGAGCACGGGCCGCGGCCCCAGCTCCATCGCGACCGTCACGCCGGCGGCCGCCATGGTCTCCACGGCGTCCGCGAACCGGACGGTCTCGCGCAGGTGCCGGGCCCAGTAGCCAGGGGTCGCCATCTCCGGCCCGGCGACCGTGCCCGTCACGTTCGACACCACCGGCAGCCGCGGCGCGCGCATGGCGGCGCGGGCGGCCTCGCGCTCGAAGGGGCCGACCACGGGGTCCATCCGCGCGGAGTGGAACGCGTGGGACACCACGAGGCGCGTGTGCGCGATGCCCCGCGCGTCGAGCGCCGCGGCGGCGGCCTCGATCGCGGCGCCGGCGCCGGAGAGGACGGTCCGCCCGGGGGCGTTGATGGCCGCGAGCGAGAGGTCGCCCGACAGCTCGACGACGCGGGCCAGGTCGTCGGGCCCCAGCGCGACCGAGAGCATCGCGCCGTCAGGCGGCAGCGCCTGCATGAGGCGCGCGCGCGCGGCGACCAGGCCAAGCGCGTCCTCGAGGTCGAAAACCCCCGCGATCGTGGCGGCCGCGATCTCGCCGAGGCTGTGCCCCGCCACGATCGCCGGCGTGATGCCCCAGTGGTGCCAGAGGGCCGCGAGCGCGTACTCGAGCGTGAAGAGCGCCGGCTGCGCCCACCCGGTCTGCTCGAGGCGCGCGGGGTCGGCGCCGAACATCACCGCGGCGACGCTGCCACCGACGAGCGGCGCGAGGAGGCGGTCGGCGCGTTCGATGGCGGCGCGGAACACCGGCTCCGCCTCGTAGAGCCCCTGCCCCATGCCGGCTGCCTGCGCGCCCTGCCCCGTGAAGAGCCATGCGACGACCAGCGGCGCGCCGGTGGGCGGCGGCGCGTCGGCCGCCCGCTCGAGCGCCTCGGCGGCCTCGTCGATCGAGCCGGCCACGACGGCGCGGCGGCACGGCAGGTGCGCGCGCCCGAGGGCCAGCGCGCGGGCCACGTCGCCAAGGGGCGGACGCGCCTCGCGCAGGTGCGCCGCGAGCCGGCGGGCCGTTGCCGCGAGCGCGGCGGGCGTCCGCGCGGAGATGGGCAGCACCTCGACGCCGCGCGGAGCGGACGGCGCCGCGTCCGCGGCCGGCGGCTCCTCGACCACGACGTGCACGTTCGTGCCGCTGATGCCGAACGAGCTCACACCGGCGATGCGCGGGGTCTCGCCCGTCCACGGCTCCAGCGTCGTGACCACGGGCGCCCCGAGGCGCGACCAGTCGGCCCGCGAGTTGGGCGTCGAGAAGTGCAGGGTCGGCGCCAGCGCCCGGCGCCGGAGCTGCAGCACGGCCTTGATGAGCCCCGCGACGCCGGCCGCGGCCTCGAGGTGGCCGATGTTGGTCTTCACCGATCCGAGCCGCACCGGCGGTGACGCGGCCCTGTCGGCCCCGAACACGCGGCCGAGCGCGCCGACCTCGATGGGGTCGCCGAGCGAGGTGCCGGTCCCGTGCGCCTCGACGTATCCGACCGCCGCCGGCGCGATCCCGGCGTCGGCCAGCGCGGCCCGGATCACGGCTTCCTGCGCGCGGCCGTTCGGCACGGTCAGCCCGCTGGTGCGCCCGTCGTGGTTCACCGCGGTGCCGCGGATCACGCCGAGCACGCGGTCCCCGGCCGCGCGTGCGTCCGCGAGCCGCTTCAGGACCACCAGGCCGCCCCCTTCCCCCCGCACGTACCCGTCCGCCGCATCGTCGAACGTGCGGCATCGGCCGGACGGCGAGAGGGCGCGGGCCTCGGCGAGGTAGACGGTCGACTCGGCGCTCACGAGAAGGTTGACGCCGCCGGCGAGGGCCACGACCGACTCGCCCCGGCGCAGGCTCTCGACCGCGAGGTGCACGGCGGCCAGCGACGAGGAGCAGGCCGTGTCCACCGCCATCGCCGGGCCGGCGAGCCCGAGCGCGAACGACACGCGCCCGGCCGCGGTGCTCGCGGTGTTGCCCGTCGCGAGGTAGCCGCCGATCGCGAGGCGCTCGGCGGGCGTGAACCGCGAGGCGTAGTCCGCGTGGCTGATGCCGACGAAGACGCCGGCGGCCGTGCCGGCGAGCCCGCGCGGGTCGATCGCGGCGTGCTCGAGCGCCTCCCAGGCGAGTTCGAGCAGCAGGCGCTGCTGGGGATCGAGCGTCACGGCCTCGCGCGGCGAGATCCCGAAGAACGCCGCGTCGAACCGGTCCACCCCCGCGAGGAATGCCCCGTGCGCGCCGCGGCGCGCCGCCTCCTCGCCGGCCGCGGGGGCGAGCCTGCCCGCCGACGGCCGGTCCGGCGGCACGGCCGTGACGGCATCGCGGCCCTCCTCGAGCAGGCGCCAGAACGCGTCGGGATCGTCCGCGCCGCCCGGGAACCGGCACGCCATGCCGACAATGGCGATGGGTTCGCCGGCGGCGGTGGCGACGGGCGTCGGCGCCGCCACGCCGGCGTCGCCGGCCAGCGCCGCCGCCAGGCCGCGCACGGTCGGATAATCGAACGGCAGCGTCTGCGGAATCGCACGCCCGGTCTCGCGCTCGAGGGCCGCCACCAGCGCGAGGCAGCCGATCGAGCCCAACCCGAGGTCGAAGAAGCCGCGGTCGTAGTCGCGCGGCTCGAGCACCGGCGCGCCGAGCGCGGCCGCCACCGCGGCCGCGACCAGCGGCTCGAGCGCGGCGCTCCCGGCCCCGCCGCCAGTCGCCGCGCCGCCGTCCGGGCGCGTCGCCGTCGCCGGGGCGCCCCCACCCCCGAGGGACGGCCGCACGGCGGCGAGCGCGGAGAGGTCGAGGGGATGTCCACGCACCCAGAGCTGCGCGGCGGCGAACTGGACCTGCGCGAGCGTGTCACGCCCCTCGACGTTGGTGGCAATCGTGGCGACACCGGTGCCACGCAGCGTGTCCCGCACGAAGCCCGACAGCCGGTCGGCCGGCCCCACCTCGACGAAGGTGCGCACGCCGCCGGCGTGCAGCCGCTCGACGAGCGCCCTGAAGCGCACCGTCTCGCGCCACTGCGCCGCGAGCATATCCCGCACCGCGTCCGGGTCGTCGGGGAACGGCCGCACGCGCGCCGCGCTCCACGCGGGGACGCGGGCGCGGCCGATGGGGACCTTGTCGTAGTGGGGGCGGATATCCTCGAACGGCACCGGGAAGAGCGGCGTGTGGACGGGGCGCTCGAGCCCGGGCAGCCGGAACGCGACTTCGCGCCGCTGGTGGATCGCGCGCTCCAGCGACTCGAGCTCGCCGGTCTCGCCCCAGACGACGATCTGCTGGGGGCAGTTGTCCAGGGCGACCCAGGCGCGCGGGGGCTCGGCGTCGACGAGCGGGTCGAGCACCGCGCGCGATGCGGCCGACACGGCCAGCATCCCGAGGGCCCCGCCGGTCGCGGGCGTCCGGTCCGCGACGGCCCGGAGGTCGCCGAGCACCCCGATCAACGTCGAGAAGTCGTCGACGAGTCCCGAGGCCACGAGCGCGGCGTTCTCGCCGAAGCTGTGCCCGGCCACCGCGTCCGGCCGCCAGCCGAGCCCGGCCATCACCTGCCACATGGCCATGTCGGCCAGCAGCACGGCGTCGAGGCTCATCGTCGGGGGACCCACCGAGGGTCCGCGGCTGCCAGCCGGCTCGTCAGGCGCATAGGTGCCGAGCGCGATCCCGAGCGCGTCGAGCCAGGCCTCGACGGCGGGAAACAGCCGGGCCAGCTCGGGCACGAGGCGCGTCTGGCGAACGCCGAAGCCGGGGAAGAGGCAGACCGACCTGGCGGGTGGCGCGGCTGGATCGACGACGCCGGCGCAGGCCGCGCCGGCGAGCGCGAAGCCGCCGTCGCCCGACCGCTCCAGCGCCGCGAGGGCGCGGGACCGGCGGTCGTCGAACTCCGCCGCGTCGACCGCGACGATGGCGAGACGGCAGGGCCGCACGGGTTCCGAGCGGAGGCGCGCGGCCGTGGCGGCCAGGTCGCCGGCCCGGCAGGCCCGCACCTTCTCGGCAAGGCTCTCGCGGGTCGTGGCTGAGAAGACGAAGAGGTGGCTGATCACGAAAACCGTCGGGGGCTGCACGGCCGGGGAGGCGCCGAGGCCCCGATGATACTTCAAGCGCATATACTGGCGCGTGGCGCCCCCCACGCCCAGCCAGTCATGAACGAGTCGCCTCACGCGCAGCCCACGGCCGGCCCACGCGAGCCCGGCCACCCCGGCAACCTCGACCTCGTCCGCTGGGTCGACCTCCCGTCGCACGCGGACGCCCGCGGGGTGCTGACCGCGATCGAGAGCGGGCAGGACGTGCCCTTCGCGATCCAGCGCGTCTACTTCGTGCACGACGTGGTGCAGGAGCGCGGCGGCCACGCGCACCGGGAGACGCACCAGGTCGTGACGGCGGTGCACGGCGAGTGCGACATGGTGCTGTCGGACGGCACGCACGAGCGCACCTGGCGGCTCGACCGCCTGCCGCGCGGCCTCTACATCCCGCCGATGCTGTTCATCCGCATGGCCAACTTCTCGCCGGGCACCGTGCTCGCGTCGTTCGCGAGCACGCACTACGACACGACGCGGTCGATCCGCTCGTGGGCGGACTACCTGGCGGTGATCGGGCGATGACGCCGTTCTCGCAGGCCCGGCAGCGGGTGGCCGACGGCTACCTGCGCTCGGCGGTGCTCCCGGACGGGCCGCGGGTGTCGATGCGCGAGATCGACGCGTGGCTGGAGGCGCAGCGCGAGAGCCAGCCCCTCGTCGTCCGTCGCATCCCGCTGGCGGCGATGGACGAGTGGCGCCTCGGCGGCACGCCGCTGTCGCTGGGGCACCGGTCGGGCCGGTTCTTCACCGTGGAGGGCACGCACGTCCAGACCGATGTCGGGCCGGTGCGGGCCTGGGACCAGCCGATCATCCGGCAGCCCGAGATCGGCATCCTCGGGATCATCACGCGGGTCTTCGACGGCGTCCGGCACTTCCTGATGCAGGCCAAGGTGGAGCCGGGCAACGTCAACGGCGTCCAGCTCTCGCCGACGGTGCAGGCGACGCGCAGCAACTACACGCGGGTGCACGGCGGCGACCGGCCGCTCTACCTGGACTACTTCTTCGACGGCAGCCGCGCGCGGGTCCTGGTCGACCAGCTGCAGAGCGAGCAGGGGTCGCGGTACCTCCGCAAGCAGAACCGCAACATGATCGTCGAGGTGGACGAGGACGTCCCCGCCGGCGGGCGGTTCTGCTGGATGACGCTGGCGCAGATCAAGGAGCTGTTGAAGCGGCCCAACCTGGTGAACATGGACACGCGGACGGTGCTCGCGTGCCTGCCCCTGCTGGGGCGCGGGCCGCTCGTGCCGGGCGAGGACCTCAGCGAGGAGCCGCCGCTGCTCATCGGCGACCTGCCGCTCGGGGCGTTCGCGCAGGAGCTGCTGACGTCGGTGCTCGACCACCCGCGGCCGGCCCACCCGATGCACGAGCTGCTCCACTGGCTCACCGACCTGCGCGCGCGCCACGAGCTGACGCTGTCGCCGCGTCCGCTCGACCGGCTCGCCGACTGGACGCTGGACGCGATGGGCCTGCACCACGAGACGGGGCGCTACTTCTCGGTGATCGCGGTCGAGGTGGAGTCGGGCGTCCGCGAGGTGCAGCGGTGGCAGCAGCCGCTCATCGCGCACGACGGGCGCGGCCTGAACGGCTTCGTGCTGAAGCGCGTGAACGGCGCGCTCCACTTCCTGGTCCGCGCCTGCATCTACCCGGGCAACGTCTCGCTCTTCGAGCTCGGCTCGACGGTGTCGCGCTCGAACGCGGAGGAGCAGTTCGGCAAGCCGGGCGCGCCGCCCTTCCTGGACCTCTTCCGCGACCCGCCGGCCGCCTGGGTGCGGTACGACGCCGTGCAGTCGGAGGAGGGCGGCCGGTTCTACCAGTACCAGAACCGCTACATGATCCTCGAGCTGCCCGAGGACCTGCGCGTGGACGAGACGCCGACGCACCGGTGGATGACCCTCGGCCAGATCCAGGACCTCCTGGTGCACGGCTACTTCAACATCGAGGGCCGGAACCTGCTCGCCTGCCTGGACCTCTGCGACGGGGCGCGCACCTAGTGGCCCCGCCGGCCGCGCTGATCCTCGGCTGGTCATCCCTGGCGCGGCGCCGCATCGCGCCGGCGCTGGCCAGCCTCGGCGCCACGAGCATCGACGTCGCGTCGTTCACGCGCGAGCCCGAGCGGCCTCCGGGCATCGGGGGCCGGACCTTCCGGGACTACCGCACGGCGCTCGACGAGAGCGAGTCGCCCATCGTGTACGTCTCGACGCGGAACCACGAGCACGTGGCGTGGGCCGCGGCCGCCCTCGAGTCGGGCCGGCACGTGATCGTGGACAAGCCGGCCGCGCTCGGGGAGGCCGACACGGGCGCCCTCGTCGACCTGGCCGCGCGCCGCGGCCGCTTCGTCGCCGAGGCCACCACCTATCCCTGGCACCCGCAGTTCGCCGAACTCGCCCGCCTCGCGCGCGAGGCGGCGCCGGTCACGCGGCTCGTCGCGACCTTCAGCTTCCCGCCGCTCGCCGCCACCGACGTCCGCCACGTGGCGGCCTGGGGCGGCGGCGCGCTCTGGGATCTCGGGCCGTACGCCGTGACGCCGGGCCGTCTGCTGTTCGGCGCGCCGCCCGCGACCGTCCACGTCGAGGCCGTCACGCGCCCGGGCGACGAGGTCGAGACCTCGTTCAGCATCGTGATGCGCTACCCCGGCGACCGCCTGCTCGTCGGCCACTTCGGCTCGACCACGGCGTACGTGAACCGCCTGGAGGCCATCGGGCCCCGCCTGGCGGTGCGCGTGGAGCGCGCGTTCACGACCGCGCCGAACCAGCCGTGCCGGCTGACGGGCGAGCACCTCGGCCAGCCCCTGGCGCTCGAGGTGCCGGCGGCCGACGCGTTCGGCGAGTTCCTGCGGGACGCGATCGCCGCCTCGACCGACACGGACCGCTACCGGGCGTTCGCCGAGTGGATGCTGGCCGACGCCGCGGCGCTCGCCCGGTTGCGCCGCGCCGCCGGAGGCTGAACGCCGGTCCGCGGAGACCTCGTGCCTTTCATCGCGGTCGCCGCGCGCTCACACGGCGAGCGCCTCGACTTCGCCGCCCGTGCCGACGCCGGCGCGCTCGAGCGTGGCGAGCAGCTCGCGGCAGCGGCCGGGCGCCGATGCCTCGTCGCCCTTGTCGCGCCCGAGGAACGCCAGGCGCTCGATCGTCTTCTCGAGGGTGCGGTGCTCGGCGTCGCTGAGGCCCGGCAGCAGCGGCCGCGCGTACCGGAGCTGCCAGAGGTCGTTGACCGCCTGGTCGTTCCCCCAGCGCACGTCGTGCAGCGTGCGATAGCGCAGGAGCTGGGCGGTGTGCGAGTCCATTCCGGCATGCTTCCACGTGAACGCGTTGTCCACCTCGAGACCGAACCGCGGCGCATCGTCCCAGACGGGCATCGTCTCGTCGTTGAAGAGGAAGAAGTGGACGTGGAAGCGGCCGGCGAAGTCCTCGAGGAGGAAGCGGTGCGTCTCCTGGTAGTCCTCGGGCGTCTCGCCCGGGTAGCCGACCATGAACGAGGCGCGCAGCTCCACCGAGCTGCCGCGGAGCGCGGCGATCGCCGCGCGATTCTGCGCCACGCTCACCTTCTTGTCCATGTTCCGGAGGGCGGTCGCGTTCATCGCCTCGAAGCCGACGAACAGGCGCCGGCAGTGCGAGGCCTCGAGCCGCTCCACGACCTCGCGCGTGCCGAGCGTGTTGGCGCGGGAGTAGCCCTCCCACGGCACGCCGAGCGCCGGGAGCCGGTCCAGCAGCTCGCGGAAGCGCGGCGGCGGGATCGTGAAGGTCGAGTCGTAGGCCCGGATCACCTCGGCCTCGTTCCGCTCCGCGTAGCCGGCCCAGTCGCGCACGATCTTCGGCGCCGACTTGTACCGCCACTTCGGCGACGCCGACGGGAACGAGCAGAACTTGCACGTGAAGGGGCAGCCGCGCATCGACTCGTACGGCACCACCTGCTGGGGCCCGCGGAACACGGGCGAGGGATGCGACTCGATGTCGATGTACTGGATCGGCGGCGCGACGACCTCGTCGCCAGACCGCCAGGCGAGGTTCGGCACGTCGGCGATGTGGCCGCGGCCGTCGAGCGCCTCGAGCAGCGCGGGCAGGGCCAGCTCGGCGTCACCCCGGACGACGTAATCCACCTCCGGGTGGCGCGCGAAGATCTCGGCGTACTTCAGGTTGCTGTACTGCCCGCCCAGCACCAGCGTGGCCGACGGGTACCGCGCCGCGATCCAGCGGACCGCGCGCGCCAGGGTCGACTGGTCCCAGACGAAGGTCGTCGACAGGCCCACGACGTCGAAGTCACCGGACGGCCCGGGGGCGCCGTTCCAGAGATCGGTCGCGTCGAACCACGTGTAGTCGATGTCCGCCAGCTCGAGGATCGAGCGCACGGTGGAGGTCGGCAGGTGCGGCGCCACTTCCTGTGACGGGCGGAGCAGCGGCCGGCCGCCGGGGCCCGTGAAGCGGGACATGTCGACGGGACGTCCCGCCAGCCTCTCGTAGGTCGCCAGGAGCTCTGGCGACACCTCGTCGGCCAGCAGCGTGCCGTCGAGCAGCGGGGCATGCAGCGAGGTCGGGCCGAGTCCGGAGACAAGGAGGAATCGCAAGGTCCGCTGAGCCTACTACGAATGCAAGACGCCGCGACCCGGGAATCGCCCCCGCCACGGCAGGCAGGCCATCCGCGCATGGCCCCGCGACGGACTCCCGTCCTGTCGCGACCCGCAGCGAATCAGCGCGGCCCGGGCTCGCCCAGGAGGCGCGAATAGAGCGCGAGCCACTGGTCGCGCTCGCGCCCGGGGCTGAACTCGGCCGCGAGCGCACGGGCGCCCGCCGAGAGGCGTCCCGCCAGCTCGTCGTCTGTCAGCACCCGCGTGATCGCCGCGGCCATCGCGGCCGGGTCGCCGTGGGGCACGAGCAGCGCCGACCGGCCATCCTCGAGCACCTCGCGCATTCCCCCGACGGCGGTCGCGACGATCGGCACCCCCAGCCCGGCGGCCTCGAGGAGCGCGTTCGGCAGGCCCTCGTGCGCGGAGGACTGCACGTACACGTGCATCCGGCTGAGGTGCGCCCCGACCTCGGCGTTCGGGAAGGCGCCCGTCAGCGTCACTTCATGCGCCAGCCCGAATTCCTCGACGAGCGTGCCCGCCCACTCGGCCTCATCGCGATCGCTGAAGAAGCCCGCGAGCAGCAGGCCGCCGCGCGACGCGGCCGGCACGCGCGCGTAGGCGCGCACCAGCAGGGGGATGTCCTTGACCTTGCGGAACTCGCCGACCGTGCCCACGCGTCCGCGGTTGGCCTCCTCGAGGCGCCAGCCCGCGCCGCCGCCGGGCGCCGCGACGATGCCGCTCCGGATGACCGAGGACCGGCCGTCGACGTCGACCTCCTCGGCCACCCGCGCGAGGTAGGCGTCGTTGACGGAGGTGACCCACGTCGCGGTGCGCAGCACCGGCAGCAGCACCGCGCGCGTCAGGGGCTGCTCGAGCAGGGTCATCACGTCGTTGCCGCGGATGCTGGCCACGAGCGGCCGCCGTCCACGCGCCGCCGGCGCGAGGCAGGGGTACGCGGCGGTCAGGAAGAAGCCATGGAAGAGCGCGAAGCCGTGCGCCGCGTCGAGCCGCTGCACGGCCTGCCGCAGCGCGAACTGCCCTGGCCCGCTGAACGGCTCCGGGTGCCGGACCCGGTGCACGGCGATGCCCGCCTCGTCGGCCGACTCGACCGCGCCCCCGGCGGCGGGGTCCGGCACCGGCGCCACGACGTGCACGGCGTAGCCCGCGTCGGCGAGGTACCGCGCCAGGCGCGCCGCCGCCACCGCCACGCCCCCGGGGCGCGGCGGGTACTCCGCGACGCTCAGGCAGACCGCCCGCCCCGCCATGCTAGAAGAACCCCGGCGCCGCGCCGTCCACGACGGCGAGCCACGAGCCGTCGGGGCGCCGGACGGCATCGAGATGGTGCATCGCGACGGCGTTCCAGCCCGACCGGCTCGCCCGCAGGATGGGGCTGCCCGCGACCTCGCGCTCCTCGTAGGCGTCGGGCGTGAGCGTCACGATCTCGATCGCGCGCAGGCTGTGCCCGTAGGTCGGCCAGCCGTCCTGGGCGAAGCGGAGCCAGCGTCCGCCGTCCTCGAGCACCCGTCCGCCCGGGCGTGTCAGGCTGCGGTTGCCGGGCCACAGCGGGCTCGCCGGATGCTCGCGCCACCCGGCCTCGAGGCGCTCGCTCCAGAAGAGCCGGAGCTCGTCCAGCCCCCGCTGGGCGAAGAGGTACCAGACGCCCTCGCGCCTGGCGATCGTGGCGTCGGCATAGGCGCCCTCGAGCAGCGTCGCGACGTGGCGCCAGCCGCGCGGGAAGGCGTCGGCGCGGTAGAGGCGGACGGCGCCGGCCTGCCGCGTCTCGGGAACCATGTACACGTCGCCGTCCACCGCGAGGACCTGCGGATACGAGAGGTGGAACGGCTCGCGCAGGACGACGGAATCGTAATGCCAGCTGCGTCCTTCGTCATCGCTCACCGCGGCCGCCAGCTCGCCGAGGCCGCGCGCGACGTTCCACGCCTCGAAGAGGAGGTGGAGCCGGCCGCCGTGCCACAGCAGGAAGGGATCGGCGACCGCCGCGGCGGAGATGTCGGTGACGTCGCGGCCGGTGAGCGCGGGCGTCGGCGGGACGGGCACGAGGCGATCGAGCGCCGGGCCGGCGCAGACGGCGATCGCCCACTGATTGCGCCACTGCGGCACCGTCGAGGCCGTGGGCGCCGTCAGATTGTCTGTGAACATCGCGGCGCTCGTGTCGTTGCGGGGGCAGGAACCATCGGGTAGTATACGAGGACTTCTGCAGTATTTCAGATCGGGGGCAGCACTACCGATGGCTCGGCCGACCGTCGACTCGGCGCCGCCGACACGCGACTTCTGGGGTCTCACCGCGTTCTTCGACACCTCGGCGTCGCCGCTCGTCCTCGCCAACCTCCACCGCACCAGCCAGCGCGTCCGCCAGCAGGGCCTCCCGCTCGCCATCGTCGAGCTCGCGTTCGACGACGCGCCGTACCGCGTGCCCGACGCGTGGGCCGACCTGGTCGTGCGGCGCCGGTCGCGCGCCGTCCTCTGGCAGAAGGAGCGGCTCCTGAACCTCGGCGTCGCCGAGCTGCCGGCGGCGTGCCGCTTCGTCGCGTGGATCGACGGCGACGTGCTCTTCGAGAACGACGACTGGGTTGCGCAGACGCGCGCGGCGCTCGAGCGCGCGCCCGTCGTGCAGCCGTTCACGGTCGCGGCGTGGCTCGACGAGGGCGCCACGACGGCGCCCGAGGGCCGTCCCCGCGGCATGGGCGAGGGCCACGAGATGCCGGGCTTCGGGCACACGCTGGACGGCGCGGCCGACCGCGCCGAGACGCTGGCCCACTTCGACCGCCACGGGCACCCGGGATTCGCGTGGGCCGCCGAGCGCGACCTGCTCGCGACCCATGGCCTCTACGACCGTGCCGTGCTCGGCGGAGGCGACTTCATCGCGGCGCACGCCTTCGCGGCCGACCGCGCGTACCTGCGGGGCCGCCACTGGGTCTCGCGGGACCTGACGCCGCTCGAGCGCAAGGCGATTGCCGCGTGGGGCGAGCCGGTGGCCGAGGCCACGGGCGGCCGGATCGGCTGGACGCCGGGGCGGCTGCTCCACCAGTTCCACGGCGCCAACGCCGGCCGGCGGTACATGGCGCGCATGCAGATCCTGCGCGACGCGCACTACGACCCGATGACCGACATCGCGGTCGACGCGGACGGGTGCTGGACGTGGGCCTCCGACAAGCCGGCCCTCCACGCCGCGGTCCGCGAGTACTTCGCCGAGCGCGCCTCGATGGTGCCGGCGCCGGCCGACCGGGTGCCGGCATGAGGCCGCGCGCATGACGGCGCCGTCCCCCAGCTTCTGCGTCTACCCGTGGATGCACCTGTTCGCCGACGAGGGCGGGTTGATGTACCCGTGCTGCCGGTCGGTCGGGTCCAAGCGGCCGAACGTGGACGACACCGGCCGCCAGCTCCACGTCGCCGAGGCCGGCGGGATCGAGGACGGCTGGAACTCCGCCTACATGCGGCAGATCCGGCTCGACATGCTCGAGGGCCGCCGGCCGGTGCCCTGCGAGCGCTGCTACATGTACGACGACCTCGGCATGCGCAGCCACCGCCAGGACATCAACGACGAGTACGCCGATCGCATCGCCGCGATGGTCGCGACGACGGGCGCGGACGGCAGCGCGCCGCTCGACCTGCGCTCGGTCGACCTGCGGCTCGGCAACGTGTGCAACCTGCGCTGCCGCATGTGCTCGCCGCAGTCGAGCAAGGCGCTCATCGGGGAGTTCGCCGCCGCGGCCCGGATCCCCGCGACACACCACGTGTTCGACGCCTACCGGCGGATGGAGTGGTTCGTCGGCGACGCGTTCTGGGAGATCTTCGAGCGGCACACGCCCAACATCGAGCGGCTCCACTTCGCGGGCGGCGAGCCGCTCATCATCCCCGAGATGTTCAACTTCCTCGCGCGGCTGGTGACGCTCGGCCGCGCCGCCGGCATCCGCCTGAGCTACAACACGAACCTCAGCGTGTTGCCGGACCGGGTGTACGAGCTGTGGCCGCACTTCGAGCAGGTGCGCGTCACGGTCAGCGTGGACGGGTTCGACCGCGTCAACTCGTTCATCCGCTTCCCGTCGGACTGGTCCGCGATCGACCGCCACCTCCGCGCGCTCGAGGCCGACTACGACCGCCTCAACCTCGCCGGCGGGATCGCGTTCAACACGACCGTCCAGATCTACAACGTGCTGCGCCTCGGCGAGCTGCTCGAGTACCTCGCGGAGACGACGACGCGCGCCGAGGCGCCGAACCTGAGCGTGCTGAGCTCCCCGCGGCACCTCAGCATCCAGGCGCTGACGCCCGGCCTCAAGGCCGAGGCCGCGACCCGGCTGCGCGACACGATGGCGCGCCTCGCGCCGCGCTGGCCGTCCCGCTGGCGGGGCGCCGAGCTCGACGCGCTCACGGCGTCGGTCGAGGGCATCATCGAGCACATGCTGGAGAAGGACCAGGCGTCCGTCCTCCGCGAGTTCCGGCACTGGACGACGACCCAGGACCAGCACCGCGGCCAGCGCACGCTCGAGTGGCTGCCCGAGCTCGCCCCGCTCTTCGAACCCGTCAGCCCCGCGGCCGCTGGAGTCCCTACGCCATGAGCGATCCCGTCCACGAGCCCTCGCCCACGTTCTGCATCATCCCGTGGATCCAGGTCTTCGGCGACGAGCGTGGCCTGCTGCGCCCGTGCTGCATGACGCAGGGGCAGGCGGAACGGGAGCTCCGGAACCTCGACGAGCACGGGCAGGAGTACACGATCCACGGGCCCGACGCGATCGCGCGCGGGTGGAACTCGCCGTTCATGCGGGAGCTGCGCCGCGACATGCTCGAGGGGACGCAGCCGGCGGTGTGCGCGCGCTGCTTCAACGAGGAGGCGCTCGGGATCGAGAGCTACCGCCAGGACGCGAACAAGAACTTCGCGTCGCGCGTCGCCGGCGCGGCCGCAGCCACCACGCCCGACGGCGCCGCGCCCCTCGACCTGGTCTGCAGCGCGGACTTCCGGCTCGGGAACGCCTGCAACCTGAAGTGCCGGATGTGCTCGCCGGTCTCGACCAAGCTCCTGATCCCCGAGTTCAAGAAGATGTTCAACCTGCCGGACGACCAGCCGGAGCTCGTGGCCCTCGAGCGCGTCGACTGGTTCGACCAGGACACCTTCTGGGACAACTGCGCCCGGCTGATGCCGAGCCTCGACCAGCTGCACTTCGCCGGCGGCGAGCCGATGATCATCAACCGGATGCTCGACTTCCTCGAGAGCGCGGCGGCGAGCGGCCACGCGGGGCGCATCCGGTTGAGCTACGTGACGAACCTCACGACCCTGCCCGATCGCGTCACGTCGCTCTGGCCGTCCTTCCGGGGCGTGCAGCTCACGGTGAGCCTCGACGGCCACGAGCCGATCAACTCGCTCATTCGCTACCCCGCGCGGTGGGACCGCATCGAGACCCACCTCGCGCGCCTCACCGAGGCGCCCGAGCGCTACAACCTGGACAGCCTCACGTTCAACACGACCGTCCAGATGTACAACGTGCTGTACCTCGCCGACCTCTTCGAGCACCTGCTCACGCGCCACCACCCGAAGGTGACGCCCTATCCCCGCCTCTCGCTCCTGCACTGGCCCGCAAGCTTCGACATCCAGGTGCTGCCGGCGGAGCTCAAGGCCGTCGCCACCGACCGCCTGCGCGCGTTCGTCCAGCGCTGGACGGGCCGCTGGCCCGTGGAAGGCGAGAAGCTCGACCGCTTCCTGCACGCGATCGACGGCGTCATCGAGCACATGCACCAGGCCGACCGCTCCGGCAACTTCGCGGAGTTCGCCCGCCGGACCGCGGTCTTCGACGAGTCGCGCGGCCATGACACGGGCGCGGTCATCCCGGAGTTCGCCGCGCTGCTGGCGGCCGCCAGCGAGGCGGCCGCCAGGACCTGATGGCCGGCCGGCGGCCCTGGCTCGTCACCCTCGCCGCGCCCGACCGCCCCGCGCTCGTCGAAGCGGTGCGGGCGCTGCGCGACCTCGCGCCGGAGGACCGCGACCCGGCCCGCCGGCCGGGCGCCGGGCGCGGCCCCGAGCGCCTCGCGATCCTCGCCGCGCCCGACCAGCTCGCGGCGAGCCTCGACTTCGCGCTCGCGCGGCTGCCCGCGCTCGCCCGCCCGCGCCTCGTCTCGCGCGCCCATGGCCTCACCTACGCGTCGGGCAGCGAACCCGGCCGCGTGGCGTTCGTGTTCCCCGGACAGGGCTCGGAGTACGTCGGCATGCTCGCCGGGCTGCGCCGGGCGGCGCCCGAGGCCGCCGCCTGGTTCGACGCGCTCGACCGCGCCGCGGCGGAAGCCGGGCAGCCGCCGCTCACCGCGCTCCTCGAATCCGGCGGTGACGCGCGGGGCAACCGCGCCCTCTACGACATGGAGCGGGGCGCGCAGCTCGGCACGGTGGCCGACCTCGCGCTGTACGCGGTGCTGACGCGGCTCGGCGTCCGCGCGGACGTCCACGTGGGCCACAGCAACGGCGAGCACCCGGCGGTCGTCGCCGCAGGCCGGGTCGCCCTGGACCGTGACGCGCTCTGCCGCGGCTTCGTCCACCTCGGCCTCGCCGGGGCGCGCCTGCCACGCCCCGCCCGCGCCGAGCGCCTGCTCACGGTCGGCATGCTCACCCCCGACCGGCTCCGCGCCGCGATCGACGACGCGGGGGGCGCCGTCACGCTCGCCATGGACAACTGCCCCACCCAGGCGGTGGTCGGCGGGCTCGCCAGCGACGTGGATCCGTTCGCCGCGCGGCTCGCCGCGCTCGGCGCCATCGTCGCGCCGCTGCCCTTCGACAGGGCGTACCACACGCCGCTCTTCGCGGACTGGGCCCACGCCTTCGAGACCTACTACGCCTCGCTCCCGCTCGTGCCCGGACGCGTGCCCGTCTACTCGTGCCTCGACGCGGCGCCGCTGCCCGCTGCCCCGGCGGACTGCCGGGCGGCGATGGCGGCGCAGTGGACGGCGCTCGTCCGCTTCCGCGCCACGATCGCGCGCCTCCACGCCGACGGCGCGCGCACCTTCGTCGAGGTCGGCCCCGGGGGCACGCTCACGGCCTTCGTCGAGGACACGCTGCGCGGGCGCCCGCACACCGCGGTCGCCACCAACTCGCCCGCGCGCGACGACGTCGAGCAGGTCCTCCATGCGCTCGGCCAGCTCTTCGTCGCGGGCCTCGACGTCACGGCCGCCGGCTTCGAGGCGCCCGGGACCGAGGCCCTGCCCCCGTCGGTCGCTCCCCCGGCGCCGCGGCCGGACGCGGCCGGCCTCGCCTACGCCGCGGACGTGCACCGGCGGCTGATTCACGACGCGCGCGGGCAGCTCGCGCGCGCGGCGGCGCGTGTCGTCGCGGCGGCGGCCGCGGCGCCGGCGCCCCCACCGGGCCTGCTCGCGCGGCCGGACGCCGGGTTCTCGTGGCGCCGCCGGTTCTCGCGGGCCGCCGATCCCTTCGTCGATCACCACGCGCTCGGCCGCGCGTGCGCGACGGTCCCCGGCGGCTATCCCCTGCCGGTGCTCGCCTTCACGGTCAGCCTCGAGATCGCGGCCGAGGCCGCGCGCGCGGCCCTCGGGCGCGCGCCAGTGGAGATGACCGACATCCGCGCGTCGCGCTGGCTGGCACTCGACGCGGGACGGCTCGACCTCGACGTCGAGGCGACGCCCGGTGAGCCGGCGCGCATCGTCCTGCGCGAGGCGGACCCGCCGGTGCCGATGCCCGCGTTCGAGGCGGCCGCGTCGGCCTCGGCGGCGCCGCCGCGGCCGCTCGCCGCCCTGCGCGACGCGCGACCGCCGTCGGCCTGGACCCCGCGCCGGTTCTACGAGGAGTTCGCCTTCCACGGCCCTGCCTTCCAGGGCGTGACGGCCGTCACCGCAGTGTCGGCGGCGGGCCTGGATGCGGAGCTGACGGTGACCGCCCTGCCGGGCGTGCCCGTGGACGGCCTCGTCTTCGACCCGGCGCTCGTCGACTGCGCGGGACAACTCGTGGCCTTCTGGCTGCTCGAGCAGGAGGGCGTCGACACCGCCTTCGGCGTGTTTCCCTTCCAGGCCGCGCGCCTGGCGATCTCGAGGCCGCCGCTGGCGCCGGGCGCGCGCCTCAAGGCCCGGGCGCGCGTCAGCGTCGCCGACGGACGCACGCGCGCGGACGTCCGCATCGACACGGCGAAGGGCGAGCCGGTCATCGGGCTCGAAGGCTTCGAGCAGCGCATCGTGCGCTTTCCACCGGCCGTCGCGCGGCGGCTCTTCGGCGGCGACGGGGCCGCCGTGCCCGCGCCCGGCGACGTGGAGTTCCTCGAGGGGAGCTGGGGGATCTGGGCCAGGGCGCTGGCGCACGTGGCGCTGTCCCCGGACGAGCTCAGCGGGTGGCACGGCGGGATTGCACCGAAGAATCGCGCGCGCTGGCTCGTCGAGCGGCTGGGCGGCGGTGACGCCCGGCGAAGTGTGCCAGAATGACACGAGATATGGCCCACACGCGCGACGACCTCTGGACCATGCTCGGCGACGCCGTCACCGAGCTCCTGGCCGAGCGGGGCGAGGACCCGGGAGTGCTCACCGCGACCACGAAGGTCAGCTCCGACCTCGGCATCTCGTCGGTCGAGGCCATCCACCTCATGATCATGCTGGAGGACAAGCTCGGCGCCCCGCTGAGCTTCCAGGAACTCGCGGTGCGTGACGGGGAGTACGTCGACGACCTGTCGCTCGGCGAGATCGCGGCCTTCGTGTGCCGATCCGTGGGGGTGCCCGAGGGCTCCCCGTCCACCAGCGCCTGACCCGCCGCTGCCGATGCGCTGCACCATCCTGGCGGTGGGATCGCGAGGCGATGTGCAGCCGCTCATCGCCCTGGGCGCCGGCCTCCGCCAGGCGGGCGTGCGGGTGCGGCTGGCGACCCACCGCGACTTCACGCCGGCGGTCGAGGCGGCGGGACTCGAGTTCGCGCCCATCGAGGGCAACGCGTCGCTGTTCGCGTCGGGGCCGGCCGGGCGCGCGTTCCGCGAGCGCGTGGCCGACGCGGCGCGGTTCAAGCGCTTCGTCGACGACTACCTGGGTCTCTTCATCACGCGCCTGCTGCGCGATGCGTGGGCGGCGTCGGCCGACGCGGACGTCGTGCTCGCCTGGACCGCCTGCGCGACCTCGCTGGCCGAGCGGCTGCGCGTGCCGGTGTTCAACGCCTCGCTCACCCCGCCCCTCCACTCCCCGACCGGCGCCTTCCCGAACCCGTTCCACGGGTACGCGACGCCGCTCTCGCCCTTCGAGAACCGCCGGTCGTGGCGCAAGGCGCTGCCCACGCTGCAGATCGGCGCGGCCGAGGTGGACCGCTGGCGCGCGGCCACCCTCGGCCTGGGCCCGCTGCCCTGGCGCCGGAACGTGCGCGCGCTCCGGCGGATGCCGCACCTGCTCGGCTACAGCGGCACGGTCCTCCCGCGGCCGGCGGACTGGCCCGCCTGGATGCACGTCACCGGCTACTGGTTCCTCGACGCGCCCGGCGCCTACCAGCCGCCGCCCGCCCTCGAGCGCTTCCTGGCCGACGGGCCGGCCCCGGTCGCCATCGGCTTCAGCAGCCAGGTGAGCGGCAACGCCGCGGCCCTCACCCGCACCGTCGTCGAGGCGGTCGAACGCGCGGGGTGCCGCGCGGTGGTCGTGACGGGCTTCGGCGGGCTGAAGGGCGTGGACTTCCCGGACCGCGTGCTGCCGGTCACGACCGTGCCGTACGACTGGCTGTTCACGCGCGTCGGCGCGATGGTCCACCAGGGCGGCGCCGGGTCCACGGCGCTGGCCGTGCGCTTCGGCCTGCCCAACATGGCGGTCCCGTTCGGCTTCGACCAGGCGCTCTGGGGACACCGGCTCCACGCGCTCGGCGTGGGCCCCGCGCCGGTGCCCGCGGCGGAGCTGACCGCGGATCGCCTCGCGGCGGCCCTCGACGCGCTGCTCGGCGACGGGGCCATGCGCGCGCGCGCGGCCGCGCTCGGCCAGGCGGTCGCGGCGGAGGACGGCATCGGCACCGCGGTGCGGCTGGTGCTCGAGGCCGTCGATCGCGGCACCCGCCGCACGGCCGTTTCCTGACGGCGCACCCAGGACACATGCGCTGCACCATCGTCGCCATCGGCCCGCGCGGTGACATCCAGCCGATGATCGCGCTCGGGGCCGGGCTCCGCCGCGCCGGCGCCACCGTCCGGGTCGCCACGCATGCCGGCTTCGCGCCGGTGGTGGCCGCCCACGGCCTCGACGCCGCCATCGTGCAGGGCGACGCGGGACGCTTCTTCGGGGGCGCGGCGGGCGTGGCGGCGCGCGAGCGCCTCGCCGACGGCGCGCGATTCCGGCGCTTCTTCGACGACTACCTCTCGCTCTTCTACGAGAAGCTCCTCGACGAAGTGGCCGCCGCCTGCGCGGGTGCCGACCTGGTCGTGTGCTGGCCATGGACGCGGTTCGCGACGTCGCTCGCCGAGGGCCTCGGCGTGCCGGTCGCCATCGCGTGCACGTATCCGGTGATGCACCTGCCGACGGCGGCGTTCGCCAACCCCTACCAGGCGCCGTCCACCGCGGACGGCCACCGGCGGACGTGGCGCCTCGCGCTGCCCGCGCTGCAGGCGGGCGACGCCGCGCTCAACCGGTGGCGGCAGCGCACCCTGGGGCTGCCGGCGGTCGGCTGGCGCGAGGACCTCCGGCGGTTGCGCCGCCTGCCGCACCTGCTCGCCTACAGCGAGGCCGTGCTGCCGCGGCCGGCCGACTGGCCCGCGGGGGTCCATGTCACGGGCTACTGGTTCCTCGACGAGGCCGCCGGCTACGAACCACCCCCGGCGCTCGCCCGGTTCCTCGACGCCGGCGCCCCGCCCGTGGTCGTGGGCTTTTCGTCGCAGGTCTCGCGCGACCCGGCGGCGCTGACGCGCGCGGTCGTCGAGGCGGTCGAGCGGTCGGGGCTGCGAGCGATCCTCCTCGCGGGGTTCGGCGGCATCCGTGACGCCGAGCCGGCGCCGAACCTCATGGTGGCCGAGGCGGTACCCCACGACTGGCTCTTCGCACGCGCGTCGGCCGTGGCACACCACGGCGGGTCGGGGACGACCGGCGCGGCGCTCCGGGCGGGGCTGCCGGGCTTCGCGGTTCCGTTCGGCTACGACCAGCCGTTGTGGGGCGAGCGCCTGCGGGCGCTCGGCGTCGGGCCGGCGCCCATCCCGGCGCGGGATCTCACCGGCAACCGCCTCGCCGCCGCGCTCCGCGAGGTGACTGGCGAGCCCGCGATGCGGGCGCGTGCGCAGGCGATCGGCGAGCGGATCAGGAGGGAAGACGGCGTGCGGACGGCGGTGGGGATTCTCGAGCGGCTGGTGGACGGGGTGTAGCAGGGCACCGCGGGGCACCGCCGTGGAGCCCGACGGTGGCGCCCCGCCCCCTACGCCAGCTGTCCCGCCGCGTCGGCGGTCAACACGGCGCCCGACCCCGAGGTCGCCCATGGGCCGTTGCCGGCGACGACCTCGGCTTCGCCGGGACGCCCGAGCGCCAGCTCGCGCGCCACGAAGCGCCGGCCCTCCGGGATCTCGATCGCGCGGATGCCGCGCGCCTCGACGAGCGCCAGCGTGGCGGCGCTCATCATGCCGAGCCCGCGCCACGGCCCCCAGTTGATCGTCACCGCGTGCGCGCCAGGCGCCGCCCGGTGGAAGGTCCACGCGAGCCGGTTCAGCACCTCGTTCGCCGCGGCGTAGTCGGTCTGCCCGGGGTTGCCGAAGCGGCCGGACACGGACCCGAAGAGCACGACCCACTTGAGGCCGGCCGGGCGCAGGTGACGGAGCAGGGTCAGCGCGCCGCCGACCTTCGTCTCGACGATGCGATCGAACGAGTCCAGGGTCTTCAGCTCGAACCGCTGGTCGTGAATCACGCCGGCACCGTGCAGGACGCCGTCGATCCGTCCGTGCCGCCGGTACACGTCGTCGAGCGCCGCGCCGAACACGGCGTCGTCGGTCACATCCGCGGCGACGACCTCGACGACCGCCCCCCGGGCCTCGAGCGCCTCCACGGCGCGGCGCCGCTCGCCGGCGCCCTCGATGCCCGCCGCGGCACCGCGGCCCACGAGCACGAAGCGGACGCCCGGGGCGGCAATCTCCTGGCACACCTCCGCGGTGATGCCGCGCGTGCCGCCGGTCGCCACCACGACCCACGCGGCCTCGGGCATCGTGCCGGGGCCCGGCCGGCGTTCGTCGAGCGGGGCCGCAACGCTCCTGTTCGTGAAGCGGCGCCCGCCGCGGACCCCGACCTCGCGCGTCGGGTCGGGCGCCAGGAACTCGGCCGCGATCGCCGCCGCGAGGTCCGCCGGCGCCTCGCCGTCGTCCACGTCCACCGTCGTGGCGCGCACGTCGGGGTACTCGCGCTCGAACGAGCGGAGGAGGCCATGGCACCCGGCCGCCATCTCGGCTCCCTGCCGGCAGCCGCCTCGGCCCCAGTCGCCCCCCATCGCCGTCGCCGCGGTGACCGCAACCGGCGCGGGCGCCGCCGCGAGGTCGGCGGCGACCAGCCCGAGCAGCGCGAACAGGCTGCGCGTGGTCGCCGCGGTCTCACGCCGCCAGCTCGCGGCGTCGGCGGCGGCCGCGGGCCGGCCCAGGGCCGCCAGGTGCACCACGCCCCTCACGGGACCGAAACGCGCGCGGTGGGCCGCCACGACGCCGGCCAGGCGCTCCGCGTCGAGGTAGTCGTCCTCCGCAATCTCGGCGACGTCCGCGCCGCGGTCCCGGAGCGCGGCCGCAAGCCGCCCCGACACGCCAAGGCGGTCCGCGGTCACGAGGTGCAGCCCTGCAAGGGCGCGCGGCGCCTCCCGGCCGGCAGGCGTCTCGACCGCCTCGATCACGAAGCGCGGGCAGTCGCCCCCCGTGTCCACCGCGGCCGTCCCCCCAGTGAGCGGGGACACGGACGCGAGCGCGCGGGCCGAGTGCTCGGCGATGGCGTCCAGCGTGCGCAGGCGCGTCAGCCTGTCGAGTTCGCCCTTGAGCGCGTCGGCGTGCGCGGCAGACAGCGAGCTGGCGAACGACCCGATGATCTCGATGCGCTTGATCGAGTCGATGCCGAGGTCCGCCTCGAGGTCGAGCGCCGGATCGAGCGCGTCGTCGCCGTACCCCGTGCGGTCGCCGACGATCCGCACGAGCCGCGCGACGAGGCTCTCGCGGTCCACGGAGTCCGGCGCCGCGCCGTGCGCCGGAGCGGCGGGGGCGTCGCCGGCCCCGGCGGGCGCGGCGGGCAACGCCGCGGGCGGGGCGGGCGCGAGCACGTCGCCGGCGGCCGCGCGAATCACCTGCTCGAGCATCCGCTCCTGCTGGTCGAGGAAGCAGCGCATGGTCTGTTCGTACTCCCGGTAGACGTCGGCCAGCGGACCGGCCGGCGGCAGCACCGCCAGCGGCGCCGCCGAGGCGGCGAGCGCCGGCTCGTGCGCCAGCGCGGACGACGACGACTCGAGGTCGAGGAAGGGCGCGACGCCGGAGGTGTGGACGGTCGTGCCGGCCGGCCAGACGCGGCCGCCATCGAGGAACCACGACGCGGACGCCACCTGGCCGGGGAGCCGGTCGAGGTCGACCCAGTTGACGGGGCGGCCCTCGAAGAGCCCCGTGACATCGTCCGCCCGGCCCTCGGCGAAGAGCGCGGCGACCGCGGCGAGCGCGCCGGCCAGGCCCCCGTCGGTGGTGACCGATTGGAACGGCCGGTCGCCGAGGATGCGGCGCACCAGCCCGGTCAGGACGCGGCCGGGCCCGACCTCGACGAACGTGCGCACGCCGGCGGCGTACATCGCCTCGACCGCCGCGACGAAGTCCACGCGCTCCTCGAGGTGCGCCGCGAGCCGCGCGGCAATCGCCGCGGGGTCCGCGGGATACGGCTGCCCGTCCAGGTTGGCGTGAACGGGCACGGCCGGGGGCCCGAACCCCGCGGTACCCACGGCCGCGGCGAGCGCCTCGCGCGCCGGCGTCATCAGCGGCGAGTGGAACGCGCCCGACACGGGGAGGGGCCTGGCGACATGGCCGTCACGCGAGACGCGCTCGACGACGGCCGCGACGCCGGCCGTCGTGCCGGACACGACGACCTGCTCAGGCGCGTTGAGGTTGGCCAGCACCACCCCGGGCACGCCGTCGAGGTAGCGCGCCGCGTCGGCCGCGCCGACCGCGAGCATGGCCATCGTGCCGGCGTCGTCGCCGACGTCGGCCATCGCGCGCCCGCGGGCCGCCGACAGGGCGAGGAGCGTCGCCCGGTCCATCGCCCCGGCCGCGTGCAGGGCCACGAACTCGCCGTAGCTGTGGCCGGCCACCGCGTCGGCGCGAACGCCGGCACTGGCGAGGACATCGAGCAGGCCGAGGCTCACGACGCCGATGGCCGGCTGGGCCGCCGCGGTATGCGCCAAGTCCAGCCGCTGCCTCGCCTGGTCGGCTTCCCCGAACGCGGCGCGAGGCCACAGCACCTGGCTGAGCGGCCGGCCCAGCCCGGTGACGACCGCGTCGGCCTGCTCGGCCACCGCGCGGGGCGCGGACAGGTAGCACGCGAGTTCCTGGCCCATGCCCGGGTACTGCGAGCCCTGGCCCGGGAAGAGGAACGCGAGGCGGCCGGCGGGCGCGCCGGCGCCGGTGTACACGTCCCGGGCGCGGGCGCCGCCCGCCGCGGCGCGCGCGGAGGCAATGCGCGCGCGGAGCTCGCCCGGTGACGACGCGGTGAAGGCGACCCGGCGCGCCCCTCCCGCCGAGGCGCGTACCGCGGACACGTAGGCGAGGTCGCGCAGCGTGAACGGCGGCGGCGCGGCGCCGTCCGCGGGCCACGCCTCCAGGCGGGCCGCCGCGCGGTCGAGCCGGTCGAGCGCGCCGGTGAGCCCGGCCTCGTCCCCTGCCGCGACCGTGAAGATCTCGACGGGCCAGTCCGCGGCGCCCGGCGCCGCGTCGATCGCGCCCGGCCGGTATTCCTCGACCACGACGTGGTAGTTGGTGCCGCCGAAGCCGAACGCGCTGGCCCCGGCGCGCCGCGGCACGCCAGGCCGCGCGATCCACGGCCGCGGGCGGTCGGCAATGTAGATCGGGCCGCCGCCGGACACGGAGGGCAGCGGGTCGTCGACACCGGCATGCGGCGGCACGACCCTGTGGTACAGCGCGAGCGTCGCCTTCAGGAGCGCCACCATGCCCGCCGCGGTCCGCGTGTGGCCGATCAGGCTCTTCGCCGACCCGATCGCGCACCCGTCGGCCGGCGCCCCCGCCTCGCCGAGGACGCCGCTGATGGTCTGCGCCTCGGCGGCGTCGCCGAGTGCCGTGCCCGTGCCATGCGCCTCGTACAGGCCGAGCGTCGCCGGGTCGATGCCCGCGCGGCCGTACGCGCGGTCGAGCGCGCGCCGCTGCCCCGCCGACTTGGGCGCCGTCATGCTGAGCCCGCGGCCATCGCTCGAGGCCCCCATCGACTTGATCACGCCGTAGATCCGGTCGCCGTCGCGCTCCGCGTCCGCCAGCCGCTTCAGCACGACGACGACGCCCCCCTCGCTGATGACGATGCCGTCGGCGCCGCGGTCGAAGACGTCGGCGCGCCCGCGCGGCGAGAGCGCGCGCGTGTGGCTGAAGCCCATGAACGCCTGCGGCGACATCTCGAACTCGAGGCCGCCGGCCACCGCGAGGTCGGAGCGCCCCTCGGCCAGCTCCCGCACCGCGGTGTCGAGCGCGGCCAGCGAGCTCGCGCAGGCCGCGTCGATCGTCAGGTTCGGCCCGCCGAAATCGAAGCGGTTCGCCACGCGCCCCGCCACCACGGCCGCCAGCAGCCCGGGGTAGCTCTCTTCCGTCCACTCGGGCAGCCGGTCGAGCACCGCGTCGCCGGCACCCGGCGCGATGAGGGGCAGGGCCGCGCGGGTCATGTAGAGCTGCTCGAGGTCCGCGGTGTTCCCGATGCCGAACACGACGGCCGTCCTGGCGCGCACGGGGTCGGCGGGACGCGCGTCGGCGTACCCGGCGTCCACGAGGGCGCGCCGGGTGAGTTCGAGCGCCAGCAGCTGCGGCGGCGTGATCGCCGGCAGCGAGCGCGGCGGGATGCCGAAGCGCAGCGGGTCGAACGGAATCGGGTCCACGAAGCCGCCCCACTTCGACGCGATGCGGTCGCGCGCGCCCGGGACGGGATCGTAGTAGAGCCGCCAGTCCCAGCGTTCCTTCGGGATCTCGCGAATGGCGGGCACCAGGTCGAGCAGCTGCCGCCAGAAGCCCTCCACGGTGCGGGCGCCGGGCACGAGCGCCGACACGCCGACAATCGCCACGTCGAGCGGGCGCGGCCCGGCGGGCGCCTCGGCCACGTCCGCCTCGCCGGCGGCCGTCGCGAGCCGCGCGACGCCACCCTCCGACACGGACGCGTGCAGGGCGGCCACGGTCGTGGTCCCGTCGCGAAGGGCGGCGACCTCGCCGAGCATGTAGAGGCCGTCCTGGCGCTGCTGCGCCTCGTCCACCGCGACGAGGCTGTCGCCCCGGCGCTCGAGCCCCTTCGACGCCACGCGCGCGCGGCCCACGACGAGCGCCTCGAGCGCGTCGCCGAGCGCGGCGCCGTCGAGCCCGGTCTCGACGAGCGCGCGGCGCTCGGCCTCGAAACGGTCGACGAACGGCGTGGCCGCGCAGCGGATGACGTGGCCCGGTCCGGTCTCGATCGTCACCGTGCCGGGGCTCTGCACGGCCGCGGCCTGGAACCCGGGGGTAATCGCGCCGGCCGCCACCGCCTCGGCGGTGAAGAGGTACGCGGTGCCCATGAGCACGCCGACCTGCATGCCGCGCGCGGCCAGCGGCGCCGCCAGCGCCGCCACCATCGCCGCCGACAGGCCGTCGTGGATGCCGCCGGCGAAGAGCACCTGCACCGCCGCGGCGTCGGCGGCCGGCACGGCGCCGGCCAGCGCCTCCACGGCGTAGTCCCAGAGCGCGAAGCTGTGCATCGGCCCGACATGGCCGCCGCACTCGCCGCCCTCGAAGACGAAGCGCCGGACGCCGTCGGCGAGGAACGGCACGACGAGGGGGGCGGGCACGTGCAGGAAGGTCCGGATGCCCTGCCGCTCGAGCGCCTCGGCCTGGTCGGGCCGGCCGCCGGCGATGAGGGCGAAGGGCGGCCGCACGCGCGCGACCTCGGCCATCTGCTCGAGCCGGAGCTCGGGCGGCACGAAGCCGAGAATGCCCACGCCCCAGGCGCGGCCGCCGAGCGTCTCGCTCGCGCGGCCCACCAGGTCCGCCACGTCGGCGCCGCGCATGAGGGCCAGCGCGAGCAGCGGCAGGCCTCCGCCCGCGGCCACCGCGTCGGCGAACTCCACCCGGTCGCTCACGCGGGTCATGGGCCCCTGCACGATCGGGTACCGGGTGCCGAGCGACGCCGCGAGGCTCGCCCCGGGCGCCAGCGGCTGCAGCCGCGCGGCATCCGCCACCGAGGCCGAGGCCTCCGCGGGCATCGCGCGGACCAGGCGACCGACGGTGCGGTACCGGGCCGCCGCGCCGGCGGCGCGCCCCACACCCTCGCCGACCGGCCACGCCCGGGCCTCGGGTTCCCCCCAGCCGACGAGCCGCGCCACGGCGCCGGCCCACGCGCCTGCCCGATCGCCCTCGGGCTCGCGCTCGATCTCCCGCGAGCGCGCCTCGAGCGCGCGGCCGGCCGGGGCCTCCGGCCGGTCGAGTACCCGGACCCCGAGGCCGTGACGCTCGCCGACGCGGGTGGTGTCCGTCAGGCCGAGCCGGCCGATGAGGTGCCGCCACCGGGGCGGCAGGGGCGACTCGCGCAGCAGCCAGAGCAGGTCGTCCACGACCACGCCGTGAGCGCCCGCCACCTGGCAGGCCGCCGCGCTGGCCGGCCCGATGCCCCCGCGCACGAGGAAGGGCCGCGGCTGGCGCGCGAGGTGCTGCGCCAGCACGAACGCCGACTCGTCGCCGGCGAGGCCGCCGCACTCGGCGCCCCGGGCGGCCCACCCCGCGAAGCCGAGGGCCGGGTCGACGGCGGCCGTCTCGCGCGCGGCCCCGACCTCGAGCCAGATCTCGCGCCCCTCGGCGGCGAGCCCGCGCAGCAGGTCTGGCAGGCCGGCCGGCGTCCAGCCGCAGAGGACGAGCCAGTGCGGGTGGCCGGCCAGGGCGCCGGCGAGCGCGGCGTGCCGCGACAGGTCGTCCGCGTGCAGGCGCAGGCCAAGCGCCGCGCGGGTGCCGGCGGGCAGTGCCGCCAGGGCCTGCGAGAGGTTGTGCCGCGCGCGAACGGCCTCGTCGGGCCCGAGGTGCACGGCGTCGAGCAGCCCGACCCCGCCCGCCCGCGCCGTCTCCACCGCGAGCCAGGGGTGCGCCAGCCCGGCGGGCGACAGCGTGGCGCAGACCAGGGGGACCGGCGGGGATGAGGCTCGCGGGGTGTTCGGCACGGCAGATACCAGCGGCCGCGGCGGGCCGCGCAGGTGGAGTGGGGCCAGTCTACCCCGAACGGCCGGGCGATTCCGTGCACGCCTTCACGGGAAGTGGGGCCGGTCGGGCGGCAGGGACCATGTTGACGGCCATCGTGGGCTCACCGACAATGTCGCATGCACTCCGTGCCGCGTGCCGCCACCCGCCTGCTGACGCTGGCGACCCTCCTTCCGCTGCTGTGCGCCGCGCCAGCAGCCGCCCAGTCCACGTCCTCGTCGGACCCGGCGATCGGCGCGCTCCCCGAGCTCATCGACGACATGATGTCGGCGCCCGAGCCCGGCAAGAGCAGCGCCTCGGCGACGCTCGGCGGCACGCTGAACTCCGGCCGCACCGAGACGCTCGGGGTCTCGCTGAGCGGCAAGGTGGCGCATTCGACGATGAAGCGCCACCTGCTGCAGTTCGATGCCAGCTACACGTACGCCGACTACCGCCCGGCGCCGAACGAGCCGCTGTTCAACGTCACGAACAACAACGAGCTGCTCTTCACCTACATCCGCCCGATCAACGAGCGGTGGAGCCTGCTGGGCGTCGGGCAGTACCGGCGGGACGCGATCCTCGACCTCAACTACCGTCTCGCCGCCGAGGCGGGCGTGGGGTTCAACCTGCTCGCGACCAGGCGCATCTTCGCGCAGATCGGCACGTCGGTCGCGCTCGGCAAGGAAGACCGCGCCCACACCGACGCCGGGTCGAACGTGCGGGACGTCGGCGTGCTGCAGCTCTTCACCTACAAGATCACGCCCATCCTCGGCTTCGAGCAGTACCTGAAGATGCACATCGACACCTCGGACACGGGCGATCGCAGCCTCGCGTTCAGCGCGACGTTCCTCTCGCAGGTGTCGAAGGCGGTCGGGCTGAAGATCTACTACAACCACCAGTACGACTCGCTGCACAAGCCGACCGACAGCCCGAACCAGTCGCAGCTCGGCGTCGGCGTGGCGATCACGCTCAAGGCCGCGTCCAGTGCAGGCAGCAAGCCCTGACGCGGGCCCGCTCCGGGCCGCGGAGTCCCGGGTCGGCTCGGCGTTCGTGCGGTTCGGCCGCTTCCTGAAGCGCATCGTCATCGACGCCTGGGAGCTGCTGCGCTTCCTGCCGTTCGCGGGGTACGTCGTCCTGTCGATCCTCGGCTTCTGGCTCTGGCTGGTCGAGGTGTTCTTCAGCCAGGTCCGCTTCGTCATGCGGCTCGGCATGGTCCTGATGCTCTGGCTGTCGGGCGGCGTGCCGCCGCGGCCGGGCCGGCGGGACGGCGTGCTCGAGGGGGCGCAGGACGACGTGCTGCTGCTGTGGGACCAGCGATTCGCGGCCTACGAGCAGCTGGCGCGGCCCCTGGCGCGGCAGTACCTGGCGCTCAGGCGCGCGACGCGCCGGTTCTGGTACTGGACGCTGACGCGCAAGGCATTCGTGGTGCTGCTCGTCGGGGTCTTCGTCGGCATCCCGGGGATGTACATCGTGCCCCGGCCCCACTACGTGCAGGTCACCGACGACAACGCGACGCACTACGAGAACGACGGCACGAAGGTCTACTACCTCGTCCATGCGGTCGACCTGTTCCAGCGGGGCAAGACGCGGGAATACGAGAACGAGGACGCGTGGTGGCTGGGGAAGGTGAACTCGCAGGGGCTGAAGAGCCAGCTCCAGCCCGGTAAGTTCTACAAGTTCTGGGTCGTCGGCATCCGGTGGTACAAGGCGCCGATCCTGTTCCCGAACATCATCTCGGCGACCGAGGTCGACCAGCACGGCCGGCCGCTCGAGAACCCGTCGCGCCTGATGACCGCGCCCCCGCCCACGGTTTCGGGCCCGCCCGCGCCGTAATCCGCGCAAACTCGGTGTGTCGGCGTTGACCCCCCGCCGGGGCCGTGCCTATACTACGACCTGACCGCCGGGGACCCGGCGGCTGCCCTGGCTGCGTTGGCGTGGCGCCGTGCAGCGGGGTGAACGAGGCTCGGCGCCCACTCGAGAGCGGAAAAACAGCATGGTCCTGCCTGTCATCGGCAAATTGAGCATGGGTTCGTTCGGCGCCGGCGCGGCCGTCGCGGTTGTCGGTGCGGCCGTCGCCCGTCCGCTGCTGGTCGGGGTGGTGCGCGCGGGTTACGAGGTGTCGGACGTCGTGGCCGATGCCTGGACCAAGGCCAAGACCGAGGCCGCCTCGGTCAAGAACGAGGCGCTCGCGGCCCACACCGCGCAGGACATGGAGAACGAGCTCCAGGCGCTGCGGCAGGAAGTGGCGACGCTGCGCCAGCAGGTCGGGAGCAAGAAGAGCTCCTAGCCCCGCCGGGTTCGGCGCGGCCCACCGGGCATGTCCTTCGAAGCCAGCGACAAGGCGCCCGGCGTGAGCGCGGGACGTCCGTCGCCGAGCGACGAAGAGGTCTTCGCGCGGGCCGAGCGCGTCCTCACGTTTCTCAGGGGAGCCGCCATCGAGCTATGGCGGTTCCTCCGCTTCATCCCCTTCCTCTTCTTCATCGTCTTCCTGGTGCTGAGCTTCTGGCTCGGCGTCCTGACGGCCGCCATGGCGGTCGTCCGCTTCCTCCTCCGCCTGGTTGGCGTCACCCTGCTCTGGCTGTCAGGCGGGGCGGCGCCGCGCCGTGGCGGCAAGGCGCCGTCCTTCCGCGCGGGGGTCGCTCGCGAGTGGCGCCTGCTCAAGGGCCACAGCCGGCTGGCGTGGGAGGAGTTCGTCCGCCCGATCCGCCGGCACGCCACCGGCGTTCGCTACGCCGGGCGCATGTTCTGGCACTGGCACGTCGGCCGCAAGCTCTTCGCCGTCGCCGGGGTCGTGGCGTTCATCGTGCTGCCGTTCGTCTACCTGATCCCGCGTCCGTACGACGTCCAGGTGACCGACGACAACGCCCTGGTGAACACCAGTTCCGAGGACGACAGCGGCATCAGCTACCTGGTGCACACCGTGGATCTCGACGAACGCGGCAAGACCCGCGAGTTCGAGAACATCGACATGTGGTGGCTCGGGAAGGTCAACTCGCAGGGCCTGAAGAGCCAGGTCCAGACCGGGCACCTGTACCGGCTCTGGGTGGTGGGCATCCGGTGGTACAAGTTCCCGACGCTCTACCCGAACATCATCAAGGCGCAGGAGATCACGGCTGACGGCCGGCGGGTGGACGACCCGTCGCGGCTGATGGCGATCCCGTCGACGCCCGTCAACTTCACGGGGGTCGCCCCGGCCCCGCCCCTCGCACCGGACAACCCGGTCATGCCCGTGCAGCAGTTCCCCGCGACCCCGGCGGTGCCGACAGACCCGGAGTCCACCCCGGACACGGCGGGCAACGGCACGACGCCGCCGTCCCTGCCTGGACCTCCGGCCGGACAACGCTAGTGCCGCGTCCGGCGAGCCGGGGCGTCAGGCGGTAGGCGGAGCGGGCGGCTGGGGCGTGGTGCCGGCGGGAGCCGGGGGCACGGGCGGCGGCGGGTTCGGCGAGGCGGCCGCGGCGGCCTGGCCGGCGCCGGCCGGGGCCGCCGGCGGCGGGGCGGGCCGGTTGGCGCGCTCGGCCTGCACCTCGGCGGCGACATCCTCGATGTTCTCGCGGACCTCCGCCGACATGCGGCGCACCTCGTCGGCGGTCACCATCGAGGCGCGGATGACCTCGACGAAGAGCGGGCGCAGCAGGGGCCTGATGACCGGCGCCAGGAAGACGCCGAGAAAGAAGGCGAAGAACGGGATCAGCATGTCCGTGAAGGTCAACGCGGGGCCATGATGACAGGCTTGTCGAGGCCCCGTCAATCGGCCTCGCGGCGTTGACCCCCACCGAAGCGAGCCTCTATACTGACCGCCGGCCGCCGCGGACCGCGCGCCCCCGCCGCCGGCGTGCCCAGGAGCCCAGCCAGCCATGTTCAGCCTCGGATCGTTCGTCGCCGGCGCACTGGCGACCGTCATCGCGAAGGTGTTCGGCCGCCCCATGGTGGTCACGGCGGTCAGCTACGGCTACGAGGCCACGGACGCGGCCGCCGGGCTCTGGGATCGGACGACCGCGGAGGTCGCCGCGATTCGCGACGAGGCGCGCGCGATGCGCGACGTGCGGCAGTCCCAGTCGACGATCGCGGCGCTGCGCCGCGAGGTCGCGGATCTCAAGGCCGAGTTGGCCAGCGGCTAGGCGCCGCCGCCGTCCACCGCGCCCGGCCGCCCGCGGCCCGGCGTTTCCCCCCGTGGCCCGCGTCGCTCCACCGGTTCTCGCCTGATGCACCCGCTGTCCACCCTGCCCGGCCGCGTTCGCTGGCACGTCCCCGTGCTGCGCAACCGGCCCGTGCTCGCGCAGGGGGTCGCGGCGCTGCTCCGGGCGCGGCCGGAGGTCACCCTGGCGAGCGCGAACCCGCTGACCGGCAACCTCCTGCTCGAGTTCGCCCCGGACATCCCCGAGCCGACGGCGCGGGCGTGGGTGGTGCAGGCGCTCGAGGACGCGGTGGAGCGCCCGCCCGAGGCGCCGCTCATGCCGATGCCGTTCGGCGGCGACGCGCCGCTCGCCCGGCTGATCGACCGCACGCGGCCCCACCGGGGGCTGGCGATCCAGATGCTGGGCGCGTCGTTCCTCAACCGGCTGCTGGACTCGTCGCCGCCGATCCTGATCGGCGCGGGCATCGACATCGTGTCGACGGGGCGGTCGTCGATCCTGGCGTGGATGGGGCTGCGGTCGGTGCGCGCGCAGCTGTTCGGGCTCGGCGGGCTCGGCCTGGCGATCTGGGCCGCCGACGCGACGCTCGACTACATGCACCGCAGCACCGCCGCGGAGTTCGCCAACCGGGTCCGCAACGACCTGCGCAACGACGTGTACCAGCACCTGCAGACGCTGGACCTCGCGCAGTTCGAGTCGCGCGACGTGAGCGCGTGGATCGGCATCATCGAGAGCGACCTCGCACGCATCCACAGCTTCATCAAGGACGGCAGCGACCCGATCATCGCGGTCGTGGCGAGCGGCCTCGCGGTCGTCGGCACGGTGCTGGCGCTCTCGCCGGGCTTCGCCCTGCTGCAGCTGCTGCTGATCCCCCCGGTCCTCGTGACGTCGAAGGAGCTGCTCGGCCCGCTCAAGGACCGGCTGGTCACGTCCTACTACGACAACGAGCGGCTCTCGGCGCTCATCCACGGCAACCTGTCGAGCCTGCCGACGATCGTGGGCTTCGCGTCGCAGGAGAGCGAGGCCCAGCGCGTGCTGACGGCCGGCCAGGCGCAGATGGAGTCGACGCGCGCGGCCAACAACCTCACGTCCGCCTACGTGCCGACGCTCACCGCCATCGTCGGCACCGAGTTCATGGCGTCGATCGTGTGGGGGGGCCTGCAGGTGGAGAAGGGCGCCCTCACGGCCGGCAACTACAACGTCGTGACGGCCACGCAGCTCCGGATGCTGGCCGCGGTCGGCTACTACGGCGCCAGCCTCGAGAACTACCAGCGCACCACCGTCGCCATCGAGCGCGTGTTCGAGGTCCTGGACATGAAGCCGGGCATCGTCGACGCGCCGGAGGCGCTCCCGTTCACGGGCATCACGCGCGGCATCACCTTCGAGGACGTCACCTTCGCCTACGAGGCCGACCGCAAGGCCATCCGCAACATGAGCCTCACGTTCCCCGCGGGCCACACCGTCGGCATCGTCGGGTCGAGCGGCGCCGGCAAGAGCACGGTGCTGAAGCTGCTGCTCCGCTTCTACGACGTGCAGGCCGGGGCGGTGAAGTACGACGGCGTGGACGTGCGCGACCTGCGCATGCGCGACCTGCGCGGGGCCATCGCCACCGTCGCCCAGGACCTGGCCGTCTTCGCCGGCACGGTGCGCGACAACATCGCCTACGCCCGCCCGGGCGCGACCGACGAGGAGGTCGAGGAGGCGGCGATGATCGCCGAGGCGCACGAGTTCATCATGGAGCTGCCCGAGGGCTACGCGACCGCCGTCGGCTACGGCGGCCACTCGCTGTCGGGCGGCCAGCGCCAGCGGCTCGCCATCGCCCGCGTCGTGCTGGCCGACCGCCCGATCCTGCTCTTCGACGAGGCGACCTCGTCGCTCGACTACGAGACGGAGGCCGCCGTCCAGCGGTCGCTGGCCGAGGTCACCGCGGGCCGCACCACCGTCATCGTCGCCCACCGCCTGTCCACGATCCGCAACTCCGACCTGATCTACGTGCTGGACGAGGGGCAGGTGAAGGAGATGGGCCGCCACGACGAGCTCGTCGCCGCCGACGGCATCTACGCGAGCATGTGGCGCGTCCAGACGGGCGAGCAGCCCCGCCTGCGGCCCCGGCGCAGGCCCGGACGCTCCGAGCCCCACTAGCGCCGCCGGCGCGCGGGCCGCCCTCGCGAGCCCGCCTACTCCGCCTCCGCGGCTTCCCGCCTCGCCCGCCGGCTCTCGAGGCCCTTCTGCATGCCCTCGATCATGTCGCCAAGGGCCATCAGCGCGCGCTGCAGCCCGAACAGGATGACGCCGTGATGGACGTCGAGGTCGAGGAGCCCCTCCGATCCCGTCCACTCCTCGAGCAGGTCGTCCACCCCGCTCCAGACGAGCACGGCGGCGACGAAGAAGACCGTCGATGGATGCTCGAGGAAGGCGACCATCCGGCGGGAGACCGATTCGAGTGTGGGCATGACCGTCACCGATTGAAGCGAATGCGCGGGGGCGAAGTCAACCGGCCCAGGGGGTGGGCCCCGGCTCGTCGTCACCGGTGTCCGCGCGCCGGAGCGCCGCCAGCTCCGCGTCGATCGCGGCCTCCTCGTCCCACAGCGCTCGCAGGCGCGCCCGCTGCCGGCGGCGCCGCGCGATCGCCCACAGCGCGAGCAGGGTGACCGCGCCCCACAGCACCGTCGTCGAGGTGGCGATCGGCAGCCAGGTGGTCCAGAGACGCTGCCGGCGCCAGAACGCGTCCTCGGCCGACGGCAGGGTCTCGCCCGCGGCCTCGGCGAACGCCTCGTCGAACGGAACGCCGGCGGCGACGAGCCGGTGCAGCCGCGCCGGCAGGCCCCGGCCGTGGAGGTCGAGCAGCCCGCGGACGAACGCGCCCGCCAGCGTGTACGCGCGCGTCATCGAGCGCCGGTCGCCGCGGAACAGCGCGTCGAGCCCCGCGAGCCCGACGCGGCGGCTGAGCGCCAGCTCGTAGACCAGCCGGGTGCGGTCCTCGAGCCCCATCTCGTGCTCGGCCGCCATGGCCAGCCCCTCGTGGTACCACCGCGGCACCGGGTGCCCGGCGACCGCGCGGTCGATGAGCACGTGCGCCACCTCGTGCCGGAGCACGTCGTCGATCGAGTCGTCCGGATACACCGGCGAGCGCGCGGGGAAGATGACGACCAGGCCCGGGCGTCCCAGCGCGTAGCCGGCGATGTCGGGCCCGGCCCGGCGCGCCGCGTCCGACGACTCGCGCGCGAGCACCACCCGGATGGGCCCGCCCGGATCGGCCAGGCCGACCAGCTCGACGATGCCGGCCAGGCGCGCGGGGTCGTAGCGCTCGACACGCGCGCGATCGGCCGCGAGCTCGGCAGGCGCCGTCACCTCGAGGGTGGGCGCGGCCACCTGCGCGCCGTGCGGCTGCACCGACAGCGGCCCGGCAAGGGTGAGCACCGCCACCACCGCAGCGCAGGCAAACGTCCGGGCACGACGGGAGAAAGGCACGCGGTCTTGATGATCGCACGGAAGCGTGGGGCCGCTCGCTGGGCCGCGCCTGCGGCGCGTTGGGCCACGGCCTGCGGCCGTGTTGGGCCGCCCTCGCTCCGCTCGGGTGTTGGGCCTCGCCGCTTCGCGGCTCGTTGGGCCGCGGCCTGCGGCCGCGTCGGGCCTCGCGGCTCCGCCGCTCGTTGGGGGCGACAGGACCACAGCGCACGTGCCGGTGCTTCAGCTCCCAGCGCCCGCAGGGCGGCCCAACGAGCCCGAGCGAAGCGAAGGGCGAGGCCCAATGAGGCCCCGCGAG